>NZ_JBITTC010000008.1:0-314609 GCF_044541565.1 Streptomyces sp. NPDC085596 | reverse complement strand
CGGCGCGGCCCCGCCCGGCCCGCCCGGGGGGGCGGCGGGCGGGGGGGGCGTGGGCGCCGCCCGCCCGGGGGGGGGGGGGCCGCCCAATCAGACGGTAGGGACGGTGCCGCCGTCGATGACGTGCTCGGCGCCGACGATGGCGGAGGCGCGGCCGGAGACGAGGAAGGCGACGAGTTCAGCAACTTCCTCGGGGCGGGCGGGGCGACCCAGCGGGATTCCGCCGAGGGAGTCCATGAGCTGCTCCAGTGCCGCTTCGTGGGTGGTGCCGGCGTTCTCCGCGATGCGGGCGACGAGCTGGTCGGCGGCGGTGGTCTGGACGAAACCGGGACTGACGGAGTTGACCCGGATGCCGAGTGGAGCGACCTCGTTGGCGAGGCCCTTGCTGTAGGTGGTCAGTGCGGCCTTGGCGGCGGCGTAGGCGAGGGTGCCGTCCCACAGCGGCATGCGGCGCTGGATCGAGGAGATGTGCACGATGGCGCCACGTCCGGCCTCGGTCATGGCGGGCAGCAGGCCGCGGTCCAGGCGGACGGCGGCGAGGAGGTTGACGTTGAGCTCCCTGGCCCAGTCGTCCTCGGTCAGGACCGCGTACCCGCCCGAGGGGGCGTTGGAGCCGCCCACGTTGTTGACCAGGATGTCGACGCCGCCGAGGCGGCGGAGGGCTTCGTCGACCACGGTGGCAGCCCCCTCGGAAGTGGCCAGGTCCGCGGTGATGATCTCCGAGGCGGCCATGTCGTCCGGGCGGCTGCGCGCGGTGACCAGCACAGTGGCGCCGGCCTGGGACAGGCGCCGCGCGACGGCCGCACCGACGCCTTTCGTGCCGCCGGTGACCAGGGCGCGTCGCCCCTTCAGGGAGTCGCCGGTTTCGCCTAGGGGGGTGGCCATGATGTGTTCCGTTCCCGGGTGCGGGCTGAAGAGGGGGCCGCACCCGTCGTTACTGCTAAAATAGAAGCCAGCAACTTCGACTTTAGCAGTAACTCTGCGGAGGTGGTCAACTTGGCAAGCCGGATCAGGGCGGAAGACTTCGAATGCCCGCTGTCCACGACTGTGCGGCACGTCGGCGAATGGTGGACGCTGCTGATCCTCCACGACGCCTTCGACGGGTACACCCGCTTCGACCAGTTCCAGGAGAACCTCGGCATCTCCACCAGCATGCTCACCGCACGCCTCAAGACGCTGGTCGCGGACGGCCTGTTGGAGCGCCGTCCCTACCAGACCAACCCCGTCCGCAACGAGTACGTCATGACCGACCTGGGGCGCTCCCTGCGCCCCGTGATCATCACGTTGGCGGCGTGGGGCAACTCCCGCCTCACTCCCGAGCAGCGCAGCATGATTCTCATCGACACCACAAGCGGCGAAGAAGTCGACCCCGTGGTCGTCGATGCCAAGACGGGCCGCCCCCTCGACGACAGCCATGCCTACGTGTTCGCCGCCGGCCCCGCCGCCAGCCCCGCCATGCGGGCCCGCTACCCCCGCAGCGGCGAGACCACCGCTGATGAACCCGCCCGCACCGGCTGACGCACACGCCACCGCGCCGCGCCAACTGCAGCCTCTCGCCTCTCGACCTGCCCGTCCCCGGAGGATCGATCCGTCATCCCCGGCGAAGTGGTTGGCTGCCGGGGCCGGGCACGGCTGAGCGGGTCAAGGAGGACGTCGCCCGGCCTTCCCCGCTCGAGCACCGCAACCCGGACCCGCACCGCCTCCCAGCCGGCCGGCGGTACCGCCCGGCACGGGACGCGAGGATCTCGCGGAGGGTGGCCGACTCGGCCGGATCGCAGGTTTCCGTGTGCATGCCGGTCACCATGCGAGATCCGGAAGAGACGCGTAGAGCACTGGAGCGCCGCTTCAGGAACCGGTCGACCTGATCATCGCGAACGGCGCGCCCTGCGGGTCGGTGACCACGGTCATGCGGCCCGCGGCCATGTCGAACGGCGGGACGAGGACGTTGCCGTCGCGGCGGACCAGGGCGTCCACCGTGGAGTCCACGTCGTCGACCGCGAAGTACGTCAGCCAGTGGGCCGGGGTGCCCGGCGGGTCGTTGGCGAGGAGGGTGGCGCCGCCTACCGTCCGGCCGCCCACGTGCAGCTCCCAGTAGGAGTCGTGGCCCGCCGCCGGCATGATCTCGATGCCGAACGCCTCGCCGTAGAAGGCGGTGGCGGCCTCCACGTCGCTGGTGTGCAGCTCGTTCCAGGTCAGGGCGCCGGGCTCGTTGACCACGCCCGCGCCGAAGAAGTCGCCGGGCTGCCAGACGCCGAACACCGCGCCCTGCGGGTCGGCGGCGACCAGCATCCGGCCCAGGCTGCCGACGTCCATCACCGGCGCGAGCAGAGTGCCGCCCGCGGCGACGATCTGGTCCTGCGTGGCCACCGCGTCGGTGGTGGCCAGGTAACTGGTCCACACGGTGGGCGGTTCCGGCGCGCCCTCGGGCGCCATCGTCGGGCCGATACCGGCCACGGCCCTGTCCTGGAGCTCGCAGACCGCGTAGCCGCCGAACTCGGCCGGCCCGGGCGCGCCCTGCCAGCCGAACAGGTCACGGTAGAAGTCCAGCGCGGCCTGCTGGTCCTGCGCCATCAGATCGACCCAGCAGGGTGTGCCGGTCGCGTACGGGGTGGTGACTTCGGGCATCGCTCGCTCTCCCTGGTGGTGTGTCCGGATGGACACCCTTCCGCCCCGGTACGGGCCCACCGGTCCGACACGCCGCGAAGCGTCGCCACCTGTGGGCAACGAGGTGCTTCTCGCCGGCCGAGCGTGCCGAGGAGGGCGATCACCAGCTCTACTCGTCGGGTTCCGCTCGACCTACGATGACGCGGTGAAGTTCGTGATGGTGCCGGGTGGTTGGCAAGGTGGCTGGGTGTTCGACTCGGTCGCCGCCGAGCTGCGCCGAGACGGTCACCACGTCGAGGCGGTGACCCTGTCGGGGCTGGAGCCGGACGGCCCGCTCGATGCGGACCGTCCACCGAACCTCGACGCCCACATTGGCCAGGTGGCGGAGATCATCGACCGTGACGATGGAACGCCCGTCGCGCTCTGCGGGCACAGCTACGGCGGGATGGTGATCGCCGGTGTCGCGGACCGGCTCGGCGAGCGCCTCGATCAGCTCGTCTTCATCGACGCATACGTCCCGGACGACGGCGATTCATGCTGGTCGCTGACCAGCGACACCTTCCGGGAGTCGTTCATCGCCGGCGCCCGCACCGACGGTCGATGGGTCGCGGTCCCCGAAGGACTCGACCCGCGCGCGCGACCGCACCCCCTGGCAAGCTTCGTCCAGTCGATCAGCCTGGGAGGCAACCCCCACCCCGCGCTCGGCCGCACGTTCATCAGCGGCGGCGCGTGGCCGGGCAGCCCGTTCGTGCCCCTGACCGAACGGCTGCGCAACGACCCGGGCTGGCGGGTCCACGAGATCCCCGTCGGCCACAACATCGCCCGCCGCGACCCGCACGGCCTCGCGGCGGTTCTCGGTGCGTTGCCGTCCGGCTCCGTCTGACGCGGAGACCTTCTCAGTGCATGGACGCGGGCAGCGTGGCCCGCGCCTGGTCGTACAGGGATCGGGCGTGGGCGTTGCCGGTGTGCGGCTTGATCAGCTTGACCATGGTGCGCATACGGTCGTCGGCGCGTCCGGACTGGACCATGGGCCACTCGTCGAGCGCGGTCCGCCACGTCCGGCACGCCGCTTCGAGGTGCCCCAGCCGGAGTTGCCGCTCCGCGAGGGTGGCGCGGTGGCGGACGCGGGCGCGCCGGTACACGCCGAAGCGCAGTTGGTCCGACTGCTCCATCGCCTCGACCGACCCCGCCACGTCGCCCAGCTCGTAACGCACCTGCGAGACGTGGTAGTTGAGCGACGAGGGGTCGTACGAGCCGAACGGCTTTCCCCTGCTCTCCGCGCGGTCCATCTCCGCCTCGGCCTCACGGATGTGCCGCAGGGCGATGGCGCGGTCGCCTAGGAGCGCCGCGGAGTGCGCCTGCTGCCCGGCGAGGAACGCCCGCATCCGGGGGCCGGCGGCGGGGGAGGCGGCAGCGGCGGCGTCCGCGAGGGCCATGGCCTTCGACCCGTGGCCGAGATCGACCGCCTGGACGCTCATGCCCCGCAGCGTCGTGCAGTACGTCAGGTGGTCGTCCGCCGCTCCCGCGAGTTCGAGGGCCTTGACGTAGTAGCGCTGAGCGAGGCCGTGCAGACCCTCGTCCACGGCCATGTAGCCCGTCAGGTAACTGAGATCCGACGCGGCGGCCATCATGGCTCTGCGTACCTTCTCGGGGCCGTCCGCGTGCAGATAGCCGGCGACGGTGTTCACGAGGAACGCGGCGGCCATCGGCCGTGCGTGACGGCCGCCGAACTGGTCGTCCAGCTCGGAGATCTTGGCCGTCATGTCGATGACCATGTCGACTTCCGGCATCCCTATGCGCGTCGCCCGCCCGGTCTTGAACGCCTCCAGCCGCCCGAGCACGTCCTGCCATCCGGGGACGGTGAGCGCGACCGAGAAAAGCCCGACCCCCAGGACGCCTCGCCGGGACGGGTCCATGTCCTGCCTACCCAGTTCGATCAGCCCTTCCACCGTGTCACCTCCGGCGGCAGGGCGGTCGTGCTTGGGCGGCGGGAACCCTGCTTCCGCGTAGGTGACGTACCGGTTCAGCTTCCTTCGCAGTGCTTCAAGGATGCAACATCGAGCGGGTTCCCTGGGATTGGTGCCGCTCAACCAGTGGCTGACGGCGGACTCGTCATAGCGGAAGGGAGTACCCGTCTCCGTCCCTATGGCGTTCGTGGCCCGCGCCAACTGGGCGTGCGTCCAGCCGGCCTCACTGATCAGCCGGGCCAACCCGTCGTTCGGTTCCTTGCCGCCCATCGCCACGACTCCCCGCCCACGAACTTTCAAGGCTTTCAAGTCCCGCTCCGGCGACCAAGCTACCGCGCAGCGTGCTCATGCGGTTGCTTAGAGGTGAAGAGACCAGCGGCGACAGCAAAGGGCCAAGTGATGGAAGGCCAGACTCCACCCCGTCGGGAGCAGACGGTGAGGACACGGCGTACGAATGAGCCAGCCGTTCCCGAGGTCGGCGCTCTCGTTCACGACGGGGGACGAGGCGTCGTCGCCGTATTCCGTGGCGTGTGCTGTGGCCAGAAGTGGTGCTTACGGCCGGTGACCGGGGGTCAGTCATGGCAGGCCGACCCCATGGACGTTCAGCCCGTGACTCCAGAACAGCGTCTGAACGCTCTCACCGCATGCGCGAACGCGCGAAGCCGGGGTGAGTATCTGTGATCACGAGCACCGCGACTGACAGACTCGGCGCAATCACTGCGGGCGCGCAATCGGATCGCCCGTGGTCCCACGGAAAGGCGCACGATGAAACGACTGGTAGCCCGGCTTTGGCGTCTTATTCGCGGCCCTCTGCAGTGGCGGGTTCTGTGGTTCGCGCACGCCAAATTCATGGTCGGCGTCACCGGAGTAGTACGCAACGACGCCGGTCAGGTGCTGCTTCTCAAGCACCGCATGTGGCCCCCGGAGAGGCCCTGGGGGCTCCCCACCGGCTACGCCGTCAAGAGTGAAGAGTTCCCGCTCACCGTCGTGCGGGAGGTGAAGGAGGAAACCGGGCTGGAGGTGAAGCCCGGTCGCTTGGTGAGCGTGACGAGCGGATACAAACTCCGGGTCGAGGTGGCTTATGAAGCACTGCACACCGGAGGAACCCTGAAGATCGACAACTTCGAGATTTTGGAGGCACAGTGGTTCAACCCGGACTCACTGCCCGAGGAAATGCAGGACTCTCACCGGCGGCTCATCCTGGGCAACCCGTCGGCCTGACACCGCTGGCGCCGAATGAGACCGTCATCGGAGAGCATGTCGCGGCGGCTCTCGGTGCCTTACGGTCGGATCCGTCGGAATTGACGGCCCAGCACCCGGACCACAGGTTCTTGCCGGCCTCGGAGCGCCTCGCGAAGTGGCAGGCAACGGGTGCGGATACGGCCGCGTTCCACGGGGGGCTCTACGCGGTCCGCTGTCGCTACGCTGAACTGGGCTTGTGGCAACTCCTGCCACTGCAGCGTGTTTTGCTGGGGGCGGAGTCGCGCCGGGAGGGCGCCTTCGGCGGTTTCCACCACTTGCACCAGGGATACCGCCACTTGCAGATGTTCTCGGTGGTGACCATGCACGGTCCGCTGGAGGGTGATACCCCTCGGACACCGGGACTGGCGCTGCTTGACCTGCTTCGGGCGTACGCCCATGACTGCCTGCACTACGGCTCCCGACGGCGGTACATCTCGGTCGGAGGGAAACCGACTCGTACTCAGTACGGGATCAACTTCAGACGCCCCTCCGGGCAGTCCTACTCCGCCGCCGACCCATTGGGCAGCCCACACACCCGGAACCTCGGGATCGTCATGGAGGGCGCCTGTGACCGGGAGGCCCGACGCATCACCCGCGAGACGGCAGTGCGGTTCGGCATCCGTGAGCCGGATGACCCGCTGGGCCAAATCGCGTTCCGGGATGTGACAGGGACGCTGTCGGACGAGGACGTCACGGCCGGGCGTGAAGAGGAGCCGGTCGACGAGGTGGCCGGCTATGTCGAGAGGCTTCGCCGCTACGAAGCGGGAGTGAACCGCCGGTACGCCGTCTTCCTCTCCGAGTTCGCACCGCACGAGGAAGAGGACTTGCACGATCTCCTCCTGAGCGCCGTGATCAGCGGCGACACCAGAGGAATCACCGCGTGGCTCGATGCCCGGCACGGCCCTGGCACCTTCGCCGGCACCTTCCTGACGGGTGCCTACTTCGCTCCCCCGGACGTGGGGCTCAGCGCCTAGGAACTACGACGGCGAAGCCTCGTGCTTCGCCGTACCTGTCGAGCCCACCAGAGAGCGCACCATGAGGCACTGCAACCATCCAGGCCGCCCGCCCCGCGACGAGCTGATCCGGCACCTCAAGGCCACCGGCGAGGACCCCGCCGAGTTATCCCCGCACGAACTGACGTACTTCACCTGCGAGTTGGACGCCAGCCACGACGGCCCCCACGCGGACCACCTCGGCGAGATCGACCGCGAAACCCAGCTCTGGGTCCAGTGGGACGGTGACCACTACAGGTTCGTCCGCCTGGCCCCCTGTGAGGCCCCCGCCGAGGACGGCGACGCGTGCACACTCTTCGCCGGCCACGACCCCGGCCACTCCTGGGAGATGCGCGACCTCCTGCACGGCTGACTCAGTGGACGCGGAACGCCGACTCCACCCAGTTGGAGAACTCGATCGCCAGATGGCGGCGGTGCTCGGAGAGGATGTGGGGGAGTGTCACCCGTGGGAACTCGACGCACAGCCGTGCGCGGAAGCCTCCCGGCATGTCCCGGAACTCGTGGCGGACGCCGCCGATGGGGAGGCCCCCGGCGGTGAGGGCGACGCCCGCGGCCTGGGCGTCGGCATCGGGGTCGGCTGGCGTGGTGAGCGACGAGAGGTCCCCGTAGTCGACCAGGAATCGGGTGGGCAGCGGGCTTCCGCCGGTCGTCTCGATCACCTCCTGCCGCTCGTCGGGCAGGGCCTGGATGAGGAAGTGGTCGGGGTGGGCGGCCGTCATGGAGTGGACGTAGTCCTCGCGGGATGTGTCCATGAACCACCGCACGAACTCCGCCGCGCTCCCGCCGCTCACCTCCAGCTCGCACACGGACGTGGCCCGCCGTCCGCGTGAGAGCAGGCTGGTGGCACGCGCGACGGCGTCCCCGGTACGGAGGTCCCGTCGCAGCCGGTGCTTGATCTCATCGGCTCCCAGCCCGAGCTTGGCCTCGGCGAACGCAGCCCGCTGCCGGGCGAGATCCCCGAACGGCACCGGCAGCCCGATCTTCGCCGCCGCTACCGGCAGCCGCGCCGCCTCCCATGCGAGCACCTCGTCACGGCCCACTCGCCGGCCGCCGATGACCGCGTACACGGCCGGTACCGCATCGCTCACGACTGTTCTCCCTTCCCCTGCCCGTCCTGACGGCTCAGCACGAGCCGGACCGAGCGGTCCACGACCCGGCCATCCAGCGGGAGCCCGGTGACGAGCAGCCGGAAGTACACCAGGGCGGCGAGGTCCTCGATCACCTCGTACGGGTCGCTGTCCGCCGGGAGTTCCCCCCGCTCGACGGCCCGCTCCACGATGGCTGCCGCTCCAGCGAACCGGCCCGCCCAGAACGCCTCTTTGGCCCGCACCACCTCGTCGTCGTCCGCCGCGAGCGACACGACGGCACGGATCACCCGCCGCACCTCGGGGCGTTCCACCAGCCCGACCACCTGGGTGAGGAGCGCGCGCAGATCGCCCTCCAGCGTGCCCGTGTCGGGGATCGGGTTCTCCGCTCCCGCCAGCTCGGCCAGCGCGTCCGCCGCCAGGTGTGCCTTGCTCGGCCAGCGGCGGTAGACCGTCGTCTCGGCGACCTGCGCGGCGGCCGCGATGCGGGCGATGGTGAGCTGCTCGTAGCCCTCGTTCAGGAGCACGTCCGCCGTGGCCCGCAGCACGCTCTCGCGGGTCCGGGCGGTGCGTCCGCCGGGGCGGCGCCGGACGGGCTTCTCGGCCACGGCTTCCCTCCCACTCTTAATGCAAGCTTTCTTGCATTATAGTCAGGCGCCGTGTTCGTCATCCGGCCGGGGTCAGGCGCCGACGATCCGGCGCAGGTTCTCGACCGAGCCGCAGTCGGTCTTGAGGAGGTGCCCGCGCTCCTCCCAGAAGGCCGCGCCCAGCTCCTCCCGCCGGTCCATCGCCACGTTCTCGCGGGCGCTGTTGAGGATGGTGCGTTCCTCTTCGTCGGTGTGGTGGGTGATGGCCTCCACCAGCTCCTCCAGCTTGGCGTCCCACTGCTCGGAGCCGACCTCGTCGACCTCCAGCAGGTTCAGCAGGGCCTGGTTGCCCTCGTCGTGCTCGTGCTCGCCGTGCTCGACCTCTTCGTTGTCGATGTTCGAGTACCGCTTCAGGGCGGGATAGACCTTGGCCTCCTCGGCCAGCGCGTGGGCGATCAGCAAGCCGGAGAACTCCTGAAGCGCCGCGGCCCGGTCGGCCTCGACGCTGCGCATCAGCCGGAAGAGGTCCTCCATGCGCCGGTGGTCCTGAAGGATGAGATCGACGACATCCTGTGTCTCGGCCATGACGGGCACCACTCTTCTCGTGCGAACTGTTCGGGTTCCCACCGTGTACCCCCGCCCTCCGCAGGGATGACTCGCCGCGAGATCAGCTTCTGCTTCGCGGCGCCGGCAGCGCCTTCGTCATGCCCGGCAGGAAGTCGTTGAAGAGTTCGTGGACCTCCAGGACCAGCGGCCGCAGGACCCGGAAGCGGGACAGGGCCACGCCGCGTGCGGTCAGGCGGGCGCCGCGCCGGGCCAGGCGGTAGCTGCGCTCGCGGTTCTCCGTACGGTCGAAGACCCAGTAGAGGACCAGGCCCATCTGGGAGAGCCACATCAGCTCGGGCAGGGCGTCCCGGAGTTCGGGGGAGACTTTCGACTTCGAGCCCGCCAGCACCTCCCGGTGCACGCTGATCGCCTGCTCGCGGGCGTGCTCGCTCTCCGCGGAGAAGGGGCTCAGCGGGCTGTCCGGGTCGGCCGCGTTCTTGAAGAACTGCACGGCGAACTCGTGGTACGGCTCCGCGATGTCCAGCCACGCGGTGAGCACGCCCGCGAGCCGTGACTCCAGGTCCGTCTCCGTCTCCAGCACCGACCGGGCCGCCACCTGGTGCTCGGCGGCGATCCGGTCGTAGAAGCCCTGGATCAGGTGCTCCTTGCCCGCGAAGTAGTAGTAGGCGTTGCCGACCGAGACGCCGGCCTCCTTGGCGATGGCCCGCATCGTGGTCTTGTCGTAGCCGTTCTCCTGGAACAGCCGCATCGCGGTCTCGAGGATCAGCGCACGGGTCTGCTCCGACTTGCTCTGGGGTTCGGCCTCGGGGCCGTCGTTCTTCGCGGGCACGATAGGAGAGCCTAGTCAGTGGGGCAGGAGCCGTCGGCGCAGGACGGCGGGTCGTACACCCAGCCCTGCTCGGGCAGGTACCGCCAGCCGTCCGTACGACGGTACGTGCCCTGCCCGCCCCACTGCGCGCCCCGGTACCTCGCCGCCGCCAGCACCGCGCCCCGCGCCAGGATCGCGCCGGTCGGTGAGCTGAGCCGGTGGGCCAGCGGGCGGTGCTCGCGCAGCGCCCACAGCACCACGACCCAGGCCGCCGCACCCCGGTACACCTGCCCGGAGTCCCCGATCACGGTGACCTCCTCCAGCGTGCCGGCCGGGTCGATACCGGGGAACCGCGTCCGGGCCTCGGCCGACCCGGCGGCCACCAGCTCCAGCGGCACCAGCTGCGCCTGCCGTACGAGCCAGTCGCGCAGGTGGGTGCAGAGGCCGCACTCGGCGTCGTAGAGGACCGTCAGCCCCCGGACCGGGGTGCTCGTGACACCCCGGTCCACTGCGCCGCTCACGCCCCGGCCGTCGGCGGGACCCAGCCCTGCGGGGCGACGGGCGGCTGCGTCTCCCGCTCCATCAGGCCGCGCCGGCGGATCTTGTTGAGCACGAAGACATTGCCGAGGTGCATCGCGCCGAGCACCAGCAGCACCACACCGAGCTTGGCCGACAGGGCCTCGAAGATGCCCCGGGTGTCCTCGATGGTGCTGTCGTCGCTCAGATAGAGCGCCACGAAGCCCAGGTTGACGAGGTAGAAGCCGACCACCAGGAGGTGGTTGACGGCGTCGGCGAGCTTCTCGTTGCCGTGCAGTACGTCGGCCAGGAAGATCCGGCCGTTGCGGCTGAGAGTGCGGGCCACCCAGATGGTCAGCCCGATGCTGACGGCCAGATAGATCACGTAGGCGATGACGGTGCGGTCCATGCCCCACCCCTTCTTGAACGCGTTCAAAACGCTGACAGGCATGACTGTAGCCCTGTTTTTGAACGTGTTCAACCAAGTCGGGTGAGGTCTGGATCTCAAGCCCTGCGGGCGAGTTCGGGGCGCTTGGTGTAGTCGGTGAACCCGAAGACGTTGCCCCACGGGTCCGCGAACTCGACGGTCCGTCCGGTCGCCGTCGACATCGCCTCGTCCAGCGGCCCGATGCCCGCCTCGGCCAGCCGTCGCGCCGCCGCCCGCGCGTCCGGCACCTCCAGCCACAGGCGCGGCGCGGGCCAGGAGGGCGGCCGATGCCCGAGCCCCTCCTCGAACCGCAACAGGATGCCGGGGGTCTCCCCGCCGACCCTCAGGAGCGCGATCCCACCCTCGTCGAACCGGAACCCCACGGTGAATCCCGCCCGTTCGTAGAACGCGACGGCCTCCCCGACATCCCCTACGGGCAGTACAACGTTGTCGAACCCCAGCAACTCATGCGCTTCGTCGTCTGACATCCCGTCAGGTTAGCGACGGGGGCGTCCCGCCTCGATGATCGCGGCCACGTCCAGGGTGACCTTCGCTCCGATGGAGTCGGGGAGGTCGACGGTTTCGCCGGGGGAGTGGATGCGGTGGGTGCCGTACGTTCCCTCGGCGGGCTCGGTGAGGACGTGAAGGCGCTGGTGTTTGCGGTCCACGACCACGTAGACGGGGACCTTGGCCTGGGCGTAGGCGCCGACCTTGGTCTTCAGGTCGTCCTTCCAGTTGCCGGAGGTCACTTCGAGGACGAGGCGGAAGCAGACCGGGTCGTACGCGGTGCCTTCGATGAGGTGGTCGTCGATGTCACCGTCCACGACGGCGAGGTCGGGGATGGCGTAGTCCTCGCCTCCGGGGAGCCAGATCGAGACGTTCTGGACTACATCGGCTTCGCCGCCGTACAGGCCGGCCGCGAGGAACGGCCGCATGAGGCCGGTCAGGGCACGGGCGTGCGGGGCATCCGGGGACGGTGTCACGAGGAGGTGGCCTCCGATGATCTCGACGCGGTAGCCCGGATGGCGCTCCATGATCTCGGCGGCGATCGCCGTCAGCGAGAACGGCTCGTCGTCGGCGAAGGGCTGCTCTACGGATGCTGCGGACATCGCGATGCCTCCCAGGGGCTGGTCGAGAGCATCATCGTAGGCCGCGCTGTCCGCCCGCGTCCCGAACGATCACCTTCACCCGAACGTGTCCGCCGACGGCAAAGGGCCCCGTTCCGGAAACCGGAACGGGGCCCTCACAGAACAGTCTCAGAAGCGACGCGTGATCAGCGCCCGCTTCACTTCCTGGATCGCCTTCGTGACCTCGATGCCGCGCGGGCAGGCGTCCGTGCAGTTGAAGGTCGTGCGGCAGCGCCACACGCCGTCGCGGTCGTTGAGGATCTCCAGGCGCTGTTCGCCGGCGTCGTCACGCGAATCGAAGATGAAACGGTGCGCGTTCACGATCGCGGCCGGGCCGAAGTACTGGCCGTCGTTCCAGAACACCGGGCACGACGAGGTGCACGCGGCGCACAGGATGCACTTCGTGGTGTCGTCGAAGCGCTCGCGGTCCTCCGCCGACTGGAGCCGCTCACGGGTCGGCTCGTTGGTGTCGTTGGTGACCAGGAACGGCATGACGTCCCGGTACGCCTGGAAGAACGGGTCCATGTCGACCACGAGGTCCTTGAGCGCGGTCAGGCCCTTGATGGGCTCGACCGTGATCGGCTTCTCGGGGTTGATGTCCTTGATCAGCGTCTTGCAGGCCAGACGGTTCTTGCCGTTGATCCGCATCGCGTCGGACCCGCAGATGCCGTGGGCGCAGGAACGGCGGAAGGTCAGCGTGCCGTCGAGGTCCCACTTGATCTTGTTGAGCCCGTCGAGGACGCGCTCCTTGGGGTCCATCTCCAGCTGGAAGTCCTCCCAGTGGACCTCCGGCGACACCTCCGGGTTGAACCGGCGGATGCGGAGGGTGACCGTGATGTAGGGGGACGCGGCGGCGGCCGCCTCGGCCTTGTCCAGAACAGGGGTAGCCATCAGTACTTACGCTCCATCGGCTGGTAGCGGGTCGTGACGACCGGCTTGTAGTCGAGACGCACGGTCTCCGAGCCGTCGTCGCCCACCTCGCGGTACGCCATCGTGTGGCGCATGAAGTTGACGTCGTCGCGGTTCGGGTAGTCCTCGCGGTAGTGACCGCCGCGGGACTCCTTGCGGGCCAGCGCGGAGATGGCCATGACCTCGGCCAGCTCCAGCAGGTTGCCCAGCTCGATGGCCTCCAGCAGGTCCGTGTTGAACCGCTTGCCCTTGTCCTGGATGGACACGTTCTCGTACCGCTCGCGCAGCTCGGCGATCTTCTCGACCGCCGTCTTGATCGTCTGCTCGGTGCGGAACACCATGACGTTGGCGTCCATGGTCTCCTGCAGCTCGCGGCGGATGTCGGCCACCCGCTCGGTGCCCGCGGAGTCGCGCAGCCGCTCGATCTGCGCGACGACCATCGCCTCGGGGTTCTCCGGCAGCTCGACGAAGTCCACGGTGTGGGCGTAGTCGGCGGCGGCGATGCCCGCGCGGCGGCCGAACACGTTGATGTCCAGCAGCGAGTTGGTGCCGAGGCGGTTGGCGCCGTGCACGGAGACACAGGCGACCTCGCCGGCCGCGTACAGACCCGGCACGACGGTGGAGTTGTCCGACAGGACCTCACCCTCGACGTTGGTCGGGATGCCGCCCATCGCGTAGTGCGCGGTGGGCTGGATCGGGATCGGGTCCGTGTACGGCTCGATGCCCAGGTAGGTGCGCGCGAACTCGGTGATGTCCGGGAGCTTGGCGTCCAGCTGCTCCGGCGGCAGGTGCGTGAGGTCGAGGTAGACGTGGTCGCCCTCGGGACCGCAGCCCCGGCCCTCGCGGATCTCGGTGTAGATCGAGCGCGAGACGACGTCACGGGACGCGAGGTCCTTCATGACCGGCGCGTACTTCTCCATGAAGCGCTCGCCGTCCTTGTTGCGGAGGATGCCGCCCTCACCGCGGGCGCCCTCCGTCAGCAGGATGCCCATGCGCCAGATG
The DNA here is from genome assembly GCF_044541565.1 of Streptomyces sp. NPDC085596. Lineage (NCBI taxonomy): Bacteria > Bacillati > Actinomycetota > Actinomycetes > Kitasatosporales > Streptomycetaceae > Streptomyces > Streptomyces sp. NPDC085596. The sequence continues at coordinate 300,758 of NZ_JBITTC010000008.1, read as the reverse complement.
CCGGTCGGGTGGAACTGGAAGAACTCCATGTCCTCCAGCGGGATGCCCCGGCGGAAGCACGCGGCCTGGCCGTCACCGGTCAGGGTGTGCGCGTTGGACGTCACCTTGAAGAACTTGCCGGTGCCGCCGGACGCGTAGATCACGGACTTCGCCTGGAAGACGTGGATCTCGCCGGTGGCCAGCTCGTACGCGACCACGCCGGAGGACGTCTTGACGCCGTCGACCTCGGTGATCAGCTGGTCCAGGACGTAGAACTCGTTGAAGAACTCCACGCCCTCCTTGACGCAGTTCTGGTACAGCGTCTGGAGGATCATGTGGCCGGTGCGGTCGGCCGCGTAGCAGGAGCGGCGGACCGGGGCCTCGCCGTGGTTGCGGGAGTGACCGCCGAAGCGCCGCTGGTCGATCGTCCCGTTGGACGTCCGGTTGAACGGCAGGCCCATCTTCTCCAGGTCGAGGACGGCGTCGATGGCCTCCTTCGCCAGGATCTCGGCGGCGTCCTGGTCGACCAGGTAGTCACCACCCTTGACCGTGTCGAAGGTGTGCCACTCCCAGTTGTCCTCCTCCACGTTCGCCAGCGCGGCGGCCATGCCGCCCTGCGCGGCGCCCGTGTGGGAGCGGGTGGGGTAGAGCTTGGTCAGCACGGCGGTGCGGCTGCGCTTGGTGGACTCGATGGCCGCGCGCATGCCCGCGCCACCGGCGCCGACGATGACGGTGTCGTACTTGTGGATCTTCATGATTCTCGCAGCCCCGTGCCTAGCGGATGTTCGGGTCGAAGGTGAAGATCACCAGCGTGCCCAGCAGGATGGTGAACACCGTGGCCGTGTAGAGCAGGCCCTTGAGCCACAGGCGGGTGTTCACGCGCTCCGCGTAGTCGTTGATGACCGTGCGCAGGCCGTTGGCGCCGTGCAGCATCGCCAGCCACAGCATCAGCAGGTCCCAGACCTGCCAGAACGGGGACGCCCAGCGGCCGGCCACGAAGGCGAAGCCGATCTTGGAGACGCCGCCGTCCAGCACCAGCTGGATCAGCAGGTGGCCGAGGACGAGGACGACCAGCACGATGCCGGACAGGCGCATGAAGAGCCAGGCGGCCATCTCGAAGTTGCCCCGTGTGGACTTCGGGGTCTTCTTGGTACGGGTGCGCGAGCGCGGTGCGTCGAGGGACAGCGCGTAGGCGTCCTCGGCGGCGTCCGCGGAGGAGCCCGTCAGATTGATCTCAGAGGTGGACATCGGCGTCAGCTCCCGAACAGGACACGAGCGGCGTGGCCGAGGACCGGGTACAGGGCGCCGGCCATCAGGATGATCCAGACGCCGAGGACGCTCCACAGCATCTGCTTCTGGTAGCGCGGGCCCTTCGACCAGAAGTCGACAGCGATGACGCGCAGACCGTTGAGCGCGTGGAAGAGGATTGCGGCCACGAGGCCGTACTCCAGCAGCGCGACGATCGGTGTCTTGTACGTGGCTACGACCTTGTCGTAGTCCTCTGGGGAGACACGCACGAGGGCGGTGTCCAGCACGTGAACGAACAGGAAGAAGAAGATGAGGACGCCGGTGACTCGATGAGCCACCCAGGACCACATACCTTCCCGGCCGCGGTACAGCGTTCCAGCCGGCACGGAAGAACCCTCCGGATGCGGGGACAAGGGCCGCGCCGGCTTCACTGTCGGTCGGGCCCGGCCGGGTACGGTCCACCGGCCCTCAGCATCGTATCCATGAGGTGTGGTGCGTCTGACGGGGGGCCTGTTTCGGGTGATCCGGCCGCTTGTGGCTCTCCGGCTCGTGGGTATCCGGGACGGTTCGTCCGCTATACGCCGTGCCGGGGCGCGTAGTGGCTGGTCGCGCGGGTGCTCACGCCGCCCAGATGGGCCGCGAGCCGGTGCCGGGCCAGGCCCCGCAGCTCCTCGGCGGCGACCACCCGCTCGTCCTCCGGATCGTTCGCCAATCGTGACCGGATGCCCTCCAGGACGCGGTCCAGCGCCTCCTCGGGGGAGGCGCCGCCCGGCGCGATCACGAAGACATGGCCGAAGCGGGCCTCGTAGGCGGCGTGCGCCGCGCTCAGGGCCGTGTGGGCGGCCGAGTAGGTGTCCTCGGGCAGCTCGGGCAGGGACTCGTTCGCCAGGGCGTCGGACAGGTCGACGACCCGCAGGTCGTAGGCCGCCTCGTCCGCCGCCGCCAGCAGGGCGGCCAGGTCGGGGTAGGGGCGGTGCTCGGCGAGGCGGTGTGCCCAGCGGGCGTTGCGCAGACAGCGCAGGAGCAGCGCGCGGGCCTCCTCGGCCGGTGCCAGGTTGAAGGCGTCGAGCGCGGTCGGGAGATACGGCGAACGGTGCGCAGGCAGTGTGGGTCCTCGCGTCACTGGATGCGGCATGGGGGAGCCGTGATGACAGGGGGCGGCAGGGGGAGCTGTGAAGGATGTGCCGACACGTTATCGAGAGTGGTCACTGTGTGTCCGACGGATGCCTGAATTTCACTCGGACGGGAGAGTTTCAGAGCGTCTCAGTGACGAATGAACGGCGTTTCGGTCGTACGTTGGGAGAGTGAGCCAGCACAGACACCGTGCTCCGGCACGGCAGCTGAAACGGAAGCGGGCCATCATGGCCGCCGCGGTCGTCGGGACCGTGGTGACCGGGGTGGGCGTCGGAGTGTGGGCGTCATCCGGAGGGGGTGGTTCCGGTGGGGCTCCGGACGCGGTCGGCGCCTCACGGCAGGCGGCCGCCACACCGACCCCCTCGCCCACGCGCTCGTACCCCATGTCGAAGGCGCCGCGGACGATCCCGGCGGTGCGCGAGCACACCGCGGCCCGCGGGCCCGGCTGGAAGCCGCAGGACGGCGGCCGGGTGGTGGTCACCGACCCGGCCCTGGCGGACGAGGGCAAGCTCATAGCCGGTGAGCTGGGCCTCGACTACGGCGGCGAGAAGAACGACACCCGTGCCGGTGACGTCCGGCTCGGCCTCGGCGGGGGCGGCAACCCGGAGTCGTACACCATGACCGTGCGCGACGGCCGGGTGGACATCGAGGGGCCCGCCGACGCGGGCGTCTTCTACGGCACCCGGACCCTCAAGCAGGAGGTCCACGGCGGCGGCACCGCCCCGGAGGGCGTGGTGAAGGACGTGCCCGCCAAGCCGTCACGCGGCTTCATGCTCGACATCGCGCGCAAACCGTTCTCCGAGACCTGGATCGAGGACCGGATACGCGAACTGGGCGATCTGAAGTACAACGAGCTGGGACTGCACTTCTCGGACGACCAGGCGTTCCGCATCCAGTCCACCACCCACCCGGAGATCGTCTCCAAGGACCATCTCACCAAGGCGCAGGTCAAGAAGATCGTCGACCTGGCCGCCGCCCGGCACATCGCGATCGTGCCCGAGATCGACTCGCCGGGGCATCTGGGCGCCGTCATCGCCGCCCACCCCGACCTCCAGCTCCGCAACGTCAACGGGAAGGCGACGCGCGGCGCGATCGACATCTCCAAGCCCGAGTCCGCGAAGATCGTCGACGATCTGCTCGACGAGTACGCGGACCTCTTCCCGGGCGACAAGTGGAACCTGGGCGGCGACGAGTACCAGGCGCTGGTCGTCTCCGACCCCGAGGCGTCCTACCCGCAGCTCGCCGCCGCCGCCCGCGACGCCTACGGCGCGAACGGCAACGTCGCCGACCTCACCACCGGCTGGCTGAACGGCCGCGCGGACACCATCCGCGCCCACGACCGCACCATGCGGGCGTGGAACGACGGCTTCCTGCGTGACTCCACGATCCAGCCCGCCAAGGACATCCAGGTCGCCTACTGGACCGGCAAGGAGATCGGCGCCCGGCCCCCGGTGGACTACCTGAGCGCGGGCCGCAAGGTCTACAACTACAACGACGAGTACCTGTACTACGTCCTCGGCGAGCCCAACGACTTCGCCTACCCCACCGGCCAGCGGATCTACCAGCAGTGGACGCCGCGCGTGATCCGGGGCACGAGTGCCGTCCCGGCGCGGTACGACGGCCAGATCCTCGGCGGTTCCTTCGCCGTGTGGTGCGACTTCCCCAACGCCCAGACCGAGAGCCAGGTCGCGTCCGGCATCCGGATGCCGCTGCGGGCCACCGTGCAGAAGCTCTGGGACCCGGGGCAACCGGCACTGTCCTGGCCGCAGTTCAAGGAGCTGGCGAACAGGCTGGGGTAAGTGGACGGATGTGGGCGTAGCACGTATGTTTCCGTGTTCGCTCGTGTGTACGCGGCTCTGGGGAGGGCCGCGTACGCCGTTTCAGCCGTACGGGGGGAACACCTTCATGATCTGCGCCAGTTGCCACAGCACCGAGGCCGTCACCGGGGAGACGCGGTGCGCCCGCTGCGCGCCGGCCGTGCCCTTCGTGCCGCCGGGTCCGCCGCTGCGGTCGCCGGTCGGGCTGGGGCGGGCCACGGTGGTGATGCTCGGGCTGGTCGCGGCCGGTGACCTGGCCGCGCTCTGGGCCGACTGGCGGCTGCCGTCGGACCTGACCGTGGCCATCGTCAGCGGCACGCAGGCGGTCCTGCTGATCGCCACTGCGGTCGTGTACCTGTGCTGGCTGTGGCGGGTGCGGGTGAACGCCGAGGTGTTCGACGCGAGTTCGCAGAGCATGGGACGGGGGTGGGTGATCGGCGGCTGGTTCGTCCCCATCGTGAACTTCTGGTTCCCGCGCCGGATCGTCCTCGAGGCGTGGGACGCCAGCGCGCCGCAGGGGCGGCCGGCCGGGCACGCGCTGGTCAATGTCTGGTGGACGCTGTGGATCGTCAGTCTGCTCACCGACCGGCTCACGACCCGGAGCGAGTCGGTCGACGTGATGGCGTTCTCCTATGCCGTTGATCTCGTCGCCGCCGTGCTCGCCGCCGTGGTCGTCCTGAAGCTGACCCGGATGCAGCATGAGAAGGCGCTCCAGGGGCCGCTGCTGCCGACCGCCGCTCTTGGCTGAAAAACGGTGACTGTGACACTCCGGGCCCGTCGCACGCAGTAAGGGGAAATGCGGGCTCCGTACAGGCGGTGCCCAGGCGAGGGAGGCATTCCATGAGCCTGGAGGATCTGATCGCGCAGGCCGACGCACGCGGGCTGGCCGCGAGCGGGCTGGCTTGTTCGGATCGGTGTGTGTCCTTGCTCGTCGATGACGACGAGTTGCTGCGCCCGTTGTGGGCGCATCTCGTGGACGACTCCGACTGGTCCGAGAGCCTTCAGAAGGCGTGCGCAGCGCTCGGCCCGGCGGACCCCGGTTCCGGCGAGGACGAGGCGGCGGGGCTGGCGCGCGGGATGCTGCTGTCGGCTCCGGCCGAGCGGACCGGCGAGGCGCTGCGGGAGTGGGCCGACGCCTGCTCGCTGGCCTCGCTGCGCCTGCACCGCCTGCTGGACCCGGCCGACCCCGCCGAGCCGTCCGAGGGCGCGCTGACGGCCGGGTCCGACGAGGCGGTCCGGGCCGCCGACGGCGCGGAGGACGCGCCGCCGCTGGTCGCCGCCGAGCTGGGCCGGCAGATCGTCGTCCTGCAACTCCTCGCCGAGCACGGCCCGCAGGGGCTGCGGCGCGCGGTGGACGTGTCCGGGGAGGGGCGCCGGGTGCTGCGCGCGGTGGTGTCGCGCCGGGCGCGGGGGCGCGGCTGAAGGGCCCTTCACGGGCTCTTCGCAGTTCAAACCTGATCCCCGGGCGGGTTCTGTGTCCGTCCTGGGGGTGCGATGGGGCGGTCCTGCGCCGGTTGCCGAAACGGCGCCGAATCGTGTGACGCGAGGCCGGTCAGGACCGCTTTTCCCTATGTGACAGCCCAGTTTGCGATAGCTCAGTACGTGACAGCACAGACGGAGTACCGTCCCTCCGCCGCGGCGCGGCCCGTGCGGTGGGCCGCGGACACGGTCGCCACCATGCGCGAGGGCGCCCGCCTCCGACTCGACTACTCCACCCAGAGCCTGCGGCGGGTGGACCGCGTGATCGAGGAACTCCGCCGCGACCGTCCCCCGTACGAGGCCGTGGAACGCGTTCTACGCGGCTTCGGTGCCTACACCGGCGAGGTGATCGCCCGCCAGACGGGCGGCGAGTGGTGGGCGACCGGCGACGCCCACTGGCTCCGCACCCCGGACGGCCGCCTGTGGGACCCGGTGGAGGAGGCGCGGCGGGCGTTCGCGGGGGAGGGGTCGCTGCGGGGGCTTTGCCGGGAGGCGACGGGGGTGGGCTGAAGAAGGGATGCGGGAGTTCGGGACACCGGGTGCCATGGCATGCCCTGGGGGCGTCCGGCGGTTTCGGGCGCGCGTCAAAGGGTGGAGGTGGGCTGGTTTCAGAGTCCTGGGCGACGGTGTCGTGGACGCTACGGTCCAAGAGTCTCCAACCAAGCAGCTACTTTCAGACAGCGTTGCAGATCCGTTCCGAAGGCTGCGGGGTTGGTCGCGGCCAGCGCCCCGTAGTGGTCGATGGCTTCTTGGATGGCGGTCAGGCTCTCTTGCTGATGCCCCAGCTCACCCAGCCGGACGGAGAGGTTGTTCAGGGATGCGGCGAGGTTGGGCAGGTAGGCGTCCGGGTTCGCCTTGGCCAGCGCCCGGCGGATGCCGATGGCTTCCTGGATGGCGGTCAGGCTCTCTTGCTGCCGTCCCACCGCACCCAGCCGGACGGAGAGGTTGCTCAGGGACATGGCGAGGGCGGGCAGGTAGGCGTCCGGGTTCGCTTCGGCCAGCGCCCGACGCACGCCAACGGCTTCCTGGATGACAGTCAGAGCCTCTTCCCGCCGCCTCAGCGCGCCCAGCTGGACGGACAGGTTGTTCAGGGACATGGCGAGGTCGGGCAGGTGGGTGTCCGGGTTGGCTTCGGCCAGCGCCCGGCGGATGCCGATGGCTTCCTGGATGGCGGTCAGGCTCTCCTCCCGCCGACCAACTCCACCCAGGCCGATGGAGAGGTTGTTCAGGGAAGCGGCGAGGTCGGGCAGGTGAGTAGCCGGGTTCGCTTCGGCCAGGGCTCGGTGGTGGTGGACGGCTTCTTGGACGGCGGTCAGGCCCTCTTCCCGCCGCCCAACTTCACCCAGCCCGATGGAGAGGTTGTTCAGGGACACGGCGAGGTCGGCCAGGTACACGTCTGGGTTCGCTTCGGCGAGCGCCCGGCGGATGGCGACGGCTTCTTGGATGGCGGTCAGGCCCTCTTCCCGCCGACCCACCGCACCCAGATCGACGGCGAAGTTGTTCAGGGACATGGCGAGGTCGGGCAGGTATACGTCTGGGTTCGGTTCGGCCAGCACGCGATAGTGGCCGACGGCTTCTTGGATGGCGGTCAGGCCCTCTTCCCGCCGACCCACCGCACCCAGCCGGACGGAGAGATTGTTCAGGGACATGGCGAGGTCGGCCCGATGGACGTCCGGGTCCGTCCCGGTCAGCAAGCGATGACGTTCGACCAGAGCCTGTGCGAGGTGCGCGGCGGCAGTGGCCAGGCGTCGGCTGGCCTGCGGGAATTGATTGCTGAGGGCCAAGAGGTCGTTGAGTGGTACGGCGGGGTCGCAGGCGGTTGTGTCCAGGGCGGTGGTGAGGGGGGTGGGGTGGTCGGTTTTGGTGGCGGTGTTGATGATCTGCTCGGAGAGCTCCGGATAGCGGCGGGTGCATAGCTCGGTGAGCTGGGTGTCTAGGCGGTACCCGAAGACGGAGTGGGCGGCTGCGCGGCTGTAGACGGTCAGGAGTTGTTCGCGCTGGGCCGGGTCGGCGCCGTTGAGGAGGTGGTCGGCGAGGAACGGATCGGCTGTGAGGGTGTGGCCGATGTGTCGCTCGGCGATGCGGTCGGGCTGAAGCGCGCCCCATGGGGCGGCAAACGTGCCAGCAGCGGGGTAGAGCTTTGTGAGCCAATTGGTGACCCGGTCGCGGCGGTCGCGGGGCTGGTCGGCCAGTGCGGGAAGTCGCTGCCACAGCACGTCAGCTTGGTCGCGGTCGGGCACGCTGGTCAGGTGGGCGGCTGCCAGTGCCGTCTCTAGCGTGGCGTGGCTCAGGTCTGGTGTGAGCCCAAGAGCGGCTGCGTTGTGTCGCCAGTGGCGGCGTTCGTGGTCCAGCAGCCGGTCTTCGACATTCGACGCTTCCTGGGCCGCCGAAGCGTGGCCTGGGGTGGTGGTGTCGAGGAGGTCGGCGAGGGCCGTCATGTGCAGGGTGAGGGCGTTGCCGTAGGCGTGCTGTTCCAGTCGCGGTGCTGTCAACTCAGCGGCTGCTGCCGACCAGTCGTGCTTCGGCAGGTTCCTGACCTCGGGTAGCGCGACAGCGAATGCGCGGGCGGCGTCGTGGTAGGCGTCCACCCTGCGCGCCGGGTCGTCTTCGAGTTCGGTGAGCAGCCGTGTGGGCGCCATGGCGAGGAGGTCACCGGAGAGACGCGTGGCGGTGGCGGCTTCGCGCCACCAGTCGCCGGTCCGGCCCAGCAGCAGGAGCTTGAGCGGGCTGGAGCCGGGGTGGTCCGCTGCGGCCTTGAGGAGTGCGGTGAGTTGGCCGGTGCGGTTCTCGGCGTAGTCGAGGACGACCAGCAGCGGCGTAGTCGCATGCCGGACTTCCTGTAGTCGGTCGGTGGTGGCGTCGGTGTCCGGCCACAGCACGGCCCACTGTTTGGGGGCCAGTAGGTGGGCTAGGTGGTGGGCGAGACGCGTCTTGCCCTGACCACCGGGCCCGTGCAGCAGCCAGGCCCCGAACCCGCCCAGCGCGCACCACGCCTGCAGCTCCTCCAGCAGAACTGTCCGGCCGTGGAAGGGCACGACCTGGTGACGTGCTTCGAGCAGCGCGGCCGGCGAGGCCAGTACCCCACTGCCGACGGCCGGCGTGTGGTCGGTGAGGTGCTGGAATTCCACGGCCTCCAACTCGTGGTCCTCACCGGCGCCGTACTGGACGAGGGCACAACGGAAGCCGGGATCGTGGTGGAGGACGTATCCGGGGACCACATTGAGACGGGCATGGCCGGAGTGAGCGCGGTCGGAGGCGATGACGCCGGTCAGGAGCCGGTCGCACAGCATGGCCGCTCCGGACAAGCCGCCCCACGGCGAGGTGCTGTCGGAAGACCACTGCGGGGGGTGCTGGAGCAGGTCCATCACATACTGGTTGCCGACGAACCCGCTGCCCGGATTCACCCGCCCCTGCAACTGCTCCGCCTCGACGGCAAGACGGGGCCGCTGGGCGACGTCCGGCACGCCCCAGGTCTCGCATCCGGTACCCGGCCGGGACGTCACCAGCCGCCCCCACCGCACGGGGCCGGTCGGCGGCTGCCAGCGCGGGCCGTCGTCGACGAGGACGAGCGCTGCGTCGTCCCGGCCGCCAGGGGTGCCGCACCACAGCACCGCCCCGTCGGCGCTGCCCTCTCCTCCGGGGTGGAACACCTTCACGCGGCTGCCGGCAGTCCCGGCGACATGCGCGGAGGTCAGCACGAGACGGCCGCCCACCGCATAGCCCGAGCCCGGCCCACCCGGCCCGGTTACCCCGGCCAGACGTCGTCGCTCCACCACACCCCCTCAGGCTCAGTCCGGGATGCGCTGCGAGTTGTCCCCGGCCCCGTCCGGCCGCGGCTGCGTCGCATGCACCAGCACGTCGGTGCCGTCAGCTCGCCTGGGCGTGAGGGTGAAGGACACTCGGTGCGTGCGCCCCCGCGAAACCCCGGCCTCTGTCTCCGCGCCCACCGCCCAGAGCTTGAACCCGGCCTTCGCCTTCGCGTCCGCCCGTAGCTCGACCTCGAACTCCATCTCGACCGGGCCCACCGCGAACACCACCTGCGGATCGTTCCCCGCCCGCTCCGCCGCCTCCAGCAACTCGTCCCGCACCGCGGCCACCGCATCCACCAGAGGAATATCCACGGACACCCACCCCGTCTCGCTGATCGGTCGTCATAACGCTGCGCACACCGTAAATCCGACCAGAGACGCTCCGCAGCCAAACTGTCAGGGGAGCGGATCGGTAAGGGGCGGTGGATCGCCGAGAATGCCAGTGCTCAGAGCGCCGCAGGCCAGAGCAACGGCCGGAGTCGCCACCCCCCACAGGAGAGACTCCGGCCGTCGCGTGGTGCGGACCGCGGGGCGGTCCGTAACTTGTTCTGCGTCATGACCGCGTCATGTGTCACACCTTGGGCGTGTCACGAGTCAGTTGCATCTTCCACAGACATGGACGAGCAGCGGTTTCAGGCCGTAACGTGCCTTTCGCGCCGACCGAGGACGGGCGTAAAGGGAGTGCGGTGCAGGGGGACGACGCGGAGTTGACGGCCGCGGTGCGTGCGGCTCAGGCGGGGGACGAGACCGCGTTCCGCATGGTGTACCGCGCGGTGCATCCACGGCTGCTCGGCTATGTACGCACGCTGGTCGGCGACTTGGACGCCGAGGACGTCACGTCCGAGGCATGGCTCCAGATCGCGCGCGACCTCGACCGGTTCGACGGTGACGCCGACCGGTTCCGGGGCTGGGCCGCGCGGATAGCCCGCAACCGCGCCCTGGACCACATACGCATGCGCGGCCGCCGCCCGCTGATAGGCGGCGACGAGACCGAACTGACCGGCCGGGCCGCCGAGTCGGACACCGCCGGTGAGGCCATCGAGGCCCTGACCACCGACGGCACCCTCTCCCTCATCGCCCGGCTCCCGCAGGACCAGGCCGAGGCCGTCGTGCTGCGCGTGGTGGTCGGACTCGATGCCAAGACGGCCGCCGAGACGCTCGGCAAGCGCGCGGGCGCCGTCCGTACCGCCGCGCACCGGGGTCTGAAGCGGCTCGCCGAACTGCTCGGCACCGACCCGGAATCGACCGGAGGGCTCGACGCGCTCCCGCCCCAGCGAACGCCGCGCGGTGGCGCGGTGCGGTCCGCGAGTGTGACGCATACGCGTACGCGGACGCAGAAGGACATGTGATGGCCGACGAGCACGACAAGTGGCTGGACGGTGAGACGTCGGAACGTCTGCTGCGCGGTGAGCCGTTGGGAACCGTCGACGCCGGTGCGCGTGACCGGGCCGGCCGGCTCGCGGGGATGCTCGGCGCGCTGGCCGCCCAGGGTTCGCCCGCGCTCGGTGAACTCCCGGGTGAGAAAGCGGCGTTGGCCGCGTTCCGGGACGCGCGCGTGACCGTTCCCGGCGAGCGCGCGTACGGCTACGGCGGCGACGCGGGCGTGGTCCGGATCGGCGCGCCCGCCCCGGTGGCCCGACGCTCCCGCTGGGGCCGGCCGGTCCGGCTGGGGCTCGCCGCCGCGCTGGCCGCCGGCACACTGGGCGGGGTCGCGGTGGCCGCGGGCAGCGGGGTGCTGCCCGGCCCGTTCCGGCACGGCGCACCCCGGCCCGGCGCCTCCGTCTCCGCCGCCGCGAGCCCGGCCCGGCCCAGCGGCCCGGCATCCCCGGCGCCCTCGCCGGGCACTTCGGGCACCCCGGACGTCACTCCTGGCGCACCGGCCCCGGACGACTCCGATGTGGAGGCCGGCGGCGGGGGCACGGACGGGGCCACGGGTCGCGCGGAGCCCCCCGCTTCCGGCGAGCCCTCCCACCGGCCCGGCGCCCGCTGGTGGGCGGCCACGGCGGCCTGCCGCGACCTGCGGGACGGCCGGGAACCGGAGGCCGGGAACAGACGCGCCCTGGAGGGCCTGGCGGGCAGCCCGACGCGGGTCAAGGCGTACTGCCGGGCCATGCTCGCGGCCGTCGACGCGGACGCCTCCGAGCGCCTGCGCGACCGGCGGGGCACGGACGGCGGGGCGGGCGATGGTCCGAGCGCCGGCAACGGTGACGACAAGGGCGACCGGTACGACGACAACCAGGGTGACCAGGGCGGGAGCGGCGAAGGCGGCCGGGGTGACGGCGACGGCCGCGAGCCGCGCACCCGCACCCGCCTCAACCTCCCCTCCGTCCGCCAAATCCCCTCTGACCTGCGACTTTGTCACTTCCGAAAATTTGTTTCGGAAAGGTGTGACGTTTCTGGACGCGGCGGCGCAGTACTGAGTGAGCCGACTGGTCATCGGCCGTCGCACTGAGCCGGGGTTCCCCCCGTACCTCAAGGCTCGTGCACCGGCGCGGGCGGGACACGTTCCCCCGGTCCCGCCCGCGCCCCCCCCTCACCGGTGTACCGCTTCTCACCGGTACACCACGACCCGGTCGCCGTTCCGCACCTGGGCGAAGAGTGAGGCGATGGCCCCCTCGTCCCGGACGTTCACGCAGCCGTGCGAACCGCCCGCGTAGCCGCGCGCCGCGAAGTCGTAGGAGTAGTGGATCGCCTGGCCGCCGCTGAAGAACATGGCGTACGGCATCGGGGAGTCGTAGAGCGTCGACACATGGTGCCGGGACTTCCAGTAGATGCTGAACACACCCTCGCGGGTGGGGGTGTACTGCGAGCCGAAGCGGACCGAGACGGTGGTGAGCGTCCGTCCGTCGACCATCCAGCGCAGGGTGCGGCTGGACTTGCTCACGCACAGCACCCGCCCGGTCAGACAGCGCGGGTCGGGCGCGGCGGCGGGCTGGCCGCCCATCAGATACAGCTCCCACTTGCCAGGCCGGTGCGTCATCGCCTGGAGCCGCTGCCAGGTGACGGTGTCCGTCCGGCCGGTACGAGGCAACCCGCGCTTGCCCTGGAAGCCGCTGACGGCCTCCACGGTGAGGTCGTCGTACTCCCCGGTCGGCCCGTCGTTCAGCCACTGAACCTGACGCAGCCGGGCCTGAAGCTCCCGCACGCCCGTACCGCTGTCCCCGCGAGAGAAGAGCACCCGCGTGCCCGCAGCGGTGTGCGGGCGGGCGGACGGTGTGTCGAAGTGGACGGGGTACCGGGGTTTCCCGTCGGCCCCCTCCGGCGGCGGCTTGCACCCTCCGAGCGCCACGGCGAGGGCGGCGGCCGAGGCGAACAGGGCGGCGGTTCTCCCCGGAATCCTCATGCCGGAGATGCTTCCCCCGCGCGCCCGCCGCCGAACAAGAGGGCATCGTTGGGAGGGAGTGAACTCCTCCGGAGGCAGCCATGGCGCGTGAGTCGGAGTCGGGAACGCCGGTCGAGCCCGTGTACGGGCCGGACGCGCTGACCGGGTGGGACCCGCAGACCCAGCTCGGCGAACCGGGTGCGTACCCCTACACCCGTGGCGTGTACCCGACCATGTACACCGGGCGCCCCTGGACCATGCGCCAGTACGCCGGTTTCGGCACCGCCGCCGAGTCCAACGCGCGCTACCGGGAGCTGATCGCCCACGGGGTCACCGGACTCTCGGTCGCCTTCGACCTGCCCACCCAGATGGGCCACGACTCCGACGCGCCCCTCGCGCACGGGGAGGTCGGCCGGGTCGGCGTGGCGGTCGACTCGATCGAGGACATGCGGGAGCTGTTCGACGGCATCCCGCTGGACCGGGTCTCCACCTCGATGACGATCAACGCCCCGGCGGCCGTGCTGCTGCTCCTGTACGAGCTGGTGGCGGAAGAGCGGGGCATCAAGGGTGACCGCCTGACCGGCACCGTCCAGAACGACATCCTCAAGGAGTACATCGCGCGCGGCACCTACATCTTCCCGCCCCGCCCCTCGCTCCGGCTGACCGCCGACCTCTTCGCGTACTGCGCCGCCGGGCTGCCGAAGTGGAACACCATCTCGGTCTCCGGCTACCACATGGCGGAGGCGGGTGCCTCGCCCGCGCAGGAGATCGCGTTCACGCTGGCGGACGCCGTGGCCTACGTCCGCACCGCGCTCGCGGCCGGCATGGACGTGGACGACTTCGCGCCGCGCCTGTCCTTCTTCTTCGTGGCGCGTACGACCCTGCTGGAGGAGGTCGCCAAGTTCCGTGCCGCGCGCCGGATGTGGGCCCGGATCATGCGGGAGGAGTTCGGGGCGCGGGACCCGAAGTCGTGGATGCTGCGCTTCCACACCCAGACCGCCGGGGTCCAGCTCACCGCGCAGCAGCCGGAGGTGAACCTCGTCCGGGTCGCCGTGCAGGCGCTCGCGGCGGTCCTCGGCGGCACCCAGTCCCTGCACACCAACGCCTTCGACGAGGCCATCGCGCTGCCCACCGACAAGAGCGCCCGCCTCGCCCTGCGCACCCAGCAGGTCCTGGCCCACGAGACCGACGTACCCGCGACGGTCGACCCCTTCGCCGGGTCGTACGCCGTGGAGCGGCTCACCGACGACGTGGAGCGGGCCGCGCTGGAGCTGTTGCGCCGGGTGGAGGAGCTGGGCGGGGCGGAGGCCGCCATCGAACTCGGTTACCAGAAGGGCGAGATCGAGCGGAACGCGTACCGGATCGCCCGCGAGACCGAGTCCGGGGAGCGGGTCGTCGTCGGCGTGAACCGCTTCCGGCTGGACGAGGAGGAGCCGTACAGCCCGCTCCGCGTGGACCCCGGCCTGGAGATCCGCCAGCGCGAACGCCTCGCCCGGCTGCGCGCGGAGCGCGACGGCCGGGCGGCCGACGCGGCCCTGGTCGAGCTGCGCGAGGCGGCCGAGGGCACGGCCAACGTCCTGCCGCCGATGAAGCGAGCCCTGCGCGCCCGCGCCACCCTGGGGGAGGTGTGCGACACCCTGCGCTTCGTGTGGGGGACGTATCAGCCACCGGACGCCCGCTGAGCCCTCCGGCGGCTCCGTGCGACACTCGCTCCCATGTTCGGCGTCATCGATCTCCCCGCCTACCTGGCCGGGCTGCTGCTCATCATTCTGCTTCCGGGGCCCAACTCCCTGTACGTGCTGTCCGTCGCCGCCCGGCGCGGGGTGCGGGCGGGGTACACGGGCGCCGCCGGGGTGTGGTGCGGGGACACCGTGCTGATGACGCTGTCCGCGGCCGGGGTGGCCTCGCTGCTCCAGGCCAACGCCGTGCTGTTCGGGATCGTGAAGTACGCCGGGGCCGGTTATCTGACCTGGCTGGCGATCGGGATGCTGCGGTCGGCCTGGCAGATGTGGCGTACCCGGCGGGCGCCGGTGGTGGCGGAGGCCGCTGCCGAGGAGGGTCCTGAGGCCGAGCGGCCGTTCCGGCGGGCGCTGGTGGTCAGCCTGTTCAACCCCAAGGCGATCCTGTTCTTCGTGGCCTTCTTCGTCCAGTTCGTGGACCCGGCCTACGCCTACCCCGCGCTGTCCTTCGTCGTCCTCGGCGCCTTCGCCCAGCTCGCCAGCTTCCTCTACCTCACCGCCCTGATCTTCAGCGGCTCCAAGCTGGCCGCCGCGTTCCGCCGCCGCAGGCGGCTGTCGGCGACGGCCACCTCGGCGGCCGGGGTGCTCTTCCTCGGCTTCGCGGTGAAGCTGTCGCTGGCCGCGGGATAGGTCAGCTCAGGCCGACGCGGGCCAGGTAGCTGCCAAGCCCCTCTGTCGAGTCGCCCGCCCAGCCGACATAACCGTCGGGGCGGATCAGGAAGACGCCGGGGCCGTACGCGGCCGGCAGGGAGCGTACGCCGGGGAGTTCGGCGCCCAGCAGGGTCCAGTGCGGGCCCCGGAACGCGTCGAAGAGGCGAACGCCGTCCACCGTGCCGTCCGGGGCGCGGTCGCCCGCCCGTACGCCGGTGGGCTCCGCCCGGGCTTCCTCGCTCAGGGCTGACTCCCGGTAGCTCAGGCCGAGTTGGACCGTGGCCTTCCCCCGCTGGACCTCACCCCGGTGCACCCCCGTGGAGAGGTCCAGCATGGCGGCGGCGTTGGCGCGGCGCTCCTCCTCGTAGGTGTCGAGCAGGGCGTCCGGGGCGCCGTCCCGCAGCACCGCGCCCAGCTTCCAGCCCAGGTTGTAGGCGTCCTGGACGCTGGTGTTCAGGCCCTGCCCGCCCGCCGGGGAGTGCACGTGGGCCGCGTCCCCGGCGAGGAACACCCGGCCCACCCGGAACCGGTCCGCGAGCGCCGCACGCGGCCGGAACTCCGAGGCCCAGCGCACCTCGGTCACGTCCTCGGGGCCGAGATGCGTACCGGCGCCGACCAGCTTGCGCAGGCCCTCCAGGGACAGGTCGGGCGCCGCACCCTCGGGCAGGCGCGCGGCCAGCTGGAAGTCGTCCGTACCGGCCAGCGGGCACAGCATCAGACCGGTGCCGTCCTCGCCGGGGAAGGCGTGCCAGTACTCCCGGTCGAGCCCTCGCATCCGCACGTCCGCGACCAGGAACGGGCTCGGGTCCACCGTCTCCCCGGTCATGCCGACGCCCACCGCGCGCCGCACCGCCGAGCGGCCCCCGTCGGCCGCCACCACGTACCGCGCGCGCAGCGTCGTACCGTCCGCGAAGGACGCGGTCACGCCGTCGGTTTCCTGCTCCAGGCCGGTCAGCTCGCGGCCGAAGGCGACCCGGCCGCCCAGCCCGGTCAGCCGGGCGTACAGCACCTCCTGGGTGCGCCACTGGGCGACCATCAGCGGCTCGGTGTACGGGGCGCCCTCGGTCGGCTCCACCGGCTCGAACATCGGTCGCTCGCCGACCTGTTGGCCGTCCCGCCAGACCATCCGGGGCGGGTACGGGCCACCGGCCGCGCGGATCGCGTCGAGCACGCCGAGGTCGTCGAAGACCTCCTGGGTGCGCGGCTGGATGCCCTTGCCGCGCGAACCGGGGAACAGGGTGTCTGCCCGCTCCACCACCAGCGCGCCCACCCCACGCCGGGCGAGGTCCACCCCGAGGGTCAGCCCGGTCGGACCGGCCCCCACCACCAGCACATCCACATCCATCGGGGCATTCATGGCAGATCTCCTTAACGCCGTTAAGTGCCGTCGCTCCCGAGACTGCCCTTAACGTTGTTAAGCTGTCAAGCGTGAGTACGGAACGACGCGCGCCCCTGGACCGCCGCCGGGTCGCGGACACCGCGCTGCGGCTGCTGAACGAGACCGGCCTGGACGGGCTGACCCTGCGCGCCATCGCCAGGGAGCTGGACGTCAAGGCGCCCGCGCTGTACTGGCACTTCAAGGACAAGCAGGCGCTGCTGGACGAGATGGCGACCGAGATGTACCGGCGGATGGCGGCCGGCGCGGTGCTCGACCCCGCCGACACCTGGCAGGAGCGGCTGCTCGCGGCGTGCCGGGGCCTGCGCACCGCGCTGACCGGCTACCGCGACGGCGCCAAGGTCTTCAGCGGCTCCCGCTTCACCGGCACCGAGCACGCCCCCGCGATGGAGTCGCACCTGCGCGTCTTCACCGGCGCCGGCTTCACCCTGGCCCAGTCCGTGCAGGCGATGCGCACGGCGAACATGTACACGATCGGCTTCGTCACCGAGGAACAGGGCGTACGGCCGCTGCCCGGCGAGCGGCGCGAGGGGTACGACGTCGAGGAACGGGGCCGCCGTCTGGCCGAGTTCCCGCTCGCGGCCGAGGCCGGGAAGCTGCTCTTCGACGGCTACGACGAGCAGTTCGAGGACGGCCTGAAACTGATCGTCGCCGGGATCGAGGCGCGGTACGGCATCCGCTGAGGGCCGCCGCCCGAACTCAGCTCTTGAGCGCCCTGCGCAGCCGGGGCCCCAGCGGCTTCTCCACGAGCCGGTGCAGCAGCCACGCCAGCACCAGCATCCCCGCCACCGTCAGCCCCAGCGTCGGCCAGGGCGCGAGCCCCAGCCCCCGGTGCAGCACCCGTACGGCGAACCAGCCCAGGTGCTCGTGCACCAGGTAGAACGGGTACGTCAGAGCGCCCGCCGTCACCAGCCAGGGCCAGGACGCCCACCGGGTCCAGCCCAGCGCGACGGCCGCCACCGAGGCGAAGGCCAGCGTGACCACGGCGACGATCACCACCGGATGCCGGGTGAAGTCGCCCTGCGCCCCCGGATGCCACAGCCCGCGTACGGCCGCGCTCTGCCCGAGCAGCCACGACATCGCCACCAGGCCCCACAGCAGCGGGCTGCTGCCGAAGCGGTGGACCAGGTAGAGCGCGAGTCCGCCGATGAAGAACGGCGCGTACTCCGGCATGACCAGCGCGTCGGTGAGGGCGTTGCCGGCGGTGGTGGAGACGGCGGCGGCCAGCGTCCATACGCAGGCGAACAGCACCACCCGCCGGTAGGTCGCCCCGCGCCAGACCACGAACAGGGCGAACAGCGCGTAGAACCGGACCTCCACCCAGAGCGTCCAGCACACGCCCAGTATCCGGGAGGCGCCCACCGGCTGCTGGAGCATGGTCAGGTTGACCAGGAACTCGTCCGCCCGCACCGGGTGCACCACGACCGGCAGCACGAAGGCCGCTCCGGTGACCAGGACCAGTGCCACCCAGTACGCGGGGTACAGCCGGGCCACGCGGGAGCGGAAGAAGTCGCCGAGCGTGCGGCCCCAGCCGCTCATGCAGATCACGAAACCGCTGATCACGAAGAAGAACTGCACGCCCAGACAGCCGTAGGGGGCCACCTGCGAGAGCCGGGGGAAGACCTCGGACGGGCTCTGGTGCCAGGACTCCGAGATCGTGCCGCCGCGTCCGGCGTAGTGGTACAGGCACACCATCAGCGCGGCCACGAGCCGGAGCCCGTCCAGGGCGAGCAGCCGCCCCCGCGCCCCGGTGGCGACCGGCGGGGAGAGGCCGGCGGGCGGGGCGAGCGGCGAGGTGGCGGTCATCTGCGGGGTCCTTGGCGTGAGTCGGTCGGCAACACGTGAGTCGGTCGGCGAAAGGGGTGCGGGGTTCAGCCGCGGGGGGCCCGGCGCAGCCCGCGCGCCCGGCGAGCCACCCGGCGGACGGTCGCGTTGCGCGGGATGAACGCCAGCTGCGCGGGCACCCCGCCGGGCAGCCCCAGCACGGTCAGCCGCCGCCGCTTGAAATAGCGCAGGGTGGCCCGGTCGGCGTGGCGGGCCAGGTAGCTCTCGGCGTGGGCCCGCAGCCGGGGCAGGATCTTCGGCTGCATGGCGAAGCCCACCGCGCGCACCAGCTCGCCCAGTTCGGCGACTTCCATCCCGCGCCGCCCCTCGGTGACCGCGGCCCGGTCGCCCAGCTCGGGCAGCAGCGCGTCGACCACGGTGACCGGAACCCGGTTGCTGTTCTCGTACGGGGCCAGCCGCTCCAGCAGGGTGCCGGTGCCGACCCGTGCCACGGGCAGGCCGTACAGCGTGGCGGCGGTCAGCAGGGCGGTGGAGAAGCAGCCGACGACCAGCGCCGGACGCATCCGCTGGTACAGCACCTCCGCGAGCACCGGGGTGTCCAGCACCGTGAGGTCCGCCCCGAGCCGCTCCGCCTCCTCCTCCAGGGTGCGGGCGTAGCGGGCCGGTGCGGTGGGGTGCGGCTTGAACACCACGCGGGTGTGGCCCAGTTCGACCGTGCCGCGCAGCATCCGGACGTGCAGCGCCTCCTCCTCGTCGGGGGTGAGGATGTCCAGCGCGGACAGGTACTGGCCCAGCAGCAGCGCGGGTTCCTCGATCGCGGGCAACTCGTCGCCTGTGGAAGCGAGTTCGGCCAGCGCCTTGGTGAAGGCGGCGGTCGGCACGATCTCGGCCGGGACCCCGAACTCGGTGAGCAGCAGCGGCTGAAGGCCCGGCACCAGGTCCAGGTGGAGCAGGCGGTCCACGCGGGTGCCGACCAACGGGTCGATCTTGTTGCGGGTGGGGCCGTAGCTCATCAGGCCGTCCGCGTAGACCGTGACCGGGGCGCCGGTGAAGATCTGGGCGAGCGCCAGCGACGGGTTGACCTGGATCGACTCGACCGCCAACTCGATGCTGTCGTGCCCGAGTTGCCACTCGTGGCGCAGATACCGCTCCCACAGGGGCATGTCGTCGACGCGGGGCAGCCAGCCGCCGGGATGGAAGGGATGGATCGTCTCGTTGTACGACAGCACGTCGTCGAAGCGGTCGCGCAGCCGCTCGAAGCCGGGCATCCCGTCGAGCGCGGGGGTGGTCTCCGGGGTCGCCGCGTTGTTGCAGACCAGCAGGATTCGCCGGTCGGCGGGGGCGAAGCAGCCGGAGTCCAGGGCGGCGGCCAGTGTGGCCACGCCGTACAGCGTGGACGCCTGGAAGATCTGGGTGGTCACGCGGCGGCCCCGGCGGGGGAGGGGCGGCGGCGCAGCCGGCGCAGACGGGTGGCGCGCTCCAGGTCCATCGAGTCCAGCGCCTCGTTCAGCACGTCCTGCGGCATGCGCCGCAAGGCGGCCGCGCTCAGGGATTTCAGTTTTCTCGCCACCGGGGGCTCGAACCTTTCGATGCTTCCCAGATGGTGGGAAATGATCGCGCAATAGGTGCGCACGGCCTTCGGCAGCAGAGAATCGGCATCCCGGTCGGCGGCCGTTTCCGCTATGACCTGGTCGAACGCGCGCAGGAAATCGAGCTGCCGCACATCCCCGATCTGGGTCAGCGAGGAGGCGACCCCGCGCCGGTAGAACACCCCGAGCAGCCCCACCACGGCGAAGGACTCCGCCTCCCGGTGCAGCCGCCAGATCCACGGCCGGTCCTCCGCCGTGCGCAGCCCGTCCGTGAAGTGCAGCAACCCCCGGTCCACGAGCCGCCGGTGGTAGATCCCGGCCCAGGCGTACGCGTAGTCCACCGAGGTCGACCGGTCCGCGGGCAGGATCGCCGCCCTCGGGTCCAGCACGACACCCCGCCGGCCATGCGGCACCCGGTGCACGGACCGGGCCCGCGCGGTGCACTGGACGTGGTCGGTGCGCAGGAAGTCGCAGCCCAGCTCGTCCATGTGGGAGACCAGTTGGTCGTAGTAGCCGGGGGCGAGCCAGTCGTCGCCGTCGAGGAACGTCAGATACTCGCCGCGCGCCCGGTCGATACCGGTGTTGCGGGCGGTCGCCAGCCCGCCGTTGCGCTCGTGCCGGACCAGGACGGCGCCCGGCAGTTCGCGCTCGGCGCGCTCGAGAATGCCCGGTGTCCCGTCGCGGGAACAGTCGTCCACGAGAATGAACTCGTAATCGTCCCGCGCGTTCGCGCGAAGACTCCTCAATGTGTCCGGCGCGTATTGCTGCACGTTGTAGAACGGCACGATGACCGAGAGCTTGACCACGCCGAGGACGTTAGGGCGGGGCCCGGCATTCGGGTCGACGCTCGTCTTGATATCGGGTGAACGACGCGTGGCGAAGCAGTGAACCGGGCTTTCCCCAGCCCCGATCCGGGCCCGAATCCCCATTCGTCGATGTGCTGTTAACCGTTTGTTGAGTTCGGGTTGGGCGGGACCTACGAATCGCTTCCTAGCGTCCTCGGTGTGCCAGCCAGTGCAACGAAGTCCCCGCGGATCGCCGTCCTCGCCGATTCCGACACCCGGTGGAAGTGGGGCGCGCTCACCGCGCGCCGTATCGCTCCCGCCGCTGCCGGACGGCTCGACGGCTACCTCCTGCGGGGCCGCGCCACCCCGACGCCGCGCCAGCTCGCCGAGACCGGCGCCACCGCCGACTCGCTCCGCGAGGTCACCGGCGCGGAGTTCCTGCGCGCCATGACCGGGGAGTCCTACGACATCCTCGTCCTCGCCCTGGTCGGCGGCGGTGTGCAGGCGATGCTGCACGGCCTCCGGCACGCCTGGGGCAGCGGCCCGCGCCCGGTCGTCGTCACCGGCTATGTCGGTGTCGTCTACGAGAAGCTCGCCGACGGCCTGCTGCTGCGGCACGGCGCCGACCTCGTCCTCGCCAACTCGGCCCAGGACGCGGACCGGTTCCGGGCCGTGTACGAGGGGGTCGGCGCGGACGCCGGCGCGGTCACCGAGGTCGCGCTGCCGTTCCTCGGCGGGGAGGCGTACGCGGGTGAACGGGCGCCTTACACCGTGACGTTCGCCGCGCAGCCCTCCGTGCCGGAGAACCGCGCGGACCGGACCTACCTGCTGGAGAGGCTCATCGCCCACGCCCGGCGCCACCCCGAGCGCGAGGTGCTGCTCAAGCTGCGCTCCAAGCCCGGAGAACACACCACGCACATCGAGGAGTTGCCGTACCAGAAGCTGGTCCGGGGGCGGGAGCTGCCCGCCAACCTGCATCTGGTGTACGGGCACATGGGCGAGGTGCTGGACCGGACCGACCTGCTGGTCACCGTCAGCTCCACCGCCGCCCTGGAGTCCCTGCACCGGCGTATCCCCACGGCCGTGCTGACCGACCTCGGGGTGCGCGAGGCGCTGGGCAACCACCACTTCCTCGGCTCCGGCTGCCTCACCTCCTGGGACCGCCTGGACGCCGGGTACCGCCCGGAGCCGGACCCCGGCTGGCTGGACCGGCAGGGCGTCGCCGCCGGAGAGGGCTCGTACGCCACCGCCTTCGACGCCGCCCGCGCCCGCATCGCCGCCCTGCTGGAGCGGTCCGGCGCGGCGGCGCCGCTGAACCCCTACTACACCCCCGAGACCGCGCCCGGCTATCTGCCCGGCATCCTCGCCCGCCACCACCTCGGCCCCGACGGCGCCCCGCTGCCCGGCACCCCCGCCACCCGCGCGGAACCGGGACCCGTCCGGCAGATCGTGCGCCGGGCCGCCCGCGGCGCCTACCGGCACGGCGTCCAGCGGGTCGCCCCCGTGATCCGGCGGATGGGCGAGCTGTGAACACCCCGACCACTTCTCAAGGAGCGCTACCCATGACCCACTGGCCCGCCGAACGAGGAGCCGTGCCGCGCCGGGTGCTCGCCGTGATCCCGGCGCGCGGCGGCTCCAAGGGGGTGCCCGCCAAGAACCTCGCCCGCGTGGGCGGCGTCCCGCTCGTGGCCCGCGCGGTGCGCGCCTGCCTGGCCGCCCGCGCCGTCACCGACGTCGTCGTCTCCACCGACGACGCGGCCGTCGCCACGGCGGCCCGCGCCGCCGGCGCCGAGGTCGTCACCCGCCCGGCCGCCATCGCCGGGGACACCGCCACCTCCGAGGCAGCCGTCCTGCACGCCCTCGACACCTTCGAGGAGCGGGCCGGGACCACGGTCGACGTGGTGCTGCTCGTGCAGTGCACCAGCCCCTTCCTGCTCGCCGACGACATCGGCCGGGTCGCCGAGGCGGTCGCCCGGGACGGCGCGGACACCGCCGTCACCGTCGCCCCCTTCCACGGCTTCGTCTGGCGCGACGGCACCCCCGGCAACCTCGACGGGCCGGGCGGCTTCGGCGTCAACCACGACAAGGCCGTACGCCCCCGCCGCCAGGACCGCCCCCAGGACCTGCTGGAGACCGGCGCGGCCTACGCGATGGACGTCACCGGCTTCCGTGCCCACGAGCACCGCTTCTTCGGCCGCACCGAACTGGTCCGCACCGACCCGGCCCGTGTGCTGGAGATCGACGACCCGCACGACCTGGCCCGCGCCCGCGCCCTGGCCCCGCTGCTCGACACCGCCCCGGCCGGTGCGCTGCCCACCCTCGACGACGTCGACGCCGTCGTCCTCGACTTCGACGGCACCCAGACCGACGACCGGGTGCTGATCGACACCGACGGACGCGAGTTCGTCTCCGTGCACCGGGGCGACGGGCTCGGCATCGCCGCGCTGCGCCGCGCCGGACTGCCCACGCTGATCCTCTCCACCGAGCAGAACCCCGTCGTCGCCGCCCGCGCCCGCAAGCTCCGGCTGCCGGTGCTGCACGGCATCGACCGCAAGGACCTCGCCCTCAAGCAGTGGTGCGAGGAACAGGGCATCGCCCCCGAGCGGGTGCTCTACGCCGGCAACGACGTCAACGACCTGCCCTGCCTGGCCCTCGTCGGCTGGCCCGTCGCGGTCGCCGACGCCCACGACGCCGTACGCGGCGCCGCCCGCGCCGTCACCACCGTCCCCGGTGGCCACGGCGCGATCCGGGAGATCGCGGGCTGGCTCCTCGGCCCCTCCCTCGACTCCCTTCCCGACTCCCTCCCCGAACCTCTCCCCGAACCTCTCCCCACCTCCCACAGCAAGTAAGGAACACCCTGATGAGCACCAACTCCCGCGTCCGCAGCTTCGGTTCCCGCGAGGCCGGCCCCGGCCGCCCGGTCTACGTCACCGGCGAGATCGGCATCAACCACAACGGCGACCTCGACAACGCCTTCAAGCTGATCGACGCCGCCGCCGAGGCCGGCTGCGACGCCGTGAAGTTCCAGAAGCGCACCCCGGAGATCTGCACCCCGCGCGACCAGTGGGACATCGAGCGCGACACCCCCTGGGGCCGGATGACCTACATCGACTACCGCCACCGCGTGGAGTTCGGCGAGGACGAGTACCGGCAGATCGACGCGTACTGCAAGGAGAAGGGGATCGCCTGGTTCGCCTCCCCGTGGGACACCGAGGCCGTCGCCTTCCTGGAGAAGTTCGACGTCCCCGCCCACAAGGTGGCCTCCGCCTCCCTCACCGACGACGAGCTGCTGCGCGCCCTGCGCGCCACCGGCCGCACGGTGATCCTCTCCACCGGCATGTCCACCCCGAAGCAGATCCGCCACGCGGTCGAGGTGCTCGGCTCGGAGAACATCCTGCTCTGCCACGCCACCTCCACCTACCCGGCCAAGGCCGAGGAGCTGAACCTCCGCGTGATCAACACGCTGGAGAAGGAGTTCCCGAACGTCCCGATCGGCTACTCCGGCCACGAGACCGGTCTGCAGACCACGCTGGCCGCCGTCGCCCTCGGTGCCGTCTTCGTCGAGCGCCACATCACCCTCGACCGCGCCATGTGGGGCTCCGACCAGGCCGCCTCCGTCGAGCCGCAGGGCCTGGTCCGCCTGGTCCGCGACATCCGCGCCGTCGAGGCGTCCCTCGGCGACGGCGTCAAGAAGGTCTACGACTCCGAGCTGGGCCCCATGAAGAAGCTGCGCCGGGTCTCCGGCGTGGTCGCCGAGGCGGAGATCGCCGCCGCCGCGGGCGAGCCGGTCGCGGTCTGACCCCACTCGCCCGACTGCTCTACGACGGGACGGTCGCACCCCCATGAGCCCTCGCGCCGGACACCCCGGCCCCCCTGCCCGCACGCTCGCCTTCGTGGAGAGCCCGGTGCAGCTGCTGAACGTACTGGAGTGGGCCCACGCGGGCGGGGTGCCCGCGCGCGAGGGGGCCGGGGCGGAGCTGACACTCGTCGTGCTGGCCCCCACCGACCCCATGACCCGGGGCCAGCTGCGCCGGATGGCCGACCTCGCCCGGGACGAGGGGTACGAGGTGCGCTGGGAGGAGGCGCGGGGCGGCGCGACCGCCCCGTTCCGCACCGTCGGCGCGCTGACCGGGGCGCTGCGGCGGGCCGGCCGGATCGTCATGGGCGACCCCTTCTCCCGCTACGTACAGCTCCTGCTCACCATCACCCGCGCGCCCGAGCTGGTCGTGGTGGACGACGGCACCGCCACCATGGAGTTCGTCGCCCAGCTCGCCCGCGGTGAACGCCTGGTCCGCTGGCACCGCAAGGGCGGCCCGCCCGGACCCCGTGACCTGCTCTTCGCCCCGGTCGCCGCCACCGCCCGGCGCCGCCTCACCCCGAGCGGCGGCCGGCGGGTGGAGGTCTTCTCCGCGATGCCGGTGACCGAGACCCCGGCCGGTGTCACGGTCACCGCCAACGACTTCGCCTGGACCCGCGCCCGCTTCGGCCCGCCCCGCGTCACCAGGAGCGCCGACCTGGTCGGCACCTCCCTGGTGGAGACCGGTGTGGTGGACACCGACCGCTACCTCGCGGCCGTCCAGGCCCTGGCCAAGGCCCACGGCGCCACCCGCTACTTCGCCCACCGCCGCGAGAGCACCCCGAAACTGCACCGCCTGGCCACCGAGACCGGCCTGGAGGTCGTCCGCCCCGACCTCCCCCTGGAACTGATCGCCCGCCGGGGCCCCATCGGCGGCACCGTGCTGAGCTTCCCCTCCACGGTCGTCCACACCCTGCCCCTCGCCCTGAAAGGCACCGGCGTCCGGGTGGCCGTCTGCGACATAGACCCCGCCTGGCTCACCGCCCACGCCTCCCCCCGGGCCCAGGGCTTCCTGTCGGGGGTGACGGGGACGGCCCGCGACACGCACCGGCTGACGACGGTGGTGCCGGGGACCTGAGGCCCGGTCCGTCCGCGAGGTTCACCTCTTCCGCCCTCACCGCTGGTCAGCGGCCTTGCCCTCGGAGGCGGTGTCACGAGGCGACGCCATCAGCAGGCCGACGCCACCGACGCCGGTGAACACCGCGATCCACCCAGCGGGATGGACAGGGTGAACGCGCAGTCGATGAGCCCGTGGTAGCCGGTGGCACCGAGCACGCCGCGCAGGATGTGCGTCCGGCGCGGGACGCTGGGGTCGGCCGCAGGAAGATGCCTGCCAGGATGAACAGGACGGCTGTCGCGGCGAGGCCCGCCGTCCAGTGGACCTGACCCAGCGCGGTCAGCGGGGAGGGCGGGACACCCCGTTCAGGTAGGCGTCGACTCCGCGCCGGTTGATGTGTCCGCCGGGGATGTACCGGGCGTTCTTCGGAGGCGCTGGGGCATCCTTCCGCTTCGCGCGCACGCTCTGGTCGCCACCGATCAGGTGCTTGTTGTCGATCTTGGCGGCGCAGTCCTCGCCAAGGACCTTGCCGTACGGGCGTCGGCAGCCCCGGCAGTACACCTCCAGCGCGTCAACGCGCATCCCCTCCGGGGTTTTGAAGCGGCCCTCGCTGTCGGCCAGCTCGGCGATTTTTGGCTCGACCTCGACCTCGGCCGCTACCACCCACACGTGCGAGGGGTCGTCCTTCTTCTTCCGGGCCGGCCGCTTCTTCTCCGTCGGGGGCTCCTTGGGCGGGGGAGCGGCCTTCCGCTCGGGCTCGGGCTTCATCTTCTGCGAGGAGGGCGCCGGTTCGTCCTTGAGCCACGCGAAGAGGGAGTCCTGCTGGGGGGCTATCGCTGTCGACACCGTTTCCTCCGGAAACCGCGCTAGGGGGTGACATGAACCGAGAGTCTCTACATGCCAAACGTCACCCATAGCGATCTGTTACACCCGGCATCGGAGCTGGCCCCGCCCGTGCGGCACAGAGGAAGTTGGGCGGAAGCGGAACGGCCGCCCTCGTCGTGGTGACGAGGGCGGCCGCGGTGGTGCGATCAGGACTCTGGGCTCGGGTGGGGCGTGATGATGAACCCCCGAGCTGGTCGCAGCCCCGGATCACGGGAGTCTGGTTCCTGCGACTGCTTCCACGTCTTCACCAGCTCTACGTACCGGGGATCGATCCACTCGGTCATCTAGGCACCTCCGGCCCCCGATCCTACGGGTGGTTGGGCGGTTCGGGCTTCGGCATGGGGCGGATCGCGCAGTCCGGCGCGTGCTGGCACTTGGCCGCCACTGAGACCAGGGTCTCGTCCGACGGCGGCCCCCACAGCTCCGGGTCCGCCTCCCAGCCGAGTTCGCCGATCTTCTCGCGGGACCGGTCCAGGATCGACGGATCGTAGTTCGTCGGGTCGTACCCCGGATGGTGGTGGACGAAGGTGCCGCCCAGCCGCTCGCACAGCTCGGCGTACGTCGCCGTGTGGAGGATGAGGGCGTGCCAGCCCTCGTCCACGATCCGTGACGGCGCGAGGCCGAGGCCGGGGTTGTGCGAGCACGCGGCCACGAACTTGATGCCCTCGTCCACGATGCGGCCGGCCATGGTCGCGGTCATGTCCGGGTTGGCGTCCATCACCGTGGTGCGGCAACTGGCGAACTGGTCGTCGGTGATGAGCATCCGGACGAGCGCCGGCAGGGCGTCGACCGGCGGGGTCGGGCCGGGCTCAGGGAAAGGTACGCTCACAGCGTTCTCCTCTGCTTGTGCGGATGGGACGGCCCGCTCGGGTCGGGGACTACCTGGCTGGGTCGACCCGACCCGAGTGGGAGTACGTGGGGGCGTGGTCAGCGCCCGCTGTGTCACTTGGTGCGGGCGTGGGCGTCGGCGTACTCCTTGTCCACGATCGTGTGGAAGCGCCGGTCTACGCGGTCCTGGCTCTCCTGGTCGCGGAGCGAGCCGTTCTGCGCCCAGTACATCTGCATGGAGGGCCTCCTCATCATCGCCTTGGCCACCACCTCCAGCGTTCGGTCGGAGAGCTGGCCGACCCTGTACTTCACCCCGACCAGGGACAGCGTCCGGTTGGCGTGGATGAACGCGGACCTCTCCGTGGGCGACAGATCGCCGTAGCCGTACTCGTCGGGGAAGTCGGTCGCGGTGTCGGCACAGAGGCGCTGGTGCATCTCGGCCATGGTGAGTTCCTGCCTCCGCCGTTCGTGAACCTCGCGCCGTACGAGGCCGACGGCGTAGACCCCCGAAGCGAGGAGAACCGCGGTTGCCGTTGAAGTGCGCATTTGCATCCTTTCGGTATGTACTGGCCCCGCAAGAACAAGGAGCGGAGCCGGGTCGCCTGCACGGTGGGGCCTGGATGTGGCCTCGGCATCCGGCAGGGAGTGGGGACCGCGCGCGGACGGGGGGCCGCGCGCGGAGATCAGGGGTTCGTGGCCAGTACCGGGCCGAGCGTCGCGTCGTGCGGCACCGGCGCAGGCTGATACCGGTCCAGTAGGTCCCGCAGCGGGGCGCCAGGGATCAGGCGGTCCGCGCGACAGGGGCGCCGCCAGTAGATTCCGGGCGGCCCCGTCTGCGCCAGCGGTGGCAGCGTGATCGTATGGGGTTGCCCGAAGCAGATGGCGTAGCCGCACGGCGGCCACTGGGCGCTGGTGCCGGGAGGCACGAGCCAGTAGAGCAGGGCCAGCTCCGGGTCCTCGATCACCGGGCCGCACGCCTCCGGCCCATCTGTCTCGGCCCGCTGGAGTTCGTCCAGCAGGCCGATGGCGGCCGATGCCTCCGGTCCGTTGGTGGTGACGACCACGTCGAAGAAGGCCCCGCCGAGCGGCAGATGCAGCGGCTCGCCGGCCATCAGGTGGGCGATCTGGCGGGTACGGTCGGCTAACGGACCCATGTCCCCTGCCACGTCACCGGGCTGGACGGCGTAAATAGGCTTCGTGAACAGCACGGGCTCGATCGCCGGAAGCGTCCGATCAGCATCGACGCTGCGCTGGGGAAACGATGCCGCCATCAGTGCACCTCTCGCTCGTGAGGGGGCGGGCACGGCCTACCGCCTCGGGTCTCGTTCTCACGTGGGGCATCGTCACTGCGCCCGTGGTGCTCGGCAGAGCTGTTCTCCAGCGGGCCCGGCCGCTCCCGGAGAGCCAGCAGGGAGCGCGAGGCGACCGCCAGATCGAACAGGCGCAGGTGTTCGTCGCGCTCGGACCCCCCGGTGCGCGTGGCGCACACCGCCTCGGTTGCCAGCGTGAGCACGCGCTTGGTGAGGAGCCGCATCTCCGGGCTCATGCGGGGCGCCAGCGCCTCGACCTCTCGCGCGAGTTTCCCCACGTGGTCGATCAGCGGGTCTCGAAGCAGTTCCCCGTCCTGCGGTCCCGTGCAAGCCGTCGCGGCCTCATAGGTCTGCACTATCTGCGCCCTGTCGGGGGCGGCTCGCGGGTGGTCCGTCATGACGTCCCCTCCTGCTGCGTCATGCGGTTCCGCCCCCGAGCGATCATGTGCGCCACCGGTCGGATGCAGCCGAGTGCGCCCGGCCGGGTCATCGGCACCACCCAGTACGGCACTGCCCGTCGCTGGTACCCCACGAGATCAGGCCGGGGTACGCCCAAGAAGTGGTCCCTGCCCAGGCACTCGGTGCCGGGCACATCGCAGTGAGCGAGGGCGTCCGGCCGGAGCAGGGCGTGGATTTCCCGCCCGTCGCGGGACCGGATCAACGGCGTGCCGCGCAGTGTCCGGGCGAGATAGGCGTCCTGTGCAGAGACGGACATGCTGCTTGCCGCGAACGTGATGAGGGCGACCGGCACGCTGGCAACGGCGAACCGGGAACCGCACCGCAACAGAGCGGGGCCGCCGTCGGACCAGTCCTTCCGGGCACGTTGCTCGCCCAGGGTGGCGGCGGCGAGCAGCCACCCCTCCACGGCCTTGGTGCGGCGGCGCCTCATCGGCTGGCCACCTCCGCCCAGACCTGCTTGCCCCAGGTGAAGGGGACCGCCCCCCACCGTGCGGCAGTCGCCTCGACCAGGTGCAGGCCCCGGCCAGACTCCGCCAGCACATCGACTGGCTGCACCACCGGCAGCTCCACGCTCTCGTCCGTGACGGACACGCGGACGCCGGAACCGTGCACGAGGGTGATGGTGACGCGGACGACATGTCCGCATGCGTGCCGGACCGCGTTGGCGACCAGCTCGGTCATGACGAGGGCGGTGTCGTCCGCGAGCCATTCCAGCCGCCAGCGAGTCAGGACGTTGCGCACCATGTGCCGGGCGTCGGCGACCGCCTGCTCGTCCCGCAGGAGGGCTCCCGTCCACGCCGGCTCGCCATTCACGGCCCTGATGGGTTGCCACGGCACCGCCGGCGGTTTCGCCGGGGTGGCCGCGGCATGCACCGCGTGGGGGCACGGAGCCGGCTGCTGGAGACTCGGATCAGAACGCATCATCACGCCTTCGGAGAGATGTGCACGCTTGCTCGTCCCGCCTCGTGGCGTGCACGGGACGGACACCGCCCGCTTGTTCGGGAACGAGCGGCCAGTAACTAGACAACCGCCAATCTGTTCAAGGCAGTTAGGGCGATGCGATGGTTTCCCCAGCGTCTCCCCTAGGGGGCTTTGGCTTGCGCTTTACCTGACGGAATCGACTGGTGGGGCTACGGTGCGTATATGGACACCGCGCACAACGCCGCTCTTGCGGGGTGGATGAAGGAGCACGGCTACAGCGCCAACTCCTTTGCCGACAAGGTGAATGAGGCCGTGGAGCGGTTAACGGGCCGACCCAGCGGCTTTGACGGCTCGTCGGTTCGTGACTGGAAGGCCGGGCGCGTCAAGTGGCCAAACGCGGCCACCCGCCAAGCCCTTGAAGCGGTTACCGGCCTGTCCGCCATCGCCTTAGGGTTCGTGCCACGGGGCCAGGCCAAGACCCGCCCGGCCCCACCCCAGGAGGACCACGATATGAAGCGCCGCACCATGGTCGGCGGGATCGCTGCCGCCGCCGCAGCCGCAGCATCCCCTGGAACAGCAGCCCTCCGCCGAATCGGCATGAGTGACGTTGAGCGCCTACAGAAGCGATTCGCGGAAGTCATCGCCAGCGACCACCGTTACGGTGGGCAGCTCGACATCGAGCAACGCGCCACCGGCCTCGCCAGTGAGGCACTGAATCTGCAGAGCGCTGGAAGCGCCAGCCAGCGCGTGCGGGGCAGTCTCTACGCCGCCGCAGCCGCATTCCGCTCCTCGGCGATGTGGGCGGCAATCGACGGCCGCCGGTACGCCAACGCGCAGCAGCACATGCACGAGGCGCAGTCCCTCGCTGAGATGAGCGGCGACCAGGCGCTCAAGTTCAGGATCTGGAGCCACGCGGGGACCATGTACCGGCACATGGGCCGCCCTGCCGACGCCTTCGCCGCGAACGATGTCGCCCGCAACCTGCGCATCACCCGACGTGACCCCCTCTTCGCCTCGCTCGGCCTGGCCCGGCAGGCCGCCATCCACGGTGCCGCCCACGACCCCGGCGGCATCAAGCGCGCCTTCAATGAGGCGTACGAAGCCATGGAGCGAGCTGACCCCGCGGCCCCCCGGCCCGTCTGGATGCTCGCCTTCTACGACGAAGCCGAAATGCATTCCCTGGCCCTCTCGGCATACCTGGCATGCGGCGACCACCAAAAGGCGGAGTACCACGCCCACCAGTGTCTCGCTGCGCTCCGGCCCCACATGGAGCGCTCCCGCGCCATCACCACGACACGGCTCGCGCACTCCCAGCTCGCCCAAGGTGATGCCGACGCGGCGGTCGTCTCGGCGATGAAGGTTCCCGCCACTGCCGCTACCCAGCACGCCCGTGTGTCCAGGATGCTGACGGAGTTCGGCGCGGCTCTGCGCGCCACCGCGCCCGATACTCCTGTCGCGCAGTCCTGGACAGAGCACACCGCCACTTGGAGGGCCTGCGCATGACCACGGCACCAGCCATCGAACTCCGCACGTTCACGGTGCTCGACAACGTCCGCGCTGACCTGATCGACGTCTACGCCGAAGTACGCGCACCCCTCCTCCACCTGCCGAACTACGCCGTCCACGCCTTCGGTGAGCGCCTGGACCGCCACGGTGCTGAACCGGGCTTCAGTGCCGTCATGGCCTATGCGGGCGGCCAGCCCGTCGGGTACGCCTACGGCAACCGCATCCATCACGGTGACCGGTACTGGCAGCGCACCAACCCCGAGCCGCCGGTGAAGTACACCGCGAGCCCTGCGCTGGCCATCAAGGAGATCGGTGTCCGGCCGAGCTGGAGGAAGACCGGCACCGCCCGCGCCGTCCACGACGCGCTCCTCCTCACCGGCGACGAGCCGTTCGTCACGCTCATGGTCAATGCCGAAGCCGGAGACGGGAAGGTGCACGCCCTCTACCGGTCGTGGGGATACGAGGACCTCGGGCACAGCCAGCCGTCCATGGCATCCCCGGTCCTGACCGTGATGATCCGCTCCACCCGCTGACCATGACGGACTCTGCCGCCCACGTCCATAAAGGGCATGTAAGAAGGCCCCACTGTTCAATAGCTCAACAACGGGGCCTTCAGTCAGCCAGCCGGTAGCGCGGCCTTTCGGTCCGGGCAGCGCCCTGGACACCATCGACGTACTCGCGGCCGCGCTCGGCCAGCACGGCGGCCCGCTGCGGGACCTGAGGGCTCAGTCCTTCCGCGCCAGTACGAACCCGCGCGCCCGTGACTCCTCGCCCTGCGGCTCGCGGACCACGGACGCGACCAGGCTCAGGCCCGCCTCCGTGAGGCGGGCGGCGATGGCCGCCGGGGACCGCATCCAGTAGTCCAGGTCGATCTCGTGCCCGAAGCGTTCCGTCAGGTGCATGTGGTCGGCGTCGCCGGTCTGGAAGGCCAGCAGGACGGGGGCGCCGGGGCGCAGGGTGCGGTGGAACTCGGCGAAGGCCCGGGGGAGGGACTCGTCCGGCACGTGGATCGTGGAATAGAGGGCCAGGATGCCGCCGAGGGTGGCGTCCGGGAGGTCCAGCGCGGTCATCGAGCCGACGTGGAAGCGCAGCCGCGGGTGGGCCTCGCGGGCCAGGGTCACCATCGCGGGGGAGAGGTCCACCCCGAACACCGGGACGCCCAGACTGTCCAGCAGGGCGGTGACGAACCCGGGCCCGCTGCCCAGGTCGGCCACCGGGGCCGGGCCGTTCTCCTTCACCAGCTCGGCGAAAGCGCTGATCAGCGAGCGGTCCAGGGGGTGGGGGAGGCCCGAGGGGAACCTCTCGGCGTACTCCTTGGCGATCGCGTCGTAGGACGAGCGGGTGGTGTGCAGGAAGTCCACGGTGCTGTCGGTCACGCCGCCGCACCCTACCGGCGCCGCCGCGCCACAAGGGTCCGGTCCGCGGACAAACCGAGCGCGAGAGCGGGAGGCATGGTATCCGTGGAAGGAGAAAGAAAGGTTTTACCCAACCCAGTCCACCGCCATGCGTCCGCCGGTCAGATTTTCTTCACTCTCACGGGCTGAACTTTTGTTGATCGAGGGTCAGTTGACCGTCCGGGCGTCCTACCCTTCAGAGGGTGAACCGATTGATGACCCGAGAGACCGTGGCCGACCTCCCCGGTGCTGTGCTCCCCGGCGCGCTCAGCGAGTCACTGCACGCCGAACTCGTGGCGTTCCGCCGTGACTTGCACATGCACCCCGAGCTGGGCAACCAGGAGTTCCGTACCACCGCCGCCATCAAGGAGCGGCTGGAGCGGGCCGGGCTCAAGCCCCGTGTCCTGGTCACCGGAACCGGGCTCATCTGCGACATCGGGCACACCGAGGGCGTGCGCTCCGACGTGTCGCTCCTGGCCCTGCGGGCCGACATCGACGCGCTGCCCATCCCGGACACCAAGGACTGCGCGTACCGGTCCACCGTGCCCGACCGCGCCCACGCCTGCGGCCACGACGTGCACACCACCATCGTGCTCGGCGCCGGCCTGGTCCTCGCCGACCTGCACGCCAAGGGCCTGCTGTCCCGCCCGGTGCGGCTGATCTTCCAGCCCGCCGAGGAGCAGCTGCCCGGCGGCGCCCTGACCGCCATCGCCGACGGCGCGCTGGAGGGCGTCGGCCGCATCCTCGCCCTGCACTGCGACCCCAAGGTCGAGTGCGGCCGGATCGGCCTGAGGCACGGCCCGATCACCAGCGCCTGCGACCGTCTCGACGTCGCCCTGGACGGCCCCGGCGGTCACACCGCCCGCCCGCACCTGACCACCGACCTGGTCACCGCCGCCGCCCGCGTCGCCACCGACGTGCCCGCGCTCGTCGCCCGCCGCGTCGACACCCGCAGCGGACTCGCGCTGACCTGGGGCCGTATCGAGTCGGGCCACGCCCCCAACGTCATCCCGCAGCACGCCGAACTCTCCGGCACCGTCCGCTGCCTGGACCTCGACGCCTGGCGGGACGCCCCCGACGTCGTGCACGCCGCCATCGACGAGGTCGCCACCCTGCACGGCGCCAAGTCGGAGATCACCTATGTGCGCGGGGTGCCGCCGGTCGTCAACGACCGCGACACCGCCGAGCTGCTGCGCCGCGCGATGGTCACCCGCTGCGGTCTTGACTCGGTGGAGAGCACCGAGCAGAGCCTCGGCGGGGAGGACTTCTCCTGGTACCTGGAGCACGTCCCCGGCGCCATGGCCCGCCTCGGCGTCCGCAGGCCCGGCGAGCGGACCGTACGCGATCTGCACCAGGGCGACTTCGACGCCGACGAGAACGCGATCACGGTCGGCGTCGAACTCTTCACCGCGGCCGCCCTGATGGCGTCGCCCGAGGTCTGACCGACCGCCGAAGCAGTGTCCGGACGGCACCCGCAGGCATGCGGGGGCCGTCCGCGCAACACATCCGCAGGCCATTCGTATCCGCCCCGAAACACGGGGGCCCAAGGCTTGGTAGATCGAGTTCAAGTGCCGTTTGCCTCGGTTCGATAACAGCTGCCCGAGAGGTGTTTTTCTGACATCTACGCGCGTTACGATGCCGCGAAGCCGACGCCGCCGGGGCGTCTCGGCCGGGGCGTCGTCAGGCGCTTCCATCAAGCGCCGTCATGGCGCTCAGGTCAGGTGAAGGAGCCTTCCCGTGCGCCGGGTAGCCAAGCTTTCCGCTGCGTGTATAGCGACCGCAGCTCTCGCCCTTACTGCCACGGCCTGTGGCAGCACCTCCTCCGAGAACGACAAGGACTCCGCCTCCTCCGGTGACGGCAAGGGCATCAAGATCGGCCTCGCCTTCGACGTCGGCGGCCGCGGTGACCGCTCCTTCAACGACTCCGCCGCGCGCGGTGCCGACAAGGCCGCGAAGGAGTTCGACGGTTCCGTCAAGGAGCTGACCGCCAAGACCACCGACACCGAGGCCGACCGCGAGCAGCGCCTCTCCGACCTGGCCGACGCGGGCTACAACCCGATCGTCGGTGTCGGCTACGCGTACGCGCAGTCCATGGGCAAGGTCGCCAAGAAGTACCCCAAGACCAGCTTCGGCATCGTCGACTCGGTCGTGGACGCGCCCAACGTCGACAGCATCACCTTCACCGAGGAGCAGGGCTCCTACCTGGCCGGTGTCGCGGCCGCGCTGAAGACCAAGAAGTCGCACGTCGGCTTCATCGGCGGTGTCGACGTCCCCCTGATCAAGAAGTTCCAGGCGGGCTTCATTCAGGGCGTCACGGACACCAACCCCAAGATCAAGGTCGAATCCCAGTACCTGAGCCACGGTACGGACACCTCCGGCTTCGCCAGCCCCGACAAGGGCAAGGAAGCCGCGCAGGGCATGCTGGACAACGGCGCCGACGTGATCTACTCCGCCGCCGGCTCCTCCGGCAACGGTGCGATCGAGGCCGTCAGCGGCAAGAAGGGCGCCTGGTCGATCGGCGTCGACTCGGACCAGTACAACATCCCGGGTCTCGCCAAGTACAAGGGCTCGATCCTCACCTCGATGGTCAAGAACGTCGACCTCGGCGTCTTCGACTTCGTGAAGTCCGTCCACGACGGCAAGTCGCTGGCCGGCGTCAACAGCTACTCCCTCGCCAAGGACGGCGTCTCGCTGTCCACCAGCGGCGGCTTCATCGACGACATCCAGGCCAAGCTGGACGCCGCGAAGAAGAAGATCGTCGACGGCTCCATCAAGGTCAAGACGACCCCGTAGCCCGACCGGTCCTCAGGACCTCGGCTCGGCGTGGGGGCGCCAGTAAGCGCGCTCCCCGCCGGGCCATAACAATGTGTCAACTCTACGCGTGTAGTGCCGAGTTGCCGCGCTAGCGTCGCCGACGCCTGCCCTCCCTCCCTCCGCATCCCCCTTCCCCGAGGAGAGTGCGCCATCAACGCGTCCAGCCCTCCCGCTGCCGTCGAACTGCGCGGCATCACCAAGCGTTTCCCCGGCGTCGTCGCCAACCGCGACATCGACATCACCGTCCGCGCGGGCACCGTCCACGCCCTGTGCGGCGAGAACGGCGCCGGCAAGTCCACCCTGATGAAGATCCTCTACGGCATGCAGCAGCCGGACGAGGGCACCATCACCATCCACGGCGAACAGGTCACCTTCAACACCCCCGGTGACGCCATCGCGCGCGGCATCGGCATGGTGCACCAGCACTTCATGCTCGCCGACAACCTCACCGTGCTGGAGAACGTCGTCCTCGGCGCGGAGAAGCTGCACGGCATCGGCGGCAAGGCCCGTACGAAGATCAGGGAGATCTCCGACGCGTACGGCCTGGGCGTCCGCCCCGACGTGCTCGTGGAGCGCCTCGGTGTCGCCGACCGCCAGCGCGTGGAGATCCTCAAGGTCCTCTACCGCGGCGCCAAGACCCTGATCCTGGACGAGCCCACGGCCGTACTGGTGCCCCAGGAGGTCGACGCGCTCTTCGACAACCTGCGTGAGCTGAAGGCCGAGGGCCTGACCGTCATCTTCATCTCGCACAAGCTGGGCGAGGTGCTGTCGGTCGCCGACGAGATCACCGTCATCCGGCGCGGCACCACCGTCGGCACGGCCGAGCCGAGCACGACCACGCCCAAGCAGCTCGCCGAGCTGATGGTCGGCAGCGAACTGCCCACGCCGGAGACGGAGGAGTCCACCGTCACGGACATCGCCCTCCTCCAGGTCGCCGGGCTGCACCTGGCCCAGACCGACCTGGACGGCATCGAGCGCGTCATCCTCGACGAGATCTCCTTCACCATCCACAAGGGCGAAGTCCTGGGCATCGCCGGTGTGGAGGGCAACGGCCAGTCCGAGCTGGTCGAGGCGATCATGGGCATGCGCGCCCCGGACGCCGGCACGGTCGTCCTCGACGGCGCCGACGTCAGCCACGTCCCCACCCGCCGCCGCCGCGAGGCCGGCATCGGCTACATCCCCGAGGACCGCCACCGCCACGGCCTGCTGCTCGAAGCGCCGCTGTGGGAGAACCGCATCCTCGGCCATGTCACCGAGCGCCCCAACTCCCGCCGGGGCCTGCTCGACCCGAAGGCCGCCCGCGCCGACACCGAGCGCATCGTCGCCGACTACGACGTGCGCACCCCCGGCATCGACGTCACCGCGGCCTCGCTGTCCGGCGGCAACCAGCAGAAGCTGATCGTCGGCCGCGAGATGAGCCACGCCCCCAAGCTGCTCATCGCCGCCCACCCCACCCGTGGTGTGGACGTCGGCGCGCAGGCCGCGATCTGGGACTACATCCGCGCGGCCCGCCGCGACGGACTCGCGGTCCTGCTGATCTCCGCCGACCTGGACGAGCTGATCGGGCTCTCCGACACCCTGCGGGTGATGTACCGCGGCCGCCTGGTCGCCGACGCCGACCCCTGCACGATCACGCCCGAGGAGCTGGGCTCCGCCATGACGGGAGCGGCCTCCGGCCACCTGGAGCACATAGAGGACGACGCGCGATGAACAAGCTGACCTCACGGATCGACAAGGAGCGGCTGCTCCTCGGGATCGCGGCGCCGCTGCTGGCCATCGTCGCCGCGCTCCTCGTCACCGCCCTGGTGATCCTCGCCACCGGCAAGAGCCCCGGCGCCGCGTTCAGCGACATGGTGACGTACGGCTTCGCGGCCGACAGCCAGGTCTACATCCTGAACAAGGCGACGACGTACTACCTCGCGGGTGTCGCGGTGGCCATCGGCTTCCGCATGAACCTGTTCAACATCGGTGTCGACGGCCAGTACCGGCTCGCCGCGTTCGTCGCCGCCGTCCTCGGCGGCGCGCTGACGGTGCCCGGCTGGCTCGCCATCCCGCTGATCATCCTGGCCGCCATGGTCACCGGCGCCCTGTGGGCGGCCATCGCGGGCATCCTCAAGGTGACCCGCGGTGTCAGCGAGGTCATCGCCACGATCATGCTGAACTCGATCGCCACCGCGATCATCGGCTACCTGCTCCAGCCCGGCCAGCTCGGCCAGCTCGACAAGGCGGGCACGCTGGTCTCCACCAAGCCGCTGCCGGAGTCCTCCTGGTTCTTCCAGATCGACACCGGCCCGGCCGGCATCCTGTGGGGCTTCATCGTCGTCGCCGTGATCGTCGGCATCGGCTACTGGTTCGTGCTCGGCCGCACCCGGTTCGGCTTCGACCTGCGCACCGTCGGCCAGTCCGAGACGGCCGCCGCCGCGAGCGGTGTCGGCGTGAAGAAGATGATCGCCACCAGCATGGTCATCTCGGGTGCGGTGGCCGGCCTCATCGGCATGCCGACCCTGCTCAACGACAGCCACCAGTTCAGCAACGACTTCCCGGCGGGCATCGGCTTCACCGGCATCGCCATCGCGCTGCTCGGCCGTAACAACCCCGTGGGCATCGCGCTGGGCGCCCTCCTGTGGGGCTTCCTGGAGCGCACCACCAACCACCTGGAGTTCCAGGGCTACGACAAGGAGATCCTCGGCGTGATCCAGGGCGTCATCGTCCTGTGCGTCGTGATCGCCTACGAGGTCGTGCGCCGCTACGGCCTCAAGCGCCAGCAGCAGCGGGTCGGCGCCGAGCTGGCCGCCCGCGCCGCCGCCCCGACCGAGATGCAGGAGGTGGCGTGATGACCGCCACGATGACGGACGCGCCGCCGCCCGCGGCGCCCAAGGCGGACGACGCCGCCCAGCCCTCGGGCCGTTCCCTCGCCCGAATCCTCATGATCGTCGGCGGTGCGCTGCTGCTCGTGGCCGTGGTGCGCGTCATCACGGGTGCCGACCAGCTCACCTCCGAGGGCCAGGTCAGCGCGGCCCTCGGGCTCGCGGTGCCGATCGGCCTGGCGGGCCTGGCGGGCCTGTGGTCCGAGCGGGCCGGCGTGGTCAACATCGGCCTCGAGGGCATGATGATCCTCGGCACCTTCGGCGCCGGCTGGATCGGCTGGCAGTCCAGCCCCTGGCTCGGCCTGCTGTGCGGCATCGGCTTCGGTGTCCTCGGCGGCCTGGTGCACGCGGTCGCCACGGTGACCTTCGGTGTCGACCACATCGTCTCCGGTGTGGCGATCAACCTGCTCGCGCTGGGCGCCACCCAGTACCTGGCCAAGCTGTTCTTCGCCGAGGGCCCGGCCGTCGAGGCGGGCGGCAACCCCAAGCAGTCCCCGCCCGCGGAGTCGCTCGGCGACGTCACCGTGCCCGGCCTGTCCGACGCGCTGCACTCGGTCGAGCAACACCACTGGTTCCTCATCTCCGACATCGCGGGCATTCTCGGCGGTATCGTCACCGACGTGTCCGTGGTCACGATCCTCGCCGTGCTGCTGTTCGTCGGCAGCTGGTGGGTGCTGTGGCGGACGTCGTTCGGCCTCCGGCTGCGCTCCTGCGGCGAGAACCCGGTCGCCGCGGAGTCCCTCGGCGTCAACGTGTACCAGTACAAGTACGCGGCCGTCGCCATCTCCGGCGGCCTCGCCGGACTCGGCGGCGCCTTCCTCGCGCTGGTCACCTCGCACACCTACCTGGAGGGCCAGACCGGCGGCCGCGGCTACATCGGTCTCGCCGCGATGATCTTCGGCAACTGGCGTCCGGGCGGTCTCGCCATGGGCGCGGGCCTGTTCGGCTACTCCGACGCCCTCCAGCTGCGCAACGGCGGTGTCACCGTGCACGCGCTGCTGCTCCTGCTGGTCGTGCTGCTCGCCGCCCTCGCGGGCTGGAAGCTGTACCGCAAGGCGTTCTGGCAGGGCGGGCTCAGCGCGGTCATGGCCGTACTGGTCCTGGCCTGGTACCTGTTCACCGACGAGGTCCCGAGCGACTTCGTCGGCGCCACCCCGTACGTCGTCACGCTGCTGGTGCTGTCGCTGTCCGCGCAGCGGCTGCGGATGCCGAAGGCGGACGGCATGCGGTACCGGAAGGGGCAGGGCAAGTGACCGAGGCGGCTGACTCGTTCGACTGGGAGAAGCTGCGCGCCGAGGCCCGCGAGGCGATGGCCCACGCCTACGCCCCCTACTCGGGCTACCCGGTCGGCGTGGCCGCCCAGGTCGACGACGGCCGCACGGTCACCGGCTGCAACGTGGAGAACGCCTCCTACGGGCTCGGCCTGTGCGCCGAGTGCGGGCTCGTCTCGCACCTCCAGCGCACCGGCGGCGGGCGCCTGACACACTTCACCTGTGTGGACGGCACCGGCGCCCTCCTCGTGCCGTGCGGCCGCTGCCGCCAGCTCCTCTACGAGTTCGGCGGGCCCTCGCTGCTGCTGGACACTCCCGAGGGCGTCCTCCCGCTCTCCGAGATGCTGCCGCAGGCGTTCGGCCCGGACCATCTCACCAAGTAAGTCCGTGCGGCCCCCCTGCTCGCTTCGCGAGCAGGGGGGCCGTACACCTGCACCTCCCGGAAGGAACTCCCTGGCCATGGACGCCATCTCCGTCATCCGCAGCAAGCGGGACCGCGCCGCACTGACCGACGAGCAGATCGACTGGGTCATCGACGCGTACACCCGCGGCGAGGTCGCCGACTACCAGATGGCCGCCCTCAACATGGCGATCCTGCTCAACGGCATGGACCGCAGGGAGATCGCCCGCTGGACCGCGGCCATGATCGCCTCCGGCGAGCGCATGGACTTCTCCACGCTGTCCCGCCCGACCGCCGACAAGCACTCCACGGGCGGTGTCGGCGACAAGATCACGCTGCCGCTGGCCCCGCTGGTCGCCGCGTGCGGCGCGGCCGTGCCGCAGCTGTCCGGGCGCGGCCTCGGCCACACCGGCGGCACCCTGGACAAGCTGGAGTCCATCCCCGGCTGGCGCGCGCTGCTCTCCAACGAGGAGATGCTCTCCGTGCTGGACGGCGTCGGCGCGGTGATCTGCGCGGCCGGTGACGGCCTGGCCCCGGCCGACAAGAAGCTGTACGCGCTGCGCGACGTGACGGGCACGGTGGAGGCGATCCCGCTGATCGCCTCGTCCATCATGTCCAAGAAGATCGCCGAGGGCACGGGTTCGCTGGTGCTGGACGTGAAGGTCGGCTCCGGCGCCTTCATGAAGACGCTGGACGACGCCCGTGAGCTGGCCTCCACCATGGTCGGCCTCGGCACCGACCACGGCGTGAAGACGGTCGCCCTGCTCACCGACATGTCCACCCCGCTCGGCCTCACCGCGGGCAACGCCCTCGAGGTCCGCGAGTCCGTCGAGGTCCTGGCAGGCGGCGGCCCGGCGGACGTGGTCGAGCTGACCCTCGCCCTGGCCCGCGAGATGCTCGACGCGGCCGGCCTGAAGGACGCCGACCCGGCCAAGGCGCTGGCCGACGGCTCCGCGATGGACGTCTGGCGCCGCATGATCGCCGCCCAGGGCGGCGACCCGGACGCGGTTCTCCCTGTCGCCCGCGAGCAGCACGTAGTGGTGGCCCCCACATCGGGCGTCCTCACCCGCCTCGACGCCTACGACATCGGCATCGCCGCCTGGCGCCTCGGCGCGGGCCGCGCCCGCAAGGAGGACCCGGTGCAGGCGGGGGCGGGCGTGGAGCTCCACGCGAAGCCGGGCGACACGGTGGTCGCGGGCCAGCCTCTGCTGACCCTCCACACGGACACCCCGGACCGGTTCGGGTACGCGCTGGAGGCTACGGAGGGGTCGTTCGACATCGCCCCTGCGGGCACGGAGTTTGCGGCTTCGCCGGTGGTGCTGGGGCGGGTGGACTGAGCGGGGGTTCCAATCCCGCCAGCCCGACGGTGAAGTACCAGGCAGGGGCCTGATTCTCGGTGAGGATCAGGCCCCTGCCGCGTCTCCGGTGATCGGTTGGGAGAGATCTGGGAGAAGATCTTGGTCGGCTCCTCCCGGACGGGCCCGGCGTCTTTCGCAATCGTGGGTCAGATCCCGCGCCTCGCGGCTGCGCGTTCGCGAATCCGCAGCTCTATGATGCTGCCGCTTCTGGTTCGTCCGCCGCATAGGGATGCACATGCCTGCCCCTGTTGAACGGGGTGAACCATGCCTTGAACCCCATGGGCGCGACTCGGAGAGCCTCTCCGACGGGACTCTCGTCAATCCCGTCCATGGCATCGTCATAGAGCCACACGTGGTCCATGTCCTCGTAGACGTTCTCGGCGAACGCCTCCAGCGCAGCCGAAACGCCGTCGTCGAGCAACCCGAAGGTCTCCAGGGTCACGTGTGCCTCGCTCAGAAGGAGCCTCAAGGCAAGTTCCTCGGCGACGCAGCTCAGCCGCTGGAAGCTTCCGCCCGTGAAGCGAGTGGTCATGGCAACCACCGTCACCAGAAAACGGCGGGCAAACAGGCCGTCGTATTGGAGTGCGTACCGCGCAGGGAGGTCCTCAAGGTGCCACAGGAGGCCCTCGCATTCCGCGACGGTGATGTCTTCTTCCGTCAGGGTATGAACGTCTTCGAAGAGCTGGTCCACCAAGACGTCTGTCGCCCACACCAGTGCGCCGGCGGCCAACCGGGCGTTCTCAAGCGATACAGAGAAGCCATCCTCGCTCTCCTCCGCCTCTTCGTCGTCCTCATCCAGCACACCGAACATCACCGGAGGGAACGAGCGCAGTTCGTCGGCCAGCCCCAGCATCTGTTGGCGAACCTCCTCAGCCTTCGCTTCCGCGTCGTACTCGGCCTCTGCTCCTTCGGCCGAAGCGGGCTCGCCGTGCCTGGCCTTGCGTGCGGCCGGATCGGCTGGTGGAACACCGGGGCCGTCTGCGGCATCGAGGCCTTCTTGGGCGAGCTTCGGATGCAGTGCGACCTCGCATCGCTCGATCTGCCAATCGGCCAGCACTTCGGACCGCTCCAGCAGCTCCTCTACGACGGAGCGCACCGCGTCCTCGGCCACTTCCAACGCCGAAGCGTCCACCACGGCCTTCAGGATCGCTCCGCCCGGGTAGACGGCCACGAGGCTGTCGAGGAGATCAACTTCCACGCAG
Organism: Streptomyces sp. NPDC085596; assembly: GCF_044541565.1. Classification (NCBI taxonomy): domain Bacteria; kingdom Bacillati; phylum Actinomycetota; class Actinomycetes; order Kitasatosporales; family Streptomycetaceae; genus Streptomyces; species Streptomyces sp. NPDC085596. The sequence goes on along the minus strand of NZ_JBITTC010000008.1, from coordinate 257,897 downwards.
TCGGGGCCCTCGACGGCCTCGACCGAGTCGAAGCCGTCCTTGATGAGCGCGACAGCTCCGGCACGCTGAAGCGGGTCCATCTCCGGTGTTCCCTTTGGGAGGTGGACATCCACCGTCACTACATACGTCACGCCTCCAAGCCTGGCAGCCGCAGCCTTCCGGCGGGGAGAAACCTTCCCAATTGCCAGCACAGGCACGTCCACCTCGACGGCCACGCCGTCGAGACGTCGAACGCTCCTCAAGCCGCCGCTGAAGCCCTACCGCTGTCGGGAGCCATCGACCTTGCCTCCAAGGAGGCCGATCTATCCGTGCCGGCACTGGCACACGAACTGGCCTGGACACCACAGCGCGTCCGGGAGCTCATCGGCGCCCAGGAACAGCGGCCGGTCCTGCGCCTCGTGCAGTGAAGCCGGGTATCCGAGCGAGCCAGTAGCTAGGGTTGTGTGTCTCAAGATGTCGGCGTGCGCGCAGTCGTGAAGCTGAGGCGACTGGCGGATGCGCTCGCCGCAGAGGCGATCATTGCTGGGGGGCCAGTGGAGCCGAGAAGCGCAGCCGCCGCGGGGAGAGACTTTCCGTACGCAGCGGGGACCACCTGCTACATCGAAGTCCACGAAGACGGAAGGGTCACCCACGGGGACTCTCGGGCCGCATACGAACGGGCAGTGGCAGGCACGTCCCGGCTGTTCGCCGTCTGGCCGGGCCAATGGTCGAGCGATCTCTTTGTGATCGACGACCTGGACGAGTACGCGAAGGCGCACGGGATCAAGCACGACCAGGGGCGCACCGGGCTGAGTGAGCACGTCCACGATGTCGAATGGGCCGAGGAAACGGCCTACGACACAAACCCTCGAAGCCCGTACGTCAGCATCCGACTCAAGTTGACGTGTGGGTGCGAGATCCGAAGCTTGGTCGCCTTCGCCAAGCAGATGCGCGAGCAGCGAGGTTGGGACGTCGCTACCAGTGTCGGCTGGAGTACGGTCAGCGGCCCAGAGGGCACGGATTATTCGGTTCGGGTGCGGCGCAAGAGCCTCAGCGCCTGATCAGAAGATAAGGCAGAGGCAGCTCACGCGCACTCAGAGGTGGTGTTCATCCGGCGACATGAGCCCGCGCCATGCGTTTGGGCCGATGAGCCCCCGTTGTCAGTGGCACGGGCCACCATGGGTTGCGCACGAAGATCTTCTTGGGGGGACTTGCATGACGACTGACGAGCCGCGCTCAGGACTGCCCATCGAGTTTCTCCGCACGGTCGCTGCGGAGGCGGGGCCGGAGTCGCCGCCGGTTCGCATGGCGGTGGAGAGAGCCCGGGAGCTACCGACAGGGCACTCCCGTGACGATCTCCTGCTGACCCTTCTCCGGGGGGCGCTCAGCGATTCGGCGCCGGAGTGGCTCCTCAAGGTGGCTGTGGAGAGCGACCTGGCCAAGGAGACCAGTCCGTATCCGGGTCCGTCCATGTCTCTGGCTGCCGTGGCACTCGCGCACCCGGAGTGCTCGGACAGCATGCGCAAGGAGGCGCTGCGGCGTTGCTCCGTGCCACAACTCGGGGGCCTTGGCCACTCTCGCTGTGGCGAGGCGCTGGCTCAGGCGATCGTGGCGGAGCTGAAGAGCCGTGTGCCGCACGTGTCGGCCATGACGCCCGCACTCCTCGAAGAGCCCAGCGCGCCCCAGCTGATTCTGCGCGAAGTCGACCTGCACGACACTGTGTTCACAACCGCCCTGGATCTCCTGCCGACCGACCCACCTCTGGCGATCGAGGACGAAACCGACGGCGACGACATCCTGGCCCGGATCGAAGAGCACAGCGCCGCGCTGAAAGCCGGGGAGGCCATGTGGAAGCACATCGTGACCCTGCACTCCAGGCGCCATCGGCAAATGTTCGAATGGGCCCTGGACGGCTCCATGAAGGAAGCCATCCGTAACCATCTCCTGGGCACCGTGCCCTGGGAAGTCGAACCGTCCTTGCTGGAGGAGGTCGCCACTGGTCACCTTAGCAAGTTCACGGTCAACGAGTTGATCACGCGTTTGTGCCTTATGCTGCGAGACGGTGTGCCCCCGGACGAAGTGCGTTCCCGGATCGCCCATGAACTCGACGCACTTGAACCCCTGGTCCGCCGACGCGTGGAGGAAACCCTCAAGGTCCGCGAGGACCATCTGAAGTACGTCCTCAGCGCAGTCAGCTGGGTGGAATCCGCGGCAGCCGGGCCTTGGCGATACCTCCTCGACCCCTCTCAGGCGACCCACTACGGGCAACCACGCACATGGCTCGCATCGGAAGAACTTCTCATCAGGCTCGGTCAACGCTTCGCGGAGACGGCGGTCAAAGCGCTGCGTCTATGGGAACCCGACCCGGAACCCGACAGTCCGGGCCCCCGACAACTGCAGTGGGTCCACGCCATGCTTCTGCACCTCCCACACCTGACGGACGAGGTGAGAGAGAAGTCGAAGGCCGTCGTCCGGCACGTCCGGCCGCGCACTCGCAGCCGATGGGACTACGCAGACCTCCGCATGCAGCAGGACGACAAACGGCTGGTCGAGCTGCGCACCGCCATCGAACGGATCCTGGCGGACCCCTCCACTGCCTCCCGCGAGTCGGCACTCGGAGATCCCAAGCAGCTCACCGTACGGGACCTGGCCAACGCCCCGGACGAGGCCCTGCTCGACTACTTGGCCCGGCATACCGACGATGATCTCGTCGAGAAGGCACTGCTCTCTTTCGCCTGGCGCTCGTACCGGTCGGGTCTCTCCTTCTCCGATGTCCTGGCACGTCATTCCACACCGGAAACAGCCCTGCTCCAGATCACGATGGACCTCCGCCGACGACTGGGCGGCGGCCCCAACCTTAGGGAGACCTGGACACGGGACATATTGGCGCTTCCGAACTGCACGCCGGAACTCGTACGGGCTCTGCCGGCTTGGAGCGCCCTCACGGTCAGAGGCGCCCGCCACGGCGTTGCCCACACCACCGTCGCCTCAACTGTCCTCGCCGCGCTCGGCAACGACGACGATGCATGGTCTCGCTTCGCCACCAGCCCGGCGTCCTACTCCGGCCCGACCGCATGGTTGCGGCTAGGGGATGTCCTGAAGGCCGCGGCGCAGGGCGAAGAGTGGCCGAAGGCACCCAGCACAAGGTAAGTCCACTCGCGCTCCCAGAGTCACGGCGGAACCGCCGCAGACCAACCGGCACCAACGCCCTGAGCTTCGGGACGAAGAGGTCGTGGGTTCAATCCCGCCACCCCGACAGCCGTAGTACCAGGCCCCTGGCAGCCTTGGCTTCATGTCAAGGAGGCCACCCAAGGCTGCTCATGTACAGGTGTCCCGTGCCGTCAAAGCTTGCGTGGTGCCGGGTTCTGTTCGTCAGTCCTGGCTGTTCTCGGCGAGGAGCCGCACCACGCCCACCCAGGGGAACTGGGCCGCGTGCACCCTCCAACGACCTGCCGGGAGCTGTACCGGAGCCTGGTCCGGCTGTCCCTCGTCGGGGTACTCCGCTCCCAGATCGCCGCCCGCTTCGGCCGAATCCATCAGAATGGCCGGGCCGTCGGTGACCCACAGCCCGCCGTCCTCCCACGCCGTGTCCGGATCGGCCAGGACCGCCTCGGCGGCCTCGAACAACTCGGTCCCCAAGTCCGCGGCCAGCCACCGTACGAACAGCAGCTCCTCCGGCAGGAAGCACGTCTTCGCTGGTTCGTCGGCCAGAACGAGCGCGGTGTCGCCGCCCGTGCCCACAGTGATCACCCCGGCCAGGTTCTCCACCTCGCAGGCCCGGTCATAGTCGTCCCGGCCCTCGGCGTCGCCGAGGACGGAACCGTCCTCCGTACATCCGCCCCACGCGTTCACCGAGGACTGTGGAACGACGATCAAGGGGCCGCCCGTCGACCGGACCCACATCAGCCCGGGACGGTCACAGCGATCGGGTTCCTGAGGAACAGTCATGCGCGCAGTCTGCCCGCCCCCGCTGACACCTCCGTACGCTCCTACGCCGGCCCCCTCGTGGACACCCTGGGCGTGAGCAGCTTCAGCGCTTCCTCCCATCGGTAGCGCTCCGCCCCGCCGCCGGCCTTCGGCCGGTGCGGCTGGTACGAGCCGATCAGGACGCCCATCTCGCGCAGCCGGTCCAGGCTCTGTCCGTACGCGGGGTGGGCGGCCTGGGCCGAGTTCACGTAGGGCAGGACGGCGGTGGGGATGCCGAAGCCGTACGCCTCACACAGGATGCCCAGGGCGAGGGTGTCGGATATCCCCGCCGCCCACTTGTTGACCGTGTTGAAGGTGGCCGGGGCCACCGCGATGGCATCGGCGGGCGGCAGCGGGCGAGGGTCGCCGGGGGAGCGCCATGCCGAGCGGATCGGGTAGCCGGTCTGGGTCTCGATGGCCGTCGCGTCCATGAAGCCCAGGCCCTGCGGGGTGGCGATGACGCCGACGTCCCAGTCCGCCTCCTGGGCGGCCGTGATCAGCTTGCCGACGTCGCCGGCGACTCCGGCCGCGCACACGACGATGTACAGGAACGGCTTCTTGGTCTGCTGGTCGGGCTGGTCGCTCACGTGGGGACTCCCAGTTGACGGCTGAAGTGGTGCAGTGCGGGCAGGGTACGGCGGCGATCGCGGGCGGACCGCGCCGCTGGTAAGGAGCGCGACACCAAGAGTATGGTCTCTTGTATGGCGACGAAGAAGGTAACCGTGACGATCCCCGAGGATCTCCTCGATGAGATCCGCGCGGACGCGGCGGAGCGGGGCCTGTCGGCGTACGTCGCCGAGGCGCTGCGCTTCAAGCGTGACCGGGACCGGCTCCGGGAACTGGTCGACTGGCTGCAGGAAGAACACGGCCCCGTGACTGAGGACGAGCGTGTGGCAGCCCTCGACGAGCTGGAGGATCTCGACGCCGAACACGATCGGCGCCGCGCCTCCGGACAGCGCAACGCCGGAGAGGCTGCGTGAAGAAGCGCGTCGGTGAGCACGGGCAGCGGCCGCTCCGTGTCTTCGTCCTGGACTGCGAAGCCCTCTCCCTGGCCGTGCGCGGTGACCGGAAGATGATCGCCTGGCTCGACCTAGCGGCGCGCGGGCAGGCCGAAGTGGTGACGTCGCCTATGACGTTGGTCGAGGCGTACGACGGCAGAACGACCGAACAGCGCTGGGACTGGGTACTGTCCCGGCTCCAGGTGGCCGACATCGGGAAGGACGAGGCCCGCCAGGCACGCCGGCTCCTGGCCGACGCCAAGTTGCACGGCCACAAGTACGCGATCGACGCCGTGCTCGCCGTGATCGCACGACAGCAGAAGGGGCAGGTCACCGTCTTCACCTCGGATGTCGACGACCTGGAGAAGCTGGTACCGGCCACGGTCGTCGTCAAGAAGGTGTGACCAGCGTCTTCCCCGTGGACTGACCCTGGCGCGATGAGTTGCGCCCGTCCCCCCGGTCTACCGCACGTGGACCCCAGGACCGACCCCGTGCTCGTGCTGCGTGGCCCCGTCAGCCGTGATGTGGTGACGGGGCTCTGCGATGTGGTGCGCGGACTGGCGAAGCACGGTGGGGTCGTCGTCTGTGATGTGCGCGGGCTCGGACCGCCAAGCCTCGCGCACGTCGATCTGCTCGCCCGGCTGGAGCTGGCCGCCCGGCGCGCCGGTGGGCGGATACGGCTGCGGGGGCCAGCGCCCGCGCTACGCGCCCTGCTCCGGCTCGTCGGGCTCTGCCTCCAGGTGGAGGGGGAGGTTGAAGAGGGGGAACCAGCGGGGGGTGTCGAGGAAGCAGTGGAAACCGGTGATGCGGCCCCCTGAGATCTCCAGGATCTGGACCGCCCAGGGGGTGAAGCCGCCCTTCTCGGGGTCCGGCTTGTAGTGGGCGAAGCCCGGCAGGCCGTTGACCTCGACCGGGATGAGGCGGGAGCCCGCGCAGGAGGCGCCGATGGTGGACATGAAGCCGGTGATGTCGGCGGGGCCGAGCAGCCACAGGTCGAACGGCGGCATCGTCATCACCGCGTCCTCGTGGAGCAGGGCGGTGAGCGCCGTCATGTCGTACCCCTCGAACGCCTTCACATAGCGCTCCAGGAGCTGCTTCTGCTCCTCGTCCAGCGGGTCGGAGACAGCGGCCTCGGCGCCGGTGTCCGCGCGCTCGGCGAGGGTGGCGCGGGCCCGCTGGAGGGCGCTGTTGACCGAGGCGACCGTGGTGTCCAGCAGCTCGGCCACCTCACTGGCCCGCCAGGCCAGCACCTCGCGCAGGATCAGTACGACCCGCTGCTTGGGCGGCAACTGCTGGAGCGCCGCCATGAACGCCAGCCGGATCGACTCGCGGGCCACCGCCGCCTCTGCCGGGTCCGTCACGGCGGGCAGCACCCGCGCGTCCGGCACCGGCTCCAGCCAGGTGTGGTCGGGGCGCGGGGCGAGCGCGGCCTGCGCGAGCGGGGTCGGTCCGGTGAGGTCTATCGGGCGGGCCCGCTTGTTGCCCGCCGACAGCATGTCCAGGCAGACGTTGGTGGCGATCCGGTACAGCCACGACCGCAGACTGGACCGGCCCTCGAACTTGTCGTAGCTCCGCCAGGCCCGCACCAGCGTGTCCTGCACCGCGTCCTCGGCCTCGAAGGACGAGCCGAGCATGCGATAGCAGTACCCGGTCAGTTCGGTCCGGTGCTTCTCCAGTGCGACATCGAGGTCCGCCGTCGCCGTGCCGTCACCCATCGTCCACCCACCCCTGTGGCCGTCCCGTACGCGCGCCATCGCGCCCCAGTAACCCGGAAGCTACCGCAGCCCACTGACAATGGCCCCCGGAGTGGGGAAACCCGCAGCCCGGGCGGGCGCGCGCACCGGGTCAGTGCGCCGGTACGGCCTCCCGGCGCGCGGCGGTACGCGCCGCCAGGGTGCCCAGCGCGGTGATGGCGACGACGCCCAGGACCGCGAGCAGGCCGACGCCGACCGTGCCCGGCCAGCCGCCGGAGTGGAAGGCGAGCGCGCCGACCGTGCTGCCCGCGCTGGAGCCGATGTAGTACGAGGACTGGTACAGGGCGGTCGCCTGGGCGCGGCCGCGCGTGGCCGTCTTGCCGACCGCCGAGGAGGCGACCGCGTGGCCCGCGAAGAAGCCGGCCGTGATCAGCACCAGGCCCAGCAGGACCAGCGGCAGGGACGGCGCCAGCGACAGCAGCAGCCCCGCCGCCGTCGTACCGCCCGCGGTGTACAGCGCGCCCCGGCGGCCGAGGCGGCCCACCAGCCGGCCCGCCGTCGACGCGGAGACCGTGCCGACCAGGTAGACCAGGAAGATCGAGCCGACGATGCCCTGCGGGAGGGAGAACGGCGCGGCGGTCAGCCGGTAGCCGATCACCGTGTACACGCCGCCGAACACCGTCATGAACAGCGCGCCGATCGCGTACAGGCGGCGCAGCAGCGGTGAGGAGAGGTGGTCGCGGACCGCGCTCACCAGTACGCGTGGGCGCAGCGAACCCGCCTCGAAGTGCCGGGGCGCGGGCAGCAGCAGCCGGAACGCCACCGCGCAGCCCACCGCGACCACGCCGATCACGCCGACGGCGATCCGCCAGCCCCACTCCTGCGCGACCCAGCCGGTGATCACCCGGCCGCTCATGCCGCCCACGCTGTTGCCCGCGACGAACAGGCCGATCGCCGTGACCAGCGCCTTAGGCCGGACCTCCTCGGCCAGATACGCCGTCGCGGAGGCGGGCAGCCCGGCCAGTGCCGCGCCCTGCAGGGCCCGCAGCGCCACCAGCGCGCCGATCGACGGAGCGAACGGCACCAGCAGCCCGACGGCCACCGCGACCACCAGCGACGCCGTCATCACGTTCCGGCGGCCGAACCGCTCCGACAGCGCGCTCATCGGCAGTACGAACAGCGCCAGGCCGCCGGTCGCCGCCGCCACGGTCCAGCTGGCCTCGCCGGCCGCGACCCCGAACTCGCCGGAGATCAGCGGCAGCAGGGCCTGGGTGGAGTACAGCAGCGCGAAGGTCGCCACGCCCGCGAGGAAGAGGGCGAGGCTCATCCGGCGGTATCCGGGACCACCCGGCGTCAGGCGCGAGTCGGCCGGGGGGAGAGAAGGGATCTCGGGGGAGGGGACGGGCGTGCGGGCGTCCACGCTGATGGACGCCACGGTACTGGCGGGAGACATGCCTCGAAACTAAGGACGCGACCACTCATCCGTCCAATGCATGGAATCGCCATAATCGTTCCCATGGAGCATCAGCAGAGGTCACGGCCGCGCCTGTCACCGTCCGGTGACACAGAAGACATGGCGCTGCTGCTCGCGCCCCGCCTCGCCTACTTCGCCGGGGTGGCCCGCACCGAGCACGTCACGCGGGCCGCGCACGAGATGAACGTCCCGCAGTCCACCCTCTCCCGCGCGATGGTCCGGCTGGAGCAGGACCTCGGGGTGGGCCTGTTCGCCCGGCAGGGCCGCACGGTCTCGCTCACCCCGGCGGGCCGCACCTTCCTCGGCTCGGTGGAACGCGCCCTCGCCGAGGTCGAGCGGGCCGCCGAGGAGGTGCGCGCGGATGCCGACCCGGCCACCGGCAAGGTCGCCTTCGGCTTCCTGCACACCATGGGTCCCGAGACCGTACCCGGTCTGCTCCACGCGTTCCGCGCCGACCATCCACGGGTCCGCTTCAGCCTGGTGCAGAACTACGGCGAGGCCATGCTGGAGCGGCTGCGGGCGGGCGAGCTGGACCTGTGCCTGACCTCACCGGTGCCGGACGCCCCGGACCTGGTCGCCCGGCGGCTGGACGAGCAGAAGCTCCGCCTGGTCGTCCCGGCCGACCACCGGCTGGCCGGCCGCCGCCGCATCCGCCTGGCCGAGGCGGCCGACGAGACCTTCGTGACCCTGGAGCCCGGCTACGGCCTGCGCCGCATCACCGACGACCTGTGCCGCGAGGCCGGGTTCCGGCCCAGGGTCGCCTTCGAGGGCGAGGAGACGGAGACCCTGCGCGGGCTGGTGGCCGCCGGACTCGGCGTGGCCCTGCTGCCGCCGCCCACCGTGCCCCGGCCGGGCGTGGTGGAGCTGACGGTGACGGCGCCGAGGGCGGTCCGCGAGATCGGCGTCGCCTGGCTGGCCGACCGCCCGGACACCCCGCCGGTGGCCGCCTTCAAGAAGTTCCTCCTTTCCAGGAGGGGCAACCTGCTGCCCTCGTAGGGTGTGTCCGCGAAGTCCCGCCTACCTCCGCAGCGACTTCCCGAACCCCGACGCCAGCGGCATGCGCAGCCCTATCGGCGGCGGCGCGGCGAGGGCGTCCTCCACCGGGCGGGACAGCGGGTGCCCGAAGAGGGCGCCCAGGGTGAAGTCCACGGTCAGGGCGAGTACTTCGTCCCGGTGCTGGTGCAGCCCGTGGCCGTCGGAGTGGACCTCGAAGCGGCAGACCTCCCGGTTCACCTTCTTCGCACGGGCCGCCAGCCGGAACGACAGCTCCGGATCGCACCGTTCGTCGTTCGTGCCGTGCGCGATCAGCACCCGCCGCCCCACCAGCTGCTTGACCGGCTCGGCGGCGCCCGCACCGTCCTCCGGGAGCCAAGGAGCGATGGCCACCACGGAGTTGACCGCTTCATGGCCCCCGGCGCCCAGTGCGGCCCGCCCGCCCATGTCCAGCCCCACCAGGCACACCGGCACGTCCCCGTACCGCCGCACCACCTCGTCCGCGGCCCAGGCGGCGTCCGTCGCGAGGTGGGCCTCGGCGCCGTTCCAGCCTCGGTAGCGGTAGTGGACCGGATGGACGGCGAGCTCCTCCGCGCGGCCCGCGCGGGCCAGACTGCGGGCCAGCGCGCGGACGAGGGTGCCGGGCAGGAGCGGGAACGGGCGGCGGGTGGAGAACTCGTCCCCGCCGGGGAGCAGCAGTACCGCTCCGCTCACCGCGCTCGGCGCGGGGCCGACCGCCTTTCCCAGCCTGGCCGTCCGGACCGGCGTCGTCGCTTGCTGTCCCATGGCAGAACACTGTCAGAAGGCGAGGTGTACGAAACCCTTCCCGGCGGTCACCATTGCGTATCGACGCGCACGGGGTACGGATCGCGCCACTGTGTGAACGGCCTGAATTCGAGCATCCCGTCGAGGAGTTCGGCCGCACGCTCGATTTCCGGTGCCGCTTGCCAAGTCAATGTGATGAGAACAAGGTTCATTCCTTTCGATGAACGGCCCATGGTCGCCCAGGACTTCGCCCGCCCCGGATGTGAAGGGTGGCCGCCCGAATGACTGTTCCCGCGCGCCGCTTCCACCAGCACTTATGTGGGAATGGCGTGTCGATAGTACTTATTGCGCGCCCCGGGAATACGTACAGGAATTCACAAGCCGCCCGCATTTCGGTGATTGCGGTGGGCGGTCCGTGATGTTTACGGTCATAGACCGCTCGGATCATCCGTGATCCATGTCTCCGCATTCAAGGACGCAATCACCATGAAGCAGTCTGCTGCCAAGACCCTCGGTGTCGCCGCCCTCGGTGCCGCTTTCGCCGCCGCCGGCGCGGGCGCGGCCAACGCGGCCCCGGCCGTCCCGGACGCCCTCCCCGCCCTGGGTTCCGTCGCCCACACGCTGCCGGCCGCGAACGTCACCCAGGCGCTGCCCGGCGCCGCCGAGGCCGTCTCCCAGGGGCAGGGTGTGATCGGCGGCGGACTGACCACCGCACTGCCCGCCGCCCAGAAGGTGCTCGCCCAGGGCCCGACCGCGCCCGTCGCCGGACTGCTCGGCGGCCTGCCCGTGGCGGGCCTGCCCACCCACGGCCTGGGCCTCAACGGCATCCCGCTCGGCTGACGCACCCCACACGCGACGCCCCTCGAGCGCGGCGCCCCCACGCACGACGCCGCCGAGGCCGTCCCGGCGCTCTCCGGGACGGCCTCGGCGGCGTTCGCGTACGCGGAACTCGACCGGGCGGCGCTCGCTCACCAGGCGGTGGCGCGGGCCTTGTCCTCGGAGGGCAGCAGTATCCACAGCGCTATGTAGAGCAGGAACTGCGGGCCGGGCAGCAGGCAGGACACCAGGAAGATCACCCGCATCGTGCCCGCCGAGGTGCCGAAGCGCCGTGCCAGCGCGGCGCACACGCCGCCGATCATGCGGCCGTTGGTGGGGCGGGCAAGGGCGGTCATGGCTGGCTCCTCCGTGGTCGTCGGCCCGCGAGCGGGCCGTCTGCCGGGGCGGGCCGAGTGCCGCGCCCCCGTCTGTCGTCGTATGCCCAACGGTACGGAGACGAAGCGGGAGAAGCATCACTCTAAGGGGCTATACCGACCCTGGGAATCGTCGGGGTCCGCCCCTGAGAAAGCTCCCCGCGCACGCTCACCGCACCACCGGCCGGACCCGGACCCCCGGCCCCGGCGGCCCGGTCGGCCCCGCGCGCCTCCCCGGCCGGATACCCGTCGCAACCCCCGGCCACGCCACCGGAGATACCCCTACGCCCGCCCCTAGGGACGCCCCCCAGCCCGCCCCGCCCCCCGAACCCGCCACGGCGCCCGTACCCCTCCCGCGCCCCGGCCGTGACCCGCATCCGGCGCCGCAGCCACGCCCGCCCCGCCGGGACGAGCGCCAGATGGGCCAGGAGGACGCCCGCGGTGTTCAGCAGCAGCGCGTCCACATCCACCACGCGGCCCGGCACCCCGGTCTGCAGCAGGGCGATGCCGAGGGATATCAGGGCGCCGGCGGCGGCCGTACGCAGCAGGGAAGCGAGGGGGGAGACGGTGAGCCGACCGTCCGCCATCGGCAGCAGGAAACCCAGCGGGGCCAGCAGGGCCAGCCCCTCGCCGAAGCGGAGGCCCGCCTCGGGCCAGCCCAGCGCCAGATCGGCGCGCAGCCCGGCCAGCGGGCGCAGATTCGCGGGCCGTACCCACGGCACGTCCAGGGGCCGCAGCGTCAGCCAGGCGACGAGCGCGAGATGCGCGACGAGGAGGACTACCCCGGTCACTCGGATGCGGTTCGCGGCGCTGCCGCCGATGGAGCCTTGACGCTGCACGTCCCCCAAGACGCGCCGCCGCGCTCGATCGGTTCCGCTTCGCCGCGCCCCACCCCGGTGAGGCGTGCACCACACCCCCACCCGGCCGGCCCCGCGCGGCCATGACCGCGTCTCAGTTCAACGCGACCGAACCGGAAGGGGGTTGGACGCGTCCGGGGTGGTCGCGGACGTCCTCCGTGCACTCGTAGCGGCGCGGCGCGGCCGGGGCCGGACCGGCCAGGATCACCGAGCCGTCGCCCTCCGCCGCCGCGGAGTCGGAGAAGGTGCACACCACCTGGGCGAGCGCGGGGGAGCCCAGTCTGTCGGGGGCGGTGCTCAGTCGCAGCGCCTCCTCGGGCTCCGCGCGTCCCGGCCCGGTGACGGTGATGCCGCCCGGCACCCGGGTCTGGTAGCCCGCCGCCCGCTCCCCGGCCGACGGCGCCGAGGCGAGCTGGTCCAGCAGTCCCTGCGCGACCATGACCCGGCGCCGCGCGTCCGGCGTGCCCTCCGGCACCCGCACCGTACGGTCCACGGTCACCAGCGAGGCCCCGCACAGCAGGAAGACCTGCACCGGCACCCCTTCCGGGGACTGCGTGGCCTGCCCGGACCCGGCCGGCGAACAGGGCACCCGCGACGGCGCCCCGCCGAAGTCGGTCGGCACCTCCGTGGGCCGGATGCCGCACCCGGTGAGGAGCGCGCCCAGCAGCCCCAGCGCCAGCAGCCCGCGCACCGCCCGCCCGCTCACCTGGTCCCCCCGTGGCTGCTCTCGGCCGGGGAGTCGCCCTTGTCGTCCCCGTCGGGCTCCTCCGTGAGGCTGGAGGCGTCCAGCGGCAGCCGGAGCGTGAACACCGCGCCGCCCTCGGGGGAGTTGGCGGCCGTGATCTCGCCGCCGTGGATGTGGGCGTTCTCCAGCGCGATGGAGAGACCGAGGCCGCTGCCCTCCGAACGCGGCCGGGAGGCGCTGGCCTTGTAGAAGCGGTCGAAGACGTGCGGCAGCACCTCCTCGGGGATGCCGGGCCCGTGGTCGCGCACCGCCACCATCAGGTCGTCGCCGTCGATGCGGACCGAGACCCGCACCGGGGAGCCGCCGTGCTTGAGGGCGTTGCCGATCAGGTTGGCGAGGATGACGTCCAGGCGGCGCGGGTCGAGACGGGCGTGGATGCCGCGCTCGGCGTCCAGCTCGACCGCGTCCAGCCAGGCGCGGGCGTCGATGCAGGCGGTGATCTGGTCCGCGAGGTCCACGTCGTCCAGCACCAGACGGGCGGTGCCCGCGTCGAAGCGGGTGACCTCCATCAGGTTCTCGACCAGGTTGTTCAGCCGCCGGGTCTCACTCACCACCAGGCGCACCGCGGGCTCGACCATCGGGTCGATGCCGCCGCCCTCGAACTCCAGCTCGTCCTCCAGCACGTCGGTCACGGCGGTGATGGCGGTGAGCGGGGTGCGCAGCTCGTGCGACATGTCGGCGACGAAGCGGCGGGAGGCGTCGTCACGGGCGGCCATGTCCGCGACCCGCTTCTCCAGTGCCTCGGCCGCGTTGTTGAACGTCCGTGACAGATCGGCGAGTTCGTCCGTGCCGGAGACCCGCAGCCGGGTGTCGAGCCGGCCCTCGCCGAGCCGCCGCGCGGCCACCCCGAGCCGGTGCACCGGCTTCAGCACGGTCGTGGCGGCGGCCTGCGCGAGCAGCGCCGAGCCGATCAGGGCCAGGCCGGTGGCGATCCCCAGCGACCAGGCGAGGGAGTTGAGATCCTTCGCCTCCGGCTCCAGCGACTTCGCCATGTAGCCGGTGGAACCGCCGTCGACCACCTTCGTACCGGCCACCAGGAACGGAGTGCCCCGGTCGGTGACCCGCTGCCAGTACAGGTGGTACGGCGACTTGTTGGAGCCGCTCGCCTTCTGCCGCTTGTTCACCGCCGTGCGCAACGACGGGGGCACGTCCTTCAGCGAGAAGCCGCTCAGGCCGCCCGAACCGCCGTACACCGTGCGGCCGTCGGGGTCCTGGGCGACCAGCAGCACGCTGAAACGCTGGCTGCTGCCCGCCATCTGCCCGGCGGCGCGCTGGAGTTCGTCCTGCGTGGGGTGCGCGGGCAGGGCGCCCGCGCGGTTCTGCATCTCCTGCCGGAAGTCGCGCAGCACCGCGTCCTGGGCGCGGGTGAGCACCGCCTCGCGGTTGAGCCAGTACGCGATGCCCGACGCGGACACCGCCGCCGTCAGCGCGACCAGCCCGAAGACCAGCACCAGTCGCAGCCTGAGGCTCGTGAAACGCAGTCCGGCCAGCTTCCTCCCCCGCTCGGCCGCCCAGCGGCCGAATCCCCCTCGATCGCTCACTGAGGGGTGTCCAGGCGGTAGCCGACACCACGGACCGTGCGGATCAGGGTCGGGGAGGACGGCACGTCCTCGACCTTCGCCCGCAGCCGCTGCACACACGCGTCCACAAGGCGGGAGTCGCCCAGGTAGTCGTGCTCCCACACCAGCCGCAGCAACTGCTGCCGGGACAGCGCCTGGCCGGGCCGGCGGCTCAGCTCCAGCAGCAGCCGCAGCTCGGTCGGGGTCAGCTGGAGATCCTCGCCGTTCTTGGTCACGGTCATCGCGGAGCGGTCGATGACGACGTTGCCGAAGGTCGCCGAGTCGCTGGACTCGCGCTCCCCGCGCCGCAGCACGGCCCGGATACGGGCGTCCAGGACGCGGCCCTGCACCGGTTTGACCACGTAGTCGTCGGCGCCGGACTCCAGTCCGACCACCACGTCGATGTCGTCGTTGCGCGCGGTCAGCAGGATGATCGGCAACTGGTCGGTGCGCCGGATACGGCGGCACACCTCGAACCCGTCGATGCCGGGCAGCATCACGTCCAGCACGATCAGGTCCGGGCGCTGCTCACGCAGCAGCTTCAGACCGTCCTCGCCGCTCGCGGCGGTGGCGACCCGGTGCCCCTGGCGCGTCAGGGACAGCTCAAGGGCCGTACGGATGGCGTCGTCGTCCTCGATCAGCAACAGGGAAGGCACGGGCTCATTCTGGCCCATGTACCGCCTGTCGTACGACCCGTGCCGGGTGCGGTTCTTCCGCGGTGCCCGCGGTCGCGGTTCCCACGGTCCGGACACGGCGTACCAAAGCGGGCCCTTGCCACCTCCGGCCCGCCGGAACCCGTCACGACCCGCCGGGACCGGCCCCTGTGACAGGTCTGTGACAGTCGGCGGACATGGCCATGAAGGACGGTCGGCAAGCTTTTCGGCAGGCGGGAGAGCATCACCGGCCACGCCAGGCACCGGAAGTCCACGACGGGGAGCGCGAGATGAACACGCCACACGGCATGAGCACCAGCGCAGTGGTCACGCGTCTGCACGACGCACACCGGGGGGCAGAGAATTCCGGGAAGTCCGGTGCCGGGACCACGCTGCCGCCACGCGGCCGCGAGTCCCAGGGGGTACGGGGGTGCGCCCGCGGCACCGGGCGTCAGCACACCGGTTACATGACGGTGGTCGACGCCCGCACGGGGGAGGGGCACGGGGGAAGCGCGTACAGGGGGGAGCAGGGGGAGCGTCGCTCGCTGACGGAGGCGGAGTTCACCGCTTACGTCCAGGAGCGCCGCGCCTCCCTGTACGCGACCGCCTACCACCTGACCGGCGACCGCTTCGAGGCCGAGGACCTGCTGCAGAGCGCGCTGTTCTCGACCTACCGGGCGTGGGAGCGGATCAGCGACAAGGCCGCGGTCGGCGGTTACCTCCGCCGCACCATGACCAACCTGCACATCAGCGCGTGGCGCCGCCGCAAGCTGAACGAGTACCCGACCGAGGAACTGCCGGAGACGCCCGCCGGTACGGACGCCATGCGCGGCACCGAGCTGCGCGCCGTCCTGTGGCAGGCGCTCGCCCGGCTGCCCGAGCTCCAGCGCACGATGCTGGTGCTGCGGTACTACGAGGGCCGTACCGACCCGGAGATCGCCGACATACTCGGCATCAGCGTCGGCACGGTGAAGTCCAGCATCTGGCGCTCGCTGCGGCGCCTGCGCGAGGACGAGGTCCTGAGCTTCGGCCGGGACCACGAGGACGCCTTCGGCGAGCTGGTGGCCTGAAGGACGGGTCCATCGGGGGATGGACCCACGGGGGAACGGGGGAACGAGCCGTCATGGCTCGGCCCGAGGGGATACGGGGAATCGCGGGGGCCCACCGGGGGGAGGGTCCGCGCGAGAACCCGTAAGGGGAAACACGGGGGAAAACGGGGGAGTACCGGGAAGCGGGGCTGGACGGCTGGGGGGCCGTGCAGTCCCGCTTCTCCGCTTTCTCAAGCCCCTCTTACGCCGCCGTCTGCTGCCGCCCCTGGCGGCCCGCCGCGGCCGCCGCCATCCGGCTCAGCGCCTCGTCCCGGCCGCACGGGTGTGCGCCCAGGGACACCTGGCGGGACACGATCGAGCGTTCCGCGCGCAGCAGCCGCCAGCCCCGGCGCAGCAGGAACGGCACCGACTTGCGGCCCTCCTTCAGATCGCGCAGGAAGCGGCGCCGGAAGGTGGTGACCGGGCCCCTGGTCAGACACAGCGCGTCCGCCAGCACCCCCAGCTCGCGGCAGCGCTCCACGATCTCCGCCGCGAAGATCCCCTCGGCGATGAACAGCGGGGTACGGCCGATGCTCAGGGTGTCCTCGCCGGTCCGGGCGCTCAGCGAGATGTCGTACACCGGAACCGGCGTCGAACCGGACGCGCACAGCCGGACTATCGCCGCGAGCGCCACGTCCGCGTCCCAGGACAGCGGATGGTCCCAGTCGATGTCCGAGCTCTTGTCGACGAGCGGCAGCGACGGGTCGTCGCCCTCCTTGTAGAAGTCGTCGAGGCGCAGCACGGGCAGCCCGGAGAGGGCGGCGACGAGTGACTTGCCCGAACCGGAGGGGCCGGACAGCAGCACCACGCGGGCGGGGGACGGGGGATGGATGCTCACGGAACACCAGTTTGACGCATGGTGGCCGTCCTGCCGACCCCGCGGGTCCACATTGGA
Source organism: Streptomyces sp. NPDC085596 (assembly GCF_044541565.1). Lineage (NCBI taxonomy): Bacteria > Bacillati > Actinomycetota > Actinomycetes > Kitasatosporales > Streptomycetaceae > Streptomyces > Streptomyces sp. NPDC085596. The sequence goes on along the minus strand of NZ_JBITTC010000008.1, from coordinate 241,041 downwards.
GCGCGCGTCACATGTCAACTACCCTACGTGTCGACCGTATTACCCTGCGCACCAGAAGGCGGCACCACTGATGGCCCGACATTCCGCACCCCGGTCTCCCCGTCAGCCCGCCGCGCGGCGCGCCCTGATCGCCCTCGCGTCGGCCGGAGCGGCCCTGGCGGCGGGCGCGAGCGCGGCCCACGCCGACGCGGCCGCCCCGCTCGTGGACGTACCGCCGCTGCGCTCCACCTCCGTCGGCGACATCAACCCGCAGTCCGGGCTGAACGCCCTGACCACCTCGGTCGGCTACGCCACCGGCGCTGTGGCCGGGCTCAAGCCCAACCCGCTGGCCGGCACCGGCACCGACCCGCTGAACAACGGCATCGGCACCGCCGTCGCCGACTTCAAGCCGCTCAACACCCTGGCGCTCACCGCGCCGGTCGCCCAGGCCCCGTCCTTCGGCGCGGTCCCGGTCGTCGGCCAGACTCTGGGCCTGCTCAGCCCCGAGGGCTGACAATCGCGAAGCCGCGCCGCCCCTTCGCGATGAAGGCACGGCGCGGCTCCGTGTGCGCTCAGTACGACGAGCCCGACGCGCCCAGCGCCCCGGTGGGGTGCCAGACCGTCTTGGTCTCCAGGAACGCCGTCATGCGGTCGATGCCGGGAGTCGCCGCGTGATCCACAGGCTGTGGACGAAGGACGCGCTTGAGGTTGTCCGCCGCCGCGATCTCCAGCTCCTTCGCCAGCTCCGCGTCCGCGCCCGCGAGGTCGATCGCGTTGACGTCCTGGTGCGCGGCGAGCGGCGCGGCCAGCTCGGCCGTGCTGCCCGACAGGATGTTGACGACACCGCCCGGCACGTCGGAGGTGGCCAGCACCTCGCCCAGGGACAGGGCGGGCAGCGGGGCCTTCGCGGAGGCGATGACGACCGCCGTGTTGCCGGTGGCGATCACCGGGGCGATCACCGAGACCAGGCCCAGGAAGGACGAGTCCTGCGGGGCCAGCACCGCGACCACACCGGTCGGCTCGGGCGAGGACAGGTTGAAGTACGGGCCCGCGACCGGGTTGGCGCCGCCCACGACCTGGGCGATCTTGTCGGTCCAGCCCGCGTACCAGACCCAGCGGTCGATGGCCGCGTCCACGACCGCCGACGCCTTCGCCTTGGACAGGCCCTCGGCCTCGGCGACCTCGCGGACGAACTGCTCCTTGCGGCCCTCCAGCATCTCCGCGACGCGGTACAGCACCTGACCGCGGTTGTACGCGGTCGCGCCGGACCAGCCGCCGAACGCCTTGCGCGCGGCCACGACCGCGTCACGGGCGTCCTTGCGGGAGGACTGCGGGGCGTTGGCCAGCCAGTTGCCCTTTGAGTCGGTCACTTCGTACACCCGGCCGCTTTCGGAGCGGGGGAACTTGCCCCCGACGTACAGCTTGTAGGTCTTGAAGACGGAAAGTCGGGTGGCATCAGACATCGAGGTACGCCTCCAGGCCATGGCGACCGCCCTCGCGGCCGAAGCCCGACTCCTTGTAACCGCCGAACGGCGAGGTCGGGTCGAACTTGTTGAACGTGTTGGACCAGACGACACCGGCGCGCAGCTTGTTCGCCACCGCCAGGATGCGGGAGCCCTTCTCGGTCCAGATGCCCGCCGACAGCCCGTACTGGGTGTTGTTGGCCTTGGCGACGGCCTCGTCCGGAGTGCGGAAGCTGAGCACCGACAGCACCGGGCCGAAGATCTCGTCGCGGGCGATGGTGTGCGCCTGGGTCACGTTGGTGAACAGCGTCGGGGCGAACCAGTAGCCGCTCTCCGGGAGTTCACAGGCCGGGGACCAGCGCTCGGCGCCCTCGGCCTCGCCCTTCTCGGCGAGCGCGGTGATCCGGGCCAGCTGCTCGGCGGAGTTGATCGCGCCGATGTCGGTGTTCTTGTCCAGCGGGTCGCCGAGGCGCAGCGTGGACAGACGGCGCTTGAGGGCGTCCAGCAGCTCGTCCTGGATCGACTCCTGGACCAGCAGCCGCGAGCCCGCGCAGCACACCTGGCCCTGGTTGAAGAAGATGCCGGTGACGATGCCCTCGACGGCCTGGTCGATGGGCGCGTCGTCGAAGACGATGTTGGCGCCCTTGCCGCCCAGCTCCAGCGTGAGCTTCTTGCTGGTGCCCGCGACGGTCCGCGCGATCTGCTTGCCGACGGCCGTGGAGCCGGTGAAGGCGACCTTGTTCACGTCCGGGTGCGCGACCAGCGCGGCGCCCGCGTCGCCGTACCCGGGAAGGATGTTGACGACACCCTTGGGCAGGCCGGCCTGACGGCAGATGTCCGCGAAGAACAGGGCGGACAGCGGGGTGGTCTCGGCGGGCTTGAGGACGACCGTGTTGCCGGTCGCCAGCGCCGGGGCGATCTTCCACGCCAGCATCAGCAGCGGGAAGTTCCACGGGATGACCTGGCCGGCGACGCCCAGCGGGCGGGGGTTCGCGCCGAAGCCGGCGTGGTCGAGCTTGTCGGCCCAGCCCGCGTAGTAGAAGAAGTGCGCGGCGACCAGCGGGAGGTCCGCGTCGCGGGTCTCCTTGATCGGCTTGCCGTTGTCCAGCGTCTCCAGCACGGCCAGCTCGCGGCTGCGCTCCTGGATGATGCGGGCGATACGGAACAGGTACTTGGCGCGCTCGGAGCCGGGCAGCGCCGACCACTTCTCGAACGCCTTGCGGGCGGCCTTCACCGCGCGCTCCACGTCCGCCTCACCGGCCTGCGCGACCTCGGAGAGCACCTCCTCGGTGGAGGGGGAGACGGTCTTGAAGACCTTGCCGTCGGCGGAGTCGGTGAACTCGCCGTCGATGAAGAGGCCGTAGGAGGGGGCGATGTCGACGACGGCGCGGGACTCCGGCGCCGGTGCGTACTCGAAGAGGGAACCCATGGTGATCAGTCCACCGTCACGTAGTCGGGGCCGGAGTAGCGGCCGGTGGCCAGCTTCTGACGCTGCATCAGCAGGTCGTTCAGCAGCGAGGAGGCGCCGAAGCGGAACCAGTGGTTGTCCAGCCAGTCCTGGCCCGCGGTCTCGTTGACCAGCACCAGGAACTTGACCGCGTCCTTGGTGGTGCGGATGCCGCCCGCGGGCTTCACGCCGACCTGGACGCCGGTCTGGGCGCGGAAGTCGCGCACCGCCTCCAGCATCAGCAGGGTGTTGGCCGGGGTGGCGTTGACCGCGACCTTGCCGGTGGACGTCTTGATGAAGTCCGCGCCCGCCATCATGCCCAGCCAGCTCGCCCGGCGGATGTTGTCGTACGTCGACAGCTCGCCGGTCTCGAAGATGACCTTCAGCCGGGCGCTCGTCCCGCAGGCTTCCTTCACGGCGGTGATCTCGTCGTACACCTTGAGATAGTCGCCCGCGAGGAACGCGCCCCGGTCGATGACCATGTCGATCTCGTCGGCACCCGCCGCGACCGCGTCGCGCACGTCGGCCAGCTTCACGGCGAGCGCGGCCCGGCCGGCCGGGAACGCGGTGGCGACCGAGGCGACCTTGACGCCCGAACCGGCGACGGCCTCCTTGGCGACGGCCACCATGTCGGGATAGACGCAGACGGCGGCGGTGGTCGGGCTCGTCCGGTCCGTGGGGTCCGGGTGGACCGCCTTGGCACCGAGCGCCCGGACCTTGCCGGCGGTGTCCGCGCCTTCCAGCGTGGTCAGGTCGACCATCGAGATGGCGAGGTCGATGGCGTACGCCTTCGCGGTGGTCTTGATCGAGCGGGTCCCGAGGGACGCGGCACGCGCTTCCAGGCCGACCGTGTCGACGCCGGGCAGCCCGTGGAGAAAGCGGCGCAGCGTGCTGTCGGACGCGGTGACGTCGGCGAACGCCTTTGCGGGGGATGCGATGGGGGCACCGCCCTGTTCGAGCGGCGTCGAGAGCTTGGGGGAGGGCATGGTCACCAGACGAGCATATCTACGCGCGTAGCGGCTGTATAGCCCCGGGGGTGGGGTTGTGCGGGGTTTCCTCCGCCGCAGGTCACGGATGGGCTCCGGTATCGGGCCAGGTGGTGGTGGGCTCGCGGCCTTCGTGCACAATCGGGGCCATGACGACCCCGGACCACCAGTCACCCGCGTCGCGGCCCGTGGTGCCCGCCGCCAGGGACCGGATCTACCGCTCGCCGATGGGACTCGTGGGCGGTGTGCTCGTGCTGGCCCTCGTCATCTGGCTCGGCTGCGACGCGCTGTTCCGGGGCCACGGCCAGGTGAGGTGGCTCGCGCTGGCCGTGATGATCCTGGTCGTGCCGCTGGTGAGCGCCTTCACCCTGCGCCCGGCGGTCTTCGCCGACGAGGAACGGCTGCGGGTCCGCAACCCCTTCCGCGTGATCACCCTGCCCTGGGGCCGGCTGGGCTCCCTGCGCTCGAGCTACTCCAACGAGGCCCTGACCGACTCCGGCACCAAGTTCCAGCTCTGGGCGATCCCCGTCTCGCTGCGCGCCCGTAAGCGCGCGGCCAACAAGCGGGCCCGCGCGGCGGCGCAGGCGGCCCGCGGGGCCCGGGGCGGCAGCGGCTTCGGCGGGGTGTTCGGCGGCGGGGGAGCGAGTGCCTTCGGCGCCGCCGAGGCGGTGGACGCGCCCGCCCGTGCGGAGACCGACAAGATCATGGACGACCTCCGCGACCTCCACGAACGCCATGGCGAGGCGGAGCACGCCCAGGGCGAGATCACCGTCCGCTGGGCCTACGAGATCCTGATCCCGGTGCTGGCGGGGGCCGTGCTGCTGGCGGTTGTGCTGATCACGGGCTGAAATCCGAGCACGGTCGGCGGCGGACGGAGCATCTCCGGCCGTCGCCGATTTTTTGATGCGCTCTCTTCGCGCCTCCGCGCGCGCTCCATCCGAAGGACAGAGGAAAGACAGCAGTGAAGACCCGGCGCGGTTGGCGCGCGAACAAGAAGGCACCGGAGAGCCGGTACAAGCGCGGACTCCTGCGTGCGATGACGGCCGCTGCCCGGCTGTCGCGCGGCCGCAGGGGGTGGACCGTCGCCGGTGCCGTGCTGTCGGCCGCGGTGGCGGCGGGGCTGTGGATCTACCTCGACGGACGGCAGGACGGTCCGCCCGACACCCGCGCGCGCCAGTACAAGGAGTTCGACGCGTGCCTGCTGGCCGGTGACAAGGGCATCGCGCGGGGAACCCGCGCCGCCTCGGCGTGGCAGGGCATGCAGCGGGCGTCGCTGGAGACCCGTGCCCGGATCAACTACGTGCCGGTGGTCGGCGCGCAGTCGGTGGCCAACAGCCGGCCGTTCCTCAACAGCTTGATGCAGCGGCAGTGCGATGTCCTGGTCGCGGTCGGCGCGCCGCAGGCGCAGGCCGCGCGAGAGGCGGCGGCGAACCATCCCGAGGTGCGGTTCGTGGTCGTCGACGGCGCGTCAAGTGCCAAGGAGGGCAAGGCCGGGAACGTCACCGTGGCCGCACCGGACGACTCGCTCCAGGGGGCGGTGGCCGACGCGATCACGCGGGCTGTCGACGACACGGAGCAGTGACGCGCGGGAAGTTCTAGTAAAGATCAGTTAAAAGTGATGGTCTCGTGTAGGTCAAGTGATCGAAGATAAGAAAAGCTTACGAAGTTTTGCTGACTTCTTAAGTTAAGGCTCTCCCATGCGTGTTCGCTGGGTCCGTAGCCCTCGCTTGTTCCCGCCGGACGGTTCCGGCAGGCGTCGAGCGAGGGCTACGGCTCTTTCGGTACTTGTCTCCTTCTCCTTCATGCTCACCACCGAGACAGCGGCGGCCACCGGCGCCACCCTGCCGGCGCTGAGCATGCCCGAACTGTCCTTCGCCGGTCTGGCGAAGTGGGCCCACAGCTCCTCCCTCGACACCCCTGACCAGCAGGGCGGCACCGCGCGGGGCAAGAGCCACCACGCCTCGGCGGCGGCCACCAGCACCAACCACACGGCCGGTCACAAGCCGGGCCGGGGCAAGGGTGAACTCGGCGCCTACCAGCGCCATGTGAGCCGGCCCGAGAAGACCACCACCAAGGCCCTGGCCTCGGCGAAGAGCTTCAACCCCCGTACCAGCGAGCGGGACGCCAGGAAGTCCACGGCGACCTCGGACTACTTCGTCAACGCCGACGGCTCCACCACCGTCCGCCACTACGACGTACGGGCCAACTTCAAGTCGGCGGACGGCACCTGGAAGCCGATCGACACCAGCCTGAGGAAGGGCGACGGCGGCCGGTTCGAACAGACCGCCAACTCCGTCGACGTCGACTTCGCCCCCGACGCGGCCGACGACCGCCTGGCCTCCCTCGGCCTCGGCAACGGCAGTTCGGTCGCGTACTCCCTCCTCGGCGCCCGCAAGACCGAGGCGTCGAAGGACGAGAACGGCACCCTCCGCTACGCCGACGCCCTGCCCGGCACCGATGTGCAGCTCGCGCCGATCGCGGACGGCTTCAAGGAGAACCTCGTCCTGCGCTCCAAGGACGCGGACAACTCCTGGCTGTTCGCGCTGGACGCGAAGGGGCTGACCCCGCGCATCGGCAAGAACGGCGACGTCGAGTTCACCGGCGCCGACGGCAAGGTGGCCGCGACCGTCCCCCATGCCTACATGGAGGACTCGCGCATCGACCGCCGCTCCGGTGACGGCGCCCGGTCCCACGAGGTCATCTACGAACTGACCACCGTGGACGGCGGACCCGCGCTGCGGATGACCGCCGACCGGGCCTGGCTGGACGACCCCGAGCGGGTCTACCCGGTCACCGTCGACCCGACCACGGTCGTCAACACCAGCCAGGCGACGTACGTCCAGAACGACTACAGCGCCAACCGCTCGGCGGAGAACCAGATCAAGGTCGGTTCGTACGACGCGGGCACCACCAAGGCGAACTCCTTCCTCCAGTTCTCGTCGCTGGGTTCGACGATCGCCGGACGCCAGGTGTCCGCCGCGACCCTGAACGTCTGGGCGCTGTGGTCCGCGACCTGCACCCCGGAGGCGTTCTCCGTCTACCCGGTCACCCAGTCGTGGTCCCCGTCGACGACCACCACCTACCCCGGACCGTCCTACGGCGCGGCCATCGGCTCCGCCACGCCCGACCCCGGCGCCTCCTGCACCAACACCACGGGCAGCACCGGTGTCGGCGTGAAGATGCCGGTGCCGCTGTCGACGTCCTGGTTCACCCAGGTCGCCGCGGGTGGCATCAACTACGGCCTGGCGCTGGCCGCGCCGACCGGTGACGGGCTGCACTGGAAGAAGTTCCACTCCGACGACTCGGCCACCTCCGGCTGGCGTCCCTCGCTCGACCTGACCTACGGCACCAATGTCGAGCCGCAGGTCAACGCCTCGTACCCGCCGGAGAACTTCCAGGCCAACACCCTCCAGCCGGAGCTGCTCGTCTACGCGAGCGACGCCGACAAGTCGCCCAACGCGGCGCTGTCGTACTCCTTCGAGGTGTACGACGCCGACTCCGACAGCACCACGCCCGTCGTCACCTCCGGCGCCCTGGCCAAGGGGAGCTGGAAGATACCGGCGGGCAAGCTCAAGTGGTCGAAGAACTACGCCTGGTACGCGGGGGTGAGCGACGGACTCGCCGAGACGACGTACTCCAGCCGCTTCACCACCGCCGTGCCGCAGCCGCCGGTCACCTCGGGCCTCGCCCAGAACACCGACGGCCACGACTTCGACCCGAGCGACGCCAACTACACCACCGACGACTCCGACGCGGACGTCGAGGTGGTCGGCCCCTCGCTGGAGATCGACCGCTCGTACAACAGCATCGACCCGCGGGTCGACGGTGCGTTCGGCGCGGGCTGGTCGACGGTCGCCGACATGAAGGCCGCCGAGGTCAAGAACCCCTCCGGCACCGTCACCAGCGTGATCATCACCTACCCCGGTGGTGAGCAGGTCGCCTTCGGCCGCAACACCGACGGCACCTTCCAGCCCCCGCTCGGCAGGTACGCGCGCTTCCAGGCCGTCTCCGGCGGATACACGCTGACCGACAAGGACTTCACCGAGTACGCCTTCACGCAGTCCACCGCCAAGGCGGGCACGACGGCGATATCCACGATCAAGGACTACGCGGGCCGCACGGAGAAGTTCTACTACAACGCGGCCAGGCAGCTCACGAAGATCACCAACGAGAAGTCGCAGCGCTCGCTCGGCCTGACCTGGTCCACGCCGTCCGGCGCCACCACGGCGCACGTCGCCACGGTCGCCACCGACGCGGCGGTCCAGGACGACTCGTCCACGGTCCAGACCTGGAACTACGGCTACAGCGGCGACCAGCTCACCTCGGTCTGCCCACCGGCCACCCCCGCCAAGTGCACCACCTACGGCTACGCCACCGGCAACCACTACCGCACCACGGTGCTGGACGCCGACCCGTACGCCTACTGGCGGCTCGGTGAGGCGTCCGGTGCCACCGTCGCGGCGGACTCCGTCGACAACAACCAGGGCCGCTACAACGGGCTGTACCACAACGTGACCCTGGGCGGCTCGTCCGTCCTCGCCGGCTCCACCCAGAAGACGGCCGCCTTCAACGGCACCACCTCCTACGTGGAGATGCCGAGCGCGCCGGGCGCCACGCCGTCGTACATGACGGTCTCGCTGTGGTTCAAGACCACCACCGCGGGGGGTGTCCTCTTCTACTACGGCGACAAGCCGCTGAGCGACTCCGACCCGGTCGCCAACACCAAGAAGAACACCCCCGCCGTGTACGTCGGCACCGACGGCAAGCTGCGCGGCTGCCTGGCCATGTCGCCGGGCTGCATGTCCACCATCACCTCCACGGCCTCCGTCACCGACGGCCAGTGGCACAACGCCGTGCTCACCGGCATGGCCACCAGCCAGACCCTGTACCTCGACGGTGCCTCGCAGGGCTCGCTGAGCGGCACCATCAACGACTGGGAGCAGCCCTACCTCTCGCTCGGCGCCGGTGTGAACACCGACGGCTGGCCCTCGATGAACCCGAACGACAAGCTCGGGCACTACACGGGCCAGATGGCCGAGGCCGCCGTCTACTCCGAGCCGCTCGACCCCTCGGTGATCACCGCGCAGTACCAGGCCGCCAAGCGGTCCGCCGGTCTGCTGAACAAGATCACCACGCCCGGCGGGAAGACTCAGGCGTCGGTCGTCTACGGCACCACCGACGACCTGGTCAAGCAGGCCACGGATTCCGAGGGCGGCACCTGGAAGCTCAACCCGCCCACCGTCACCGGCTCCTCGCAGGTCTACCGCTCGGCGGTGATGGGCTCGGCCCCGGCCGGCTACTGGCGGCTCTCCGACACCCTCGGCGCACAGCAGGCCGCCAACGAGGTGCACACCGGCTTCGGCACGTACAACACCGTCACGCAGGGCGTGGCCGGTCCGTTCGGCGCCGGTGACGCGACCGCCGCGTCCTTCGACGGCACGTCGTCCTACGCGGAGATCCCGTACGCCCCCTGGCACGGCTCGGGCGAGCGCGCCGTCGAGCTGTGGTTCAGGACCAGTGCTCCCGGTGTGATCCTCTCCGACCAGGCGAAGGCGCCGGCCGGCACCCCGTCCGGGTCCTGGAGTCCGCTGCTGTACGTGGGCACCGACGGCAAGCTGCACGGCCACTGGTGGAGCGCCACCGGTTCCGGCGCCTTCGGCTCCACGGCCGCCGTCACCGACGGCACCTGGCACCACGCGGTGCTGTCGGCCTCCGGCACCACCCAGACGATGTACCTGGACGGCGCCAAGCAGGCCGACTTCACCGGCGCGGTGGGCGACCAGAGCAACACGCGGTCGTTCGTCGGCGCGGGCTTCGCCAAGACCTGGGACGTCTCGCCCGGTGACCTGAGCTTCTTCAACGGCTCCATCGCCGAGGTCGCCACCTACGGCCACCCGCTGTCCGAGGACCAGGTCGAGCAGCACTGGTCGGCGTACAAGGCGTCGTCCGGCGTCGCCCCGGTGCGCACGGTCACGCTGACCGACCCGACGAACAAGACCCTGAAGTACGTCTACGACGCGGAGATGGGCAACCGTCTGCTGGCCGCGGTCGACACCGACGGCAACCGGACGACCTACGGCTACGACACGGGCGGCTTCCTGCACACCGTGACCGACGCCAACGGCAACCGGAGCATCACGGGTTACGACGTGCGCGGCAACACGGTCTCGCAGACCAGCTGCCAGGACACGACGGCGAACAAGTGCGCCACGGAGTACTACACGTACTACCCGGACGCCACGACCGCGTTCCCGGCGATGGACCCGCGCAACGACCTGCTGCTCACCGAGCGGGACGGCCGTTCCTCGGGGCCCACGGACAACACCTACCTCACCGGCTACTCCTACGACACCGGCGGCAACCTGCTGTCGGTCACCAGCCCCCCGGTCCCGGGCCATCCCAACGGCCGTACCGCCACCACCACCTACACCACGGCGTCCACCCCGGCCGCCGAGGGCGGGGGCGCCCTGGCACCGGCCGGCCTGACGGACACGGTCACCACACCGGGCGGCCGGACGACGAAGTACACCTACTTCTCCACCGGCGACCTCGCCACGGTCACCGACGCCAACGGCGCGAAGATCGCGTACACCTACGACAAGCTGGGCCGGCAGATCTCCCGCACGGAGACCTCCGACTCCCAGCCGTCCGGCCTCACCACCTCCCAGACGTACGACAAGAACGACCAGGTCGTCACCGAGACCAGCCCCGCCGTCACCAACCGCGTCACCGGCGCGGTGCACCAGGCGAAGACCACCACGGGCTTCGACGACGACGGCAACGTGCTCTCGCAGACGGTGGCCGACGTGCGGGGCGGGGACGCCTCGCGGTCGACGTCGATGACGTACGACGCCTACGACCGTCTCGCCTCGCGGACGGACCCCGGCGGCGGCACGACGGCCTTCGAGTACGACGTCTACGGCAACAAGGTCAAGGAGACCGACCCGCTGGGGACGGTCAACACCTACACCTTCGACGCCGAGGGACGCGCCCTCACCACCAACCTGCTCGGCTACACCGGCGACCCGAACAACCCGTCGGCGCCGACCACGCTGGTCCAGGAGTCCCGTGCGTACGACCCGGCGGGCCGGCTCGCCTCGGTCACCGACGCGATGGGCTGGGTGACGGCGTACACCTACACCGACGACGGCCTCGCCGCCTCGGTCACACGCAAGGACCCGTCGAACGGCAAGCAGTTCGTCGAGGAGGCCAACACCTACGACCCGGCCGGGAACCTGATCAAGCAGGTGACCAACGACGGCCGCACCACGTCCACCTTCACGGTGGACGCCGCCGACCGCGTCGCCTCGTCCGTGCTCGACCCGACCGGTGTCAACCGCGGCACCAAGGTCTCCTACGACCCGGACGACAACGTCGTGACGGAGACCGAGACCGACCCGGCCACCGGTGACGTCGACCGGACCGACAGCCGTTACGACCGGCTGGGCAATGTCACCGGCTACACGGAGCACGACGGCACCACCGCTCCGGTGGCCCGCTGGAAGCTGTCGGAGCCCAGCGGCCTCACGGCCCAGGACTCCTCCGGCGGCAACAGCAAGGTGACACTGGGCAGTTCGGTCACCCGCTCCACCGAGAAGGGCGGCTCCGCCGTCTTCAACGGCACCGCCAGCGCCTACGGGCAGGCGGACGGCCCGGCGGTCAACACCAGCGGCGACTTCACCGTCTCCGCCTGGGTCAAGCTCGGCACCACCGCCACGAACAGCACCTTCCTCGCACAGGACGGGCAGCTCAACAGCGGTTTCCAGCTCTACTACTCCACGGCCTACGGCTGGACCTTCAACCGCCACTCCACGGACGCCGCCGGCGCCGCGACCGTCCGGACCAGCTCCGGCACCGCCGCGGTCAAGACCGGCACCTGGACCCACCTCACCGGTGTGTACGACCAGGCGTCCGCCTCGCTGAAGCTGTACGTCAACGGCGCCCAGTCGGGCACCACGACGTCCTTCACCTCACCCTGGGAGGCCACCGGCCCGCTCCAGATCGGCCGGCGCCTCTTCAACGGCACCTACGCCGAGAACGCCCAGGGCTCGATCGCCGATGTCCAGGTCTACAGCGACGCGCTGACCGCGCCCCAGGTGTCCGCCCTGTCCGGCGGCACGCTCCCGGCAGCCGGCAGCTCGGTGCAGACCGACACCTGGAAGCTGGACCAGCGGGGCCTGCCGCTGTCCTCGACCGACGAGCTCGGCAACACCACGGACTACGCCTACGACGAGGCCGCTCAGCAGACCGTGGTCACCGAGCCGGTCGTCGACGCCGAGACCGGCGGCGGCACGGCCAGTGCGGTCCGCCCGATCTCGATGACCGGCTACAACACCTTCGGTGAGACGACCGAGACGTCCGACCCGCTCGGCAACGTCACGACCACGGCCTACGACGCCGAGGGCCAGGAGACCTCGACCAAGCTGCCGGACTACACCGCGCCGGGGGCCTCGACCCCGATCACGGCCACGTCCTGGAACGAGTACAACAAGCTCGGCCAGGTCACGGCGGAGGTCGACCCGCTGGGCAACCGCACGGCGTACACCTACACCCAGCTGGGCGACGTGGCCTCGGTCACGGAGCCGGGCGGCGGCACGTCGACGATGGTCTACGACGTGGCCGGCGACCTGCTGTCGTCGAACAGCCCGGGCGGCGCACGTCAGGAGTCCACCTGGGACTACCTGGGCAACGAGCTGACCAGCACGGACATCGTGCGTCAGCCCACGCAGCGGGCGTACACGGCGATCAACGAGTACAACGCGCCGGGCGGCGACCTCTCCCGCAGGGTGAGCCCGACGGGTGTCTCGGAGTCGTACAAGTACAACGCCCTCGGCGAGGCCACCGAGGTGACCGACGGGGCGGGCAACGTCTCGAAGTTCACCTACACCATGGACGGTGACGTCCTCGCGGCGACCGACCCGGACAACGCGAGCACCAAGAACACCTACGACGGCTTCGGCCGGCTGACCGCCACCAGCGACCTGGACGCGGCCGGAGCGGTGCTGCGCACCAGCGGCTCCACCTACGACCGCGCCGGAAACCCGCTGTCGGTGACCGACTACCGGGGCCACACCACCACCTTCACCGTCGACCCCACGGGTCTGGTGACCAAGGCGGTGGAGCCGGTCTCCGCGACCGAGTCGATCACCACGTCCTTCGGCTACGACGTCGCGGGCAACCGCACCCGCTTCACCGACGGCCGGGGCAACCCGTTCATCACCACCTACAACAAGTGGGGGCTGCCCGAGTCCGTCATCGAGCCGTCCACCCCGGACCAGCCCGCCGCGGCCGACCGCACCTACACCACGGTGTACGACGCGAACGGCCGGGTGGCCGAGCAGCGTTCACCGGGCGGGGTGACCATCACCGCCGAGTACGACGCGAAGAGCCGGCTGGTGAAGCAGTCCGGTTCGGGCGCGGAGGCCGCCACGGCCGACCACACCTACGCGTACGACTCCGACGACCGGATCACGTCCGTCGCCGGCGCGGGGACGGACGACGACACCTTCACCTATGACGACCGGGGCTCGCTGCTGACGGCCTCCGGCCCCTCGGGCAGCTCCGCGTTCGCCTACAACGGCGACGGCGCGTTGACGTCCCGCACGGACGCCTCGGGCACGTCGACCTACGGGTACGACCCGGCCGGCCGCCTGAAGACGGTCAGGGACGGCATCACCGACTCCACCGCGACCTACACCTACAACACCGACAACGCCGTCGCCCAGATCGACTACGGCACCGGCAAGTCCAAGCGCACGTTCTCCTACGACGCGCTGAAGCGCATCACCGACGACAAGCTGACCTCGCCGGCCGGCAAGGTGCTGTCCTCCATCGGCTACGGGTGGGACGCCAACGACAACATCGCGTCGAAGACGACGACGGGTGTCGCGGGCGCGTCCACGAACACCTACGCCTACGACTGGTCGGACCGGCTGACGTCCTGGAACAACGGCACCACCACGGAGGTCTACGGCTACGACGCCTCGGGCAACCGCACGCGGGTCGGCGGCGACACCTACACCTACGACGCCCGCAACCGGCTTACCTCGGACGGCCACAGCGCGTACGCGTACACCAAGCGCGGCACGCTGAGCTCGATCACGGACGAGTCCGGGACCAGGACCGAGATGAAGGCGGACGCCTTCAACCGCGTGATCAACGAGGGCGACCGGACGTACACCTACGACGGTCTGGACCGCGTCCTGAAGGCCAAGGACAAGGTCGGCGCGGACATCTTCTCCTTCCAGTACAGCGGTGACGGCAACGACGTCTCCTCCGACGGCTCGGCCGCCTACAGCCGCAACGCCGACGGTTCGCTGCTGGGTGTGAGGTCGGGCGCGTCGTCGGTGCTGGCGCTGACCGACATCCACGACGACCTGGTCGCGCAGTACACCGACTCCGGTGAGGCGCTGAGCGGTTCGGCCGGCTACACGCCGTTCGGCAAGGTCTCCGCCTCGACGGGGATGCTGGGCAACCTCGGTTACCAGTCCGGCTGGACCGACCCCGAGACCGCCCAGGTCAACATGGCCGCGCGCTGGTACTCGCCGCAGACCGGGCAGTTCAACAGCCGGGACACCGTCGGCAACGACCCGCTGCCGGACTCGGTGAACGCCAACGCGTACGCCTACGCCAACCAGAACCCGATGACGGGCGTCGACCCGACCGGGCACTGGTTCGGCTTCGTGAAGAAGGCGTTCCACAAGGTCGCCAAGAAGGTCAAGAGCAAGGCCAAGTCGGCCTGGAAGAAGACCAAGCACGCGGCCAAGGCCGTCGCCAAGAAGGTCCGCAAGGCGGCCAAGCACATCAAGAAGGCCGTCAAGAAGGTCGTCCACAAGGTCCGCCGGGCCGCGCGCAAGGTCGTGCACTACGTCCACGACAGCGTCAAAAAGGTCAAGAGATACGTCAAACGCACCTATAAGAGCGTCAAACGCTATGCCCACAAGGTCGTCCAACACGTCAAACAGAAGGCCCGTCAGGTCGCCAAGGCGGCCAAGAGCGTAGCGAGCAAGGCGGTCGCCCTCGGCAAGAAGGCCGTCCAGAAGGTCGGCCGGGGCGTCAAGGCAGCGGCCAAGGCCACGACCAACTTCGTCAAGCAGCACGCCGCGACGATCGTCTCGGTCGCGGTGGGTGTGGCGGTCTTCACCGGCTGCACCGCTGCGACCTGGGGTGTCGGAGCGGTCGGCTGCGCGGCCCTCGCGGGTGCGGCGGCCAACGGTGTCGGCTACATGATGAGCGACGGCCCCAAGTCCGTCGGCGGGTTCCTCGGGTCGGTGGCGATCGGCGCCGCGACCGGTGCCCTCGGTGGTGCGGCCGGTGGTGCGGCCTCCGGCGCGGTGGGCCGACTGCTCGCCGGCGCCGGCGGCAAGGTTCTCAACGGCGCGGCCATGGGCGCGGCGGGCGGAGCCGCGGAAGGCGCGGTCGGCTACGGCATCTCCTGCGCCTCCAGCGAGGAGGGCTGCAGCGCGAGCGGCGCGGCGAAGGCGTCGGCGGTCGGCGCGGCCACGGGCGGCATCTTCGGTGCCGCGGGGAGCAGGTTCGGCCGCAAGGGCTGCACGCCGCACAGCTTCACCGGTAGCACGGGCGTCCTCATGGCGAACGCCATGGTGAAGCCCATCTCCCAGGTCAAGCCCGGCGACTACGTCCTGACGGCGGAGCCCGGCAAGACCAAGAAGGAGAAGCACAAGGTCAAGGCGGTGATCGTCACCAAGACCGACCGCGACTTCACCGACATCGCCGTAGCCACGAAATCGGGTGTGAAGACGATCCACGCCACCAAGCACCACCAGTTCTACGAGACCAGCCACAACGCCTGGACCCAGGCCGGTGACCTCAAGGCGGGCTACGAGCTTCAGGACGGCGACGGAAGCCACACCAAGATCGCCAAGGTGAAGTCGTATACGTCCCACGGTGTCACTTACGATCTGAGCATCGCGGGCCTGCACACGTATCACGTGGCGGCTGGTGAAATCGAAGTCCTCGTTCACAACGACAGTGCCGCGGCGTGCCCGATCGGTGCGGCGCGATTTGAGGTGGATTCCGCGGGGACGGTGTCCGACAGGCAAGGTCCCGCCATGCCGACGAAGAAGTACAACAGGAAGCGTGACTACGGTGGGGCGCAGACTCGTGGCCCCGCTGGGCGAGCCGCCAGGAAGGCTGGTGCGGGCACGCGTTGCCTGGATTGCGGAGAGGTGCAGGTTGAGGGAACCGCAACCCAGCCCGTACCTGAGCACGACCCGCCGCTCGGCGAGCACTACTATTTCCATGACGGGTGGAAGATGACGAACGCGGAGCGGCGCGAATACGCGAAAGCGGGTATTGATGGCACGCGATGTCGAGCATGCCAAAGTAGTCAAGGGGGCAGGCTCTCGGGTGCCTTGACGAAACTGGCGAACGCGTTCGGAATGGGGAGATAGTCATGGAACCAGTGATCGACGGCCGCCAAAATGCGCTCGACCGACATCTGCGCAATTCTTGGGCAAACACACCGCATGTAGATGACCGGTGGGATGCTGGGCCCATCGAAGAGATACTGCCGGGCTTCCGCGTGCGTTGCATTGAGCCGACGGATCCATCTGAAGCCTGGGTCTATGTCTCGATGGGTGCATCAATTACCGGAGAAGGTGCCCATGAGTTCGCGCTGCTCTCTCCGTGTGCGTTTCAGCGTCACGTTGAAACAGTGACCATGGTCGCCCATTGGCAAGCGGCGGGACGGAACGCGGATGTGGGCTCTGTGCTGGCCCTGGGTTGGCCTTGGATGGAGGGAAGTGAGGCGGACCACCTGCTCGTTGCTCCGCTCTACGCTTACCCATCGGGGTATGACAGCTTTCGCGATGGGGACAAAGAGGTCTCCATCTTGTGGCTGATCCCGATCTACGCAAATGAGGCCGCCTATGTTCGACGGCGGGGATTTGAGCATCTCGAGGAAAGGTTCGAGAAAGCTGACGTCAACCTGTTGGATCCACGTCGAGGCTCGGTACTCGGCACCTCGGCGATCTCCTGATGTCGCGTTGCGGGGTTATTCCGATTTGCTCGCCGGGTGTGAGGCCCGGATGAAGCGAAGAGCCCTCTGATCGGAGGGCGGAATTTCTCCGCGCCTTGATCGGGGTGAGATGCTGACTCAGTTGGTTCGACGGGTTCCGGGAGATTGGGGTCCGGGTAACTGAGTCGACTCTCCAGTTCGGTCACAGAAGCCCCGCCAGTAAATTCCTGGCGGGGCTTCTGTTTTTGTGTGGGAGGACATTCGGCTCGCGGGGCAGAAGGCGGCCACGGCTGGGGAGGTCGAGGCGATGGTGGGGACGGTCGAGAAGTACCGGTGAGGCGTCCCGGTACGGGGGTCGACTCCGTACCGGAAACCCCCGTACTCAGACCTTGTAATAAAGGTCGAACTGCCGGTTGCTGCCCGAGTTGTTCGTGATGCCGAAGCACAGGCGCGGGGCGCCCGAGCCGGTGTAGATGGCCATGCCCTCCGGTTCGCGGGGGTCGGCTGCCGCGTCAGCCTCCGAGTGGGTGCTGGCGATGTAGCCCGTCGTGGGGTCGTTCTGGGTGCCGTTGAGGTCGAAGGACGTGGTGTGGATGGCCCACTTGTCCACGCCGGTCAGGGTGCTCGACGGGGTGCTCGTGCGGGGGTCGCCGTCGAGCATGTAGACGTACTGGCCGTAGGACGTGAAGCCCTGGAAGGTCGCCGGGGTGGCGGTGTCCGGGGTGCCGTCGGCGTTGTACTTGTAGAGCGGGGGCTGCTGGATACGGGCCAGCGGCGCCGGCAGGGTGCCGGTGCCCGCCGTGGCCACCGCCGCGGCGAGGTCGTACGCCGCGAACCAGTGGTCGGAGCCCAGCGCGTAGCGGATCAGCAGGATGTTGTGGTCCACGTCCACCGAGGGCGTCATCGAGGTCGCCGCCGGGTCCGGTGAGCCGAAGCGCTGCACGGACGGGTGGCTGGTCCACAGCACGGTCTTGGTGGCGAAGGGGAAGCGGACGAACTCCTGCCCGTACCCGCTGCGCCCGGACCCGGCCTCGGTCCACACGTACGCCGGATTGCCGCCGCTCGCGGGCTGGATGCCCAGGGAGACGCCATGGCCGAAGCCCAGCAGGTACATGTACCCGTTGACCGCACCCGTGGCGATGTCGTGCCGGGTCAGACAGAGGTCGCCCGACTCGGCGTGGTCGTCCCCGCCGATCGACGCCGTCACCGCGACCTGGCTGCCCGAGCGGAGGTACGCGATCTGGCTCGCCCCGGCGACCTGGAGCGTGTAGAAGTGCCCGTTCGCCGAGTCGAAGGCGATGCCCTGGAGCGTGGTCGAGCTGTCCTGGTTGGCGACACCGGCCAGCCAGCGGGTGGAACCGGCGGCGACGTCGATCAGCGCGGTCCCGCCCGGCACGCTCGCGGGGTTGTCCACGGGCGCGGCGACCGCCGCCTGAGCGGGCAGTCCCAGTCCGGCGGCGGCCGCCGCGGCGAGCCCGGTGCCGCCGCGTATCAGACCGCGGCGAGTCATGTTCATGGTCATGATCGGGACCTTAGCGGCTCGGCAGGGGCTCGCCACCAGGTACTTGTGCAGATCTTGACCGGAGCACACGACCGCGCCGGGCCCGCCCGTCGAAGGATCGGCCCGGCGCGGCAAGCACTTCTCAGATCCCCGCAGCCCCCGACAGGTCCCGCTTGATCTCCGCCAGCAGCTCCGCCGCCTTCGCGCGGGCCGCCGGGAGGGCGTCGCGGTCGGCGACCGGGACCACGACCTCCAGGTAGCACTTCAGCTTGGGCTCGGTGCCGCTCGGGCGGACGATGACGCGGGCGCCGTCCAGGGTGTAGCGCAGGCCGTCCGTGGGCGGGAGGGTGGCCGTGCCACGGGTGAGGTCCTCCGCCGAGGTGACCGCCAGACCGGCGAGCCGGACCGGCGGCCGCTCGCGCAGGCGGCGCATCGCGTCCGCGATGACCGACAGGTCCTCCACCCGCACCGAGAGCTGGTCCGTGGCGTGCAGACCGTGCTCCAGCGCGAGGTCGTCCAGGACGTCGGGCAGGGTCCGCCCCGACTCCTTCAGCTCCGACGCCAGCTCGGTGATGAGCAGGGCCGCCGTGATGCCGTCCTTGTCGCGCACGCCCTCGGGGTCCACGCAGTAGCCGAGCGCCTCCTCGTACCCGTAGCGCAGGCCGTCCACGCGGGCGATCCACTTGAAGCCCGTGAGGGTCTCCTCGTAGCCCAGCCCGGCCTTCTCGGCGATCCGGCCGAGGAGGGAGGAGGAGACGATGGACTCCGCGAAGGTGCCGGTGACGCCCCGGCTCACCAGGTGGGCGGCGAGCAGCGCGCCCACCTCGTCGCCGCGCAGCATCCGCCAGCCGTCGCCGTCGCCGTCGCGTACGGCCACCGCGCAGCGGTCCGCGTCCGGGTCGTTGGCGATCACGAGGTCCGGCGAGGTCGCGCGGGCCGCCGCGAAGGCGAGGTCCATCGCGCCGGGCTCCTCCGGGTTGGGGAAGGCCACGGTCGGGAAGTCCGGGTCGGGCTCGGCCTGTTCGGCCACCAGCACCGGCTCCGGGAACCCGGCCCGCGCGAACGCCGCGAGCAGCACGTCCTTGCCGACGCCGTGCATCGCCGTGTAGACGGTACGGGCGGTACGGGCCGAGCCCTCGGCGAGCACCGCGTCCGTACGCGCCAGATACGCGTCCAGCACCTCGTCGCCGAGCACCTCCCAGCCGGACTCCGGCCGGGGCACGTCGGCCAGCGCGCGCACCGCGTCGATCTCGGCGGCGATCCCGGCGTCGGCGGGCGGCACGATCTGGGAGCCGTCGCCGAGGTACACCTTGTAGCCGTTGTCGCGCGGCGGGTTGTGGCTGGCCGTGACCTCCACGCCCGCGACCGCGCCCAGGTGCCGTATGGCGAAGGCGAGGACCGGGGTGGGCAGCGGGCGCGGCAGCACGGCGGCGCGCAGTCCGGCACCGGTGATCACGGCGGCGGTGTCCCGCGCGAAGTCGGCCGACTTGTGCCGGGCGTCGTAGCCGATGACGACCAGGCCGCCCGTCTCCCCCTTGGCCTTCAGGTACGCGGCGAGACCGGCGGCGGCACGGATGACGACGGCGCGGTTCATCCGCATCGGGCCCGCGCCCAGCTCGCCGCGCAGCCCGGCGGTGCCGAACTGGAGCGTGCCGCTGAAGCGCGCGGTCAGCTCCCCGACGTCCCCGGCGTCGATGAGCTTGGCCAGCTCCTCGCGGGTCTCGGCGTCGGGGTCCTCGGCCAGCCACGCCTGGGCCCGTGCGATCACTTCGTCCTGCACCTCGGGTGAACCTCTCTCTCGATTCCGTCCGCTGCCGCCGTCGGGCTACAGCCGGTTCAGCACCTGTCCCAGCAGCTCGCCCATGCGCGCCGCCGAGTCGCGGCCCGCCTGGAGGACCTCCTCGTGGTTCAGCGGCTCGCCCGTCATGCCGGCGGCGAGGTTGGTGACCAGGGAGATGCCCAGCACCTCGGCGCCCGCCTCGCGCGCGGCGATGGCCTCCAGCACCGTGGACATGCCGACCAGGTCCGCGCCGATGACGCGGGCCATGCGGATCTCGGCCGGGGTCTCGTAGTGCGGGCCGGGGAACTGCGCGTAGACGCCCTCCTCCAGGGAGGGGTCGATCTCCTTGCACAGGGCGCGCAGGCGCGGCGAGTACAGGTCGGTGAGGTCGACGAAGTTGGCGCCGACGATCGGGGAGGTGGCCGTCAGGTTCAGGTGGTCGCTGATCAGCACCGGCTGGCCGGGGCGCATGCCCTCGCGCAGGCCGCCGCAGCCGTTGGTCAGCACGATGGTCTTGCAGCCCGCGGCGACGGCGGTGCGCACCCCGTGCGCGACGGCGGCGACGCCACGGCCCTCGTAGTAGTGGGTGCGGCCCAGGAAGACCAGCGCGCGCTTGTCACCGAAGGTGTACGAGCGGATCTTGCCGCCGTGCCCCTCGACGGCCGGCGGCGGGAAGCCGGGCAGCTCGGTGACCTGGAACTCGGCGTCGGGCTCGCCCAGGGCGTCCACGGCCGGGGCCCAGCCGGAGCCCATCACGAGGGCGACGTCGTGGGTCTCGGCGCCGGTGAGTTCGCGCAGGCGCGCGGCGGCGGCGTCGGCGGCGGCGTGCGGGTCGCCCTGGCGGTCGTCCGGAAGGAGAGATGCGTTCACGCCGACGAGGGTAGCCGGTGTTCTCCTACGCGCGTAGATGACAGCGCCCATGGGAATGCGATCGTTGTCATGCAGATTTCGACAAAGGCTGGGCAAAACGGCTGCGCGTGATTGACCGGTGATGCATTCCGCCCCACGCGGCACTGTGAAAACTCCGGTCCCGTCGGCCCGTACCGGCGTCTCCGCCCCTGGGAGCGGCCCCGGCGCGTTCGCTTCTCGCGGGGTGCGGGACAATGGGGTACGTGACTCGGATCGTGATCATCGGTGGCGGACCCGGCGGATACGAAGCGGCGCTGACGGCCGCCCAGCTCGGCGCGGAGGTGACCGTCGTGGACTGCGACGGTCTGGGCGGGGCGTCGGTGCTGACCGACTGCGTGCCGTCCAAGACCCTCATCGCCACGGCCGAGGTGATGACCACCTTCGACTCCTCCTACGAGGAGCTGGGCATCATCGTCGCCGACGACACCCCGCACATCGAGCAGGCGGCCCGCGTGGTCGGCGTGGACCTCGGCAAGGTCAACCGCCGGGTGAAGCGGCTCGCCCTCGCCCAGTCCCACGACATCACCGCCTCCGTCACCCGCGCCGGCGCCCGTGTCATGCGCGGCCGGGGCCGGCTGGAGGGCATGCAGGCCCTCGACGGCTCCCGCAAGGTCGTCGTCACCGCCGCCGACGGCACCGAGGAGACCCTCACCGCCGACGCCGTGCTCATCGCCACCGGCGGTCACCCGCGCGAGCTGCCCGACGCCCAGCCGGACGGCGAGCGCATCCTGAACTGGACCCAGGTCTACGACCTCACCGAGCTGCCCGAAGAGCTGATCGTGGTCGGCTCCGGCGTCACCGGCGCCGAGTTCGCCGGTGCCTACCAGGCGCTCGGCTCCAAGGTCACCCTGGTCTCCTCGCGCGATCGCGTGCTGCCCGGCGAGGACCCGGACGCCGCCGCCGTGCTGGAGGACGTCTTCCGCCGCCGCGGCATGAACGTGATGGCCCGCTCCCGCGCCCAGTCCGCCAAGCGGGTCGGCGACCGGGTCGAGGTCACCCTCGCCGACGGCCGCGTCATCACCGGTACGCACTGCCTGATGGCGGTCGGCGCGATCCCGAACAGCGCCGGTCTCGGCCTGGAGGAGGCCGGGGTCAAGGTGCGCGAGTCCGGGCACATCTGGACCGACAAGGTCTCCCGCACCAGCGCGCCCGGCGTGTACGCGGCCGGTGACGTGACCGGCGTGTTCGCGCTGGCCTCCGTCGCGGCGATGCAGGGCCGTATCGCGGTCTACCACTTCCTCGGCGACGCGGTGGCCCCGCTGGACCTCAAGACGGTCTCCTCGAACGTCTTCACCGACCCCGAGATCGCCACCGTCGGCTACAGCCAGGCCGACGTGGACGCGGGCAAGATCGACGCGCGCATGGTGAAGCTGCCGCTGCTGCGCAACCCGCGCGCGAAGATGCAGGGCATCCGGGACGGGTTCGTCAAGATCTTCTGCCGGCCGGGCACCGGGATCGTGGTCGGCGGTGTGGTCGTCGCGCCGCGCGCCTCGGAGCTCATCCACCCCATCTCGATCGCGGTCGACAACAACCTGACGGTCGAGCAGATCGCCAAGGCGTTCACCGTCTACCCGTCGCTGTCCGGCTCGATCGCCGAGGTGGCCCGGCAGTTGCAGTCCCGCAAGTCGGGCGGGGCGGGCTGACCGGACGGGCCCATGCGGGCGGCATAGTCGGCCGGTAAGGCCCTATATCAGTTCCGGGGTCCGGTTGCGAACAACTTCTGCTATTCGGCGCAAACTGCTGAAAGCAGACGGTCGTTGGGGTTACTGTCAGTTTCGTGTTCGCTGCAGAACGTCGTCAACTGATCCTCGAAATGGTGCGAGCCAATGGGGCCGTGTCGCTCCGTGAACTCGCCCGCGTCGTCCAGACCTCCGAAGTGACCGTACGGCGGGACGTGCGCGCTCTGGAGGCAGAAGGACTCCTAGACCGCCGGCATGGCGGTGCGGTATTGCCGGGCGGGTTCACGCGAGAATCCGGCTTTCCGCAGAAATCGCATCTCGCGACCGCGGAGAAGACGGCCATCGCCGATCTCGCCGCGGGACTCGTCGAAGAGGGCGAGGCCATCGTGGTCGGCGCCGGTACGACCACCCAGGAGCTGGCCCGCAGGCTGGCCCGGGTGCCCGGCCTGACCGTGGTCACCAACTCCCTGCTGGTGGCGCAGGCGCTGGCCCATGCCAACCGGGTGGAGGTCGTCATGACCGGCGGCACCCTCAGGGGCTCCAACTACGCCCTTGTCGGCTCCGGCGCCGAGCAGTCCCTCCATGGTCTGCGCGTCTCCAAGGCGTTCCTCTCCGGGAGCGGTCTGACCGCCGAGCGTGGCCTGTCCACGTCCAACATGCTGTCGGCCTCCGTGGACCGGGCCCTGGTCCAGGCCGCCTCCGAGGTCGTGGTCCTCGCCGACCACACCAAGCTGGGCACGGACACCATGTTCCGTACGGTGCCCACCGAGGCGATCACCCGCCTGGTCACCGACGAGCCCCCGGCCCACGACGACCGCGCCGTCACCGAACTCCAGGCCCTGGCCGACCAGGGCGTGCAGATCTCCGTGGCCGGAGCGACCGGCGCCCCGGCCCCCGACCAGCCCCAGGCCCCCCGCGGCCAGCGCTCCTCCCAACTCCCCGGCCCTCGCCGCGGCCAGGTCCCTGGCGCCGCCCTCCGCGGCGTCCTCAACGACCAGCCCACCGACCGCCCCCGAGTGGCCGACCTGCGCCGCAGGTAGCAACTCGGCGGGGTACGCCGTGACCGCACACCCTGCGTAGGGTTCCGGGCATGACCCAGGCGCACCCCGACCGCACGGCCCCGGAGGATCTGCTCCACCGCCTCACCCACCTCCGGGTGAACCGTTCCTCCGGCGGGCCGGCGCTGTACAAGCCGGTCACCCTGCTGTGGGCCATGGCGCGGGCCCTGCGTGGTGCGGAGCGGCTGCTGCCCTGGTCCGAGACGGAGCGGGAGCTGGCCGGGCTGCTGGCCGCCCAGGGAGTGCCTGCGCGCCCCCACTATCCGGTGGCGTCCCTCAGCCGGGACGGACTGTGGTCACTGCCCGGCCAGGACGACGCGCCCACCGCCCACGGCGACCCGCGCCGCTGGTTCACCGAGCGACAGCCACTGGGCGGCCCGACCGAGGAGGTCTACGACCTCTTCCGGTACTCCGCCGTCACCCGGCTCGCCGTGCGGGAACAGTTGCTGGAGCTGTACTTCGCCGACCATGACCCGGCCCCGCTCCTCGCCCGGCTCGGGCTGCCGTACTCCGAGCCCGAGACGGCCACCGAGCCGGAGCCGGACCCGCTGGACCTGGAGCTGCCCGGTGCCCGCCCGGGCGACCCGGAGCCCTGGCTCGTCACCGCCGCCGAGTACGAACAGGGCTGCCGTCTGCTGGAGCTGACGGAGGAGCAGAGGCACGGCACGCGGGCCGCCGCCGGTGGCAGCCGGCCCCGGCGCTCGCGGGCGGCCCGGCTGCTGGTGCTGGGGCGCAGCGAGGGGCGCTGCGAGAACCCGGAGTGCGCTGGGCAGCCGGCGGAGCTGACCGACCGGGGGCTGCCGCTGCTGGAGGTCGACCATGTGCGGGACCTGGCCCTGGGCGGCCGCGACCACCCCGGCCAGATGGTCGCGCTCTGCCCCAACTGCCACACGGTCAAGACCCGTGGCCGCTCCCGCGAACGGCTGCGCACGCTCCTGCTGAAGGTGGCCGAGGAACGGCATCGGGAGATGCGTACCGGGAAATGACGAACGCCCGGCTCCGGGCCGGGCGTTCGCTTCGAGCTGTTCCCTCGGATCAGTCCTTGATCTCGCAGATCGGGGCGCCCGAGGTGATGGAGGCGCCGATCTCGGCGAGGAGGCCCTTGACGGTGCCCGCTCGGTGGGCGTTGAGGGGCTGTTCCATCTTCATGGCCTCCAGGACGACGATCAGGTCGCCCTCCTGGACCGTCTGACCCTCTTCGACGGCCACCTTGACGATGGTGCCCTGCATCGGGGAGGCGAGGGTGTCGCCGGAGGCGACGGGGCCGGACTTCTTGGCCGCGCGGCGCTTGGGCTTGGCGCCCGCCGCGAGGCCGGTGCGGGCCAGGGACATGCCGAGCGACGAGGGGAGGGAGACCTCCAGGCGCTTGCCGCCCACCTCGACCACGACCGTCTCACGGCCCAGCTCCTCGTCCGCGTCCGCGTCGGCGGGGGCGGTGAAGGGCTTGATCTCGTTGACGAACTCGGTCTCGATCCAGCGGGTGTGGACCGTGAAGGGGTCCTTGGAGCCGGTCAGCTCCGGGGCGAAGGCCGCGTCCCGGACCACCACGCGGTGGAACGGGATGGCCGTGGCCATGCCCTCGACCTGGAACTCGTCCAGCGCCCGCGCGGCGCGCTCCAGCGCCTCCTTGCGGGTGCGGCCGGTGACGATCAGCTTGGCCAGCAGGGAGTCCCACGCCGGGCCGATGACCGACCCGGACTCCACACCGGCGTCCAGGCGGACACCGGGGCCGGCCGGCGCCTCGAAGCGGGTGACCGTACCGGGGGCGGGGAGGAAGCCCCGGCCCGGGTCCTCGCCGTTGATGCGGAACTCGAAGGAGTGCCCGCGCAGCTCGGGGTCGCCGTAGCCCAGCTCCTCGCCGTCCGCGATGCGGAACATCTCGCGGACCAGGTCGATCCCGGCGACCTCCTCGGTCACGGGGTGCTCGACCTGGAGGCGGGTGTTGACCTCCAGGAAGGAGATCGTGCCGTCCTGGCCGACCAGGAACTCACAGGTGCCGGCGCCTTCGTAGGCGGCCTCCTTGAGGATGGCCTTGGACGCGCGGTACAGCTCCGCGACCTGCGCCTCGGAGAGGAACGGCGCCGGGGCCTCCTCGACCAGCTTCTGGTGCCGGCGCTGGAGCGAGCAGTCACGGGTGGAGACGACGACCACGTTGCCGTGCTTGTCGGCCAGGCACTGGGTCTCCACGTGCCGGGGACGGTCGAGGTAGCGCTCCACGAAGCACTCGCCCCGGCCGAAGGCGGCGACCGCCTCGCGGACCGCCGAGTCGTACAGCTCCGGCACCTCTTCGAGGGTGCGGGCGACCTTCAGACCGCGTCCGCCACCGCCGAATGCGGCCTTGATGGCGATCGGCAGGCCGTGCTCCTTGGCGAAGGCCACGACCTCGTCGGAGCCGGAGACCGGGTCCGACGTGCCGGCGACCAGCGGAGCACCCGCGCGCTGCGCGATGTGCCGGGCGGCGACCTTGTCACCCAGGTCCCGGATGGCCTGCGGCGGCGGGCCGATCCACGTCAGGCCCGCGTCCAGCACGGCCTGGGCGAACTCGGCGTTCTCCGAGAGGAAGCCGTAGCCGGGGTGGATCGCGTCCGCGCCGGACTCCCGCGCCGCGTTCAGGACCTTCTCGATGTCCAGATAGCTGGTGGCCGGGGTGTCACCGCCCAGGGCGAACGCCTCATCCGCGGCCCGGACGTGCAGAGCGTCCCGGTCCGGGTCGGCGTACACGGCCACGCTCGCGATCCCTGCGTCCCGGCAGGCCCGCGCCACACGGACAGCGATTTCGCCACGGTTGGCGATGAGCACCTTGTGCACGATTGAGGCTCCCTCCTTGAAACAAGCCGAGTTTAGGGACAGCCGACACGGCACATCGACCCGTCCCCAATGGTGAGCTTGCCCACACGGAGCGTGACGCGTGGCCCGCTCGACCCACGAAAGTCCTTGTCGCACCTCGGTACGCAGGACTCCACCGGAAAACCCTAGCCCCGTCATGTGGCCAAGGTCTCTGTGAGAGCGTGCTGCGGGCCACGCGGTTTCTTTGTGGAGTCCCTACGAATGGCCCAATGATTCTTTGCCGCCGACCAAGGTCTTGTCCCCCGTCCTACCCGTTAGTAGCGTTCGCGCTGACCCGGCGTACTGCCGGTAACAGGCGATCCGCGCGGGGGCGACGGCGAAGGTGGGGTGGGGCCGGTGGTGCGCAGACCGGTGGCTTGGATCGTGACGGTCGTCCTGCTGGCCGAGGCGGTCGGCATAGCGGCGGTGAACTGGCTGCTCGGCATGGTGGTGGACAGCCAGCACATGTCGCTGGCCGGCCTCGACCCCGATGTGATGGCGACGTCCTCGAAGGTGGGAGCCGTGGTCTTCGGGCTCTACTTCGCCTTCTGCGCCCTGGTGGCCCTCCTGGTCGCGGTGCGCGACCGCGCCCCGGCCGGCCTGGGCCGCGTCCTGCTGATCAGCGCCGCCGTGGTGAACGCCCTGCTGGGCGCGGTGGCGTGGGGCCTGGTGGGCCCGGGGGCGTTCCTGGCGCTGATGGTGGTCCTCGCCCTGCTGGTGCTGCTCCTGATGACGTACGACCGTCCACGCGACGCGGGCGCCCGGCCGGCCGGTGACACGCCTGGACAGGGCGGCGCCCCCGAGGCCGCCCCCGAGCCGAAGCCCACGTCCACCCCTACGGGTGACGCTCAGGGCCGTACGGCCGACACGGGCCACGTCACTCGGACGGCGCCCACAACTCCGTGATTCCGACACCCAGTTCGCGCAGCAGCTTGCGGACCAGCGGCAGGCTGATGCCGATCACGTTGCCGTGGTCGCCCTCGATGCCCTCGATGAACGGCGCCGACCGGCCGTCCAGGGTGAAGGCCCCGGCGACATGGAGGGGCTCGCCGGAGGCGACGTAGCGGGCGATCTCCTCGTCCGTGGGGTCGCCGAAGCGGACCACGGTGGAGGCGGTCGCGGACACGTACCGCTTGGCCGTGGTGTCCCACACGCAGTGCCCGGTCTGCAGGACCCCGGCGCGGCCGCGCATCGCCTTCCAGCGGGCGGTGGCCTCCTCGGCGTCGGCGGGCTTGCCGAGCGCCTGCCCGTCCAGCTCCAGCACCGAGTCGCAGCCGATCACTAGCGCCCCCTGGACCTCGGGCCGGGCCGCCACCACGGACGCCTTGGCCTCGGCGAGGGCGAGCGCCAGCTCGGCCGGGGTGGGGGCGCTGACGGCGTCCTCGTCCACCCCGCTCACGATCACCTCGGGCGCCAGCCCGGCCTGCCGCAGCAGACCCAGACGGGCGGGGGACTGGGAGGCGAGAACGAGACGGCGCTGCTGGTCAGTCATGCGATCAGCCTAGCGCCGCCGCCCTGTTCACCCCGGCGGTCACCTCAGCCCGATGACGATCATCGCCAGCACCATGGCCAGGGCCATGAACAGGCCGAGCCGCCTGAGCTTCTCCTCCATGTGACGGAGTTCCTCGGGCGGCTCGTCCTCCGGGTCTGACCACAGCATGGCTCCAGCCTGGGGCGCGGCCCGGCCCGCGCGCCTGAGTACCCGTACTCAGGTTCCCCCGGGCTTCCCCTTCGGCTCAGCCCGGCCAGTAGGTGCGGGACCAGGAGACCGGGCCCGGCGGGGGCAGGCGGCGGCCCGCGATCCGGGCCGGGTCCGACCACGCGTCCCTCGGCCCCGCCGCGCCGGACGGCGACTCCGCCGCCGCCACGGCGCGGGCGCGGACCACCGCCAGTGCGGCGGCCAGCTCCTCCGGGGTGGGATTGCCTCGTACGACCTTGATGTTCATGACGGCTCCCGTCGGCGCTGTCCTACAGGGGGATGTTGCCGTGCTTCTTCGGAGGCAGGGATTCCCGCTTCGTACGCAGCTGACGCAGGCCCCGGACGATGTGCGCGCGGGTGTCCGACGGCATGATCACCGCGTCGACGTAGCCGCGCTCGGCCGCCACGTACGGGTTGAGCAGCGCGTCCTCGTACTCCTGGACCAGCCGCGCCCGCGTCTCCTCGCCCGCGCCGGCGGCCTCCGCCTCGGCGATCGTGCGGCGGTGCAGGATGCTGACCGCGCCCTGCGCGCCCATCACCGCGATCTGCGCGGTCGGCCAGGCCAGGTTGAGGTCGGCGCCCAGGTGCTTGGAGCCCATCACGTCGTACGCGCCGCCGAACGCCTTGCGGGTGATGACGGTGATCAGCGGGACGGTGGCCTCGGCGTAGGCGTAGATCAGCTTGGCGCCGCGGCGGATGATGCCGTCGTGCTCCTGGTCCACACCGGGCAGGAAGCCGGGCACGTCCACGAAGGTGAGCACCGGGATGTTGAACGCGTCGCAGGTGCGCACGAACCGGGCGGCCTTCTCGGACGCCGTGATGTCCAGGCAGCCCGCGAACTGCATCGGCTGGTTGGCGACCAGACCCACCGGGCGCCCCTCCACCCGGCCGAAGCCGGTGAGGATGTTCGGCGCGAACAGGGCCTGCGTCTCGAAGAACTCCCCGTCGTCCAGGACGTGTTCGAGCACCGTGTGCATGTCGTACGGCTGGTTCGCGCTGTCCGGCACGAGGGTGTCCAGCTCGCGGTCCTCGTCGGTGAGCGCGAGGTCCGCCTCCTCCGGGTACACCGGGGCCTCGCTGAGGTTGTTGGACGGCAGGTACGACAGCAACTGCTTGACGTACTCGATCGCGTCCTTCTCGTCGCCCGCCATGTGGTGAGCCACACCGGAGTTGGTGTTGTGCGTGCGCGCGCCGCCCAGTTCCTCGAAGCCGACGTCCTCACCGGTGACCGTCTTGATCACGTCGGGGCCGGTGATGAACATGTGGCTGGTCTTGTCCACCATCACCGTGAAGTCGGTGATCGCGGGGGAGTACACCGCGCCGCCCGCGCACGGGCCGACGACCAGGCTGATCTGCGGGATCACCCCGGAGGCATGGGTGTTGCGGCGGAAGATCTCGCCGTACGCGCCCAGCGAGGCGACCCCCTCCTGGATACGGGCACCGCCGGAGTCGTTGATGCCGATGACCGGACAGCCGGTCTTCAGCGCGAAGTCCATTACCTTGACGATCTTCTGGCCGTAGACCTCGCCGAGGGCACCGCCGAAGACGGTGAAGTCCTGCGAGAACACGGCCACCGGACGGCCCTCCACGGTGCCGTACCCGGAGACGACACCGTCGCCGTACGGACGGTTCGCCTCCAGGCCGAAGTTGGTGGAGCGGTGGCGGGCGAACTCGTCCAGCTCGACGAACGAATCGTCGTCCAGGAGGAGTTCGATGCGCTCACGCGCCGTCAGTTTGCCCTTGGCGTGCTGCTTCTCCACCGCGCGTTCCGAGCCGGCGTGCGTCGCCTCGTGGATGCGCCGCTGGAGATCCGCGAGCTTCCCGGCGGTCGTGTGGATATCGGTGTCGTGACGCTCTTCCGGCTCGGACATCGGGATGCGGCTCCCTGCCTGCTCAAAAGGGGGGACGATTACTCATCCGTAGCGTAGTGCGGGGCCCACCTCCGAGGAGTGCGGTCTTTCCCACACCTAGGGTGACTTGCATGACGCCGCACAATGCCTCAGGCCCCAGCCGCTGGTCCGACCTCGACCGCCCGCCGCTCAACGGGACCGCGCTGCGCCACGCGCTCGTCCGGGAGGGCGGGCTGTGGTCCTCGGTCGACGTGGTCCAGCGCACCGGCTCCACCAACTCCGACCTCGTCGCCCGCGCGGCCTCCGGTACGGCGGCGGAGGGCGCGGTGCTGGTCGCCGAGGAGCAGACGGCGGGGCGCGGGCGGCTGGACCGGCGCTGGACGGCTCCGCCGCGCTCGGGGCTCTTCTTCTCCGTACTGCTGCGCCCCGCCGACGTGCCGCTGGAGCGCTGGGGCTGGCTGCCGCTGCTGACCGGCGTCGCGGTCGCCACCGGCCTGTCCCGCGCGGCCGGCGTCGACACCGCCCTGAAGTGGCCGAACGACCTGCTGGTCACAGTCGACGGCGACGAGCGCAAGGCGGGCGGCATCCTGGCCGAGCGGGCGGGGGAGGACGGCGTGGTGGTCGGCGTCGGCCTCAACGTCACCCTGCGCGCCGACGAACTCCCCGTTCCCCAGGCGGGTTCCCTGGCCCTCGCCAATGCCGTGAGCACGGACCGCGACACGCTGCTCCGCTCCGTGCTCCGCTCCCTGGAGACCTGGTACGACCGCTGGCGCGCCGCCGCCGGTGACCCCGTCGCCAGCACCCTCCAGGAGACCTACGCGGCCGGCTGCGCCACCCTCGGCCGCCAGGTCCGCGCGGAACTCCCCGGCGACCGGGACCTGGTGGGGGAGGCCGTGGCGATCGACGGGGACGGGCGGCTGGTCATCGCCACCGAGAAGGGGACGCGGGAGGCCGTGGGGGCCGGGGACATCGTGCATCTGCGCCCGGCGTAAGGGGCGTCGCGGGCGTTCCCGGCCGGGGAAAGTGGGCAGAGGGGCGTGGGGACGGCGGGCCGCGCTCCCGTCGTGCGCTGTGCGCGCGGGGCGGTGCTTCCAGGGGGTGGAAGGTGCGTCCGGGTGGGCGGTCCCAGCGGAGTGAGCTGGCGCACACCTGCCGTAGAGTTGAGGCCGGTCGGTACCTGACCGCGGCAGATCGGAAGGGCAGCAGGCGTGAGCGTCGACGACACGGGCTCCGGCGCGGGCGCGGAGGGCCGGGTGGACCCCGATGCCCCCGACCCCGGCGACGACCCGCTCGCCCTCCGCCTCGAACAGCTGATCCTCGGCGCCGAGCGGCGCTACACCCCCTTCCAGGCCGCCCGTAGCGCCGGTGTCTCCATGGAGCTGGCGTCCCGTTTCTGGCGGGCCATGGGCTTCGCCGACATCGGCCAGGCCAAGGCCCTCACCGAGGCCGACGTACTCGCCCTGCGCCGTCTGGCCGGTCTGGTCGAGGCGGGGCTGCTCAGCGAGGCCATGGCGGTGCAGGTGGCCCGCTCCACCGGACAGACCACCGCCCGGTTGGCCGAATGGCAGATCGATTCCTTCCTGGAGGGCCTGACCGAGCCCCCCGAGCCCGGCATGACCCGCACCGAGGTCACGTACCCGATCATCGAACTGCTCCTGCCCGAGCTGGAGGAGTTCCTCGTCTACGTCTGGCGCCGCCAGCTCGCCGCGTCCGCCGGGCGGGTGGTGCAGAACGTGGACGACGAGGAGATGGTCGACCGTCGCCTCGCCGTCGCCTTCGCCGACCTCGTCGGCTTCACCCGGCTCACCCGCCGGATGGAGGAGGAGGAGCTGGGCGAGCTGGTCGAGGCGTTCGAGACGACCGCCGCCGACCTGGTGGCCGCGCGCGGCGGCCGCCTCATCAAGACCCTGGGCGACGAGGTGCTGTACGTCGCCGACGACGCGGCCACCGCCGCCGACATCGCCCTGCGCCTGGTCGAGACGCTGTCCAACGACGAGACGATGCCCGAGCTGCGGGTCGGCATGGCGCTCGGCACGGTGACCACGCGGATGGGCGACGTGTTCGGCACGACCGTGAACCTCGCCTCCCGGCTGACCTCGATAGCGCCGCGCGACGCCGTACTGGTCGACAGCGCCTTCGCGGAGGAGCTGATCCGCGCCGGTCTGGCGCCCGCCTCGGAGGCGGACGCGGCGGAGGCCGTCGCCACCGCCGAGAAGGAGGGCGAGGAGCCCCCGCAGTACCGTTTCGCCCTCCAGTCGATGTGGCAGCGCTCGGTGCGCGGCCTGGGCATGGTCGAGCCATGGCTGCTCGCCCGCCGGGACGAAGCGAGCTGACGGGCCTTACCGGCCCCGCAACTCCAGACACACCCCCAGCACCGGTACGCAGACGCCCTTGCCGTTCTGCGGGGGTGCTGTGCTGCTCTGGGCCGGCGTCGGGGCCGGTGTCGGCGTGGGCGCTGGTGCGGGGGCTTCGGCGGGGGCTTCCGGAGGGGCGTGCGTCGTGGCCTGGGGCTGCGGCACGTCGGCGGTGGTGGGTGGCGGTGGGGGCTCGCTGGGGCGGCCGGTGGGCGCGGTGACCGTAGGGGTCGCCTCGGCGTCGGGCGTGACCGTGCCGCTCGGCGTGGGACGCGCCGACCCCAGGGCGGAGGCTCCCGCGGGCGCGGCCGACGGGACGGCGACGACGGTGGTGGACACGCCCGGCGAGGGATCGGCGCCCAGCTTCCACGGCTGCCGGGGCTCCGCCTCGGCGGTGCCGGGTCCGGCATCCGGCGCGATCCGTACGAGGCTCAGCACCGCGACGGCGAGCACGGCCGCCCCCACCAGCAGAACGACCCGCCGCCGCCCCCGCCGGTGCCGACCGTGCCGCAGCACGGCCACGGCACGCTGGGTCCGGGTGAGGGGGGCGGGCTCCGGGAGCAGGGGGAGCACCGCCGTGGCGGCGGCTGGGGTGGGAACGACGGGAGGGGCGGCCGGGGCTGTGGCCGCCTTCGGCGGTCCGGCGGCGTCGGCCACGCCCGCCTTCGCCCGACCGCGCGTCTCGGACCGCTTCGGCCCCGTCTGTGGCCGGCCGTCGGCCTCTCCCCACGTCGCTCCCGCCCCCGTACGCACCCGGAACGACGGTCCCGGTGGCTTGGTCGGGTCGGTGGGGATGCGCGCCGGGGACGACACCAGGGGAATCGATTCGGCAGGGAGTCGGGGTGGAGGCGTCGCGGACTTCCGCCGTCTGGGTGTCATGCGCTCCGCTCCTCCCCGCCGCGCGCCGCCGGGCGCGTCAGCCGAGGGGGACGCTATGCGCTCGTGTGGGTGGTCCGGGCCGGGTCGGCCGGGTCGTCACCCGAACGGGTGGGGGCTGCTCTTTTCCGGGGACCGGTCCTGCTGCGATGATCGGCCCGACAGTGTGTTAACCCGCGTTAACCGGAGGGTGTCATGAGCGAGGAGCGGTACGGGGAGTTCGTGCTGGTGCGGAGGCACGGGCATGTGGCTGAGCTGGTGCTGGACCGGCCGAAGGCCATGAACGCCGTGTCGACGGAGATGGCCCGTTCCCTCGCGGCCGCCTGCGCGGCGCTCGCCGCCGACCGGGACGCCCGCGTGGTCGTACTGACGTCCTCCAGCGAACGCGCGTTCTGTGTCGGCGCGGATCTGAAGGAGCGGAACTCCTTCAGCGACGCGGACCTGGTCCGGCAGCGCCCCGTGGCGCGCGGGGCGTACACCGGGGTGCTGGAGCTGCCGGTGCCGGTCATCGCGGCGGTGCACGGCTTCGCCCTCGGCGGCGGCTTCGAACTGGCGCTGGCCTGCGACCTGATCGTGGCCGACGCGACGGCCGTGGTGGGGCTGCCCGAGGTGTCCGTGGGCGTGATTCCGGGCGGCGGCGGTACGCAGCTGCTGCCGAGGCGGGTCGGCGCGGCGCGCGCGGCCGAGCTGATCTTCTCGGCGCGCCGGGTGGACGCGCCGGAGGCGGCCGCGCTCGGACTGGTCGACCAGCTCACCGAGGCGGGCCAGGACCGCGAGGAGGCGCTCGCGCTGGCCGCGAGGATCGCGAAGAACTCCCCGGTGGGCCTGCGCTCGGCCAAGCGGGCGCTCCGCCTGGGCCAGGGCCTGGACCTGCGGGCCGGCCTGGAGGTCGAGGACGCGGCCTGGCGGGCGACGGCCTTCTCCGGCGACCGTGCGGAGGGCGTGGCGGCCTTCAACGAGAAGCGCGCGCCGCAGTGGCCGGGGGAGTGAGCCGGCCGGCCCGGTGGCCACCTGATCGCCCGCGCCAATGCCCCTGATGTGCCCGTTTCTCCCTAACCTGGGGTGATGGGTGAGGATGATCGGCTCGCTGCCGTGGTGGGGCTGGCGCAGGGGATGGCGGCCGCGCACACGGCGCCGGAGTCCTGGCGGGCGGCGGCGCTCGGTGCCTGCCGGGCGCTGGCCGGGAACTTCGCCGCGCTGTCGGTGTGGGAGCGGGAACGGGGACGGCTCAGGGTCCTGGTGAACGTCGGCAAGCGCGCCGAGGACGAGGAGGAGTTCCCGGAGCTGGAGGCGTACCCGGTGCACCAGTTCCCGGAGATCACCGAGTTCCTGCACGAACGCTGGGCCGGGGGCGGCGGCCCCAACGCCTGGGTGGAGACCGCGCGGGGGCCGGCCGCGGGCACCCCCGGCTACATCCATCAGCGGGTCGCCGCGCTGCGCCGCCGGGGCCGGGGCTGCTGTGTGGTCGCGCCCGTGGTGCTGCACGGCCGGGCCTGGGGCGAGCTGTACGTGGCCCGGGCGGCCGGGGCACCGGTGTACGACCGGGGGGACGCCGACTTCGCCACCGTGCTGGCCGCCGTCGTCGCGGCCGGGCTCGCGCAGACCGAGCGGCTGGAGGAGGCCCGCCGCCTCGCCTTCACCGACGCCCTCACCGGCCTGGCCAATCGCCGCGCGGTCGACGTACGCCTTGAGGAGGCGGTGGAGCGGCACCGGGCGGAGGGGGTGGTCGTCAGCCTCGTCGTCTGCGATCTGAACGGGCTGAAAAAGGTCAACGACACCCATGGGCACGCGGTGGGGGACCGGCTGCTGGAACGGTTCGGGTCGGTGCTGTCGCTGTGCGGGGCGATGCTGCCGGGCGCGCTCGCGGCGCGGCTCGGTGGCGACGAGTTCTGCTTGCTGGCCCTCGGGCCGTCGGCCGAGGACGTGGTCGAGGCGGCCGGGGAACTGTGCCGCCGGGCCGGTGCGCTGGAGCTGGGCGAGGGGGTGGCCTGCGGGGTCGCCTCCACCGGGCACGACATCGGCCCGGTGCGCGACGCCCGGCGGCTGTTCCGGCTGGCCGACGCCGCGCAGTACCGGGCCAAGGCCGAGCGCGCGGACCTGCCCGTGGTGGCCGGCCGGGAGGGCCCGGACGACCCGGTCGTACGGCTGGCGGACGAGACGCCCCCGCCGGCGAAGACCGAGCGCCGCCGCTTCCGGGGCCGCCGCCGCTCGTGACCGGTAAGGGGCGCGGGCGCAATCCACTAGTGACACCACCGCATTCAATGCGTACGCTCCTGAATATGGATATGCACTCTGTGGTGGTGGGGACCACCGGTGTCACCGCGCACGACGTCCTCGCCGTCGCGCGCGCCGGTGCCCGCGTGGAGCTGTCGGAGGAGGCCGTGGCCGCGCTCGCCGCGGCCCGCGAGATCGTGGAGGCGCTGGCCGCCAAACCCGATCCGGTCTACGGCGTCTCCACCGGCTTCGGCGCCCTGGCGACCCGGCACATCAGCCCCGAGCTGCGGGCCCAGCTCCAGCGCAACATCGTCCGCTCGCACGCCGCCGGCATGGGCCCGCGCGTCGAGCGCGAGGTCGTCCGCGCGCTGATGTTCCTGCGCCTGAAGACCGTCTGCTCCGGGCACACCGGCGTACGCCCCGAGGTCGCGCAGACCATGGCGGACCTGCTCAACGCCCAGATCACCCCGGTCGTGCACGAGTACGGCTCCCTCGGCTGCTCCGGCGACCTCGCCCCGCTCTCGCACTGCGCGCTGGCCCTGATGGGCGAGGGCGACGCCGAGGGTCCCGACGGGGTCGTACGCCCGGCCGGTGAGCTGCTGCGCGAGCACGGCATCGAGCCGGTCGAGCTGCGCGAGAAGGAGGGCCTGGCCCTCCTCAACGGCACCGACGGCATGCTCGGCATGCTGATCATGGCCCTCGCCGACCTCGACTCCCTCTACAAGTCGGCCGACATCACCGCCGCCCTCAGCCTGGAGGGGCTGCTCGGCACGGACAAGGTCCTCGCGCCCGAGCTGCACGCCATCCGCCCGCACCCCGGCCAGGCCGCCTCCGCCGCCAACATGCTCGCCGTGCTCAAGGGCTCCCAGCTCACCGGGCACCACCAGGACGACGCGCCCCGCGTCCAGGACGCCTACTCGGTGCGCTGCGCCCCGCAGGTCGCCGGTGCCGGGCGCGACACCCTGGCGCACGCCCGCCTGGTCGCCGAGCGCGAGCTGGCGGCCGCCGTCGACAACCCGGTCGTGCTGCCCGACGGCCGGGTGGAGTCCAACGGCAACTTCCACGGCGCCCCGGTCGCCTACGTCCTGGACTTCCTGGCCATCGCCGCCGCCGACCTCGGCTCCATCGCCGAGCGCCGCACCGACCGGCTGCTGGACAAGAACCGCAGCCACGGGCTGCCGCCGTTCCTCGCGGACGACGCGGGCGTGGACTCCGGCCTGATGATCGCCCAGTACACCCAGGCCGCGCTGGTCAGCGAGCTGAAGCGGCTCGCCGTACCGGCCTCCGCCGACTCCATCCCGTCCTCCGCCATGCAGGAGGACCACGTCTCCATGGGCTGGTCGGCCGCGCGCAAGCTGCGTACCGCCGTGGACAACCTCACCCGGATCATCGCGGTCGAGCTGTACGCGGCCGCCCGGGCCGTCGAGCTGCGGGAGGGGCTGGAACCGGCGCCCGCCTCGCGCGCCGTGATCGAGGCCGCGCGCGCGGCCGGGGTGGGCGGTCCGGGCCCGGACCGGTTCCTCGCGCCCGACCTGGCCGCCGCCGACGCCTTCGTGCGCGGGGGCGGGCTGGTGGCGGCCGCCGAGACGGTCACCGGACCGCTGCGCTAGCCACCACGGGGGCCTCGCCCACGGGCGGGGCCCCTTTTCCACCCATCGGCCGGTCAACGAATCGTCAAGCGGGCTTAAAGCGCGCAGGCTTAGAACTCCAGGCGTTCCCGGCGCACCGAATACACCACGAAGCCCGCGCCCACGGCGAGGAACAGGGTCCCGGAGACCACGTACGGCGTGGTGTCGAAGCTGCCGGTGTCGGCGAGCCGGGTCGGGTCGGACGCGTCCTGACCGGCCAGCTGGGACACCGTGGTGACCTGCTCGGTGATTCCCGAGGCCGGGTCCTCGGACTGCGGCGACCCGGTGCCGGAGGCCCCGCCGTCGACCGCCGTACCGACGGCCGTCGAGCCTGTCGTGGGGCCGTCCTGCGAGGCGTTGGCGGACGGGACGAACCACAGGGCGCACAGCAGAGTGCCCGCGGCGGTGGCGGTCAGCAACGGACGGCGAGCGGATGCCACGGAATATCGATCCCCCTTGTGACGCTGGCGAATTGGCCGTGTGGAGCGATGTTAGTGAAAATCGCGGGTCACAGGAAAGTCACGACAGGTTTCGGTTCTAGGCTCGCCCCATGGACGCTGAAGAGACATCACGTTTTGTACGCCTTCGGGTGGAGCTGGTTCTGGAAGTGCTCGACGACGACGAGCTGACCAAGGCCGCGCTGCGCCGCATCGCCACCGACCCGGAGCTGCCGGAGGCGGAGCGGGCCCACGCCGAGGGCGCTGTGACGGAAGACACCGCCGAGGCGCTGGCCTATCTCGTCGACCCGTTCGACCTGGTCAGGGAGGTGCCTGGAGTGGAACTCCAGCAAGCCTCCTGGTCCAGCGAGCGGTCCGCGTACGACGCGGATTCGCCCGAGTGGGACCTCGATGAGGATGATGGGGAGGACGACGACGAGCCGGACGGCGAGAACGAGCGGTAGGCCGGCGGCTTCGGCCGGGCGATTCGGGGCACGCATGACCCGGACGGCAACCGCCGTCCGGGTTTTCACGTCTGACAAGAGGCGCACGGAGTACCGCGCACACCCGTCCCGGGAAGGGGACGTGGCGTTTCCCACAGAACCCCCGACCGGGGAACGGGAAGGCGTGGCCGTGACGTTGAAAGATTTCAACGGGGACTCTCGGGGTTCTGGCGGATTCGGCAACGATGGAGAAGCGTGTGATGACGGACAGTAAGCGGCGCAAGGGCCTGACGGTCGCGTCCGCTCTGCTCGGTGGCGTGCTCGTGCTCACGGGCTGTTCCGGCGGCGGTGACGCCAACGCGTCCGACGGCGGCGAGAGCTCGCAGGCGAAGGCCGACGAAGCGGC
Source organism: Streptomyces sp. NPDC085596 (assembly GCF_044541565.1). NCBI lineage: Bacteria > Bacillati > Actinomycetota > Actinomycetes > Kitasatosporales > Streptomycetaceae > Streptomyces > Streptomyces sp. NPDC085596. The sequence goes on along the minus strand of NZ_JBITTC010000008.1, from coordinate 202,527 downwards.
GGCGAAGAAGTCGTCCGAGGCTCAGATCACGATCACGCCGAAGGATGGCTCGAACAACGCCTCCATCAACAACTCGGCCGCGGTCAAGGTCGCCAAGGGCACCCTGACCGGCGTGAGCATGACCACCGCGGACGGCAAGCCGGTCGACGGCGCGCTCTCCGCCGACAAGCTCAGCTGGAAGCCGACCACCCAGCTGGAGCGGTCGACGACCTACAAGCTCGCCGCCGAGGCCAAGGACTCCGAGGGCCGCGTGGCCCACGAGAACGCCTCCTTCACCACGGTCTCCCCGTCCAACAGCTTCATAGGCAACTTCACCCCGGACAACGGCAGCACCGTCGGGGTAGGCATGCCCGTGTCGATCAACTTCGACAAGGCGATCACCGACAAGGCCGCCGTGCAGAAGGGGATCACCGTCTCCTCCAGCAGCGGCCAGGAGGTCGTCGGCCACTGGTTCAACGCCAACCGGATCGACTTCCGCCCGGAGACGTACTGGAAGGAGAACTCCACCGTCACGCTGAAGCTCGCGCTCGACGGTGTCGAGGGCGCCGACGGCGTCTACGGCGTCCAGCAGAAGACGATCACCTTCCACGTCGGCCGCAACCAGGTTTCCTACGTCGACGCGAAGACCAAGCAGATGAAGATCACGCAGGACGGCAAGGTCGTCAAGCAGATCCCGATCTCGGCCGGTTCCCCGGAGAACAAGACGTACGCCGGGACCATGGTGATGTCCGAGAAGTTCGAGCAGACCCGGATGAACGGCGCGACCGTCGGCTTCACCGACGACGACGGCAAGGGCGAGTACGACATCAAGGACGTGCCGCACGCCATCCGCCTCACCGGCTCCGGCACCTTCCTGCACGGCAACTACTGGGGCGCGAAGTCCATCTTCGGCAGCGCGAACACCAGCCACGGCTGTGTGGGCCTGTCCGACACCAAGGGCGCCAAGGACCCCAACACCCCGGCCGCCTGGGTGTTCAACCACTCCCTCGTCGGTGACGTGGTGGTCCTCCAGAACACCGGTGACAAGACCGTCGCCCCCGACAACGGCCTCAACGGCTGGAACATGGACTGGGCGCAGTGGAAGGCCGGTTCGGCCGTCTGATCCCACCCCGGAACATCCCCTGAGCGCACGAGTGCCGCCCCTCCTGGTGAGGGGCGGCACTCGCGTATGTACGGGGTCCGCTAGAGCGTCGGCACCGCGGCCGCGCCCCAACTCGCCAGCAGGCGCAGGGACTCGGCCGACGGGGAGTCCGGTTCGGCGTGGTAGACGATCAGATTGAGGTCCGCGTCGCCCGTCACCCGCAACCCCTCGAAGCCCAGGGCGAGTTCCCCGACCAGCGGGTGCCGCAGCCGCTTCACGCCGTAGAACTGCTCCTTCACGTCGTGCGTGGCCCACAGCCGGCGGAACTCCTCACTCTTGACGGAGAGTTCACCGACCAGCGCGGCCAGCCGGGCGTCGTCCGGGAAGCGCCCGGCGTCCATGCGCAGCCCGCACACGATGTCGATCGCCTTCTGCTCCCAGTCCACGAACAGCTCGCGGTACTCCGGACAGAGGAACACCAGCCGGGCCCAGGTGCGGTCCTCGGGCGCCAGCCGTCCCCAGTCGCCGAACAGCGCGGTCGCCATCCGGTTCCAGGCCAGGATCTCCGTGCGCCGCCCCGCGATGTACGCCGGCACCGCGTCCATCGAGTCCAGCAGATGCTGGAGCGCGGTCCGCACCTGCGGTCGGCGGGCCTGCGGCCGCTTCTTGTGCGGCGCCGGCTTGGCCAGATGGGTCAGATGCGCGTGCTCGGCGTCGGTCAGGCGCAGCGCGCGGGCGATCGAGTCCAGCACCTCCGCCGACACGTTCCGCCCGTTGCCCTGCTCCAGCCGCGTGTAGTACGCCACCGACACCCCGGCCAGCTGCGCCAGCTCCTCGCGGCGCAGCCCCGGCACCCGGCGGCGCCGGCCGAACTCGGGCAGTCCGACGTCCTCCGGCTTGAGCCGGGCCCGGCGGCTGCGCAGGAACTCGCTCAGCTCGGCCCGCCGGTCCAGCGGGCGGCTCGGGGCCGTCTCCGGCTGTTCGTCCATGCCTCAAGTATCGAGGGCGGCGCCCGGTCGTACGCGCCGGAGCCTGTCCCTCCCAGTGGTAGGCACGGTGGTCGTACGCAAAGCCGTGGCCTGGGTGGGGGCGCCGGATGGGGGCACTCTGGGAGAGTGCCCGGCCGGAACCGTGTCCGGGCCACGGCGAAGCTTAGGAGAACCCCGGCATGACCACTGTTGCTGCGTACGCCGCGCCCGCCGCCAAGGCGCCCCTGGAGCGGACCACGATCGAGCGGCGGCCGGTCGGCGACCATGACGTCCTGATCGACATCAAGTTCGCGGGGATCTGCCACTCCGACATCCACCAGGCCCGCGACGGCTGGGGCGAGGGCATCTTCCCGATGGTCCCCGGCCATGAGATCGCCGGTGTGGTCACCGAGGTCGGACCCGAGGTCACCAAGTTCTCGGTGGGCGACCGGGTGGGCGTCGGCTGCATGGTCGACTCCTGCCGCGAGTGCGACAACTGCAAGGCCGGCCTGGAGCAGTACTGCACCGGCGGCGGCCCCACCTTCACCTACAACGACACCGACAAGCAGGGCGAGCCCACCTACGGCGGCTACTCCGAGAACGTCGTCGTGAACGAGGACTTCGTCGTCCGCGTCCCCGACGGACTGGAGCTGGACGTGGCCGCGCCGCTGCTGTGCGCGGGCATCACCACGTACTCCCCGCTCAAGCACTGGGGTGTCGGCCCCGGCAAGAAGGTCGCCGTGGTCGGCCTCGGCGGGCTCGGGCACGTCGGCGTGAAGATCGCCCACGCGCTGGGCGCCGAGGTCACCGTGCTCTCGCAGTCCCTGCGCAAGAAGGACGACGGCCTGCGGCTCGGCGCCGACCGCTACTACGCCACCAGCGACCCGAAGACCTTCGAGGAGCTGGCGGGCACCTTCGACGTCATCCTGAACACCGTCTCGGCCCCGCTCGACTTCGCCGAGTACGTGTCCCTGCTGCGCACCGACGGCACCATGGTCAACGTGGGCCTGCCGGAGGAGCCGGTGCAGATCACCCTCCAGTCGATGTTCGGCCACCGCCGCAGCCTCTCCAGCTCCGGCATCGGCGGCATCGCCGAGACCCAGGAGATGCTGGACTTCTGCGCGGCGCACGGGGTGGGCGCCGAGATCGAGCTGATCGGCGCGGACGAGATCAACGACGCGTACGAGCGCGTCACCGCCAGCGACGTGCGCTACCGCTTCGTCATCGACACGGCGACGATCTGACGCCAGGCAAGGAGAAGGGCCGCCCGGCTCCGGCCGGGCGGCCCGTTCTCGTGTGTGCTCAGCCCTGGGCGGGGGCGACGCCGATCGGGCAGGAGACGCCCGTGCCGCCGATCCCGCAGTACCCGGCGGGGTTCTTGTCCAGGTACTGCTGGTGGTAGGGCTCGGCCGGGTAGAAGGGGCGGCCCTCGGCCGGGAGGATCTCCGTGGTGATCGTGCCGTGGCCGGAGCCCGACAGGACCTTCTGGTACGCGGCGCGGGACGCCTCGGCGGCGGCCGCCTGCTCCGGGGTGTGGGTGTAGATCGCGGAGCGGTACTGGGTGCCCACGTCATTGCCCTGGCGGAAGCCCTGCGTGGGGTTGTGGGACTCCCAGAAGGTCTTCAGCAACTGCTCGTACGAGATGACCTCGGGGTCGTAGACCACGCGGACCGCCTCGGTGTGGCCGGTCAGGCCCGAGCAGGCTTCCTCGTAGGTGGGGTTCTCGGTGGAGCCGCCCTGGTAGCCCACCAGCGTGGTGTAGATCCCCGCCGGGAGCTCCCAGAACTTGCGCTCCGCGCCCCAGAAGCAGCCCATCCCGAAATCGGCGACCTCCAGCCCCTCGGGGTAGGGGCCGGCCAGGGGGTTGCCGAGGACGGTGTGCCGGGCGGGAACCTCGAAGGCGGGCACATCCCGCCCCGTGAGCGCCTGCTCCGGAGTGGGCAGCTGCGGTGTGCGGCCGAAGAGCATGAGGTCTCCCTGGTCGGTTTCGGGTGCGGACGTGCACCCGTTACAACGGCTCGCGTGCCCCTGGAATTCCGGTTCAGCTCGCGGTGCGCCCGGCTTCCCGTACGGCGGTGTCGCGGACCTGGCAGAAGTACTCCGCCTTGTTGTTCCGGTACCGCCACGGCAGCGCGTCCACATGGCCGTCGATCAGCCGGAAGTACTCCACGGCGGCCTCGTCGCGGCCCTGGAGGTGCAGGTAGTAGGCAAGCAGGTGGCGCAGCTCCGGCAGGCGCGGGTGCGCCGGGTCGGCGGCGGCCGCGTCCTTCAGGGCCGCCTCCACCCGAGCCACCATCTCCGGGGTGTTGTCGGCGGCGGTGTCGTCCGAGTCGTCGTGCTCGAAGTGCGCGATCAGCGGCAGCGCCGTCAGCAGGCTCCCGGTGGGTGCCGCGGCGGCGGCCCGTGCGGCGAACTCGGTCGCCAGCCGCTCCGAGCCGCGCCACTTGGCGCACCAGTACTGGAGGGCCGAGAAGTGCGCCTCGTAGTGGTGCGGGGCGCGGGCCGTGATCTCGGTCCACAGGGTGTCCATCCGGGCGTTCGGGTAACCGAGGCCCAGCGCCAGCCAGATCTCCGCGATGTACGGCGTCGGGTCGTCCGGGTTCAGCGCCGCCGCCCGCGCGATCTCCTCGCGGGCTTCGAGCAGCGTGCGGTGGAATCCCTCGAACTGCTCGTGCGTCGTGTACTGCGCCCGCTTCCCGCCCCGCACCCGCCAGGCCAGGATCACCGAGCTGCGCGCCCTGACCACGGCCGCGTCCGGGTCCTCGGGGCGCGCGGTCTCCCAGGCCAGCAGCCAGGCGTCGTCGTCGGCCGCCTTGTCGGCCAACCGGAACGTGAGCAGGGAACGGCGTTCCCAGTCCCGGCCGACGGCCGCCATCAGGTCGGCGGCGGGCCGCCAGTCGCCGCTTTGGACCCCGGCGAGCGCGGCGGCCGTCTCGGGGGTCAGCGGGCCGGCCGAGCCGGTGTTCTGCCGCTCGGCGGGCAGCAGGCCGAGCGCGGCCGAGGCGGCGGCCTTCTCGGTGGCCGTCGTGGCGGCCTCCTCGGCGGCGATGGCGGCCTCCGCGTTGCCGGAGAAGAACTCCTTCAGGAACACCTTGGCCAGCCAGGCCGCGAAGAGCACGAAGGGCAGGGCCAGGGCGGCCAGTATCCAGAGCAGGACGGTCATCTGCGGGCGGGGTCCGTTCGGGTCGGGGGGTTCGGGTCGGTCGGTTCCGCGCTCAGACGGGCTGGGCGACCGTCGGCGGGAGCAGGGCGCGCAGCGGAGCGGTGTCCGGCACGTCGGCCAGGGCCGCGTCCACGGCCGCCTCGAACGCGTCCTCGGGGCTCGCCCCGGCGCCGGTGGCCGCGCCGGGCAGCCGTACGGCCGCCGGGCGCGACCAGGAGAACTCCCAGCTCAGCAGCGAACGCGCGCTGAACTCGGCCAGCACCATCGTCCGCAGCGAGTCGCCCAGCGCGGGCCGTACGAACTGGCGGAACGCCCGTCCCGTCGCCGCGGCCGCCTCCTCGGACAGCGGCAGCCGCTCGGCCACCCGCCACAGCCGGCCCTCGTCCATGGCGTCGAGCAGGTCCGGGAGGGTCGCGGGGCGTCCGTTGTAGGCGGTCAGCGCGCGGTGCAGCGGGGTCTGCGCGGAGGTGATGCCCTCGGCCATGGCGACGTTCAGCAGCTCCGGCCAGTCGGCGGTGCGCCGGAAGCCCAGCGCCTCCGCCGTCAGGGAGGCTTCCTCCAGCGCCGTCAGGGTGCGCTCCGGGTCGGTGAGCAGGGCCAGGGCGGGGCCGGCGCCCTCAGGGCCGCGTCCGTCGGCGGGCAGCGCCTCGATACGGCGCACCCGCTCGGCCATCGGCGGGTGGGAGTCGTACCGGGACTCCGGCTCGGTGGGCAGCTGGGCGCGCAGGTTCTCCAGCTCGGCGGAGCGGGCCGACAGCAACTCGCGGAAGCCCCCGAAGAACTGACCGCGCGGCGGCAGCGTACGGGCGGGCAGGCCGAGGGTCGCGTACGAGTCGAGGTAGAAGCCGTGGGCGGCCACGAGGACCGGGATCTCGCGCAGCGCCGAGGCGGTGGCGTCGCGTCCGGCGATCCGGGCGGCGGCCAGGTCGGCCGCGAACTCCTGCCCGCGCGCGGTGCTCTGCGAAGCCCGCAGGTAGAGCTTGGCGTACCAGGTGTAGAGCCGCGCCATCCCCCGGTACAGCGCACCGGTGTGCCGCGTGTCCACCTCGCGGGCCTTCTTGCCCTTGGCGATCCGCTTGGCGGCGGTCCGCTCCTGGCGCTCGCGCTCGTCGGCCACCTTGCCGTCGGCGGTGGCATGGAACTGCTCGATGACCCTGCTGATCTGCGCCCGGCCGCGCACCACGATCGCGGACAGCCGGGTGTCGCCGGCGGTGAAGTGCCCGTACTCGTGGCCCAGGACGGAACGCAACTGGGCCTCGCTCAGTCCGGTCAGCAGTGGCACGCCGAGGGTGAGGGCGCGCGGTCCGGGGCGCAGGCCGAGCAGCCGCGCGTCCTCGCGCACGGAGGCGTTCACATCGGGGGTGAGCAGGATGCGGGCGGGGGCGTGGGTGCCGCTCGCGTCGGCCACCTCGCGCACCAGCGCCCACAGCCGCGGCTCGTCCGCCTCGCCGACCTCGACGGCGGCCGGGTCGTCAGCCATGGGTATGCGCAGCATGAACATGCCGCGTACGACGGGTATGGCGAGCAGCACCGTGAGGATGCCGATCTTGATGGCCCCGATGCCGTGCAGCCCTCCGTTGAACAGGGCGATGTCGACACCGGCCAGCGCCGCCAGCAGGACGAGGCTGATCAGGTAGAAGCCGGACAGCAGGACGAGGGCGCGCAGCGCGCGCAGGGTTGCGCCCATCGGAAAGATCCCCCCACAGCAACCGGGCCGGCCGGAGCAAGACGAACGAGGCGCACACCGCTGCGCGGTGCCGCCGACTGAGTGTGGGGGGACCCGGGCCCGAGCAAAGCAGGAGCAAAGCCCAGGGCAAGCGGAGTATGCCCTACCGCAGGTCAGCGGGGCAATACGTATTCTCCGGGCGGCCGGACGGGGGTGTCAGCCGGGCAGGCTCGCCGGGTTGCCGCCGTTGGCCTCGTACCCCGCGACCGCCAGCGCCCGGTACACCGCGAACGCCTCTGCCGGTTCCTCGGACAGGCTCCACGGCAGCGCGCCCACATGGCCGTCCACGTGCACCAGCTGGTCCATGGCCTCCGCCCAGCGCTCGGCCCGCACCAGGAAGAACACCAGCAGATGCCGGACGTGCGCGAGCATCGGATCGTCCGGCCGGGCGGAGTGCACCGCGTGCAGCGCGCCGTGGATCGCCTTGACGACGACCTCGCTGCGGTAGAACCCCGCGACCAGGTTGACCTCGGGCAGATGCTCGAAGACCGCGAACAGCGGCAGCGCGGCCAGCAGCGAACCTTCGGGCGCGCGGGCCGCCGCCGCTTCGGCGAACGCGTACGCCTCCTCGCGCGAGCCGTGCCACTTCTCGCAGGTGTAGTGCAGCGCGGCGAGGTGGGCGCCCATGTGGTGCGGGGCGACGTCGAGGATCTTTCCCCACAGCTCGTCGAACTCCGGCCGGGACCAGCCGAGTCCGCGCGCGACGGACAGCGTGACGATGTGCGGCACCGGGTCGCCGGGGGCGGCGAGCGCGGCCCGCCCGCAGGCGTCGCGCGCCTCCTCCATGATGATCCGGAAGTCGTCCGTGCCCGGCACCGAGGTCCGCCACGCCTGCTGCGCCAGGAACTCGGCGTGCACCGCCGCGCCGCCCGCGTCCTTCGGCTGCTCGGCCCGCCACACCCGCAGCCACTGGCCGCCCGGCGTCTGATGTATTCCGCCGGGCCGCTCACGCAGCTCCAGCGAGGCCGCCCCGGCGAACGCCTGCACCCGCTGCCAGCGCGTCTCGCCCGCCGCCTCCGTACCCGCGAGGAGCTGGGCCGCGGCGCGGTGGTCACCGGTGCGGCCGACCAGGTCCAGCACATCCAGCAGGTCCTGGTCGGGGCCCGGCATCCGGACGTCCAGCTCCTCCTGGCGCAGGAAGCCGTACCGCTCCGGGTCGGCCGCGTCCGGGTGGTCCGGATGCACACGCTCGATCCCGCCGCGCCCGCGCCGGATCAGCGGGAGCAGCGCGAAGGCCAGCAGGGCCAGCGCCAGGAGCAGCCAGAGAGTCGCCATGAGTCAAGCGAACCAGATGCCGGCGACACTTGGCCAACCCCTCCCGCGAGCCTGTGGAAAACTCCCGTCCGCCGCCCGTCCCGCGCCCGGCGTCCGGCAGCACCCCCGCGAGCGCATTACGCTCGGTGCACATGAGCGACAGGCACATCAGCGAGCACTTCGAGACTCTGGCGATCCACGCGGGCAACACCGCCGATCCCCTCACCGGCGCGGTCGTCCCGCCCATCTACCAGGTCTCGACCTACAAGCAGGACGGCGTCGGCGGGCTGCGCGGCGGTTACGAGTACAGCCGCAGCGCCAACCCGACCAGGACGGCGCTGGAGGAGAACCTCGCGGCGCTGGAGGGCGGCCGCCGCGGCTTCGCGTTCGCCTCCGGCCTCGCCGCCGAGGACACCCTGCTGCGTACGCTGCTCAGCCCCGGCGACCACGTCGTCATCCCGAACGACGCCTACGGCGGCACCTTCCGGCTCTTCGCCAAGGTCGCCACCCGCTGGGGCGTGGAGTGGTCCGTCGCCGACACCAGCGACCCGGCCGCTGTGCGCGCCGCGATGACCCCGCGCACCAAGGCCGTCTGGGTGGAGACCCCCTCCAACCCGCTGCTCGGCATCACCGACATCGCCGCCGTGGCCCAGGTCGCGCACGCCGGCGGGGCGAAGCTCGTCGTCGACAACACCTTCGCCACCCCCTACCTCCAGCAGCCGCTGTCGCTCGGCGCGGACGTCGTCGTGCACTCCCTGACCAAGTACATGGGCGGCCACTCGGACGTGGTCGGCGGTGCGCTGATCGTCGCCGACGAGGGTCTGGGCGAGGAGATCGGCTTCCACCAGAACGCGATGGGCGCCGTCGCCGGCCCCTTCGACTCCTGGCTGGTGCTGCGTGGCACCAAGACCCTCGCGGTGCGCATGGACCGGCACAGCGAGAACGCCACGAAGATCGCCGACATGCTGTCCCGGCACCCGCGCGTGAGCAGCGTGCTCTACCCGGGCCTGCCCGAGCACCCCGGCCACGAGGTCGCCGCCAAGCAGATGCGGGCGTTCGGCGGCATGATCTCCTTCCGGGTCACGGGCGGCGAGGAGGCGGCCGTCGCGGTGTGCGACCGCGCGCAGATCTTCACCCTCGGCGAGTCCCTGGGCGGCGTGGAGTCCCTCATCGAGCACCCCGGCCGGATGACGCACGCCTCCGCCGCCGGTTCGCCGCTGGAGGTCCCCTCCGACCTGGTCCGCCTGTCCGTGGGCATCGAGAACGCGGACGACCTGCTGGAGGACCTCCAGCAGGCGCTCGGCAAGTAAGCGGGCTCCGGCCTACCAGCCGGACAAGGGCGGGGTCGTCGCAGACGGCGGCTCCGCCCACGGCCGGGTCAGCGCGGCCCAGGTGAGGAACGCGACCGCCGCCGCGCACAGCACCAGCCACAGCAGCCGGCGCGTGTGCCGCCGCAGCCGCAGCAGACGGGCGCCCCGGCGCACCGCCTCGCCGGGCAGCTCCGGCGGCACACTCACCGGCACCGTCTCCATCAGCCGCCGCACGGCGGCCTCGCGCTCCGGCCGGTTCACGGCTGGAGCCGTCTCATGACGTGGCCGGCCGCGCGCGGGGCGGGCCCGGGCGGCGGATGCAGCACCGTGGCCGTCGCCCGGTCGCAGAGGGCGTGTACCCGCTCGGCGGGCAGGCCCAGCAGGGCCGCCGTCTGCTCGTCGGCCAGCCCCTCGTACAGCCGCAGTACCAGGACCAGCCGTTCGCGCGGGGTCAGCGCGGCGAGCGGGCCGTGCGGGCGGGAGCGGTGCCAGGGCGCGTGTGCGAAGCGGGTCGCCAGATACTGGCGGGCGCGGTCGTAGGGGTCCTCGCCGGGCGGGCGGTCCCAGTGGGCGTAGGTGTGGGCGAGCGCCCGTGTCAGCAGGCGCCGCGCGCGCGGGTTGGCGTCCGGCGCCTCCGCGGTGAGCAGCGTGGCGGTGTGCAGCAGCCGGCCCGCCGCGCCCGCGACGAACCCCCCGAACTCCTGTGCCCTGCGGGCGTCCCGCACGGCCGGCCGATCACGCACCCCGCCTCCCCCCAGCGCACCCTGCGGCGCGAGAAGAACCCGTGGCACCCGGACGCGTGCCCAGGGCCCGGTCTCATCTGAGGCCCGCGGGGGCCTGGGGGTCAAGAGCCGGGACGGGGCGTCCTCAGGAGGCGGCGGGCGGCTGCGGCTGGACGGCCATGCGCGCGGACAGCGCGGTGTTGAAACGGCTGAGGAGATCGCAGAAGCTCTCGCGTTCGGCCGGTGTCCACTCCTCGGTCAGCTCGGCCATCAACTGGCGCCGGGAGGCCCGTACCTCGGCCAGCCGCGTGCTCCCGCGCGGGGACAGCTGGAGCACCACCGCGCGGCCGTCCTCGGGGTGCGAAGTGCGCTTGACCAGGCCCGCGTCGACCAGCGGGGCCACCTGCCGGGTCACCGTGGAGGAGTCGATGCCCATGCTCGCGGCGAGCGCCTTGACGCCCATGGGGCCCTCGTTGTCGAGGCGGTTGAGCAGGAGGTAGGCGGCGCGGTCCATGGAGTTGCGCACCTGCCCGACCCCGCCGAGCCGCGTCTGTTCGGCACGGCGCGCGAACACCGCCACCTCGTGCTGGAGGGTGTCGAGCAGACCGCTGTCACCGACGGTTGTCATGTCCATCGACATATCAGGTGTTGTGGGCATGGCCGGAGGCTCGCTTCATGAAGGGGTGCTGGGTTGGGGGACAGGGTACGCGGCCGGGCGGTGGCCCGTACGGGCGCTGGGGAAACCGGCCCCGGCGGTCCGGCGCCGGCGCCGGTCGCGAGCGTGAACTGCGAGACTTGAGGCATGAGCTACCGCACGGCCGGCCCCTTGCGCTCCGTCACCCTCGACGATGTGCGCGGGGCGCAGAAGATGCTCTCGGGCGTGGCCCGTACGACCGCCATGGAAAGCAGCAGGCACCTCTCCCGGCTGGCGGGCTCACCGGTGCACCTGAAGTGCGAGAACCTTCAGCGGACGGGCTCGTTCAAACTCCGCGGCGCCTACGTCCGCATCGCCGGGCTGCTCCCCGAGGAACGCGCCGCCGGAGTGGTCGCCGCGAGCGCCGGCAACCACGCGCAGGGCGTCGCGCTGGCCTCCTCCCTGCTGGGCGTGCACTCCACCGTCTTCATGCCGCAGGGCGCCCCACTGCCCAAGGTCAGCGCCACGCGGGAGTACGGCGCCGAGGTGCGCCTGCACGGCCAGGTCGTGGACGAGGCGCTCGCGGCGGCCGAGGAGTACGCGGCCGAGACGGGCGCGGTGTTGATCCACCCCTTCGACCACCCCGACATCATCGCGGGCCAGGGCACGGTCGGCCTGGAGATCCTGGAGCAGTGCCCGGAGGTGGGCACGATCGTCGTCGGCATGGGCGGCGGCGGGCTCGCGGCCGGGATCGCGGTGGCGGTGAAGTCGCTGCGGCCGGACGTGCGGATCATCGGCGTACAGGCCGAGGGCGCCGCCGCCTACCCGCCCTCGCTGGCCGCCGGGCACCCGGTGACGGTGGGGAGCCCGGCGACCATGGCCGACGGGATCAAGGTCGGCACGCCCGGCGTGGTGCCGTTCGGGATCGTGGAGGAGCTGGTCGACGAGGTGCGCACGGTCGGCGAGGACCAGCTCTCGGCCGCGCTGCTGCTGTGCCTGGAGCGGGCCAAGCTGGTCGTGGAACCGGCGGGCGCGAGCCCGGTCGCGGCGCTGCTCGCCGACCCCGGCGGCTTCCCCGGCCCGGTCGTCGCGGTGCTGTCCGGCGGGAACGTGGACCCGGTGCTGCTTCAACGGGTGCTGCGGCACGGCATGGCCGCGCAGGGGCGCTACCTCGCGGTCCGGCTGAGGCTGACCGACCGCCCCGGCGCGCTCGCCACCCTCCTCGGCGTGCTCTCGGCGGCCGACGCCAACGTCCTCGACGTCAGCCACATCCGCACCGACCCGCGCCTCGGTCTGAGCGAGGTGGAGGTGGAACTCCACCTGGAGACCCAGGGTCCTGTCCACCGCACCGAAGTCACCGCCGCTCTGCGGGAGTCGGGGTACGTGATCATCGACTGAGCGCCGCGAGCGCGGTCGGCCCGGCTGCTGTGTCACTCGTTCGGGGAAGGAATCCGAAAACCCGTTGAGAGACGCGATACATCGCGTTACGGTGTGTGACGTGGGGGTCGGATCGCCGCTCGCTCGCCGAGTGGTGCCGGGTCCGTGTGCCAGTCATTTCCGTGCACCACCGACGACGTGGAGACATCATGCCGGGCGCCATCTATGCCGAGGGTCTGGTGAAGACCTTCGGAGACGTAAGGGCACTGGACGGCGTCGACCTCGATGTGCCCGAGGGGACGGTCCTCGGGCTGCTCGGGCCGAACGGCGCGGGCAAGACCACGACCGTCCGCTGTCTGACCACCCTGCTGCGCCCCGACAGCGGCAAGGCGGTCGTCGCGGGCGTGGACGTGCTCAAGCACCCCGACACCGTGCGCCGCTCCATCGGCCTGTCCGGCCAGTTCGCGGCGGTCGACGAGTATCTGACCGGCCGGGAGAACCTCCAGATGGTCGGTCGGCTCTACCAGATGCGGGGCAGGGCGGCGAAGGAGCGCGCGGCCGAGCTGCTGGAGCAGTTCCACCTCGCCGACGCCGCCGACCGCCCCGCCAAGACCTACTCCGGCGGCATGCGCCGCAGGCTCGACCTCGCCGCCGCCCTCGTGGTCTCGCCGCCCGTGATGTTCATGGACGAGCCGACGACCGGCCTCGACCCGCGCAACCGCCAGCAGCTCTGGGAGGTCATCCAGCAGCTCGTCTCCGGCGGCACCACCCTGCTGCTCACCACGCAGTACCTGGAGGAGGCCGACCACCTCGCCCACGACATCGCCGTGGTCGACCACGGCCGGGTCATCGCCCAGGGCACCTCCGACCAGCTCAAGGCCCGCACCGGCGGCGAGCGCGTCGAAGTCGTGGTGCACGAGCGGGACCGGATCGCGGGCACCGCCGAGGTGCTGCGCGCCCTCGGCAAGGGCGAGACCACCATCGAGGAGCACACCCGCAAGCTCACCGTCCCCGTCACCGGCGGCGCCAAGCTGCTCGCCGAGGTCATCCGGGAGCTGGACACCCGGGGCATCGAGATAGACGACATCGCGCTGCGCCGCCCCACCCTCGACGACGTGTTCCTCTCCCTGACCGGACACACCGCCGAGGCCGGCCCGAACGCGGCCAAGGACGCCGAGAACACCACCGACACCGAGGGGGCCGTCAAGTGAGTGCCGTCAGCGACACCGCGCGGGCCGTGGCGCCCGCCAACCCCTTCAGCCGGGCCGTCCGCGACTCACTGATCGTGGCCCAGCGGAACCTGATCCGCATGGTCCGGATTCCCGAGGTCGTCATCTTCGGGCTCATCCAGCCGATCATGTTCGTGGTGCTGTTCACCTATGTCTTCGGCGGCTCGATGAAGATCGGCGGCAGCACCAGCGCCACCGCCTACACCAACTTCCTGATGGCCGGGATCTTCGCGCAGACCGTCACCTTCGCCACCGCGGGTTCCGGCGCGGGCATCGCCGACGACATGCACAAGGGCCTGGTGGACCGCTTCCGCTCGCTGCCCATGGCGCGCGGCGCGGTGCTGACCGGCCGCACCCTCGCCGACCTGGTGCAGACCGCTCTCACCCTGCTGGTCCTGGCGGCGGTCGCCCTGCTGGTCGGCTGGCGGGTGGGGTCCAACGGCGACACCAACGCCCTCAGGGTGCTCGCCGCCTTCGGCCTGCTGCTTCTGCTCGGGTACGCGTTCACCTGGATCGGCGCCCTGATCGGCCTGTCCGTGCGCACCCCCGAGGCGGCGACCTCCGGCGGCCTGGTCTGGCTCTTCCCGGTCACCTTCCTGTCCAACGCGTTCGTGGACACCGGCAACATGACCCCGTGGCTGCGGCACATCGCGGACTGGAACCCGTTCAGCGCCACCGTCGAGGCGGCCCGCGTGCTGTTCGCCAACCCCGGCGCATCCACGTCGACCGCGTGGCCCATGCAGCACCCGGTGTGGGCCTCGCTGATCTACTCCATTCTGATCATCGTCGTCTTCCGCACCCTGGCGGTCCGCAAGTACCGCTCGGCCACCGCCTGAGGAGAACCGGTGGCGGGGTTGTCCCGGCACGACGAAGCCCCCGGCGCCTCAAGGGCACCGGGGGCCGGTCGGAAAAAGGGGGCCGGGTCAGGCCGAGTACGGTTCGGCCTTCAGGATCTTCACCGTGGCCTTCTTGCCGTTCGGCAGCTCGTACTCCGCGTCCTCGCCGACCTTGTGGCCGAGCACACCCGAGCCGAGCGGGGACTGCGGCGAGTACGTCTCGACATCGGAGCTGGCGTATTCACGGGAGGCGAGCAGGAACGTCATCGTGTCGTCCTCGTCACCGTCGAAGGCGATCGTGACGACCATGCCCGGCGCGACGGTGCCATCGGTGGAGACCGGGGCCTCGCCCACCTGGGCGTTCTCCAGGAGCTGGGTCAGCTGGCGCACGCGCAGCTCCTGCTTGCCCTGCTCCTCCTTGGCCGCGTGGTACCCGCCGTTCTCGCGCAGGTCGCCCTCCTCGCGCGCGGCCGCGATCTTGGACGCGATCTCCGTGCGCGCAGGACCAGTAAGGTACTCAAGCTCGTCCTTGAGCTTGTTGTACGCCTCCTGGGTCAGCCAGGTGACGTTCTCGCTGGTCTGGGTCACAGGGTGCTCCTCGTCGGTACTGGGAATACAAAGCATCGCCCTACCAGGAAGCATGTTCTCTCTTGGATGGGCGAAACCACGAGCCTAACAATTCAGGGGCGAAAGGGGGAGGACATAAGCCATCAGAATCGCATCAGCGCAGGTCACGCTGTACACATTCCGGGTGATCCCTCAGCCGGCGTGGCAGCCCAGCAGCTCGGCGGTGCTTCCCTTGGCCGTCGTACGGAGCGTGACGACCTTGTCCACGCGTGTGTCCGGCCCGGTGAAGCGGAAGTCGGCCCGGCCGACCTCGGCCCCGTCGGCCGACTGGGAGCGCAGGGTGCAGTAGCCGTCGACATCGGCGTCCCGGTGGACCTCCAGATGCACGCGCACCGAGTCGTCCGTGGCCTGGAAGGTGATGACCTGGGCGCTGATCTCGTTCTTGGCGACGTAGTGGTAGGCGAAGTAACCGACCAGCGCCAGCAGGGCCGCACCCAGTACCGCGCCGAGGATCTTGAGCCGGTGGTCGGCACGCTCGTCCGAGGAGCGGCCGTATCGGCCCTCGGGCAGCCGCGTGCTCGCCGTACCCATGATCGTCCTCTCCGCGGAATTATTCGTCCCCCGATTCGGTCACTATAGAAGCCTGCCGCCCGCCCTCCGACCGCCGCCCCATGGACGACGTGCCCCCAGGCACGGCACCCGTTGACTGCCCCACCGACCGCGGGGCGCCGACTTACAAGGAACGAGTCTTGACTGACCAGCTGCGACTGATGGCCGTGCACGCCCACCCCGACGACGAGTCGAGCAAGGGCGCGGCCACCATGGCGAAGTACGTGTCCGACGGGGTGGACGTGCTGGTGGTGACCTGCACCGGTGGAGAGCGCGGGTCCATCCTGAACCCCAAGCTCCAGGGCGACGCGTACATCGAGGAGCACATCCACGAGGTGCGCAAGAAGGAGATGGACGAGGCCCGCGAGATCCTCGGGGTCAAGCAGGAGTGGCTCGGCTTCGTCGACTCCGGCCTGCCCGAGGGCGACCCGCTGCCCCCGCTGCCGGAGGGCTGCTTCGCCCTGGAGGACGTCGACAAGGCGGCCGGCGAACTGGTGCGCAAGATCCGCGCGTTCCGCCCGCAGGTGATCACCACCTACGACGAGAACGGCGGCTACCCGCACCCCGACCACATCATGACCCACAAGATCTCGATGGTGGCGTTCGAGGGTGCGGCGGACACCGAGAAGTACCCGGAGTCGGAGTTCGGCCCGGCCTTCCAGCCGCAGAAGCTCTACTACAACCAGGGCTTCAACCGCCCCCGCACCGAGGCGCTGCACAACGCGATGCTGGACCGCGGGCTGGAGTCGCCGTACGGGGACTGGCTCAAGCGCTGGAGCGAGTTCGAGCGGGTCGAGCGCACGCTGACCACGCATGTCCCGTGTGCGGAGTTCTTCGAGATCCGGGACAAGGCGCTGATCGCGCACGCCACCCAGATCGACCCCGACGGCGGCTGGTTCAAGGTCCCGATGGAGCTCCAGAAGGAGGTCTGGCCCACCGAGGAGTACGAGCTGGCGAAGTCCCTCGTGGACACCTCCCTCCCCGAGGACGACCTCTTCGCGGGCATCCGGGACAATGCCTGACATGAGCGCAAGCGTGAGCCTCGCAGTGACGCATCTCGTCCCTCTCGCCAAGGAGATCGACGAGAACAAGGTCACCCCCGGTGTCCTCGGCTTCATCGTGTTCGCGGTGATGGCCCTGGCCGTGTGGGGCCTGATGAAGTCCATGAGCAAGCACATGGGGAAGGTCGACTTCAAGGAGGCCCCCGCCGAGGGCGAGACCTCCGACAAGGCGGCCGAGTCCCGGCAGGGCTGACCCCGCCGAGCGGGACCCCACCGACGGGCACGACCGGTGCACGACCGGCCGCGCCCCGCCGGTGTCCCGATCACCCCTTGGCCGGTACCGGCACCCCCAGCACATCGCGGGCGTGCCGGTCCGGTGTCATGCGCAGCCGCCACGCCTGCCAGCCCGCCTCCAGGCTCACCCCGCGCTCCAGCAGCAGGGCGTAGGCCGGGGCGCAGTCGGTGAGCCGCTCGTCCCGCAGGGGGTGGGCGGCGCGGACCAGACGGGCCAGCTCCTCCTGCGCGACCGCCGTGCCCACCTCGGTGCCGCCCGGCGCCGCGTACGGCAGCAGGGTGCAGCGCAGGAAGCGCGCCCAGTCCTCGCCGCGCCGGTCGCCATAGGCGGTGAACAGCCCCAGCGCCTCGTCGCACAGGGCCAGCGCCTGCCGGCTGCGCTCGTTGCCCGCGTCCACCACCGCCAGCTCCAGGCACGTCCACGCCTCACCGTGCGGGACACCGACCCGCTGGAAGTCGGCGCGGGCGTCGACCAGCAGCTGGCGGGCGAACCCGGAGTTGCGCAGCGAGCCGGTCTGCGCGGCCCGCTGGTCACGGGTCACCCGCGCCGAGTGGTGCCGGGCCCAGGCCAGGCCGTACACGTCCCGCATCCGGGAGAACATCGTGCGCGAGCGCTCCAGCTCGCGCACCGCCCGGTCCAGATCGCCGGTCTCCTCCAGCGCCTGCCCCAGGTGGTACAGCGTCCACGCCTCGCCGCGCGCGTCCTCGTTGTCCCGGTGCCGTACGGCAGCCTGGCGCAGCCCCTCCA
Organism: Streptomyces sp. NPDC085596; assembly: GCF_044541565.1. NCBI lineage: Bacteria > Bacillati > Actinomycetota > Actinomycetes > Kitasatosporales > Streptomycetaceae > Streptomyces > Streptomyces sp. NPDC085596. The sequence continues at coordinate 185,008 of NZ_JBITTC010000008.1, read as the reverse complement.
CGGCGGGCGCCGCGTCGCCGTCGACCAGCCGGGCACGCGCGAGCTGGGTCAGCGCCCACGCCTCACCGCGCGCGTCGCGGGTCCGCCCGTACCGCTCCAGCGCGGCCCCCAGCTCGTCCCCCGCGCGGGGTACGTCGCCGAGGCACAGGGCGAGCTGGCCCAGCTGGTAGTGGGCCCACGCCTCGCCGTGCACCGAGCCGCCCGCCCGGTGCAGGACCAGGGAGCGTTTCAGCAGATCCAGCGCCTCCGGCAGCCGGGCCCGGTCGCGCTGTACGGCGGCCAGCGCGTGCATCGTCCAGGCGCGGTCGGTCGCCAGCTGCGGGGGCGCCTGGAGGTCCAGCGCCTCCTGGAGCCTGGCCGCCGCCTCGGTCAGGTTGCCCTGGTGGTGCAGGGTGATGCCGAGCGAGCACAGGGCACGGGCGGCGCCCGCGTCGTGGTGCGCCTCCCGGTACAGGTCCACCACCGAGGCCAGCGTGGTGCGCGCCTTGTCCAGCTCGCCGAGTTGCCGGGCCGCGATACCGGTGCGCCACTGCACCGAGCGCACCAGGAGCCCCTCGTCCACGGCCTGCGCCAGCTCGTTGATCTCACCGAGCCGGTACAGGTCGCCGCGGAGCAGGCAGTAGTCGCACAGCGCGCCCAGCAGGTTCAGCACCGCACCCTGGTCCACTCCCTCGGCCTGACGCAGGGTGGCCGTGATGAAGCTGGTCTCGTCGTCCAGCCAGCGCAGCGCCTCCTCCAGCGAGACGAAGCCATGTGAGCCGAACCGGTCCGAACGCGTCGACATGTTGCCGTCGACCAGGCGCAGCACCGAGTCGGCCAGCTCCGCGTAGTTCACGATCAGCCGCTCCTGCGCCGCCGTGCGCTCGGCCTGCTCCTCCTCGTCCAGCAGCCGGGCCTGGGCGAAGGCGCGGACCAGATGGTGCAGCCGGTACCGGTCGCCGCGCACCTGGTCCAGCAGCCCGGCGCGGGCCAGCGCGGCCAGCTGCCGGCCCGCCTCCTGTTCTCCGGTACCCAGCAGCGCGGCGGCCGCCGCCACCCCCAGCGAGGCCCGGCCGGCCAGCGCGAGGCGGCGCAGCAGACGGCGGGCCGGCTCCGGCTGGTCGGTGTAGCGCAGCCACAGCACCCGCTCCACCGGCTCGACGGGGCCGTACGCGGCCAGGTCCGCCGCGAGTCCGCTCGCCGGGCGGGAGCCGAGCGCGGAGCCCGCGCAGCGCAGGGCCAGCGGCAGCCCGCCGCACAACTGCCTGATCCGCTCGGTGGATTCGGCGTCGTAGGGGTGGGCGGAGCCCTGCGCGGAGGCGGTCAGCAGTTCCTCGGCGCCGGCCGCGTCCAGCGCCTCGACGGGCAGGTGGTGCACCCAGGCGGGCAGGTCCGCGGCCGGCTTCAGCGGGGTGCGGGAGGTGACCAGGACCAGGCTGTCGGAGCGTTCCGGGATCAGCGCGCGCACCTGTGCCGGGTCGGAGGCGTCGTCCAGCACGATCGTCACCGGCAGCCCGGCCAGGTGCTGGTGGTACAGCTCGCCGAGCCGTTTGACCTGCTGTTCGGGGGAGGAGTGCTCACGGAACAGCAACTGCTCGCGGGGCGCGCCGAGCCGGTTCAGCAGATGCAGCAGGGCGTCGCGGGTGGGCAGCGGGCGGGTCTCGTGGCCGTCGCCGCGCAGGTCGACGACGACCGCGCCCCGGAAGTGGTCGCGCAGCTCGTGCGCCGCGCGCACCGCGAGCGCGGTGCGGCCCGAGCCCGGTTCGCCGTGCAGGACGACCACGGTCGGCCGGGTCTCCGTCTCCGCGCGGGCGGCCAGCGCCCACTGCCCGATCCGCGCCAGCTCCTCGGTGCGACCCGCGAACAGGCCCTCCGGCTCAGGCAGTTGGCCGAAGGACTGCTCCAGTACCGTCCGGCGCCGGGCCGCCGCGCTCTTGTCCGAGCCGCGCAGCGCGGGGCCGCCGCTCTTCTTCAGCGGTGCCGTGGAGGCGGCGAGCATCCGCTGCTGGTCCAGGAAGGGGCGGATGCCGCGTACTTCCAGCGCGGTCAGCCACTGCAACCGCAACTGCTCAGGGCCGCCGGGCTGGCTCGCCGCGCCCTTGCGGTGGTGGGCGGCGGGCAGATGAACGCCGGCCACCTTCACCACCGTCGCGGCGGCACCGGCCACGCCGACGATGACGCCCGCCCCGAGCGCGGTGCCCGCACCGGTGCCGAGGGACAGGTCGGCGACGGCCGCCGCGGCCGCCGCGACGGCGGCCACCAGCAGCGGGGTACCGGCGCCCTCACGGGCGTAGCGCCGGCCGAAGGTGAGCCGGTCCGCCTCGGACTCGTCGAGCGCGCGGGTGTACGCGGCGTACTCCTCCGCCGCCGACCCCGCCATCCCGTCCAGCCCGGCGCGCGCCCGCGTGAGCAGCAGTTGCCCGTCGGCCCGACCGCCCGACCGCCGCACCTCCTCCTCCACGGCCCGCACCACCAGCCGGTCGGCCTCGGCCCGATGTCCGTCCCGCATGCGTCCCCCTCGGCGGTCCCTCGTCAACTCCCTTGCTCATGAGTCTCCTTCGGAGGTGCAGTGAGCGCGAGGGGGCGTCGATCACTTCGACTGGTGATTTCCGGGCGATCACCGCGTTCCCGGCTCCCCGGCCTCGCTCTCGCATGAAGGCGCGAGGCTAGATCACTAAGGTGTAACCGTCTGCCGCGACCACTCGTACCGCGGTGATTCGAGAAACCAAACCCTCCTGGGAAACACCCTTGGGGAAGAACGGAGTTACGTTGCGAAGAACGACGCGTACGGGAGCCCTGCTCGGGCTTCTGCTGACGCTCCTCACGCTGTCCATAGCGCCGTCGGCGCAGGCCGGCGACATCCTGACCGAGAAGTCGGCGGGGCGTAAGTACGCACTCCAGTCGAAGGCGGCCACCGACAAGGCCGGCAAGGCGACGTGCGTCTCGACGGAGATCAACGACGCCGGCAACCAGGCCGGCAAGCTCCGCGCGCGAACGGACTGCACCAACCCGAGCAGCCTCGGCTCCTGGGAGACCTTCACGCTGCACACCAACGACAAGGGCTCGCACGCCGCCCTGCGTTCCGAGGCCAACGGCCTCTACGTGTCCGCCGAGTTCCATGACGCGGACCCCCACTTCGGCATGCTCCGGGCCCGGCAGGACGGCTCCATCGGCGACTGGGAGCAGTTCCAGCTGGTGGACCTGAAGGACGGCTGGTACGCGCTGCGGTACAACTTCACCGAGGGCGGCACCTCCCGGGACTACTACGTCACCGCCGAGGTCAACAGCACCGACAGCGACGCGGGACTGCTGCGGGCCCGTACGACCACGACGCCGGGCTCCTGGGAGCGTTTCAAGCTGGTCCCGATCCCCTCCTCGGCGACGCCGCCGGCGGCCGCGTCCACGCCGAATCGCACCTTCAACGCGCTGACCTGGAACACCTGCAGCAACAACGGCGACTGCGCCATGGCCGGGTACACCTCCGACCAGTTCGCCTCCGCCGTCACGCAGCGGGCCGCCTCCGCGCAGGCCGACGTGATCTTCCTGCAGGAGTTCTGCGAGAAGTGGGCCAAGCCGCTGGAGCAGAAGCTGGAAGACACGTTCGACCAGGGAGCGGACACGTGGGACGTCCGCTTCGCCCCGATCCAGTACCAGGTCGGCGCCACCGGCCAGTGGGCCCAGAAGTCCTGCTCCAACAACCGCGGGGCATACGGCGTCGCCGTCGCCGTACCCGCCGAGAACACCTGGTACAGGGCGGTGGAGCTGACGTCCCCGGACAACACGGAGCGCCGCACCGCCCTCTGTGCCGCCATTCCGTCCTGGGCCGTCATGGCCTGCTCGGCTCACTTCAGCACCGGTGGCCGCGACGCCGACGGCAAGCCGTACGACGACCCGGACCGGTATGTGCAGCAGGCCCAGGCGTCCGCCCTGGCGCAGCAGCTCGCCGGCTACAGCGGTTACCGGCCCGTCTTCGGCGGCGATCTGAACGCCACCCCGACCGTGACGCCGACGAACAGCAGCACGCCGGTCCTCCAGCCGTTGTACGACGCGTACAAGGAGAGCGACCAGCCGGACAACCGGCCGACCAAGGGCAGCAACAAGCTGGACTACCTCTACGCCTCGCCCTCGGCGACCTGGTCCGGCACCACCATCGGCTCGAACACCGGCAACCCCTCCGACCACCAGCCCCTCTGGAGCACGGTGGCCCTGCCCGCGCGCTGAGCGCCGGGCTGCCCGGGTAGCGGACCGCACACATGAAGAGGGCCGTCCCACATCGAGACGATGTGGGACGGCCCTGGCGCGGTATCACGACACCGAAGCCGCACTGCCTCCACTTCCCCGGGGCGGGTGGGTCAGGTGTCCAGGCGGCGTCCCGCGAGCCAGGTGACGATCTCGGGGTCGTGGTGGTCGAAGAAGAGGGAGTCGCCGGTGTCGAGGGTGGCGATCTGCGCCATCTGCTCGTCGGTGAGGCGGAAGTCGAAGATGTCGATGTTCTCGGCCATGCGCTCGGCGCGCACCGACTTGGGGATGGCGACGACGCCACGCTGGGTCAGCCAGCGCAGGACGACCTGCGCGACCGACTTGCCGTACTCCTTGCCGATCCCGGCCAGCAGCGGGTTGGTGAACATGTCGTTCCTGCCCTCGGCGAAGCCGCCCCAGGACTCGATCCGCACTCCGTGCTCGCGCATGAGGTCCTGGTAGTCGGCGCGCTGGAAGAAGGGGTGGGTCTCGATCTGGTTGACCTGTGGGGTGATCTCGTTGTTGACGATCAGGTCGAGCAGCCGGTCGGGGTAGAAGTTGGCGACACCGATCGCCTTGGCGAGGCCCTCGCGGTTCAGCGCCTCCATGGCGCGCCACTGGCCGTACACGTCGCCGTAGGGCTGGTGCATCAGGTACAGGTCGAGGTGGTCCAGGCCCAGCTTGTTCAGGGACGTCTCGAAGGCGCGGCGGGTGTTCTCCTCGGCGGGGGCGTCCTGCACCCACAGCTTGGTGGTGATGAACAGGTCCTCGCGGGCGATGCCGCTGGACTTGATCGCCCGGCCGACGGCTTCTTCGTTGCCGTAGGCGGCGGCGGTGTCCAGCAGGCGGTAGCCGGCTGCCAGCGCCTCGGAGACGGCGCGTTCGGTGTCCCCGGCGGGGATCTGGTAGACGCCGAAGCCGAGGAGCGGCATCTCGACGCCGTTGTTCAGGGTGACGAACTCCATGAGCGGGGTGTCCTTCGCTGTGCGGGTGGGAGGGGGGAGTCAGGGGCGGATGAGGGCCTTGAGGACCTGGCGGTCGGCCATGGCCCGGTAGGCGTCCGGGGTCCGGTCGAGGGTGAAGGTCTGGTCGAAGACGCGGCCGGGGTCGATCGTGCCGTCGAGGACGTCGGGCAGGAGCTGCTCGATGTAGGCGCGGGCGGGGCTGGCGCCCCCGGTCAGGGTGATGTTGCGCATGAACTCGGCCGGGCCGATCGGTCCCTGCTCGTACTGGGGGACGCCCAGGCGGCTGATGGTGCCGCCGTCCAGGACGGCGCCCAGGGCGGTGTCGAGGGCCTGCCGGGTGCCGACGGCCTCGATCACCTTGTCCACGCCGCCGGTCAGTTCGCGGATGCGGGCGATGCCCTCCTCACCGCGCTCGGCGACCACGTCGGTGGCGCCGAACTCCCGGCCCAGTCCGGTGCGTTCCTCGTGGCGGCCCGCGAGCACGATCCGCTCGGCACCCAGCCGCCTGGCGGCGATCACCGCGCACAGGCCGACCGCGCCGTCCCCGACGACCAGCACCGCGTCCCCGCGACGGACCCCGGCGGTGACCGCACCGTGGTGGCCGGTGGTCATCACGTCCGACAGGGCCAGCAGCGACGGCACCAGCGCGGAGTCGGCGGCCACCGGGAGCCTCACCAGGGTGCCGTCCGCGTACGGGACACGGACGGCTTCGCCCTGGCCGCCGTCGACGCCGTCGAAGCCGTACCGGCCGCCGTTGCGACACGAGATGTGCAGGCCCTTGGCGCAGTAGTCGCAGGTGTTGTCGCTGTAGGTGAACGGGGCGACGACCAGGTCCCCCGCCTTCAGTCCGGTCACGTCGGCGCCGGTCTCCTCGACGACGCCGAGGAACTCGTGGCCCATGGGGCGGCCGGTGTCGGCCGCGGGCATCGAGCCGTACGGCCACAGGTCGCTGCCGCACACGCACGTGGCGACCGTGCGTATCAAGGCGTCGGTCGGCTTGACGATCTTCGGGTCGGGCCGGTCCTCGACGCGGACGTCTCCGGCTCCGTACATCACTGCCGCACGCATAAGAAGGGGTTGCTCCAAACGGGGGAGGTGGGGTTGTCGCGCCGGGGGAGAGATCAGCGTTCGAGCATCTGAGCCTGTGCCTCGGTGTGGGTGTCGCCGGCGGCGGGCGGCAGGCTGCTGAGCTTGTGCAGCTGCTCGTCGGTCAGGACGACCGTGTCGGCGGCGGTGTTCTCCTCGACGCGGGCAACCCGCTTGGTGCCGGGGATCGGTGCGATGTCGTCGCCCTGGGCGAGCAGCCAGGCCAGCGCGACCTGCGCGGGGGTGGCGCCGACCTCGGCGGCCACGGCCTTGACCTCGTCGGCGAGCGCGAGGTTGTGCCGGAAGTTCTCGCCGGTGAAGCGGGGGTTGTCGCGCCGGAAGTCGTCCTGGTCGAACTGGTCGGTGGAGCGGACGGTGCCGGTCAGGAAACCGCGTCCCAGCGGGGAGAACGGCACCAGGCCGATGTTCAGCTCCCGCAGGACGGGCAGGACGCGGTCCTCGATACCGCGCGTCCACAGGGAGTACTCCGACTGCACCGCGGTGACCGGCTGGACGGCGTGGGCGCGGCGGATCGTGTCGGGGCCCGCTTCGGAGAGGCCGAACGCCCTGACCTTGCCCTCGGTGATCAGCTCGCCGACGGCTCCGGCGGTCTCCTCGACCGGGGTGTTCGGGTCCACCCGGTGCTGGTAGTACAGGTCGATGTGATCGGTGCCCAGCCGCTTCAGGGAGCCTTCGACGGCGGTGCGGATGTTGGCCGGCCCGGAGTCCAGGTTCCACGCGCCGTCTCCGCCGTGGGAGACCAGGCCGAACTTGGTGGCCAGGACGACCTGGTCCCGGCGTCCCTTCAGCGCCCGGCCGAGCAGCTCCTCGTTGGTGTAGGGGCCGTAGATCTCGGCGGTGTCGATGAGCGTGACGCCCAGCTCCAGCGCCCGGTGCACCGTCCTGATCGACTCCGCGTCGTCGGTACCGGAGCCGGTGTAGCCGTGGGACATGCCCATCGCACCGAGCCCGATCCGGGAAACCTCCAGGTCACGCAGTTTGATGTACCGCATCGCTTCTCTCCGATCGTGGCCTGCCCGGCACCCTCGCTCCCGCCCGGCCGGCCACGTCGTCCCTGTGCCGGCCCTGGCGTGCGCCGGGGTACCGGCGTCTTGCTCATCCACCTTCACCCGGATCGCGCCGGTGTGGCAGGGCGGGCTCTTCGGGGGTAATGACAGGGCCCCCCTCGCACCCCGCCCGGCGGATGCCCGGTGGGTGAGACTGGGGGCATGGCATCGACGAGCGCGCACAGCGAGAGCGCGGAGCTGGGCCGCTATCTGCGCGCCCGCCGCACCCAGACCGGCCCCCAGCACGTCGGACTCACCGTGGGCACCGGTATCCGCCGCACCCCCGGCCTGCGCCGCGAGGAACTGGCCACCCTCGCCGGCATCAGCATCGACTACTACGTGCGCCTGGAACGCGGCAAGGAGACCCGCCCCAGCCCCGCCGTCCTCGACGCGCTCGCCCGCGCCCTGCGCATGGACGACCAGGAACACCAGCACCTGCGCGAACTCGCCGCCCGCGCCGCCCGCTACACCCCCGAACCACCGCCCGCGCCCAGCCGCACCGTGCGCCCCCACCTCAAGCTGCTGCTCGAATCACTGCGACCGAACCCGGCCTACGTCATCAGCCGCAGCATGGACCTGCTCGCCTGGAACCCCGGCGGCCTCGCCCTCTACGCGGGCCTGGACGACTGGCCGGCCAAGCACCGCAACCTCGCCCGCTACCTCTTCCTCCACCCGGCGGCCCGTGACCTCTTCACCGACTGGGACCGGCAGATCACCGCCTGCGTCGCCCGCCTGCGCGCCATCGCCGGCACCGCCCCGGACGCCCCCGACCTCACCAACCTCGTCGGCGAACTCCTCCTCAAAAGCCCCGACTTCGCGGGCCTGTGGGAGCGCTACGAAGTGACCGGACGCAAGCCCGCCCACAAGACCTTCCAGCACCCCCAGGTCGGCACGGTCACCCTCACCTCGCAGTCGCTGCACGTCGAAGGCACCCCCGGCCAGCGCATCGGCGTCTACACCGCCGAACCCGGCACCCCCGACCACGACGCCCTGCTCCTCCTCGACAACACCGCACCTCAGCCGGTTCGCGACCACGAACCGAAGGGGCAGGGAGTTCGCCGCGGCGAGCAGTGAGCCGACCGGGAAACCTCGATGGTTGCCGGGCCAGGGCTGATCTCCGGTGACTCCGCGTCGAGCGCGGATGATCTCCCGGGGCGGTACGCATCGTGCAACCATGGCGATATGAACCGGCTGGCTGGCGTGACCTCGCCCTATCTGCTTCAGCATGCTGACAACCCGGTCGACTGGTACCCCTGGGGACCGGAGGCGTTCGAGGAGGCGAAGCGCAGGGACGTGCCGATCCTGCTCTCCGTCGGCTACTCCGCCTGTCACTGGTGACAGTGGACTTGCGGACCCAGTAATGGGCGGTGCTCACACCTCTCTGATGATCACGCGGTTCCCGCACAGCTTCGACCAGTCGTCACGGTCGGAGGTCAGAACGATCACAGGAGCCGGGACGCGGAGCGCGAGCGCGGCAACGAGGGCGTCGATCGCGTACTTGTGCCCATGTAGCCCGCCTGCGTCCTGAAGCAGCTCCACTGCGGTCAGGGAGTCCTCTTGGCTGACTGGTTCCACCCGCAGCCGGGAGAGCACCCACTTCAAGCGCGCCAGATCGGTCTTCCCGTGCACGGCTTCGACAATGGTCAGCGCAGACACGAGGACAGGAACTCCGACCTGCCGGGACGCCTCGACGCGTGCAGCCATCTTGCGGTCGTTGCGCAGGAGCAGGGAGAGCGCCTCGGAGTCGAGCACCAGCGAGCGGGCCGACTGCTCCTTCACGCAGCGCCCCGTTCGACGTCGCCGGCGCCCTCTTCTCCGAACAACTCGTGACGAGCGGCGTCGATCTCCTGCTCCGTGAGCGCGCCGTGCTCCTCTTCATGTGCCGCGACGATCTCGGCGAGCCCGTCCATGGCGAGCTGGTGCCTGACGGCTTCGGTGACGTAGCTGGACAGGCCTCGACGCCCGGTCCTTGAGCGGAGCTCACTGACCAGCTCGGAGGGCATAGAGACGGAGATGTTCTCCGTGGTCCCGGTCCGGGTCGACTTCATACCCCAAGTGTAGTACAGCTTCTATTACAATCCAGAGGTTTTCAGTCCTTTCATGGCCCCATGGTTGCTACCGAAGTAGGGCGCTGCCTGCGGAAGCCCGATCTCGAAGCACGGATCGCTCATTCCCTCGCACCGCGGTGCTCCAAGTGCCGCAGAGGCCGCGTTGGCAGTGCAACTCCACTCCCTCCTTGGAAGGGCGCGCTGCGGTCTCGCTGACGGGACCGGGCATTGTGAGAGGCTGGATCGCATGAACCGGCTGGCTGGTGTGACCTCGCCTTATCTGCTTCAGCACGCTGACAATCCGGTCGACTGGTGCGGCTACTCCGCCTGTCACTGGTGACAGTGCGTTTCGCCGAGGCCCGACGCGGTCGGCAGAGCTTGATTCGACGGTTCTTCGTCGGCCGGTGCCTGCTGACGGCCAGGCCGCCTGCGTGGATGGCGGCCGTCAAATGACTCCCAGGTCGACAGCGACAAGGAAGGGGACAGAGGACTTGATCACACCGATGAACATCTCGCCGTCCTTGTATGCCTTGGTGGCGGGATCGAGAACGTAGGTGTAGACGATCGGGACACCGGTGGCGGCCTGCTCGACCCGCCAGTAGAAGGGGATGCCCGCCTTGGCGTACTGGTCCACCTTCACGATCCGGTCGGTGGTCTCCGAACCGGGCGACACGACCTCGACGACCAGGAGCACGTGCTCGGGGCGGGTGGGCGTGAGGTCGATGGTCTCCGCCCGATAGACGATGACGTCCGGGCGACGGTTGGTGAGCGGAACGTCCTGCAGGCGGACGTCGAAGTCCGTGTCGGCGTTCCAGTCCGGGCCCGCGGCGTTGTCCAGGGCGTTGGCCAGGACCCGGGCCAGCCGGTTGTGCCGCTTCGAGGCGCTCGGACTCACGACCACCATTCCGTCCACGATCTCGATCCCGGCGCACTGCTCCTCGGACCAGGAGTCGTACTGCTCCGCGCTGATCTGGGAGTGCATCCAGGCGGGCGCCACCATCTCGGCGGTCATGGCGTGCCTCCTTCGAAAACCTCGGCAGTTCCGGAACTGCTCGGACCAGCCTACTGTCCAGCACTGTCCGGGTGCCCGATTCGGGATGGGCCCTGTGAGAGGCTGGATCGCACGAACCGCCTGGCTGGCGTGACCTCTACCGGCCAGGAGGGGTAGCCGGTCGCAGCGTCTCGAGTCGGTGGGGGAGCGTGGTCCCGGCACCGGCCGTCCTCATCGCACGTACCACGTGGCGACTGCGTCCTCGTTGACCTCTTCCACCGGGTAGGCCCGGGTGCGTGCGATGGCGCGGGCGGCAGAAGACCAGTCGGTCGTCGCGACGAGCAAGCCCTTGACCGCCCCGTTCCACTTCACGTCTGCGGCAAGGGCCTTGACGACAACCTTCCCGACCTTCCGGCGCTCTCGCTTGCACTGGACGATGGTCAAGGTCGTTGGATCGCGATCCGTACCCTTCTCCCAGATGCGGATGTCAACCCCCGTCGTCACCCCGTCCGGGGCCGAGATCCACGTCAAACCCGATTCGGTGAATCGCTGGTCGAAGAAACGCCTGGCTGGGGTCAGAGTGGACTCGCTTGCAAAGAGTTCCGAAGGAGCAGTTCCTTGACCCGCGGCACCACCTGTTCGCCATAGAGCTCTACGCTCCTCAGCCGGGCGTCGGCCGGAAGGGGACCAAACCCGTAGACGAGATCGAACCGGTTGACGTCGAGGTCCCGAACGGTGGCAGCGATCTTGCGGGCGACCGTCTCGGGCGACCCGACGTACAGCGAGCCGTGGGCGACTTCGGCGTCGAACTGCTCGCGTGTCATCGGCGGCCATCCGCGGTCACGGCCGACCCGGTCACGATGGGTCTTGATCGCCGGCCAGTAGGTTTCGAGGGCCTCCTCGTCGGTCTCGGCGATGTGCCCGGGTGAGTGGATGCCGACCTCGTTCGGGTCCGTGCCGAACTCGTTCGCGGCACGCCGGTAGAGGTCGATGAACGGCGCGAAACGCTCAGGCGGTCCACCGATGACGGCGATCATCAGTGGGAACCCGTATCGGGCGGCCCGGACCACCGACTCGGGGGAACCTCCCACCCCGATGGTGGTGTGGAGTCGGCCCGATTCGGTCTTGGGGAAGACATCGGCATCGCGGAGTGCCGTCCTGGTGCGCCCCTCCCAGGTCACCGGTTTTTCCCTGAGGAGTTCGGCGAACAGACCCACCTTCTCCTCGAAGAGGTCGTCGTAGTCGCTGAGTTCGTATCCGAACAGCGGGAACGACTCGGTGAACGACCCGCGGCCGAGGATCACTTGGGCACGGCCGTTGGACAGTGCGTCGACCGTCGCGAAACGTTCGAACACCCGCACCGGGTCATCGGAACTGAGCACGGTCACTCCGGACGCCAGCTTGATGCGTTCGGTGCGCGTGGCGATGCCGGCCAGGACTGTCTCGGGGCTGGAGATCGCGAAGTCGGCTCGATGGTGTTCGCCGAGGGCGATGACGTCGACGCCTCGTTCGTCGGCGGCGATCGCTTCCGTGACGACCTGCCGGATGGCCTGGGCGTGGCTGAGGAGCTTCCCGTCGGCGCCGAGGGGCAGGTCGCCGAAGGAGTCGAGTCCGAAGGTCATGGAGGAGGACGTGGGCATGGGAATCTCCTTCAGTCGTCCGTGCTGGTCTTCGACCGTCCGCTCCACCTTCGTCACAGGCGGCGATCCCTGAGTCGAGGACCTTCGACCGCCGACTATCCCTTGGCCCCTGTCGACGCGTCCTGCTCCTGCGACCTCTGCAGGTTCCTGTTGCGCTTGCGTACCACCAGCGCCGTTCCCGTGCCCACCACGGCGAGCGCCGTGGGGACCATCCACGGGCGGTTGAGCACGTTACGGAAGGCGTGGTCGAGAGAGTAGCGGCCGGGGCCCGAGACGGCGATCGCCACGGCGGCGATACCCAGGACGGTGGAGAGTTCGTCGCCGCCCTTCTGGGCGAAGAAACCGTTGTGACAGGTCACCGCGCTGGCGCCCCCCATGGCGCCGGCCGCCAGCGCACCGGCGGCGGGCGTGGCAAGGCCGAGGGCCAGCAGGGTGCCCCCTCCCCCCTCGGCGATTCCGGCGGCCATCGCGCTCTGCTTGCCCGGCTCGAAGCCGACGGACTCCATGAACTTGGCCGTGCCCTTGATGCCGCCCCCGCCGAACCAGCCGAGCAGCTTCTGCGCGCCGTGCGCGGCCAGCGTGCCACCGACACCCAGACGGAGCAACAGCAGGCCCATATCACGTCGTTGGTCCGTGCACGTCGCGGTCATGGTGGTTCTCCTAGCAGTTGGCGGGAAAGATCAGAGCTGCTTGACGGCGGAGACCTCGAACTCCAGCACCACCTTATCGATCCAACTGACGTTGAGATCCTTACGGTTGATCGGCCGGTGTTACGGGGGTCGACCATCGCGGGCCGGGCGATGAACCCGATCTGCGTGTGAGCGGATCGCGCGTCGTCAGGTGTCTTGTTCGATCGTGACGTTCAGCTGTTTCATCAGCGGCTGGTCGCTCTGGGTGCTGTAGTCGCTGATCGAGATCAGTTGGTTCAGCTCCGGCATGTAGCCGGCGGCGACGCCGCGCGGGATGTCGTGCTTGACCGCGAGGAAGCCTTTCAGCGTGCGCTGGGTGCCGTCCTTGGCGTATGCCGTGATCAGGGTCGGCTGGAATTCCTCCAGGCCACGTTCGCGCATGTCGTCACCGTTCATGAAGACGAGCGTGCGCAGGTTGTGGATGCCCCGGTAGCGGTCGTTGTCGGTGTAGATCGTGGTGTTCCACTGGTCGTGGGAGCGCATCGCGCCCAGGACGAGCCGTCCGTCTCGGGGCACCACGTCGGGCAGCGGGGCGTGCGAGAACTCGGCGCGCCCGGAAGGGGTGAGGAAGACCAGTTCGCGGGCGGGCTGCTTGATCCGGAAGCCCATCGGCAGCCGGACGCGCCGGTTGAAGTCCTCGAAGCCGTACAGGGCGTCCGCCATGGTGTCGCGGATGCGGTCGTAGTCCTCGACGTACCACTCCCACGGGGTCTTCGAGTCGGGCAGCGCCGCCCGGGCGAGACCGGCGATGATCGCGGGCTCGGAGAGCAGCTGCGGCGAGGCCGGGTGCTGGTTGCCCTGCGAGAGGTGGACCATCGAGTCGCCGTCCTCGACGGAGATCCGCTGCGGTGTGCCCCGCTGGACGTCCTTCTCGGTGCGGCCCAGGCACGGCAGGATCAGCGCCCGCATGCCGTGGACGAGATGGCTGCGGTTGAGCTTGGTGCTGACGTAGACGGTCAGGTCCACCTTCCGCAGGCTCGCGTAGGTGAACCTGGTGTCGGGCGAGGCCAGCGCGAAGTTGCCCGCCATCCCGACGAAGACCTTGATGTCGCCCCGGTCCATCGCCTCGATGGTGCCGACGACGTCCAGCCCCTCTTCGCGCGGTGGGTCGATCCCGCAGACCTCGGCGAGTTTGTCGAGGAACTCCGGGGTGGGGGCGTTGGTGATGCCGCAGGTGCGGTTGCCCTGCACGTTGCTGTGGCCGCGGTTGGGCGCGGCGCCGGCGCCCTCGCGGCCGAGGTTGCCGCGCAGCAGCAGTACGTTGACGATCTCGCGGATGGTGTCGACGGCGTGCTCGTGCTGGTTCACGCCCAGGCCCCAGGTGATGATCGACCGGTCGGCCTCGCGGTAGATCGCGGCCGCTTTGAGGATGTCCTCCTTGGCCACGCCCGACTGGTGGACGATCTCGTCCCAGGAGGTCGCCTCGACCACCCTCCGGTACTCCTCGAACCCCTCCGTGTGGCGCTCCAGGAACTGCCGGTCGATCGCGTGCTCGTCGTTCCCGGCCATATCCAGGGTGGCCTTGGCGATGCCGCGCATCAGCGCCATGTCGCCCGCGGACCGCGGCTGGATGTTGAGGTTGCTGGTCGGGGTGGCGTGGAAGGTCGCCATCGCCAGGATGTCGTGCGGGATGATCGTACGGGTGGCGCCCGCCTCGATCTGCGGGTTGATGTGGACGATCTTCTTGCCCTCGCGGTAGAGCTGCGCCAGCGGGGTGAGCATGCGCGGCGCGTTGGACGCGGCGTTGATGCCGACCACGAAGACGGCGTCCGCGGCCTCCCAGTCCCCCAGGTCCACGGTGCCCTTGCCGGTGCCGAGCGCGGCGAGCATCGCCCGGCTGCCGGCCTCCGTGCACATGTTGGCGCAGTCCGGCTGGTTGTTGGTGCCCAGCTCGCGGGCCATGAGCTGATAGAGGAAGGAGGCCTCGTTGCCCAGCCGTCCCGAGGTGTAGTACGCGGCCTGGTCCGGACTATCCAGGGCCCGGACGCTGTCGCCGAAGAGCTTGAACGCGTCCGCCCAGCTGATCGGCACGTAATGGTCGGTCTCCGGGTCGTAGACCATCGGCTCGGTCAGCCGGCCCTCTGCCTCGAGGTCGTGGTCGTTCCAGTCGAACAGCGAGGTGACGGTGTGCTTCGCGAAGAACTCGCGGGTGACACGCTTGCCCGTCATCTCCCACGTGGTGTGCTTGATGCCGTTCTCGCAGAGGTCCAGCGCCAGGTCTTTGGTGTCGGGCCACGCGCAGCCGGGGCAGTCGAAGCCGCCCTTGTCCTCCTGGTTCATCTTCAGCATCTCAAGGGTGCCGTCCACGACCTCGCGCTCGTCGATCAGGAACTCGGTGACGGCCTTGGCCGCACCCCAGCCCGCCGCCGGATGGGTGTACGGCTTCGACTTGGGCGGCCCCTTGGGCACCGGGCCCACCCGCGGCTCCAGCGGCTGGCCTGCGGCAGCCCTCTCCTGCCACCTGATCTCGGCGTCGCCTTCGAACAGCTCCTCATCACCCATGACTGTCCCCTCAGCTCAGCGCCATATCGTTGAGCATAGGTCTCCGTCGAACGACAGGCATCGCGAGTGCCTGGCCGAGCCGCAAGAAGGCCGCCGACCTCGGCATCGACCTGGGCGACTGCCAGTTGATCGACCCGGCCACCTCCGGGCTGCGCGGCACAGCGGCAGGCTCCGGCTCGCGCCCCGGATCGATGCCCCTTGTGGCGGTTCGATGGCTGCTGAACAGGGGTGATCGTCGGCGGCCTCGCCAGAAGCTCGGATGATCACGCATCGCGGTCGGCGTCGTGCCACCATGGCGGTATGAACCGACTGGCTGATGAGCAGTCGCCCTACCTACTCCAGCACGCCTCCAATCCAGTGGACTGGTGGCCATGGGGAGAGGAGGCGATGACGGAAGCCAAGCGGCGGGACGTGCCCATCCTCTTGAGTGTGGGCTATGCGTCCTGCCACTTATGCTTCTGACGATTTACTGGTGTCACGTCATGGCGCACGAGTCCTTCGAGGATCAGGCCACCGCCGACTATCTGAACGAGAACTTCGTCAGTGTGAAGGTCGACCGGGAAGAGCGGCCGGATGTCGACGCGGTGTACATGGAGGCCGTGCAGGCGGCGACCGGGCAGGGTGGGTGGCCCATGACCGTGTTTCTCACGCCGGAGGCCGAGCCCTTCTACTTCGGCACCTACTTCCCGCCCCGCCCCCGGCACGGCATGCCCTCCTTCGGGCAGGTGCTGGAGGGTGTCCACCAGGCGTGGGACGGCCGGCGGGACGAGGTCACCGAGGTCGCCGGGAAGATCACGCGGGACCTCGCCCAGCGGGAGATCGTCCAGCAGGCGGCCGGTGTGCCCGGTGAGGAGGAACTCGCGCAGGCCCTCCTCGGGCTCACCCGTGAGTACGACCCGCAGCGCGGCGGATTCGGCGGCGCGCCGAAGTTCCCGCCGTCCATGGCGCTGGAGTTCCTGCTCCGCCACCACGCCCGCACCGGCTCCGAGGGCGCCCTCCAGATGGCGAGCGACACCTGCGAGCGGATGGCCCGCGGCGGCATCTACGACCAGCTCGGCGGCGGCTTCGCCCGCTACTCCGTGGACCGCGACTGGGTCGTACCGCACTTTGAAAAAATGCTTTACGACAATGCACTGCTTTGTCGGGTTTACGCCCACCTCTGGCGCACCACCGGCTCCGACCTCGCCCGCCGGGTCGCACTGGAGACCGCCGACTTCCTCGTAGGCGAACTCCGCACCGAGGAGGGCGGGTTCGCCTCCGCGCTGGACGCCGACAGTGACGACGGCACCGGTAAGCACGTCGAGGGCGCGTACTACGTCTGGACGCCCGAGCACCTGCGTGCCCTTCTCGGGGACGAGGACGGTGACCTGGCCGCCGAATACTTCGGCGTGACCGACGAGGGAACCTTCGAGCACGGCCAGTCGGTGCTTCAACTGCCGCAGGCCGAGCGGGTGTTCGACGCCGGCCGGATCGCCTCCGTCAAGGAGCGGATGCTCGCCGAGCGGTCCCGGCGGCCCGCGCCCGGCCGGGACGACAAGGTCGTCGCCGCCTGGAACGGCCTCGCTGTCGCCGCGCTCGCCGAGACCGGCGCCTACTTCGACCGCCCCGACCTGATCGAGGCCGCCGTCGCCGCCGCCGACCACCTGGTCCGCGTCCACCTCGACGAGCACGGCCACCTCACCCGGACCAGCCGCGACGGCCGGGCCGGTGCCAACACCGGGGTGCTGGAGGACTACGCCGACGTCGCCGAGGGCTTCCTCGCGCTGGCCTCCGTGACCGGCGAGGGCGTCTGGCTGGACTTCGCCGGGCTCCTCCTCGACCAGGTCATGACCCGCTTCACCGACCCGGAGAGCGGCGCGCTGTACGACACCGCCTCCGACGCCGAGCAGCTCATCCGCCGCCCGCAGGACCCCACCGACAACGCGACCCCCTCCGGCTGGTCCGCCGCGGCCGCCGCCCTGCTGTCCTACGCCGCGCACACCGGCTCCGAGGCCCACCGGACCGCCGCCGAGCGCGCCCTCGGCGTGGTCAAGGCACTCGGGCCGAGGGTGCCCCGGTTCGTCGGCTGGGGCCTCGCCGCGGCCGAGGCGCAGCTCGACGGCCCCCGCGAGGTCGCGGTCGTCGGCCCGTCCCTCACCGACGAGCACACTGCTGCCCTGCACCGCGCGGCCCTCCTCGCCACCGCCCCCGGCGCGGTCGTCGCGGCGGGCACCCCGGACGGGGAGGAGTTCCCCCTCCTCGCCCACCGCCCCCTCGTCGGCGGCGACCCGGCCGCCTATGTCTGCCGCAACTTCACCTGTGAGGCCCCGGTGACCGGCCCCGACGCGCTGCGCACGGCGCTGGAAGGTCCCTGACCGGCCGAACTGGGCACGATAGACGGCTACTTCCCGTACACCTGTGCCCGCTACGATGCGCTGCCCGCCGCCCGCACACAGGGTGGCGCATCCTGTGGGGGGAAGCCCGTGTTCGTGCTGTCCATACTGCTGCTCATCGCCGCGGTCGTGCTCTTCTTCGTCGGACGTGGCCGGGGCGAGACCGGCTGGAAGCTTGGGGCCGCGCTCGGCGCCCTGGGTGGGGTCCTGGCCGGTGTCTTCGCCTGTGTCTATGTGGTCAGCGCCTATGAGGTCGGCGTGCCGGTGACGTTCGGCCGGGTCGGTACGCCGCTGACTTCCGGCATGCACCTCAAGTCGCCGTTCACCGACGTCACCTCCTTCTCCACCCGCCCGGTGGACCTCGACCTGGGCGGCGACGACGTGGTGGAGGTCCGCTCCTCGCAGGGCGGGGTGCTGTACGCGGACGTCACCATCAAGTGGGCCGTCGTACCGCGCAAGGCGGTCGAGCTGTACCGGCTGGCCGGCAGCGAGGACGCCGTCCAGGAGCGGCTGGTGCTGCCCGACAGCCGCGAGATCGTCCGCAATGTCTTCGCCAAGCACACCAGCGAGGAGGGGTACGCCTCCGCTCGTGAGCGGGTCAGCGCGGAGATCGAGCGCCTGGTGAAGGAGCGGCTGGCACCGCGCGGGATCGACGTGACCACCGTCAATCTGCGCAATGTCCGGCCGTCGAAGCAGTTGCAGGTCCAGATCGACAAGAAGATCCAGCAGCAGCAGGCCACCGAGCGCGCCGTCGAGGCCGCGCGGACGGCCAAGGCGGAGGCGGAGCGCAAGCGGATCGAGGCGGAGGGCACCGCCCGCGCCAACAAGATCCTGGAGCGCTCCCTGAGCGACAAGGTGCTGTACAACCAGTGCCTGGACGCCTACCGGGAGGCCGCCAAGTCCCACCCGGTGTACGCCGTCCCGTGCGGCAGCGGCTCCGGCGGCACCCCGGTCATCGTGGACGGCACCAAGAACTAGTCTCTGCCGCTAGGAAAGTCCCGCCCGGAACCGCACCGCCTCCGCCACGATCGCCTCCAGCTTCTCGTGGTGCGCCCCCTTCCAGTACGCCCGCCCGCAGTCCCCGCACGCCGCGAACACGTCGTACGTGTCCCGGGTGCCGGCCTCCAGGCGGTCGGCCACCTGGGACTTGGTGGCGGGGTGCAGCGGGCCGTTGCAGGCGGTGCAGCGGGACCAGGGGGCCAGGTCCGGGGCGAAGCGTTCCAGTACGTCGCGGAGCTGCTGCTCGGGCCGGGTGCTGTACACGTACGCCCCGGCCCACAGCTCGCGCCGGCGCAGCAGGCCCCGGTCGCGGCTGAGCAGGACCCGGCGTTCGGCCGCCGAGCGCGCGGCGAGCGCCGGGTCGCCGATGTCGGTGGACTCGTACGCCGTGTCCACGCCGAGCAGACGCATCCGGCGGGCGAGGGTGCCGAGGTGGACGTCGAGCAGGAAGCGCAGCGGGGCGCCGGGCACCTGCTGGGGGCGCCGGACCGGGCCTACGTGGACGGACTCGCCGTCGGCCGGGACGTGGGCGCGGGGGACCTCCCGGCCGTCCACGGTCAGGGTGCCGACCTCGGTCAGCGGGATGCCGAGGGACTCCACGGCATGGCCGAGGGAGGAGACGCCGTCGATGCCGAGTTCGGCGATGCCCGCCCGGTGCGCGTGCGGCACGAACAGGTGCAGGTCCGGGGCGACTTCCAGGTGGATCACGGGTCCGTTCACCCGGCCAGGATGGCACGGCCGCCGGACCCGCCGTCCACGGCGTCAGGAGTGCTGGTACGCGACCAGCGAGATGCCGATGTAGTGCACGATGAACGCGGCGAGCGTGAGGGAGTGGAAGACCTCGTGGAAGCCGAACCAGCGCGGTGAGGGGTTGGGCTTCTTGATGCCGTAGACCACGCCCCCGGCGCTGTACAGCAGCCCGCCGACGACCACCAGGACCAGGACGGCGACGCCGCCGGTGCGCATGAAGTCGGGCAGGAAGAAGACGGCGGCCCAGCCCATGGCGATGTAGCACGGGGTGTACAGCCAGCGGGGCGCGCCGACCCAGAAGACGCGGAAGGCGATGCCGGCGAGGGCGGCGGCCCAGATGCCCCACAGCAGCCACTGCCCCTTGCTGCCCGGCAGGAGCAGCACGGTGAGCGGGGTGTAGGTGCCGGCGATGATCAGGAAGATGTTGGAGTGGTCGAGGCGGCGCAGGACACCGTCCATCCGGGGACTCCAGTCGCCTCGGTGGTACAGCGCGCTGACACCGAAGAGCAGACACGCCGTCAGGGCGTAGATCCCGCAGGCGACGCGGCCTCGGGGGGAGTCGGCGAGGGCGGTCAGCACCAGGCCCGCGATGAGTGCGGCCGGGAACATGCCCAGGTGCAGCCAGCCACGGAGCCGGGGCTTGACGGGTTCCGGCAGGGAGAGCGCGGCGGAAACGGACGCAGTCATGAACCGCATCGTACCTACGCAACCGTAAGTTACGGATCAGCCCCCTGGGGTGGGTGGCCGGGGCCGCGCCAAGATCCATCGTCTCACGGCCGCCATGTGCCCCGCGCGCAAAGAATTCGCCATGTGCGTCCCAGGTGCGCGCAAAGAGGTGCGCATGTCAGCTGGGCGGACGCGAAACGCGCCGGTTCGGGGGTACTCGCTCACCTGTGACGCCCTCTGGACATATGCGCACTCGCATCGGATGATCAAATGAGTGCGGTCGGTACCGGATGAGCGTCGACCCCGATCGGGGTTGCCGCCGGGCATTCGGGCCGCAGCCCCCAAGGGGCCGAGAAAATCCCTCACCCAGGGCCATAAACCCTCACTTAGGAGCGATCGTGGCGCGCGACAACGCGGCTCCCACCGTCATCCCGACCACCCATCAGGAACTGATCTCGTGGGTCGACGAGATCGCCGAACTGACGCAGCCGGACAACGTGGTCTGGTGTGACGGCTCCGAGGCCGAGTACGAGCGCCTGTGCGAGGAGCTCGTCGCCAAGGGCACCTTCACCCGGCTCGACCCCGTCAAGCGTCCCCACTCGTACCACGCGGCCTCCGACCCGACCGACGTCGCGCGGGTCGAGGACCGGACCTTCATCTGCTCGCAGAAGGAGGCCGACGCGGGCCCGACCAACCACTGGAAGGACCCCGCCGAGATGCGGGAGATCTTCCAGGGGGACGGCGGCGAGGGCGGCCTGTTCCGGGGCTCCATGCGCGGCCGCACCATGTACGTCGTGCCCTTCTGCATGGGCCCGCTCGGCTCCCCGCTCTCCGCGCTCGGCGTGGAGATCACCGACTCCGCCTACGTCGCCGCCTCGATGCGCACCATGACCCGCATGGGCAGCGCCGTGCTGGAGGAGCTGGGCGCGGACGGTGAGTTCGTCAAGGCCGTGCACACCCTCGGCGCCCCGTTGGCGCCGGGCGAGCAGGACGTGCCGTGGCCCTGCAACTCCACCAAGTACATCTCGCACTTCCCCGAGAGCCGCGAGATCTGGTCCTACGGCTCCGGCTACGGCGGCAACGCCCTGCTCGGCAAGAAGTGCTACGCCCTGCGCATCGCCTCCGTCATGGCCCGTGACGAGGGCTGGCTGGCCGAGCACATGCTCATCCTCAAGCTCACGCCCCCGCACGGGGAGCCGAAGTACGTCGCCGCCGCCTTCCCGAGCGCCTGCGGCAAGACCAACCTCGCCATGCTGGAGCCCACCGTCTCCGGCTGGAGCGTGGAGACCATCGGCGACGACATCGCCTGGATGCGCTTCGGCGAGGACGGCCGGCTGTACGCGATCAACCCCGAGGCCGGTTTCTTCGGCGTCGCGCCCGGTACCGGCGAGCACACCAACGCCAACGCGATGAAGACCCTGTGGGGCAACGCGGTCTTCACCAACGTCGCCCTCACCGACGACGGCGACGTGTGGTGGGAGGGCATGACCGAGGAGCAGCCCGCCCACCTGACCGACTGGAAGGGCAACGACTGGACGCCGGAGTCCGGCACCCCGGCCGCCCACCCCAACGCCCGTTTCACGGTCCCCGCCGACCAGTGCCCGATCATCGCGCCCGAGTGGGAGGACCCGCGCGGGGTGCCGATCTCCGCGATCCTCTTCGGCGGCCGCCGGGCCAGCGCGGTGCCGCTGGTCACCGAGTCCTTCGACTGGAACCACGGTGTGTTCCTCGGCGCCAATGTGGCGAGCGAGAAGACCGCCGCCGCCGAGGGCAAGGTCGGCGAGCTGCGCCGGGACCCCTTCGCCATGCTGCCGTTCTGCGGCTACAACATGGGCGACTACATGGCCCACTGGATCGACGTGGCCAAGGACAAGGACCCGGAGAAGCTGCCGCGGATCTACTACGTCAACTGGTTCCGCAAGGACGGCGAGGGCAAGTTCGTCTGGCCGGGCTTCGGTGAGAACAGCCGCGTCCTGAAGTGGATCGTGGACCGTCTTGACGGCCGTGCCGAGGGCGTCGAGACCCCGATCGGCGTGCTGCCGGCCAAGGGCTCCCTGGACACCGAGGGCCTGGACCTGACCGAGGCCGAGCTGGACTTCCTGCTCACCGTCGACAAGGAGGTGTGGCGCGAGGAGGCGTCCCTGGTGCCCGAGCACCTGAACACCTTCGGTGATCACACGCCCAAGGAGCTGTGGGACCAGTACCGGGCGCTGGTCGAGCGCCTCGGCTGAGCCGGGTCAGCGGGCCGCGCTGAGTTCCCTCGGCGCGGCCGGTGCGGCCAGCGCGGCCGTGTGGGCTTCCATCCGCTCGGCGGCCAGGATCGCGGCCGCCGTGTCCGCGCGGGAGGCGGCGACGATCAGGGCGCGGCCGGCGAGGGTGTGCGCCCGGCGGTGCAGCGGCGCCGGATCGGCGGCCGCTCCCGGCACCGCCCGTACCGGAGGCCGGCCGCCGCGCAGCCGGCTCACCGCGGCGGACAGCCGCTCGGCGGCCGCGTCCAGCTCGGGGCCGGGGGCCGGGCCGCGCAGTTCGTCCGTGACGGCGAGCAGGGCGGCGAGGTGTCCGGCCAGCTGGATGTCCAGCTCCTCTTCGCGGGAGCGGTGCGGGAAGTCCGAGGCCGCCGGGGTGCTGTGGACCGATTTGGTGCGGATCGGTTCGTACATGGGACGGCCTCCTCTGCGCGGACAGGAAACTATCCTAGCTTGGATTCAGTCTAAAGTTGAGCCGAGTCACGGACGGCGGCCCGGCGGCTACGGCCGGTGCCGCCTTCGCTCGCCTATGGCTGGCCGTAGCCGTCCAGGAACGTCCCGATCCGGGTGACCGCGTCCGTCAGATCGGCCACGTTGGGCAGCGTGACGACGCGGAAGTGGTCGGGCTCGGGCCAGTTGAAGCCGGTGCCCTGGACCACCATGATCTTCTCCTCGCGCAGCAGGTCCAGGACCAGCTGCCGGTCGTCCTTGACCTTGAAGACCTTCGGGTCCAGCCGCGGGAAGAGATACAGCGCGCCCTTGGGGCGTACGCAGCTCACGCCGGGGATCTGCGTGAGCAGCTCGTACGCCGTGTCCATCTGCTCCTTCAGCCGGCCGCCCGGCAGCACCAGGTCGTTGATCGTCTGGCGGCCGCTGAGCGCCGCGACCACGCCGTGCTGGCCCGGCATGTTGGCGCACAGCCGCATGTTGGCCAGGATCGTCAGGCCCTCGAGGTAGGAGTCGGCGTGTGCGCGCGGGCCGGAGACGGCCATCCAGCCGACCCGGTACCCGGCCACCCGGTACGCCTTCGACATGCCGTTGAAGGTGAGGGTGAGCAGGTCGGGGGCGACCTTGGCGGTGGGGGTGTGGACGGCGCCGTCGTAGAGGATCTTGTCGTAGATCTCGTCGGAGCAGACCAGCAGGTTGTGGCGGCGGGCGAGGTCGGTGAGGCCCTTGAGCATCGCCTCGTCGTAGACCGCGCCCGTGGGGTTGTTCGGGTTGATGATGACCAGGGCCTTGGTGCGGTCGGTGATCTTCCGCTCGATGTCCGCGAGGTCGGGCATCCAGTCGGCCTGCTCGTCGCACCGGTAGTGCACGGCGGTGCCGCCGGACAGTGAGACGGCCGCCGTCCAGAGGGGATAGTCCGGGGCGGGCACGAGGACCTCGTCGCCGTCGTCGAGCAGGGCCTGCATGGCCATGACGATCAGCTCGGAGACGCCGTTGCCGATGAAGACGTGCTCCACGTCGGTCTCGATGCCGAGGTTCTGGTTGTGCATGACCACCGCGCGGCGAGCGGCCAGCAGGCCCTTGGCGTCGCCGTACCCGTGGGCCGTGGAGACGTTGCGGAGGATGTCCTCCAGGATCTCCGGGGGGCACTCGAAGCCGAAGGCGGCCGGGTTGCCGGTGTTGAGCTTCAGGATGCGGTGACCGGCCGCCTCCAGTCGCATCGCCTCCTCGAGCACCGGGCCCCGGATCTCGTAACAGACGTTGGCGAGCTTGGTCGACTGGATCACCTGCATGCCCGCGAGCTTACGGCCCGCCCGTGCCAGGTGGGCGGTGTCTTCCACCACGTGTTCCACCTCGTGGGACGGGCGAGTTCGCGGTGGTATCACCCGTATCGGTCGGACTGGCGAGCGGGCACACCGGGATCGGGTGCCAACTCCGTTTTTCGAGGCATGGGTTGACGCTCCGCCGGGAAGGGGCCCCTCGGGTCGGCACTCTTGTCCTCCCTCGCCCCCCTCGTGACAATGTGCATGACAATCACGAAGAGGGGACCCCCACATGAACAAGCCTCTCCTGGCCGCGCTCTCCGCCCTGGCGCTCGCCGGGTTCGGCGCGGCCCCCGCCGTGGCCGCGCCGCAGGCCAAGGCGGTGACCGTCGACTTCGCCGGGACCGTGTCGCTCAGCAACTGTTCCGGCTCCGTCGTCCGGCTGCCGAACTCGGCGGACAGCGACCCCGCGCTGGTGCTGAGCAACGGGCACTGCCTGGAGACGGGCTTCCCGCAGCCCGGCCAGGTCATCACCGGCCAGTCCTCCAGCCGCACCTTCGGCCTGCTGAACTCCGCCGGCACCAAGGTCGCCACGCTCCGCGCCAACCAGGTCGTCTACTCGACCATGACCGACACCGACGTCACCCTGTACCGGCTGACCACCAGCTACGCGGCGATTCGGAGCTCGTACGGCATCAACGCGCTTCCCCTGAGCGACACCCACCCGGTCGCCGGGAGCGGCATCAAGGTCGTCTCCGGTTACTGGAAGCGGATCTACTCCTGCAACGCGGACGGGTTCGTGTACCGGCTGAAGGAGGGCGGCTGGACCTGGAAGGACTCGCTGCGCTACACCGCCGCCTGCAACACCATCGGCGGCACCTCCGGCTCCCCGGTGATCGACACCGCCACCGGCAAGGTCGTCGCCGTCAACAACACGGGCAACGAGGACGGCCAGTCCTGCACCGAGAACAACCCGTGCGAGGTCGACGAGAACGGCAAGGTCACCGTCCGCCAGGGCATCAACTACGCCCAGGAGACCTACCAGATACCGGCCTGCTTCACGACCGGCAACAAGCTCGATCTCAGCGCCGCCGGCTGCACCCTGCCCAAGCCCTGACCGTCAGCCCTGACCGTCACACCGGGGTACGGCGCACCGACCGGCCGGCCAGCACGTCGGTGCGCCGCCCGTCCTCGATGACGAACCGTCCGTCCACCAGGACGTGCGGAATCCCGGTCGGCAGCGTCCTCGGCTCCGCGAAGGTGGCGCCGGCGGCGACGGTGGCCGGGTCGAACAGCACCAGGTCGGCGCGGTACCCCTCGCGCACCAGGCCCCGGTCCGGCAGCCGCAGCCGGGCCGCGGGCCGCGAGGTCAGCCGGGCCACGCACTCCTCCAGTGACAGCACGCCCAGCTCGCGGACGTAGGTGCCGAGGTAGCGCGGGAAGGTGCCGTAGGCGCGCGGGTGCGGCTTGGTGCCCTGGAGGATGCCGTCCGAGCCGCCGGTGTGCGCGCGGTGCCGCATGATCGCGCGGACGTTCTCCTCGTGGCCGACGTGCTGGAGGATCGTGGTGCCGAGCCGGTCCTCGACCAGCAGGTGCCGGACGGTGGCCCACGGCTCCTCGCCGCGCATCGCCGCCGCCTCCTTCACCGTGCGGCCCACGTACTGGGCCAGCGCCGGGTTCGTCACGCCGGAGACCTCGATCGTCTCCCACTGGGCCGGTACGCCGTGGCAGCCGTCCGAGCCGGTGACCTCCAGGTGGTGCCGGACGCGCTCGGCGGTCGCCGGTTCGGTGAGCCGGGCCAGGATCTCCGCCGGACCGCCCTCGCTCGCCCAACTGGGCAGCAGCGCGGCGAGGGTGGTGGAGCCGGGGGTGTAGGGATACGTGTCCAGGGTGAGGTCGGCGCCCGCGTCCAGGGCCGCGTCGAGCAGGGCCAGCAGCTCGGGCGCGCGGCCCTCGTTGACCCCGAAGTTCATGGTGGCGTGCGCCAGGTGCAGCGGGCAGCCCGCCTCCCGGGTGAGGGCGACCATCTCGGCGTACGCCTGAAGGGCGCCCGCGCCGTAGGAGCGGTGGTGGGGGCAGTAGTAGCCGCCGTAGGAGGCCACCACCCGGCACAGCTCGGTCAGTTCGGCGTCGTTCGCGTACATGCCGGGGGTGTAGGTGAGGCCGGAGGAGAGGCCGACCGCGCCCTGTTCCAGGCCCTCCGCGACCAATTGGCGCATCCGGTCCAGCTCGGCCGGGGTCGCCGGGCGGTCCTCCCAGCCGACGACCAGCGCGCGGACCGTGCCCTGCGGGATCAGGTAGGCCGCGTTGACCGCGATGCCCTGATCCAGCCGGTCCAGGTACTCGCCGACCGAGCGCCAGTCCATGTCGAGGTCGTCGCCGTAGCCGTTCCAGCCGGTGATGGCCCGGCGCACCTCCTGAAGCGTGCGGTCGTCGACGGGGGCGTACGACAGGCCGTCCTGGCCCAGCACTTCGAGGGTGACGCCCTGGGCGGCCTTGGCGCTGTGGTCGGGGTCGCGCAGCAGGGCCAGGTCGGAGTGGGCGTGCATGTCGATGAAACCGGGGGAGAGGACCAGCCCCTCCGCGTCCAGCTCGCGCCGGGCGCGCGGGCGCTGACAGCCCGCCCCCGCGGCCTCCTTGACGATGGACACGATCCGGCCGCGGTCGACCACCACATCGGCGCGGTAGGCGGGCGCCCCGCTGCCGTCGACCACGTCGACGTCCCGGACGACGAGTTCTTCCATGCCCCTGACCTCCTAGAAGAACGTGCGGATGTATTCCACGACCGTGCCGTCCGCCTCGGCCACCGGGATGAGCTGCCATTTGTCGAAGCTGGTGCAGGGGTGGGACAGACCGAAGCCGATCCAGTCGCCCACCATGACATCGGCCTCCGGTGTGGTGGCCAGCCACATGTGCTGGTCCGACAGGGCGGTCACCTCGACACCGGTCGCCGGGCGCTCGGCGCCGTCCCGGCGGATCACCTGCGCCTCGGGCTTGTCCAGGTCGTAGGCGGCGTCCCGCTTGCCCGCGTTGACGAACGCCTGGCCGGGCTCGGGGCGGGAGACCACCTGGGCCCACAGCCGGAACGCGGGCTCCAGCGCGCCTTCCTCGGGGACCCGGTTGAAGGGGGTGATGCGGCGGTAGTGGCCGTCGTCGTGGGAGACGTAGGCGCCCGAGCGGAGCAGCTTCAGCACCGGGCGGGACAGTCCGGGGACCTCCGCGAACACCTCGGCCACCGTGTCGAACCAGGCGCTGCCGCCCGCGCTCACGACGATCTCGTCCGCCTTGTCGAACCGGCCCTCGGCGTCGAGGGCGGCGGCGAGCGCGATGAGCCGGCGCAGATAGCCCGCGACCCGCTCCGGGTCGGCCTTCGGCACCTCGCCCTCGTAGCCCGCCACGCCGACCAGGCGCAGGGTGTCCGTGGCGGCCACGGCGGCGGCCACCGCCGCGCACTCCGCCTCGGTGCGGACGCCGGTGCGGGCGCCCTCGCCGGCCGCCAGCTCCACCACCACGTCCAGCGGGCGGGCGGCGCCGGTGAGGGCCGCGTCCATCAGCTCGACCCCGCGCACGGAGTCGACGTAGGTCACGAGGCGGAAGTCCGGGTCGGCCGCCAGCTCGGCGGCGATACGGCCGAGGGCGGCCGCGTCCACCAGCTCGTTGGCGAGGAAGATCCGCTCGACGCCGAACTCCCGCGCCACCCACACCTGATGGGGTGCGGCGACGGTGATGCCCCAGGCGCCGTGCTCGATCTGCCGGGCGAAGAGCCGCGGCGCCATCGAGGTCTTGCCGTGCGGGGCGAAGGCGAGGCCGTGCCGGGCGGCGTACGTCTCCATGAGCGCGAGGTTGTGCTCCAGGCGCTCGGCCGACAGCGCGAGGACGGGGGTGGCGAAGCCCCCGGTGAACAGGTTGCGGCGCTCGGCGGCCAGCTCGCCCACCGTCAGTCCGGCGGCGTCCGGAGGGAGGCCCTTGAAACGGTGGTCGACCCGTTCCCCGGCGAGCTGTGCCAGGGCTTCGGAGCCGGTCTCACGAGCCATACGAGCCTCCTGATCAGCAGCGTTGCATAGCGTGCAACGTCCATTGCGTATGTCGCTCTGTGCTGTCTAACATCTCGGCCAACACGGGGTCAACGAAGTCGTCACCCCGGACCCACCTTCCGGACCACGGACGAGGAGCCGAGACCATCGTGACCGCCGACGGACAGTCCAGCGCCGCCCCCGACACGGTGGATGTCGTGGCCCTCGGCGAGTCCATGGTCACCTTTCTCCCCGACCGTCCCGGCCGCCTCGCCGACGTGCCCGCCTTCCAACGGGGCATCGGCGGCGCCGAGTCCAACGTCGTCTGCGCCCTCGCCGCCGCCGGGCACTCCGCCCGCTGGGTCGGCCGGGTCGGCGCGGACGGCTTCGGGCAGCACCTGGTGGAGCGGATCGGCTCCTACGGCGTCGACACCGGGGCCGTCCGTGTGGACCCCGCCCGGCCCACCGGGGTGTACTTCCGCACCGCCGCCGACCGGGCCACCGACGCCCACGAAGTCGCCTACTACCGCGCCGGATCGGCCGCCTCCGCGATGGCCGCCGACAACACCGACCTCGCCGCGCTGGACGCCGGACGCGTGCTGCACCTGTCCGGGATCACGGCCGCGCTGTCGCCGGGGTGCCTGGAGCTGCTGCACGAGCTGACCGCGCCGCGCGAGGGGCGCCCGGTGGTGTCCTTCGACGTCAACCACCGGCCCGGGCTGTGGCGGGCGGCCGACGACGCCCTGGTGCTGCTGGACCTGGCCCGCCGGGCCGACATCGTGTTCGTCGGCACCGACGAGGCGGAGGACGCCTGGGGCACGCGGGGCGGTGTCGAGGCCGTCCGGCTGCTGCTGCCCGAACCCCGGGTGCTGGTGGTCAAGGAGGGCCCGCTCGGCACGACGGTGTTCGAGCGCACGGCCGACGGGGAGCGGACGGTACGGGTCCCCGCGCTCACCGTCGACGTCGTGGCCACCGTCGGCGCGGGCGACGCCTTCGCCGCCGGCTTCCTCTCCGCCACCCTGCGCGGGCTGCCCGTACGCGACCGGCTCCGGCACGGCCACCTCATGGCCGCCGCCGCCCTCACCGTCCCCGGCGACCTCGCCGACCCGCCTGCCCGCGACCACGCCGACCGGTTGGCCGCCCTGGACGACGAAGCGTGGGGGAGACTGCGACTCGGCCCCGGCTGGACGGGTGCCGACCAGGTCATCGAAGGAACGAGCACCGCATGAGCCAGACCGTCGACCGCGCCCTGAGCATCCTCCCGCTGCTCGCGGAGGGCCCCGCCGACCTCGGCCAGGTCGCCGAACGGCTCGGCGTGCACAAGTCCACCGCGCTGCGCCTGCTGCGCACCCTGCACGAACACGGCCTGGTCTACCGCCAGTCCGACCAGCGCTACCGGCTCGGCGCCCGGCTCTTCGCCCTCGCCCAGGAGGCGATGGAGAACCTCGACATCCGCGAGATCGCCCACCCCCACCTCGTCCGGCTCAACGAGGCGTGCGGGCACACCGTGCACCTCGCCGTGCACGAGGAGAACGAGGTGCTCTACATCGACAAGGTCGACAGCCGCTACCCGGTGCGCATGTACTCGCGCGTCGGCAAGCCCGTCGCCATCACGGTCGCCGCCGTCGCCAAGCTGCTGCTGGCCGATCTGCCCGAGACCGAGCGCCGGGCGCTGGCGGAGAAGCTCGAATACCCCCTCTACACGGCCCGTTCCACCCCCAACGCGGGAGCGTTCCTGCGCGAGTTGGAGAAGGTGCGCGAACAGGGCTGGGCCACCGACCTCGGTGGCCACGAGGAGTCCATCAACTGTGTCGCGGCCCCCATCCGGGGCGCCGACGGCCGGGTGGTCGCCGCGATGTCGGTCTCCGCGCCGAACGTCGTCGTCACCGCCGACGAACTCCTCAGCCTGCTCCCGCGGGTGCGCCGCACGGCGGACGCGATCAGCGGCGAGTACTCCGGAAGAACCCCAGTGAAGGACCCCACCGCATGACCGAAAAGACCGCGCTCACCCCGAAGACCCACACGGTGCCGCCCGCGAAGTTCTCGCACGGCGTCAGGAAGGGCAACATCCTCCAGGTCGCCGGCCAGGTCGGCTTCCTGCCCGCCGAGGAGGGCAAGGCCCCCACCCCCGCCGGACCCACCCTGCGCGAGCAGACCCTCCAGACCCTGGCCAACGTCAAGGCGATCCTCGAAGAGGGCGGCGCGAGCTGGGACGACGTGATGATGATCCGCGTCTACCTGACCGACGTGGACCACTTCGCCGAGATGAACGACATCTACAACACCTACTTCGGCGAGCAGGGCCTCACCCAGCCCCCGGCCGCCCGCACCACGGTCTACGTCGGCCTGCCCGCCGGGCTCCTCATCGAGATCGACGCGCTCGCCGTCCTCGGCTGACCGCCTCCTCAAGACCGCACCACCCGCACGACGCACACGGCACGGCATCCCCTGGGGTGCCGTGCCGCGCTCCACCCTGCCTGAAAGCCCGATGCATTTACCTCACTCACGCAGAGGACCTCCCTCTCATGTCCCTTCCGCTCGCCGCACCCGCACCCGCCGCGCCACCCCACACCGGAGGACTGCTCCTCCTGCTGGACGGCACCCCCGGCCTGCTGACCGTCGCCGGTATCGGCATCGCCCTGCTGCTCTTCCTGATCATCAAGGTCCGGCTCCAGCCGTTCGTCGCGCTGCTCACGGTCTCCATAACCGTCGGCCTGCTCGCCGGTCTCTCGGTCACCGAACTCTTCGGCACCGTCCAGCGCTCCGACGCCGTCTCCACCCTCGAGTCCGGCATGGGCGGCATCCTCGGCCACGTCGCCGTCATCATCGGCCTCGGCACCATGCTCGGCGCGATCCTGGAGGTCAGCGGCGGCGCCGAGGTCCTCGCGGGGCGCCTGCTGCGGCTGTTCGGCGAGAAGCGGGCGCCGCTGGCGATGGGCCTGACCGGTCTGATCTTCGGTATCCCGGTCTTCTTCGACGTGGGCATCTTCGTCCTCGCGCCGCTCGTCTACGCGGCCGCGAAGCGGGGCGGCAAGTCGATCCTGCTGTACTGTCTGCCGCTGCTCGCGGGCCTGTCCATGACCCACGCCTTCCTGCCCCCGCACCCCGGCCCGGTGGCCGCGGCCGGACTGCTGCATGTGCAGCTCGGCTGGGTCGTCCTCATGGGCGTGGTCTGCGGCATCCCGGCGGTGCTGGCCGCGTGGGCGTTCTCCGCGTGGGTCGGCCGGCGCATCTTCGTGCCCGTCCCGCAGGACATGGTCGAGGCGGCGGAGGAGGCACGGCAGGCGGTCCTCGCCGAGCAGCGGGCCTCGGGCGTGGAGCCGGCCGAGAAGCCGGTCCCGCTGGGCACGGTCCTCGCCATCATCGGTACGCCGCTGATCCTGATCCTGGCCGCCACCTTCTCCTCGGTCGCGCTGGACCCGTCCACCGTGCGCTCGGTCATCGAGTTCTTCGGGCACCCCTTCGTCGCCCTCACCATCGCCCTGGTGCTCGCCTACTACCTGCTCGGCATCCGGCGCGGCTGGTCCCGCAAGTCCCTGGAGAACGTCTCCACCGCCTCCCTCAAGCCGGTCGGCAACATCCTCCTGGTCGTCGGCGCGGGCGGGGTCTTCGGCGCCGTCCTCAAGGCCAGCGGGGTCGCCCAGGCCCTGTCGGACACCTTCAACGGCGTCGGCCTGCCGGTGATCGTGCTGGCGTACCTGATCTCGCTGGTCCTGCGCGTCGCCCAGGGCTCGGCCACGGTCGCCATCGTGACGACGGCCGGCATCGTCGCCCCCCTGCTCGCCGAGGGCCACCACTCCCAGGCGTTCACCGCTCTCGTCATCATGGCCATCTCCGCCGGCTCCATCTTCGCCTCCCACGTCAACGACGGCGGCTTCTGGATGGTCGCCAAGTACTTCGGCATCACCGAACGCGACACCCTGAAGACCTGGACGGTCCTCGAATCGGTCCTCTCCGTCGCGGGGTTCGCGGTCGCCGCCGTGGTGAGCCTGTTCGTCTGACTGTTCCTCCGGCGGACAGGACGGGGGACTTACCGGTGGGATACAGGCGGGAATGGAGCGCCGGGTGGTTCCGGCACAGGTAAGTCGTCCATACTGCCGCCGTGGAGCAGCGCATAGGATCGAGCAGCCAGCCCCTGAAGGGCGAGCCCGTCACGGGTGCCGGGTTCGACCCGGCCTTCATCCCCGGTCTGACGGGTTCCGCCGCCCAGGGGGAAGCGGAGGACGCCAAGCCGACGGCCGAAGCGGCCGACTCGGCCGAGGCGGAAGGGAGTTCGGCCCCCGAGAAATCCGTTCCGGAGGCCGAGGCGGTCGACGCCGAAGTGGATTCCTCCGCGAAGGAGTCCGCCGAGAAGGCGTCCGCCGGGGAAGAGCCCGCCGAGGAGGAGTCCGCGGCAGACGGGCCCGTCTTCGAGGCCGCCGACCGCCGGGCGCGGATAGTCGCGGACCGGCAGGGCGTGCGGCTCAGCCTGGACGCGGAGGAGTGCGAGTTCGGCTGGCCGGAGATCGCCGCCGTGGCGACGGAGACGGCCCGCTTCGGCAAGCGCTTCACCGTCACGGTGCACACCCCGGACCGCCGCTGGTACCCGATCGAGATCGAGGCCGCGTCCCGCTCGCAGTTCACGGAGTGGGAGGCCGAGATGGACGCGGTACTGGACGCCTACTTCGAGTCGGAGTGAACGACGGGCGGTGCCCCGGCTTTCCCCGTAAGGGAGGCCGGGGCACCGCCCGTTTCCGGTACCGCTACGGCATTCCGTGCACGTGCGGCCCCACCGCGCCGGACCAGGCGTTGCCCGCCGTCGCGTCCCAGTTGGTCGACCAGGTCATCGCGCCCCGCAGGTCCGGGTAGGTCCGGGACGGCTTGAAGGAGCCGCAGCCGGTGCCCTTGGCCAGGCAGTCCAGCGCGTTGTTCACCACGGCCGGCGAGACATAGCCGCTGCCCGCGCCCCTGGTGGAAGCCGGCAGACCGAGGCCCACCTGCGACGGGGCGAGCCCGCCCTCCAGCTGGATGCAGGCCAGCGCGGTCAGGAAGTCCACCGAGCCCTGGCTGTACACCTTGCCGTCGCAGCCCAGCATCGAACCGCTGTTGTAGTACTGCATGTTGACGACCGTGAGGATGTCCTTGACGTTCAGGGCCGTCTGGAAGTAGGAGCCGGACGTCGACTGCATGTCGATCGTCTGCGGCGCCATCGTGATGATCAGCGACGAGCCCGCCTTCGACGACAGCGACCGCAGCGCCTGCGACATGTACGTCGGGTTGAGGCCGTTCTCCAGGTCGATGTCGACTCCGTCGAACCCGTAGGTCTGCATCAGGGAGTAGACCGAGTTGGCGAAGTTGTTCGCGGAAGCGGTGTCGCTGACCGCGACCGTGCCGCGCTCGCCGCCGACGGAGACGATCACCTTCTTGCCCGCGGCCTGCTTGGCCCTGATGTCGGCCTTGAACTGGTCGACGGTGTAGCCGTTCAGCCCGGCCGAGTCCAGGCTGAAGCTCACCGCGCCCGGCGTGGAGGTGGCGTCCGCGAAGGCCACCGCGATGATGTCGTAGGCGGAGGGCACGTCGGAGATCTTCTGCACGGCTGCGCCGTTGTTGAAGTTCTGCCAGTACCCGGTCACCGCGTGCTTGGGCAGGTCGCCCCTGGGGGTGGTGCCGCCGGAGGTGGTGGTCGCGCTCACGGCCGCCGACTTCGTGGACTCACCGGCCGAGTTGGTGGCCGTGACCTGGAAGGAGTACGAGGTCGACGCCGCGAGCCCGCTGATCGTGGCCGAGGTACCGCTCACCGCCGTCACCTTGGTGCCGTTGCGGTAGACGTTGTAGCCGGTCGCGCCCGAGACCGTGTTCCAGGCCAGCGAGACCGAGGACGAGGTGGTCCCGGACACCGCGAGACCGCCCGGCGCGCCCGGCACGGTCGGCGCCGGGTCACCGCCCCCGCCGCCGTCCGGTCCCTGCACCTGCACATCGTCGGCGAAGTACGCGGCCTGCCCGTACCAGCCGTGGGTGTACACGCTGACCGAGGTGGTGCCGGAGCCCGTGGTGAACGTCGTCGAGAGCTGCTTCCACGACGAGCTGTCCGGGGTCCAGGCCGACACGTCGGTGGTGCCCGTGCCGGTCGCCCCGAGGTAGGCGTACCCGCCCTGCACCCAGGCGCTCAGCGTGTACGTGGAGTTGGGCTTGACCGCCACCGACTGGACGCACTGGGCGTTGTCCTGCCCGGCCGGGGTGCCCTTCAGCGCGGCGGAGCCGCCGTGCACCGGGGACGAGACGGTCGTCCCGCTGCCCGCCGAGCAGGTCCAGCTGGACAGGCCCGACTCGAAGCCGGCGTTCCTGGCGTTGTTGACGTCCGCCGCGGTGGCGGGAGCGGCGGCCAGCCCCGCCATGGCGAGGGCGAGAGCGGCGGTCATCGACCAGGCACGGGCCCGGCCGCGTCCGCCGCGCGCGGGCATGACAGATATGAGGTCCAACTGGAGCCTCCAGTGGGGGAGTTCGCGGGGGAGAGGGGGTGCGCGCCCCAAGAGCGCCTCTGGCGTACAGAGCGCGCCTCTGGCGTACAAGTTGGTCCAGACCAATCCGGCTGTCAAGGGGCGGCGTCCGGATCGCTTGCGCTCGCCCGGTGCAAGCTGTCCCGTTTTGCCGGGAGTTGTGGCCGGAGAGTTCCCCACGAGCTACACAAACGCTGTTCTCCCGTGATCCAGGCGTGGATACAGTGCTCACGTAGTCACGCAACGAAGTCGTCATGGCCCGAGGGGAACCGTGCCGGTGGGCCGGAGGGTGCGAAGAGCGGGGAGCTGCGCGTGCCAACTGCCATCGCCGTGACCAGTGCCGACCTGGCACTGCCGGCGCAGGACGAGCGGACCATGCCCGCCGTCGTGCTGCGCGAACTCGACCGGCGCCCGCTGGACCAGACCCTCACCGAACTCCAGGCGGTCATCGACCAGTCCGGCTATCTCGTCGTCCTGTGCTCGAAGGCCACCCCCGAGCCGGTGCTGCGCCGGCTGCACACCCTGCGCTCCCTGCTGGAGAGCGACCGTATCGCCGTGTTCCGGCCGGAGTTGCCCCCGCTCGGTGTCGCGGTCCTGGCCCGACAGTTACGCCAGCTGGCCACCTGCGACCTCAGTCCCGGTGTGCTCGCCTCCGCCGGGCGCCTGCTCACCCACTACATCCACGCCGGTGCCGTACTCGGCTCGGTCGCCCGGCTCGACCACGTCCCCGTAGGGCTCAAGGCGCACGCCAAGTCCTGGGTCCCGGGCGCCCAGTTCGCCGTCGTCGCGCACCCCGAGCCCCAGCTCGTCAAGGCGGTGCCCGGCGCCACCCTCAAGGGTCCCGAGTTCAGCACCTGGATGCTGCTCGCCAAGGGCCAGTTGCAGTCCGACTGGATCACCGGCTTCGCCAAGGACTGGGGCGTGCACGGACTGCGCGAGACCCCGCTGCCCGCCGAGTCGCCCGCCTGGTGGGGCACCGGCCGGATGATCGAGTTCTGCGGCTATCTCGCCGACCTCTCGGTGCTCTACCAACTCGTCACCTCCGTACGGCAGTCCGGCTGTCACTGGTGCGGTCTCGACGTCATCGGCGACCGCTGTGTCTTCTGCTCCGCCTCCCCGCCCGAGCACCCGCTGCCGCCGCCGCGCGCCCTGCGGGGGCGCGCCCCCGCCTGAACCGACCCGGACCACGCTCCCGTCCCGCACGACCGATTCCCCCAATGAGGTTGCACGGTTCATGAACTCCCGTCAGCGCCGCGGCGTCATACTCCTGATCCTCTCCGTCCTGTGCGCCCTCGGCGCCTTCGCGGGCGTGCTCTCCGTCATCCAGGACGTGCGCTCCAAGGTCGGCCCCGAGGTGACCGCGTTCCGGGTCAAGTCCGCGGTCCAGCCGTACACCGCGCTGGGCGCGGACCAGTTCGAGAAGATCCGGATGCCCAAGCGGTGGCTGTCCGCCAACGCCGTCACCGATCTCGCCCAGCTGCGCGGCAAGATCGCCGTGACCACCCTGCGCGCGGGCTCCCTGCTCCAGACCGACATGGTCGTCGACCAGCCCGAACTGCGCCCGGGGCAGCAGGAGGTCGCCATCATGATCGACGCGGCCACGGGCGTCGCGGGCAAGATCACACCCGGCGCGCGGGTCAACGTCTACGCCACCTTCGAAGGGAAGAAGGAGACCGACCCCGACCAGTCGAAGATCATCGTCACGGACGCGCGGGTCCTCGACGTCGGCAGGATCACCGCGCTCGACCCCGACCGGGACCGCGACCAGCAGCGTCAGCCCACCGAGGCCGTCCCCATCACCTTCGCGCTGTCCGCCCTGGACGCCCAGCGCGTCACCTACGCCGAGTCCTTCGCCCAGCGGGTCCGGCTCGCCCTGGTCGCCCCCGGCGGCGAGACCGGCATACCGGACCGCGAGCGCACCTATGAACTAGCGACGGACAAGTGAGAGGCGGCCCGCATGCCCACCAGGATTCTGCCGGCCGGCGCTGACCCGGACGCCGTACGCTCCCTCACCACCCTGCTCAGCCAGCTCCCGGACGCCGAACCGGTCCCGCCGGTCACCGACTCCACCCAGCTGATCGACACCCTGGCCCGGCTCGCCGCGGAGTCGGTCGACGAACTCCCCGAGGTCGTCGTCGTCCATGAACGCATCGGTCCCGTACCGGCGCTGGAGCTGATCCGGGAGATAGCGCTGCGCTTCCCGGCCGTCGGCGTCATCCTGGTCACCACCGACGCGGGCCCCGCGCTGTTCGCCGCCGCGATGGACTCCGGCGCCCGCGGCCTGGTCGGGCTGCCACTGGCGTACGAGGACCTCGCGCACCGGGTGCAGGCCGTCGCCCAGTGGTCCAGCGGGGTGCGCCGCCATCTCGGGCACGGCGGGGCCGACGTGCTCAGCGGTCCCGGCGGCACGGTGATCACGGTCAGCGGGGCCAAGGGCGGCACCGGCGCCACCACGGTCGCGCTCCAACTCGCCCTCGCCGCCCAGGCTTCGGGGAAGTCCACCGCGCTGGCCGACCTCGACCTCCAGACCGGCGACGTGGCCTCCTTCCTGGACATCCAGTTCCGCCGCTCGGTCGCCGACCTCGCCGCCATCGCCGACATCTCCCCCCGCGTCCTCGCCGACGCCGTCTACCGCCACGACACCGGCCTCGCCCTGCTCCTCGCGCCCGGCGAGGGCGAACGCGGCGAGGAGGTCACCGACCGCGCCGTCCGCCAGATCATCCACGCCCTGCGCGCCCGCTACGAGGTCGTCGTCCTGGACTGCGGCGCCCAGCTCACCGGGGCCACCGCGGCCGCCGTGGAGGGCGCCGACACCGCGCTGCTGGTCACCACGCCCGACGTGGTCTCCGTACGCGCCGCCAAGCGGACCGTGCGGATGTGGGACCGGCTCCAGATCCGCAAGGCCGAGGAGACCACCGTCGTGGTCAACCGCCACACCCGCGTCACCGAGATCCAGCCCGCGCTGATCCAGCGCATCACCGGCACCGCCCTGGCCCGCACCACCGTGCCCGCCGCCTTCAAGGAGCTCCAGGGCGTGGTGGACGCCGGACGCGTCCATGAACTCGACGCCCGCAGCACCGTACGCCAGGCCCTGTGGGCCCTCGCCGGGGAACTGGGCCTGGCCAAGGCGCCCGACGGCCCCGCCCACCGGGGCGGCCGGCAGCGCGGCGGCGACCGGGGAGCCGTGGGCTTCCGGCGGCGGAAGGAGTAGGCATGAGGCGCCGCGGCAGGTTACGGGAGGACCGGGGGCAGGTGGCGATCGAGTTCCTCGGCATGACCCCGCTCATCGTGCTGACCCTGGTCCTGATGTGGCAGTGCGTGCTGGTCGGCTACGCCTTCACACTCGCCGGGAACGCCGCCGACGAGGCCGTACGGGCCGGCACCGCCGCCCCGAGGGGGGCCCGCGACGGGGCCTGCTCGGACGCCGGGCTGAAGCATCTGTCCGGGGCGTGGCGGGACGGGGCGTCGGTGAGCTGCGGCGGCACCGGCTACGTCACCGCCGACGTGTCGCTGAAGGTCCCCGTCCTCTTCCCCGGCTCCATCGACTTCCCGGTCACGGTGCGCGGCCACGCCGGTGCCGTGGAGGAGGTGAAGGACTGAGATGCCTGACATGCGCCGCAGCCGTACGCGCCCCCGCGACCGGGGCCAGGTCGCCATCGAGTACCTGGGGTTCGTCCCCGTCCTGCTGATCGTCGGGCTCGCCGGCATCCAGATCGGCGCCGTCGCCTACGCCGCCGAGCAGGCCGGCACCGCCGCGCGGGCCGGGGCGCGCGCCGCCTCGCTGCGCCAGGACGCGCAGGGGGCGTGCGCGGGCGCGGTCAGCGGCGGGCTCACCGTGACCTGCTCGGGCGGCGGCGGGGACGGCGCCTCGGTCACCGTGACGGCGACCGTCCAGATCCCCGACGTCGTGCCCGGCTGGGACCTGGGGAACGCCGTCAAGTCCGCCACCATGCCGCTCGACCACTGACGCCCGACCATCGACGCCCGACCACCGCGCCCGACCACCGACCAGGAGCGAGGAGCCGCCCATGAGCCTGCGGGCACGCATCAACTCCCCCGAGGAGCAGGGCAGCCGGGGCGAGGACGAACACCTGGTCGCCTCCTACCGGGCCAAGCTGCTCCAGGAGATCGACCTGGCGGAGATGAGTTCGCTCGCCGCCGCCGAGCGCCGGGCCCGGCTCGAACGCGTCCTCGGCCACATCATCAGCCGCGAGGGCCCGGTGCTCTCCACCGCCGAACGCGCCCAGTTGATCCGGCGCGTGGTGGACGAGGCACTCGGCCTCGGCATCCTGGAACCCCTCCTGGAGGACGCCTCCGTCACCGAGATCATGGTCAACGGCCCCGACTCGATCTTCGTGGAGCGCGGCGGCCGCGTCGAACGGCTGCCCCTGCGCTTCGCCTCCGCCGACCAGCTGATGCAGACCATCGAACGCATCGTCTCCACCGTCAACCGCCGTGTGGACGAGTCCAATCCGATGGTCGACGCCCGGCTGCCGTCCGGCGAACGCGTCAACGTCATCATCCCGCCGCTCTCCCTCAGCGGCCCCGTCCTCACCATCCGCCGCTTCCCGCGCTCCTACACCCTGAAAGAGCTGATCGGCTTCGGCTCGCTCGACGACCACATACTGCTGCTGCTCGCCGGTCTTGTGCAGGCCAAGTTCAACGTGATTGTTTCCGGCGCCACCGGCACCGGCAAGACCACCCTGCTCAACTCCCTGTCCGGACTGATCCCGGCGCACGAGCGCATCATCACCATCGAGGACTCCGCCGAACTCCAGCTCCAGCAGACCCACGTGGTCCGCCTGGAGTCCCGGCCGCCCAACGTCGAGGGCAGCGGCCAGGTCACCATCCGCGACCTCGTACGCAACTCCCTGCGCATGCGGCCCGACCGCATCGTGGTCGGCGAGGTCCGCGGCGGGGAGTCCCTGGACATGCTCCAGGCCATGTCCACCGGCCACGACGGCTCGCTCGCCACCGTGCACGCCAACAGCGCCGAGGACGCCCTCACCCGGCTCCAGACCCTCGCCTCCATGTCCGACGTGGAGGTGCCCTTCGCCGCGCTGCACGACCAGATCAACAGCGCCGTCGACGTACTCGTCCAGCTCACCCGGTTCGCGGACGGCGCCCGCCGCATCACCGAGGTCGCCCTGCTCGACAGCCACGGCGGCGAGCCGTACCGGCTGGCGACCGTCGCCCGCTTCGACGCCCGCCCCATGACCGCCGACGGCCAGGTCCACGGCGCCTTCCAGTACTTCCCGCTGCCCCGCCGCACCGCCGACCGCCTCTACATGGCCGGCCAGCCCGTGCCCCAGGCGTTCGGCGTCGCCCGCACCGCGGACCAGCTCGCCACCCGAGAAGCCAGGTAGGCCCATGGATCTGTCCACCCTCGTCCAGCTCACCACCGGCGTCACCCTGCTGACCTGCGTCCTCGCCGTCGCGGGCCTCCAGACCTACGCCTCCGGCCGGGCCCGGCGCGCCGCCCTGGAGGACCGGCTCGCGCACGCGGACCAGGTGTCGGCGGGCGGGCGCAGGCGCCGCTTCCGGGGGCTGGACCGCAGACTGCGCCGCACCTCGCTGGGCCGCGCGCTGGAACTCCGGCTCGCCGCCACCGGACTCGACCTCACCCCCGGTGAGTTCTTCGCCGGGATGCTCGCCGCGGTCGCCGCGCTCTGGCTCGTCGGACAGGCCACCCTGGCACCCTTCTTCGGCCCCATCGCCGGGCTCCTCGGCATCTGGGCGGCCGTGCAGTTCCTCAACTGGCAGCGCCAGAAACGCATCGAGCGCTTCATCAGCCAACTCCCGGAACTCTCCCGCATCCTGGCCAACGCCACCCAGGCCGGACTCGCCCTGCGCACCGCCATCGGCATGGCCGCCGAGGAGCTGGAGGCCCCGGCGGGAGAGGAACTCTCGCAAGTGGCCGATCAGTTGGCCATCGGCCACTCCATGGAGGACGCGCTCGGTGAACTCGCCGCCCGGCTGCCCTCCCGTGAACTCGTCGTCCTGGTCACCACCCTGGTGCTGTCCAACCGGGCGGGCGGCCAGGTGGTCTCGGCGCTGCGCAACCTCACCGAGACCCTGGAGGAGCGCAAGGAGACCCGGCGCGAGATCCGCACCCAGCTCTCCCAGGTCACCATGACCTCGTACGCCGTCCCCGCCCTCGGCGTCGGCGCGCTCTTCCTGATGAACGGCGTCAAGGACGGCGCCCTGGAACGCCTGACCGGCTCACCGGTCGGCCAGGGCTGCGTGATCATCGCCTTCGCCCTGTACGCGGTCGGGTTCGTCCTCATCCGCCGCATGAGCCGGATCGACGTGTGAGGGGATGACGGACCGGATGACACTCCTGCTCGCCCTGCTGGCGGCCCTCGGCGTCTGGGGCGCCTTCGCGGGCGTCCGCATGTACCGCGCCGAGACCAAGCTGCCCGGCGACCTCGCCCTCGCCCTGGAGATCGGCGCCACCCGAACCGGCGCGGTCGGCTCCGTCATCGACCGCATGGGCATGCGGTACGCGCCCCTCGTGCTGCGCCTGATGGGCCCCGGGCTGGTCGCCCGCTACCGCCGCCGCATCGACCTCGCGGGCAACCCCGGCGGCCTCACCATCGACCGCTACGCCGCCCGCCGCGCGGTCTACGGCGCGCTCGGCACCCTCGGCTTCCTGGTCTTCCTCCTGCGCGGCCAGTGGTTCGTCGCCCTGCTGCTGCTCGCCTTCGGCGCCTTCTGGACCGAGGTCGGCATCTGGTCCGCGATCCGGGTCCGCCGGGACGTGATCGAACGGACCCTGCCGGACTTCCTCGACGTCCTCGCCGTCGTCGTCAGCGCCGGCCTCGGCTTCCGCCAGGCCCTCGACCGCGTCTCCACCCACTACGAGGGCCCCTGGGCCGACGAACTCCGCATCACCCTGCGCCAGATGGACCTCGGCATGACCCGCCGCCAGGCGTTCACCGAACTCCGCCGCCGTAACGACTCCGAACAGGTCGCCATGTTCGTCACCGCCCTCCAGCAGGGCGAGGAACTCGGCGCCCCCATCGTCGACACCCTGGTCTCCCTGGCCAAGGACATGCGCCGCACGGACGCCCAGAACGCCCGCCGCAAGGCCGCCCGCGCGGTCCCCAAGGCCACGCTGATGATCACCACGTTCATGGTCCCGGCCACGATGCTGCTCCTGGGGGCGGGGCTGCTGCTGGGGTCGGGGGTGGACTTCGGGTCGTTGGCGGGGGAGTGAGGGGGGAATGAGTACGGGGGGAGGTCGGGCCATGACACGGAGGTCGGGTGCGCGGGCGTTCGGCGCGCGGCTGCCGGGGGCGGAGGGCGCCGACGCGGGCCGGGCGGACGGGCCCTCGCACGGGCCGGCCGGACCGGGGGAGCCGGGTCCGGGGCCGGGTGGCGGGGTTTTCGGGGGGCGTTCAGCGCCGGGCGCGGCCGGTTCTCCGGCCCGCGAGGCAGGATCTGACGAGGCTTTTGGCGGTCTTGGCCCGTGGCCGGGCGCGGACGGCGGGCCGGGGGCGCCGAGTCCGGGAGTCGGCGAGGACGGGTCACCGGTTGCCGGTCCCGGCGCCGGACTTCCAGAGCCCTCCGAGGGGCTGCAGGTCCGGGCTCTGCAGGCCGTGGGGCGGCAGGTGTTCGGGTTCCGGCTGGCGATGATCGTGCTGGCGGCTCCGGCGGCGCTGCTCAACGCCGCGCCCGGACTCGGGGCCCGGCTGGTCGGGGCCGCCGTCGTCGTCACGTTCATGGTGTCGTACGTACTCTTCCGCGACTGGGGCCGCTTCGGGCCCCTCCTGCTGCGCCACCCCAGCCTCCTCGCCGCCGACACCCTCTTCGGCTCGCTCCTCCTCGTCTCCGCCGGCCCGGACACCACCCTCGCCTACGTCAGCGTCTGCACCCCCCTGCTGGCCGGGCTCCTCTACGGCTGGCGCGGTGCCGCCTGCTTCGCCTCGCTCCAGTCGCTGATCCTGCTCCTCGTCCACGCCACCCTGGACGCCGGACGCCACACCGGCCTCGCCGAGACCCTGCTGCTGCCCGGCCTGTGCGTCATCACCGGCGCGATGGGCTCCACCCTGCGCAACCTGATGCTCCGGCTCGGTACCGCCACCCACGCCCTGACGGCCGTACGCGCCCGGCTGGCCGCCGCCGAGGCCGTGCAGACCGAACGGGCCCGCCTCGCCCGTGAGATGCACGACTCCCTCGCCAAGACCCTGCACGGCGTCGCCCTCGCCTCCGACGCTCTCGCCGTCACCGCCTCGTCCGCCACCCCCGACCCCGCCCGCCTGCGCCAGGAGGCGGAACTGGTCGCCCGCTCGGCCCGCCGGGCGGCGGCGGAGTCCCGCGAACTCCTCACCGACCTGCGCGAAGAGGCGCCGCACACCCCGTTCTGGCCGCAACTCAACCTCCAGGCAGCCGACTTCACGACCCGCACCGGTCTCCCCGTCACCTGCCACCGCACCGGCGACCCGATCCCGTACTTCCCTCCAGCCGCCACCCGTGCCCTCCTCGCCCTCACCGCCGAAGCCCTGGACAACGCCCACCGCCACGCGAACGCCACGCAGGTCGTCGTGACCGCGGGCATCCAGGACGGCCGCCTCTCCCTCTCGATCCACGACGACGGCAAGGGCCTCCCGGCGGACATCACCCTCCAAGATCTGCGCGGCGCGGGTCACTTCGGGCTGCTCGGCATGGTGGAGCGAGCGGCGTCCGTCGGGGCACGTATCCGTATCGGCCGGGGCGACCACGCGTCCGGCACCGGGATCAGCGTCGAACTCCCCCTGCCCGCCTGAGCCCAGCCCAGCCCACGAAAGGAGACTCCGATGTTCCCGCCGCCAACCCCCGCCGCCCCGCTGCGTCTCGTGGTCGCCGACGACAACCCCGTGGTCCGCGCCGGCCTCACCGCGCTCCTCACCGGCCGCGAGGACACCACGGTGGTGGCCGAGGCGGCGGACGGGCGCGAGGCGTACGAGGCCGCGCTGCTGCACCGGCCCGACGTCATCCTCCTCGACGTCCGGATGCCCGGCGTCGACGGAATCTCGGCATTGCCGCACCTGGTCCGGCTGGCGCCCGTCATGATGCTGACCTACAGCCATGAGACGGAGACCGTGCGGGAGGCTTTGCGGCTGGGGGCGGGGGGATATCTGGTGCACGGGGAATTCGGTACGGAGCAGTTGGTGCGGGCGGTGCGGGATGTACGCGAGGGGCGTCCGCATGTGACGCCGTCGGCAGCGCGGGCCCTGTTGCCTCCGCCATCGATCCCGAGTGCGACTGCACACACGCACCCCGAACTTCCCTATCCCTCCAGGGAGATGTTTGCAAAAGCCCTTTCGCAACTGCAATCCC
Organism: Streptomyces sp. NPDC085596; assembly: GCF_044541565.1. NCBI lineage: Bacteria > Bacillati > Actinomycetota > Actinomycetes > Kitasatosporales > Streptomycetaceae > Streptomyces > Streptomyces sp. NPDC085596. The sequence goes on along the minus strand of NZ_JBITTC010000008.1, from coordinate 141,250 downwards.
CTGTGGGACAGTCATTCCGGTCGAGTTTTCAACTGAGCACCAGAGAGGCGGAGATCATGGACCTCGTCGCGTCCGGCATGACGAACCATCAGATCGCCGCCACCTGCTTCATCAGCGAGAAGACCGTCAAGAACCACATCAACCACATCTTCGCCAAACTCCACACCACCAACAGATCCCAGGCGACCGCCAAGTGGTTGGGGGTGGTGTGAGATGCGCGCGAGCAACCCCCACTGGGCCCGAATCTGGGCCCACGGACCCTGGTCCCCCCTCTTTCCCCCGCCGTACGGTGCCCGGATCGGAGGCGAATCCGGAGGGGAACACCATGAGCGATCCGATCCTCAAGCTGCTGGTTGCCATGCAACGCCGCACCAACGACAAAGGCCAGACCGCCGTCGAGTACCTGGGAATCATCGCGGTGGTGGTGGCGATCGTGCTCGCGGTGACGGGAACGAGTATCGGCTCGACGATCCTCGACAAGATCATGACGCAGATCAACAGAATCGTGTGATGATCCCTCGCCGAAACGGCGACGCCGGGCAGGCCTTCCCCATCTACATCACGGTGGTGGCGGGCCTGCTCTTTCTTGCCCTGGCCTATCTCGCGGTCGGGCAGGCCGCGGTCAACCGGGGTGGCGCCCAGACGGCGGCCGACGCCGCGGCCCTCGCGGCCGCGCAGAACGCGCGCGACCAGTTGGCCGCTGCCTGGGTGGATGACGTACTCGATCCCACCAAGTGGCATGAGATATTCACCGGCACCGTGCACATCGACGACCCGTGCTGGCGGGCGGGCGAGTTGGCGGCCCAGAACGACGCGCGGCTGGACGGCTGCGGCGGACTCGCGCTGAAATACACCGCCGACGTCACGACCAACAGAACGGTCGGGGATTCTGTCGTGCCCGGAACGGACGACCTCAAGTCCACCGCCTCCGCCACCGCCGTGATCAAGCCGCTCTGCACATTCGACCCGCCTGGAACGGGGCACGCGCTGCCCTCGCTCGATTGCGGTGGAATCCTCTGGAACCTCAAGCCGGACGGTGACGGTGATCTGCCCGGACCTGAAGACCTCTTTGATGTCCACCTGGCTGACTGACCAGTGAATGACCAGCGATGAAGGAAGCGGAGCGATGAGTATCGGATTCACTGCAAGGGCTCGAAGGGGGGCGGTCGCCTTGGTCATTGCGACTGGTCTTGCCGTTGGTGTGGTGAGTTGCGGAGGTGGTGGCGATGACAAGAATCCCGAGTCCTCGGCTTCGGCTGCCAGGAGCGAAGGATCACGGCCGAGCACTCAGGAAGGGAAATCGCAGGACCCGATAGCGGAACTGCGGGGTCAGGACGGTCTGCTGCTCCAGGTCATCTCCGCCGACCGCGATTCGGGCGGGTTCGTCACCGTGAACGGGAACCTGAAGAACGACGGCGCCAAATCGCTCGTCATTCCGTCCGGCCTCCGCGGTGACGAGACCGAGATCGTGCAGCACGGAACATCACTCGGTGGTGCGACCCTCGTGGACCCCGAGGGGAAGAAGCGCTACTACGTACTGCGGGACACCGATGGGCGGCCGCTGACGACCACCGGGCTGACGACGATCCAGTCGGGCCAGACCATCCCGGTCTTCATCCAGTTCCCCGCCCCGCCCGCCGGTACCGCCGAAGTGACTCTTCAGCTGCCGACGTTCTCCAGTGCCCCCATCAAAATCTCCGGCTGAGGCCAAAGTGACCACCACACGTCTCGCTCGCCTCCTGGCAGTCGCCGCGACCGCAGCCCTCCTCACTCCCCTCACCCCCGCCCACGCGGACGGCCCCAGCGAACCCCCCGGCACCGAACCCAGCGCGTCCGCGCCCGTCGAGGTGGACCCCACCGATCCGGATCTGAAGTTGCCGGAGGGGGCCACGCTGGCGGGGGCGAAGGTGCTGGACATCAAGTCCGTCGTCGAGGACCAGAGCGGGGACGAGCGCCGCGAGGACACCAACGCCGACGTCACCTTCGCCCTCCAGGCGGAAGTCCTCTTCGGCAAGGACAGCGCCAAGCTCGGCCCCGACGCCCGCGCCCGCATCACCACCATCGCCGCCGAGATCGAGAAGCAGAAGGCCACCCGCGTACGCGTCTTCGGCTTCACCGACGACCTCGGCTCCTCCGCCCACGGCGACGTCCTCTCCAAGCGAAGGGCCAACGCCGTACAGGCCGTACTGGACCAGGACCTCAACGCCCCCGGCGTCACCTTCGAGGTACGCGGCTACGGCGAGCAGTACCCCATCGCCGACAACTCCACCGAAGCGGGCCGCAAGAAGAACCGCCGCGTGGAGGTCTCCTTCCCCCGCACCGCCCAGTAGGGCCCTACCCCACCGACACGGAAACCCCCACCCCCAGCCCCCACCCCGCCATCACCCCGGCCCCCGCCTCCAGCACATGCCGGGACCGGAGCCGGGGCAGCCCCAGGCGCCCCGGCTCCATCGTGCGGACGGCGAGCACCCGGAGCGAACGGTCCAGGTACGCCACGTCGATGGCCATCCGCATCCCGAACGTGTGCACACTCGCGGCCGGCGACAGCAGCAGCGCCCCCTCGACCGAGTCCCGCCCGAGCAGCCCCCTGGTCCGCGCCCGATAGGACACCGCCAGCTCCAGCGGCACACACAGCTCGTCCCCACCCCGATGGATCGTCAGGGTTCCCCGCCCGTCCCGCCAGCGTGCCATCCCGCCCCACCTCCGCCGGGACCGTACCCACCGTCCACACGCCCCACGCGACTGTCAGTGCCCCCTGCCACACTCCGACGCATGACAGCCGAGCCCGAAGACGTACGCCTGCGCGGCGTGACCGAGGACGACCTCGAACTCTTCCTCGCCTTCGAACACGACCCGGAAGCCGTCCGCAGGTCCCGTTTCGCCCCGCGCCCCAGGGACGCCTTCCTCACCCACTGGCGCACCCGCGTCCTGCCCGACCCCGACTGCCTGGTGCGGACGGTCACCGTGGGCGGTGAGGTCGCGGGCAACGTCGTCTCCTGGACGCAGGACGGCAGACGCTTCGTCGGCTACTGGCTGGGCCGTCCCTACTGGCGCCGGGGCATAGGCAGCCGGGCCCTCGGCCTCTTCCTCGCCGAGGACCCCGTACGCCCCCTGTACGCCGACCCCTTCGCCGGCAACACCGCCTCGGTCGCCCTGCTGGAGAAGCACGGCTTCGCGCGCGTGGGGACGGCCGACGAGGACGGCCACGTACTCCTGTCCCTCGACCACCGGGCCCGGAAAGACGACCAGACCCCGAAAGACCACCAGGCCCCGAAAACCCCATGACGCCGGGCCCCCGCTCCAGAACCATGTCTCCCATGAACAGGTCTTTCGAGGAGCTGGTGGCCGAAGGCGCGTCCGTGCCCACCGAGGGGTGGGACTTCTCGTGGTTCGCGGGGCGGGCCAGTGAGGAGCGGCCGGAGTGGGGGTACGCCCGGTCGGCGGGGGAGCGGCTGGCGCGGGCGGAAGCCGTGCTCGACGTGCAGACCGGCGGCGGCGAAGTGCTCGGCTTCGCACTGGACCAGGCCGCCCCGGCCCGCCCCGCGCTGCTCGCGGCCACCGAGGGCTGGCCGCCGAACGTCGCCAAGGCGACCGCGCTGCTCGGCCCGCGCGGGGTGGTGGTCGTCGCCGCACCGGACGACACGCCCCTGCCCTTCGCCGACGGCGCCTTCGACCTGGTGCTGAGCAGACACCCCGTGACCCCGGACTGGCCGGAGATCGCGCGGGTGCTGCGGCCGGGCGGTACGTACTTCGCGCAGCACGTCGGACCGGCGAGCGCGTTCGAGCTGGTCGAGTACTTCCTCGGCCCTCAGCCGGAGGCGGTGCGCGGTGCCCGGCACCCCGACCGGGAGAGCGCCGGGGCGCGGGCGGCCGGGCTGGAGGTCGAGGAGGTGCGGGCGGCGCGGCTGCGGATGGAGTTCCACGACATCGCCGCCGTCGTGCACTTCCTGCGCAAGGTGATCTGGATGGTGCCGGACTTCACCGTCGAGGCGTACGAGGACCGGCTGCGCGCGCTGCACGAGCGGATCATGGCCGACGGCCCGTTCGTGGCGCACAGCACGCGCCATCTCTTCGTCGTCCGGAGACCGGTCGTCGCTTAGCGGAACCGTCAAGTCACCGTTCGTCGGCGGGGTCGTCCTTCGGGGGGACCCGGGCAGCGCTCGGCGAGGTCGCTGAAGTGGCGTAAAAACCTGATGATCGTTCGCCGAGAGGACGGATCGCCTGGGAATCCGATGCGAATCGGCCATCAGACACCCCTGAATCAAGCATTCCGGGCTTACCAGGGCGTCGCCGGGCAACTCCGCAGAGTAGTTATGGCGCGCCGGGTCGCGCTTCTGCCCTCACAAAGGGTTATGGTGGAAACCCCCCCTCGGGCCGGTCCGTCTCCCCCCCCCACGGACCGGCCCGTTTTTCTTGGGTGCGAGCCTCGCGGGTAGGCTCGGCCCTCGCGGGGACCGCAACCGCGGCCGTTTTGGAGGGGCTCTCACGTGAACCTGCGCGACAAGCTGCGCTCCCTGCTGGTCAGGCTCTACGCACGCCGGGTGGAAGGTCACCTGGACCACGCGGCGGTGCCGGAGCACATCGGCGTGATCATGGACGGCAACCGCCGCTGGGCGAAGGCCGCGGGTTCCAGCACGGTCCACGGCCACCGGGCCGGCGCCGAGAAGATCGAGGAATTCCTCGGCTGGTGCGGCGAGACCGACGTCAAGGTCGTCACCCTCTGGCTGCTGTCCACGGACAACTTCGACCGGCCGCAGGACGAACTGGGTCCGCTGCTGGACATCATCGACGGAGTCGTCCGCACCCTCGCCGAGGACGGCCGCTGGCGCGTGCACCACGTCGGCACCCGCGATCTGCTGCCCGCCGGGATGCAGCAGACCCTCAAGGAGGCCGAGGAGAGCACCGCCCACGTCGACGGCATAGTGGTCAACGTCGCCATCGGCTACGGCGGCCGCCAGGAGATCGCCGACGCCGTGCGCTCCATGCTGGCCGACGCCCAGGACAAGGGCGTCACCATGGCCGACCTCGCCGAGTCCGTCGACGTCGACATGATCGGCCGCCACCTCTACACCGGCGCCCAGCCCGACCCCGACCTGGTGATCCGCACCAGCGGTGAGCAGCGGCTCTCCGGGTTCATGCTCTGGCAGACCGCCCACTCGGAGTACTACTTCTGCGAGGTCTTCTGGCCGGCCTTCCGCAAGGTCGACTTCCTGCGCGCCCTGCGCGACTACGCCGCGCGTCACCGCCGCTACGGCGGCTGACCGGCACCCTCGCCTCGTACCAGGACACTCCACGCACCCCGTCGGCCACCGGCCCGGCGGGGTGTCCCTTGTACCCGGCCTCGCCCGGAAGTAACAGGGAGTTCACCGGCCTGCCGGTGGCCGCTTCTGCATGGTCGCGCGAGTTCGAGGGCATAACGCTCTCAGGCCGACACCCGAACCACGGGCGTCGGACTCAGCGGGCGGCACGGGGTCGCCCGCCCGGGAGGCCCTTTGCACCAGCCCGACCGTGCGTCGCCCGCACGGAAGCAGCCGCGGAGGGCCGGTCACCGGCCCGCCGCACGCGGGGGCCTTATGACCGGTCCAGTTCCACTTCGTCGCTCCCCGACCTCATCCGAGGGGGTACGTCCTTCCGTGGTGACCAGCACAAAGCGCCACAAGCCCGACCGGCGCACCTATGTTCTCGACACCAGCGTCCTGCTGGCCGACCCCAACGCCGTGACCCGGTTCGAGGAGCACGAGGTAGTGCTCCCGATCGTCGTGGTCACCGAGCTGGAGGCCAAGCGGCATCATCCCGAGCTCGGCTACTTCGCCCGCCAGGCCCTGCGCCTGCTGGACGACTACCGGGTCAGGTACGGCCGTCTCGACGCCCCCATCCCGATCGGGGAACTCGGCGGGACCGTCCGTGTCGAGCTCAACCACTCGGACCCCAGCGTGCTGCCCAGCGGCTACCGCCTGGGGGACAACGACTCCCGCATCCTCGCGGTGGCCCGCAATCTCCAGGCCGAGGGATTCGACGTCACCGTCGTGTCGAAGGACCTGCCGCTCAGGATCAAAGCGTCCTCGGTCGGTCTGCTGGCCGAGGAGTACCGCGCCGAACTCGCCATCACGGACTCCTCCGGCTGGACCGGCATGTCCGAACTGACGCTCCCCGGTGAACAGGTGGACATCCTCTTCGAGGAAGGCCATGTGTTCGTCCCCGAGGCGTCCGAGCTGCCCGTGCACACCGGACTGACCATCCAGTCCGAGCGCGGCAAGGCACTCGGCCGTGTCACCCCGGAGGGCAACGTCCGGCTGGTGCGCGGCGACCGGGAGGCGTTCGGCATCAAGGGCCGCAGCGCCGAGCAGCGCATCGCGCTCGACCTGCTGCTCGATCCGGACGTCGGCATCCTCTCCATGGGCGGCCGCGCCGGCACCGGCAAGTCGGCGCTGGCGCTGTGCGCGGGCCTGGAAGCGGTCCTGGAACGCCGTCAGCACCAGAAGGTGATGGTCTTCCGTCCGCTGTACGCGGTCGGCGGGCAGGAGCTGGGCTATCTGCCGGGCAGCGAGGCGGAGAAGATGGGCCCCTGGGCCCAGGCCGTCTTCGACACGCTCGGGGCGGTCGCCAGCAGGGAGGTCATAGAGGAGATCACGGCGCGCGGGATGCTGGAGGTCCTCCCGCTCACCCACATCCGCGGCCGCTCGCTGCACGACGCCTTCGTGATCGTGGACGAGGCGCAGTCGCTGGAGCGCAACGTGCTGCTGACGGTGCTCTCCCGGATCGGCGCCAACTCGCGGGTGGTGCTCACCCATGACGTGGCGCAGCGGGACAACCTGCGTGTCGGCCGCTACGACGGCGTGGTGGCCGTCGTGGAGAAGCTGAAGGGGCATCCGCTCTTCGCGCACGTCACGCTCAACCGGTCCGAAAGGTCCCAGATCGCGGCGCTGGTGACCGAAATGCTGGAGGACGGCCACATCTGACCCGTCATCGGACAGCCGCAGGCGCCGCCCGGAGAAGCCGAAGAGCTTAGCCGGGCGGCGTTTGCGTGCGCGGGTGTTTCCGGAATTCCCTTGGGCCAAACGAGGTGTGAGCTTTCACACGCAACCCGGAATTGCCACTCGCCGCCGGGTTACGGCAGAGTCTCAGTCCTGTCAGGCCCCGCATACGACACACCTGTACCCCGAGGCACGTTCCAGCCCACCGGCAGGCGCGATCCGACGGAGCAAGTCGCCAACTCCATAGCGTCGTCGTATGCCGCCCGAGCATCACGCGGCGCTCCCCGTGCGGGAGTTGCCCACCGGGCCCGTGTCTCCTGTGACCCTTCAGTTGGGAGGCCAGTGTCGGGGGCAAGATTGCGTCCGCCACGGTCACCGAAGCGGGCGATGCTGGAAGGAAACCGTGTGAGCCGGATTTCGGTCCGGGGATTCGCAGTGGCCTCCGCCACCGCGGTCACCGCCGTAGGAAGCGTCGTCGGAGTTGCCTCGGGCAGCGTCGCGCAGAACAACGACGCCGAGCCGACGGCCGCCGACGCCACGCTCCTCGCTGAGCTCCCCGCGGATCAGCAGGCGCAGGTTCAGACCGCGTCCCTGACGCAGCAGGCCGACGCGCAGGCCATCGCGGCCGACGCGAGCGCCAAGAAGGACGCGGAGGCAGCGGCCCGCAAGGCCGCCGCCGAGACGGCCATCGCCAAGAAGAAGGACGCCGAGAAGGCGGCCGAGCTGGCCAAGGAGCGTGCCGAGACCAAGGCCGCCGCCGCCAGCCGCGACGATGTCCGCGACGCCTCCAGCTTCGCCCCCCAGGGCAGCTACTCCGTCGCCCAGATCCAGGCCATGGCCCGTCAGATGGTGGGCGCCGGCCAGTTCCAGTGCTTCAGCAACATCGTGAACCACGAGTCGAGCTGGAACTACCGCGCCGTCAACGCCTCCTCCGGTGCCTACGGCCTCTTCCAGGCGCTGCCCGGCTCCAAGATGGGCTCGGTGGGCGCCGACTGGCAGACCAACCCGGCCACCCAGATCAAGTGGGGCCTCAACTACATGGACAGCCGCTACGGCAGCCCGTGCGAGGCATGGACCTTCTGGCAGGCCAACCACTGGTACTGAGCGGCTTCCTGACGCCCGGCCCCGCGCAGCCCCTCCCCCTCCTGGGGTGAGGGGCTTTCGCACTGTACGGTCGTCCTCGGACGGCTCCCCCTGTGTGACGAAGCGCGACGGAGTGGGCCCGGGACGCGGGGGAAGGGTACGGAACATGACGCGAATGCCAGGATGGCTCGGCCGGGTAGGTGCCGGCCTGACCGAGATGAGTGAGCGCCTGGACGAGCGCCGCGCCGAGGTCGAGAAGGAGCACGCCGGACCGGACGTGCCGCCCGAGGCCGCGGCCGTCCCCGCGCCGCGTCCCGCTCCGCCCGCCCCGCGCCCCGATCCCGCGCACGCCGTGCCGTGGGGTGTCCGGGTCGCCGCCGAGGCGGGCTGGCGGCTGCTGGTCCTGGCCGGCACGGTCTGGGTGCTGATGCGGGTCATCAGCGCCGTCCAGCTCGTGGTGTTCGCGTTCGTGGTCGCCCTGCTGGTCACCGCGCTGCTCCAGCCGACCGTGGCCCGGCTGATGCGTTACGGCATGCCGCGTGGTCCGTCGACGGCGCTGACCGCCATATCGGGCTTCGTGATCATCGGGCTGCTGGGCTGGTTCGTGACCTGGCAGGTCATGGAGAACATCGACACCCTCTCCAGCCAGATCCAGAACGGCATCGACGATCTGCGCAACTGGCTGCTGAAGAGCCCGTTCCATGTCACCGACAAGCAGATCAACCAGATCGCCAAGAACCTCCGCGAGGCCGTCGGAGCCAACACCGACCAGATAACTTCGGCCGGTCTGGAGGGAGTTCAGGTCGTCGTCGAGGCGCTGACCGGCATCCTGCTGGTCTTCTTCTCGACGCTCTTCCTGCTGTACGACGGCAAGCGGATCTGGGAGTGGTTCCTGAAGCTGGTCCCCGCCGCCGCCCGTCCGGGCGTGGCCGGTGCCGGCCCGCGCGCCTGGGCCACCCTGACCGCGTATGTGCGCGGCACGGTGCTGGTCGCGCTGATCGACGCCATATTCATCGGACTCGGGATCTACTTCCTCGATGTGCCGATGGCGGTGCCGCTGGCGGTCTTCATCTTCCTGTTCTCGTTCATCCCGCTGGTCGGCGCGGTCGCCTCCGGCGCGCTCGCGATCGTCGTGGCGCTGGTGACGCAGGGCGTGTTCACCGCGCTGATGACCCTGGCGGTGGTGCTCGCGGTCCAGCAGATCGAGGGGCACGTCCTCCAGCCGTTCATCCTGGGCCGGGCGGTGCGGGTCCATCCGCTCGCGGTGGTCCTCACGGTCGCGGCCGGCGCCATGGTGGCCGGCGTCGGCGGCGCGGTGGTGGCCGTACCGCTGGTGGCGGTGACGAACACGGTGGTGGGGTATCTGCGGCAGTACTCCCAGCAGGCGCAGGCAGCTCCCGATCCCGAACCGGAGGCCGTCGAGACCGAGGTGCCGTCCGGGGAAGCCCCGGAGAACACCGAGGGCCTCGCCCACCAGGAGTGAGCGAGGCCCCGGTACAGCGGGACTACTCGGCGAGGACGGCCTCGGCCTCGAGCGTGACGCCGACCGCCTGAACCACGGAGGCGATCTTGAACGCCTCCTGGATCACGTCGCGCTCGACGCCGGCCTTGCGGAGCACCTGCTCGTGCGAGTCGAGGCACAGACCGCAGCCGTTGATCGCGGAGACCGCGAAGGACCACAGCTCGAAGTCGACCTTGTCGACGCCGGGGTTGCCGATGACGTTCATCCGCAGACCGGCGCGCAGGGTGCCGTACTCGTGGTCCGACAGCAGGTGCCGGGTGCGGTAGAAGACGTTGTTCATCGCCATGATGGCGGCGGCGGCCTTGGCCGCGTCGTACGCCTCCGGCGACAGGTTCGCCTTCGCGTCCGGCTCCAGCTCACGCAGCACGATGGGGGAGCGCGAGGCGATCGCGGTCGCCAGCACGGTGCCCCACAGCTGCTGCGCCGGGAGGTCGGAGTTGCCGATGACCGAGCCCAGGTTGAGCTTCAGGTCCTTGGCGTAGTCCGGGACGCGGGACTTCAGCGAGTCGAGGGACATGGGTCACTCACCAGCCAGCAGCGCGACCGGGTCGAGGGTGTCCTCGCCCTTGCTCCAGTTGCACGGGCACAGCTCGTCCGTCTGGAGGGCGTCGAGGACCCGCAGGACCTCCTTGGGGTTACGGCCGACGGAGCCGGCGGTCACCATGGTGAACTGGATCTCGTTGTTCTGGTCGACGATGAAGACGGCGCGCTTGGCGAAGCCGTCCTCGCCCTCGATGCCCAGGTCGCGCATCAGCTCGTGCTTGGAGTCCGCCATCATCGGGAACGGCAGGTCGGTCAGGTCCGGGTGGTCCTTGCGCCAGGCGTGGTGGACGAACTCGGAGTCGCCGGAGAAGCCGAGGACCTGCGCGTCACGGTCGGCGAACTCGTCGTTCAGCTTGCCGAAGGCGGCGATCTCGGTCGGGCACACGAAGGTGAAGTCCTTGGGCCACGCGAAGACGATCTTCCACTTGCCCTCGTAGGTCTTGTGGTCGATCGTTCCGAACTCCTTGCCCTTCTCCAGCGAGACGCAGGCGGTCAGTTCGAACTCGGGGAACTTGTCACCGACAGTGAGCACGTGCTCTCCTTGCAGCGCGGGGACACCCCGGGTCGCGGGATGTCTCCCTTGGGTTGGACTGGGCCGATGGTGGCACAGGGTGGATTGATTAGTGAAATAGCTACACTCGGTCTGGTTGATCGGAGGTGGCTATCAGTGACCATCAGTAGTGGCAAGCGGAAGCAGCCGACGCTGGCGCAGCTGCGCGCCTTCTCGGCGGTCGCCGAGCATCTGCACTTCCGGGACGCGGCCGCCGCCATCGGGATGAGCCAGCCCGCGCTGTCCGGGGCGGTCGCCGCGCTGGAGGAGACCCTCGGGGTGGCCCTGGTGGAGCGTACGACCCGCAAGGTGCTGCTCTCCTCCGCCGGGGAGCGGCTCGCGGTGCGGGCGAAGGCGGTGCTGGCCGAGATGGGGGCGCTGCTGGAGGAGGCGGAGGCGGTCCGGGCGCCCTTCACCGGGGTGCTGCGGCTCGGTGCCATCCCGACCGTCGCCCCGTATCTGCTGCCGACCGTGCTGCGTCTGGTGCACGAACGCTATCCGCAGCTCGACCTCCAGGTACATGAGGAGCAGACCGCCAGCCTGCTGGAGGGGCTGCACTCCGGGCGGCTCGACCTGCTGCTGCTCGCCGTGCCCCTCGGTGTGCCCGGCGTGGCCGAACTCCCGCTGTTCGACGAGGATTTCGTGCTCGTCACCCCGCTCGGCCACGACCTGGGCTGCCGCAGCGGCATCCCGCGCGAGGCGCTGCGCGAGCTGAACCTGCTGCTGCTGGACGAGGGGCACTGTCTGCGTGACCAGGCGCTGGAGATCTGCCGGGAGGCCGGCCGGGAGATCCGGGGCGGGGGCGCGGCCCCGGTCACCACGACCGCCGCCGGGCTCTCCACCCTGGTCCAGCTGGTCGCGGGTGGGCTCGGCTGCACCCTGCTGCCGCGCACCGCCATACGCCTGGAGGCGACCCGGGGCAGCAAGGTCCTCACCGGCTCCTTCGCCGCCCCGGCCCCGAGCCGCCGTATCGCCCTCGCCATGCGCACGGCCGCGGCCCGCTCCGCCGAGTACGAGGAGCTGGCCGCGGCCCTGCGCGAGGAGATGCGTCCGCTGCCCGTACGGATCGTGGGCGCGGCGGACTGACCACTACTCCGTACGCAGCCCCTCCGGGCGGGTCATGCGGAGCAGCGGCGGCAGGGTGAGCAGGGTGACCGCCAGGACGACGCCCGCGCCCACGCCGGTCAGCGCCAGGACGTTGGGCCAGTCCACGGTCACCTCGGCCGCCGACATCTTCAGCAGGACCGCGCCCAGGCCCACGCCCGCCACCGAGGCCAGCAGCAGGCCCAGCGCGATCGGGAGCGCCGCCTGCCACAGCACCGACAGGCCGAGCGTGCGGCGCCGGGTGCCGAACGCGACCAGCGCCGACAGCAGTCTGCGCCGCTCGCGCAACTGCTCCAGCTGGGAGACCAGCAGGCTCGCCCCGATCAGTACCAGTACACAGGACGCGCCGATCAGCATGCCGGTGCGCAGGGAGGTGTACCGGGCGGACGTCTCGGTCGGTGTCACCGCCAGGATGTCCGCGGCCGGGTCGACCCGCGCGGCGGTGTTGCGCACGTACTCCTGCACGTCCGGCAGCGACTGGTCCATCCGTACGAAGATCTCGCCGCGCAGGGCCGGTTCGGCCGCGGTCGGCAGGGCGGCCGGGGTGACCAGCAGGCCGTTGGCGCGCGGCATCAGCGAGTCCTTGCGGAACTTCGCCCACCGCAGGTGCTTCGGGACGGTGAGCGGCACCGAGAGTCCCCGGATCTCGCCGAACGCGGGGTCGATGTAGGCGGTGTGGCCGGGGCGCAGGACGGAGTCGCGCGACTCGCGGTCGAAGGCGGTGCCGTACTCCGGGCTGCTCAGGGCGAAGGTGTCGCCGTCACGGCAGGACGGCAGATGTGCCAGTTCGCGCAGCGAGGCGCAGTCGCCCACGACGACGTCGAGCGAGGCGTCCGCGTCGCGCGGCTTCTCGCCGAGCGAGGTGGTGGCCAGCCCCACCGAGGCCCGCACCCCCTTGGTCCGGGCGACCGCGGCGGCGGCCGGACCGACGCGGGTGTGGTCGGTGAGGTCGATCTCCAGCTGCGCCCGGGACGGGTCCTTCCCGGTGTTCTTCACGTACTCGCTCTGCACGCCCGCGAACAGCATCTGCAGCGCGATGGCACCGGCCACCGCGACGGCGACGCCGTTGACCGTGCGGGCGGCCGTACCGCTGCTCAACTGGAGCCTTCGCACGGCCAGTTGCCAGGACAGCGGGCCGGAGTCGAGCCGGGCGACGGCGCGTTCCACCAGCCACGGCAGCAGCGCGGTCACGCCGACCAGCAGCAGCAGGACACCGGCGGTGACCAGGTACTGGTTGAAGTCGCCGTCCGAGTGGCCCTTGCCGAGCATCGGGTAGAGCATCGCCAGACCGGCCAGCGGCACCAGCAGCCGCCACCACAGCCGGCGCCGGGCGGGCACGGCCGTCCGCACCACGCCGAGCGGTTCGACGACCACCCCGCGCATGGCCAGCAGCGTGACCAGCACCGCGCACGCCGGGACCGCGAGCGCGACCAGCAGGGCGAGCGCGGGGGAAGGGTCGAGGTAGGCGGGGTAGAAGCTCTCGCCCATGACCGTCACCGAACCCGCGACCTGCCTACCCGCCAGGAAGAGCCCGGTGCCGATGACGAGCCCGATCAGTGAGCCGGCCAGCGCCTCGCCCGCCGCGATCCGCCGGGTGGTCCGGCTGTCGGCGCCCACCAGCCTGAGCGCGGCCAGCCTGCGGTCGCGCCGCTCGCCGCCGAAGCGCACCGCCGCGGCGATGAACACCGCGACCGGCATCAGCAGCACCACGAACACGACCAGCACCATCATCAGCAGCACCGGATCGGCCTGCTCGGTCTCCGACCGCAGGGGGCCGAACGAGCGCAGCCGCTCGGTGCGGGCACCGCCCGCCCTGGGCTTCAGGCCCTCGGCGCCCGCGTAGTAGACGAGTTCGCGCGGGCCGAGCAGCCCCTTCGAGCCGATGGTCCCCGCGATCCGGTACGGCAGCCGCTCGCGCAGCAGCTTCGCGTCGCCGGAGGCGAGCAGTCTGCCCAGCGCGGGGGAGACCATCATCTCGCCCTTGGCCGGGAAGCGGTTGATCCCCGGCGGCATCGGGGCCCCTGGGCTCTCGGGTTCGAGGAGGCGGCCCCGGATGGACTTGGTCCGCCACCAGGTGTCGGTGGCCGTCAGCAGCAGGGTGTCGTTGCCCTTGGGCCGCTCGTTCACGCCGAACGTGTAGTCCGACCGGCGGTCCTCGACAGCGTGGCGCGCGGAGACCACACCGGGCAGCGCGGTGGTGAGCAGCAGCAACGCCACGCCCATACCGACGCCGACCGCGGTCAGCGCCGTACGGACCCACCCCTCGCGCCCCCCGGTCACGGCGAACCGGGCCCCCATCCCCAGGTCACGGGCGTACTGCCGCACGCTCATCCGCTGCGCTCCATGTCCCGTGACCGGCCGTCCCGTACGACGATCTCGCGGTCGGACCAGGCCGCCACCCGTGCCTCGTGCGTGACGAGGACGACGGCCGCGTTGGTCGAGCGGGCGGCGTCGGTGAGCAGTTCCATCACGCGCTCGCCGTTGAGCGAGTCCAGCGCGCCGGTCGGCTCGTCGGCGAACAGCATCCGCGGGCCGGTGACCAGCGCCCGCGCCACCGCGACCCGTTGGCCCTGGCCGCCGGAGACCTCGCCGGGCCGCTTGCGCCCGAGGCCGTCCACCTCCAGCCGCTCCATCCAGGTGAGCGCGGCCCGCTCGGCCTCCTTGCGCGGAGTGCCGTTCAGCCGCAGCGGCAACGCCACGTTCTCCACGCAGGTCAACTCGGGGACGAGCTGCCCGAACTGGAAGACGAAGCCGAACTCGCCGCGCCTGAGGGCGCTGCGCTCGGTGTCGCTCATGGTGGTCAGCTCGCGTCCGGCGTAGGTGATCGAGCCGGAGTCGGGCCGGACGATCCCGGCGAGGCAGTGCAGCAGGGTGGACTTGCCGGAGCCGGAGGGCCCCATCACGGCGACGACCTCGCCGGGGTGGACGGAGAAGGCGGCGCCGTCGAGGGCCGCGGTCGGTCCGTAGGACTTGCGCAGGTCGTGGGCGACGAGCAGGGAGCCGTCGGGCGGGGTCATGCGACCACCTCCGTGCGAAGTTTGTCGAGGCGCGCGGCGGTCAGTTCCAGCCACCTGAGGTCGGCTTCGAGATGGAACAGGGCGTGGTCGCAGATCAGCTGGTCGGCCAGGTCGCCCTTGCGCTTGCGGTCGGTGAGCACGCGCATGGTGCGCAGGTGCTCGGCGCGCTGGGTGTCCAGGATGTCGGCGGCGTCGCGGTGGGTCAGGAGGGCGAGGACGACCTTGGTGTACAGGGTCGAGCGGAGGTAGTCCTCCGGCTTCTCCGGGCTGGCGAGCCAGCGTTCGACGTCCGTGATGCCGGCGTCGGTGATGGCGTAGCGTTTTCGGTCGGGTCCGTCGCCCGCCTCGATGCCTTCGACCTCCACGAGGCCGTTCTTCAGCAGCCGGGACATGGTCGCGTAGACCTGTCCGTAGTGCAGCGGCCGGTCGTGGCCGAAGGTGTCGTCGAAGGCCCGCTTGAGGTCGTAGCCGTGCCGGGGGCCGGACTCCAGGAGCCCTAGAAGGGTGTGACCGATGGACATGGCGAGCACTCTACACACGGTGTATACCTCGCGTGCATAGCGGGGTTCGGAAGGGGAAACTCCGCTTTTCCGGGCATTCCCGTGGGCAACCCCGGGCCCTTCCCGCCCGTCGGTTCCTTTGGAGTGGGTGCTCATTCTCACGTCCGTAAAAGAGTGGATCGGACGCTCTTTGTCACATAGAGGGGTGTTAGCTTTCGGAGCTGACCCCGAGACGGAAGCGGAGCCAAGGGACCCATGGGACGAGCGGACGAGAGACGAGCGCGACAGCGCGGCGGCCACCGCGCGGCACCCGGACGCCGTTCATCAGCCCCGGCCTCCGATGCTTCCGGCGGCAAGCCCGCCAAGGGCCGAATACGGCGGCTCTTCACCTGGAAGAAGATCGTCGGCACGGTCTTCGGTCTGTGCCTGCTGTGCATGGCCGGCTTCGCCGCGCTGTACATGTCCGTCGACGTGCCCGCGGGCAACGCGGCCGCCCAGCGGCAGAGCAACGTCTACAAGTACGCCGACGGCACGGTCCTCGCCCGCGACGGCGAGATCAACCGCGAGATAGTCGACCTCTCCAAGGTGCCTCGCAAGGTCCAGCTGACCTTCGTCGCCGCCGAGAACAAGTCCTTCTACACCGACCCCGGCGTCGACCTGAAGGGCACCGCGCGCGGCATGCTCAACACCCTCGCGGGGCGCGGCAAGCAGGGTGGTTCGACCATCACCCAGCAGTACGTCAAGAACTACTACCTGAGCCAGGACCAGACCGTCTCCCGCAAGCTCAAGGAGATGGTCATCTCGCTGAAGGTGGAGCGCGAGAAGTCCAAGGACGACATCCTCGCCGGCTACATCAACACCAGCTACTACGGCCGCGGCGCCTACGGCATCCAGGCCGCCGCCCAGGCGTACTACCACGTCGACGCCCAGGACCTCACCGTCGAACAGGGCGCCTACCTCGCCGCCCTCCTCCAGGCCCCCAGCCAGTACGACTGGGCCGCCGCCACGCCCACCGGCAAGCGGCTGGTCACCGACCGCTGGAACTACGTACTGAACAACATGGTCAAGGAGCACTGGCTCGACCAGGGCAAGCGCGCCGCCCTGAAGTTCCCGGTGCCCAAGGAGCCCAAGGGCGCCCCCGGCATGGAGGGCCAGAAGGGTTACCTGGTCTCGCTCGCCGACTCCCAGCTCCAGAACCAGCTCATGAAGCAGGAGGGCATCTCCCGCTCCGAGGCGGAGGCGAAGGTCCACGAGCAGGGCTGGACCATCACCCTCAACGTGGACCGCAAGAAGCAGGCAGCGCTGGAGAGTTCGGTCAAGACGCAGCTCACCGGCAAGCTCGACCCGAAGCGGCGCCCCGTCGACGCCGACGTCCAGGCCGGAGCGGTCTCCGTCGACCCCAAGTCCGGCCGCATCGTGGCGCTCTACGGCGGCCGTGACTACTACGACCACTTCTACAGCAACGCCGCCCGCCGCGACTACCAGCCCGCCTCCACCTTCAAGCCGGTCATCCTCGCCGCCGCGCTGGAGCACGGCGCCACCACCCAGAGCGGGACGCTCATCGGCGCGAGCACCGTCTACGACGGCACCAGCCGCCGCCAGGTCCTCGACCACGGCTCCCGCGTCGGCTTCGCGCCGCCGAACGAGGACAACGCGAACTACGGTCCGATCAGCGTCCAGACGGCCATGAACAAGTCCGTCAACTCCGTGTTCGCGCAGATGGGCGTGGACGTCGGCATGGACAAGGTGATGGACACCGCGAAGCGGCTCGGCATGGACACCGAGGGCATGCAGGCGGTGCCCGCGCAGACCCTCGGCTCCATGGGCGCGAGCCCACTGGAGATGGCGGGCATGTACGCCACCCTCGACAACCACGGCCGCAAGGTCACCCCGAGCATCATCAAGTCGGCCGAGCAGCAGGGCCGTACGGTCCAGCTGCCGAACCCGGTCGGCGAGCGGGTGCTCGACCGCACCACCGCCGACACCGTGACCTCCGTGCTCACCGGCGTCGTCGACGACGGCACCGCCCGGCAGTCCGTGGCCGACAACGCGCTGCGCGCCGGGCAGCAGGTGGCGGGCAAGACCGGCACCTCCGACTGCAACCGCTCGGCCTGGTTCACCGGCTACACCCCCGATCTCGTCACCTCGGTCGGCCTGTTCGGCGAGGCGGCCAAGGCCGGCGGCACCGGCTGCGAGGGCGAGAAGGTCAAGCGGTACGCCCATGTCTCGCTCAAGGGCGCCATGGGCGGCGGCCGCGTCAACGGCGGCGGGCCCCCGGCCCGGATCTGGGCGGCCTACACCTTCGGCGTGACCGGGCGGGCCGAGTTCGACCTCGACACCACCCAGGGTGCCGCCGTCGCCCCGACCCCGCCGCCGACCCCCAGCGAGACGCCGTCCCAGACGCCGTCGGAGACGCCGAGCAGCGAACCGCCGACCTCCGAGGCCCCGTCCGAGACGCCCAGCGAGACCCCGAGCGACACCGCGACCCCGACGCCTCCCACCCAGAGCCCGACCGCGCCACCGACCACGGAGCCGCCCACCGGGGGCATCACCCCGCGCAACCCGTTCGACCCCGACCAGCGGGACGACGACCAGTAGGGCCTGTTGCACGTGAAGGGCGCCCGGCAGTACGCCGGGCGCCCTTCACGTCGTACCGGACGGGGGATCAGCCCCCGTGCAGCTCGAACCAGACGACCTTGCCGACGCTCAGCCGGGTCGCGCCCCAGCGCCGGGCCAGCTTGTTGACCAGATACAGACCACGGCCGCCCTCGTCGGTGGCTCTCGCCTGACACAGCCGGGGCAGCTGCGGCACGTCGTCACCGACCTCGCAGCGCAGCACGTCCGTGCGCAGCAGCCGCAGCGTCACCGGACGCGTGGTGTACCGCACCGCGTTGGTCACCACCTCGCTGACCAGCAGCTCCACCGAGTCGGTGAGGTCCTCGAGGCCCCAGTCGGCCAGCGCGGCGCGGGCCAGCCGGCGGGCCTTGCCGGGGGTCGCGTCCTCCGCGTCCAGCGACCAGTACCTCACATCGCTCGACGCGATCCCCTCGAAGCGGGCCGCGAGCAGGGCGATGTCGTCGTCCCGGTCGCCCGGGCCGAGCATGTCCAGCACCTCGTCGCACAAAGCCTCCAGCGGCGGCGGGTGGTCCGGGCCGGTCAGCCGCGCGGTCGCCGTCAGCTTCTCCCGCAACTGCTCTATGCCCGTCCACACGTCCCTCAGCCGGGACTCCACCAGGCCGTCCGTGTACAGCAGCAGCGTGGCACCGGCGGGCGCGTCCAGCTCGACCGCCTCGAAGTCCACCCCGCCCACGCCGATCGGCGCGCCCGGCGGCACCCGCAGCACCTCCGCGGTCCCGCCCAGGTGCAGCAGCACCGGCGGCGGATGCCCGGCGTTGGCGATCGTGATGCGGTGCGCCACCGGGTCGTAGACCGCGTACATGCAGGTCGCCATCCGGTCCGTGCCCAGGCGCTGCGCCTGCTCGTCCAGGTGGTGCAGCACCTCCTGCGGAGGCAGGTCGAGGCCGGCCAGCGTCTGCGCGGTGGTGCGCAGCTGGCCCATGATCGCCGCCGAGGTCATGGAGTGGCCCATCACATCGCCGACCACCAGCGCCACCCGGCTGCCCGGCAGCGGGATCGCGTCGTACCAGTCGCCGCCGACCCGGGCCGTCTCCGCCGCGGGCAGATAGCGCGAGGCCAGCCGCACCCCGGTGGGATGCGGCAGCGTCTCGGGCAGCATGGTGCGCTGCAACTCGTCCGCGATGTACGCCTCGCGGCCGTACAGCACCGCCTTGTCGATGCCGAGCGCGCTGTGCGTGGCGAGCTGCGCCGCGACCAGCAGGTCCTCCGCCTCGAACGCGATCCGGTCCGGACGGCGCAGGAACACCGCCGCGCCGATCACCCGGCGCCGCCCGCGCAGCGGCGCGAGGATCGCCCGCTGTCCGGACGGTACGACCGCCTCGCCGTCCTCACCGAGCAGCTCGGGCAGCGCGGCACGGGCGGCGGGGGTGTCCGCGAACACCGGGCGCACCCCGCGCAGCACCTCGTTCAGCGCGCCGCCGGGGCGCACCTCGCACAGCTCGGCGGTCAGCGCGGCCGGTCCCGAGAACGCGGCGAGCGCCGACGGCTCGGCGTCCGGGTCCGGGAACGGCGGCGGCAGCAGCAGGCCCTCGGTCTCCCGCTCGTCCGGAATCCGGTCGGTGCGGCGCAGCCGCAGCACCACCGGCCCGGTGGGCCGCTCGTCGCCGACCGGCAGCGGATCGCGCAGGTAGACCAGGATCGCGTCCGAGAAGGTGGGCACGGTGGCCCGGCAGAGGCCCATCACGATCTCGTCCAGATCGAGACCACGCGCGATGCGCCGGGTGGCCGCGCCGACGAACCGCAGCCGGTCCCCGTCGCGCCGCATGGGCATGGGGCGGCCCGGCGGGCCGCCGCGGCCGGTGCGCCGCTCCGAGCCGCCCGGGGCGCGCTCCTGCTCGGCGCCCGGCTGGGCGGGAATGGACTCCGGCGCCGGCATCGGACGGTGTTCCCCCACGCTGGACTTCGCGCGCGCGGGAGGTTCCCCCATGGGCTCGGCGGCGGCCGGCTGCGAGTGCTCAGGGCCGTTGACTGGGCGCTCCTTCTTCTTGTTCTTCCCCGTGCCCGCGCCGCCCCGTGCCTGGGCCGGGGCACCCAGCAGCGCCCCGCGCGCGGCGGGGTCGACGCCCGGCTGGGGGCGTCCGCAGGAGGAAGTGGGCTGCTCCGTCACGCGTGTCGAATCCGTCCGTCCGGGGCTGCGCGCCGGGCGCGCAGGAGATGCCGCCGAAGTCCCGATACCCGGAATACGTGCCCCAGGAACGGAATTCCCGCGTGGTCAGAGGCAGTTTCCCCCGCCGGGGCGAACCCCGCGGTGGCCGCGCCGCCGTCGCTCTCGTACCCCTCGCTCACGTGCTGCCGCCCCTCGGTGACATATGGTCAGGCTCTGCGCAGACTCCGGTAGTTGTACCTCGGTGCCCTTGCGGAGGACGATCCTACGGTTGTGGTCCGGGGGCGCATCAAGGGTCTCATGAGGACACGTGCGCGGGCGTACGGTCCCAGTCCTCCGGAAGCGCGGGCACCGACCAGGACGGATCGGGCCGCCAGTGCTGCCAGCCGTCCGTGAACGGTGGCCCCCACGCCTGGATCATCTCCACCGCCCGCCGTCCCGCCGCCCGGACCCCCTCGGCGGTCTCCGCGTCCATCAGGCCGTCCCGCAGCGCCTGGGCGAACTCGTCCTCGTCCCGCCAGTGCCACGTACGGTCCGGGTGGACGGAGATGTCCAGGAAGTGGTCCTCGGAGTCGACCCCGCCGGCCCAACGGGCGAGCGGCTGCTCCAGGTTGACGTACCAGTTCTTGAAGCGCCACCCCGGTTCCCAGAACAGCCACACCGACCACGGCTCGCCGGGCCGGGCCAGCTTCAGCACACCGGTGCCGAACCAGCGGTCCCGCCGCACCACGCGCGGCTTGGTGTAGCGGGACTCCAGCGGCTCCAGGTGTACGGGCGTCCCGTCGGCCAGGACCGGTTTGACGCACTCGGTGCCGGGGGCCAGCCACACCGCGAGCAGCTCGGCGTCGTCCCGGACGACGGTGACGGGACGCGCGATGTGGAACGCGTTGCCCGCGTTCTCCCGGTACCGCCACAGGATCGGGGTGCCGGGCGTCCAGTACGCCGTAGGGGCCGCTTCCGCTCGTCTCACCGCTTCGTCGTCCGTCATGGACAGATATTAGGTGCCGGAAGCACCCGATGCTGCGGTGCGCGTCACCCTTCCGGACAGGTGGCGGGAAATCGTCCGTGGTGTTCGCGGGCCGTCACGGGCGCGTCATCCGCAGGACATCCAGCGCCTCGTCCAGCTGCTCCAGGGTGAGGTCGCCGCGCTCCACATAGCCGTCCTCCAGCACCACCTCACGGATCGTCTTCCGCTCCGCGAGGGACTTCTTGGCGATCCGCGCGGCCTCCTCGTAGCCGAGGTAGCGGTTGAGCGGGGTCACGACCGAGGGGGAGGACTCGGCGTACTCGCGGGCGCGTTCGCGGTCGGCGGTGATGCCGTCGATGGTGCGGTCGGCGAGCAGGCGGGAGGCGTTGGCCAGCAGCCGCACCGACTCCAGCACGTTCTTCGCCATCACCGGGAGCATCACGTTCAGCTCGAAGTTCCCGGCCGCGCCGGCCGTGACGATGGTGGCGTCATTGCCGATGACCTGCGCCGCGACCATCAGCACCGCCTCCGGGACGACCGGGTTGACCTTGCCCGGCATGATCGAGGAGCCGGGCTGGAGGTCGGGCAGCCGGATCTCGGCGAGGCCGGTGCGCGGGCCGGAGGACATCCAGCGCAGATCGTTGGCGATCTTCGTCAGGCCGACCGCGATGGTCCGCAGCTGGCCGCTGGTCTCCACGATCCCGTCGCGCGCCCCCTGCGCCTCGAAGTGGTCGCGCGCCTCGGTGAACGGCAGCCCGGTCGCCCGCGCCACCTCCTCGATCACGGCCGCCGAGAAGCCGGGCGGGGTGTTGATCCCGGTGCCCACCGCCGTTCCGCCGAGCGGGAGTTCGGCCAGCCGGGGCAGCGAGGAACGCAGCCGCTCCACGCCATACGTCACCTGCGCCGCATAGCCGCCGAACTCCTGACCCAGGGTCACGGGGGTCGCGTCCATCAGATGGGTGCGCCCCGCCTTCACCACGTCCGCGAACTCCTCCGCCTTACGGGTGAGGGCGGCGGCCAGGTGTTCCAGCGCCGGGATCAGGTCGTGGACCACGGCCGCGGTGGCCGCGATGTGGATCGAGGAGGGGAAGACGTCGTTGGACGACTGGGAGGCGTTGACCTGGTCGTTGGGGTGCACGTCCCGGCCCAGCCGCTCGCCGGCGAGGGTGGCGATCACCTCGTTGGCGTTCATGTTGGAGGAGGTGCCGGAGCCGGTCTGGAAGACGTCCACGGGGAAGTGGTCGTCCCACCTGCCGTCCGCCACCTCCTCGGCGGCCCCCTGGATCGCGTCGGCCGCGTCCCGGTCCAGCACGCCCAGGTCGGCGTTCACCTTCGCCGCGGCCCCCTTGATCCGGGCCAGCGCCTCGATGTGCGCGCGCTCCAGGCGCTGGCCGGACACCGGGAAGTTCTCGACGGCGCGCTGGGTCTGCGCGCGCCACTTGGCGTGGGCGGGGACGCGGACCTCGCCCATGGAATCGTGCTCGGTGCGGTACTCGTCGGTCATACCCGGTACAGCGAACGGCGGGGCCGCGATGTTCCTGGGCTGGGCCGGACGTGGCTGGGCTGTACGCGTCTCAGTGGACCGAGAAGCCGCCGTCCACGAAGAGGGACTGGCCGGTGACGTAGGCGGAGGCACCGCTCGCCAGGAAGACGGCGGCACCCGCGAAGTCCTCGGCGAGGCCGTTGCGGCCGACCATCGTCCGCGCGGCCAGCGCCGCCACCTTCTCCGGGTCGGACGACAACCGCGCGTTGAGCGGTGTCATCACGAAGCCCGGCACGAGGGTGTTGCAGGTGACGCCGTACGGGGACCACTCCTCGGCCTGGGAGCGCGTGAGCGACTCCAGCGCGCCCTTGGACACCCCGTACGCCCCGGAGCGGACGAACGCGCGGTGCGCCTGCTGGGAGGAGATGTGGATGATCCGCCCGAAGCCCCGCTCGGCCATACCGGGCCCGAACCGCCGGCTGAGCAGATGCGGCGCCCGGAGGTTCACGGCCAGGGTGAGGTCCCACTCCTCGTCGCTCAACTCGCTGAAGGGCGGCCGCACATTGATCCCGGCGCAGTTGACGAGGATGTCGGGCTCCCCGAACACCCCGGCCACCTCTTCGGCGGCAGCGCGAACCCCGTCCCGCGTACTCAGGTCGGCGCTCACCCACCCCGCGCGGCAGCCGAGTTCGGCGAGCTGGGCGGTGGTCGCCTCCAGCGCGTCCTTGCCCCGGGCCACGACC
Source organism: Streptomyces sp. NPDC085596 (assembly GCF_044541565.1). Classification (NCBI taxonomy): domain Bacteria; kingdom Bacillati; phylum Actinomycetota; class Actinomycetes; order Kitasatosporales; family Streptomycetaceae; genus Streptomyces; species Streptomyces sp. NPDC085596. The sequence goes on along the minus strand of NZ_JBITTC010000008.1, from coordinate 118,023 downwards.
ACCACCGAGGCTCCGGCCCGCGCCAGCGCCTCCGCGATACCCCGCCCGATCCCGGAACTCCCCCCGGTCACGACGGCGACCCGCCCGTCCAGCGAGAACAACCCGGAAAGATAAGCCTCAGAAGTCATGCGGGCACCCTAGGGGGCCGACCGGCACGGCCCCCTGGGAGGGGGTCAGGCCAGGCCCGGGCCCCGCACCGGAATGCTCGTGAACGTCGGCGCGGGCGCCGGGTCCTGGAAGAAGTCGTTGCCCTTGTCGTCGACCACGATGAACGCCGGGAAGTCCTCGACCTCGATCTTCCAGACCGCCTCCATGCCCAGCTCCTCGTACTCCAGGACCTCGACCTTCTTGATGCAGTCCTGGGCGAGGCGGGCGGCGGGGCCGCCGATGGAGCCGAGGTAGAAGCCGCCGTGGGCGTCGCACGCGTCGGTGACCTGCTTGCTGCGGTTGCCCTTGGCCAGCATCACCTTGGAGCCGCCGGCCGCCTGGAACTGCTCCACGTAGGAGTCCATGCGCCCGGCGGTGGTCGGACCGAAGGAACCGGAGGCGTAGCCCTCGGGGGTCTTGGCCGGGCCCGCGTAGTACACGGGGTGGTCCTTCAGGTACTGCGGCATGTCCTCGCCCGCGTCCAGCCGCTCCTTGATCTTGGCGTGCGCGATGTCGCGGGCCACGACCAGGGGGCCGGTCAGCGAGAGGCGGGTCTTGACCGGGTACTTGGTCAGCTCGGCGAGGATCGTGTCCATCGGCTGGTTGAGGTCGATCCTGACGACGTCCGCCGACTCGTCGAGGTGCTCGTCCGTGGTCTCCGGCAGGAAGCGCGCCGGGTCCGTCTCCAGCTGCTCCAGGAACACGCCCTCGGCGGTGATCTTGGCGACGGCCTGGCGGTCGGCCGAGCAGGAGACGGCGATGGCGACCGGGCAGGACGCGCCGTGGCGGGGGAGGCGCACCACGCGCACGTCGTGGCAGAAGTACTTGCCGCCGAACTGGGCGCCGATGCCGATCTTCTGGGTCAGCTCGAAGACCTTCTCCTCCAGCTCCTTGTCCCGGAAGCCGTGGCCGAGCGGCGAGCCCTCGGCCGGGATCTCGTCCAGGTAGTGCGCGGAGGCGTACTTCGCGGTCTTCAGCGCGAACTCGGCGCTCGTGCCGCCGACCACGATCGCCAGGTGGTACGGCGGGCAGGCGGCCGTGCCCAGCGAACGGATCTTCTCCTCCAGGAACTTCATCATGGAGGACTCGTTCAGGACGGCCTTCGTCTCCTGGTACAGGAACGACTTGTTGGCCGAGCCGCCGCCCTTCGCCATGAAGAGGAACTTGTAGGCGCCGCCGTCGGCCGCGTACAGCTCGATCTGCGCCGGGAGGTTGGAGCCGGTGTTCTTCTCCTCCCACATGGTGAGCGGAGCCATCTGCGAGTAGCGCAGGTTGAGGTTCAGGTACGCGTCGTAGATGCCGCGGCTCAGCGCTTCCTCGTCGCGGCCCTCGGTCAGCACGTTCTGGCCGCGCTTGCCCATGACGATCGCCGTGCCGGTGTCCTGGCACATGGGCAGCACACCGGCCGCCGCGATGTTCGCGTTCTTCAGCAGGTCCAGCGCGACGAACTTGTCGTTGCCGGAGGCTTCCGGGTCGTCGATGATCCGGCGCAGCTGGGCCAGGTGGGCCGGGCGCAGATAGTGCTGGATGTCGTGGATGGCCTCCTCGGCCAGCGTGCGCAGCGCCTCCGGCTCCACCTTGAGGAACGTCCGCCCGTCCGGCCCCTCGACGGTGGACACACCTTCGGAGGTCACCAGCCGGTAGGGGGTGGTGTCCTCTCCTTGCGGGAGCAGATCGGTGTACGCGAACTCAGGCATCTCAGCCCATTCCTCACTCGACGGACGGCGCCCGCCGACGCTGGCGAGCCTGTCCAGCGTAGAACCCGCCGCCGACAGTGCTGTGGTGAGGTAAGACTCACTTGGCGGACGCCCGTGCCCCGGCAACGTTGTCCGGTAGTTGTCCACAGCCCCTAGTCGCGATCTATCGCGTTTCGGTACTCTGCTGTCGTGGACCTTCAGAAGCACCCCCAGCCCGCGGACACCGCCCCGCGCCCGGCCGACCTGCGCGCCTCGGACGCCGACCGGGACCGTGTCGCCGACATCCTCCGCGAGGCCCTGGCCGAGGGCCGGCTGACCGCCGAGGAGCACGCCGAGCGCGTGGAGGGGGTGCTGCACACCAAGACCGTCGGCGAGCTGGACGTCTTCATACGCGATCTGCCCGCCGCCCACGACCGCCCGGCCGGGCCCGCGTACACCTCCGCCCCGCCCCGTCCGCTGCCCGGCACCCTCCCGGCCGAGGCCGACACCAGCGTGGTCGCCGTCTTCAGCAGCGCCGTGCGCCGGGGACGCTGGCGCGCCGGCCGCCGGGTGCACGCGTTCGCGGTGTTCGGCAGCGTGGAGATAGACCTCAGCGAGGCCGTCTTCGAGTACCAGCATGTGGTGATCAAGGCGGTCTCGGTCTTCGGGGACGTCCAGATCCGCGTCCCGGAGAACGTGTCGCTGCGCGGCACCGGCGGCAGCGTGCTGGGGAACTTCGAGGTCAGCACGCTGGACTCGGTCCAGTCGGACGCCCCCGTGATCTACGTCGACGGCTGGTCGGTGCTCGGCAACGTGGAGGCGCGGCCCCGGCGTGGCCGGTTCGTGGCGGACATCCTCGACCGGGTCCAGGACAAGGTCGACCGGAAGTTGCGCAAACACCTGGACCGTTGACGGTCGTGAATCCGCCCCCGCTCCGCGCTGGCGCGGAACCCCGGCGGGCGCTCGTGTGAAGGGTGCGAACAAGCCGTTGCGCGCCGGTGGTTGGGAACGCAGTGCATAGGCGCGCGCACAACGGGTAGGGCTTGCTGCATCGTCTCTCGCTAGCGAATCCGTCGTCAGGAGTAGACCGTGCTGCAACCGCCGCATTCGTCCCTGCAGGTAGCCGCCGTTCCGGCCCAGCGGGGGCCGGCGCGAGACAGGGATCAGGACGCGCCCTGGCACACCGAGGCGGTGTGCCGCCGCGACGAGGCCGGTCTGTTCTTCGCCCCGTCGAAGGAGCCGACCGCCGCCCGCCTGTCCCGCGAGGAGGCGGCGAAGCGGGTGTGCGCCCGCTGTCCGGTGATGTTCGAGTGCCGCGAACACGCCCTGCTCCAGCCCGAGCCCTACGGCGTCTGGGGCGGCCTGACCGCGGCCGAACGCCGAGTGGTCCTGGCCCGCAGGCGCCGGCGCGAGGTGGAGATCCAGAAGGCGACGGCAACTCGTATAGCGGGCTGAGCCGAAGGTTCTTCAGGGGCGCGGAGAACTGCGCGACCAGCCACGACGGACCGTCACCCGCGCAAGTGCCCGCGCCCCCCTGATCGCTACTTCGCCCGGTCGAAGTCGATCGCGCTGTAGGCCCGCAGCTTGCTGAGCCGATGCTCGGACTCGATCTTCCGCACGGTCCCCGACTTGGACCGCATCACGATGGAGTCGGTGGTGGCGGTCTCGGACCGGTACCGGACCCCCCGCATCAGCTCCCCGTCGGTGATCCCGGTGGCCACGAAGAACACGTTCTCCCCGCTCACCAGGTCGTCCGTGGTCAGCACCCGGTCCAGATCGTGACCGGCGGCGATCGCCCGCTCCCGCTCCTGGTCGTCCTTGGGCCACAGCTTGCCCTGGATCGTTCCGCCCAGACACTTCACCGCACAGGCCGAGATGATCCCCTCGGGGGTGCCGCCGACACCGAGCAGCAGATCGATCCCGGTGCCTTCCCGCAGCGCCAGGATGGACCCCGCCACGTCACCGTCGGAGATCAGCTTGATCCGCGCCCCGGTGTCCCGGATCTCCTTGATGACCCCTTCGTGCCGGGGCCGGTCCAGGATGACGACCGTGACGTCCTCGGGCGTGCGCCGCTTCGCCTTGGCGACCCGGCGGATGTTGACCGACACGGGCGCGTCGATGTCCACGAAGTCGGCCGCCTCGGGCCCGGTGACCAGCTTGTCCATGTAGAACACGGCGGACGGGTCGAACATGGCGCCCCGCTCGGCGGCGGCCAGGACGGCGATCGCGTTCGCCATGCCCTTCGCCGTCAGCGTGGTGCCGTCGATCGGGTCGACGGCGATGTCGACCTCGGGTCCCGTGCCGTCGCCGACCCGTTCCCCGTTGAAGAGCATCGGGGCTTCGTCCTTCTCGCCCTCGCCGATGACGACGACGCCGTTCATCGAGACGGTGGAGACGAGGGTCCGCATGGCGCGCACGGCGGCGCCGTCGGCGCCGTTCTTGTCGCCCCGGCCGACCCAGCGGCCCGCGGCCATGGCCGCGGCTTCGGTGACCCGGACCAGTTCCAGGGCGAGGTTGCGGTCAGGGGCCTCGGAGGGGACATCGAGTTCGGACGGCAGATGATGCTCGGTCATCGGAGCGCACCTTTCTGATACGACGACGGCCGGATGAGATGGGCTGACTCTATCGCCAGGCTTACAAAATGAGCAGGGGGCCCCACGGATGAGCGCGGAGGGCACCTGAGACCATAGGAGACGTGGCAGGTTCGAACGGCAAGCAGAAGACGGTCCGGGACATGATCCTCTCCCTGGCCCTCATCGGAATCGCGGCGGCGGTCATCTACGTGTTCGTCCCGCACGACGACCACAAGCCCGACCTCCCTCGGGTCGACTACACGGTCGAGACGACCACGGCACGCAGGGCCGTGAGCTACCCGGTGGCGGCCCCCGAGGGGCTGCCGGACACCTGGAAGGCGACCTCCGTCCGCTTCCGGAGCGAGGAGTCCGACCGCTGGCACCTCGGCTTCCAGGACCCCGAGGGCCAGTACGTACAGGTCGAGCAGTCCGCCCAGAAGCGCTCCGACTTCATCGAGCAGGCCACCCAGGGCTCCTCGGCGACCAAGCGGACCGAGAAGATCGACGGCCGCACCTGGACCCGCTACACCGGCGGCCGCTATGACGCCCTCGTCCTGGAGGACACCCCCGGTTCCACCACGGTGGTGTCGGGCACCGCGTCCTTCGACCGCCTGACCACCATGGCGACGGCGCTCAAGATGGGGTAGCGGCCCCCTCTCACGATGCGCGAAGGCCCCCGGAAGCGCATTCCGGGGGCCTTCGTGTGTGCCGTGAACAGGCGAAAGGGTCCTGCTCAGACGGTCGTGATCACGTCGTCGTACGACAGGCGCGGCCCGCGCGGGTGCGAGGCGTCCGCGGCCGGGCGGCCGATGTTGACGATCATCAGCGGGGTGTGGTCGTCGTCCAGGAACTCCTTGCGGACGCCCTCGCCGTCGAAGCCGGTCATCGGGCCCGCGGCCAGGCCGGCGGCGCGGACGCCGACGACGAAGTAGGCGGCCTGGAGCGCGGCGTTCAGCGCGGCGGACCGCTCACGGACCGGGCGCTCGGCGAAGAAGGCGTCCTTGGCCTGCGGGAACGCCGGGAACAGGGCCGGCAGCTCCTGGTGGAACTCGTTGTCCGCGGAGAGGATCGCCACCAGCGGGGCCGACGCGGTCTTGGCGCGGTTGCCCTCGGCCAGGTGACCCAGCAGGCGCTCGCGGGCCTCCGGGGAGCGGACCAGCGTGATGCGCAGCGGGGTCTGGTTGAAGGCGGTGGGGCCGTACTTGACCAGGTCGTAGATCGCCCGGACCTGCTCGTCGGTCACCGGCTCGTCGGTGAAGGAGTTCGCGGTGCGGGCCTCGCGGAACAGCAGGTCCTGGGCGGCCGGGTCGAGAACGAGAGACATGCGTGACTTCCTGGGGTGCGCGTACGGCCCGCGGGGCGGAACCGGCTGACGGACCCGACCCTACGCCAGGGAAGTTCAAGCTTTAACAAAGCGTCCCGGGCCGGAGCCCCCGTCCCGCTACTCGCCCCCCTCTTCCTCCGTCTCCTCCGCGAGCGCCGCGTCCAGCCGCTCCCGCGCCCCCTCCAGCCAGCGGCGGCACACCTTGGCCAGCTCCTCGCCGCGCTCCCACAGCGCGAGGGACTCCTCCAGCGTCGTACCGCCCGCCTCCAGCCGCCGCACGACCTCGATCAACTCGTCCCGCGCCTGCTCGTACGACAGCGCCTCGTCCACCTTGCTGCTCATCCGCCCACCCTATTCATCGCCGCCGACATCGACCCGGACGGCGAACTCGCCCGCCGCCACCCGTGCCCGCAGCGGCTCGCCCTCGCTCACCTCGGCCGGGTCGCGGACCACGTGGCCGTCCTCCTTCTGGAGGACCGCGTAGCCGCGCTTGAGGGTGGCCGCGGGGGAGAGGGCGACCACGCGCGCGTGCGTGTGGGTCAGCTCCGACTCCGCCCGGTCCAGCAGATGGCCCAGCGTGCGCCTGGCGCGGCCCAGCAGGGCGTCCAGCTGCTCGGTCCGCTCGTCCAGCATCCGGTGCGGGCGCTCCATCACCGGCCGGGCCAGGGCGTGGGCGAGCCCCCGCTCCTCCCGCTCCAGCAGGGCGCCCGCGCAGCGCCGGCCCCGGTCGCGCAGCATCCGTACCCGCTCCAGCTCCTCGCCCACGTCCGGTACGACCTTCTTGGCCGCGTCGGTCGGGGTGGAGGCCCGCAGGTCGGCCACCAGGTCCAGCAGCGGGGTGTCCGGCTCGTGCCCGATCGCCGAGACCACCGGCGTACGGCACCCGGCCACCGCCCGGATCAGCTCCTCGTCGGAGAACGGCAGCAGATCCTCCACGCTGCCGCCGCCCCGGGCCACCACGATCACGTCCACGTCGTCCCGCGCGTCCAGCTCCTTGACCGCCTGGACCACCTGCGGCACCGCGTGCACCCCCTGCACCGGCACATTGCGCACCTCGAAGCGGACGGCGGGCCAGCGGTGCCGGGCGTTCTCCAGCACGTCACGCTCCGCCGCCGAGGCCCGGCCGCACACCAGCCCGATCAGCTGCGGCAGGAACGGCAGCGGCTTCTTGCGGTCCGCCGCGAACAGCCCCTCCGCCGCCAGCGACTTCTTCAGCTGCTCCAGGCGCGCCAGCAGCTCGCCCACGCCCACCGGCCGTATCTCGGCGGCCCGCAGCGAGAGCTGCCCGCGCGGGGCGTACCACTCCGGCTTGGCGAGCACCACGACCCGGGCGCCCTCACCGACCACGTCCGCGACCGCGTCGAACACCTGCCGGTAGCAGGTCACGCTCACCGAGATGTCGTGCGAGGGGTCGCGCAGCGTCAGGAACACCACCCCGGCGCCGGGCCGCCGCGACAACTGCGTGATCTGCCCCTCGACCCACACCGCGCCCAGCCGGTCGATCCAGCGCCCGATCAGCCGGGAGACCTCCCCGACCGGGAGCGGGGCCTCGGGCGATGTGTTCACAGCCATGCGGCGAGCGTAACGGCCGCCACCGACAAAGGGGGTGCGCCGGGAACACCCCCTGGGGGGATCTACGGGGTCGGGCCCCGGCCTTACGATGGGACGCATGACCGCTTCGCCTGGCCGCCGTGTCCTGCTCGCCGCCCCCCGTGGCTACTGCGCCGGTGTGGACCGCGCCGTGATCGCCGTCGAGAAGGCCCTCGAACAGTACGGGGCCCCGATCTACGTCCGGCACGAGATCGTCCACAACAAGTACGTCGTGCAGACCCTGGAGAAGAAGGGCGCGATCTTCGTCGAGCAGACGGAGGAGGTGCCGCCGGGCCACATCGTCATGTTCTCCGCGCACGGCGTCGCCCCGACCGTGCACGAGGAGGCGAAGCGCGGACAGCTGGCCACCATCGACGCCACCTGCCCGCTGGTCACCAAGGTCCACAAGGAAGCCGTCCGCTACGCCAAGGACGACTACGACATCCTCCTCATCGGGCACGAGGGCCACGAGGAGGTCATCGGCACCTCCGGCGAGGCCCCCGACCACATCCAGCTGGTCGACGGCCCCGAGGACGTCGCCAAGGTCGAGGTCCGCGACCCGTCCAAGATCGTCTGGCTCTCCCAGACCACCCTGTCCGTGGACGAGACCATGGAGACCGTCGACGCCCTGAAGGCGAAGTTCCCCGGCCTGGTCTCCCCGCCCAGTGACGACATCTGCTACGCCACCCAGAACCGCCAGCTCGCGGTGAAGCAGATGGGCGCCGAGGCCGAGCTGGTCATCGTGGTCGGCTCGCGCAACTCCTCCAACTCCGTGCGCCTCGTCGAGGTCGCCAAGCTCGCCGGCTCCCGCGAGGCGCACCTCGTGGACTTCGCCGGCGAGATCGACGAAGCCTGGCTGGACGGCGTCACCACGGTCGGCGTCACCTCCGGCGCCTCCGTCCCCGAGGTCCTCGTCGAGGAGGTCCTCGAGTGGCTGGCCCAGCGCGGCTACGGCGACGTGGAACTGGTCAAGGCGGCCGAGGAGTCCATCACCTTCTCCCTCCCCAAGGAGCTGCGCCGCGACCTGCGCGAGGAAGCCGCGGCCCTGGCGGCCGAGCGCGGCGGCAGCGGTACTCCCGAGGCGTGACCGTCAGTCGTACGCCGTAACGTGGGGCCATGCAGATCTTCGGCGTGGACATCGGCGGGTCCGGGATCAAGGGTGCCCCGGTGGACCTGGACAAGGGCGATCTCGCCCAGGAGCGCTGCAAGGTGCTCACCCCGCATCCGGCGACCCCCGAGGGTGTCGCCGACGGCGTCAAGGAAGTGATCGACCACTTCGGCTGGACCGGCCCGGTCGGGCTGACCTTCCCCGGAGTGGTCGAGGACGGCGCCACGATCCTCACCGCGGCGAACGTCGACAAGAGCTGGGTCGGTACGAACGCCCGCACCCTGTTCAGCGAACGGCTGGGCGGGCTGCCGGTGACGCTGGTCAACGACGCGGACGCGGCCGGCATCGCCGAGATGCAGTTCGGCGCCGGGCGCGGGCGGCGGGGCACGGTCATCGTCCTCACCTTCGGCACCGGCATCGGCAGCGCGGTCTTCACCGACGGCATCCTGGTCGCCAACACCGAGCTGGGCCACCTCGAGCTCAACGGCCACGACGCGGAGAAGAAGGCGTCCAGCAAGGCCAAGGAGGACGGCGACCTCAGCTGGGAGCACTGGGCGCGGCGGGTCGAGAAGTACCTCGCGCACCTGGAGATGCTGTTCTCGCCCGAGCTGTTCATCATCGGCGGCGGGGTGAGCCGCAAGGCCGAGAAGTTCCTTCCGCACATCACCGGCATCAAGGCCGAGATCGTCCCGGCCCAGTTGCAGAACAACGCGGGGATCGTGGGGGCGGCGATGCGCGCGGAGCAGCGGGCTGCCGCGGAGTAGTGGGGCTGGGGGCCTGTCCATGCCGGGCAGGCCCCCGGCAGGCTCGGCGTTTGAGCCTGGCTCGGACAACTCGGTGGCGCCGCTCCGGTGGGCCTTCTCGGCTCAGGTGCGGCGTCGGCGGCTGCGTACCCAGCGCACCCGGCGTACGAGGACGATGACTCCGGCGGTCAGCGTCCCGCCGTAGAGCCAGCCCGCCTGGGTGGCGAGGCCGGTGAAGACGCCCATCAGGGAGCCGAGGAAGCCCGCGCTGCCGTCGGCGACGGGGAAGAGCCCGGCGCCGAAGGCGATCGGCAGGGCCACGGGGGCGGTGAGCAGGTCGCCGGCGCGCACCCAGAGCGCGGTGAGCACGCAGACCGGCAGGAACAGCACCCCGTAGCCGATCAGGGACGAGTCGAACAGCAGGGCGTCCAATGCGCCGAGCAGCAGCATCGAGGCCACGCAGAACAGGCCGCCGCCGAGCCCGGTGAGCCGGGGGTTCGGGAAGCGCCGGCCGGTGGGCGCGGGGCGCGGCTCGGCGAGGGGGCCGCGTACGGCTTCGGGGCCGCGGCGGGCCGCGACGGGCGCCTCGGCCACGCCGCGCGGGGCGTCCGGGCCACGGCGGGCCTGGGGCGGAAGGTGCGCGGGCGTGGGTGTGCCGCGGCGCGGCCTGTCTTCCGGAGGTCGCGTTCTGTGTTGCTCCACTGGACCAACTTAGGTCTGTTTATGTGCCGAATCGCCCTTCAGACACGCCGAAGACATGTCCGCGGGGTCAGTCCGGCCGGACGGGGGACGCTCCCGCTAATTGCCCCGCGCGGACGCCGTAAACTGGTGGATCGGCCGGTGTCCCCTGGGCCCTGGCAGCCCCTGGCCCACTCCTCTACGGGAAGTCGCAACGTGTCGCTCACGATCGGAATCGTCGGCCTGCCCAATGTCGGCAAGTCGACCCTGTTCAACGCCCTGACCAAGAACGACGTGCTGGCGGCCAACTACCCGTTCGCCACGATCGAGCCGAACGTCGGCGTGGTCGGTGTCCCCGACGGCCGTCTCGCCCAGCTGGCGTCGATCTTCTCGTCGGAGCGCATCCTCCCGGCGACGGTGGACTTCGTCGACATCGCGGGCATCGTGCGCGGCGCGTCCGAGGGCGAGGGCCTGGGCAACAAGTTCCTGGCGAACATCCGCGAGTCCGACGCGATCTGCCAGGTCATCCGTGCCTTCAAGGACGAGAACGTCGTGCACGTCGACGGCAAGGTCTCGCCGAAGGACGACATCGAGACGATCAACACCGAGCTGATCCTCGCCGACCTCCAGACCATCGAGAAGGTCCTGCCGCGCCTCCAGAAGGAGTCCCGGATCAAGAAGGACGTCGCGCCGAAGGTGAAGGCGGTCGAGGAGGCGAAGGAGATCCTGGAGAAGGGCGACACCCTCTTCTCCCAGGGCATCCTCCAGGGCTCGGAGCGCGCGGAACTCCTCCACGACCTGCACCTCCTCACGACCAAGCCCTTCCTCTACGTCTTCAACGTGGACGAGGACGAGCTGACCGACGAGGACTTCAAGAACGCCCAGCGCGCGCTGGTCGCCCCCGCCGAGGCGATCTTCCTCAACGCCAAGCTGGAGCAGGACCTCGCCGAGCTGGACGAGGAGGACGCGATGGAGCTGCTGGAGTCGGTCGGCGCCGAGGAGCCCGGCCTCGCCACCCTGGCCCGCGTCGGCTTCAACACCCTGGGCCTGCAGACCTACCTCACGGCCGGCCCCAAGGAATCCCGAGCCTGGACCATCAAGAAGGGCGCCACCGCCCCCGAGGCCGCCGGAGTCATCCACACCGACTTCCAGAAGGGCTTCATCAAGGCGGAGGTCATCTCCTTCGAGGACCTGGTGGAGACCGGTTCGGTCGCCGAGGCCCGCGCGAAGGGCAAGGCCCGGATGGAGGGCAAGGAGTATGTGATGCGGGACGGGGATGTGGTGGAGTTCCGCTTCAACGTCTAAAGCGCCTGGCGAAAGGCCGCCTGACCTGCGACGCAGCGGGTTGGGCGGCCTTTGTGGTCCGCACAGAGTCCGCAGCGTGCTGACTTCGGTCAGCGCGCGGGGGAGCGGCTACGCCGCTTCGTCGACCTGCGGCTGGGCATCGGCGGACTGGTCCGCGTACGCCTTGTCGACGGCGGCCCGGGTCCGCTCCTCGGAGTCGGGCCACAGGTGGGTGTAGATGTTCAGCGTCATGGCCGCGTTGGTGTGGCTGAGGCGCTCGGAGACCGTCTTCACGGACTCGCCGTGCTTGATCAGCAGGCTGGCGTAGTGGTGCCGGAGGGCGTGGGGTCCGGTGCCCTTCGGTATGCCAGCCTTCGCGCAGGCGGGCCGCCAGGACCCATCCATGAAGTGCGTGTAGACCACGGGTCCGCCTTGTGGCGCCGTGAAGATCCAGCCCTCGGGCCCATCGGCGGGGAACTCCCGCAGGTGGGCCTTCATCGCACCCACCGCCATGCGGGGGAGCGGGACCGTGCGGTGCGAGCGAGCGGTCTTGGGCGGGCAGACGTACACGCCGTGCTTGGCGGTCTGCTGGATCTGCTGCTCGACCGAGACGGTTGCGTGCAGCAGGTCGAGGTGGCGGACCCTGGAGGCCGAAGAGCTCGCCGGGGCGGAGCCCGGTGGCCGCGCCGAGGAGTACGAGGCCCTTGTACCGGGCGGGTATCTCCTCGGACAGCGTCCGCACCTGCTCGACGGCCAGTGGCACGATCTTCTTCCGTGGTACCGAGGGCAGCTTCGCCTCGGCGCACGGGTTGTGAGGGATCATCCGGTCACGGACGGCCGCCCGGAAGACGGCGTTGACCGTGTTGAAGACCGTCCGCGAGGTACTGGCGGCCAAGCCGTGCGCGGTGGTCAGACTGGTGACCCAGCTCTGCACGTCGCCGGGCTTGATGGCGCCAAGTGCCCGCTTCTCCCAGGCCGGGTAGGCATAGCACCGCAGGTGCTGGGCCACCGCCTTGGCCGTGGAAGGCCGGTGCGGCTGTATGACCCGCCATTCCTCCGCGTACTCCTTGAAGGGCTTCTTCGCCGATCGCGGGTCGACGTACTGACCGGTGACCAGGCTGGCTGTGACCTCGTCGATCCACCGCTGGGCATCGATCTTGCGGTCGAAGTGGCGCGCATGCTCCTTGCCGTCGAGGTCGCGGTAGCGAGCACGCCATTTGCCGTTGGGGCACTTCTGGATGTTGGCCAAGTGGCCTCTCCTTCGTGTCGGTTGTCAGTAGTGCCCGCCGTCCTCGATGTCACTGCTGAGCGTGCGAGCGTCGCGCTCGTCGCCCATGAGGCGGAGGCACTGCTCGTGGATGGCCCGCGAGCTGTCGGGGTGGGCCTTGATGTGGTCGGCGATGGCGACCACGGCGTGGTGGAGGCGGTCGCGTGCGTCGCGGGCCTCGTAGAACGCCTCGACGGCTTCTTGGACGAGCCGCCGGCTGTCGATGTCGAGCCCCTCCAGGGGCGGGGACATCAGCTCTTCGAGGGGGAGCTCGAAGACGCGGGTGAAGGCGAGGGCCTCGTCGAGATTGATGCGCCGGCGAGGCGTGCCGTTCTCGATGCGCCAGACCGCAGTCTGGTTCATCTTGACGCCGGCTCTGGTCACTCGCTCCGCCAGCTCGGTCGTACTCCACCCTCTGACCTCGCGCTCCAGGGCCACGCGCGCGGCCACGTTTCCCTCGCTGTAGAGCAGCGGCACCTCGCCGCTCTCGGGCTTGTCGCCGGCCATCGAACCTCCATCACTGCCATCGCTATCCAAATTGAAACATGGGCTTCCCGATTTGGGTAATCACCGATCGCGGGGTACAACGTTATGCATATCGAATCATCGCCTAGCCGAATGGGAATGCATGCGATACCTGACCACCGCCGAGGTCGCCGAGCGCTATCGCACAGCCGAGAGCACCGTCCGCTACTGGCGCCACATCAAGAAGGGGCCGCGCGGCATCAAGGTCGGCAAGCGGGTGCTGTACCCCGAGGCAGAGCTGATGCGCTACGAGCGCACGCTGATTGCCAGCCGAGATGAGTGGGGCCTGGCCTCATGAGCCGCCGGCAGCCCTGGACACAGCAACGGCCCCCGGCGCGCCAACGCCGAGGGCCTGAGATTCCCCTGCACGCCGCCCATCCCTGAACGAACGAACCGGTGGGGGCGGGACCTTGCCCGTCTCGCCCCCACCTGAGAGGAACGTCTATGGAGGACTCTATGTCCCCCGCCACCTCGAACACATCCCACAAGGCCGTCTGGCCTGCCGTTGCGGTCCCCGGCCAGGACGTCCCCGGGCGCAACGGGGACCGAAGCGAGGATCGCGCGGAGCCACGGTCCCCTGCTGCACGCTCTACCGACCACGCTTCGGAGGGTGCTCTGGGCGGGGACCGAAATACCCTCAGCGCGGAACGCGTGCAGGTAAGGGCCTTGGGGACCGGTCCCGTAGGAGCGGAAGCCGGGGACCAGGCGGAGACTTTCAGTCCGCCGGCCCCCGAACCCGCTCCCCGAATCCCGGGCACGCCCGCCGTGTTCCGAGCTGATGGTGAGGGCCACGGTCCCCACGCATCTGCGGAGACCGTGGTCCCCGACGGCGGATCGGGGACTGGGGACCGCACAGGTACGGGCGGCGAGACGGCCGACGAAGGAGCCGCGCTGCTGAATGACCTACGTGCGGCTATCGATCGGTACGTGGTGCTGCCGAGCGACGAGGCTCTGACGGCGGTCACGTTGTGGGTGGCGGCCTCTCACATTCAGCCAGCTCTCCAGCATGCGCCACGGCTGGCGGTCGTGGGACCGACCAAGGGATGTGGCAAGTCCCGCGTCCTCGACGTACTCCACGAGACAGTCCACCAGCCGATGATGACGGTGAACACGTCGCCTGCGGTGGTCTTCCGTGTCATCGGCAAGAACCCGCCGACGCTGCTGGTGGACGAGGCCGACACCATCTTCGGCCCCAAGGCCGGCGACAAGGAGGACCTCCGTGGCCTGCTGAACGCCGGGCACCAGCGCAACCGACCCGCCTGGCGGATCTCCGGGCCGGAGCACAAGCCGACGGCGTTTCCCACCTTCGCCATGGCCGCGCTCGCCGGGATCGGCGACCTACCGGACACGATCATGGATCGGGCGGTCGTCATCCGTATGCAGAAGCGCAAGCCGGGCGAGCGAATCACCCCGTTCCGCTCGCGGTACTCGCTGCCCGAACTGCACGTGCTGCGCGACCGGCTGACCGCCTGGCTGACCCCGCTACGGAGCACCGCCGCAGGCTTGGTTCCACAGATGCCGGTCGAGGACCGCGCCGCCGACACGTGGGAGCCTCTGGTGATCGTCGCCGACCTGGCCGGCGGGCACTGGCCCTCGCGAGCCCGTGCCGCCTGCCTGGCGATGACCCGCAACGAGGTGGTCCAGGACGAGCAGACGACGCTGAAGACGCGGCTGCTGCGAGACGTCCGTCGCGTGTTCGAGCAGGAGGGCCACAAGGAGGCTCTACGCAGCCAGGACCTGCTCGCCGCCCTCGTTCAGGATGCCGAGGGGCCGTGGGCCGAGTACGGCACCAAGGGCCTGAACGCCTACCACCTGGCCAACCTGCTGCGCGACTTCGGCATCAGCCCGGGCAACCACCGTTTCGAGAAGGGCAGGCAGGCCAAGGCGTACGCCCGCAACCAGTTCCTCGACGCCTGGGCCCGCTACTGCCCCGACCCCGCCCAACCGGCCCCCGCAGCCAACGAGACCGTGCCCGCACGTCGAACCCAGGGCAAGCCGCCGGCCCCTCCGTCCGGGACGCTGCCCATCGGCCCGCCCGGCGGGCCTGCCAGCCCCAAACTCACACGCTGACACCAGCTCCGTATCAATCCGTCGCATCCGTCCCCGCGCAGGTCAGCGCGGGGACGGAGTTCCTCGCCGATACGGATCACTCCGTACCTGCGACCGCCTCCGTACCTGTCCTAACCAGCTATGGGACGGATGCAACGGACGTGACGAAGCCCCACCCCACACGACCACCGGAGCACCACCATGCCCAAAACGAGCACTGACAGCACCCCCACCCGCCGCCGCAAGGGATTCTTCGGCCTGACCCGCCGACCAGCAGCAAGCTGGAGCGAACGAGCCTCTAACGAGGCTTCGTCCGCGCTTGCCCCCGCCCCAGGGGTGGCGGAGGAGAAGGCCGAGCGCCAGGGGGCGCCCGAGCCCGAGGAGGGCATAGCCGAGACCAGCTGCCCGCCCGCAGCCGACTCCATCGCCCCGCGCACTCAGCCGCCGGCCGATGTCCAACCACCCGCCGAGCAGCCCTCCTGGCGGGACCTCGACGCCCCCGCCCTGCCCGCACTGATGAACCGCAAGCGCACCGTGGAGAAACGCGACCAGGAGAAGACCATCCGCTTCACGCGAACCGCTGTGAGCGTGATCAGCGCCGCCGCTCACCAGCGCGGCCAGAAGTTCGCCGGATTCGTCGGCGACGCCGCCCTCTCCGTCGCCCTCGGCAAGACGAGGCTGGTTGGCAGCCCGGAGGACGACCCGGTCCGCCCGCTGATCGAGGCCGTCGAGGCACACACGGTCGCGCTCGACCGCATCGGCAGGAACCTCAACCAGATCACCGCAGCCATCCACCGAGGAACAGTGCCCGAGCGCGCCGAGGCCGTGCTGGACCGCGTCGAGCAAGCCGCCGAGAACAGCTACCGACTGATCGACCAGCTCCTGACGGAAGGCACCGCGCATGGTTCCTGACGTCTCCACCGGCTCCGACACTCGCGGACTGATCGTCTACCTCTTCGGCCCCGGCCGCCGCGACGAACACACCGACCCTCACATCGTCGCCGCCTGGGACATGGCCGGCGCCCCCGACCCCGGCCGCGACCCGGCAGCCACCTACACCCAGCTCGCCAAGCGCCTCGACCACCAAGTCGACCTGCGCACCCGCGAACTGGGCGGCAAGAAACCACCCCAGCACGTCTGGCACTGCCCGGTCCGCACCGCGCCCGGCGACCGCTACCTCACCGACGCCGAGTGGGCCGAGGTCGCCCGCCGCATCGTTCACGCCACAGGCATCGCCCCCGAAGGCGACAACAAGGCATGCCGGTGGATCGCCGTGCGCCACGCCGACGACCACATCCACATCATGGCCACCACCGTCCGCGCCGACGGACGCCGCCCGCGCACCCACCGCGACGGACAGCGAGCCCAAGCCGAATGCCGCAAGATCGAGGCCGAGTTCGGCCTGCGCCGCCTGAAGTCCGGTGACCTCACCGCGCCCCGCACCCCCACCGGCGCCGAACGCGCCAAGGCCGAGCGCCAGGGCCAGACGGTCACGGCACGGCACTGGCTGCGCGAGCAGGCTTACGCGGTCGCCGCCGCCGTACGAACCGAAGCCGACTACTTCGCCGTGCTGCAGTCCCTCGGCATCAAGGTCAAGACGCGCATCGGCCCCGAGACCGGCGACGTGATCGGCTACAGCCTTGCCGCACCTGGCGACACCAACGCGGCTGGCGAACCCGTCTGGTACGGCGGCTCGAAGCTCGCCCCCGACCTCTCCGTCAACCGCCTACGCGAGCGCCTCTCCGACCAGGAGGTGGCCGACCGCCCGCGGTATGTGGCGGACCCTGCCGATCCATGGCGGCACACCACCACCGCCATCCACGCGGCGCACACCGTCCTCGACTCCGGCGACGATGCCGCCGCCCAGGGCTACCTGGCCGCCTTCGGTGATGCCCTGTACAACATCGCCAGCGCCACGAGCAGCCCACACCGGGCGGAACTGCGGGCGGCGGCAATGGCGTTCAACCGAGCCCGCCGCTCCGCCACCCGCGCCGACCACCAGGCCGCCACCGCCCTACGCAAGGCCGCCAAGGAACTCGCCTACGCCTCCAACGAGCCGGGCGGACTCGCCATCGCCCTGCTCTTCGCCACCGTGCACCTGGCCCGCGCCGCCGCCAAGTGGCACGAACAGCGCGGCCACGCACAGCAGGCCGCTGCGGCCGAGGAAGCCTTCCGCCACCTCCAGGCGGGCTACCAGCAGGCCGCCGCACCCGTCTTGGCGGACTTGGCCCGCCGCGCACCACGAGCCCCAACCGCCAGCCGCTTCGAACAAGACGTTCGCGTGGCCCTCCCCGCCCACGCCGACCGGATCCTCGCCGACCCCACTTGGACCGCTCTGACCACAGCCCTCGCCCAGGCCGAGAGCGCCGGCCACAACCCCCGACGCCTCCTGGCCGAAGTGGGCACCCAGCGGGAACTCGACAGCGCCGAGCACCCTGCCGAGGTCCTCAACTGGCGTATCACGGCTCAGCCGAACCGGAGGACGCAAGCGGCTCGCATGCGAAGCGCCACCTCGGCCATGTCCGCCACGCAACACCCTCCGGCCACACCAGCGGCCATGAGGCCCGAAGAACGCAGTCGACACCGCTGACCCCGGCCAGCGCAGAGCTGCTCACGTTGATTCCCCACTCGGCCGGTGGTCTACGTCCCCGATATCGCTCGAGTGGAAGAGATGTCGCTCCGGTCGGCCTCGCACTCAGGTGAGGCCGACCGGCGAACAACGCTTCACGAGCAGTTCCACTCCTCGCTGGGCAGTGCGTGCCACAGGTCGAGCCAGTCGTGGAGCAGGAAGAGGGGGCGGGTCAGGACGATGTCGCCCGCCCGCTGGGAGCGGATCGCCAGGCCGAGGTCGGCGAAGACCGGATCGCCAGCGACGCTGTACGCCAGGCTGCCAGGCCGTGTTGTGCGGTGGACGAGCCAGTCCTCCACGTGGGAAGGCGCGCAGCCGGTCAGCGGGGCTGCGTTCAGTCTCACCTGGGGGCCGGTGAGGGCGTCTGCGGCGACGCACCCCAGGCGGCCGTCGTGAAAGAGGGCCCTGATCCCGCTCTCAGTGAAGTCGGCGTAGTTGAGCTGCTGGTCTTCGCCGTGGTGGGAGTAGGACGAGACGGCCGGTCCTTCGCCGAGGACGCGGTGATCTCCTCCAAGGTCATCCCGAAGTGCAGGGGGCCGACTCCTACGTACGGCGTGAACGTCCACTCGGCGCGCTCCTCCTCCCGGGCGATCCGCCACGGGCCGCGGTACCCCGCCTCGCTTCCAGGGGCGGCCACGGGCGGCTCGGGTGCTGGCTCGTGCAGGGCAGCCGGCATGGGAGCGGTCCGGTCCTCACGCCGGCGGCCGAGTCGTTCCGGAGCAGCGGTGTCCTCGGGTTGATCTTCCAGCCAGCGGATCGCCTGCTCCTGCTCCTGGCCGCCGAACGGGTCCTCCGCCAACTCGCCTGCCCGGTCCAGGGCCGCGCGGCGCTCCTTCTCCGCAGTGACGAGACCAGTGACATCCTCCCCCCAGGCAGCCAGCCGTTCTCGGGCGATCCACCGGTAGTACGAGTCCGCGCTCACGGCAAGGACCTCGCGAACGGCGGGCGCGTACCGGGGTACGGACGAGGCGAGGGCGGGGTCGGCCAGGAGCAGGGCGGTGGCCGCGAGCGCGGCCTCCTTCACCAGTGGATCGTCGGCGTCGCAGAAGTCCGCGATGCGGTCGTGGAGTGTTGGCCTTGCCGTTCGGGCGGCGGCCAGATTCTGCGCCGTGCCGACGCCGCCCTCGACGTCCAGGCGGGCGATGTCGGCGAACGAAGCCAGCCAGTTCAGCAGTTCGGCGCGAAGCGACCGCCGACCGGCCCTGCGCTCTACAGCCTGAGCCGCGGGCTTGCTTCAGCCCAGGGGCAGGCGCGTGAACCTCTGGCCTAGCTGAGTGGGTCATTGGCTGAGAGACTCGAAAGCCTCGTTGAGGTCCTTGATGAAGTGCTGCCACGACGGAAGGCCAGCCACCGGCCCCTCGGGATCCAGAAGTTCAAGCATGCGCAGCCGGTGCTGCGAGAAACGCTTCTGGAACTGGACGAGGCGACGTCCTTTGTACTCGCTTGCCTGCGCCAGCGAGTCCTTGAGGAGCTGTTTAGGGTCGGCGACCGTTTCCGCTGCAGTGCCCTTGGGGAGATCAAGTCTGACGCGGCCGCGCGGGTTTTCGGCGACCTGACGCAGACATGCCTCATCGAGAAGCAGCCACGCTTCCAACATGCGGACGGGCACCACAGCGACGTGCTGGAGGTCGGGCCACTCGGCGTGTACTGCCTCCGCGATCTCGTCCCTGCGGTCCTGGGCGGGACCCCGGTCGGCATCCCGTTGGACCACTACCAAGTCGTATGTCCCGTGGAGCTTACGGGCTGCCCGCAGCTTGTCCCGGACGGAATGGCCAGGTGGCGGCCGAAGCAGACCGAAGTCGGGAACGGTTATCGAAGCGTCGAGCCCCTTGCGCGCGGCAATGGATTCGACGTGCCGTACGAGGCCGTTGTCGCTGCTGCCTTCGCCGATGAAGAGAATACGAGTAGTCACGCGGCCCCCCAGTCCAGCGTGAGCTGCGCTCCGGCAGGTGTGGTGAGGTACGGCAGGACGTCGGCCTTAGTCACGAAGTCGGCGCCCGTCTTTGTGGCGCGCCATGTCTCGGCGAGCGGACGCAAACGCAGTACTCGATTCAGGGAGCCGTCTTCCGCCTTGTGGATCGCGGTGTCGGCGAACAAGAGGTCGTCAGGATTGACGAGCTGCACGACCCCTGGTGAGTGTGTGTTGATCAGAACCTGTCGGAACGGATTGTCCGTGCCAGGTTCCTCCGACGGGTCGACGGCAAGGTCTTGGACAAGGGCGACCATGGCGTTGAGGTTGGCGGGGTGGATGCCGTTCTCGGGCTCCTCCATGCAGATCAGACCGCGCACGGACGCGTCCTCGAGTAGGACGCACAGGGCCAGGAAACGCAGGGTTCCTTCAGAGAGGCTGCGGGCAGGCAGGGTAATGCCGGCCACCTCACGCACGTTGACCGTGAGGAGCTGCCGGACCTCGTCCTGATCGACATCCAGATCACGGATGTGGATTCCCGTCAGGTCCGAGAGACGCCCCGCCACCCTGGCGTAGACCTGGCTGGGATCCGCGCCTGGAGTGTCGTGGGCCACGCGGAAGAGTGTCGCGGGCAGGTGGGAGCCGTCGGCGCCCATCACCTGCGGGTCGACGTACCGATCGGACCTGCGCAGAGCTGACGGCTCAAGAGCGAGCCGTCGCCAGGACTGCATCTCACGGCGAGCGGCGAGGATGGTCGGGTCGTCGCTGCTGGTGATGGTGGAGACGACGGTTGCGGGTGCCCGGGACGCTGCGGCTGGCTTGGGCTGACCTCGGCTGCCACCGTCCTGGTGGATTTTGACGACCGACTCGCCGGATTCAGTCGTCGTCGAGATGAAAGGGGCGCCGCTGCGGTGGCCCTGAATGACGGTGTTGCGGAACTCCTTCGCGCTGTGGGGGAAGAGGAGGTGCCGGGCGGCCTTGCCCTTGGTGATGTGGCTCAGCGTCTCGTGGAGGAGGGTGAGGCGGCCGAAACGGTCCAGGCCGGACGGCTCCTGGTAGCCGACTTCAAGCTCATACCGCAGAAACGTGGTTGTGGCCTTGGCGGCTCGGCCGAAGTCGTCCTGAGCGTTAAGCGGGACGATCATCTCGGCGGCAAACCGCATCCGGTGACGGCCAGGCGCGAAGCCCTTCCAGAACAGATCACGAGGGTCACCATGACGCTCACCGTGTACGCCCCGGACCTCCTGGGCCGCCTCCATCATCGATTGGTCGGCGAGTAGGGAGAGGAACTGGATGGCATCGAAAACATTCGACTTGCCGGTGCCGTTCTCCCCTGCGATGCAGGTGAAGGGGCCGAAGTCGATGGATAGGTCCAGAAGGTTCTTGAACCCGTGGACTTCGAGGCGGGTCAGCATGCTGTCTCCGGAGGCTCGCCGGGCGGATCCGTTAAGACTACTGGCGAGGAAGATGTCATCCCGTGTGTACGTTGGCGGTCCTTCCCAGCTCTTGACCACGGGCTCGCTGTCCCACATCCCCTGCGGCGCCTGGGGCGTCGAAGCCACCAAAGGCTTCCTCGCACTCGTCTTCGCCACCTACAGGGTTGAGAGGCGGGCAGCTCCCAGTGAGCGGGCTACAACCTCACTACGTGCGGGTCCAGCTGTTGGCGAAGTCGCAGTGGAGGTCTGTCCAGCGGCGAAGTTCGGCGGGGGTGTGGCTGGAGTAGCCGAGGCGTCCCACGCCCATGACCCACTCGTCCCAGTGGCCGTCGGGCTGGGTGAAGCGGGTGGCGTGGTGGGTGCCGAGTTGGGCGTCGAGGCGGAGGAGGGCGCCGAGGGCGGCGGGCTGGTCGTAGCGGAGGTCGGTGCGGGGGAGGTAATGGTCGAGGTAGGCGGTGAGGATCTCGGCGTCGGCGTGGGTGCCGAAGCGGGCCAGGGCGAAGCAGTAGGCGCTGCCGGAGAAGCAGACCTCGCTGGCCAGGAGCAGGTCGCCGATGCGTTCGCGGAACCGTTCGCGGCGGTCGACGCCGATCAGCCATGCGGCGGTGAGGCGCGAGCGCCACTCGTAGCCGAGGAGGGCTTCCAATTCGGCATCGGTGATCGTGGCCGCGTCGTCGATGAGGTGATGGGCGAAACGTTCGCCGTGAGGCCACTCGGGCCGCAGGAATCGACCACCTTTCAGGACGAGGTAGCGCGCGTGGCCCGAGTCCTTCCGTGCCGCGTATCGCTCGATCACGTAGCCGTAGCCGATCTCCTCGGGGTGCTGGAACGGCATCGGTCACCTCTCCGGGTGCAGGTCGGTACGGTCGATCCAGGTAGGGGCGACGAAGATGTGGTCGCCGGTGGGGGCTTCGGAGGCTTCCAGCAGGGACCAGGTGCGGGACTCCTCGACCAGGTGCTCCCAGGGCGCAGTCCAGTCGAGTTCCCAGTCCAGGACGGGGCCGGAGACGCCGTATGTGCCGCCGGCGTCCACGCGCCAGAACTGGGAGTAGAGGATCACCTGGGCGTGGTCGGCCAGGTCGTTGATGATCTCGGTGAAGTGGGCTGAAGGCCAGCCTGGGGCGTTGTCCGCAGTGGTGGGTCGTAGGCGCGCGGTGAGCGGCGGGACGACGGGGCTGCGTGCGCCGAGTTCGGTCAGGGCCCAGCGGATGCCTTCCGGCTCGCTCCAGTCGGGTGGCGTCGCCCGTTCCAGGCAGGCGCGATAGGCGCGGCGCACGGGCTCGACCGCGCCGTCGATCTTCAAGCTCGCCAGGGCCATCGCTGCCCATTCGCGGACGGTCGGGTTGTCGCTGTCCAGCAGGCCGATGAGAGTGGGGCCGCAACGGGGATCGCTCACCTCCTCGAAGACCTCGATGGCGGTCAGCTGACCGAAGCCGCCGAGGGAAGGCAGGCCGTCGATGACGGCGGGTATGGCGTCGGCGCCGATCCAGATCAGCTCCGCACGGGCGTCGTAGGACTCCTCGGCCTTGCCGTCGAGGTGCTGGACGAGTGTCTCGATGTTGGAGGTCATGACGCGGAGCGATCCCGGCGCCAGAAGGTGGGGAGCCACCAGCAGAGAGCCGAGCTGTTGTCGGGCCACGGGGCGCTGTCTTCGGCTGCCCAGTCCTCGAAGGAGTCCCGGGTCATATCGATGGGGCGCCAGGCGGGGTCGAGCGGCTCGTCTTCGGCCGGCGGGCGGACGAACCGGCGGCCGTGCTGGTCGCAGGCGCCGAAGTCCTGGTAGTTCCGCTGGGCCTCGATCAAGGAGACCTTGTTCGCGCCGCCTCCCAGGGTCGGCCAGCGGAACTGGACCCCGTCGTCCTCCCAGAAGCAGACGGGGCAGATCTCGTACGAGCCGGGCATCTCGCCCAGCACGCGGTGCCCGCAGCATGGGCAGGGGTAGCGGTCGCTCACCCGGGCAGTCTCCTTGCCGGTCCCGCTGGTGCGCCATGGATTTCTTGGCCGCTGCCGGCCCGGCTAGTCCGCAGCCAGTCCGCAGGACACCCGCAAACGGCCGTCGGGAGCCAACGCGTGCCAACCAGGAAATCCCAGGTCAGAGCCCTGGATGGGGCTACGCCGCAGGTCAGAATCTGGCCTCAGACATTCCGCTTCAACGTCTGATCGCACCGCGACTGAACGTTGACGCGATTGGTTTGACGTGCGTATTCGGGGCCGAGCTCTCGCGAGCTCGGCCCCTTCGTCATTTCAGTCCCGAGCACCTGGATGTGGCATCACGCATGCGTACAACTGCGGTGCACCGTGCGCGTGCGGCCGGCCGTCGGCGACCGTCGGTGGTCAGACGGTGCGGATGACAGGGGCGGGCTCGATGTCCTGGGCGTCGATGAGGGTGCGGATGTCGTTCGGGTCCGAGGTCCAGATGATGGCGCCGAGGCTGGCTGCCATGGTCGCGACGGTGGCGTCGACGATGTCGGAGGTGCCGGCCTTGCCGCAGAGGATGCCTGCGGCTCTGGCGGTTTCGAGACCGACGGGTACGACGTGGCACCCGGCGAGGAACTTGCCGAGTCTGACCTGACGGCGGGAGTCCCGCCATGCCTGGCTGACGACGACGGACGGGACGTGGATGTCCCGGCCGTCTTCCAGGGCCAGGCTGTGGCGGGCCCACATGCGTCGGTCGTCGTTGTCGATGGCGATGAGTGCCCCGGCGTCGTACAGGTAGGGGATGTTCACGCGGCCGAGGCTCCCGGGTTGCTGAGGTACTCGGCGTCGGCGGCGGCCATTTCCGCGCGGGTGGCGGCGAGTTCTTCCGGGGTGAAGGCGCCGTGTTCTGCCTGCCACTCTTGGATCACGGCCCGGCCGGCCCGCAGGCGCAGCTCGCGTTCGGCTGCTCCGGCGACGAGGCGGGAGAGCGGGATGCCTTCTTCCTCAGCGGCTCCGGCCAGGGCTTCGACCAGGGATTCGTCGAGGGTGATAGTCACCTTCTTGGTAGCCATACATCAACCATACTGCGGTATGGCCTTCGGTGCTGATGCATGGATCACGTGGCGACGAGCGCGGAGGACATGAGCGCGTCCAGTCAGGAGGGCCTCGCTGACTCGACGGCCCGCTGGGGCTGCGGGGCGAGGCTGGGGCGCATCCCGGACAATCCCGCGCGCGGCGTCCGGGTATCCCGGGCGGTCCCGTGCGCGATGGACGAGGGCGAGATTCCCGCGCTGGGCGAGGTCGATCTGATCGCGGAGCACATCGCCCCGCAGTACCGGCTCGCGGTCTCCTTGCAGTCGGGTACTGGCCGGCGCCCCAGCGAGGCCCTGGCCTTCTCCGTCGAGTGCCGTCGGTCTGGCTTCGCCAGGGTCCGCTGGCAGGTCAGCGCCAAGGCTCACCGCGATGACTGCCGCACGGTCTTCCTGCCGCTCAAGCACCGGGCGGAGGGGCAGTCCCATGCCGGGACGGTGCTGGGATTCCTGGCGGGCCGCACTCGTTCAGCTTCGACTCAGGTGAGCGCCAGTGGTACGTTATTCGGTACCACTGGTAGAGGGAGTCAGCCCATGTCGATAACCGCGAGCGAAGCCCGCAAGGCCCTCTTTCCCCTGATCAAGAAGGTCAACGACGACCACGAGGCCATCGAGATCGTCTCCAAGCACGGGAACGCCGTACTCGTCTCGGCCGAGGACTACGCGGCGCTGCGCGAGGGCTCGTACCTGCTGCGCTCGCCCGCGAACGCACGGCGACTGCTCAAGGCGTACGAGAACGCCTTGACCCACATCAACGTGTCCGAGCGGGAGCTGATCGATCCTGACTCGCCGGATGCGGCACGTGAGGGTGCCGAGTGAGGCTTGTCTTCGAGGATCAGGGCTGGGAGGACTACACGTCCTGGCTGAAGAACGACCGCAAGATGCTCGCTCGGATCAACAAGCTCATCGGCGACGTCAAGCGTGACCCCTTCACGGGGATCGGCAAGCCCGAGCCGCTCAAGTACCACTTGCCTGGGGCGTGGTCGAGGCGGATCGACGATGAGCACCGCCTCGTGTACCTGGTCACCGACAAAGAGATTGTCATTCTTGCGGCTCGCTACCACTACTGACCATGGAGGCGGCTTCCGGCGGGAGGGCGTGCTGGGAGGGTGACGTGCCGTCACGGTGTCGATCTGGCAAGCGTGTAGGCGAGAAGGGCCCGATTCCCCGGAGCCAGGTCCCTTCGCTGTTCCGTCTCTCGGTTCGCCGCCAGGCCAAGGCGGGGTGCCTTAGCGTCTTGGGGCATGACGGTGCTGATCATCGGGGGCAGTGGGTTTCTGGGGACCGAGTTGCTGCGCCTGGCGCGAGTGGCGGGGTGGAGCGCGGTTGCGACGTTCCATTCCCGGCCCGGTGATCCTGCGGGCGGTGTCTGGCATCAGCTCGACGTTCGTGATCCCGTACGTGTCGAGGCGGTGCTGAAGGCGGTTTCGCCGCGGGCGGTGATCGACGTGACCAGCGGCGGGGCCGACTGGAAGGTCACCGCGGACGGGTCCGTCCACGTCGCTGTGGCCGCCGCGAAGCTCGGGATTCGGCTGGTGCATGTCTCCAGCGACGCTGTCTTCTCCGGCAGCCGGGTCCGCTACGACGAGACCTGCGACCCGGACCCGATCACGCCGTACGGGGCGGCGAAGGCCGCTGCCGAGACGGCTGTGCGGCTTCTTCGTCCGGGCGCGGCCGTCGTCCGTACTTCACTGATCGTCGGGGACGGGCGGTCCGACCACGAGCGCCTGGTGCACGCGCTGATCGCCGGCACACGGGAAGGTGTGCTCTTCACCGACGACGTGCGCTGCCCCGTGCACGTCCGGGACCTGGCCGCCGCCCTGTGGGAACTCACCCGGTCCGACGCGGCCGGCCTCTTCCACCTCGCCGGCCCCGACGCTCTCAGCCGCTACGACCTCGGCGTGCGCATCGCCCGGCGTGACGGTCTCGACGTATCCCGTCTGCCGGCCGGCCGCCGGGCGGACGCGCGGGTGCCGGGACCGCTCGACGTACGCCTCGACAGCCGCGCCACGCAGCGTCGGCTGAGCACGCGGCTCCGTGGCGCCCTCGAGTTCCTTGGCCAGGGATAGCGGTGCTCGGCTGGTGAACGGTGCCGAAGCGGAGGTCGTACGGGTGCCGGCCCGCGTGGGGGTCTGCTCGATGCGGTGGAGCAGGGCGGCCGAGGGGGTCATGCGCGGGCCAGGACTCGGCACTTGGTGCATGCCTTCCTGAGGAGCAGCAGGGCGCTGACGTTGAGGGCGGTCGCGGTCAGGTGGACGGTGAGAGTGAGGAGGGCGGAGAGTGCCGGGCCCGGTTCGAAGCCGGACGGGAACAGGGTGCCTGCGGCCATCCAGGCGACGGTCATCATCACCGAGGACGGCATGGCCGCCAGGGTCCAGACGGTCATGGCGGGGTGGGCGATCGCGTCGACGGGGACGACGGCCAGGATGCTCAGGGCTCCCAGTACCGCCGCGTACAGGGAGATCAGTCGCTTGCTCATGAGGTGCTCGCAGGGGTGAGGTGCATCGGCGGGTACGGGGTCGGGTTCGTGACCCAGCCCGTGGTGAGGAGGAGGCGGGGGGAGCGGGTGGTGGTGAGGAAGGCGAAGGGGCGGTCGTAGGTGAGGCTGAGGACCGTGGTGGTGTGGGTGTGCTGCGGGGCGCTTCCTGGGCGGGCCGCGACCGCCGTCACCGCTCCCGCCCGGAACCCCTGCGCGCTGAACTGGGCCACCGCCGACTGGCGGGCCGCGCCGATCGCCAGGGGCGCGTCGGCCATGCCGGGGAAGTGGGCGCCGGGGGTGTACTGGGCCGTGGCCAGGCCGAAGAGGGACGGGTCGGCCAGCAGGTCGTGGTCGGCGCGTACCTCGTACGCCACCGTGCGGACGTCCAGGGCCACCGGCTCCGGGGTCGCGGACGGGCGCTGCTCCACATGCAGGCCCGGACCCACGTGCCCCAGGGGCAGGCGGCCGCCCTCGGTGACCGGGAGCGTGCGCTCCACCAGGCCCACGCCGGCCGTGATGACCTGCCCCGGCGTCATGCCCTCCTCACCGAGCACCAGATGGACGTCGATGCCGTTGTCCCCGGGGACGGTCAGGGAGGTGACATGGCCGTCCGGTGTCGCCGCCACGCCCACCCGGTCCGGCCGTACCGACCGGCGGAACAGGCCGAGCAGGGTACGTCCCCGCCAGGGCCCGTGCTCCGGGCGCAGCGGCAGCTCGGTGAAGGGCTGGCGCCACGTCGTCCGCAGGGACAGCGCGCTCGCCAGCACCACCTGGGCGTCCCGCGTCAGTTTCAGCGGCATCCGCTCGACCAGGCCGCCGGTGCGTTCGGCCGCCCAGGCGTCGAGGCGTTCCTGCGCGGTGACCAGGTCGTCCCCGAAGGTGCCCTGCGTCCCGGCGGGCAGCCCGGCCCGCCAGTCGTCCCGGAGCCGTAGCGACTGATGGGTCCAGAGGCCGAGTGCCGCGTCCAGGCCGGTCACCGAGGCCATTTCGGCGAGGAGTTGACGGGCCGCCGTGGCCGCCACGTCCGCGGGGGCGCCCAGCGCCTCCGAGAGTTCCGCCCGCGCCTGGCCGCTCGCGCCGTCCGCCAGGAAGGCCAGCAACGGCCACACCCCGGCCGCCGAGAACACCGTCCCGTCGTCCGCCGCGACCGTCCGCGCCCACCGCGCGGTGAGGCCGTTGACCGCCCGTATGCCGGCGCCGCTCATTCCGTCCCCCACGCCTTGCCCGCCCCCATGTCCGTTCCGCGCGGCGCCCGTTCAGGACCCAGGCCGTTTTCCGGTCTTGTCCGGACCCGCTTACCATGCGCGCATTCGTACGGTAGCCCGGCCGAGAGTCCTCGTCCGCCCCCGCTGCCGCAACTCGTCCCAGAAACGGTACCGGTGTCCATATCCCCTGCCTCCGCACCCGGCGAGCCCGAGGGCCCGTCAGAGCTGTCCCCGCAGCCCCCGGACGCCCCGCCCCAAGAGGCCCAGCAGGACCCGCAGGACCCGCAGGAGCCGCAGAACCCTTACAGAGCGCCGGACCCCTACGGGACGCCAGACCCCTACGGGTCGCCCAGCCCCTACGGGCCCCCGGCCCCCCACGTCCCCTACGGCACCCCCACCCCCGTAAACCCCTTCGCCGTCGCCTCCCTGATCACCGGCATCCTCTGCTGTCTCCCCGGCGTCGGTCTCCTCCTCGGCCTCATCGCCCTCCCCCAGATCCGCAAGCGCGGCCAGCGCGGCCGTGCCGCAGCCGTCGTCGGCAGTGCCCTCTCCGGGACCGGTCTCGCCCTCGCCGTACTGCTACTCACCACAGGGGTCACGGACTGGGCCTGGCGGAACGTCAAGGAAGGCGTGCGCGACGGCGTGAGCGTCGCGCTGGCCAAGGGCGACTGCTTCGACGCCGACGACGAGCTGAAGGGCACCGTCGACGGCATCCGCGCCGTGCCCTGCTCCGGGAAGCATGAGGGCGAGGTGTTCGCCACCTTCACGCTCAAGGGCGGCGCCTACCCCGACGACGACGCCGTGACGGACGCCGCCGAACGCTGCGCCGGCCTGCGGGACGCCTACGCGATGGACGACTGGGCGCTCCCCGCCGACGTCGACGTCTTCCATCTGACGCCGTCGAAGGAGACCTGGTCGCTCGGCGACCGCGAGGTCACCTGCGTCCTCGGCAGCATCACCGAGGGCGGCACCCTGACCGGCTCGCTCCGCGCCGACGAGTCCGTCCTCGACGCCGACCAGGTCGCCTATCTGAAGGCCGCTCACGTACTCGACGCGGCCATGGACACCGCGCCCGACGCCACCTACGCCGAGGACGACCTGCCGGGCCACAAGGCGTGGGCCCACCGCGTCTCCACCGCCCTGGCCGACAGCTCACGGAGCCTGCGCGCCCACCCCTGGCCCGCCACCGCCCGCACGCCCCTGGCCGACCAGGCCACCCGCCTGGACAAGGCCCGCGCCCTCTGGGACAAGGCGGCCCGCGCCACCGACGCCGACGCGTTCTACGTGCCCTACGACGAAGGTCTCACCCTGCTCGAACCGCACACCACCGTCCCCGCCCGCAAGGCGCTGAAGCTGGCGACCACCCCGCCCGGCCCCGGCGTCCAGGACGAGGGTGACGACGCGGCGGACGAGGACGCCAAGGTGTGATCACGTCCGGACGGGGGAGTCATGGGCGGAGAAAGCCACCGGCCGCAGGAGAAAGCCACCGGCCGCAGGGGAAAGTCGCTGGACGCAGGAGAAAGTCGCTGGACGCAGGTGTGCGCGGCACCCCGTCATCACATCGAGTGATTCTCTGGCCTTTGCTTGCATGGCACAACCCACGGTTGCCAGGCTGTTGCTGTCTGTACAACCTGATGGGAGTGGCCAGTGACATTCGGTGAGCAGCCGGCGTACCTGCGTGTGGCGGGTGATCTCCGCCAGAAGATCGTCGACGGTTCACTGCCGCCCCATACGCGCCTCCCGTCGCAGGCCCGCATCCGCGAGGAGTACGGCGTCTCGGACACGGTCGCGCTGGAGGCCCGCAAGGTGCTGATGGCCGAGGGGCTCGTCGAGGGGCGGTCCGGCTCGGGGACGTACGTGCGCGAGCGGCCGGTGCCCCGCAGTGTGGCGCGCTCGGGGTACCGCCCCTCGGGCGGCGCCACCCCCTTCCGGCAGGAGCAGGCCGACGCGACCGCACGCGGCACCTGGGAGTCCAGCAGTGAGCGGGCGGAGGCCGGGGCGGGGGTCGCCGAGCGGCTCGGTCTCAAGCCGGGCGAGCGCGTGATGCGCACCAAGTACCTGTTCCGGGACGCCGGGGAGCCGATGATGCTCTCCACCTCCTGGGAGCCGCTCGCCGTGACCGGCCGCACTCCGGTCATGCTGCCCGAGGAGGGCCCGCTCGGCGGGATGGGCGTCGTCGAGCGGATGCGCGCCATCGACGTCATCGTGGACAACGTCACCGAGGAGGTCGGCGCCCGCCCCGGCCTCGCCGAGGAGCTGATCCTCCTCGGCGGCGTCCCCGGCCATGTGGTCCTCGTCATCCAGCGCACCTACTACGCCTCGGGCCGTCCGGTGGAGACCGCCGACGTCGTCATCCCCGCCGACCGCTATCAGGTCGCGTACCACCTCTCCGTGCGATAGGGCCGCGACAGAGCCCCTAGGTGAGGTAGCGCACATGGGACGCGCTCCCCTGGAGTGCGCCCCGGTGTGTGAACCGCGCGCCTGACTTCGCCGACCCGCCGCGATCCGGCCGTTCTGCCTGGTGGCCGCGGGTCGGCCCGGTCCGCGCGCCTCTTTCCCCGGCCTCGCCGGACGCGGCGCGTTCGATTCCGTGCGCCCCCCTGCGTTCTGGCCGGTTGCGTACCTCTTCGTGAAAAGCCGTATTCGCTGTGTGAAGGTTGGGCGTACGCTCGGGCATATGCGTATTGCGGTTTCCTCGGGCGGGACACCTTGGGGCCCCGGAACAGGAAGCGGGTGGGGCGGGTGCGAAGGGGCATGGGAAGGGAAACGGTGGGGGCGATGAACGAGGGTGCGGTCGTTCTGCCCTGGCTCGTCATACGTCAGGACGACAACGGCAACCGCTACCGGGTCGGCCGGTACGCGACACGGGCCGAGGCCCAGAAGATCGCCGACAGTCTCGACGGCCACGGGCACAGGCAGCTCTACTGCGTCGAGCGCGTCAGTCAGCACGGCGAGAGCACACGCAACTGACGCGACTGACCAGGGGTGCGCTCCCGTAGGCTCCGGGCCATGACCGAACGGATCGTGGTGGTGGGAGCCGCCCTGCTCGACGGGGACCGGCTGCTCGCCGCGCGGCGCAGCGCGCCCCCGGAGCTGGCCGGGCGCTGGGAGCTGCCCGGCGGCAAGGTCGAGCCCGGTGAACGGCCCGACGACGCCCTCGTACGCGAACTGCGCGAGGAACTCGGCGTCGACGCCGACGCGGTCGAACGCGTGCCGGGGGAGTGGCCCCTGAAGTCCCCTTACGTGCTGTGGGTGTGGACGGCCCGGCTCCGTCCGGGCTCCCCGGAGCCCGATGCCCTCCAGGACCACGACGAGCTGCGCTGGCTCACCCCCGACCGCCTCTGGGAGGTCCCCTGGCTCGACCAGGACGTCCCGGCCGTCCGCGAGATCGCCGCACGCCTCGGCGCGCAGGCGCGCTGACCGGCGTACGGGGTGCGCCGCCCGGCGTACGGGGCGTTCTCCGGGCCGGGCTTCGAGGCGTGTACGCCGTTCGTGCCACAGTGCCCCGGCCCGCGCGGTACTGCTCCCTGGATACCGGGTATGTGGCCAGTAACCCCATGAAATCGGACATGGGTGGGCTGGCTTGCCTGGGAAGTGATCGGCGTGTTCGACACCGAGGGCGACTGCGCCGAGTGGACGTTCCCCCCGGAACCCGGCGCCGCGCGCGCGGCCCGTGCCGCTGTCCGGGGCCAGTTGGGCGGCTGGCAGCTGGACTCCCTCGCCGATCTGACGGCGTTGCTGGTCAGCGAGCTGGTGACCAACTCCCTGCGGCACGCGGACGGCCCGATCGGGCTGCGGCTGGTACGTCCCGAAGGGCTCGACGGCGCCCTGCTGGTGGAGGTCTCCGACCAGTTGCCGGACCCGCCGCGCGAGCGCGTCGCGCGCCCCGAGGACGAGAGCGGCCGGGGACTCCAGCTGGTCGCCGGCTCCTCCCGCCGCTGGGGCACCCGGCCCGGCGGGCGGGGCAAGACCGTCTGGTTCGAGCTGACGGTCCCCGGCTGACGGTCCCGGAATGATGCGCGCGGTCCCCGTGTGGCCGGGAGCGCGGACGGGTGCATCAGGGGCACGACGGGGTGAGCCGGGGGTACGGAGGGGGAGCGCGCGCCCCTGCGTGGGTCGGCTCGTGCCCCGGTGCGCAAGCGCGTTGCCGGGCGCGTGATTCGAGGCCGTGTTCCCTGGTTAGAAGACTGGAAGTGTTGTCGCAGCCCGGTCCGGAAGGCACCTGTACCGAGCTGTGATCGTGAACACCGTGTTGTGCGGCGCCGTAGTGCTGGATACTGCGGGCAGCCGCCCCCGGTGACCGGTGCCGGACGCGGTGAGCTGGAGGGGACGGTTCGCGTGAGCGAGATACCAGCGAAGGCCACGGAGTCCGAGGACCCGTCGGGCGGCGCGAGGGGCCGGGCCGCCGAAGAGGCGGCCCCCGCCGACATGTGGCAGAGCAGCCCGCCCGGCTCGATGTACGACTACATAAAGGTCGCGTCCTTCTCGCTCAGCCCCGGCGGGCTGATCGAGCAGTGGAGCCTGCGCGCCGAACAGCTCTTCGGCATCCCCGCCGGCCGGGCCGTGGGGCTCGACCCGATCGAGGCGTTCGTCGACCCCGACCTGCGCAGCCGCGGCCAGCGCAAGATGGCCGAGATCCTGGACGGGCGGGAGTGGACCGGCGTGGTCCCCTTCCGGATGCCGGCCGCGCCGGACGGCTCGCCCGGCGAGGAGGGCATGGCGGAGGTCTACGTCATGCCCACCCGCACCGCCGAGGGTGACAAGGCCGCCGTCTGCATCGTGGTGGACGTACGGACCCTGCGCAGCATCGAGACCGACCTCGCCGCCTCGCAGGCGATATTCGGCCAATCTCCCTTCGGGTTCCTGCTGATCGACACCGATCTGCGGGTGCGCCGGGCCAACACGCGGTTCGCCTCGATCTTCGGCGGCACCCCGGAAGACCACCGGGGCAAGGGCGTGCACGACTTCCTCCCGCGCGCCGAGGCCGACCGGGTGTCGGCCACCATGCGCCGGGTGCTGGAGACCGGCGACTCCATCACGGACATGCATGTCACCGGCTTCGTACCGGACTCCGACGAGCGCCGGCACTGGTCCATCAACCTCTACCGCGTACACAGCGGCAGCGGGCGCCCCATCGGGGTGGCCTGGCTCGGCACCGACATCACCGCCCGGCGCGAGGCCGCCCGTGAGGCCGCCTCCGCGCGGCGCAACCTCGCCCTGCTCAACGAGGCCGGCGCCCGCATAGGGAACTCGCTCGACCTGGAGACGACCGCCCGCCAACTGCTCGACGTGGTCGTCCCCGGCTTCTGCGACCTGGCCACCGTCGACCTGTACCAGGCCCTGCTGACCGGCGACGAGGCCCCGCCCAAGCTGGCCGACGGCAGCGCTGAACTGCGCCGGGTCGCCTTCGCCAGTGCCGTCTCCGACGCGCCCTTCGGCGGTTCGGAGGAACGGGTGGAGCTGGGCGCGGTGCACCGCTTCCCGTTCAACTCCCCTTGCGCGGACGCCCTGCGCACCGCCCGGCCGCAGCGGGTGCCCGCCGAGGAGGGCGGGCTGGTGCAGTCCACGCTTGCCGTGCCGATGGTCGCGCACGACACGGTCGTCGGCATCGTGCAGTTCGCCCGCACCAAGGGCAGCGAGCCGTTCGGGGACCGCGACCGCGACCTCGCGGTGGAGCTGGCCGCGCGCGCCGCCGTCTGCATCGACAACGCCCGGCTCTACCGGCGCGAGCACGAACGCGCGTTGATACTCCAGCGGTCCCTGCTCCCGCCCGGCGACCCCGAGGCGTCCGGCCTGGACATCGCCTGCCGCTATCTGCCGGGCAACGCGGCCACCGAGGTCGGCGGCGACTGGTTCGACGTCATCGAACTCCCCGGCCACCGCACGGCGTTGGTGGTCGGCGACGTGATGGGCCGCGGCCTGCGCGCGGCCGTGGCGATGGGCGAACTCCGTACGGCGGTACGCACCCTGGCCCTGCTCGACCTCGAACCGGCCGAAGTGCTCTCCGCGCTGGACGAGATCGCCCGCGGTCTCGGCACCCCCGGCGGGGTCCAGCAGGCCACCCGCGCGGCCCGCCAGCCGCGCGACGCCGACCTGTGCGAGGTCTACCTCGCCACCTGTGTGTACGCGGTCTACGACTCCGTCACCCGGCGCTGCACCTTCGCCAACGCCGGGCATCTGCCGCCGGTGCTGGTGGAGCCCGGCGAGCCCGCCCTGATGCTCGACGTGCCGCCGGGGATGCCGCTGGGCGTGGGTGGCGAGCCGTTCGAGGAGGTGGAGGTCGAGCTGCCCGAGGGCGCCCTGCTCGCCCTCTACACCGACGGCCTGGTCGAGTCCCGCGACCACCCGCTGGACGAGGGGCTGCAGGCGTTCGTACAGGCGCTCACCGACCCCTCCCGGCCGCTGGAGGACGTCTGCGACCACGTCCTCAACAGTCTCGACACCCGGCACGGCGAGGACGACATCGCCCTGCTCATGGCCCGCGTCCAGGGCCTGCCCGCCGAGTCGGTCGGCGACTGGACGCTGCCGCGCGAGCCGCGCAGTGTGGGCCGGGCCCGCGAGTACGCGCGGGCGCAGCTGCTGAGCTGGGACCTGGAGCCACTGGTCGACACCACGGAACTCCTGGTCAGCGAGCTGGTGACGAACGCCCTGCGGTACGGCGAGGGCGAGATCAGGCTCCGGCTGCTGCTGGACCGCACCCTGGTCTGCGAGGTCTGGGACGCCGGTCTGGTCCAGCCCCGCAGGCGGCGCGCGCGGGACACCGACGAGGGCGGACGCGGGCTGCAACTGGTCGGGCTGCTCAGCGCGGCCTGGGGCTCCCGGCGTACGCCGCGCGGCAAGACGGTGTGGTTCGAGCTGCCGCTGCCCGGCGCCGACAGCCCCCTCACCGACCCGGCGGAGGCGCTGCTCAGTCTGTTCTGAACCTTCGGCGGGTCCCCGGCCCGCCGAAGGCCACCGGCGGGCCGCCGTCCGGTTCCCCGGTGAGGAGTACGCCGCCGAGGACCGCTCCGGCGACCCCTTCGGCGTCGGTCTCCGGCACGCCGTGCGCCCGTACGTCCCGCTCGGCCGACTCCAGGGCCCGCCGTGCCAGTACGGCCGCTTCGACGGCGTGCGGTGCCCCGAGCGTCCGTACCGCTGCCGCCAGCAGGGAGCGGGCGTCGGCGCCCACCGCGCCCCGGTGCACCGCGACGAAGTCCTCCGCCTCGCCGGCCTCGGCCCGCGCCACCAGGCCGGCGGCGGTGTCCAGGACCCCGGTCCGGGCGCCCGGCAGCCGGGCCAGGGCGCGGGTGACGCGCCGCAGTGCGGCCAGCGGGTCGTACGGGCCCGCCGTCAGCTCCTCGCGTACGGCGGCCAGGGTGTCGTCGGCGGCGGAGGGCACCGGTGTGCCCGCGTCCCGCGCCGCCGCCAGCACCGCCTCCGCCCCGGTCAGCGCGGCCGGCACCAGCGCGGCCGCCTCCCGCAGCCGACGGGCCATGTCATCCACCCCGGCCACCAGAATCCCGGCCTGGGCTATGGCGCCCTCGGCAGCCCGGAGTCGACGTACCGCGCGCCCGTCCTCGCCCAAGTCGGCGGCGCGGCGAGCCTCGTTGAGCCGTGAGGTGGCGAACACCAGCCGGTCCATGGCCTCTTCGACGCGGCCCGCCACCCGGGCGCCGACCGAGGGCCCGTACCGCTCGCGCAGCAGCGAAGCCGTGGCCCGCGCGCCCGCCGCCCGCGCGGCCAGCCGCCGGAACGTCCCCTCCGCCACCCCCAGCGCCGGACCCGCTTCCGCCCATCGCAGCCGGTCCAGCTCACCGGCCCGCGCGTCCAGCACCCGCCCCGCCTCCGCGCACCGGCCGATGATCCCGGCCAACGCCTGCCTCCGGTCGCCGGGGTCCTGGGGTTCGCCCTCCTCGTACCGGTGCCACAGGGCGAACGCGGCCGACAGTTCCGCGCGGGCGGTCTGTATCGCCCGGCGGAACGGGGCGAGGGTCCGCTCGTCCGTGAGGGCGGCCGCGAAGGGCAGCTCCTCCTCGCTCGCCCGGACGCTGTCGTCGGCCTGGACCAGGGCGGCACGGGCCTGGCGGTCGGACTCGGCCGGGGTGGGGGCGGCCGGCGCCGGGGAGACGACGCCGGGCGAGCGGCGGGCGCGGCGTACGTAGCTGTACGCGGCCAGCAGCCCGGCGGTGCCGAGCACGGCGACCGGGAGGATCAGGTCGACGGCGGAGGGCTCGTCGTCGCGGGGAGCGGAAGGAGTGGAAGGAGCGGAAGGAACAGAGGGGGCGGCGTGGGCGGTGCGCGGGGGCGGAGAAGCGGTCGCCGGCTCCTGGGCCGCCAGGACCGGGATCGCCAGCCAGCCCGCCCCGGCGACCGCGCCCACCAGCGCGTGCGCGACCCGCACCCGTATGTGCGCCGTGGCGTGCCGGGGGCGGCCCCGGACCAGGGAGGACGTCACCTTTGGGAGCGTATGGGCGGGTTCGCGGCTCCGCGAGCGGGCGGGGTTGCGCCGCATGGGTGGGCTTGCCGCGTGGCGCGGCCGCGTCGCCCGGTTTCCCCTGGTGCGGTCGTTTTCAGTGGGTGCATAGATCTGATCAGCTCCATATACCGCCAAAAGTGATCAACACGTCCGCGGCTTTCCGGAGGTAGCAGAGATGTCCCACGACGGCGTCGGCTCACGTGCGGTCCTGCGCGCGACCGCCTTCCTCACCGCGGGCGCCCTCGCGGTGCCCCTCCTCACCGGGTGCGGCTCGGACGAGAAGGCCAGCCGCCCGCTGGCCGGACAGGACATCGCCCAGGTCACCCGGGACAAGGTCGCCGAGGGCGGCACCGTCAAGTGGGCCGTGGACGCGCTGCCGGAGACCCTGAACGCCTACCAGGCCGACGCCGACGCGGGCACCACCCGGGTCGCCCAGGCCGTGCTCCCCTCGATGTTCCAGCCCGACGCGAACGGCCGCCCGGCGGTGAACCCCGCCTACCTGGAGTCCGCCAAGGTCATCGAGACCGAGCCGCGCCAGGTGGTGCTGTACAAGCTGAACCAGCAGGCCGTCTGGAGCGACGGCCGCGAGATCGGCGCCGCCGACTTCGTCGCCCAGTGGCGCGCCCTGTCCGGCAAGGACAGCGCCTACTGGACCGCCCGCAACGCCGGGTACGACCGCATCGCCAAGATCGAGCGCGGCGCCAGCGACCTCCAGGTCCGGGTCACCTTCTCCCGTCCGTACGCCGACTGGAAGTCGCTGTTCTCCCCGCTGTACCCGAAGGACGTCATGGGCACCCCGGACGCCTTCAACGACGGCGCCCGGCGCAAGCTCAAGACCACCGCGGGCCCCTTCCGGGTGGACAAGGTCGACACCGCCGCCAAGGACGTCGTCCTCACCCGCAACCCGCGCTGGTGGGGGCAGCCCGCCAAGCTCGACAAGCTCGTGCTGCACACCGTCCCGCGCGAGAACCGGGCCACCGCGCTCGCCGACGGGACCGTGGACGTCGCCGACATCGACGCGGCCGAGGCCGGGCGGATCGGCGCCGCGACCGGCGGCACGGGCGCCGGCAGCCCGCTCGTGGGCGGTGGCAAGACCTCCGCCAAGAAGCTCCGCTCCTGGGCGCTCGCCCACGGCCTGGAGTCGGAGAAGGTGGCGCACGCGGGCCAGAAGAAGCTGCGCAAGGCCATCACCCGGTACCTGGAGGAGCAGGAGGCGCTGCGCTCCTTCGACGTGCGCAAGTCGCTGGAGCCCGCCTACACCCAGCTCGCCCTGAACGGCGCCGGCGGGCTGCTCGCCGACGAGCGGGTGCGCCGGGCCGTGGCCCGCGCGCTGGACCGCAAGGAGCTGGCCAAGCTGGTACTCACCCCGCTCGGCCTGCCCGCCGAGCCGGTCGGCAGCCACCTCGCGCTGTCCGGTCAGGCGGCCTATGCCGACAACAGCGGCGCCCTCGGCGGCCAGGACACCAAGGAGGCGCAGGCCCTGCTCGCCGACGCGGGCTGGGTGGCGGGCGGCCCGGTCAAGGCGGAGAAGAAGGCCGACAAGGCCGCCGGCCCCGAGAGCGCCAAGGACGAGGACGAGCAGTCCGAGGGCGGCAAGGACGGCGAGTACATCGTCGGCGAGGACGACAAGAACCACGACGGCGAGAGCGACGACAAGAACGAGCACGGCGACGGCAGTGGCCGCCACCTCGCCCAGGACGGCAAGCAGTACTCCGGCCAGGGCGGCGCCCCCGGCGCGTACGCACCCAAGGGCACCGCCGCCCCCGCGGGCGCGGTCAACGGCCCGCTCGCCAAGGACGGCCAGGCGCTCAACCTCCGCTTCGTGCTTCCCACCGGTGCGGGCTCGGAGACCCTGAACACCGTCGCCGGGCGGATCTCCGCGATGCTGGAGAAGGTCGGCATCCGCACGACCGTCGTCAAGGTCCCGGACGAGAGCTACTTCAAGGACCACATCGCGGCCGGCGACTTCGACCTCGCCCTGTACTCCTGGCCCGCCTCCGCCTTCCCGGCCACCGACGCCCGCCCGATCTTCGCCAAGCCCGCGCCCGCCGCCGACGGCTCGGTGAACGTCGAGCAGAACTACACCAGGGTCGGCACCGACCAGGTGGACCAGCTCTTCGACCAGGCCGCCTCGACGCTGGACGAGGACGAGTCGCGCGACCTGATCCGCAAGGCCGACACCCGCATCTGGGCGGCCGCCGGCTCCATCCCGCTCTACCAGCGCCCCCAGCTGGTCGGCGTCCGAAAGACCCTGGTCAACGCGGGCGCCTTCGGCTTCCAGACCCCCGTCTACGAGGACATGGGCTTCCTGAAGAAGGGCGCGAAGGCCGCGCCGAGCCCGTCCAGGAGCTGACCGGAAGCGGGCCCCGTGGCCCTGCGGAGGCCGTCCCCCGCAGGGCCACGTACCATGGGGTGAGGCCGTGGCGTGTCCAGCCCGGCAGGTCCCGCGCAGCAGAATCCCGCGCAGGGCAGTCCGCACACTCCGGGAGTACGCCGCAATATGGCCACGCGCCACGACATCCGCAACGTCGCCATCGTCGCCCACGTCGACCATGGCAAGACCACCATCGTCGACGGCATGCTGAAGCAGGCCGGCGCGTTCGCCGCCCATCAGCTCGACTCCGTCGACGACCGCATGATGGACTCGAACGACCTGGAGCGTGAGAAGGGCATCACGATCCTCGCCAAGAACACGGCGGTGAAGTATCACCCCAAGGACGGCGGGGACCCGATCACGATCAACATCATCGACACCCCCGGCCACGCCGACTTCGGTGGCGAGGTCGAGCGCGGTCTGTCGATGGTCGACGCGGTCGTCCTGCTCGTCGACGCCTCCGAGGGCCCGCTCCCGCAGACCCGCTTCGTGCTGCGCAAGGCGCTCCAGCAGCGCCTGCCCGTCATCCTGTGCATCAACAAGACGGACCGCCCGGACTCGCGCATCGACGAGGTCGTCAACGAGACCTACGACCTCTTCCTCGACCTGGACGCGGACGAGGAGCAGATCGAGTTCCCGATCGTCTACGCGTGCGGCCGTGACGGCGTCGCCTCGCTGACCAAGCCGGAGGACGGGACCGTTCCCGCCGACTCCACCAGCCTGGAGCCGTTCTTCTCCACGATCCTGGAGCACGTCCCGGCCCCGACCTACGACGAGGCCGCCCCGCTCCAGGCGCACGTCACCAACCTGGACGCCGACAACTTCCTCGGCCGTATCGCGCTGCTGCGCGTCGAGCAGGGCGAGCTGCGCAAGGGCCAGACGGTCGCCTGGATCAA
The DNA here is from genome assembly GCF_044541565.1 of Streptomyces sp. NPDC085596. NCBI lineage: Bacteria > Bacillati > Actinomycetota > Actinomycetes > Kitasatosporales > Streptomycetaceae > Streptomyces > Streptomyces sp. NPDC085596. Next base: position 78,668 of record NZ_JBITTC010000008.1, on the reverse strand, counting down.
GCGCGACGGCACGGTGCAGAACGTCCGCATCACCGAGCTGATGATGACCGAGGCGCTCACCCGCAAGCCGGCCGAGGTCGCCGGCCCCGGTGACATCTGCGCCGTCGCCGGTATCCCGGAGATCATGATCGGTGAGACCCTCGCCGACCCCGAGAACCCGGTCGCGCTGCCGCTGATCACGGTCGACGAGCCCGCGATCTCCATGACCATCGGTACCAACACCTCGCCGCTGGTCGGCCGCGGTGGCACGGGCAAGGGCGCGGACGCCAAGTCCGCGGTCAAGGACCGCAAGGTCACCGCCCGCCAGGTCAAGGACCGCCTCGACCGCGAGCTGATCGGTAACGTCTCCCTCCGTGTGCTCGACACCGAGCGCCCGGACGCGTGGGAGGTCCAGGGCCGTGGTGAGCTGGCGCTCGCCATCCTGGTCGAGCAGATGCGCCGCGAGGGCTTCGAGCTGACCATCGGCAAGCCGCAGGTCGTCACCCAGCAGATCGACGGCAAGACCTACGAGCCCGTCGAGCGCATGACGATCGACGTCCCCGAGGAGCACATGGGCGCGGTCACGCAGCTCATGGGCGTCCGCAAGGGCCGGATGGACAACATGTCGAACCACGGCTCCGGCTGGGTCCGTCTGGAGTTCGTCGTCCCGTCCCGCGGCCTCATCGGCTTCCGTACGGAGTTCCTGACCGGTACGCGCGGCACGGGCATCGCCCACTCCATCCACGAGGGCCACGAGCCGTGGTTCGGCACCCTGACGACCCGTAACAACGGCTCGCTCGTCGCCGACCGCTCCGGCGCCGTCACCGCGTTCGCGATGACGAACCTCCAGGAGCGCGGCGTGCTGTTCACCGAGCCCGGCACCGAGGTGTACGAGGGCATGATCGTCGGCGAGAACTCGCGCTCCGACGACATGGACGTGAACATCACCAAGGAGAAGAAGCTCACGAACATGCGGTCCTCGTCGGCCGACTCGTTCGAGGCGATCGTCCCGCCGCGCAAGCTCTCCCTGGAGCAGTCGCTGGAGTTCTGCCGCGACGACGAGTGTGTCGAGGTGACCCCGGAGGCCGTTCGCATCCGCAAGGTCGTCCTCGACCAGAAGGAGCGCGGCCGCACCGCGAGCCGTGCCAAGCACAACTGACGTCTGAACAATCCGGCCTGAGCGCCGGGTAGTTGAGCCCGGCCGTCCCCATCTCGGGGGCGGCCGGGCTTTTTCGCAACCGGTTTTTCCCCGGCTTCGGTCCCCTCGGTGTCCGGAACGCGGAGATCCCGGACCGATAGCCATGTAACACGTCCGTTTCGCGGCCTTCAGTAGGGGAGTTGTTTGTCCGGTTTTTGGAAGTTCCGCCCGTCAGCCGTGACTGAATTGAGATTTAAAGACAGTGGTCGCCACTTGGCTCATGGCAGATAGTTAGCCGCGTAGCGCTCGGGTCAATGGGTCTCGCACTGTGGGGACAGTGCCGACTCGCGAGCACCAGGGGGTGTCTGACCTTCCGTCAGGGGTGTCGGGAGGAAGACGGGAACCCTCTCCTGTTGGTGAACACGTGGAGTCATGAGGAGGAACCCCCATGCGTGGTGTCACAGGCGCCAGGTGGAGCTGTTCGTCGCTTCCAGCGGTGTGATCCGGCCGTAGAACTACGCGCGTCCGGCTGCGGTTTCGCGCTGTCCAGCATTCCCGGAACCTCCCGCACTCATATCTGTGAAACGGACGAACCGTGACAAGTCCTATCGACATCGAGGGCGGCGGGACTTCGGTCGTCGTCGACGGCGAACCAGGGCCGCTGACGAAGGCCGAGACCGTCCAGCTCGAAGGCCGTTCTCCCGGCCGGCTGATGTGGACGCGCTTCAAGCGTGACCGCACCGGCGTGATCTCGGCCTGCGTCGTGCTCTTCTTCTTCCTGATCGGGCTGCTCGCCCCGCTGATCTCCAAGGTGTACGGCAAGGACCCGTACACGGTGTACGCGGACGAGCGTCCCGAGCTGTTCGACAGTGCGGGCGTCCCGGTCCAGCCCAACGGCGGGATCAGCGGCGAGTTCTGGTTCGGGCTCGAACCCGGCAACGGCTACGACGTCTTCACCAAGCTCCTCTACGGCATCCGCACCTCGCTGATGATCTCGCTCGCGGTCACCGTGACCGTCGTCCTCACCGGCATCCTGCTCGGGGTCGCGGCCGGATACCTGGGCGGGCGCACCGACTTCTTCATCGGCCGGGTCATCGACTTCCTGCTCGCCTTCCCGGCGCAGCTCTTCTTCATCGCCAGCATGCCGGTCGTCGTCTCGCTGTTCGTCAGCCCCCGCGACGAGACCCCCACCTACGTCCGGGTGCTCGCGCTGATCATCGTCCAGTGGTTCCTCGGCTGGATGAGTCTCGCCCGTATCCTGCGCGGCACCTCGCTCGCCCTGCGCGAGCGGGAGTTCATCGAGGCGGCCAGGGTCAGCGGGGCCTCGCCGTGGCGGATCATCCGCAAGGAGATCCTGCCGAACGTGGTCACCCCGCTGCTGGTGCAGGCGACCTACCTGCTCCCCGCCTTCGTCACCGCCGAGGCGGGACTGTCCTTCCTGGGCGTGGGCATCGTCGAACCGACGCCGGACTGGGGACAGATGTTCTCCAAGGCGTCCACGGAGCTGGTGATGCAGAACGACATCACCTACATGTTCTTCCCCGGCATCTCGATGATCATTTTCATCGTGGCGTTCAACCTGCTCGGGGATTCGGTCAGGGACGCGTTCGACCCCAAGACCGCACGCTGACCGGTCGTTTCACAGTACGACAGCACGACAGCACCTCACGCACAGCACTACCAGCAGTTTCTCCGCACTGGTGACACAGAACGCACTGGTGACACAGAGATGGGTGGGAACCTCGTGATGAGTAGGGGCGGACGCCACGCATACGGCGCACTCTCCGTGCTAGCGGCCGGAGCGCTTGTGCTCACCGGTTGCAGCAAGGGCGGCAGCGACAAGGGCGGCGACGACGACAAGAAGCAGCAGCAGAACGCCCAGCGCCAGCAGGCGCTGATCGAGTTCGGTGACGCGAAGGCGTCCACCGGACCGGCCGCCGAGGTGCCCGGGGCCAAGCCCGGCGGCACCCTGGAAGTGCTCCAGCGCGACAGCTACGCGCACCTCGACCCGGCGCAGATCTACGTCTCCGACGAGGGTTCGCTGGCCACCCTGCTGCACCGCGGGCTGACCGGGTACAAGGCGACCAGCGACGACGGCAGCAAGCACGAGGTCGTCGGCGACCTCGCCACCGACTCGGGCACCACCACCGACGGCGGCAAGACCTGGAAGTACACGCTCAAGGACGGCATCAAGTTCCAGGACGGCACGCCGATCACGTCCAAGGACATCCGGCACACCGTCGAGCGCCTCTTCGCGCCCTTCATCAACCAGGGCCCGACCTTCCTCCAGCAGTGGCTGGCCGACGCGCCGGGCGCTACCTACCGCAAGCTGCTCAAGGACGGCCCGTACAAGGGCAAGCACCTGCCCGGCTCGGTGCTCGAGACGCCGGACGACAAGACGATCGTCTTCCACTTCAAGACCCCGCACGCCGACCTGCCGTACGCGCTGGCCATGGCGGGCTACGGAGTCGTCTCCCAGAAGGGCGACACCAAGGAGCGCTACGACAAGGCGCCCGTGTCGGCCGGCCCGTACAAGGTCGAGTCGTTCAAGTCCGGCAAGTCGATGGTGCTGGTGAAGAACACCAACTGGGACCCGAAGACGGACCCGATCCGCCACCAGTACATCGACCGGTTCAACTTCAGCTTCAACCAGCAGTACGAGGCGTCCACCAAGGCCCTGCTCGCCGACGGCGGCGCGGACCAGGCGGGCATCAGCTTCAACAACCAGGTCGACGCGGGCAACCTGTCCTCGGTGCTCAAGGACTCCAAGCTGAAGTCCCGCACGGTCTCCGGCTACCAGTCGTTCGTCGGCCAGATGAACATCAACATGAGCCACAAGCCCATGCAGGACAAGACGGTCCGCGAGGCCATCGCCTACGCCCTGCCGGTCACGCCGTTCGTCCGTGCCTACGGCGGCACCGACGCCATGGAGGTCGCGGGCGGTCTCATCTCCCCGACCGTCTCCGGCTACGACGCGGCCTTCGACCCGTGGGGCAAGAAGAAGAAGCCCGCCGGTGACGCGGCCAAGGCCAAGGAGCTGCTGAAGAAGGCCGGCAAGCTCAACATGAAGCTGACCTTCGGCTACATCAACACCCCCGAGGGCCAGCAGTACTCCACGGCCATGGCGGCGGGCCTGAAGAAGGCCGGCTTCGACGTCCAGCGGCAGGAGATCCCGGCCGAGACCTTCTACGACCAGGTCTCCAAGCTGGACAACAACTACGACATCTTCCACACCGCGTGGGGTGCCGACTGGCCGTCCGCCTCGACCGTGATCCCGCCGCTGTACGACGGCCGCGTGATCGCCGAGGGCGCGCAGAACTACTCGCAGATCAACGACCCGAAGATCAACAGCGAGATCGACCGGATCGGCAAGATCACCGACCCGGCGAAGGCCGCGTCCGAGTGGGAGAAGCTCGACCAGTACATCGTGAAGGACGTCGTCAACGTCGTCCCGACCGCGTACTACAAGCAGACCCAGATCGCCGGTTCCAAGGTCGGCGGACTCGTCTACGACGACGTGCTCAGCGGCGTCGACCCGCGTCGCCTCTTCATCAAGTAACCGCCTCCCGCCCGGCATCCGGCGCGCCCCGCTCGGGGTGCGCCGGGCGCCGGGCCCCGGACCGCCGACGTCAGAGAGCTGCCCCTGTCATGCTGCGCTTCCTCGTCCGCCGGACCCTCGGTGCCGTCGTCATCCTCTTCCTGCTGAGCATCGTCACGTTCGTCCTGTTCTTCGGGGTGCCCCGCGACCCGGCGCTGCTGATGTGCGGCAAGACCTGCAACGCCGAGGCCATCGAGAACATCCACCATGTGCTCGGCCTCGACAAGTCCATCCCCGAGCAGTACCTGATCTTCCTGCACAACCTCGCCATGGGCAGCGACAGCTTCGCCCAGGGGCCGTGCCCGGCGCCCTGTTTCGGCTACTCGTACCACACCAACGAGCAGGTCTGGGGCACCCTGATCGACCGGCTGCCCACCACCGTCTCGCTGACCATCGGCAGCGCGGTGTTCTTCCTCGTCCTCGGTATCGGCGCCGGTCTGCTGGCCGCCTGGCGGCGCGGCACCATGGTCGACAAGCTGGCCACGGCCGGCGCGATGGTCATCAGCGGGATGCAGATCTACTTCCTCGGCCCGCTGGCCCTGGCGCTCCTCGTCTACCAGACCCACTGGTTCGCCAAGCCCGCCTACAACGACTTCACCGCCAACCCCATCAGCTGGTTCACGGGGCTGATCATCCCCTGGGTGATCCTCTCCACCATCTTCGCGGCGCAGTACACCCGTATGGCGCGCTCCTCGATGATCGAGCAGCTCCAGGAGGACCACGTCCGCACCGCCCGCGCCAAGGGCATGTCCCGGCGGTACGTCTTCTTCCGCTACGCCTGGCGCGGCTCGCTGATCCCGATCGTCACCATCTTCGGCATCGACCTCGGCTCCCTGCTCGGCGGCGCCATCATCACCGAGTGGACCTTCGGTCTGCCTGGCCTCGGCCAACTGTCCGTGCAGTCCGTGTACTTCAGCGATCTGCCGCTGCTGCTCGGCGTGATGCTGTTCGCCGCCGCCATGATCCTGCTCTTCAACATCGTCGTCGACGCCGCGTACGCCTTCATCGACCCGCGCGTGCGGCTGTCCTAGGAGCACTGTCGTGACCACTTTGACCAAGGAGGCCGGTGTTCCGGCCCCGGCGGGCGACGGTCCGCTGCTGTCCGTGCGCGATCTGCACGTCAGCTTCAAGACCGAGGACGGCATCGTACGAGCCGTGGACGGGCTCTCCTTCGACCTGGAACGCGGCAGGACGCTCGGCATCGTGGGGGAGTCGGGGTCGGGGAAGTCGGTCACCAACCTGACCGTCCTCGGCCTGCACAACCCGATGTTCACCACCGTCGAGGGCGAGATCCTGCTGGAGGGGCAGGAGTTGACGACCGCGCGGGAGTCGGAGCTGGAGAAGCTGCGCGGCAACAAGGTCGCCATGATCTTCCAGGACCCGCTGACCGCGCTCTCCCCCTATTACACGGTCGGCCGGCAGATCGCCGAGCCGTACATGAAGCACACCGGCGCCTCCAAGCGGGAGGCGTGGAACCGCGCGGTGGAGATGCTGGGCAAGGTCGGCATCCCCAACCCCAAGGCCCGGGCGGGCGATTACCCGCACCAGTTCTCCGGCGGTATGCGCCAGCGCGCGATGATCGCCATGGCCCTGATCTGCGACCCGGACCTGCTGATCGCGGACGAGCCGACCACCGCGCTGGACGTGACGGTCCAGGCGCAGATCCTGGATCTGCTCAAGGACCTGCAGCAGGAGTTCGGTTCGGGCATCATCTTCATCACCCACGACCTGGGGGTGATCGCGGACATGGCCGACGACATCATGGTGATGTACGCGGGCAGCGCGGTGGAACGCGGCTCGGTCGACACCGTGCTGCACGCGCCCGAACACCCCTACACCTGGGGCCTGTTGAACTCGATGCCGCGGCTCAACTCCGACCCGTCCATCGCGCTCACCCCCATTCCGGGCGCCCCGCCCTCCCTGCTCAACCCACCCTCGGGATGCCGTTTCCATCCCCGCTGCCTGTTCCGGGACCGGGTCGAGGGCAACCGGTGCGTGACCGAGCGCCCGTTGCTCGGCGAGGGGGAGTCGGCGTGTCATCTGACCCCGGCGCAGAAGCGGGACATTTTCGTGGACGAGATCAAGCCCCGGCTGGGCTAGGGCGTAAAGGAGAAACCGTCATGACGAAGGACCTGCTCCTGCCCGCTCCTCGGGACGAGGGCGCCGAGGCGGGTGGCGAACCGCTGCTGGAAGTCGCCGGTCTGACCAAGCACTTCCCGGTCAAGGGAGGCTTCCCGATCCGGCGGACCGTCGGCGCGGTCCAGGCGGTGGACGGCATCGACCTGTCGGTGCGGGTGGGCGAGAGCTTCGGGCTGGTCGGTGAGTCGGGCTGCGGCAAGTCGACCACGGGCCGGCTGATCACCCGGCTGATGGAGCCGACCGCGGGCACGATCTCCTACCGGGGCAAGGACATCAGCCATGCCTCGCGCCGGGAGCTGGCGCCGATCCGGTCCGAGATCCAGATGATCTTCCAGGACCCGTACTCCTCCCTCAATCCCCGCCAGACGGTCGGAAAGATCATCGCCGGGCCGATGGAGATCAACGGCATCGAGCCGCCCGGCGGCCGCGAGAAGCGCGTACGCGAGCTGCTGGAGATCGTGGGTCTCAACCCCGAGCACTTCAACCGCTTCCCGCACGAGTTCTCCGGCGGTCAGCGGCAGCGCATCGGGGTGGCGCGGGCGCTCGCGCTGGAGCCCAAGCTGATCGTGGCGGACGAGCCGGTCTCCGCGCTGGACGTCTCCATCCAGGCCCAGGTGGTCAACCTGCTGCAGAAGGTGCAGCGGGAGCTGGGTATCGCGTTCCTGTTCATCGCGCACGACCTGGCGATCGTCCGGCACTTCTCGCAGCGGGTGGCGGTGATGTACCTCGGCAAGATCATCGAGGTAGGTGACCGCGACTCCATCTACACCCGGCCCCGGCACCCCTACACCCACGCCCTGCTCTCCGCCGTGCCCGAGGTGAGTGTGGCGGGCGAGGACGCCCCGGCGCGTGAGCGCATCCGGCTGGCCGGTGACGTGCCCTCCCCGATCGACCCGCCCTCCGGCTGCCGCTTCCGCACCCGCTGCTGGAAGGCGCAGGACAAGTGCGCGACGGAGGAACCGCCGCTGGTCCAGCTCGCGGGGAACCGAGCCGGTCATCTGACCGCCTGCCACTTCCCCGAGGAGCCGACGATCGAGGCCCGCGACGAGGACATCATCCTGGACCCGGCGCTGGTGGCTTTGGAGGAGGACATCTCCAAGGACTAGGGGGTGTCTCGGGCCTCTCTTCCGGATCAGGCCGCCTCGGCGATGGTGATGATCTCCGGGGAGTCAGGCGTGAGCGGCCTTCGGTCCCAGTCGCCGTAGCGGGCCACGGCACGCAGCCCGGCCTCGGTGAGGAAGCGGTCCAGTTCGCCGGTGCCGAGGAAGCGGAGGGTGTTGTGGCCGGTCCTCGGGGCCGGCCAGCTCTCGCACTCGAAGGTCTCGGAGAAGCCGACCACACCGTCCGCCGGGCCGTGCGTCACCTCGTGGTGGACCCGGATCTCGGCGCCGTCGGGGCCGGTGATGGTGTGCACCCGGTCCGGGGTCCAGCGCTCCCAGGCGCGGGCCCCGGGGTTGCGGGTCTCGAAGACGAAGCGGCCGCCCTCGGCCAGGGCCTCCCGTACGGCGTCCAGGCACTGCCGGATCTCCTCGTCCAGGACGAGCTGCTGGAAGGCGTGCCCGGTCATCACCGCGAGCGCGAACTCGCCCGTCCACCGCTCGCTCCGGGTGTCCCCGAGCACCCACTCGATGTCCGGGGTGCCCCTACGGGCCTGGACCAGCATCGCGGCGGCCGGGTCGAGTCCGGTCAGCCGTCCCGGATGCCCCTCGGCGCGGGCCCGGCGCAGCAGCTGCCCGGTACCGCAGCCGATGTCCAGCACGGAGTCGGCTGTCCGGATCAGGCCGAGGTGGAAGTCGTCGCCCGGACCCCAGGGGTTGAGGGTGTCGTAGAACGCCGCGAGCGAGAGGTCGTTGAACGGGTGGGTTGTCACCGTGGCAGTGTCACACGGTCGCCGGTACGCGCGTGGGCGCCGGGGAAAGGTTCCGGCCAGGGATGAGAGGAAGGCCCGCGTCGGGGTGGACGCGGGCCTTCGGTCCCCTGGAACAGGACGTTCAGGGCTCGGGTCAATGGGCCGGTGAAAGTCCGTTCCGCAGGCGGCGGTCGACGGTAAAGGGGTGTGTCAGACCGCTTCCTGGGGGGTCTTGGAGAGGCTTGCGACCGGAATGATCTCCTGTGACTCCGGGTAGTGGCAAGCCGTGAGGTGGCCGGGCTTGTTGCCCTCGGCCTCCGCGAGCGGCGGGGCCTCGGTCGCGCACTTCTCCGTCGCCTTCCAGCACCGGGTGCGGAAGCGGCAGCCGGAGGGCGGGTCGATGGGGGAGGGCACGTCGCCGACGAGCCGGATGCGCTCGCGCGGGGTCTCGTCCACCGTGGCCTCCGGGACGGCGGAGAGCAGGGCGCGGGTGTACGGGTGGCGCGGGTTGTTGTAGAGGTCGTCGCGGTCGCCGATCTCCACGATCTTGCCGAGGTACATCACCGCGACGCGCTGCGAGAAGTGCCGGACGATGGCCAGGTCGTGCGCGATGAACACGAAGGCGATGCCGAGTTCCCGCTGCACCTTCTGGAGCAGGTTGACGACCTGGGCCTGGATGGAGACGTCCAGCGCGGAGACCGGTTCGTCGGCCACGATCAGCTTCGGGTTCAGGGCGAGCGCGCGGGCGACCCCGATGCGCTGCCGCTGGCCGCCGGAGAACTCGTGCGGGAAGCGGTTGAAGTGCTCGGGGTTGAGACCCACGATCTCCAGCAGCTCGCGTACGCGCTTCTCGCGGCCGCCGGGCGGCTCGATGCCGTTGATCTCCATCGGCCCGGCGATGATCTTTCCGACCGTGTGCCGCGGGTTCAGCGAGGCGTACGGGTCCTGGAAGATCATCTGGATCTCGGAGCGGATCGGCGCCAGCTCCTTGCGGCCGGCGTGCGTGATGTCGTTGCCCCGGTACGCGATCCGGCCCGCGGTCGGCTCCATCAGCCGGGTGATCAGCCGGCCGGTGGTCGACTTGCCGCAGCCGGACTCGCCGACCAGGCCCAGGCTCTCGCCCTCGGCCACCTGGAAGTCCAGCCCGTCCACGGCCTGGACCGCGCCGACGGTGCGCCGGATCGGGAAGCCGCCCTTGATCGGGAAGTGTTTGGTCAGCCCGGAGACGTCCAGGAGGGGAGTGTTGCTGCTCATGGTGGTGAAATCCCGTCTCGTGTACGTCAGATGGCCTTGCTGGCGGCAAGGCCGGCGAGGAACTCACGGCGCTGGCCGTCGGAAAGGTGGCAGGCGTTGCCGCGGCCGTCCTCGATCTGGAGCGGCGGGCGCTCGGTGGCGCACCGGTTGCCCTCGACCTCGGCGGCGAAGGCGCAGCGCGGGTGGAAGCGGCAGCCGGAGGGCGGGTTCAGCAGCGAGGGCGGGGAGCCCGGAATCGGGTTGAGCGGCACGTCGACCGGGCCGTCCAGGCTGGGCATGGAACCGAGCAGGCCCCAGGTGTAGGGGTGCTGCGGGGTGCGCAGCACCTCCTCCTTGGGGCCGCGCTCCACGCAGCGGCCGCCGTACATCACCAGCACGTCGTCGGCGATGTCCGCGATGACGCCCAGGTCGTGGGTGATGAAGATGATCGAGGTGCCGAACTCCTGCTGGAGGTCCTTGAGCAGGTCCATGATCTGGGCCTGCACGGTGACGTCCAGCGCGGTGGTCGGCTCGTCCGCGATCAGCAGCTTCGGGTCGCAGACCAGGGCCATGGCGATCATCGCGCGCTGGCGCATACCGCCGGAGAACTCGTGCGGGTAGTTGTCCACCCGCCGGTCCGGCTGCGGGATGCCGACCCGGCGCAGCATCTCGATCGCCCGCTCCCGCGCCGCCTTCTTGGAGGCGCCGGTGTGCTTGCGGTAGACCTCGCCGATCTGGGTGCCGATGGTGTGGTACGGCGACAGCGAGGCCAGGGCGTCCTGGAAGATCATCGCCATCTTGTTGCCGCGGAGCTTCTCCAGCGTGCGGTCCGGGGCGCCGAGCAGTTCCTCGCCGTCCAGCAGGATCTGGCCCTCGATCGAGGTGTGGTCGCGGTCGTGCAGGCCCAGGATCGTCAGGTTGGTGACGGACTTGCCGGAACCCGACTCGCCCACGATGCCGAGCGTCTGGCCCTTGGCCAGGTCGAAGCTGAGTCCGTCCACGGCCTTGACCATGCCGTCCTCGGTGGAGAAGTGGACCCTGAGGTCCTTGACGGAGAGGAACGGCTGCTGATGGGTGCTCGTCACGGGGACGCTCCTGGGGGTGATGCGAGGGGGGTAGGGGGACGGACGGAGGTCAGGCGAGCCGGATGCGCGGGTCGATCATGCCGTAGATCGCGTCGACGACGATGTTGAAGACGACGATCGCGCCGGCCGACAGCAGGGTGACACCCATGAGCATGGGGAGGTCGCTCTTCTCCACCGAGTCCACCGCGAGCCGGCCCACGCCCTGGAGGCTGAAGGTGTACTCGGTGATCATCGCGCCGCCGATGAGGGTGGCCAGGTCGATGCCGAAGATGGTGACGATCGGGCCCATCGCGCCGCGCCAGGCGAACCGGAAGAACACGTTGCGGGCGGAGAGGCCCTTGGCGCGGGCGGTGCGGACGTAGTCCTCGCTGAGCGTCTCCACCAGCTGCGAGCGCGTCATACGGGTGTAGTTCGCGGTCCAGATCAGCGCCAGCACCAGCCACGGCAGCAGCAGGCCCGAGGCCCACGCGGCGGGGTTCTCGGTGAGCGGCGTGTAGGACGGGTTGTCCAGGACGTCGAGCTTGGCGACGAGGAAGTACATCGCGATGTAGCCGACGAAGTAGATCTGGAGCGAGGAGGCGATCAGCGAGGCCGAACTGGCCAGCTTGTCCTGCCACTTGCCCTGCTTCACGGCGGCGATCATGCCCGCGCCGATACCGAAGACCAGGAAGACGACGGCCGAGCCGAAGGCCAGCGAGAGCGTCAGCGGCAGCCGGTCCAGGATCGTGCCGAGCACGGGCTCGCGGTTGGCGAAGGAGTACCCGAGGCACGGGGCGCTGCAGTCGCCGAAGTCGCCGTAGCTGCGCCCGACGAAGATGCCCTTGATCCAGTACCAGTACTGCACCGGGACCGGGTGGTCGATGCCCAGGTTGTGCCGCACCTGCGCGAGCATGTCGGGCGTGCAGTTCTTGCCGCACGACATCGTGGCGGGGTCACGCGGGATGGCGTAGAAGAGCCAGAAGGTGACGGCGCTGATGATCAACAGAATCGCCAGCGCGCCGAAGACTCGGCGGACGAGGAAGCGGAGCATGGGGCGTGACTTTCCGGACGGGGCGCCGTCGCCGGGGTGAGGGGGGCCGGAGGGGGCGGCCCGGTCGTGACCGCCCCCGATGGGTCGTGCGCGCTTACTTCTTGGCGTACAGCTTGCAGAGCGCGACGCAGGTGTTGCCCGAGTCGTAGATGACGTTTCCGACCTTGGACCCGTGCATCCAGTTGCGGATGGAGTGGTAGTCCGGGATGACGGCGGCCAGCTCCATGATCTGGCGGTCGACGGCGCCCCACGCCTTGTTGGCGGCCTCGACGTCCGCGATCTTGGAGGCGGCGTCGATCGCCTTGTTCACGCTCGGGTCGTTCAGCTGCGCGTAGTTGCTGCGGCCGTCACCGATGTTCTTGCCGCTCCAGCAGGGGTAGAAGACGGAGTAGCCGTTCGGCCAGTCCGGGCTCCAGCCGGCGGCGAAGAGGTCGTAGTCGTTGTCGATCTTGCCGATCTGCGTGTAGAAGGTCGACTTGTCGATCTGCTTGTTGACGACCACGAAGCCCGCCGCCTCGAGCGCGTTCTTGATGGCGACGGCCTGCTTCACCGCGTTGTCCGACTGCTGGAAGGCGATGACCAACTTCTGGCCGACCTTGCCGGCCTCCTTCAGCAGCGCCTTGGCCTTGGCCGGGTCGCCGCCGGGCTTCTTCTCCGCGCCGTAGAGGTCGAAGTCCTGGTAGCCGGGGGTGACCGGGCTGAGGACGGTGGTGGCTATCTCGCTGGTGGCGCGGCCGCCGCGGATGGTCTGGAGCTGCTGGTGCGGCCACGCCCAGTTGATGGCCTGGCGGACCTTGACGTCCTTGATGCGGGTGGTGTTGATCGGCCAGTAGTAGGTGACCGTGTCGACCGCGGTGAGGACGCGTTCCTTGAGCTTGGCGTCGGTCAGCACCTGGGCGACGCGCTCGGCGGCGACCTCGTTGAAGATCGACATCGCGTACTGGTCGTTGCCGCGGTCCGACATGAAGCGGTCGGTCGAGGAGACCGGCTGGAAGCCGTACTGGAAGACGTACTTGTCCGGGTAGTTGTTGCGGATCGAGTCCGTCTTCGGGTCCCAGTGCTCGTTGCGCACGTAGGTCATCGACTTGCCGATGCTGCGGTTCTCGATGCGGTACGGGCCGCAGGAGAACGGGCGCTTGTCGTACTTCTCCTTGGTGTCCTTCTTCTTCGACACCAGGGAGAAGCCGCGCATGGCCAGCGTGTAGTTGAAGTCGGCGCGGGGCTCGGTGAGGCGGAAGGTGACCGTCTTGCCGGAGATCTCGATCGAGTCGAGCTTCTTGCCGTCGTAGGGACCCTTGTACTTGTCGCCGCCCACCAGCCACTGCTGGACGTAGCGCGGACCCTCGGCGATGAAGGAGGCGAAGAGGCGCTCGAAGGTGTGGCGGACGTCGTCCATGGAGAGGTCGGAACCGTCCTCCCACTTGATGCCGTCCTTGAGCGTGAAGGACCAGGTGCGGCCGCCGTCCTTCATGGTGCCGGCGTCCGTGGCCGCGTCACCCACGAGGGTGCAGCCGCCCTTGTCGTCGATCCGGTAGCCGGTCAGACCACGCATGATCGGGACCGTGATGGCGGACTCGGTCGAGACGTAGATCTGGGCCGGGTCCATGTGGTCCATGTCGAACTGGTCGAGCGAGTAGATCGTCCCGCCCTTGACCGCGCCCGGAACCTCGGGGGCAGGACCCGTCGAGTCGGCCTTGGTGCCGACCGGGATGTTCATGGTCTTGCCCTTGCTCACGGACGGGACCTGGGGGCCGGAGCCCTTGTTGTCGCTGCTGCCGCAGGCGGTCAGCACGCTGGTGGAGGCCGCGGCCACACCGGTGGCGATCAGGAAGTTCCTACGAGAAAAAGCCATGCTGAGCCTGCCTGTGAGTGTCAGTTTCGGACGATCGGAACCAGCCGGACGTCTGCGAACCGGGCCGGGTGAAGCTGATCTGCTACCGCTTCGACTTCGGGTCGAGAGCGTCACGCACGGAGTCACCGAGCAAGTTGAAGGCGAGGACGAAGAGCACCATGGAGATGCCCGGGAAGAGCATGAAGGTGATGTCCTGGGAGTAGAACGAGGCACCGCGGCCGATCATGACGCCCCAGTCCGGGGTCGGGTCGGTGATGCCGACGCCGAGGAAGGCGAGTCCGGCTTCCGCGGTCACATAGGCCGGGAGCATCAGCGTGGACTGGATGAGGATCGGCGTCCACAGGTTGGGCAGCAGCTCCTTGAAGACGATGCGCCGGGGGGAGGCTCCCGTGACCTTGGCCGCCTCGACGAACTCCCGCTCACGCAGGCCCAGCACCTGACCGCGCAGGAGGCGCGCGATGGACGCCCAGCCGAACGCCGACAGCACGATGATCAGCGACATCGCCACCAGCCAGGTGGGCACGTTGTCGTCGGCGGCGATGAAGATGCCGTAGACCACCGGCATGAAGGCGATGAAGAACAGCGTCGAGGGGAACGACAGCACGATGTCGATGATCCGGCCGACGAGGTAGTCGGTCTTGCCGCCCAGGTAGCCCGCCGTGACGCCGACGACGACACCGATGACCGTGGTGAGGATCGTGGCGGCGAGGGCGATGCCCAGCGAGGTCCGGATGCCGTAGAGCAGGAAGGTGAAGACGTCGCGCCCGAGCTGGGGCTCGATGCCGAACCAGAACTCGGAGCTCATGCCGCCGTTGGGGCCCACGGGGTAGGCGAACGCGTCCAGCAGCTCGGGCCGCTCGCTCGCGTAGGTGGTGTACGGGTCCTTGCCGTACAGCTTCGCTATGAGCGGCGCCGCTATGGCGATCAGGAAGAAGAACGCGACGACGAAGGCGGAGACGACGCCGGTGCGGTCGCGCTTGAAGCGCTTCCAGGCGAGCCGTCCGGGGGATCGGCTCTCGCTGCCCTTGGGGGCGTCCGGAGTACCCGACTTCTCGACGGGCTCGTCGGTCACCTCAAGCGGGGCAGCCGCCGATGGAGTGGGGGTGGTCATTGGTGCTCCTGGCCCGAGGGAGGGTCTGAGGACTCCGCAGGGCGCTTCCCCTACGGGCTACGCCGGACTTTTTCAACGCAATTCATTCAAGGTCAATAAATTCTCGGTCGACTTGGTCTTCTATTTACCTTCTTTACCTCTGCTTGACGCATCCGTAGCTACGCGTGTAGCGCGACCGTAATCAATCCGTGCTTCTCCTCGGACTATTCGGGCCAATCGGCCAATGGGTTCGATATGCGGACGGTGAGGTGTCGAAATGCGTACACCGGCGCGTCACGATCCAACGTTTCGGCAACGTTGCGCGGTGATCCATTGCGTCTTGTCCGCAAGGTCACCCGAGCCCATGCCGGACCTGCCTGCATATGGCTGACGTGTCCCTCGAAAGGCGAGGCAATCGGGCGCCGGGCATGCGGGATGCGCCGTACCGACCGATATTGACCGGTAACGGTGAGGTGATCGCTGAGGAGGCACGCATGCGCGGAATCAGGCACGCCCGATGGTTCGCCGGCGCCGCCGCGCTGGCGCTCGCCGCCACCGGCTGCGGCGGGGGAGCGAGCGGCGCCGCGGACGGCGGGATGCTCACCTCCTCCTGGGGCGACCCGCAGAACCCGCTGGAGCCGGCCAACACCAACGAGGTGCAGGGCGGCAAGGTGCTCGACATGGTCTTCCGGGGCCTGAAGCGGTACGACCCGAGGACCGGCGAGGCCCAGAACATGCTGGCCCAGTCCATCGAGACCACCGACTCCCGCCACTACACCGTGAAGCTCAAGGACGGCTGGACCTTCTCCAACGGCGAGAAGGTCACGGCCCGCTCCTTCACGGACGCCTGGAACTACGGCGCGAGCCTGAAGAACAAGCAGAAGAACGCCTACTTCTTCGGCTACATCGACGGCTACGACCAGGTCCACCCCGAGATGGGCAGCCAGCACGCGAACACCCTCTCCGGGCTCAAGGTCGTCGACGACCGCACCTTCACCGTCACCCTCAACCAGAAGTTCTCCGGCTTCCCCGACACCCTCGGCTACGCCGCCTTCGCCCCGCTGCCCCGCGCCTTCTTCACCGACCACGCCGCCTGGCTGAAGACCCCGGTCGGCAACGGCCCGTACGCCATCGACTCCTACACCAAGGGCTCCCAGATGGCGCTGCGGAAGTGGAACGGCTACCCCGGCGCCGACAAGGCGCTCAACGACGGGGTGATCCTCAAGGTCTACACCGACAACAACACCGCCTACACCGACCTGATGGCCGGCAACCTCGACCTCGCCGACGACATCCCCGCCGCCCAGCTGAAGAACGTCAGAACCGATCTCGGCGAGCGGTACATCAACACCCCGGCCGGCATCATCCAGACCCTCGCCTTCCCGTACTACGACGAGCGCTGGAACCGGCCCGGCATGGAGAAGGTGCGCACCGGGCTCTCCATGGCCATCAACCGGGACCAGATCACCAAGACCATCTTCCAGCGCACCCGCACCCCCGCCACCGACTGGACCTCACCCGTCCTCGGCACCGACGGCGGCTACAAGGCGGGCCTGTGCGGGCGCGCCTGCGCGTACGACCCGGCGGCCGCCAAGCGGCTGGTCCGGCAGGGCGGGGGCATCCCCGGCGGCACCCTGAAGCTCACCTACAACGCGGACACCGGCTCGCACCGGGAGTGGATCGACGCGGTCTGCAACTCCGTCAACCACGCCCTCGGCGACGACAACGCCTGCGTCGGCAACCCGGTCGGCACCTTCGCCGACTTCCGCAACCAGCTCGGCCAGCACAAGATGAGCGGCCCCTTCCGGGCCGGCTGGCAGATGGACTACCCGCTCATCCAGAACTTCCTCCAGCCGCTGTACTTCACCGGCGCCTCCTCCAACGACGGCAAGTGGTCCAACTCCGAGTTCGACGAGCTGGTGGACCGGGCCAACGCCGAGACCGACCCGGCCAAGGCCATCTCCACCTTCCAGCAGGCCGAGGAGGTCGTCCGGGACAACATGGCCGCCATCCCGCTCTGGTACCAGAACGGCAACGCGGGCTACTCCCAGCGGCTCACCGGCGTCCAGCTCAACCCGTTCAGCGTGCCGGTGTACAACGAGATCAAGGTCAGCTGACCCGCCATGGGACGCTACGTCGTCCGGCGACTGCTCCAGATGGTGCCGGTGTTCATCGGGGCCACCCTGCTGATCTTCCTGATGGTCAACGTGATGGGCGACCCCATCGCCGGCCTGTGCGGCGAGCGGCAGTGCGACGCGGCGACCGCCGCCCAGCTCAAGAGCGAGTTCGGCCTCGACCGGCCGCTCTGGCAGCAGTACGCGACCTACATGGGGAACGTCTTCACCGGTGACTTCGGCACGGCGTTCAACGGACAGCCCGTCACCGAGCTGATGGCGGCGGCCTTTCCCGTCACCATCCGGCTGACCATCGTGGCCGTCCTCTTCGAGCTGGTCGTCGGCATCACCCTCGGCGTGCTCACCGGGCTGAGCCGGGGCCGGCCGGTCGACACCGGCGTGCTGCTGCTCACCCTCGTGGTGATCTCCGTGCCGACCTTCGTCACCGGCCTGGTGCTCCAACTGCTGCTGGGCGTGGAGTGGGGGTGGATCAAACCGTCGGTCTCCCCGGAGGCGCCGTTCGGCGAGCTGATCGTGCCGGGTCTGGTGCTGGCGTCGGTCTCCCTGGCCTACGTCACCCGGCTGACCCGTACCTCCATCGCGGAGAACCGGCGCTCCGACTACGTCCGTACCGCCGTCGCCAAGGGGCTGCCCCGGCGCCGGGTCGTCGTCCGGCATCTGCTGCGGACCTCGCTGATCCCCGTGGTCACCTTCATCGGCACCGACATCGGCGCGCTGATGGGCGGCGCGATCGTCACCGAGCGGATCTTCAACATCCACGGCGTCGGCTTCCAGCTCTACCAGGGCATCCTGCGGCAGAACACACAGACGGTGGTCGGCTTCGTCACCGTGCTGGTCCTGGTCTTCCTGGCCGCCAACCTGCTGGTGGACCTGCTCTACGCGGTACTCGACCCGAGGATTCGCTATGCCTGAGCCGTCGTCGTACGAGCCGCGGGGGGCGATCGCCGGGACCGGCATGGGCGGGGCGATGGACCTGGCGACCGGCGAGGCCGCCACGCTGGAACGGGTGCCCGGCCAACCGGAGGGCGGCGGCCCGCAGGACAGGCCGCGCTCGCTCTGGTCGGACGCCTGGCGGGACCTCAGGCGCAACCCGGTCTTCCTGCTCTCCGCGCTCGTGATCGTCTTCCTGGTCTTCATCTCCGTCTGGCCCTCGGCCATCACCTCGGGCAACCCCCTCGACTGCGACCTCGCCAAGGCCCAGGACGGCTCCGCGCCCGGCCACCCCTTCGGCTTCGACGGCCAGGGCTGCGACGTGTACACGCGCACGGTGTACGGCGCGCGCACATCGGTCACCGTGGGCGTGTGCGCCACGCTCGGGGTGGCGCTGCTCGGGTCGGTGCTCGGCGGGCTCGCGGGGTTCTTCGGGGGCGCCTGGGACGCGGTGCTGTCCCGGATCACCGACGTCTTCTTCGCCATCCCGGTCGTCCTCGGCGGCTTGGTGCTGCTGTCGGTGGTCACCAGCAACACCGTCTGGCCGGTCATCGGGTTCATGGTGCTGCTCGGCTGGCCGCAGATCTCCCGGATCGCCCGCGGCTCCGTCATCACCGCCCGGCAGAACGACTACGTGCAGGCCGCCCGCGCGCTCGGCGCCTCGCCCGCCCGGCTGCTGCTGCGGCACATCGCGCCCAACGCCGTCGCCCCGGTGATCGTCGTGGCCACCATCGCGCTCGGCACCTACATCTCACTGGAGGCCACCCTGTCCTACCTCGGCGTCGGCCTGAAGCCGCCCAGCGTGTCCTGGGGCATCGACATCTCCGCCGCCTCCCCCTACATCCGCAACGCCCCGCACGCCCTGCTCTGGCCCTCCGGGGCGCTGGCGATCACCGTCCTGGCCTTCATCATGCTCGGCGACGCGGTACGCGACGCCCTCGACCCGAAGCTGAGGTGACGGCGCCCATGCTGCTCGAAGTACGCGACCTGCACGTGGAGTTCCGCACCCGCGACGGGATCGCCAAGGCCGTCAACGGGGTGTCGTACGAGGTCGCCGCGGGCGAGACCCTGGCGGTGCTCGGGGAGTCCGGGTCCGGCAAGTCGGTCACCGCGCAGGCCGTGATGGGCATCCTCGACATGCCGCCCGGCCGGATCACCGGCGGTCAGATCCTCTTCCAGGGCCGCGACCTGCTTAACCTGAAGGAGGAGGAACGACGGAAGATCAGGGGCGCCGGAATGGCGATGATCTTCCAGGACGCCCTGTCCGCCCTCAACCCCGTGCTCTCCGTCGGCGACCAGCTCGGGGAGATGTTCACCGTCCACCGGGGGATGTCCCGCAAGGACGCGCGGACCAAGGCGGTCGAGCTGATGGACCGGGTGCGCATCCCCGGCGCCGCCCAGCGGGTGCGGGACTACCCGCACCAGTTCTCCGGCGGCATGCGCCAGCGCATCATGATCGCCATGGCGATCGCGCTGGAACCCGCCCTCGTCATCGCCGACGAACCCACCACCGCCCTCGACGTCACCGTGCAGGCCCAGGTGATGGACCTCCTCGCGGAGCTGCGCCGCGAGTACGACATGGGGCTCGTCCTCATCACCCATGACCTCGGTGTCGTCGCGGACGTGGCCGACCGGATCGCCGTGATGTACGCGGGCCGGATCGTGGAGTCGGCGCCCGTGCACGACATCTACAAGGCACCGGCCCACCCCTACACGCGCGGCCTGCTCGACTCCATCCCCCGCCTCGACCACAAGGGCCGCGAGCTGTACGCCATCAAGGGCCTGCCGCCCAGCCTGACCCACATCCCGTCCGGCTGCGCCTTCCATCCGCGCTGCGCGATGGCACGGGACGTCTGCCGCACGGACGAGCCCCCGCTGTATCAGGCGGGCCCGGACCGGGCGAGCGCCTGTCACTTCTGGAGGGAGTGCCTCGATGGCCTCGATGGCTGAACCCGTCCTGGAAGCCCGCGGCCTGGTCAAGCACTACCCGCTCACCCGGGGCATCGTCCTGCGCAAACAGATCGGCTCGGTGAAGGCCGTCGACGGCGTCGACTTCACCCTCGGCCGGGGCGAGACCCTCGGCATCGTGGGCGAGTCGGGATGCGGCAAGTCCACGGTGGCCAAGCTGCTCTGCCATCTGGAGCGGCCCACCGAGGGCGAGATCCGGTTCCGGGGCGAGGACATCACGGGCGCGTCCGGGCGCCGGCTGAAGGAGGTCCGCCGGAACATCCAGATGGTGTTCCAGGACCCGTACACCTCGCTCAACCCCCGGATGACCGTGGGGGACATCATCGGGGAGCCCTACGAGATCCACCCCGAGGTGGCTCCCAAGGGCGAACGGCGGCGCCGGGTGCAGGAGTTGCTGGACGTGGTGGGGCTCAACCCGGAGTTCCTGGGCCGCTACCCGCACCAGTTCTCCGGCGGCCAGCGGCAGCGGATCGGCATCGCGCGGGCGCTGGCGCTGCGCCCCGAGGTGATCGTCGCGGACGAGCCGGTGTCCGCGCTGGACGTGTCGGTGCAGGCGCAGGTGATCAACCTGCTGGAGCGGCTCCAGGCGGAGTTCGGATTGTCCTACGTGTTCATCGCGCACGACCTGTCGATCGTGCGGCACATCGCGGACCGGGTCGCGGTGATGTACCTCGGCCGGATCGTGGAGACCGGGACGGACGCGGAGATCTACGAGCACCCCACGCACCCGTACACCCAGGCGCTGCTGTCGGCGGTGCCGGTGCCCGATCCGGAGGCGCGTGCGCACCGGGAGCGGATCATCCTGAGCGGTGATGTGCCCTCGCCGACCGCGATCCCCTCCGGGTGCCGGTTCCGTACCCGGTGCTGGAAGGCGGAGGAGCGGTGTGCGAAGGAGGTGCCGGCGCTGGCGGTGCCGGAGGAGTTCCGGGGGGCCGGGGGGCCGGGCGCGCATCCGTCGGCGTGTCTGTTCGCGGCGGAGCGGCGGGTGGTGCCGGGGGCCATGGAGGGGCACGGGGGGCACGGCAACGGGCCGGGATGACATGGCGTATCCCGGCCCGTTCACGGCACCCGCACGGCCGTACGCGGATCAGACTCGCGGGTGCTTATATCGGAGCGACTTCGGTGAAGTTGCCTGTGCGTTAACGCCGTTCGGGCTGGTTCGTCCCACCGGTCCCCAGGGCGCGCTTGAGGAAGTCCACCTGGAGGAGGAGCAGGTTCTCCGCGACCTGTTCCTGCGGGGTCATGTGGGTGACGCCGGACAGCGGCAGCACCTCGTGCGGGCGGCCGGCGGCGAGGAGGGCGGAGGACAGCCGGAGAGTGTGTGCGGCCACCACATTGTCATCGGCCAGGCCATGGATGATCATCATGGGCCGGTGTGCTTCGGCGGCGTCGGACAGGCCCTCGTCGGTGATCAGGGAGTTGCGGGCGTAGCTCTCCGGGTCGGCCTCGGGGTCGCCCAGATAGCGCTCGGTGTAGTGGGTGTCGTACAGCCGCCAGTCGGTGACCGGGGCGCCCACGATGCCCGCGTGGAAGACGTCCGGGCGGCGCAGGACCGCCAGCGCGGACAGGTAACCGCCGTACGACCAGCCCCGGATGGCCACGCGGGAGAGGTCGAGCGGGTAGCGCTTGGCCAGGTCGTGCAGGGCGTCGATCTGGTCGTCGAGGGTAAGCGTGAAGTCCTGGTGGATCGACTTCTCCCACTCGGGGGAGCGGCCGGGGGTGCCCCGGCCGTCCGCGACGATCACCGCGAAGCCCTGGTCGGCGAACCACTGCGAGGTCAGATGGGCGTTGTGGGCGGCGACGACCCGCTGACCGTGCGGGCCCCCGTAGGGGTCGAGCAGGACGGGCAGGGGAGTGTCGTCGGGGTAGTCCGATGGCATAAGCACGGCGCACGGAATTCGCCGTGCGCCCCCCTCGGTCAGGGTCACACTGGGGGACATACCGGGGTTTTCGGCGTACGAGCGGACACCGAGCGCCGGTTTTCCGTCACGCAGCACCTGGACACGGGCGCCGGGACTGTCCAGCGTCGCGGAGACCAGGACGGTGACGTCGCCCGAGCGCACCGCCGAGTGCACGCCGGGCTCCTGGGACACGCGCTCCACGCCCAGCTCGCTGACCCGGTACACATGGATCTCGCCGATTTCCGGGTCCTGGGCAGCCTCGCCGGCGGAGGCCGAGACCAGTACGTCGTCCGCCGACACGTCCAGTACCGCGCGGATGTGCAACTGCGGCCCGGTCAACGGGCGTTCGCCCAAGGTGAGGACCCGCGCGCCGCCCTCGTCCGCGACACGCACGAGCTGTCCGGAGGGGGTCCAGGCGGGCACCCCAGCGAAAAGTTCCAGCCATGTTGGATCTTCGTCGGCGTGCACCATCCGGGTGACGCCGGTGTCCGGGTCGACGGCCAGGATCAGCTGGCCGCGCTGGTCCCGCGACTGCACCAGAAACAGCGGGGAACCTGCCTGTGACCAGTGCACACGCGCCAGATAGGGGTAGCGCTCGCGGTCCCAGCGAACCTCGGTGCGGGTGCCGTCCAGACCGATGACGAACAGCGTCACCTCCGCGTTGGCGGTGCCCGCCGCCGGGTAGCGCACGTGGTGTGGCTCACGGTCGGGGTGTGACGTGTCCGCGATCCACCAGCGCCGCACCGGCGTGTCGTCCGCCCGCGCCACCAGCAGCCGGTCCGACTCCGGGGACCACCAGAAGCCCCGCGTACGGTCCATCTCCTCGGCCGCGATGAACTCCGCGAGGCCGTACGTCACTGCGTCGTTCTCGGGGGTGGCCAGCGGCCGGTCGTCGGCCCCCTCGGCGCCGACGACCCGCAGCTCGCCTCCGACGACGTAGGCGATGTGCGTGCCGTCGGGGGAGGGGCGGGGGTCGATCACCGGTCCGGGCACGGTGAGTTCGGTCGCGGTGCCGGCCCGCAGCTCGGCCGTGAAAAGCCGTCCCGACAAGGCGAAAGAGGCCAGTTCCAGGGCCGAGTCGGTGGCGTAGCCGACGATGCCGGCGCCGCCCTCGCGGGTGCGCTCGCGGCGGGCCCGTTCCTCGGGTGACAGCTCCTCGTCCGCGCCCGCGAGGAGGGCGCGGGGGTCGGCGGCGGGGCGCTCGGTGCCGTCCGACGTGTCCAGAATCCACAGGGAGTTGGCGCGGTCCGTGCCGGAGCCCGAGCGGAGGAACGCGACACGTGAGCCGTCGGGCGCCACGGTGAACGCGCGCGGCGCGCCGAGCGAGAAGCGCTGGGTCCGGGCGTGTCGCCGGGGGAAGGAGTCGGTGTCGACTGTCTGGGTCGTCATGGCCCGACCATATTGGCCATGCGCCCCCTTGTGCGGCCGTGCGCCGAGCGATGCGCGAGCACGGATAGTTATGATCACTGTCGCTGCGTGGGTATGAACCTGGCGGCGTCCGCGTGGACTTGGCTCTCGGGCCGGTTCGCCGGGGCTGGACCGAGTCACAACCCCCATAGTCCGAACCCCCCGTGTCCCTGGGATTCATTGGAGGTGAGCCGCCGTGGCACTCTCGATTTCGGCGGTGGTGCTGCTGGCGATCATCGTCTTCCTGCTGATCAAGAAGTCGGGACTGAAGGGGGGGCACGCCGCCATCTGCATGCTCCTCGGCTTCTATCTCGCCTCCTCGACCATCGCACCCACGATCAGCGAGCTGACCACGAACGTCGCCAGCATGATCGGCAGCATCAAGTTCTGACGCGGGTCCGGGGTGACGGCCCGGCCGGCCACCCCACTCGCCGTGCACGGCGCTCAGGTCGTCGGCAGGGTCGGCTGGACGCGGCGCAGGAATGTGGCGTTGTCCGGGGTTTCCCGCATCCGTTGCAGCAGGGTCTCCAGCGATGCGTCCCCCTGTGAGCGCAGAGCGCGGCGAAGGCCCCGGGTGACCGTCAACTCGTACGGGTCGAGCAGGAGTTCCTCGCGGCGGGTGCCGGTGCGGTCGATGTCGACGGGCGGGAAGACGCGGCGGCCCGCCAGCTCCCGGTCCAGGCGGAGTTCCATGTTGCCGGTGCCCTTCAGCTCCTCGAAGAAGTAGCCGTCGGCGCGTGAGCCGGTGTCCACCAGCGCGCTGGCGAGGATGGTCAGCGAACCGCCCTCCTCGGCCTGCCTCGCGGCGCCGAAGAACCGCTTGGGGCCCAGGAGCGCGGCCGCGTCGACGCCTCCGCTGAGGGTGCGGCCGCCCGCTGCCGAGGCGTTGTTGTGCGCGCGGCAGAGCCTTGTCAGCGAGTCCAGCAGGATGACGACGTCCTCCCCGGCCTCCACCCGCCGCTTGGCCCGCTCCACGACGAGGTCCGCGAGGGCGGTGTGCTCCTTGGCGGGGCGGTCGAAGGTGGACGCGTACACCTCGCCGCGTACGGACCTGCGCATGTCGGTGACCTCCTCCGGGCGTTCGTCCAGCAGCAGCACCATCAGGCGGCACTCGGGGTGGTTGCCGGCGATGGCCGCGGCGAGCTGCTGGAGCAGGACGGTCTTGCCGCTCTTCGGCGGGGCGACGATCAGCCCGCGCTGGCCCTTGCCGACGGGGGCGAGCAGGTCGGTGAGGCGTCCGGCCAGGCCGGAGGCGGGGTGTTCGAGACGCATGCGCTGGTGGGGGTGCAGGGGGGTCAGGTCGCGGAAGTTTCTGCGACGTTCTCCGGGGTCGCGGCCATCGACGCCGGTGACCTCGGTGAGGGCGCGCTGCGCTCCGCTGACGCCTTCGACGAGGTCGCCCTTGCGGAGCCCGTACCGGCGGACCAGCGCGGGTGGGATCTGCGGGTCGGCGGGGGAGGGCAGGAGGCTCGCGGCGGCCCGCAGGTGGCCCTTCCCGTGCGCGTCGATGTCGAGGACGCCGGTGAGGGTGCGGGTGCGGGTGGCTGGGGTGCTTGCTGTGACTTTGGTGGGGGGTTCGAGGGTGGTGGTCACGGTCGAGGTGTCCTTTCAGGACGGAAAACGGCAGGGAAGAGGAAGGGCCGCCGCAGATCACGGAGGGGCGGACACGCCTGCCTCCGGGCGAGGGGAACGACACCACTGGCGGGGCGATGAAAGCCCTGGTCAAGAGGTGTCTCTGGGAAGAAGCCCGGCCTGGTCGAAGACCATCGGCACGAGGGCTGAGAGAGGAACACGACACCGGCGCCGGATGTGGGGCGCGGGTATGCCGCTCATTGCACTGTACCGGTGCGGGGGGTTGCGTCAAGGGGGACGCGGACGGCGATCACAAGTGGGTGCGGGGACCACGGTCAGGCGCCCGGGCGGAGGCCGTCACGCTCACCGCCGGGACGCCTGGACTCTGCGCCTTCTTCAGGGCCGGGGGAGCGGCAGGCTGGGCATCTGCCTGTGGCGTAGCTGCTGCCTGCCGTCATCGACGTGCAGGGTGAACGCTTCCGGCCCCGGCCGGCCTGCCGCGTCGTACGCGGACAGCACGGCCTCGATCCGTTCCCACAGCCGCACCGGACCGCCCTCGCGCACCTCCCACCGGCCCTCGGTGGGGGTGAGGGTAGCGGCGGAGCCGGTGACCACGTCGACCAGGTACGTGACGTCGCCCACGGTCGTCATCTGTGCGTCCGGCACAGCGCACTGGGCGAGGAATCTCAGGTGAAACGCCTCCTCGGTCGCCGCTGTGATCCGCTCCGGGGCGTGCCGAGCCTCCCGGCCGGTGTCGGGAAGGCCCGCGGCCCAGTGGGCAGGGTTGCCGAACGCCGGCGCCGCGTGCGTGCGCGCGGACATGAAAGAGACGGTGCCGCCCAGCAGTTGGCCCTCGGCAGAGCCGTCGCCATTCACGGTCAGCAGAACACGGGCGTAGCCGTGGAGGCCCCTGCTCCGCATCCCGCCCGACCACGGTCGCGGCCTGAGAGCATCGACATCATGGGTAGGCATTCCCGACCAGGACCACCGAACCAGCCGTCCCGCGCTGTCCCGCGACCCGGCACGGACGACCCGCTGGCCGCGTACGAGAAGCGGCGCCGGGCTCCCCTGGACGTCCAGCGTCGGCACCGGCCGCTGCATGGTGGCGGCGGTCACGTCCGCCCTGGCGAACCGAGGGCACTGGAAGAGTGGAACGGATTCTCGTACGAGCCCGCAGGCACCGCCGCGAACCTCGCGCAGGCCCAGCGGTGGGTGAACGAACGGATGACCAACGCCGACGACGGAGAGTCTCCCGGCTGATCAGGCCACTCCTACGGTGTGCCGGTGGGGGCTGCCCGTGTCTGTGGTGCGGGCATGCGGGCGGGCCCGGCGTGGTTGTGCCGGGGCCGTCAGCGTTCAGTCGCGGACGCCGGTGACGAAGGCTGTCCAGGTCTGCTGGGTGAGGATGAGCTGCGGGCCTGCGGTGTGTTTCGAGTCGCGGATGTGGACCATGCGGGGCGCGAGCGCGACTTCTACGCAGGAGTTGCCGTCGGTTCCCCCGCTGTGGCTGCTCTTGAACCAGGTCAGCTCGGGCGGCTGGCCGTTTACGGAGGCTGTCCAGGAGGCGTGGGCGAGGGCGAGCTGTGGGCCGGTCGCGTGCTTCGAGTCGCGGATGTGGACCAAGCGTGGTGTGGGCGCGACCTCAACGCAGGAGTTGCCGTCGGTTCCCCCGCTGTGGCTGCTCTTGAACCACTTCAGCGTGGTGAGGTTTTCGCTCATGGGGCTCCCTGCCTTTGTTCTGCAAAGGCCGCCCATATTTGTGGTGCGGGCATGCATGGAGTCCTCAGGGGGCGGCCCCGGCGTGGCTGTGCCGGGGCCGTCAGGTGTCAGTCGCGCACGCCTGCGACGAACGCCGTCCAGGTTGCCTGGGTGAGGGCGAGCTGAGGGCCTGCGGTGTGCTTTGAGTCGCGGACGTGGATGGTGCTGGGGGTGACGGCGAGTTCGACGCAGGAGTTGCCGTCCGGGCCATCGCTGTAGCTGCTCTTGAACCAGGCCAGTTGGGCAGTTTCCCCGGCAGAGACCTTGCGGATCATTTTTCTCCCAGCACTTGCTCGATGAAGGCCAGCGACTTCTCTGGCGAGAGCGCCTGGGCTCGGATGGTGCCATACCGCAGATCAAGGATGCGGAGCTGCCTCGGGTCGGAGGTTGGCCGACTATTGAACGCGCCGTCCGAACGGCCTGCCGCCGTGCCGTCAGCGAACTTCAGTACCTCGATCCTGCCGTCCAGTCCAGGGTGGGCCCCTGCGGCCAGCGGCATCACTTGCAGCGTGACGTTCCGCAAACGCCCAGTATCCAGAAGGTGTTCGAGTTGCTCACGCCACACCATTGTGCCTCCAACGCGCCGACGTAGCGTCGCCTCTTCCAGGACGAAGCTGAGAGCAGGGGCGGGCGACCGCGCGAAAACCGCCTTCCGGGCCATCCGCGCGGAGACCAGATGCTCTACCTCCTCCTCCGAGTACGGCGGCTGGTAGACCTCGAACAGCGCTCGGGCATGGTCCGGAGTCTGAAGCAGCCCATGGACGCTCAGCCCCATGTACACACCGATCTCGACGGCCTTGGCCTCGAACTCCGCAAGCGCCCGGACACTCTTGGGGTACCGGACCCTCTTCACGTCCTCCCACGACGCCGAGATCAGACCGCCCGCGTCCAACACCTCGTCCGCCCTGTCCAGATACTCCTGCCGCGGAATCCGCTTTCCGGCCTCCACCTTGTAGACCAGGTCCTCCCCGTACCCGATCAGCGCGCCGAACTCAGCGGCGCGGAGCCCCGCTGCCTCGCGGCGTAGCTTCAACTGGCGGCCCACCGTGGCGATCACCGCCGCGCCCCAGTCGTCGTCCGGTTCGACCTCCCAGCCGGACTCGTCCGTCTCCGATGCGAGCCGTACCAACTCGCCGTCCACCGACATCCGCACTCCTCCCTGCCTCTGCCGACAGCGCGGACACCACCGGACAACCCGCCGACAGTGACCGTACGCAACGGTGCGATCACTCTTCACGGTAGGGCGGGACGGACACCCTGGGTGATGTGAATCAGGAAAACGCCGGGGCTGCGGCCCAACTCGATGCTCGTGCACGCGACTTCAGCGTGCTGTTCTCCTCCACCCCGCGAGGTGCCCGACTCGCGCGGCTGCTCGCCGCTGAGCAGCTTCGTAGCTGGGGGCTGCCGTGGGAGGAGGCCGGTCAGATCGTCGCGGAGCTGGCGGCCAACGCCGCGACCCACGGGCGGCTGCCGGGAAGGAGTTTCCGGCTCGCGCTGCACGCCGCGCACGGCACCCTCCGTATCGAGGTGACGGACACGCGCGGTGACCGGCGCCCGGTGTGCCGGGAGCCGGGGGTGGAGGACGAGGGTGGGCGAGGGCTGCTGCTCGTGGCTGCCCTGGCCGACCGTTGGGGCGTGGCGGACGACCGGTTTCCGCGCAAGATCGTTTGGGCTGAACTGGACTTCGCCGCACCGGAACCCGGGCGGTCGCGCTCCGGTGCCGGAGGTGGTCAGTAAGAGAGCAAAGAAACGGGGGAAAACACCCCCACCAAGCCCCACCCCTCCCGCCCGTGGCTGCCCACGGCGGCAGCCTCACTCGGGTGGGTGAACATCCCTGTTTCCGCTGGCAATTGCCACCCTGGGCGGCTCTAGGCTCAGCGCAAGACAACCGCAGACATACGTCGGCCCCCGCCGGGAGTGGCATCCCAGTGCGAGGGCCTGACCATCAAGGAAGAATCGAGCTTCCCGATGGGTACCCAGAACCCTAGCGCGCCCTCGCGCGTCCGGTCCCGCATTGCGGGTCAAGACCACCCGAACCGGGGTGGTCTCATCCACGACAACTCCCGTCACACCGCCCGCTTCACGGTGATCGGCAACCACCTCGCCCAGCACGCGGACCTCTCCCTCCTGGCGATCGGGCTCGGCACGCACATCCAGTCGCTGCCGCCGGGCGTCCGAATCGACATCAAGACGCTCGCGGTACGGTTCCCGGAGGGGGTCACCCGTATCGCCGCCGCCCTGCGTGAGCTGGAGCAACACGGCTACCTGCGGCGCGTACGCGAACGGGTCCCCGGCGGCCGCATCATCACCCGCACGATCTCCTGCAACCAGCCCCCGGCCGCCCGCCGCCACCGGCCCGACCACGAGAGCGCGGACCGCGAGCCCGCGAACCACGAGCGCGGGAGCGACCACCCGGTGCGGCCCACCCCCGCCCCTGCCCCCAGCGACTGTCCGCCGGGACCCCGTCGCAAGGCTCTCTCCGCCGTGCCGTCCCCCTCCTGCTCCGCCCCCGCACTCCTCCAGGCCGCCACCGACGTCCTCGCGGACCTGCGCCGCCATGACACCCGTCTGCTGCTCTCCGCCGCCGACACGGCCCACCTCGCCCCCGGCGTCGCCGCCTGGCTGGAGCGGGACGTCGCCCCGGCAGCAGTACGCGGAGCCCTGATCGACGGACTGCCGACGGAGCCGCTGCACCGCCCCGCCGCCCTGTTGGCCCACCGTCTGACCGCTTACCTCCCGCCCCCACCCCCGTTCGTCCGGCCTGCCGCCACCCCGCCTCCCGTGCGGCACCCCTTCCAGACTTGCGACGGCTGCGAACGAGTCTTCCGCGCCCCGGCTCCGGGCCCCTGCCGAGACTGCCGAACCGCTCCCCAGGAGGATGCCTAGGATGTCGCACCTGTACCGGATCATGCGGGACTTCGTGCTGTCCTTGGACGACACTCTCCCCGGCCAGTTCGAGGTCACGCGGGAAGGAATCGTCCACGACCTGATGGCGCCGGTGAGGCCACACCAGCTCACCGCGCTGTACGTCCGTGAACGGCTGGATCAGTTGCTGCCGGATGGAATCGTGGCCCATATGGGCGCACCTGACGTCGAGGACTTCTTCGAGGGCATCATGCGGCACCCCGACGTGATGGTGATCGCCGAGGCCGACATGGAGGGGGACGGCGCGTTCGACCCCCGCACGCTCGTCGCCGCCGTCGAGATCGTCTCCCGCTCCAACCCGGAGAACGACTGGGTCGGCAAGATCCGCGACTACCCGCTGCTGGGCATCCCGGTCTACGCGATCTTCGACCCCCGCACCGGCTCCGGCGCCGTCTTCACCGACATCCACCCCACCCCCGCCGGCCCGCGCTACGCCACCCGCAAGGACTTCGGCTACGGCGAGGACGTCACCATCGCGGACTGGACCATCCCGACGGACGGCCTGCCGCGCTACGCCGACGACAGCACCGCGCAGGGCGCGTCCTGAACCGTCGCCCCTGCCCTCGTACGCTGGACCCCATGACCGAACTGCCCGCCCGGCGTCTGCTGCTCGTGCACGCGCATCCCGACGACGAGTCGATCAACAACGGCGCGACCATGGCCAAGTACGTGGCCGAGGGGGCGCACGTGACCCTGGTGACCTGCACGCTCGGGGAGCGGGGGGAGGTGATCCCGCCGGAGCTGGGACATCTGGAGGGCGCCGCGCTCGGGGCGTACCGGCGGGGCGAGCTGGACGCCGCCCTCCGCGAGCTGGGGGTCACGGACGTGCGGCTGCTCGGCGGCGCCGGGCGGTACGGGGACTCCGGGATGATGGGGCTCCCCGACAACGACGACCCCGCCTGCTTCTGGCAGGCCGGCCTCGACGAGGCCGCCGGGGCGCTCGTGGACGTCATCCTGGAGGTCCGGCCGCAGGTGCTCGTCGCGTACGACGACAACGGCGGGTACGGCCACCCCGACCACATCCAGGCCCACCGCGTCGCCATGCGCGCCGTCGAGCTGGCCGCCGGACGCGGCCACCGGGTGGCCAAGGTCTACTGGAACCGCATGCCCCGCTCGGTCGTCGAGGACGCCTTCGCGCGGCTCGCCGACGAGCTGCCCGGCCTGCCGTTCGGCAAGAGCGCCGACATCGCCGACCTGCCCGGCGTGGTGCCGGACGAGCGGATCACCACCGCCGTCGACGGCAGCGCGTACGCCGCCGCCAAGGCCGCCGCGATGCGCGCCCACGCCACCCAGATCACCGTCGCGGGCGACTACTTCGCGCTCTCCAACGACCAGGCCCAGCCGCTGTTCACCACCGAGTACTACGAGTTGGTGCACGGCAGTGCCGAGCCCGGCGAGAGCGACCTGTTCGCCGGAGTGGAGGTGGCGTCATGAGCGGCCCCGGACACGGCTCGATGCTCGCCCAGCCGCTGCAACGCCCCTCGCTGGGCCGGATGGCCGCGCTGCTCGGGCTGTGCGTGCTCGGCGCGGTTGTCGGCATCGCCGGGGCGCTGGTGCAGGCCGCCTGGTTCCCGCTCGGCCTGCTGCTCGCGCTCGCGGGCGCGGGCGGAGTGTTCCTGGGAGGGGGCTACGCGCTGCGCGGACGGTCCGGGGCGGTCGCGCCGGTGCTCGGCTGGATCATCGCCGTCATCCTGCTCACCGCCAGCCGCCCGGAAGGCGACTTCCTGTTCGGCGCGGGTGGCGGCTCGTACGTCTTTCTGCTCGGCGGGATGGCTCTCGCTGTGATCTGTGCCACCTTGGCTCCCGGGCGGCAACCCGTCGACGGCTCCGACCGACTTGGCAAGTGACGTACCACTTCGCGTGACCCTCGTGCGGGTCCGGTGCGGATTTCCCCGGCGGTCGTGGGAATCGCGCCAGAGGTGGCCAGTATGGTGGTGCGCGCCGCCGAGATGCCCGCTGAGGTCGTGACGGGCGGCGGAGCCAACCGGGAGAACTTGCCTTGAGTCGTGAAACTGACACTCCGTCCTCCGGGCCCAACGGGCGCGGCGGAGCCGCGTACCCCTCCGGCACCCCGCCGTACGGGACCCCCGTGGCTTCCGGCGACGGGACCGGCGCGGGAAGTCCGGACGCGCGTCCCGAGGAGCGCAGGACCGAGACCACGCTGACCACGCGCATCCGGATCAACATCCCCGGGTCGCGGCCCATTCCGCCGGTCGTCGTACGCAAGACCGTCGGGGAGAGCGAGAGCGCCGGGGGTGAGCCGGGCGTCGACGCGCGGCCCGAGCCCGCCGCCGCACCCGCGCCCGCCCCCGAACCGGCCGCCGAGCCCGCCCCGCAGGCGGAGGAGAAGACCAGCGAATGGTTCGCTCCCCGCAAGTCCGGCGGCCCCAAGGGCGGTTCGGGAGGTAACGGGACCAACGGCGCCGGACTGCCGGGCGGTTCGGCCGCCGGTACGAGCGGGCCGCGGCCCGGCGCCCCGGCCCTGGGCCCCGGCCCCTCCGCCCCGCGCCCCGCCGGCGCCCCCGCACCGGGCGCCCCCCGCCCTGGCGGCACCAACGGCTCCGGCATGTCCGGCGCCACCGGTGGCCCCGTCGCGCCGGGCCACGGCGGCGGCACGGGCTCCTTCGACGTCACCGAGGCGCTGGCCGCCGGCCCGCGCGGTGGCGCCCGCCCCGGCGAGCCCGCCCGTGACGACCTGCCGTTCTTCTCCGACAACGGCGGCGCCCCGGCCGGTGGTCCCGGTGCCCCCGGCGCCAACGGCCGTGGCGGCCCCGGCGGTCCGAGCGGCTTCAACGGCCCCGGCGGCCAGGGTGCCCCCGGCCCGAAGGGCCCCGCGGGCCCGACGGGCGGCCCGGTCACCGGTGACGGCCCGCTGCCCACCCGCCCGGTGCCCGGCACCGCCCCCGGCGCTCCGGGTGCCCCCGGCATGCGGGGCATGGAGCCCGGCGAGCCCTTCGACGGCCCGCCCGCGTTCCGCGCCCCCGGCGGCGGCCCGCCCAAGAGCGCCCAGGGTCCGCAGGGCGGCCCCCAGGGCGCCCCGCAGGCCGGGAACCCCCTCGGTGACGACACCGCGATCCTCACCCCGCAGCAGCTCGCCACCGCCCCGAACGCCCCCGGCCGCGCGCCGCACGGCGGCGTCTCCGGACACACCGTCGCCAGCGGCATCCCGGTCTTCCCGGGCGACGAGGCCGCCGACCCGTTCGGCCCCGCCGGGGACCGCCCGGCGTACACGGCGCCCAAGCCGCCCGCCCCGCAGGCGAAGGCCGCGCCGAAGCCGAAGAAGAAGGGCCGCAGCAAGCTGATGCTGCTGGTCGCCGGTGTGGTCGTCGTCGTGGGCGGTGCCTACGGCGCCGGACTGCTGATGAACCGCACCGACGTGCCCAAGGGCACCACCGTGCTCGGTCTGGACATCGGCGGCGGCACCCGTGACGACGCGGTCAAGAAGCTCGACGACACCTTCCGGGACCGGGTGAACAAGCCGCTCCAGCTCTCCGTGGGCGGCGGCGACGTGGCCCTCACCCCGGACAAGGCGGGCCTGCAGTTCGACTACCAGGCCACGGTCGCCGACGCCGCCAAGAGCGACTACAACCCGCTCTCCGTGATCGGTTCCCTCTTCGGGCAGAAGCGGGTCGTCGAGCCGGTCACCCCGGTGGACGAGGAGAAGCTCCAGGTCGCGCTCCAGCAGGCGGGCGGCGGTTCGGGCTCGGTCGTCGAGGGCGGCATCAGGTTCGAGTCCGGCAAGGCCGTCGCGGTCTACGGCAAGCCCGGCAAGGCCATCGACGCGGCCGGCTCCGGCAAGGCGGTCGAGCAGGCGTACCGCACGCTGATCGAGACCGGCACCGCGACCCCGGTCACGGTGCCCACGACCACCAGGCAGCCGACGGTGCCGAACGCCGAGGTCGACAGGGAGATGAAGGCGTTCGCGGAACCCGCGATGTCGGACCTCGTCACCGTCCAGGTCGACGCGGCGCACAGCATCAAGTTCGGGCCCAAGTCGCTGCCGAAGATCCTCGGGTTCAAGGCGGTGGGCGGCAAGCTCACCGACACGTACAACCTTGAGGCGCTCAAGCAGGCGTACGGCACCACCTTCGACGGCGTGAAGGTCGAGAGCGCGACCGGCAAGCGCGACATCCTCCCGCAGGACGTCGTGGCGGCCCTGCGCAAGGCCCTGGTCGGCAAGACCACGGCGGAGCGCACCGGCGTCATCGACACCAAGCCGAACTAGTCGGGCACGGCATCGTGAGGGCATCCGGAGACGCTCCGGGTGCCCTCACCGTCGTATGACATCTGTCATCCGGCACTCAGGACCGACGGCACTGCCGCCGCCACCCCCCTCCCCGCCAGCATGGACGGCATGACAACGACAGCGGCACCGCCCGCGACCGCCGCGCCGGTGGTGGCCGGGTTCGACCAGGTGAGCAAGACGTACGGCAGCGTTCGCGCGGTCGACGGACTCTCGCTCGCCCTGCGGCCCGGCGAGACCGTCGCCCTGCTCGGGCCCAACGGCGCGGGCAAGTCCACCACGCTCGACCTGCTGCTCGGCCTGAAGCAGCCCGACGCCGGGCAGGTCACCGTGTTCGGGACCAGTCCGCGCGAGGCCATCGTCGCCGGGCGGGTCGGGGCCATGCTCCAGAGCGGCGGGCTGATGGAGGACGTGACGGTCGCCGAACTGGTCGGTCTCGCCTGCTCGTTGCACCCCCGCCCGCACCCCGCCTCCGAGGTGCTCGCCCGCGCGGGCATCGCGCAGATCGCCGACCGCAAGGTCAACAAGCTCTCCGGTGGCCAGGCCCAGCGCGTCCGCTTCGCCCTGGCCACCGCCGGGGACAGCGACCTGATCGTGCTGGACGAGCCGACCACCGGCATGGACGTCTCCGCCCGGCACGCGTTCTGGTCCACCATGCGCGAGCAGGCCGACCAGGGCCGTACGGTCCTCTTCGCCACCCACTACCTCGAAGAGGCCGACGCCATCGCCGACCGCGTGCTCGTCCTGCACCGGGGCCGGCTGCTGGCCGACGGCACCGCCGCCGAGATCAAGGCCCGCGCGGGCGCCCGCCGGGTCTCCTTCGACCTGGACGGCGCCATCGACGAGACCGCGCTCGCCGCCCTGCCCGCGCTCACCTCGCTCGACGTGTCCGGGCAGACCGTCCGCATCCAGTCGTCCGACGCCGACGCCACCGTCCACGCCGTCTACGGGCTCGGCCTCTACCCCCGCAATCTGGAAGTCGCCGGGCTGGGCCTGGAGCAGGCTTTCGTCGCCATCACCGAGGCCGAGGAGGCCAAGCGCGCATGACCGGCATCCTCGCCTCACGGGCCCTGATCAAGCTCGAACTCGCCCGTGCCCTGCGCAACCGCAAGTTCCTGTTCTTCTCCGTGCTCTACCCCTCGATCATCTTCCTGATCTTCGCGGGCAGTTCGGGCACCGACGAGAAGGTGGACGGCACCGGCCTGACCGTCGCCACCTACCTGATGGTCTCCATGGCCTCCTTCGGCGCCCTGACCGCCGTGCTGATGGGCAACAGCGAGCGCATCGCCAAGGAGCGCGAGAGCGGCTGGGTGCGCCAGCTGAGGCTGACCCCGCTGCCCGGCCACGGGTACGTCCTCGCCAAGACCGCCAGCGCGGCCGTGGTCAGCCTGCCGTCCATCGTCATGGTGTTCATCGTGGCCGCCGTCGTGAAGGACGTACGTCTCGACGCCTGGCAGTGGCTCGCCCTCACCGGCGTCATCTGGGCCGGCAGCCTCGTCTTCGCCGCGCTCGGCGTCGCCATCGGCTACCTCGCCTCCGGCGACGCGGTACGCCCCATCACGATGATCGTCTACTTCGCGCTCTCCCTCCTCGGCGGCCTGTGGATGCCCTCGGCCGGGTTCCCGAGGTGGCTCCAGGACATCGCCGAGTGGCTGCCGACGTACGCGTACGCTGCCCTGGGACGCGCGGTCGAACAGAGCCAGGCCCCGCAGGCGCGGGACGTCGCCGTCCTCGCCGTGTACTTCGTCCTCTTCGCGGGCGGCGCGGCCTGGCTGTACCGGAAGGACACGCTGAAGGCGTGAACGCGATGACCAAGGACCGGTACGCCGGGACCGTGACGGACACCCCCGTGGGGCGACCGCCGCGGAGCCGGCGCGAGCTGTGGGCGAAGCTGCTGTGGATCGGCGTCTGGCTGGTCTTCCTCAGCTCGCCCGTCCACGACCTGGTGAGCGGCGGCCACGGCACGGCGGCCACCTGGGCCGGAGCGGCCGGGCTCATCGCGTTCGTCGCGGTCTACCTGGGACTGGTCTTCCGCAACATGGGCCGGACCTTCTCCGGGCCGTCCGTCGTCGTGCTCCTGCTGATCCTCGGGATTCTCGCCCCGCTCCTCGCCTACACCCTCGGCAGCGCCTGGCTCGGCCTGTTCGTCTACCTCTCGGTGGCCTGCGGGGCGACCCTGCCGACGAAGGCCACCTACTGGGCGATCCCGGCCTCGGCGGCCCTGATGTACCTGGTCGGACTGCACTCCGGCGAGGAGGAGGCACGCAACCTCCTGCTGCTGGTGGTCCTGATCGGCTTCGCCATGACGGGCGTACGGCAGCTGGTCCGCACCACCATCGAGCTGCGCAAGGCGCGGGCCACGGTGGCGCAGCTCGCCGCGAACGAGGAGCGGCTGCGGCTCGCCCGCGACCTGCACGACCTGCTGGGGCACTCGCTGTCCCTGATCACCCTCAAGAGCGAGCTGGCGGGGCGGATGCTGCCGGGCCGGCCGGAGCAGGCGGCCCAGCAGGTCGCGGACATCGAGCGGGTCAGCCGGCAGGCGCTGGTCGACGTCCGCGAGGCCGTCACCGGCTACCGGCGGCCCCGGCTCGCCGCCGAACTCGCGGGCGCGCAGGTCGCGTTGACGGCCGCCGGGGTCATCGCGGAGATCCCCGCCGAGCCCGACCTCGCCGGGCTGCCCGAGGAGGCCGAGGCCGCGCTCGCGTGGACGCTGCGCGAGGCCGTCACCAACGTGGTCCGGCACAGCGGGGCGGAGCGGTGCGCGGTGGAACTGCTGCACCGGCACACCCTGGACGGGCCGGTGCTGGAACTCTCCGTCGAGGACAACGGCTCCGGCGGCCCGGGGAAGGGGCCCGGCAACGGCCTCACCGGCCTCGCGGAACGGCTCCACGACACGGGCGGCACACTGGAGGCGGGCCGGTCCGCCAAGGGCTTCCGGGTGGTCGCCCGCGTCCCGTCGGCCGCCGTCGCGGACGTAGTATCCGGGGCATGACGAGCACGATCAAGGTCCTCCTGGCCGAGGACCAGTCGATGGTCCGCGAGGCGCTCGCCGCGCTGCTCGGGCTGGAGGACGACATCGAGGTCGTCGCGCAGGTCGCGCGCGGTGACGAGGTGCTGGCCGCCGTCGCCGAGCACGGGGTGGACGTGGCCCTGCTCGACATCGAGATGCCCGGCTGCACCGGCATCGAGGCCGCCGCGCGGGTCCACCGGGCGCACCCCGGCGTGAAGCTCGTCGTCCTCACCACCTTCGGCCGCCCCGGCTACCTCCGCAGCGCCATGGAAGCGGGCGCCGACGCCTTCCTCGTCAAGGACGCCCCCGCCGCCCAACTCGCCGCCGCCGTACGCAAGGTGCTCACCGGGGAACGCGTCATCGACCCCACCCTGGCCGCCGCCGCCCTCGCCGGGGGCGCCAACCCCCTCACCGACCGCGAGCGCGAGATCCTGCGCGCGGCCGCGGACGGCTCCACCAACGCCGAACTCGCCCAGACCCTCCACCTCTCCCAGGGCACGGTCCGCAACTACCTCTCGACCGCCATCCAGAAGCTCGCGGTACGCAACAGGGCGGAAGCGGTCCGCATCGCCCGCGAGAAGGGCTGGCTCTGAGCCGGGCGGTCAGTTGAGCAGCGCTCTCGCCGCGTGGGCCTGGGCGCGGGCCTTCTCCTCGGCCATCGGGTCGACCACCGCGACCAGTTCCGCGTACGCCTCCAGTTCCGCCGCGCCCTCGGTGAACTCGCCGCGCTGCACCAGCAGGCGGGCGCGTTCGTAGCGCAGGTGCGCCGGGCGGGAGGGGAGGAGCATGGC
Source organism: Streptomyces sp. NPDC085596 (assembly GCF_044541565.1). NCBI lineage: Bacteria > Bacillati > Actinomycetota > Actinomycetes > Kitasatosporales > Streptomycetaceae > Streptomyces > Streptomyces sp. NPDC085596. Next base: position 41,035 of record NZ_JBITTC010000008.1, on the reverse strand, counting down.
CAGCTCGACGGCCGACAGGGCCACGTCGGATCGTTCGGGGCGGGCCGTGGCCCAGGCGCGGACGTTGTTCAGGATGCGCTGGATGACCTGGAGAGGGGCCGCCGGGACCAGCATCGAGGGTTCCAGGGGCGCACCCGTGGCGCCGGCCACCAGCAGCTCGGTGTCCATGCCGCTGAGGACCCGGCCGCCGTCGAAGGGGTCCGCCAGCACCCGGTCGCCGGCCGTGCCGAAGCCGACCACGAAGTGACCCGGCAGCGCCACGCCGTACACCGGGGCGCCCGCCCGCCGGGCGACCTCCATCCACACCACCGACAGCAGGATCGGCAGCCCGCGCCGCCGCCGCAGCACCGAGTGCAGCAGCGAGGACTCCAGCCGCTCGTACTCCCCGCCCGTACCGCAGAACCCGTGGGTCCCGCCCAGGAGCCGGCCCACCGCCCGCGCGCACGCCAGCGGCCCGCCCGGCCGGTACGGCAGCCGCCCGGCGAGTTCGTCCAGCTCGATCTGGGCCGCGTCGATCCCGGCCTCGTCCAGCGAGCCGTCCGCCTCCGCGCCGATCAGCAGGCACAGCGCGGACAGGTCGGGCCACTGCGACCGCGCCTCCTCGGCGAACCGCCGCCGCAGCTCCGCCGACCGCTTCGCCGGAGGCGGGTACGGGGGCGGGAAAGCGGGCCGCCGGGCCGGTTCCTGGGCGCTCACGACGGGCCCCTACGACCGCCCGGGGCCGGCCTCGTCCGGCTCCCGGTAATGGTGGTACGCGTGATGCGGGGCGAGGCCGAGCCCGTCGTACAGCCGCCGCGCGCCCTCGTTGTCCTCCTCCACCTGGAGCCACGCCGCCGAGGCGCCCTCGTCCAGCGCCCGGCGGGCCAGCGCCGCCATCACCTCGGTGGCCAGCCCCTGCCGCCGCCGGACCGGATCGACCTCGACGGCGGCGAACCCGGCCCACCGGCCGTCCACCACGCACCGCCCGACGGCCGCCGGCGGCTCGCCGGCCGCGCCGGGCACGCGGGCGAACCACACCGACCGCCCGCTGCCGAGCACCCGCAGGGCCACCTCGCTCACTCCCTCGCGCCGATACCGCGCGAGCCACGCCTCGTCCGCCTCGCGGGAGAGCAGCACACCGGCACCCTCGGCCCGGTCCGCGACCGGCGCCAGCGCCCCGGTCCACAGCTCCGCCGTCACCTCCCGCGTCCAGCCGCGCCGCTCCAGCTCCGCCGACAGCAGCTCCTGCGTGCCCTCGGCACCGGTGGCGGTCTGCACGTAGGCGGGCAGTCCGCGCTCGCCGTACCAGCCTCTTACGGAAGTCAGGGCCGCGTCGAGCGGAAGCCCCGGCTCACCGAGCGGCAGCACGCTGTTGGCGCGCCGGGTGAAGCCCCCCGCCGCCCGCAGCTCCCACTCGCCGAGCCGCTCGCTCTCCAGCGGCCGCCATGCCCGCGCGGCGACCTTCGCCAGCTCCTCGTACCCCGCCGTCGGACCACGGCGACGCGCCGGGGCGGACGGGACGACCTTGCCCGCGACCAGCGACGACGCCTCTACCCTGACCACCCGGCCATCCCGTCGTGTGATCATGAGCACGCCGTCGTCGTCCCAGGATGTGAGAACGCCTACCGTGTCGGTGAACTTCTCGCCCGCCGCACCCGACCCCGTCAACTGCCGTACAGATACCCTTTTGCCCACGTCTGCTGGGGTGATGAGGACCTTGAGCAGTCCTGTCACCGAGATTTCCACGGGTCGCTCCACCCCTCCTGTTCGGATCACGCTCCGGAACGGAGATACTAGGTGCGGGCATCGACGACGCCGCGCTCCCGCGCGCCAGGCGGCGGAGCCTGAGGAGGCCCGCCGGCGCCCTATCGAGGAGGAACGACAGCGTGACCTACGTCATCGCGCAGCCTTGTGTCGACGTCAAGGACAAGGCGTGCATCGAGGAGTGCCCGGTCGACTGCATCTACGAGGGCCAGCGGTCCTTGTACATCCACCCGGACGAATGCGTCGACTGTGGAGCCTGTGAGCCGGTCTGCCCGGTCGAGGCGATCTTCTACGAGGACGACACTCCGGAGGAGTGGAAGGACTACTACAAGGCGAACGTCGAGTTCTTCGACGAGCTGGGCTCCCCCGGCGGCGCCAGCAAGCTGGGTCTGATCGAGCGCGACCACCCCTTCATCGCCGCGTTGCCGCCGCAGGGCGAGTGACCGTCCAGACGGTCCAGCGGCCCGCATGAGCGCGCCGCCTCGGTCCCGTACGCCCCGATCGTCTTGATCGTCGCCGTACGGGACCGAGGCGTTTGCCGTACTCAGTGCCTCAGCCAGGAAAGAGAGCAAGTCCCGTGTCCGCAGTCTCCGACCGGCTCCCCGCCTTCCCCTGGGACAAGCTGGAGCCCTACAAGAAGACCGCCGCCGCGCATCCCGGCGGCATCGTCGACCTGTCGGTCGGCACTCCGGTCGACCCGGTGCCCGAGCTGATCCAGAAGGCGCTGGTCGACGCGGCCGACTCGCCGGGCTATCCGACGGTCTGGGGCACCCCGGCGCTGCGCGACGCGATCACCGGCTGGCTGGAGCGCCGCCTCGGCGCCCGGGACGTCACCCACCGCCATGTCCTGCCGATCGTCGGCTCCAAGGAACTGGTCGCCTGGCTGCCGACCCAGCTGGGCCTGGGCCCCGGCGACAAGGTGGCCTACCCGCGCCTGGCCTACCCGACCTACGAGGTCGGCGCCCGCCTCGCCCGCGCCGACTACGAGGTCTACGACGACCCGCGCGACCTGGACCCCGCGAACCTGAAGCTGCTCTGGCTCAACTCGCCGTCCAACCCCACCGGCAAGGTCCTCTCCAAGGAGGAGCTGACCGGGATCGTCGCCTGGGCCCGCGAGCACGGCGTGCTGATCGTCTCCGACGAGTGCTACCTCGAACTCGGCTGGGAGGCCGAACCCGTCTCGGTCCTCCACCCGGACGTCAACGGCGGCTCCTACGACGGCATCGTGGCCGTCCACTCCCTCTCCAAGCGGTCCAACCTGGCCGGTTACCGCGCGGCCTTCCTCGCGGGTGACCCGGCGGTGCTGATGCCGCTGCTGGAGATCCGCAAGCACGGCGGCATGATGACCTCCGCGCCGACCCAGGCCGCGGTGGTGGCCGCCCTCGGCGACGACGAGCACGTACGCCTCCAGCGCGAGCGGTACGCCGGCCGCCGTGAGCGGCTGCGCGCGGCCCTGCTGGCCCACGGCTTCCGTATCGAGCACAGCGAGGCCAGCCTCTACCTCTGGTCCACGCGGGACGAGTCCTGCTGGGACACCGTCGCCCACCTCGCCGGCCTCGGCATCCTCGTGGCACCGGGTGACTTCTACGGCGAGGCGGGGGAGAAGTTCGTCCGCGTGGCGTTGACGGCGACGGACGAGCGCATCGATGAAGCGGTCGCGCGTCTGACCGCGTAGGTACATGACGAAGGGGTCCAGGGCAGCGCCCTGGACCCCTTCGTCATGCGGTGACTAGCCCAGCGGGAGCCCCTTCAGCGGGAGTCCGCCCAGGACGTTCCCCGCCGCCTTGCCCGCCGCAGGCGCCGGCACGGCCTTCTTCACGGCCTTGCTGCCCGCCAGCCCGCCCACGGTCTTGTCCACGTGGGTCGCGCCGTCCAGCTTGGTCAGCCCGCCGAGGTCCGGCACGGCGGGCTGGTTGGTGGCCGCACCGGCGGTGCCGGCGGCGCCGACCCCGGCGGCCGCCCCCGCGGCGACGAGCAGCGCGGCGCGGGCGATCCGACGAGTCAGGGGGAGGGACATGATGCTCCATTCGACAGGAGAGAACGGTGTGGTGTCCGAGCCCGGACGCCGTGACTACCGCTCGAACCCGCCGAAGGTTGCGGACGCGGAAGGTAAAGACTGGATAACGCATCGCATTATCAGGTGTGGATAAAAACGGGCAAAGACCGTCCAGAACCCTGCCAGCAGAATCCTTACGTCCCTTGATTCCCATGGCCGTCCGACCCCCGGCCCCACTCTGTCCCGGAAACCGCCCCGCGCACGCCCCCGCAACCCTTACGGGGGCACCCCCGCACTGCTGTCCGGTACCCCCTTGAGGGGCCTCGGGGTAGGGATCTCAGGGCCTGGTGGGCCCGGTGACGATCCGGACGGACCCCGCCGACCGCTCGGCCCCGCCCGCCCCGGACGCCCCGCTCTTCGGCACGGAGTGCCAGTCGTGGCCGCCGTTGGACGCGGTCCACTCCCGTCCCTCGTACGCCACCCGGGCGATGCGCAGCGCCGAGGAGTTGGCCACCGCCCACTGCGCCAGCTGCCAGCCCCGCTCCCGCTCGGTGCTCCCGGCCGTGCCCCCCTTCGCGCCCCGCGTCACCGGCACGGTCACCGTCCGCCCGTGCGCCGTGGCGGTCACGCTGGGGGAGGGAGAGGGCGAGGGGACGGCCGTACCGCCCACCACCGCGCCGGTCTCCTGGAGCGCGTCGCGCCCGAAGTCCCGTACCAGCGCCGCCCGTACCGCGTCCGGACCGGTCGCCTCGGCGGTGCGCGACGGGCGGCCCTCGCAGGTCAGGGTGGCCGCCGAGCGGCCGGTGAGGGCGGCGGCCAGCAGCACGGCGTCCGGCTCGTGCTTGGCGTACGCCTCCGGGTAGCCGCTGCGCTGCACCTTCTGCGCCGCGACGGTGAGCGGGAGTCCGGAGTAGTCCGGCACACGGGCCAGGTGCGCGTAGAAGATGCCCGCCGAGTACGCCGGGTCCATGATCTGCCGCTCGGTGCCCCAGCCCTGTGAGGGCCGCTGCTGGAACAGGCCCAGCGAATCCCGGTCCCCGTGCTCGATGTTGCGCAGCCCCGACTCCTGGAGCGCGGTGGCGAGCGCGATGGTCACCGCGCGCTCGGGCATGCCGCGCCCGGTGCCGACGGCCGCGATGGTGGCCGCGTTCACGGCCTGCTCGGGCGTGAACTCGTACGACTTGGTGTCGTCCCGCGCGGAGACCACCGTGCAGCCGCGCGTGCCGACGCCTCCGGTGACGTACTGCACCACGAGGTACGCGCCGACACCGGCGAGGACGAGCAGGGCCGCACCGATCCGGAACACACGGCCGCGACGCTTGGGGCGAGACTGGGGGCGAGGGGACGGCTCTGGCACGCGTACAAGGTACTGGAGCCCGGGATCGCCCCCGCCGCGGGCCCGCGCCCGGTGGTGCGGCGGGCTCCGGCCGGGCGGGCGTTAGGGTCACCAGCATGGCCGACACCACCCTTGACCTCACGCTGGACGCCGCCGAGCTGACCGCCCGGCTCGTGGACATCCCGTCGGAGAGCGGCACGGAGAAGCCCCTCGCGGACGCGATCGAGACCGCCCTGCGCGCTTTGCCCCACCTCACGGTGGAGCGCTTCGGCAACAACGTGATCGCCCGCACCCGGCTGGGCCGCACGGAACGCGTCATCCTCGCCGGGCACATCGACACCGTCCCGATCGCGGAGAACGTCCCCTCCCGCCTCGACGCGGACGGCGTGCTGTGGGGCTGCGGCACCTGCGACATGAAGGCCGGCGTCGCGGTCCAGCTGCGCATCGCGGCCACCGTCCCCGAGCCCAACCGCGACCTGAGCTTCGTCTTCTACGACAACGAGGAGGTCGCCGCCGAGCTGAACGGCCTCAAGCACCTCGCCGAGGCCCGCCCGGAGTGGCTCCAGGGCGACTTCGCGGTCCTGCTGGAGCCCTCCGACGGCCAGGTCGAGGGCGGCTGCCAGGGCACGCTCCGGGTGCTGCTGAAGACCAAGGGCGAGCGGGCCCACTCCGCGCGCGGCTGGATGGGCTCCAACGCCATCCACGCCGCCGCCCCCATCCTCGCCCGCCTCGCCTCCTACGAGCCCCGGTGGCCGGTGATCGACGGACTGGAGTACCGCGAGGGCCTGAACGCGGTCCGCGTCGGCGGGGGAGTGGCCGGCAACGTCATCCCGGACGAGTGCGTGGTCACGGTCAACTTCCGCTACGCCCCCGACCGCACCGAGGAGGAGGCCGTCGCGCACGTCCGCGAGGTGTTCGCGGACTGCGGGGTGGAGGAGTTCGTGATCGACGACCACAGCGGCGCCGCCCTGCCCGGCCTGTCCCACCCGGCCGCCGCGGCCTTCATCGAGGCGGTCGGCGGCACCCCGATGCCCAAGTACGGCTGGACGGACGTCTCCCGCTTCGCCTCCCTCGGCATCCCGGCCGTCAACTACGGCCCCGGCAACCCCCACCTGGCGCACAAGCGGGACGAGCGGGTCGAGGTGGCGAAGGTCCTCGCGGGCGAGGAGCGGCTGCGCGCCTGGCTCACCGCGTGATGCCCGCACCACGCGGCGCCGCGTTCCGGACATGCTCACGTCCCCCCTCCGTAACGGATGCGGATCTAGGCTGAGGACGAACTACCGGCAAGCGGAGGGAGCGCACATGGCTACCGGAAACCCCGAGGGGAAGAAGCGCCCACCGGACGAGCAGCGTCTCGGCCCGGTGCTCCGGCGACGGGGCCAGGTCCAGTCCAGCACCACGGACCAGCGGCTGCTGGACGAGCGTGCCCCCACCGACTGGGTGCACACCGACCCCTGGCGGGTGCTGCGCATCCAGTCGGAGTTCATCGAGGGCTTCGGCACCCTCGCCGAGATCCCGCCCGCGATCAGCGTGTTCGGCTCGGCCCGGACCCCGGTGGACTCGCCCGAGTACGAAGCGGGCGTGCGGCTCGGGCGCGGACTGGTCGAGGCCGGCTGGGCGGTGATCACCGGCGGCGGTCCCGGCGCCATGGAGGCGGCCAACAAGGGCGCGCTGGAGGCGGGCGGCCTCTCGATCGGCCTCGGCATCGAGCTGCCCTTCGAGCAGGGGCTGAACCAGTACGTCGACATCGGGCTCAACTTCCGGTACTTCTTCGTCCGCAAGATGATGTTCGTGAAGTACGCGCAGGGCTTCGTCGTCCTGCCCGGCGGGCTCGGCACGCTGGACGAGCTGTTCGAGGCGCTCACGCTGGTGCAGACCCAGAAGGTGACCCGCTTCCCGATCGTGCTGTTCGGCAGCGAGTACTGGGGCGGGCTGATGGACTGGCTGCGGGGCACGCTGGTCGCCCAGGGCAAGGCGAACGAGAAGGATCTGCTGCTGTTCCACGTGACGGACGACGTGGACGAGGCGGTCGTGCTGGTCTCCAAGGAAGCGGCTCGGTAAGGCCCGGCTGTTTCCCCTAGGGGACGGCCCCCGACGGCCGCTCCCTAGGGGAAATCCCTGTCAGGCGGAACCCCTGTCAGGCGGAACCCCTGTCAGGCGGAACCCCTGTCAGGCGAGACCCCTCCGGGCCGTCGCCGGGGGCCGGTGGCCCGCGATCGACGCCACCATCTCCAGCACCTGCCGGGTCTCCGCGACCTCGTGCACCCGGTACACCTGCGCCCCGAGCCACGCCGACACCGCCGTGGTCGCCAGCGTGCCGATCAGCCGCTCCTTCACCGGGCGGTCCAGCGTCTCCCCGACGAAGTCCTTGTTGGACAGCGACACCAGCACCGGCCAGCCCGTCGCCACCATCTCGTCCAGCCGCCGGGTCGCCTCCAGGCTGTGCCGGGTGTTCTTGTTGAAGTCGTGCCCCGGATCGATCAGCACCGACTCGCGCGGCACCCCCAGCGCCACCGCCCGCTCCGCCAGCCCCACGGTCACGTCGAGGATGTCCGCCATCACGTCGTCGTAGGCCACCCGGTGCGGGCGGGTACGGGGCTCGGCGCGGCCGGCGTGTGTGCACACCAGGCCCACCCCGTAGCGCGCGGCGACCTCCGCCAGGCCGGGGTCCACACCGCCCCACGCGTCGTTCAGCAGGTCCGCGCCCGCCTCGCACACCGCCGCGCCGACCTCGGCCCGCCAGGTGTCCACGCTGATGATCACATCGGGGAAGCGGCGCCGGACCTCCGCCACGAAGCCGACCGTGCGCCGGGCCTCCTCCTCGGCGGTGACCTCCTCGCCCGGCCCGGCCTTCACCCCGCCGATGTCGACGATGGCCGCGCCCTCGGCCACCGCCCGCTCCACGCGCGCGAGGGCGGCGTCGTCGGCGAACGTCGCCCCACGGTCGTAGAAGGAGTCCGGGGTCCGGTTCACGATCGCCATGATCACCGGTTCGCGCGCCCCGAATTCCCGCTTGCCCAGCCTGAGCATCCCTCGTGACCTCTCCTCGTACCTCGGACGTCCGGCGCCTCAAGGCCCGGACTGTCAGCCTCGCATGGCACGATCGGACCCAGACACATCCGGCTTCCGGACGCGGGGTCCGAAGGGGCCGGCGTCCGGCACATCGAGCTTGGGGAACCCTGGCGATGCTGATGTTCTTGTTCCTGGTCCTCGCACTGGCCGTCGTGGTCGGCGCGGTGACACTCGCCGTGGTGGGCGGCGGCGAGAGCGCCCCGCTCCAGGACGCCGCGCCCGAGCGGCTCCAGGACCCGCTGCCCGCGGACCGCCCGCTGCACGGCCTCGACGTGGAGAGCCTGCGCTTCCCCCTCGCCGCGCGCGGCTACCGCATGGCCGACGTCGACGACGCGCTCAGCCGCCTCGCCGCCGAGCTCGGCGAGCGGGACGCCCGGATCGCGGACCTCCAGAGCGCGCTCGCCGGTGCCCGCGCCGCGCACCCCCGGCCGGACGAGCCCGGCGCGGAGGACGGCCGATGAGCACCGGGGAGGCCCTCGCCGGGTCGGACGGCGCGCTGCGCTGCCCCTGGGCGCTCTCCACCGAGGACTACGTCGCGTACCACGACGACGAGTGGGGCCGCCCGGTGCACGGCGACGACGCCCTCTTCGAGCGGCTCAGCCTGGAGGCGTTCCAGTCCGGCCTGTCCTGGATCACGATCCTGCGCCGCCGGCCCACCTTCCGGGCCGCGTTCGCCGACTTCCGGATCGAGAAGGTCGCCGCCTTCACCGACGAGGACCGCGAGCGCCTTCTCGCCGACCCCGGCATCATCCGCAACCGCGCCAAGGTCGACGCCACGCTCGCCAACGCGCGCGTGCTCGCCGGATGGTCCGAGGGCGAGCTGGACGAGCTGATCTGGTCCCACGCCCCCGACCCGGCCGGGCGGAGCGTGCCGAAGGTGCTGGCCGACGTGGCCGCGGTGACCCCGGAGTCCACCGCGCTGTCCAAGGCGCTGAAGAAGCGGGGCCTCAAGTTCGTCGGCCCCACCACGGCGTACGCGCTGATGCAGGCGTGCGGCCTGGTCGACGACCACCTCGAAGCCTGCGTCAGCCGGGGCGCCGGCGCCCGCGGCTGAGGTGACCGGCCGACGCGGGGCCCAACAGGCTTGCCCCGCCCGGCCGTTCGGAGAGGTCAGCGGCCCAGGTACGTGGGCTTCTCCTTCTGCACGAACGCCTGCACGGCGATGGTGTGGTCCTCGGAGGCGCCCGCGCGGGCCTGGAGCTCGTCCTCCTTCTCCAGCGACTCCTCCAGCGAGTGCGTCAGCCCGTAGGCCACCGCCTCCTTGATCGCCGCGTACGCCACGGTCGGCCCCTCGGCCAGCGCCCGCGCCACCTTCTCGGCCTCGGCGCGCAGCTCGGCGGCCGGGACGACCCGGTTGGCGATGCCCAGCTCCAGCGCCTCGCGGGCGTCGATGGTGCGGGGGAAGAGCAGCAGGTCGGTGGCGCGGCTCGGGCCGACCACGCGGGGCAGCGTCCAGGAGATGCCGGAGTCCGCGCTGAGCGCCACGCCCGCGAAAGAAGTGTTGAACGCGGCCGTGTCCGCCACCAGCCGGTAGTCCGCGAGGAGTGCGAAGCCGAAGCCCGCCCCGGCCGCCACGCCGTTGACCGCCGCGATCACCGGCTTCTTCGCCCCGGCCAGCGCCCGCGCGATCGGGTTGTAGTGCTCCTTGACGGTGCTCATCGTCTTCCCGCCGCCCTCGCCCTGCCGGTCGGCGGCGAGCAGCCCGATGTGCTCCTTGAGGTCCTGGCCCACGCAGAACGCCCGCTCGCCCGCCGCGGTCAGCAGGATCGCCCGCACCGCGTCGTCCGCCGCCGCGGCCTCGACCGCCTCGCGCAGGGCGTTCTTGGTGGCGATGTCCAGCGCGTTCATCGCCTCCGGGCGGTTCAGGGTGATCGTGGCGAGCCCGTCGTTCACCTCGTGGAGCACGGTGTCGGCCATGGCGCTTCCCCTCCGTTTCGCGGCTGATGACGTACCGGTCGGTACGCCGTTGTCCGGGGACAGCATGGCGGAGATCTCGGCCCGGCAGTCGCACCGGACGTGTGACCTGCGTCTAACAAATGCGGCACGAAGCCGGCCGGTAGATGTGCCGAGGGTGGCGCAGTATCGCAGGCACATCCCCGAATTGAGTGGTTTTGCTCGCGTGCGTTGCCCAAGCGATGCGGACCGATGTTGGTCATCGGGTCCTGAGATGCGGGATAATGGCTTGGAAGCAATGTGTTCGATGCCGGTGTCGCGTGTCCCTCCTGGACCGCGGGTGCCCTTCGTGGGGTCGTCGGCAGACGATGAGCCTGGTTTCAGGAAGGGGTACGAGCATGGCGGCCATGAAGCCGCGGACGGGTGATGGCCCGCTCGAGGTGACCAAGGAGGGGCGGGGCATCGTCATGCGCGTTCCGCTCGAGGGCGGCGGTCGACTCGTCGTCGAGCTGACCCCCGACGAGGCAGAGGCACTCGGCGACGCCCTGAAGAAGGTCGTCGTCTGACGCGCAGCGATCTTTTCCTCCCGACTGCCCCGGTACCCGCGAGGTGCCGGGGCAGTCGCGTGTCCGGTGATCTTTCCGGTGGGCCGGTGGGCCGGTGGGCCGGTGGGCCGGGGGTACGGGCTCGGCTCGCGGGCGTACGGGCTCAGCGCTTGACGGCGCAGAGCAGGCCGTCGCCGACCGGCAGCAGCGAGGTCACCAGCTCCGGGCTCTCGCGCACCGTGCGCAGCAGCTCGCGCAGCCGGACCACCTCGGTGGGCTGCGGGCCGGAGTCGACCGTGCGGCCGCTGGCGAAGACGCCCTCGAAGACCACCAGCCCGCCCGGCCGCAGCAGACGCAACGATTCAGCGAGGTAGTCGGAGTACTCCAGCCGGTCGCCGTCGCAGAAGACGAGGTCGTAGCCGGAGTCCGCGAGCCGGGGGAGTACGTCGAGGGCGGGGCCCGGGATGAAGCGGGCCCGGTTGCTGGCGAAGCCACAGGCGCGGAACGCCTGCCGGGCGAACTGCTGGTGCTCCGGCTCCGGATCGACGGTAGTCAGCACGCCGTCGGGGCGCATTCCGTGCAGCAGATGGATTCCGGACACCCCGCAGCCGGTACCGATCTCCGCGACCGCCTTGGCGTCCACGGAGGCGGCGAGCAGTCGCAGCGCGGCGCCCGTGCTGGGCGCCACCGAGCGCAGCCCCGCGTCGCGGGCACGGTCACGGGCCCAGCGCAGTGCTTCGTCCTCGGCGACAAAGGCGTCGGCGAACGCCCAGCTCGTCTGCCGGTTGCCGGTAATGACCCTCTCCTGTCCCCGTGATTGCCTCGGCGTGACTGTATCCGTTGCGCCGGGAACCCGCTGATGGGACCGAGCGTTCACAGGGGAGAGCCGACGCCGGGCGGCGCGGTGGGCACAGGACGGGGGGTAAGGGGTGACGCAGGGTGTGGAGCACAAGCTGACGCGGGCGGATGAGCCGGCTCAGCGCGTGTCAAATTTTCGTAAAACCGCTTATCCGGAGCTAACGGGCGAGGTGGCTATGGTAGGGGCTCCACTGGACACCACCAGAGCCGACAGGGGAGGTGCGGCCGCACCCGAGGACCGAGGAGGAGTGCTGCGGCGCTTTCTCGGGTCGGGCAGGCCGAAATCCGTGACCGACACCGCTGCTGACCACCACGCCACCGCTCCCGCCGCAGGCGAGGCCCAGACCGCGACCTTCGCCACCGACGCGGACGGGCAGGCGTGGACTCCGCCCACCTGGGAGGAGATCGTCAGCACCCACAGCGGCCGCGTCTACCGCCTCGCCTACCGCCTGACGGGCAACCAGCACGACGCCGAGGACCTCACCCAGGAGGTCTTCGTCCGCGTCTTCCGCTCGCTGTCGACGTACTCACCGGGCACCTTCGAGGGCTGGCTGCACCGCATCACCACCAACCTGTTCCTGGACATGGTCCGGCGCAAGCAGCGCATCCGCTTCGACGCCCTGGGCGACGACGCGGCCGAGCGCCTGCCCAGCCGCGAGCCGTCCCCGCAGCAGGTCTTCAACGACGCCCACTTCGACGCCGACGTCCAGCAGGCCCTGGACACCCTCGCCCCCGAGTTCCGCGCCGCCGTGGTGCTGTGCGACATCGAGGGGCTGTCGTACGAGGAGATCGCCGCGACCCTCGGCGTCAAGCTCGGCACCGTCCGCTCCCGTATCCACCGGGGCCGTTCGCAGCTCCGCAAGGCCCTCGCCCACCGTTCTCCCGAGGCCCGCAAGGCCGAACGCCGTTCGTTCATGCCCCGGGTGCCCGCGCTGGGGGGAGGGGGCTCGCCCGCGTGAGTGGAACCGGACCGAACCCCGCGGAGACCCACCTCGCGGAACAGCATCTGGGAGACCGGCTCTCCGCCCTGGTGGACGGAGAACTGGGTCATGAGTCGCGCGACCGCGTCCTCGCCCACCTGGCCACCTGCTGCCGGTGCCGGGCCGAGGCGGACGCGCAGCGGCGGCTGAAGAACGTGTTCGCGGAGGCCGCCCCGCCCCCGCCCTCCGAGTCCTTCCTCGCCCGCCTCCAGGGCCTCCCCGGCGGCGACGCCGACGGCCCCTTCGGGCGCGGCTCCGGCGACGGCGTCTTCGGCGTGCGCGACGGCGAGCGGTTCGCGTTCGGCCATGTCCCGGCCGCCTCCGCGCACGCCCCCGAGCAGCGCGGCTTCCGTATCCACCCCGTCGCCGACCGCCCCTCCTCGCGCGGGCTGCGGTTCGCGGCCGCGGCCGCCGGAGCGGTGTCCCTCGCGGCCGTCGCCCTCGGCGGAGTCACCACCGCCCTGCCGGGCGACCTCACCGCCGACGCCCGCGGCGGCTCCGGCGCCGGGAGCAATGTCGCGCCGTCCCGCTCGGCGGGCACGGGCACGGGCACCGCCACCGGCACGGCCGCCCCCGACACCCAGCGCCGCCGTTCGGCCTCCCCGCTGCTCGCGCAGGGCGGCGGTGCGGTCAACCGCACCCCGGCGGCTCCGGTCTCCGCCTCGGCGCCCCTGCTGCCGGGCATTCCGGCCCCGGTCGACGCAACGGTGCAGGACACCGCGCGGGACCTGGCCATGCCGGTGATGGCCGGTGCGGCCGCCGTCTCCCCGCTCATACGCCCGCTCGGCGAGACCACCCCCTTCTCCCTGGACTCCTGGCCCCTCGCGCCACCGGCCGCCGAGACCACCGCGGCGGCCGCGCCGACGAACTCCCCCTCCGCCTCGGCCCCCTGACAGGCCGATCCCTGGTTGAATCCTGTGAGGTCGTGCCCGCACGGCCGCGACACACGCGACTGGGGAGAGCATGAACGAGGGGAACCCGACGCCGGACCCGTCCCCGGCCGGGACCGACGGCGACTTCGAACTGGCCAGGCCGACGGCTGCCGCCGACGTGACCGGGCCCGAGGCGGGCGGTGTCGCCGACGCCCGTCCAGCCGACCCGCGTACGGACGAAGCCGCCACCGGCCGCTCCAAGCCGCTGCACGACCCCGACCCCTACAGCACCCCTCCCTACGGCGGGCCGGGCCCCTGGGCCCCCGCGCCGCCCGTCCAGCACCCCATGGCGACCCCGGCCCACGGCACGCCCCTCACGGAGGCGCCCGTACCGGCCCCGCCGAGCCCGTCCGGAGCCGTACCGCCCGCCCCGGCGGAGCCCACCGTCCCGGCCCCCGCCCAGTCCCCGGAAGCCGCCCCCGACCCGGCACTCCAGCAGACCCCCGCCGCGCCTCCCACTCCCCGCTACGACCCCTGGAACCCCGCGCCCCCCTCCCAGCAGGTCGCACCCCTCCAGAACACGGGCGCCCCCCTCGCCCTCACCGAGAAGCAGCGCAAGCGGCGTGCCTCGGGGACTCTTGCCGCCGCTTTCCTGGGCATCTCGCTCCTGGCGGGCGGGATCGGGGGGTTCACCGGGGCCTGGATCGAGCGGGAGGGGACCACCAAGGTGCGGCTGCCGCAGGCCGGGGCCGTGCCCGACGGACGGGCGAGGGACAGCGTGGCCGGGATAGCCGCCCGCGCGCTGCCCGGCGTGGTCACGCTGCATGTGCGGGGCGCGGACGAGGCGGGCACCGGCACCGGCTTCGTGCTCGACGGCCGGGGGCACATCCTCACCAACAACCACGTCGTCGCCCCCGCCTCCGGAGGCGGCGACATCACCGTGACCTTCAGCAGCGGCGACACCGCCGAGGCCGAGGTCGTCGGCCGGGACAGCGGCTACGACCTGGCCGTCGTCCAGGTCGAGGGAGTCCAGGGCCTCACCCCACTGCCCCTCGGGAACTCCGACGGCGTACGGGTCGGCGACCCGGTCGTGGCCATCGGCGCCCCCTTCGACCTGGCCAACACCGTCACCTCGGGCATCGTCAGCGCCAAGGACCGCCCCATCACGGCGGGCGGCGAGAAGGGCGACGGCACCGACGTCAGCTATGTCGACGCGCTCCAGACCGACGCGCCGATCAACCCCGGCAACTCCGGCGGCCCCCTCCTCGACTCCCACGCGCGCGTGATCGGCATCAACTCCGCCATCCGCTCCGCCGGCCGGGACGCCGACTCCACCGAGGGCCAGTCCGGCTCCGTCGGCCTCGGCTTCGCCATCCCCGTCAACCAGGCCCGCCGGGTCGCCGAGGAATTGATCGACACCGGGCACGCCACCCACCCCGTGATCGGCGTGACCCTCGACATGGACTACGCGGGTGACGGCGCCCGTATCGACGCCAAGGGCGGTGCGGGTGGCTCCGCGGTGCTCGAGGGCGGCCCCGGCGACCGGGCCGGGCTGAAGCCGGGTGACCTGATCACCGGAGTCGACGGGCATCCCGTGCACTCGGGCGAGGAACTCATCGTCAAGATCCGCGCCCACCGCCCGGGCGACCGGCTCCGCCTCACCGTCGGGCGGGCCGGTGCCGAGCGGACCGTCACGCTGAAGCTGGGGGCGTCCGGACAGAACTGACGCAAGTCTCACCTCGGGGCGGTACCGGTCCCGCGGGTGTGCCGGGTACCGTTGAGCGACCGAGGACACGCAAGGAGCTTTCAGGTGTTCAATGACATAGGGCCGCTTGAGCTGGTCACGCTCATCGTCCTCGCCGTGCTCGTCTTCGGTCCGGACAAGCTCCCCAAGTTCATCCAGGACGTGACGCGCACGCTGCGGAAGATCCGGGAGTTCTCGGACAACGCCAAGCACGACATCCGCAGCGAGCTGGGCCCGGAGTTCAAGGACTTCGAGTTCGAGGACCTCAACCCCAAGGCATTCCTGCGCAAGCAGCTCGACAACGACGAGCTGGGGCTCAAGGACATCCGCAGCACCTTCGACCTGAAGCGCGAGATGGCCGAGCTGACGGACTCCGTGAACGGCCACGACACCGCGCCGGCCCTGCCCGGGCCGACCTCCTCGGCCCCGTCCGCTCCCGCCGCGTCCGGCGGCCGGGTCGACATGACCAAGAAGCCCGAGCCGCCGAAGGACGAGCGCCCGCCCTTCGACGCCGACGCCACCTGACGCCCGTACCGGACAGCCTCCGCGTCACCCGGTCGGCCCCGCCGCGCTCCGGCAGCGGCCACAGATCACGACACGCCCCGAAACCCGCCTCACTGGGCGGGTTTCGTCGCGCGTACCTGCCGAACATCGCGTGATCGGCCGTCCCCGGCGCCCCACGCGCCCGCCGCCTTCCCGGCTGCCCTCAGCGGTGTGGATATGCTGCCGAGTTGTTGTGCGGACCGGGCGCGTACGCCCGAAGGGGGGCGGGCCTTGCCCCGGTCCGACGAGAACGAGGAGGCGTCCGGGCAGATGGAGACCACAAGTCGGGTAAGCGCGCAGACGCCGGCCAACGAGAGCGGCCGGCGCGGCCACCTCGGCGGCCGGACGGTCGACGGCTATCTGCGGGCGCCTTTCCCCTGGTACGGCCTCGACGAGGCGTTCACGGGCCCCCGCTGGCTGCTCCAGGTCGGCCTGGCGGCCGACGGAGCGGTGGAGCACGGTTCGATCGGGCACGGCGACGAGCCCTCCGTGCGGGGCGAGCACAGCGCGAACTCCTCGGACGAGCCGAGGGAGAAGTTCGCCGTCGTCGTCACCGTGCCGGCGAACCCCTCCCGCCGCAGCGCGGACGGCACCGGGCTGCTGGAGGCCACCTCGGTCTCCTCGGCGGCCTGGCTGGCCGGGGTGGGGCTGCTGTCCGTCACCTGGCCGGGCCAGATGGACCACACCCTGCGCGACGACTGGCTGGACCAGCAGACCGAGACCGCGTGGGCGCTGGCCGACGACCTCGACGGCGCCGAGTGGTCCAGGCTCTCCCTGCCCGTGGACGGCGTGGCGACGCCCTTCCACTACCGGGAGTCGGAGTTCGGCTGGGTGCTCGCCGGTGCCACCGAGGCGGGCGTCCATGTCGGCGCGTACGGCCGGGGCATGAGCGCCTACGGTCTTGGCTTCGCCGTCGTCAAGGACATCGGCGCCTACGCCTGAGACACGCGAGAGGGGGCGCCGGCGAATCCGCCGGCGCCCCCTCTCGTCGTACCCGGGCTCAGAACTTGTTGCGCGGGGTGATTCCCAGCGACAGCCCCGACAGGCCGCGCTGACGGCCGCCCAGCTTGCCCGCGATGGCACGCAGGGCCGAGCCCGCCGGGGAGTCCGGGTCGGTCAGCACGACCGGCTTGCCGTTGTCGCCGCCCTCGCGCAGCCGCACGTCGATCGGGATGCTGCCGAGCACCGGGACCGTGGCGCCCGTGGTGCGGGTCAGGCCGTCCGCGACGAGCTGGCCGCCGCCGGTGCCGAAGATGTCCACCATCTCGTCGCAGTGCGGGCAGGGCAGCCCGGACATGTTCTCGACCACGCCGACGATCTTCTGGTGGGTCTGCACCGCGATGGAGCCCGCGCGCTCGGCGACCTCCGCCGCCGCCTGCTGCGGGGTGGTGACGATCAGGATCTCCGCGTTGGGGATCAGCTGCGCCACCGAGATGGCGATGTCACCGGTGCCCGGCGGCAGGTCCAGCAGCAGCACGTCCAGGTCGCCCCAGTACACGTCCGCCAGGAACTGCTGGAGCGCCCGGTGCAGCATCGGGCCGCGCCAGACGACCGGGGCGTTGCCGGGGGTGAACATGCCGATGGAGATGACCTTCACGCCGTTCGCCGACGGCGGCATGATCATGTTCTCGACCTGGGTGGGCTTGCCGTCCGCGCCCAGCATGCGCGGCACGCTGTGCCCGTAGATGTCGGCGTCCACGACACCGACCTTCAGGCCGTCCGCGGCCATCGCGGCCGCCAGGTTCACCGTCACCGAGGACTTGCCGACGCCGCCCTTGCCGGAGGCGACCGCGTAGACGCGGGTGAGGCTGCCGGGCTTGGCGAACGGGACCTCACGCTCGGCCTGCCCGCCGCGCAGCGCGCTGGCCAGCTCCTTGCGCTGCTCGTCGCTCATCACGTCCAGCGTGACGTCGACCCGGGTGACGCCCTCGACGCCGGAGACCGCGTCGGTCACCCGCTGGGTGATCGTCTCGCGCATCGGGCAGCCGGAGACCGTCAGATAGACCGTGACCGCGACCGCTCCGTCCGCACCGATCTCCACCGATTTGACCATCCCGAGTTCGGTGATGGGTCGGTTGATCTCGGGGTCGTTCACCGTCGACAGCGCCTCGCGCACCGCGTCTTCCGTAGCCATAGGACGATGGTACGGCGCTGCCGGGGGCCTGCGGGTAGCCCCTCAGCGGTCGTCTGCGTCACGCCCCGGCGGGCGGCTTGTCCGTTCCACCGGGAATGCCCGCTGAGCGGCCCGGCCCGGCCCGCCGTCGGTGCGCTGGTCCGCCTCCAGCTCCCGGACGAGATCCTGCAGCTCGGACCTCATCCAGTCGCGGGTGGCGACCTCGCCGAGGCCCGCCCGGAGCGCGGCGATCTCGCGGGTCAGGTACTCGGTGTCCGCGATGGACCGCTCGTTCTGCTTGCGGTCCTGCTCCAGATTGACCCGGTCGCGGTCGTCCTGCCGGTTCTGCGCGAGCAGGATCAGCGGCGCCGCGTAGGACGCCTGGAGGGACAGCATCAGCGTCAGGAAGATGAAGGGGTAGGAGTCGAAGCGCACCACGTCCGGTGCCGCGATGTTCCACACCACCCAGACGATGATGACGACCGTCATCCAGACGATGAAGCGTCCCGTGCCCAGGAACCGGGCGATCCTCTCCGACAGCCGGCCGAACGCCTCCGGGTCCCACTCCGGCACCACCCGGCGGCGCGGCGGGCGCGGCTGGTCCAGCCGGAACCCGCGCGGCCGGGAGGCCGTGGCGCCCGCCGGGGAACGGTCGCGGCCCTCGCGGCCGCCGTCGCGCTCAGCCATGCGTGCCCGCCCCCCGCCCGGCGCCCGCGGCGCCCTCCTCCGGCACCTCGTCCAGGTGGAACTCCGTCTCGCGCCAGTCGTCGGGCAGCATGTGGTCCAGTACGTCGTCCACGGTGACCGCGCCCAGCAGCGACCCGGACTCGTCCACCACGGGCGCGGCGACCATGTCGTACGTGGCGAAGAACCCGGCGATGACCGGCAGCGCGGCGTCGGGGTCGAGCGGCAGCAGGTCGTCGTCGACCAGCGAGCTGACCAGGGTGTAAGGCGGGTCGCGCAGCAACCGCTGGAAGTGCACGGTGCCCAGGTACTTGCCGGTCGGGGTCTCGTCCGGCGGGCGGCAGACGTAGACCTGGGCGGCGAGCGCGGGGGAGAGGTCGGGGTTGCGGACCCGGGCGAGCGCGTCGGCGACCGTGGCGTCCGGGCGCAGCACGATCGGCTCGGTGGTCATCAGCCCGCCCGCGGTGTGCTCCTCGTACGACATCAGACGCCGCATGTCCGCCGCGTCCTCGGGCTCCATCAGGCTCAGCAGGCGCTCCTGGTCCTCCTCCGGCAGCTCGCCGAGCAGGTCGGCGGCGTCGTCGGGGTCCATGGCCTCCAGGACGTCGGCGGCGCGCTCCTCCTTGAGCTTGCCGAGGATCTCGATCTGGTCGTCCTCCGGCAGCTCCTCCAGCACGTCCGCGAGCCGGTCGTCGTCCAGGGCGGCGGCCACCTCCGCGCGCCGCTTGGGGGAGAGGTGGTGCAGGACGTTGGCGAGGTCGGCGGGGCGCAATTGCTCGAAGGTGGCGAGCAGGTTCTCCGCGCCCTGCCCGTGCTCCTCCAGGGAGAACCCGGTGACGGCCGACCACTCCACGGTCAGCGTCTCGCCCTTGGCCCGCCGGAAGGCGCCGCCCTTCCTGCCCTTGCGGACGTAGACCCGGTCCACCTCCCACTCGCGGCGCGCGGGCAGTTGCTGCACGGAGAGGTCGAGGACGGTGACCTCCTCGCCGGTCTCCACCAGCTTCACCCGGCGGTCCAGCAGTTCCCCGAAGACCAGGCGCTCGGTGGGCCGCTGCTCGAAGCGGCGGACGTTGACCACACCGGTGGAGATGACCTGGCCGGAGTCGATGCCGGTCACCCGGGTCATGGGCAGGAAGATCCGGCGCCGGGTGGACAGCTCCACGACCAGTCCGAGCACGCGGGGCGGGCGGCGGCCGACGCGCAGCATGACGACGATGTCGCGGACCCGGCCGACCTGGTCGCCCGCCGGGTCGAAGACGGGGACCCCGGCGAGGTGCGAGACGAAGATCCGGGGAACTCCGGCTGCCATCTGTGCTTCCTTTGCCGTGCTCGGGATGCGTCGGGATTGGTGCGGATTCGCTCCGATATGGCCACGTGTGTGCGCTTCAGGCTAGCCCGTACCGATCGGAAACGCCCCGGCGGGCGGTCCGGACGGACGGGCTCCGCTCCGGGCGCGTGCCCCCGGTACGCTGCCGTACGCCCATTCGGCACCGGCAGAGAGGCAGCCCCACCTGTGACTGCGATTCCCCAGGCACACACCTGGAGAGCAGCGCGAGCCGTGCGGGTGACCGCGCTGTGCGTGCTGGCCGTGTCGGCGCTGACGATGCTGACGGGATGCGGCGAGGAGGACCCGGACGCCGGGACCAACGGGGTGGGCCGGCTGCCCGCGCAGAAGATCCGGACACAGAGCCGGGCGGCGGCCGACGCGGCCCCGGCGGTGCACCTGGCCGGGACCGTGGTCACCGGCGGCGTCGCCTTCAAGCTGGACATGCGGCTGAAGTCCGGCGGCGGCAGCGGCTCGGTGACCTCCAAGGACTCCAGCTTCCAGCTGCTGCGGGTCGGCGACGAGCTGTATCTGAAGGCCGACGCCGCCTTCTGGAACCACGGCGGGGACACCTCGGCCGCGGGCAAGCTGGCCGGCAAGTACGTGAAGGTCCCCCAGGAGGACCCGGCGTACAAGAAGTTCAGCGGCTTCACCGAGAAGGACGTGCTGCTGCCCGCCCTGCTCACCCTGCACGGCAAGCTCGCCACGGCCGGCCACCACGAACAGGCCGGCACCCGCACGATCCGCGTCACCGGCGACGGCGGCCCCGGCGGCACCCTGGACGTCTCCCTGGAGGGCAAGCCCTACCCGCTGCGCCTGGTGCGCGGCGGCGGCGCCGGCACACTCACCTTCTCCGAATGGGGCAAGGACTTCCCCGCAGCCGAACCCGCCAAGTCCGAAACGGTCGACTACGGCGGCCAACTGCCGGGGTCCTAGCCGCGCTTGCGCCGCCTGGCCAGCAGCTTGGGCAGCGCGGGCGGTACGGGTTCGCGGGTGGTGGCCGGGGTGGGCAGCGGGGGCTCGGCCAGGCTGCCGGTGGGCGGCGGCTCCACGGCCCCGGTGGGGACCAGGCGCAGCACGGTGCACTCGCGGGCCCAGCGGGCCGGGATCTCCTCGGCGCCGGGGGCGTTGAGCCGCTTGCCCTTCAACTCCGCGACCGCCGAATCCCATTCGGCCGACCCGGGGTCCAGCCGGTGCGCGGTCGCCCGCCAGGTGACGAGCCGGCCGCCCTTGTCCTTGCTGCGCACCGCGACCTCGGCCGCACCGCCGTCGGTGAGGCCGGGCAGCGGCTGCTCACCGGCACCGTCACCGACCAGCAGGGCCGCGCCCTCGTGCCAGACGTGCCACAGCGGGCGCGCGGCGGGCGCGTCCGCCCCCCGGACCCAGATGAGGCCGGACTTCTTGGTGGCCTCCTCGATGAGGGCCTGGTCGAAGAGGGCCCGGGCGGGCGGCTCGCTGGTCATGCGCCCAGCCTATCCAGGAGCGCTCAGAGCCAGCCGTTGCGCTTCAGCGTGCGGTGGATGCCCAGACAGAGGGCGACCGTCACGCACATGATCACCGGGTAGCCGTACTTCCAGTGCAGCTCGGGCATGTGGTCGAAGTTCATGCCGTAGACCCCGCACACCATGGTGGGCACGGCGATGATCGCTGCCCAGGCGGTGATCTTGCGCATGTCCTCGTTCTGCGCGACGGACGCCTGCGCCAGGTTGGCCTGGAGGATGGAGTTCAGCAGCTCGTCGAAGCCCATGACCTGCTCGTGGACACGGGCCACGTGGTCGGCGACGTCGCGGAAGTACTTCTGGATGTCGGGGTCGATGAGCCGCATCGGCCGCTCGCTCAGCAGCTGCATCGGACGCAGCAGCGGGGCGACCGCGCGCTTGAACTCCAGTACCTCGCGCTTGAGCTGGTAGATCCGGGCCGAGTCGACACCGCGTGAGACACCGCCGTTGCGGCCGGGGGAGAAGACCTCCGTCTCCACCTCGTCGATGTCGTCCTGCACCGAGTCCGCGACCGCGATGTAGCCGTCCACCACATGGTCGGCGATGGCGTGCAGCACCGCCGAGGGGCCCTTGGCGAGCAGCTCGGGGTCGTCCTGGAGCCGGTGGCGCAGCGCCCGGAGCGAACCCTGTCCGCCGTGCCGCACGGTGATGAAGAAGTCCCGGCCGGTGAAGCACATGACCTCACCGGTGTCGATGACCTCGCTGCTGGCGGTGAGCTGGTCGTGCTCGACGTAGTGGACGGTCTTGAACACGGTGAACAGCGAGTCGTCGTACCGCTCCAGCTTGGGTCGCTGGTGGGCCTGGACCGCGTCCTCCACGGCCAGCGGGTGGAGCCCGAACACGCCCGCGATACCGGCGAACTCGGCCTCGGTCGGCTCGTGCAGGCCGATCCACACGAACCCGCCGTCGCGGCGCACCTCGCGCATCGCCTCCTGCGGGCTGAGGGGGCGTCCGCTCTCCACGCGGGAACCGTCGCGGTAGACGGCGCAGTCGACCACGGCCGAGGACGTGGTGGTGTCGGTCTCGAAAGGAGCGGCCGCCTCCTTGCGCGGGGCGGGGCGGGAGGACGGTCGGACCACGGCTCGCAGGTCGCGGATCATCGACATGGGCAGGCTCCTTCGCGGGCGGGCAACGAAAGTGCGCCTGCGACGGGTGGAACTACCCGGAATGGGGACGTTCGGACTGCATGCGTTTGGCACGTCCACAAAGCGGGGAGCACCGCACCGTCGCGGTGGCGACTTCGCTACTGATGCAGGACTGAGTCAGATCAGGCAGATCAGGCAAAGCGAAACGAAGTGCTCTTCCGGACGGCGAAGCGAACGTGAAGGTGGCAGCCAGCCAGGAATGACATCAACAGCCGGAAGAGCGAGTGGTACTGCACGGTCGACTTCGATCCATGACAGCCCCACCTCCTCCGGCCGGTCCCTCGTAAGGGAGTCTCATCGGCGCCGGGGACTCGACGGCGAGCATGTGCACGCGGCCCCGAACCACCGGCTCAGCGTAGCAGCAGCCCATCATGTCAAGGCGCGGCTTTGCCCGCCGCTGACGAGTTCTATGCTCACCGCATGGTTGATGTTCTTCCTCTGGTCGAGGCGCGGCTGAACTCGGCGCTCGGTGAACCGGACGCGCGTGCCTCGGTCACCTTCCTCGGCGCGGACCGCATCGAGGTGCTCCGCTTCCAGGAGGGGGACGTGGTCCGCTACGCCACGCTGGGCATGTCGGCGCGCCCCATGACCGACCCCACGGCCATGGTTGCCGACCCCATTGAGGGGCCGCGTGCCGAGCTGGTCCTCTCCGTCCGTGCGGGAGTCACCGACACCGGCCCGGTGCTCCGGCCGCTCGCCGTGCTCGCCGCGTCCCCGCAGGTCGAGGGGGTGGTCGTGGCACCCGGTGCCTCGCTGGACGTGGGGGAGCCGCTGTGGCCCGGCGCGCCCTTCACCTCGGTACTGGTGGGAGAACCGGGCGGACTGGTGGAGGACCTGGAGCTGGACGCCCCGCTGGATGCCGTGCGCTTCCTGCCGCTGCTGCCGATGACACCGAACGAGGCCGCCTGGAAGCGGGTGCACGGCGCGGGGGCGCTCCAGGAGCGCTGGCTCGCAGGCGGCACCGACCTGCGCGACCCCACCCGCGTCTCCGTCGCGCTCGGCCCGGCGCCGGAGTGAGCAAGTTCACCAAGTGCCTTGAACACAAGGGCAGTTGACGGCTCCCTGGGGGGCGTACGGGTGATGGTCCGGGGCCGTACGGGTGATCGTCCTTGACGTGCGGCGGCCGGGGTAGGACCGTGGGGCTCTATGAGGGGCGAACCCAGTTGCCCGAGGTGTGGTGGCCGGGTCCGGGCTCCCGGCCTATTCGCCGATACGTGGCAGTGCGACGCGCACGGCGCGGTGTACCCGCTGCAGCCCGTGATCCCGCCCAGCGTCGAGGCCCTCACCGCCGTGGTGCAGCGCACCGACGTCCCGTTGTGGATGCCGTGGCCGCTGCCGGTCGGCTGGCTGTTCACCGGCGTCGCCTACGCGGGGGACGCCCCCGGCGGCGGCCGGGCCACCGTCGTGGCCTGCTCCGGCCCCAGCCCGCTCGGCGGTCCGGGCGAGCTGATCCTGGTCGCCGAGGAACTGGGCGTCGGCCTCGGCGCGCGGTACGCGGGGCTGGACGGCCCCGATCCGGGCCCCAGCCTGGACGTCGAGAAACCGGCGCAGGTCAAGGTGCTGGCCTCCGGCCGCCCCACCCCGCTCTGGCATGTCAGCGGCACCCCGGACGACCGTGCCGTCTTCGCCGGCGAGGCCCTCGGTGTCTGGCTGTGGGCGGTCACCTGGCCCGCGCAGTCCGGCCTGCTGATGTACGACGAACTGGTGCTGACGGATCTGCGGGACGCGGGCCCCGAGGTCGACCTGGTCCCCTGCGGGGCGCTCTCGCCCCGGCTGATGCGCCCCTGAACCCTTAGGGGGCTGTAGGGGGCGCTCCCCGGGTGCGGGGGTGACAGGGCATGCCGTTCGCGCGGCTATCCTTAGGTGTTCCCCGCCCTTAGGTGTTCCCTGCCGTCCCCTCAGCTGTCTGGAGTAGCCGTGCGCATCGACCTGCACTGCCACTCCACCGCATCCGACGGCACGGACAGCCCGGCCGAGCTGATGCGCGCGGCCGCCGGGGCCGGACTGGACGTGGTCGCGCTGACCGACCACGACACCACCCGCGGACACGCCGAGGCCCGGGCCGCCCTTGCCGCGCTTCCTGCGGGATTCACCCTGGTCACCGGCGCCGAACTCTCCTGCCGGACCGACGGCGTCTCCCTGCATCTGCTGGCCTACCTCTTCGACCCCGAGGAGCCCGCCCTGCTCGCCGAGCGCGAGCTGGTCCGGGACGACCGGGTGCCGCGCGCCCACGCGATGATCGCCAAGCTGAACACGCTCGGCGTACCGGTCACCTGGGAACAGGTCGAGCGGATCGCCGCCGGCGGCACGGTGGGCCGCCCGCATCTGGCGTCCGCACTGGTGGAGCTGGGTGTCGTCCCGACGGTGAGCGACGCGTTCACGCCCGAGTGGCTGGCCGACGGCGGGCGGGCCTTCGTCGACAAGCACGAGACCGATCCGCTGGAGGCGATCCGGCTGGTGAAGAGCGCGGGCGGCGTGACCGTCCTCGCCCACCCCGCCGCCGCCAAGCGCGGCCGCACGGTGCCGCCGGACGCGATCGCCGCGATGGCGGCCGCCGGACTCGACGGCCTCGAGGTCGATCACACCGAGCACGACCAGGCCACCCGGACCCGGCTGCGCGGCCTCGCCCGCGACCTGGACCTGCTGGTCACCGGCTCCTCGGACTACCACGGCACCCGCAAGACCGTCGCCCTCGGCGAGAACACCACCGACCCCGAGGTCTACGGGGAGATCATCCGCCGGGCGACCGGCGCGTTCCCCGTCCCCGGCACCGGCGGAGCCTGAGCCCCCGGCGCCCGCGCCACCCCTCGGCTTCTCCCCTCACCTCTGCTTCTCCCCTCACCCGATCACCCGCACCGTCCGCCGTGCGCGCCCGATTCCTGCCCCTGGGGGGCTCAGGGCGTCCTGTGGCGGTAGCTCCATCACGCAAGGCACACGATGTTCGACCTCGCCGTCTTCGGCTCCCTGTTCCTGACCCTCTTCGTCATCATGGACCCGCCGGGGATCACCCCGATCTTCCTCGCCCTCACCGCCGGGCGGCCCGCCAAGGTCCAGAAGCGGATGGCCTTCCAGGCCGTCTGTGTGGCGGGCGGGGTCATCGCCGTCTTCGGCGTCCTCGGCCACCAGATCCTCGACTATCTGCACGTCTCGGTTCCGGCGCTGATGATCGCGGGCGGCCTGCTGCTCCTGCTGATCGCGCTCGATCTGCTCACCGGCAAGACCGACGAGCCCAAGCAGACCAAGGACGTCAATGTCGCCCTCGTCCCGCTGGGCATGCCGCTGCTCGCCGGGCCCGGCGCGATCGTCTCGGTGATCCTGGCCGTACAGAGGGCCGGAAGTGTCGCCACGCAGGTCTCGGTCTGGTCGGCGATCCTCGCCATCCATGTCGTGCTGTGGCTGGTGATGCGTTACTCGCTGCTGGTCATCAAGGTCATCAAGGACGGCGGTGTCGTCCTGGTGACACGGCTCGCGGGCATGGTGCTCTCCGCGATCGCCGTGCAGCAGATCATCAACGGAATCACTCAGGTGATCCGGGGGAGCTGAGGCCCGGCCTCGGCACCCCCGGAAAGCTTGAGTGTGTCGTGCGCCCTATGAGGCCGGGCTGTCGGCCGGGCGGATCCACAGGCGCTGGCCGATGGCGGCCGCCTGTTGCACGATCCGGTTGACGGAGGCGGCGTCCACGACGGTGCTGTCCACGGTGCTGCCGTCGACCTCGTCGAGTCGCATGATCTCGAAGCGCATGGCTTCTCCCTTCGTCTGGTCATCCTCCTGCGGAGAACTACTGGTGTGCGACGTGTTGTCGCGGTG
Organism: Streptomyces sp. NPDC085596; assembly: GCF_044541565.1. Classification (NCBI taxonomy): domain Bacteria; kingdom Bacillati; phylum Actinomycetota; class Actinomycetes; order Kitasatosporales; family Streptomycetaceae; genus Streptomyces; species Streptomyces sp. NPDC085596. The sequence goes on along the minus strand of NZ_JBITTC010000008.1, from coordinate 14,881 downwards.
TCACATGTGTAGACAACGAACGGCCTACGGCAAACATTCCCTACGCTAAGGAAATTTTTTCACGGGCTAATTACTGTCCGGTAAAAAGACCTCGCAGCGGGACTGACGGGGACCGGTTGTGTTCGCAGCGTGACGGCCGGGACAATGGACCCGATGAACGACGACCTGGCGGCTCTGGGTGCCCGCATCGACCACACCAACGAACTGCTACAACGCATGCTCGCTGAGGTGGCGAAAACACCCTCCACCCACGCGATCTTCGTGGACGCGGGCTATCTGTACGCGGCCGCCGGCCGGCTGGTGGCCGGTACCGAGGACCGCCGCGCCTTCGACCTGGACGCCGAGGGCCTGATCGACGCGCTCATCGACAAGGCCCGCTCGATCTTCGCCGACAGCCGTCTGCTGCGCGTGTACTGGTACGACGGCGCCCGGCGCCGCATCCACACCGCCGAGCAGCAGTCGATCGCCGAGCTGCCCGACGTCAAGGTCCGCCTCGGCAACCTCAACGCCCACAACCAGCAGAAGGGCGTCGACTCCCTGATCCGCACCGACCTGGAGTCCCTGGCCCGCCACCGCGCGATCAGCGACGCGGCACTCCTCGGCGGCGACGAGGACCTGGTGTCGGCGGTCGAGGCGGCACAGGGGTACGGCGCGCGCGTCCACCTGTGGGGCATCGAGGCGCCCGAGGGACGCAACCAGGCCGAGCCGCTGCTGTGGGAGGTCGACAGCCAGCGCACCTTCGACCTGGAGTTCTGCAAGCCGTACGTCTCCCGCCGCACGTCCGCCTCCTACGAGGCCACGCCCGGCAACCGGCCGACCCGCGAGGACGTGCGCTTCGTCGGCGCCCAGATCGCGGCGAAGTGGCTGGTCTCCCGGGGCCGGGACAGCCTGATGGAACTCCTCCCCGGCCACCCGTACCTGCCCGGCTCGGTCGACCAGGACCTCCTGGTGGAGGCGGAGGGGCTGCTCCAGTACTCCCTGCGCGGCCAGGCCGACCTGCGCCGGTCCCTGCGGGACGGGTTCTGGGAACACCTGCAGACGCAGTACTGACAGCCAGGAAGGCCCGGCCCCCTTTCGACGGGGGCCGGGCCTTCCTGGCTGGTGCGGGTTCCGCTTAAGCCTCGGAGGGCTCCACGGCGGCGACCTTGCGGGCGCGGCGGCGCGGCTTGGCCTCCGGCTCCTCGCTGGCCTGAGCCGGGATCTCCGTCGCGACGGCCTTGGCGGCAGCCGTCTTGCGCGTGCGGCGGGGCTTGACCTCGGCCTCGGCGGCGTCGGCAGGCTCCGCCGCGACGACGGCCTTGCGGGTGCGGCGCGGCTTGGCCTCCGCGGTGTCCTCGGCAGCGGCAGCCGTCTTGCGCGTACGGCGCGGCTTGGCCTCCGTCGCCTCGGCCGTGTCGACAGCGGCGGCGGCGGTCTTCCGCGTGCGGCGGGGCTTGGCCTCGGCCTCGGGGGTCTCGACCGGCTCCGTCGCGACGGCGGCCTTGCGGGTGCGGCGCGGCTTGGTCTCCGCCACCTCCGCCGTGTCGACGGCGGCGGCGGCGGTCTTCCGCGTGCGGCGGGGCTTCGTCTCGGCCACGGGGGCCTCCACGGCGTCCACGACCGCCTCGACGGCGGCGGCCGCCTTGCGGATGCGGCGCTTCGGGGCCGGCGCCTCGGTGACCGGCTCCACGACCGGAGCCTCGACGACGGCCTCGGCCACGACCGGAGCCGCCTCCGCGCGCTTACGGGTACGACGACGCGGCTGGGCCGGAGCCTCGACGACGGCCTCGGTGACCTCGGCCGTGACGACAGCGGCCTCGACGGCCTCGGCCGACGCACCGCTCCGCGTACGGCGACGCGGCTGCTTCGGAGCGTCCAGCACCGCCGGGGCCTCCGGCGTCGCCACCGTCTCCACGGCGGCCGTCACCGGCTCGCCCGGCGTCCCGCCGCGCGTACGGCGACGGCGGCGCGGGGTGCGGGGCGCCTGCGGCTCCTCGACGGCCGTGGTCTCCGCCGGGGCGGCGACACCGGCCTCCACCGCGGCACCGCCACGCATACGGCGACGGCGGCGCGGGGTGCGCTCCGTACGCTCCGAGCGCTCCTGCTCGGGCGCGGCCTCGGGGCGGCCGCCACGGCCGGACCGGCCGCCGCGCGCACCACGGGCACCGGTCTCGCCGAGGTCCTCCACCATCTCCGCACCGAGTCCGGCGCGCGTGCGCTCCGAGCGCGGCAGGACACCCTTGGTGCCCGCCGGGATGTTGAGGTCGGAGAAGAGGTGCGGGGACGTCGAATACGTCTCCACCGGCTCGTTGAAGCCCAGATCCAGCGCCTTGTTGATGAGCTGCCAGCGCGGGATGTCGTCCCAGTCGACGAACGTGATCGCCGTACCCTTGTTGCCCGCGCGGCCGGTGCGGCCGACGCGGTGCAGGTACGTCTTCTCGTCCTCGGGGGACTGGTAGTTGATGACGTGGGTCACGCCCCCGACGTCGATGCCGCGCGCGGCCACGTCGGTGCAGACCAGCACATCGACCTTGCCGTTGCGGAAGGCGCGCAGCGCCTGCTCGCGGGCGCCCTGGCCGAGGTCGCCGTGGACCGCGCCGGAGGCGAAGCCGCGGCGCTCGAGCTGCTCGGCGATGTCGGCGGTGGTGCGCTTGGTACGACAGAAGATCATCGCCAGACCGCGGCCCTCGGACTGCAGTATGCGCGCGATCATCTCCGGCTTGTCCATGGAGTGGCCGCGGTAGACGAACTGCTTGATGTTGGCGACCGTGGCGCCCTCGTCGTCCGGCGCGGTGGCGCGGATGTGCGTGGGGCGGGACATGTAGCGGCGGGCGAGACCGATGACCGCGCCCGGCATGGTGGCCGAGAACAGCATGGTCTGGCGCTTGGCCGGCAGCATGTTGACGATCTTCTCGACGTCGGGCAGGAAGCCCAGGTCGAGCATCTCGTCGGCCTCGTCGAGCACGAGGCACTTGACGTGGCTGAGGTCCAGCTTCTTCTGGCCCGCGAGGTCGAGCAGCCGGCCGGGGGTGCCGACGACGACGTCGACGCCCTTGTTCAGGGCCTCGACCTGCGGCTCGTAGGCACGGCCGCCGTAGATGGCGAGGACGCGTACGTTGCGCACCTTGCCGGCGGTCAGCAGGTCGTTGGTGACCTGGGTGCACAGCTCGCGCGTGGGCACGACGATGAGCGCCTGCGGCGCGCTGGTCAGTGCCTCCGGGGCGGCACGGCCGGCCTCGACGTCGGCGGGGACGACGACGCGCTCCAGCAGCGGCAGGCCGAAACCGAGGGTCTTGCCCGTACCGGTCTTGGCCTGGCCGATGACGTCGTTGCCCGAGAGGGCGACCGGGAGCGTCATCTCCTGGATGGGGAAGGGATTGATGATGCCGACGGCTTCCAGCGCCTCGGCGGTCTCGGAAAGAATGCCGAGATCACGAAATGTCGTAGTCAGGGTTTTTGCCTCTTCTGTGTGCGCGGCACGAGGCGAGCGCGGGGATCATGTCTGACCGTGCCGGTGACGTCGGTCGCCGCACGGGCGAACCAACTGGGGCAAGCCGTATGACACGGGACCTCTGCCGACGCTCTAGCGCTCGAACCGCTAAGGATGTCCCTCCGGATCGTCGTACGCGCGGTGCCGTACGGACGGGGAGGGCTGTCAGGTCGGAGCCGATCGGGCCACCGACCGGGCATCCTCATGCGTGCGCCGCTACCAGAAGGCACCGAGCATGCCGAACACTGTCGGCGCGCTCAGCAGGCGCAATACCACCATACCCCGGATTGACGCACACGCGATGGCCGAATTGGTCACGTAGTGGTGGTCACAGTGGTTGACCAGGGGCTTCCGGGACAGGGTGAGCGGGCTATTGTGCGCCTCATGACTAGCTCTGACAAGCCTGAGAACCCTGAGAACGCAGGCGCCGCCACCGACGGCCCCACCGGTGTCGCCGCCCAGGACTGGGCGCAAGCCGCGGCGGACCCGCAGTACCGCGCGGCTGTCGTGGACCTGCTCGGCGCGCTCGCGTACGGCGAGCTGGCGGCGTTCGAGCGGCTTGCGGAGGACGCCAAGCTGGCGCCGACCCTCGCGGACAAGGCGGAGCTGGCCAAGATGGCCTCGGCGGAGTTCCACCACTTCGAGCGGCTGCGCAACCGGCTGACGGACATCGGCGCGGAGCCCACCGCCGCGATGGACCCCTTCGTCGCCGCGCTGGAGAGCTTCCACAAGCAGACGGCGCCCTCGGACTGGCTGGAGGGCCTGGTCAAGGCGTACGTCGGCGACTCGATCGCCAGCGACTTCTACCGGGAGGTCGCGGCCCGCCTCGACACCGACACCCGCGAGCTGGTCCTCGCCGTCCTGGACGACACCGGGCACGCGGAGTTCGCCGTGGAGAAGGTCCGCGCGGCCATCGACGCCGACCCGCGCGTGGGCGGGCGGCTCGCGCTGTGGGCGCGGCGGCTGATGGGCGAGGCGCTGTCGCAGTCGCAGCGGGTCGTCGCGGACCGGGACGCGCTCTCCACCATGCTGGTCGGCGGGGTCGCGGACGGCTTCGACCTCGCGGAGGTCGGCCGGATGTTCACCCGGATCACCGAGGCGCACACCAAGCGGATGGCCGCACTGGGCCTCGCGGCCTGACTGCCGGTCAGGGGCGGCTACGCGGGCGCGGATCGCCGGCGGAGCCGCCCGGCCGGGCGCAGCAACAGCGACAGGGACGCGGCGGACACGACGGCCGCGCCGAGCAGGCTGAGCAGGACCGGGGCCGGGCCCAGGGCGCTGTGCGTGACGAAGTCCCCGAAAAGAGCGCCCGCGACCGCGGTGACGAAGACCAGCGGGCGGGTGGGCAGCCGGTGCGGCAGACGGTGCGCGGCCGCGAAGGCGAGGACGAGGCCGAGCGCGGCCGAACCGAGCACTTCCAGGATCATCGAGGGGTCCCTCCCACGTCGGCGTGGTCAAACGGTCACAGCCCGACATACCCGTGACCTGCGCGTCGCAATCCTCCCCTGTGCCCGGTGTGTACGCGAGCTGTGCGCGCCGCGCACACGTGAAGGGCCCGGCGGCACAGTGCCACCGGGCCCTTCACGGGTGTCGCGCCTACAGCGTGCCGAAGCCCACCTTGCGAACGGACGGCGCGCCGATCTCGACGTACGCCAGACGGTCCGCGGGGACCACGATCTTGCGGCCGCGCTCGTCCTCGAGGCTCAGCAGCGGCGACTTTCCGGCCAGGGCGTCGGTGACGACGCGCTCGACCTCCTCGGCGCTCTGACCGCTCTCCAGAACGATCTCGCGGGGCGCGTGCTGCACGCCGATCTTGACCTCCACGGCTATGTCCCTCCGACGGTCAGTGATGTGCGCGATCTGCCGCGCCGTACGCTGCACACATTAGCCCGGTGAGGGGACGCGCATGCTTCCGGCGGGAACGCCATCAGCGAACACGCCGCGTCAGTGGTGGTCGGTGCCGTGCAGCGGGAAACCGGCGATGCCGCGCCACGCCAGCGAGGCGAGCAGCTGCACCGCCTGGTCGCGGGGCACGCTGCGGTCACTGTGCAGCCAGGAACGGGCCACCACCTGGGCGAGTCCGCCGAGGCCGGAGGCGAGCAGCATGGACTCCGCGCGGGAGAGGCCGGTGTCCTCGGCGATGACCTCGCAGATCGCCTCGGCGCACTCGTTGGTCACCTTGTCCACGCGCTCACGCACGGCCGGCTCGTTCGTCAGGTCCGACTCGAAGACCAGGCGGAAGGCACCGCCGTCGTCCTCGATGTACGCGAAATAGGCGTCCATGGTCGCCCGTACGCGCTGCTTGTTGTCGGTCGTCGAGGCGAGCGCGGCGCGCACGGCCTGGATCAGCGCCTCGCAGTGCTGGTCCAGCAGCGCGAGGTAGAGGTCGAGCTTGCCGGGGAAGTGCTGGTAGAGCACCGGCTTGCTGACTCCGGCGCGCTCGGCGATGTCGTCCATCGCGGCCGCGTGATAGCCCTGGGCGACGAAGACCTCCTGGGCAGCGCCCAGCAACTGGTTGCGCCGGGCTCGGCGCGGCAGACGGGTGCCGCGCGGGCGTGCTGCCTCTGTTTGCTCGATGGCTGTCACGCCGCCTCCCTAGTCGTCCCTCATGCGGTGTCGGCCGCGCGGCCATCGTACTTTTCGGTAACCGTGGTGTGCGCGGTGCGAGCGCAGAATTTCACGTACCGGACGACGGCGAAAGCCGTGGCCCCCGGCCCGGTGCCCGCTCGGTCAGCGGTAGTCATCCTCGTCGGTGCTGACCACGCGTGCCTGCTCGATCAGATCGCCCTCGCTGCCCCGGTCCGGGTCCACCTCGCTCAACGGCTCGTCCCGCTCCTCCGTGAGGGGGACGCGCTGCTCGACGGCGTCGTGCTCGGGGGCCTCGACGGCGATCTGCGGCTCGTCGCCGTCGTCGGGGCTCTCGATCTCGTCCGGCTCGATGGGGTAATGGGCCATGACGGCCTCCCTTCCTTCCAGCATCCGTCCAGGAACCTCTGGGTCGGGCGGGTACCCCGCGGGTGCGCTGTCATACGAGCCTAGGAGACGGCCCAGGGCGACGCCACGCCATCAGCGACATGGACGCCCGTCCCCGCTGCCCCTCCTTGTGAGGGCGAACACATGAGGCGCGGTGTGATCGTCTCGTAACATTGCCGCATGTCTTCGACCGAGTCACCTTCCGTGCCGGCCGCGAGCGTGCTCCCCCGGGTCGCACCCGTAAGGGTGGGCGAGGGCGAGCGGATGAGGTCGGTGCGACTGCCGGGGGTCACCCTGACGGTCCGGTCCCGGCCGCCCGCGCGGGAGGGCCTGGAGCCCGCGCTGTACGTGCACGGCCTCGGCGGTTCCTCGCAGAACTGGTCCGCGCTGATGGCCGAGCTGGACGGCGTCGTCGACGGCGAGGCCGTCGACCTGCCGGGCTTCGGCGACTCCCCGCCGCCGGACGACGGCGACTACTCCGTCACCGGGCACGCGCGTGCCGTCATCCGCCATCTCGACGCGGCCGGACGCGGCCCGGTCCACCTGTTCGGCAACTCGCTCGGCGGCGCGGTCTCCACGCGCGTGGCCGCCGTGCGCCCGGACCTCGTCCGCAGCCTGACGCTGGTCTCGCCCGCCCTGCCGGAGCTGCGCATCCAGCGCAGCGCGGCCCCCACGGCGCTGCTGGGCGTGCCCGGCGTGGCCGCGCTGTTCAACCGGTTCACCAGGGAGTGGACCGCCGAGCAGCGGGTGCACGGCGTGATGGCCCTCTGTTACGGCGATCCCGCGAGCGTGTCGCCGGAGGCGGTCCAGTACGCGGTGGAGGAACTGGAACGGCGTTTGAGGCTGCCGTACTTCTGGGACGCGATGACCCGCTCGGCGCGCGGAATCGTCGACGCGTACACCCTGGGCGGGCAGCAGGGGCTGTGGCGGCAGGCCGAGCGGGTACTCGCGCCGACCCTGCTGGTCTACGGTGGCCGTGACCAACTCGTCGGCTTCCGTATGGCCGCCAAGGCCGCCCGCTCCTTCAGGGACTCGCGTCTGCTGTCCCTGCCGGACGCCGGGCACGTGGCGATGATGGAATATCCGGAGCTGGTGGCCAGGGCGTTCCGCGAACTTCTCGCGGAGAGCGCCGTATCGGGCGCCACGAACGCGGAGAACTGAGGGCAGGGGTGGGACGACACAGCCGCCGAGGACCGGCTCCCAAGGGGGACGCCTCGGCCATAGAGGGCACGAACACGGCGACCGGGACCACCGAGGGCGTCACCGGGACGGGTGACTTCGCCGCGCGGGGGCGTCCCCCGGGCGGCGGTCAGGACGCCTGGGGCACCGGGCCGGGTGGCCGGGGTCCGCAGAGCGGCGAGTCGTGGAGTGCCGGGCATCAGGGTCCGGGTGCCTTCGGCGCCACCGTGAGCGGTGCCGGACGGCATGTCCCGCCCGGCCGGGACCGGGGCGAGGGCGACGGGGCCCGTGGCCGGGCGCCGGGTGCCTTCGCCGAGGGGTTCGGGCAGGCGCGCGGCGGTCACCCCGAGCAGCGTGAAGTGGGCGGCGGCTGGGGGGAGTTCGAGGGCCAGAGCGCTCAGGGTCCCGGGCGGCGTCCCGCCGCGATGCCGTTCCCGCGGCAGCGGCGCGCGGAGCCGGTGGACGTGGGTCCCGGCCCCCGCAGGGAGTACCTGGACGCCTTCACGGAGGGCGCCGTACCGCAGGCGCCCCGGCGTGCCGAGGTGCCGGAGCCGAGGACCGCGCCGGGCGAGGGCGGGGCGCCTCCGGCGGCCGTGCCCGTGCCCCGGCACGGCGGCAAGGGGCGGGCCTTCACCGGGGTCGCGGCCGCCGCCGTGACCACCGTGCTCGCGGTCGTCGTCGCCGGACAGGTTGCCGACGGCCGCGCCCAGGGCGAATCACGGGCCCAGGCCGCCACCGGCGGTCTGCCGGCCGGTGCCCAGGCCGTCCCCTCCAGCGCGCCGAGCGCCGTCCCGCTGACGTACGCCCAGAAGATGGGCCGTCTCTATCCCCTGGGGGCGACCCTCAAGGGTTCCGGGAAGTTCGACACCGTGCCCGGCTCGGCCAAGGCGCCCGGCAAGGGCACCAGGATGACCTACCGGGTCGACGTCGAGCGGGGACTCGGTCTGGACGGTGTGCTGTTCGCCGACGCCGTGCAGCGCACCCTCAACGACGACCGGAGCTGGGCCCACGGCGGTGAGCGCACCTTCGAGCGGGTCTCCTCCGGCAAGCCGGACTTCGTGATCACGCTGGCCAGCCCCGGTACGACGGCCGAGTGGTGCGCCAAGTCGGGCCTGGACACCACCGAGGACAACGTCTCCTGCGACTCGGCGGCCACCGAGCGCGTGATGATCAACGCGTACCGCTGGGCACAGGGCAGCGTCACCTACGGGGACGCAAAGATCTACGCCTACCGCGAGATGCTCATCAACCACGAGGTCGGCCACCGGCTCGGGCACGGACATGTGACGTGCGAGAAGGACGGCGAGATCGCCCCGGTGATGCAGCAGCAGACCAAGTTCCTCGACCACGACGGAATCCACTGCCTGCCCAACGCCTGGCCGTACCCTAAGAGTTGACGCGAGAGTTGACGCAGGAGGCGACGGGGGCCGACTCGTGTCACATTGACATGAGTCGCAAGTTCGTTCATATTTCTGCGCATGTGGTCCCGTCACGCCGTCTTCCGCAGCGCCGCCATCGAGCTGGCGCTCATCGGTGTGACCGCCCTCTGCGTGGCCGACATCGACTGTCGCTGACGCCGCCTCCCTGGCGTCCGCGTCGATGCGTGCCCTTTTCTCCCTGCCGCCCGTGACCTCTGTCGCGGGCCCTCTCGACGACTGACGCCGGGGCCGGCACCTGTCCGCAGGTGTCTCACTCCTCGTACCCCTGTCTCACCCCTCGGGAAATCCCGGAGGGTTCCCCGAGAGGTCGTCATTTCCGATGCGTCAACCGTCCGTCATAGCGCGCCGCGTGGCAGCGGCATCCGTCAGCCTGGCCGTGGCAGCGGGCGCCGCCGCCTGCGGTCCTGAGGACAACGATGCCAAGGGCGCCGGTGGCGACTCCACGCCCCACAAGGGCGGCACCCTCACCGTGCTGAACGCCGAGGCCCAGACCGACTTCGACCCGGCACGCCTCTACACCTCCGGCGGCGGCAACGTCCCCTCGCTGGTCTTCCGCACCCTGACCACCCGCAACCGCGAGAACGGCGCCGCGGGCGCCAAGGTGGTCCCCGACCTCGCCACCGACACCGGCCGCCCCAACAAGGACGCGACCGTGTGGACGTACACCCTGAAGAAGGGGCTGAAGTACGAGGACGGCACGCCGATCACCTCGGCCGACATCAAGTACGGCATCGAGCGGTCCTTCGCCCCCGAACTCTCCGGTGGCGCGCCCTACCTGCGGGACTGGCTGAGCGGCGCCGCCGACTACCAGGGCCCGTACAAGGACAAGAAGGGTCTCTCCGCGATCGGGACGCCGGACGAGCGGACCCTCGTCTTCCACCTCAACAAGCCCGAGGGCGAGTTCCCGTTCCTCGCCACCCAGACGCAGTTCGCGCCGGTGCCGAGGGCCAAGGACACCGGCACCAAGTACGAGCAGCACCCGGTCTCCTCCGGCCCGTACAAGGTCGTCAAGAACCAGAACGACGGCGAGCGCGTCCTGCTGGAGCGCAACCCGCACTGGAGCGGTGACGACGAGCGCAAGGCGTACCCGGACAAGGTCGACGTGCGCTCCGGGCTCGACTCCTCCGTCATCAACCAGCGGCTCGCCGCCTCCCAGGGCACCGACTCCGCCGCCGTCACCACCGACACCAACCTCGGCCCGGCCGAACTCGCCCGCGTCAGCGGCGACAAGAGCCTCGCCGCGCGTGTGGGCACCGGCCACTTCGGCTACACCGACTACATCGCCTTCAACCCGAAGGTGAAGCCGTTCGACGACCCGAAGGTGCGCCAGGCGATCTCGTACGCCGTCGACCGCTCCTCGGTGATCAACGCGGCCGGCGGCTCCGCCCTGGCAGAGCCGGCCACCACCTTCCTGCCCGACCAGAAGTCCTTCGGATACACCCCGCACGACCTGTTCCCGGCGGGCAGGTCCGGCAACGCGGCCAAGGCGAAGGAGCTGCTGAAGGAGGCCGGGCACGCCAAGGGGCTGACCGTCACCCTCACCCATTCCAACAGCAAGGACTTCGAGACCAGCCCGGAGATCGCCACCGCCCTCCAGGACGCCCTGAAGAAGGCCGGGATCACGGTCAAGCTCCAGGGACTTGAGGACAACGACTACCGGGACAAGATCCACAGCATCAAGACCGAGCCCGGCTTCTTCCTCGCCCACTGGGGTGCCGACTGGCCCTCCGGCGGCCCCTTCCTCGCCCCGATCTTCGACGGCCGCCAGATCGTCAAGGACGGCGCCAACTTCAACACCGGTCTGCTGAACGACAAGTCGGTCAACTCCGAGATCGACGCCATCAACAAGCTGACCGACCTGAACGCCGCCGCCGCCCGGTGGGGCGCGCTGGACAAGAAGATCGCCGGACAGGCCCTCGTCGTCCCGCTGTTCCACCCCGTCTACAAGCGCCTGTACGGCTCGGACGTCAAGAACATCGTGATCAGCGACTGGACCGGCGTGCTGGACATCTCCCAGGTCTCGGTGAAGTGACCCGGTGAGTGAAGCACTCGTCGCCGTCGAGGCCGCCGGGGCGGACATCACCGCCCCGGCGGCCTCGGGGGCCCGTCAGTTCTGGCGGCGGCTGCGCGCGCAGCGGGCCGCCCTGGTCGCCGCGGCCGTCGTCGCGCTCCTCGTCCTGGTCGCGCTCGCCGCGCCGCTGCTCACCGCGATCGAGGGGCAGGACCCGACCACGTACCACCCCGGCCTCATCGACTCCGCGCGCGGCGGTGTGCCCATCGGGCCGCTCGGCGGGATCAGCGCCGAGCACTGGCTCGGTGTCGAACCGCAGACCGGCCGCGACCTGTTCGCCCGGCTGGTGGAGGGCGCCCGCGTCTCGCTCGGCGTCGCCTTCGCGGCCACCCTCATCCAGGTCCTCATCGGCGTCACCGTCGGCGTGGCCGCCGCCATGGGCAGCCGCTGGCTGGACCAGCTCCTCAGCCGCGTCACGGACATCATCGTCGCCCTGCCGCTGATGATCATGGCGTTGGCGCTGCTGGCCATCGTCCCGGCGGGCTTCCCCCGCCCGGTGCTGGTCGCCCTCGTCATCGGCCTGATCGCCTGGGGCAACGTCGCCAAGATCGTGCGCGCCCAGACGCTCACCCTCAAGGGGCTCGACTACGTGGCCGCCGCCCGGCTCAGCGGATGGGGCGCCGTGCGCGTGGCCCGCCGCGAGCTGCTGCCCGGCCTCGCCGCGCCCGTCATCACCTACGCCGCGCTGCTCGTGCCCACCAACATCTCCGCCGAGGCCGCCCTGTCCTTCCTCGGCGTCGGGGTGAAGCCGCCCACGCCCTCCTGGGGACAGATGATCACCGCCGCCGACGTCTGGTACCAGGCCGCGCCGCAGTACCTGCTGTTCCCGGCCGGCGCCCTGTTCACCACCGTGCTCGCCCTCACCGTCCTCGGCGACGGCGTCCGCACCGCACTCGACCCCCGCGCGGCCTCCCGCCTGCGCATCGGCACCGGCCGCGCCCGGAAGGAGGACGCCGCGTGAACGGCTTCGGCGGATTCCTGCTGCGCCGCGCGGCGGGCACGGCCATCACCCTGCTCGCCGTCTCGGTCCTGGTCTACGTGGTCTTCTACGCCACCCCCGGCAACGTCGCCCAGATCACCTGCGGCCCGCGCTGCTCCCCGGAGCAGGTGCACCAGGTCGCGGCCCAGCTCCGGCTCGACGACCCGCTGTACCTGCGCTACTGGCACTTCCTGGAAGGGCTGTTCGCCGGCCAGGACTACTCCACCGGCACCTCGGTCGAGCACTGCGCGGCGCCCTGCCTCGGGCTCTCCTACCAGAGCGACCAGCAGGTGCTGGCGCTGCTGCTGACCAAGCTGCCCGTCAGCCTGTCGCTGGTGCTCGGCGCGATGGTGCTCTGGCTGGTCATCGGCGTCGGCACCGGCGTCCTCTCCGCCTGGCGGCGCGGCCGGCTCTCCGAGCGGGTGCTGACCGTACTCACCCTGGCCGGCTGGGCCACGCCCGTGTTCGTGCTCGGCCTGGTCCTGATGATCGTGGTCTGCGGCGAACTCCAGCTGCTGCCCTTCCCGCAGTACGTGCGCTTCGCCGACGACCCCGAACAGTGGGCGTGGAACCTGCTGCTGCCCTGGCTCTCGCTGGCCCTGATCGAGGCCGCCGCGTTCGCCCGGCTCACCCGCTCCGCCATGCTGGAGACCCTCGCCGAGGACCACATCCGCACCTTCCGCGCCTACGGCGTCGGCGAGCGGGCCATCGTCGGACGGCACGCCCTGCGCGGCGCGCTCGCCCCCGTCATCGCGCTCAACGCCAACAACGTCGGCTCCGCCATCGGCGGCGCCGTCCTCACCGAGACCCTGTTCGGGCTGCCCGGCATCGGCCAGGAGCTGGTGCACGCGGTCAAGGTCGTGGACCTGCCCGTGGTCGTCGGCATGGTCCTGGTCGTCGCCTTCTTCGTCGTCATCGCCAACGCCGTCGCGGACATCCTGTACGCGCTGGCCGACCGCCGGGTGGTCCTCGCATGAGCCTGGTCGAAGTCACCGACCTCACCGTCGAGTTCGGCGCCCTGCGCGCCGTGGACGGACTCTCCTTCACCCTGGAGAAGGGGGCCGCGCTGGCCCTCGTGGGGGAGTCCGGCTCCGGCAAGTCCACCGTCGCCGGCGCCCTGCTGGGGCTGCACCGGGACACCGGGGCACGGGTCGGCGGCTCGGTCCTGGTCGCCGGGACCGACGTGACCGCCGCCTCCGACGCCGAGCTACGGCGGCTGCGCGGGGCCAAGGCCGCCATGGTCTTCCAGGACCCGCTGTCCTCCCTCGACCCGTACTACGCGGTGGGCGACCAGATCGCCGAGGTGTACCGCGTGCACACCCGCGCCTCCCGGCGGGCCGCACGCGCGCGTGCCGCCCGGGTGCTGGACCGGGTCGGCATCCCGGACGCCGCCCGGCGCGCCCGGTCCCGGCCGCACGAGTTCAGCGGCGGCATGCGCCAACGGGCGCTGATCGCCATGGCGTTGGCGTGCGAACCGGAGCTGCTCATCGCGGACGAGCCGACCACCGCGCTCGACGTCACCGTGCAGGCCCAGATCCTCGACCTGCTGCACACCCTGCGCCAGGAGAACGGGCTCGGCCTGTTGCTCGTCACCCATGACGTGGGCGTCGCCGCCGAGAGCGCCGACGACGTGCTGGTGATGCGGCACGGACGCGCGGTCGAACACGGGCCGCTGCAGCGGGTGTTGGCCTCTCCTGAGCAGCCGTACACCCGTGAACTCCTCGCCGCCGTACCGCGCGTGGACGCACCCCGTACCGCGCCCGCCGAGGAGGCGGGGGAGACCGTGCTCGAAGCGGTCGGCCTGCGGCGGGAGTTCGGGCGCGGGCGAGGGGCGTTCACCGCCGTGGACGACGTCTCGCTGACCCTGCGCCGGGGCGAGACCCTCGGGATCGTGGGGGAGAGCGGCAGCGGCAAGACCACCCTGGGCCGCATGCTGGTCGGGCTGCTGGAGCCGACCTCGGGCGCCGTCCGGTACGACGGACGCGCACAGCGCGGGGTCGATCCGTCCGTGCAGATGGTGTTCCAGGACCCGGCGTCCTCCCTCAACCCCCGCCGCACAGTGGGCGATTCGATCGCCGACCCGCTGCGCGCAAAGGGGGAGAGGGACGACAAGGTGGTCCGGGAGCGGGTGACCGGACTGCTGGAGCGGGTCGGGCTCGAAGCGGCCCACCACGACCGCTACCCGCACGAGTTCAGCGGCGGACAGCGCCAGCGCGTCGGCATCGCGCGGGCCCTCGCCGCCGACCCGCGCGTCATCGTCTGCGACGAACCCGTCTCCGCGCTCGACGTCACCACCCAGGCCCAAGTGGTCGCCCTGCTGGACGAGTTGCGCCGGGAGCTCGGGCTCGCGCTCGTCTTCATCGCGCACGACCTCGCCGTGGTCCGTCAGGTCAGCGACCGGGTCGCCGTCATGCGCCGTGGCCGGATCGTCGAGACCGGCCCGGTCGACGAGGTGTACGAGGCCCCGCGCGACCCGTACACCCGGCAACTCCTGGCGGCCGTACCGGCCCTGGACCCCGAGGTGGCCGCCCGGCGCCGGGCGGCCCGGCGGGAGCCCGCCCCGGCGTAACGTTTCGCGTGCGGACCGTCACCACGCGATCTCTTAGCGTGTCGGAACGCGGCTCGCCCGCGAAAGTTACGACCGTTCACCCCTTTTGGTGGCGGGGCGGGCAAACCGCCCGCGCGCCCCCCCCCCCACCGCGGGCGTTGGTGCCCCGGGGGGCCCCCCGGGCGCCCGCGGGGGCCCCCCACCCGGGGTCGGGGGGGGGCCC
>NZ_JBITTC010000007.1:0-402547 GCF_044541565.1 Streptomyces sp. NPDC085596 | reverse complement strand
ACTGCAGGGGGGACCCTGTGGGAGAGTAGGACGCCGCCGAACAAATTTTATGGGAAACCCCCGCACCTTTTGGTGCGGGGGTTTTCTGCGTTCAGAAGGAAATTTCGGCCGTTTCCGCGATTCCGCCCTTGCGGCCGGGTACCTGCTGCCCTGACCAGTAGAAGTTGGTGTGGGCGATCACCTGGTCGGGGCTCGGGACTCCGTGCTGGGTCAGGTCTTCAGTGGTGTGGGCGTCGGATACCAGCGTCGCGTCGTAGCCGCGGGTGAGTGCGCCGTGCAGCGTGGAGCGGATACAGAAGTCGCTCTGCGCGCCCGTGACGACGAGCCGGCCCACCTGGTGCTCGGACAGGATGGACTCCAGGTCGGTGTCTTCGAAGGAATCCCAGTAGCTCTTGTGGACGAGGGGTTCGCCGTCGAGGCGCTTCAGCTCGGGCACCAGCTGCCACTCCGCCCCGTCCCGGGGCAGTTCGTCGTCCGAGTGCTGGACCCAGACGACCGGCACACGCGAGGCCCGCGCCTTGTCGATCAGTGTGTTGATGTTCGCGATGACGCCCTCGCGGTTGTGCGCGTCTGCCACCACCCCGTTCTGGACATCGATGACGAGAAGTGCGGTGTACGGCCGGTCTTGCAGTGTTGTCATGGGGCCACTCTAAGGGCGTACTACCGTGGGGCCCATGGGAGTTGTGGGTGGTCAGGGGTATGTGGTCCGGGCGGTGCGGGAGCAGGAGTGGGGGGATGTGAAGCGGTTGCGGCTCGATGCGCTGCGGGACCCGGTCGCTCATCTCGCGTTTCTGGAGACGTATGAGGATGCCGCTGCCAGGCCGGATTCGTTCTGGCGGGAGCGGGCTGCCGGGGCCGGGGCCGAGGGGAGCGGGGTGCGGCAGTTCGTGGCCGAGGCGCCGGGCGGAGGGTGGGCCGGGTCGGTCACCGTGCTGCTGGAGGAGGCCGGCGGCGAGGACTGGGCCGGGTATGCGGTCGAGCGGCGGCAGGGGCATGTCGTCGGGGTGTTCGTGCGGCCGGAGCACCGGGGGAACGGGCTGATCCAGGAGTTGCTGGACGCGGGTGTGGCGTGGGCCTGGGAGCAGGGTGCGGAGCGGGTGCGGCTTTTCGTGCATGCCGACAATCCGCGGGCCCAAGGGGCCTATCTGCGGGCCGGGTTCAAGCCGACCGGGCTGGTCGTGTCGTTCTCGAAGAACGAGGACGAGCGGGAGCTGGAGTTCGCGCTAGACCGGTAGGTCCTCGTGGGGCCAGCGGGCGCGTGCCTGTTCGCGGGAGCGGAGCAGGGCCAGCGTGGGCAGGCCCTGGGCCGTGCCGGTGGCGAGCAGTTCGGGGAGCTGGGGGACGGGGGCGACCGCTGCCACGTCGTCGAGGACCAGGGTGAGTGGTGGGTCGAGCCGACCGGAGGATGACCGTTCGGCCATGCGCCGGCCGTGCTCGACCACGCTGGAGACGAGGGCCGTCAGCAGGGGCATCGCGCCCGGCTGTGTCCTGGGGTCCTCGATGGGTTCACCGACCACATAGAGCGTGCCCCCTTCGTGGACGAAGGAATCCAGGGCGAGCGTGTCGGTTCGGTGTGGGGTGCAGGACTCCCGGATGTTCACCGTGAGCAGTGCGGACAGGGCGCGGCTGGTCAACTCCTGGGCGATGTCCCGGCGTTCCGGGTGCGAGGTGAGGGCTGCCTCCAGCTCGCCGGCGGAGCCGGGCGCCGCCTTGGGGTGGGTGCGCAGGGTGCGTACCGCGTCCTGGAGCTGGGTGCCCTGGGTCCAGCGGTGGACGTGGCGGATGGTGCGGCCGTCCAGTGCGGCGGCGTGCAGGTAGCTGCGCAGCAGGGTGGTGGCGGTGTCGGTGACGGCCTGGTCGATGCGGGCCGTGGGGCGGACGGGGGCGAGGAGTGCCGTGGCCCGGCTCAGTGCGGTGGGGCGGTCCTCGCAGCCCGCCGTGGGGGACCAGTGCAGGCGGGCCGGGGTGTCGCAGCGGTGGGTGGGGTCGTAGAGGAGGACGGGGCCGAGCTTGGCCCGCGCGTCCTTGGTGTCCTGCCACAGCGCCGGGTTCGAGGTGACGACCAGGGCGGGGCCGGGGGCGTCCTGGAGGGCCGCGGTGGCGCAGGCGTGACGGGTCTCGGGGGTGCCGTAGAGCAGGGGGCCCTGGGGAGTCGGGACCTCGGGAGTCGGGACCTCGGGCGGGATGTGTTCCACGACGGGCTCAGGTGGCGCTACAGGGGTCGGCTGCTCTGTGCGGGGCTCCGGCACCTTCTCCGGCTCCGGCATGGCCGGCCCGGGCGGCTCCGCGGTCCGGCGTACCCGGCCCGCGCGCCAGCGGGCGATGGTGCCGAGGACGAAGACCGTCAGGACGAGCAGGATCAGCAGCTGGCCGATGAACAGGCCCCAGAACAGGCCCCAGCCGGGGAGCTGGGCCGGCGGGGTGTCGGGCCAGGCGCCGGTGATGTCGTGCGGGCGGGCGACGAGATGGCGTATGGCCATCGGGGTGCGGGTGAAGGCGAGCGGGGCCGGCCAGGTGCCTCGGGCGAAGAGGGCGGCCAGACCGGTCGCCGTCCAGACCAGCACCGTCATGCCCAGGAGGAAACCGAGCAGGCCGACCAGCAGGCCGTCCGGAATCCCGCCGCTCTGGCCCGCGCGTCCGGTGTCCCGGCCGTCCCGCTCGTCCGCTCGCACCCTCTTCTCCCTACGCCACCGTCGATTCGGAGTCGCCCACGTGCTGTTCCACGAAGGCCGCGGCCCGCTGCTCGGCCTCCAGCTCGGCGGCGCGCAGGGCGTCGTCGGCCGCGAGGTCGTCGGAGGACTGGGTCATCGCCCGGTCGGTGAAGACCAGCGGGCGTTCCGTCTCCGTGACCAGGTGCTTGACCACCTGGACGTTGCCGTTGACGTCCCAGACCGCGATGCCGGGGGTGAGCGTCGGGATGATCTCGACGGCCCAGCGGGGCAGGCCGAGGACCCGGCCGGTCGCTCTGGCCTCGTCGGCCTTCTGGGCGTAGATGGTCCGGGTGGAGGCCATCTTGAGGATCGCGGCCGCCTCCTTCGCCGCCGCGCCGTCGACCACGTCGGAGAGGTGGTGGACGACGGCGACGAAGGACAGGCCGAGACGGCGGCCGAACTTCAGCAGCCGCTGGAACAGCTGGGCCACGAACGGGCTGTTGATGATGTGCCAGGCTTCCTCGACCAGGAAGATGCGCTTCTTGCGGTCGGGCCTGATCCAGGTGTGCTCCAGCCACACGCCGACGATCGCCATCAGGATCGGCATGGCGATGGAGTTGCGGTCGATGTGGGAGAGGTCGAAGACGATCAGCGGGGCGTCCAGGTCGATGCCGACCGTGGTCGGGCCGTCGAACATGCCGCGCAGGTCGCCGTCGACCAGCCGGTCGATCACCAGGGCGACGTCCAGGCCCCAGGCGCGTACGTCGTCTATGGCGACGTTCATCGCCTCGGCGGACTCCGGCTCGGGGTGCCGTAGCTGCTCGACGATGTCCATGAGGACGGGCTGGCGGTCGACGATGGTCTCGTTGACGTAGGAGTGGGCGACCTTGAGGGCGAAGCCGGAGCGTTCGTCCAGGCCGTGGCCGAGCGCGACCTCGATGATCGTGCGGAGCAGCGCGAGCTGGCCCGTGGTGGTGATCGCGGGGTCGAGCGGGTTGAGGCGGATGCCGTGGTTGAGGGCGGCGGTCGGGTCGAGCCGGATGGGGGTTATCCCCAGCTCCTCCGCGATGAGGTTCCATTCGCCGACGCCGTCCTCGCCCTGGGCGTCCAGGACGACGACCTGGCGGTCCTTGAAGCGGAGCTGGCGCAGGACGTACGTCTTCTCCAGCGCCGACTTGCCGTTGCCGGACTCGCCGAGGACCAGCCAGTGCGGGGCGGGGAGTTGCTGGCCGTACAGCTGGAAGGGGTCGTAGATGTAGCCCTTCCCGGAGTAGACCTCGCGGCCGATGATGACGCCGGAGTCGCCGAGGCCGGGGGCGGCCGTCGGCAGGTAGACCGCCTGGGCCTGGCCGGTGGAGGTGCGCACCGGGAGCCGGGTGGTCTCGACCTTCCCGAAGAGGAAGGACGTGAAGGCGTCGGTCAGGACGGACAGCGGATCTCGCATGGAGAGCCTCTACCTTCGGATGCCGGTGGCGAACGGGAGGGTGTTCACGAACGCGCGGTGGTGCTCGCGGTCGCACCACTCCAGCTTCAGGTACGACTTGCCCGCCGAGGCGCGGATGGTGCGCTTGTCGCGGTTGAGGGCCTCGGGGGAGCGGGCGGAGACGGTGATGTAGCCGACGAGGTTGACGCCGGCGGCTCCGCTGGCGAGGTCCTCGCCGCGCTGGTCGAGGCGGGAGTGGGCGGCGACGTCGCGCGGGTCGACGGTGCGGTTCATCTTGGCCGCGCGTGATGCCTCGGCCTCGTCGTTGGTCTTCTCCGTCAGCATGCGCTCGATGGCGACCTCGGTGGGTTCGAGGTCCATGGTGACGGCGACGGTGCGGATGACGTCCGGGGTGTGGACGAGGAGCGGGGCGAGGAAGTTGACGCCGACGGGGGTCATCGGCCACTCCTTCACCCAGGCGGTGGCGTGGCACCAGGGGGCGCGGGTGGTGGACTCGCGGGTCTTGGCCTGGAGGTAGGTGGGCTCCATGGCGTTCAGCTCGGCGGGCCAGGCGTTGCGCTGGGTCATGGCCTGGATGTGGTCGATGGGGTGGTCCGGGTCGTACATGGAGTGGATCAGGGAGGAGAGGCGGCCCTGTCCGAGGGGCTGGCGGACCCGGATGTCGGCTTCCTGGAGGCGGGAGCAGATGTCGGTCAGCTCGCGGGCCATGACGATGGCGAGTCCGGCGTCGCGGTCGAGCTTGCGGCCGGCCTGGGGGCGGGCGGCGCGGGCCATGGCGTGGGCCTCGGCGGCCAGGTCGCGGTTGTAGTTCATGCAGGCGACCAGGTAGGCGCGGTGCTGCTCGCTGCTGGTGGAGACCATGGACTGGAGCTGGTCGTAGGAGTGCTGGAGCCACTCGGGGGAGCGGCCGTCGCCGCGCAGTACGACGTCCTTGGCGTGGGCGTCGGGGTCGGCGGGCAGCGTGCGGGCGAGCATCTGGATGCGGGTGACGAAGCCGTCGCCGTTGGCCACGTGTTTGAGGAGGGTGCCGAAGCGGTCGACGAGGGCTTCCTGGTCCTCGGAGTCGCGCAGGCCGACGCCGGGGCCCTCGATCTCGATGGCGGCGGTGACGGTCTTGCGGTCGGCGTGCAGCAGTACGGCGATCTCGTCGGGGCCGAAGGGGGCGGCGAGCCAGTTGATGCGGCCGATGCCGGGGGGCGGGCCGATCTCGACCTCGCGGCCGTCGAGGCGGGTGCCGGACTCCATGACGGGGGAGCGGTAGACGGCCTCGCGCTTGACGGTGCGCTTGTAGGAGCGGTTGATCTCGAACCACTTGTAGAAGGTGCGGCGCTTGTACGGCACGTAGACCGCGGCGAGCGCGAGCATCGGGAAGCCGCTGAGGAGTGCGATGCGCAGGGGGAGGGCGGGGACGAGGAGGCCGCACATCATGCCGAGGAACGCGCCGGCGACGATCAGGGCGATCTCGCCGGACTCGCGGTTGCGGCCGATGATCGCGTTGGGCCGGGCGCGGCCGATGAGATAGGTACGGCGGGGCGTGACCGGATGGGACATGTGGGCCTCGGTCGTCAACGCCCTTCACCTCCAGAGCGGTTGGTGCTGCTGTTGCGGGTGTTGCCGGCGTGCGGGGTGTTGGCCGGGCTGGGGGCGCGGGGCGCGGGGGCCGCGGCGGGGGCCGCGCCGCTCTGGGGGGTGCGGCCGCTGTGGGCGGCGACGCCGCCGCTGGCCGGGTTGGCGGGGCGGGGGGTGCTCGCGCTCTGGCCGCCGCCCGCGTTGTTGTCGGCGCGGGTGCTGTGGGTCTTGATGCCCTGGGCGACGAGGGTGGCGGGGGAGCTGATGACGGCGGCGGCCTTGCCTTCGGCGCCCTGCATGATGCGGTTGTTGCGGGAGCCGGCGATCTCGTCGCCGAAGCCGGGGACGAAGCGGTAGATCATCGCGCTGGCGAAGATGGCGAGCAGGATGATGGAGAGGCCGGAGACGACGGCGGAGAAGGCGTCGGGGCCGGTGTCGCCGGAGAGGGCGCCGGCGAGGCCGAGAACGATGACGATGACCGGTTTGACCAGGATGACGGCGATCATGATGCCGGCCCAGCGGCGGACGTGGCCCCACAGGTTCTTGTCGACGAGGCCCGCGTAGACGACGGTGCCGAGGAGGGCGCCTACGTACAGCAGGGCGGCGCGGATGACGAGTTCGAGCCAGAGGACGCCTGCGGCGAGGATGCTGACCAGGGAGACGACGATCAGCATGATGGGGCCGCCGCCGATGTCGTCGCCTTTGTTCAGGGCGGCGGAGAAGGTGCCGAAGAAGGTGTCGGCCTGGTCGCCGGTGGCTTTCGCCAGGACGTCGGAGACGCCGTCCGCGGCGGAGACGACGGTGTAGAGGATCAGGGGGGTGAAGGCGGAGGCCAGCACCGTGAGCCAGAGGAAGCCGACGGCTTCGGAGATGGCGGTGGTGAGGGGGACGCCTCGTACCGCTCGCTTGGCGACGGCCAGGAGCCACAGGACGAGGGTGAGGATCGTGGAGGCGGCGAAGACCACCGCGTACTGCTGGAGGAACTTCTGATTCGTGAAGTCGACGTTCGCCGTCTCCTTCACCGCGTCACTCAGCTTCCCGATCGTCCAGGACGCGGCATCCGCACAGCCCTTGGCGAGGGAGGAGAGGGGGTCGAGGGAGGAGGTGAGGGGGTTGTCGGTGGTGAGACCTTTGCGGGAGCTGCCGCCGCTGTCATCCTTCTCGCAGAACTGCTTGGCGGGCCCGACGATGAGATCGCACTTCTTCGGCGAAGGCGTGGGAGCGGCGACCGCATGGGTGGCGAGGAGGATGACAGCGCTCTGGAGGGTGCCGAAGGCAGCGGTGACCTTGAGCAGGCTTCGCGGGCTACCGGGCATAGGTGAAGCCTCCGTACTCCTCGACTGCCTTGGCCATCTGGTCTGCGCTGGACGCTTTGCCGTCACCGGGGATGGGCGCGGGGCCGTCCTGCTGGGAGAAGCCCGCGGCCTTCCAGTCGCCGTTCTCCCAGCGCAGCTGAAGCGTCATGGTGAACCAGTCACTCGTGACCGGGTTGGTCGAGTCCTCACCGGCGGTGCCGAACACACCGGTGCACCAGACCTCGACAGTGGCGGCGGAAGCCGAGTAGGCGGTGGGCTTGGTTCCCAGGGGTGCCGTACGGGAGACGTAGGTGTGTCCGGCGCCAGAGTTCCCGTTCTGGTCCAGGCCGATGTTGCTCAGGAACTGCTTGTTGTACGCCTTGTTGAACTTGTCCGTCAGCGCGGCCTGTTGATCGACGACGAACACCTCTCTGACGATCTCGCTACGTCGCTGAGGCTTGAGGATGTCGGCCGAAACCAGCGCCACCGCGTAATTGGCCGCCGCGCTCTCCGCCCCCTGTTTCGTGTGGGGGAAGTGTGTGGGGATGCCGTTTTCCGTTGTGGGGACCGGGGTGGTGCCTGAAGGGGCGGTTGGGGCTGCCGCCGGGTGGTTGGGGTTCTTTGTCGGCTGGTCCGTCGACGGGGAGTTGTCGCGGTTGGCGAAGGCGATGGCTGCGATGAGGAGGACGACTACGCCGACGACCGTGATGAGGCTGCGGGAGGAGGAGCGGGGGGTGCGGCGGGGGGCGCCGCCGTAGGGGTCGCCGCCGGGCAGGTGGGTGCGGGTGTGCCCGGTGTCGGGGTAGCCGTGCTCGCCTGAGGTGCTCATGCCGCGTACGCCCTCTCCGCCTCGTGTTCATACGACGGTAGCCGGGCTGGTCCTCGCGCGGGCGCGGTGTGGTGACTGGACATCAGGGAAACGCAACCTAGGTCGGGGCGTCAGACGGCCATGCCGTACACGATGGTGAACAGCGTGCCGAGGGAGCCGATGATGAAGACCCCGGTGAGGCCCGCGATGATGAGTCCCTTGCCCTGTTCCGCGCTGAAGGTGTCCCGCAAGGCGGTGGCGCCGATGCGCTGTTTGGCCGCGCCCCAGATGGCGATGCCGAGGCAGAGCAGGATGGCGACGGCCATCACCACCTCGATCATCACCTTCGCCTCGTTGCCCAGGCTGCCGAAAGGCCCCCAGTCCGGGGCGATTCCGCCGATGATGGTGTTGATGTCTCCCTTGTCGGCCGCAAAGAACATGTAAGTCACCGCCCCTGATGGGTAGTTGTGCCGCTCCCCTGCGGTGTGCAGAGGTCGGGACTCATTGTCGCCGACAACGTCGCCGTCGTATGTCGACTTGGCGGCATTCACAGGCGGGTCTCGTACATTTGGCGCGTACGGTCACTCTGTGTATCACGGCAGGTCACGCCGGGCAATGACGCGGGAGCGAAACCTGTGGTGTGGTTCCGTCGTTGGGCTCTTTTACGGCCCTTCGGCTTCCCGGCACGGTTTCTGACGGCCGGTCGGGTGAGACGTCGAGACGATGTTCTCACGCCGGGTCAGCGGGGTTTGAGTCCGTGCAGCAGTAGGTGGACGTGGGCGTCCAGACCGGCCAGGGCCTCCTCGGCGTCCAGGGCGCAGCCGGCGATGAGGGCGGCGAGGCCGTGCAGGCTCGCGGCGGCGGCGAGGGTGATGCGCTCGGGGTCGCCCTGGACGATCTCGCCGCGTTCCTGGGCGCGGACGAAGGTGCGGGTGAGGGCGCCGAGCGACTGGTCGACGGCGGCGGCGAGCAGGTCGGAGCTGTCGGGGTCGTGCTTGCGCGCGAACATCAGCTCCAGCAGCTCGGGGTTGTCGACGGCGAAGCCGAGGTAGGCGCGGGCGAGGGCGGTCATGTGCCGCTCGAGGTCCGCGTCGGGGTCGTCGGCGGTCGCGGCGGTGAGGGCCTGGTTCAGCCGCTGGTAGCCGGCGAGGGCGAGGGCGTCGAGGAGGGCCTGCTTGTCCTTGAAGTGGCGGCCGGGGGCGGCGTGGCTGACGCCGGTGGCGCGGGCCAGTTCGCGCAGGGAGAGGGCGGCGGCGCCCTTCTCGCGCAGGGTGCGTTCGGCGCTCTCCAGCAGGGCGGCGCGCAGATCGCCGTGGTGGTACGGGCGGCTTGTGGAGATGCGCGGCATGCGGGTCATCGTATCCCGATGTTGTCGGCGCCAGCTTTGTTGGCGGTGGCTGCATTGTTGTCGTTGACAGCATTGTTGGCGTTGCCTACATTGAGCCCATGGCCGATACGAGCGAAGCGCGCGGTGCGCGCCAGTGGAATGTGGACCGTCTGCCCGATCTGAGCGGCCGTACGGCCGTGGTGACCGGTGCCAACAGCGGGATCGGCTTCGCCGCCGCCTCCGCGCTGGCGCGGGCCGGGGCACATGTGGTGTTCGCGGTGCGGGACCCGGCGCGGGGTGCCGCCGCGGCGGGCCGGGTGAGCGGGAGCACCGAGGTGCGCCGCCTGGACCTGGCGGACCTGGACTCGGTGCGCGAGTTCGCCGCCGGCTGGGACCGCCCGCTGGACCTGCTGATCAACAACGCGGGCGTGATGATGCTGCCGGAGGGGCGGACGAAGCAGGGCTTCGAGACCCAGTTCGGCACCAACCACCTCGGGCACTTCGCCCTGACCAACCTGCTGCTGCCGCACGTCACCGACCGCGTGGTGACCGTCTCCTCGGGGCTGCACCGCGGCGGGGACGGCCGGATCAGCTTCGACGACGTCAACCTGCGCGGCCGCTACACCCCGAGCCGCGCCTACGCCCAGTCCAAGCTGGCCAACCTGCTGTTCACCCTGGAGCTCCAGCGGCGCCTCGCCGAGGCCGGGTCACCGGTGCGCGCCCTCGCCGCCCACCCCGGCTACGCGGCCACCAACCTCCAGAGCCATGCCGCGAGCCCGGTGGCCCGTGCCTTCATGGGCATCGGCAACAAGGTGTTCGCCCAGGACGACAAGGGCGGCGCCCTGCCCACCCTGTACGCGGCCACCGAGGACCTGCCCGGCGCGTCCTACGCCGGCCCCGGCGGCCTCGGCGAGATGCGCGGCGCCCCCGCGCTGGTCGGCCGCAGCGCGGCGGCGAGCGATCCGGTGGCCGCCCGGCGGCTGTGGACGCTGTCCGAGGAGCTGACCGGGGTGGACTGGGGGCTCGAGGCGCCCGCGACCGGGGACGTTGACAGGGTGTGACCGCAGGACGGGCGGGGCGGGGCCGACGTCGGTAGGTTGGACGGCACTTCGGCCTTTGACGGCATTTCGGCCGACGGCGGTTCGTACGACGGCGGTTCATGCGACGGCGGTTCGTGCGAGGGCGGTTCACAGGAGAATCTCAGCGAAGTCCGGGCAGGTTTCTCACCCTGGGGGGACAGAGTGAGGACTGATGAAGCGCAGCTCACGCAACCCGGTCACCTCGCGGCCCGCCCTGCTCGGCGCGGTGGTGATGCTCGCCCTGACCTCGGCGTCCGTCGCGGCCGCCGATGACGGCCGTGGCCCGCTGGAGGTGACCGTGACGGCGCCCGCCGACGCGCGGACCGCTCGGGTGGGCACGCTGTTCGGCGCGGACAGTACGGGCCGGCCGAGGCGCGACCACTTCTGCACCGCCTCGGTTGTGCACAGCCCCGGCCGCGATCTGCTCATCACCGCCGCGCACTGCATCACCCACGTGGACGGCAAGCTGTTCTTCGCGCCGGGCTACCGGGACGGCAGAGCCCCGTACGGGATGTGGCCGGTGGGCGCGTGGGTGCTGCCCGAGGGGTGGACGGCGGACAAGGACGAGGACAGTGACGTGGCCTTCGCGCACGTCGGGGAGCTGGACGGCAGGCGGGTCGAGGACGTGGTCGGCGCGAACCGGTTCACCAGCGGGACCGCGACCGGCTCGAGTGCCGTCACCCTCGTCGGCCACCCCGACGCCCGCGAGGTGCCGGTCATGTGCACCGACCGGCCGGTGGCGCGCGGCCGTACCCAACAACGTGTGCGCTGCCCCGGCTTCACCGGCGGGACCAGTGGCAGCCCCTGGGTGAACGGGGCCGGGCAGGTGGTCGGGGTGCTCGGCGGGCACGAGCGGGGCGGCTCGACGGCGGACGTCTCCTACAGCGTGGTGCTGGGGAGCGGGGCGGCCGCGCTGTACCGGGCGGCCGTCAGGTCCTGAGGGGGCGTCAAGTCCTGAGCGGCGTCGGACCGGTCACGGATAGGCCGAATTGTTGGCCTGAGAGGCGGGCGCGGGGGTAAAGCGGCCTTGAACCGGGCCGATATGGGGGAGGGTTGACCCGTGCGCAAAGTATGGGTGGCCGGGGGCGCCGCGATCGGGCTCGGCCTGAGCTTCGTGATGCTGCTCGTCGTCGGGGTGTACATCGTCGCGGGCAACCTCGCGGGCGGGATCGCCGCCGGCGGTGTCGGGCTGGCCAAGGGGGCCGTCCCGGCGGCGTACCAGACGCTGGTGCAGAAGTGGGGCAACCTCTGTCCCGCCATCAACCCGGCTTTGCTGGCGGCCCAGTTGTACCAGGAGAGCGGGTTCAACCCCGGTGCCCGCAGCCCCGCGAAGGCGCAGGGGATAGCGCAGTTCATCCCCGGCACCTGGGCCACCCACGGGGTGGACGGGGACGGCGACGGGGACCGGGACGTGTGGGACCCCGACGACGCGATCCCCTCGGCCGCCTCCTACGACTGCGAACTGGCCAAGTACGTCAAGGACGTTCCCGGTGACGTCTCGGCCAACATGCTGGCCGCCTACAACGCGGGCGCGTACGCGGTCATCCGGTACGGGGGCGTGCCGCCGTACCGGGAGACGCGGAACTACGTGAAGACGATCACGACGCTCGCCAAGAGCTTCGCCGCGCCGGTCGCCCGCGTCGACCCCTCCCGGCAGGCCGCCGGGGCCATCGCCTACGCGCAGAGCAAGCTCGGCACCCCGTATCTGTGGGGCGGCACCGGCACGGCGGCGCAGAGCGGGCGGTTCGACTGCTCGGGGCTGACGCAGGCGTCGTACGACCGTGTCGGGATCACGCTGCCCAGGGTGGCCAACGACCAGTACAACGCGGGACCGCATCCCGCGCGGAACGAACTGCTCCCCGGTGACCTGGTGTTCTTCTCGCACGACCCGGCCGACTCGCGGGCCATCCACCATGTGGGCATCTACGTGGGCGGCGGCTACATGATCGACGCGCCGCGCACGGGTGCGGTGATCCGGTTCGACCCGATCGACACGGGTGACTACTTCGGTGCCACCCGTGTCACCGAGGATGGCGCGAAAGCGCTGCCCACCCGTGTGTAGCGGAGCGTCAACCCACCCCCTGAGCTGCGGGGACGGGTATCTCTTCGATAACGTCTGAGTGATCATTCGGTGGAGGGTGGAACGTATTCACAGGTGCTGTGCGTTCCTGTTCACGTAGCCGAGCAGACGTCAGTGCGCCAGTGCAACGGAAGCGGATCTACGACCCACGGGGGGTTGGCGCGACGCACACTGGGTGCGTCCGGTAAGACGACGAAGGGGCCGCAGCACCATGGCTGTACTCGCCGAATCCGGATCGAACCCCGACGTCGAGCTGCTCTACGACATCAACGGCCTGGCGAAGGCCGCTCCGCACTGGTTCGACCGGGTCATGGAGTTCGTCGGTGAGTACGGGCTGCCGGTGGCCATGGTCCTGCTGGTCCTGGCGTGCTGGCTGACGGTCCGGCGCAAGGGCGGCCCGGACGCGGTGTCCTCGGTGGCCGCGCTGGTCTGGGCGCCGCTCGCGGCAGCCGTCGCCGTACTGGTGAACGTCCCCATCCGGGGCTTCGTGGAGCGGCCCCGCCCGTTCCTGGACCACCAGGGGCTCGACGTCCTGATCGCGGGCAAGAGCGACTACTCCTTCGTCAGCGACCACGCGACGATCACCATGGCGCTCGGCGTCGGCCTCTTCGTCGCCAACCGCCGCTTCGGCATCGCCGGTATCGCGCTCGCCCTGCTGGAGGGCTTCTGCCGGGTCTACATGGGGGTGCACTACCCGACCGACGTGATCGGCGGCTTCGCCCTCGGTACGGCGGTCGCGCTGCTGCTCTCCCCGCCCGCGACGGCGCTGCTCACCCCGCTGGTGCGGGCCATCGCCCGGTCCCCGCGCGTGGGACGGCTGGTGAGCGCCGGCCCGGCGGGCGGTGAGCGCGGCGACGCGCTGTTCTCCGGCGGGCGCGAGCCGGCCGGGTCGGGGGAGAAGGATCTGGCCGCGTAGGCGGCCTACGACGACTTGGCGAGAAGGCCGCGGCTCATGGAGCCACGGCCTTCTCGTATGTCGCGACCCCTGTCTCACAGCCCCTGCGCGTACCCGAAGAAGCGGTCCGGGTCGTACCGCTTCTTCACCTCGCCGAGCCGGGTGCCCGCGCTGCCGTAGTAGGCCCGGCGCCAGTCGGTCAGGGCCGGGTCGGTGTAGTTCTGGTAGGCGGCGCCGGAGGCGTACGGGCGCATCGCGGTGTGGGCGGAGTCCAGCCAGGAGCGGGCGGCCGACCCGGAGGTGCCCGCGTCCCAGGAGGCGAGGTACTGGGCCAGCATCCGGGAGCGCCGGTGCACGAAGGCGGTCGCGGTGGGGGAGACCCGGTTGACGGCGCCGCCCAGCGCGGTGAGCGCCACACTGCCCGCGCCGCCGGACATCGCGCCGATCCGCTTCAGCAGGGTCTCCACGCCCGCCTGGGGCAGCGAGCGGTCGAAGAAGTCGGAGCGGGCCGCGTAGGTCTCGCGGTGCAGGGCGCCGCGCGGGGAGCGGCCGGGGGCGGTGCCGGGCAGATGGCACTGGGCGTCGGTGGCGAAGGCGGAGCAGCCGGCGTAGACCTCCATCGCCTCCTCGTAGCCGTGGCGGCGGATGGAGACGGCGGAGGCGTCGGCGCCGGCCCGGTGGGCGAGGCGGTCGACCGCGTTCTCCAGGTCGCCTCGGGTGCCCATCGAGAAGCAGGAGACGGAGACGGTCGGGGTGCGGCCCCGGTCGCGTTCCAGGTGCAGCGCGGACCAGATCTCGTCCGGCTGGGCGGGCCCCCACTCCTGCCAGGCCCTCAGCACCGCCGCGGCCTTCGCCCACGGCCAGCGCAGCGAGGCGGTCACGGCCTGCGGGGCGGGGTGGGTGGTGAAGCGCAGCTCGGTGACGACGCCGAAGTTGCCGTTGCCCGCGCCGCGCAGCGCCCAGAACAGGTCGGGGTTCTCCCGGGCGTCGGCGGTGCGGGTACGGCCGTCCGCCGTGACCAGGGTGGCCTGGGTGAGGTTGTCGCAGGTCAGGCCGTAGGCGCGGGAGGCGACGCCATGGCCGCCGCCGAGGACCAGGCCGGATATGCCGACCGTCGGGCAGGAGCCGGCCGGTATGGTCGCGCCCTTGGCGGCCAGCGTCCGGTACACGTCGATCAGCTTGGCCCCCGCGCCCACCACCGCGTGCCCGCCCGAGGCGCTCACCCGGTTCAGGGCGGACACGTCGAGGATCAGGCGGCCGTCGCCGGAGGAGTAACCGGCGTAGGAGTGGCCGCCGTTGCGGATCGCCACCTTGATCCGGCGGGCCCTGGCGTATGCCAGCAGGGTGCGGATGTCGGCGGGGTGGGCGGCGTAGGCGACGGCGGCCGGGCGCAGGGTGTCGAAGCGGGTGTTGTAGAGGCGGCGGGCCGGGGTCCAGGAGGCGTCGCCGGGGCGGACGAGGGTGCCGTCGAGGTCGCGGGCGAGGGCGGTCCAGTCGGCGGCGGCCTTGGCGGACGCGGTCCGGGTGGCGGTGGAGACCCCCGAGGCGGAGGCGGCGGAGCCGGAGGGCCCCGGCCGGGCGGAGGCGTCGCCGCCCGGTGCGCATCCGGTGAGTGCGGTGAGGGCGGTGGCGCCGCCCGTGAGAAACGTCCGCCGGTCCATGTCGCTCGCCGCCCTTGCCGTTCTCGGCCGTACCGGGCCGGGTGGCCCTTCCTGGAGCCAGACGGCGGCCGGGGGGCCGGGGTTCCGGACGGGGGCGAGAACGCGTCAGAAACGGGCGTACGCCGGGACCTCGGCGTGTCCTGGCCGTGAGCGTTCCGTCACCTCACCGGGCCGACGGCAGGGGTTCACCCCTCGTTCACTTCGGGCCATCGGCGGCTTCACCTGTTCTGCCTAATTTCGGCCGTAGCCGGTACGGAGTGCGGACAAGATGCACTCGCGTACCACCCAACGTCGCACGCCGCCCCTAGCGGCGGCTCCTGGAAGGAACTTCCGAACGTGAAGCTTCAGCGCAAGAACCGGCTGCGCGCCCTCTCGCTCGGTGCGGTCGCCGTCTCCGGTGCCCTGGCCCTGACGGCGTGCGGTTCCGACGACACGGGCACGAAGCCGGGCGGTTCGTCGTCGTCGGCCGCGGCCGGTTCGATCAAGTGCGACGGCGCCAAGGGACAGCTGCTGGCGGACGGCTCCTCGGCGCAGAAGAACGCGATCGACGCGTGGGTGAAGAACTTCTCCCAGGCGTGCGGTGTGCAGATCAACTACAAGGGCGCCGGTTCCGGTGCCGGTGTCACCTCGTTCAACCAGGGCCAGATCGCGTTCGCCGGCTCGGACTCCCCGCTGAAGCCGGAGGAGGTCGTCGCCTCCAAGAAGGTCTGCAAGGGCGGCCAGGGCATCGACCTGCCGATGGTCGGCGGCCCGATCGCGCTCGGCTACAACGTGCCCGGCGTGGACAACCTGGTGCTGGACGCCCCGACGCTCGCCAAGATCTTCGACAGCAAGATCCAGAAGTGGAACGACGCGGCGATCAAGAAGCTGAACCCCTCGGCGAAGCTGCCCGACCTGAAGATCCAGGCGTTCCACCGCTCCGAGGACTCCGGCACCACGGACAACTTCACCAAGTACCTGATCGCCACCACCCCGGACAACTGGAAGTACGAGGGCGGCAAGGCGTGGCAGGCCAAGGGCGGCCAGGCGGCCTCCGGCTCGGCCGGTGTGGCCCAGGGCGTCAAGCAGAACCAGGGCGCGATCGGCTACTTCGAGCTGTCCTACGCCAAGGACATGGACACCGTGGCCATCGCCACCGGTGCCAAGACCCCGGTGAAGCCCTCCACCGACTCCGCCACCGCCGACATCGCGGCCGCCAAGGTCGTCGGCACCGGCCAGGACCTCGCCCTGAAGCTGGACTACCAGACCAAGGCCGAGGGCGCCTACCCGCTCACCCTGGTCACGTACGAGATCGTCTGCGACAAGGGCAACAAGCCCGAGACGCTGGCCGCGACCAAGGCGTTCCTGCGCTACCTCGCCAGTGAGGACGGCCAGAAGGTGCTGTCCCAGAACGACTACGCGCCCATCCCCGAAGAGATCATCGCCAAGGTCCGCACCACCGTCGACGGCCTGAGCTGACCTGATCCCGCGTGTGCGCACCGGCCCCGCTCGTGGGGGCCGGGCGCACCGTCCGGTGCACCGCCGCCCGGAGCCGTACCCCGCGTACGGCTCCTGTGAGCCGCCCCGCGCGGCTCAGCAGACCGGAGAACCCGATGGACATATCGACGACCACCCACGTACCACCCCCGCCCGCACCGAGGTCCGCCGCCGACGCGCGGCCCACGGCCCGCGGTGTGACCCGCCCCGGTGACCGGATCTTCCTGGCCCTGTCCCGAGGCTCGGGCATCCTGCTGCTGGTGATCATGGCCGCGATCGCGGTCTTCCTCACCTACCGCGCGTGCCTGGCGATCAGCGCCGACGACGGCAACTTCCTGACCACCTTCGAGTGGAACACCAACACCGACCCGCCGGTCTTCGGCATCGCGGTGCTGGCGTTCGGCACGGTCGTCTCCTCGATCGTCGCCATGGGGCTGGCCCTGCCGGTCGCGGTGGCCATCGCGCTGTTCCTCACGCACTACGCCCCCCGCCGGCTGAGCGGCCCGATCGCCTATGTGATCGACCTGCTCGCCGCCGTGCCCTCGATCGTCTACGGCCTGTGGGGCGCCCTGATCCTCGTCCCGCACATGCAGGGCCTGTACGGCTGGCTGGACCAGTTCCTCGGCTGGACCGGGATCTTCGCCTGGAACGGCGGCGCCCCGCGCGCGATGCTGACCGTCGGCATCCTGCTGGCGATCATGATCCTGCCGATCATCACCAACGTGAGCCGCGAGGTCTTCCGCCAGGTGCCCCGGATGCACGAGGAGGCCGCGCTGGCCCTCGGCGCCACCCGCTGGGAGGTCGTCCGCATGGCGGTGCTGCCCTTCGGGCGCTCCGGCGTGATCTCCGCCGCGATGCTGGGCCTCGGCCGGGCGCTCGGCGAGACCATGGCGGTGGCCACCGTGCTCTCCCCGAGCTACGAGATCCAGGCCAGCCTGCTCGACCCCGGCGGCGGCACCTTCGCCCAGAACATCGCCTCCAAGTTCGGTGAGGCGTCCGTGCAGGGCCGGGACGCGCTGATCGCCTCCGGTCTGGTCCTGTTCGTCATCACCCTGCTGGTCAACGGCGCGGCCCGCGCGATCATCGCCCGCCGCAAGGAGTACTCGGGGGCCAACGCATGAGCACCGCACTTTCTCCCCGCGACGGCGCCGGTGTGCGGCGTGGCGCCGGGCTGCCGAAGTGGTCCCTGTGGGCCGTCGCGGCCGGGTCCGTGGCCGCGGCCGTGGGCATCGGGCTGGTGGCCGGCCTGAGCAGCCACGTCCAGTGGGGCCTGATCGCCGCGCTGCTGTTCGTCCTCGGCACCTACGTGGTCGCGGCCCGCGCGGAGGGCCGCCGCCAGGCCAAGGACCGGGTCGCCACCGCGCTGGTCTGGGTGGCGTTCCTGCTGGCCCTCGTCCCGCTGGTGTCGCTGGTCTGGACGACCGTCTCGCGCGGGGTGAAGGTCCTCGACGGCTACTTCCTCAGCCACTCCATGGGCGTGGTCGCGGACTCCGAGCCCGGCGGCGGCATCTACCACGCCATCCTCGGCAGCCTGGAGCAGGTGGGCCTCGCCACCGCCATCGGAGCCCCGATCGGTGTGCTCACCGCGGTCTACCTGGTGGAGTACGGGCGCGGCCGGCTCGCCCTGGCGGTGACCTTCTTCGTCGACGTGATGACGGGCATCCCGTCGATCGTCGCGGGCCTGTTCATCCTCAGCCTGATGCTGATCCTCGACCTCCAGCCGTTCGGGTTCGCCGGTTCGCTGGCCCTGGCGATCCTGATGATGCCGGTGGTGGTGCGCTCCACCGAGGAGATGCTGAAGCTGGTCCCCAACGAGCTGCGCGAGGCGTCCCTGGCGCTCGGCATCCCGAAGTGGCGGACCATCCTCAAGGTGGTCCTGCCCACCTCGCTCGGCGGCATCACGACCGGCGTCATGCTGGCCGTCGCCCGGATCGCGGGCGAGACCGCGCCGGTGCTGCTGCTGGTGTTCGGCAACCCCTTCATCAACGCCAACCCCTTCGAGGGCGCCCAGGCGTCGCTGCCGCTGTACATCTACCAGCAGTACGCGCAGAGCGCGGGCTCGGGCGCGGCCTACGACCGCGCCTGGGCCGCTTCGCTGACGCTGATCGCGTTCGTGATGATCCTCAACCTGGCGGCCCGCGGCATCGCCCGCTGGAAGGCCCCCAAGACCGGTCGCTGACCGGCCCCCCTCAGTGACCGACTGGAAGTGAAGCAGTGATGGCCAAGCGAATCGATGTGAGCGGACTCACCGCCTTCTACGGCTCCCACAAGGCGATCGAGGACATCTCGATGACCGTGGAGCCGCGTTCGGTGACGGCGTTCATCGGACCCTCCGGCTGTGGCAAGTCGACGTTCCTGCGCACCCTGAACCGGATGCACGAGGTGACCCCCGGCGGCCGGGTCGAGGGCAAGGTGCTGCTGGACGACGAGGACCTGTACGGCAGCGGCGTCGACCCGGTGTCGGTGCGGCGCGAGGTCGGCATGGTGTTCCAGCGCCCGAACCCGTTCCCCACCATGTCGATCTTCGAGAACGTGGCGGCGGGCCTGCGCCTGAACGGCGGCTACCGCAAGAGCGAGCTGGACGACGTGGTGGAGAAGTCGCTGCGCGGCGCCAACCTGTGGAACGAGGTCAAGGACCGGCTGAACAAGCCCGGCTCCGGCCTCTCCGGCGGCCAGCAGCAGCGGCTGTGCATCGCGCGGGCCATCGCCGTCCAGCCCAGGGTGCTGCTGATGGACGAGCCCTGCTCCGCGCTCGACCCGATCTCCACGCTGGCGATCGAGGACCTGATCGGTGAGCTGAAGGAACGGTTCACGATCGTCATCGTGACCCACAACATGCAGCAGGCGGCACGCGTCTCGGACCGTACGGCCTTCTTCAACCTCGCCGGGGTGGGCCAGCCGGGCCGCTTGGTCGAGATCGACGACACCGAGCGGATCTTCTCCAACCCGTCGGTGCAGGCCACGGAGGACTACATCTCGGGCCGCTTCGGCTGAGCCGGACAGCCCTGAGCCCCTCGCGGTGCTGCATGGCGGTGCCACCGCGAGGACACGAGAAGGGCCCGCCCCCGGTGTTTTGGGGGCGGGCCCTTCTCCGTCGGCGGGGCGGGTCCTACAGCACAGCCAGGTTGACCAGCTCGAAGGCGCCCGCCGCGACCAGCGCGGCGGCCGGCATGGTGATGAACCAGCCGAGCACGATGTTCTTGGCGACGCCCCAGCGGACCGCGTTGACCCGCTTGGTCGCGCCCACACCCATGATCGCCGAGGTGATGACATGGGTGGTGGAGATCGGCGCCTTGAACAGGAACGCCGTGGTGAACATGATCGACGCGCCGGTCGCCTCGGCGGCGAAGCCCTGCGGCGGGTCCAGCTCGATGATCTTGCGGCCCAGGGTGCGCATGATGCGCCAGCCACCCGCGTAGGTGCCCAGCGACAGCATCAGCGCACAGGAGATCTTGACCCAGACCGGGATCGGGTCGCCGAAGGTCTCGTTGCCGGAGATCACCAGGGCGAGCACCACGACACCCATGGTCTTCTGCGCGTCCTGGAGACCGTGGCCGAGCGCCATTCCGGCCGCCGACAGCGTCTGGGCTATGCGGAAGCCGCGCTTGGCCTTGTGCGGGTTGGACTTGCGGAAGATCCACAGGATGGCCGTCATCACCAGATAGCCGCCGATCAGACCGACGACCGGGGAGAGGAACATCGGGATGACGACCTTCTCGACGACGCCGCTCCACAGCACGTCGATGCCGCCCGCCAGCGCCGCGCCCACCATGCCGCCGAACAGCGCGTGGGAGGACGAGGAGGGCAGGCCGAAGTACCAGGTGGCGAGGTTCCAGACGATCGCGCCGATCAGCGCGGCGAAGAGGATGCCCATCCCCTTGGAGCCGTGCGGGGTCTCGATCAGGCCCTCGGAGACGGTCTTGGCGACGCCGGAGCCGAGGAAGGCGCCGGCGAGGTTCATCACGGCCGCCATCGCCAGCGCCGCGCGCGGGGTCAGCGCGCGCGTCGACACCGAGGTGGCGATGGCGTTCGCGGAGTCGTGGAAGCCGTTCGTGTACGTGAAGATGAGCGCGACCCCGACGGTCACGATCAGAGCGAAGGTGTCCATCGACGCCTCAGGACTCCTTGACGGCGATGGTCTCCACCGTGTTCGCCACGTGCTCGAACGCGTCCGCCGCCTCTTCCAGCACGTCCACGACCTGCTTGAGCTTCAGTACCTCGATCGCCTCGTACTTGCCGTTGAACAGCTGGGCGAGCAGCTTGCGGTGGATCTGGTCCGCCTGGTTCTCCAGCCGGTTCACCTCGATCCAGTACTCGGTGAGGTTGGACATGGTGCGCAGGTTCGGCATCGCCTCCGCCGTCAGCACCGCGGCCCGCGCCAGCACCTC
The DNA here is from genome assembly GCF_044541565.1 of Streptomyces sp. NPDC085596. Taxonomy (NCBI): domain Bacteria; kingdom Bacillati; phylum Actinomycetota; class Actinomycetes; order Kitasatosporales; family Streptomycetaceae; genus Streptomyces; species Streptomyces sp. NPDC085596. The sequence continues at coordinate 381,874 of NZ_JBITTC010000007.1, read as the reverse complement.
GATCTGCTGCTCGACGCCCTTCGGCAGCTCCTCGATGTTGTAGAGGACGACCAGGTCGACGGCCTCCTCCATGAAGTCCATGATGTCGTCCAGCGAGCTGGCCAGGCCGTAGATGTCCTCGCGGTCGAAGGGCGTGATGAACGAGGAGTTCAGCTGGTGGAAGATCGCGTGTGTGGCGTCGTCACCGGCGTGTTCCGCGGCCCGCATACGCTCTGCGATCTCGGCCCGGGCGGAGGGGTCCGCCCCGAGCAGTTCCATCAGGAGCTTCGAGCCCGTGACGATGTTGTCCGCGGACGCGGCGAACATGTCGTAGAAGCTCGTCTCCCTGGGGGTCAGACGAAAGCGCACGTGTGGTCCTCGGGATGCTTTGGTTTCGGTCAGGCTGATGCTAGGCGCATCATCCGGCCACGGCTATCGGGCCATCCCCCAGTGTCGCCCATCGGGCACCGTGCTCGGCACGGGGGACCTTCGACCGACCCGCTACCCCGCAAAGTTCGTTACGATATACCCACCAGGGGTATATGTCCCCGCCCGTCCCGAGATGGAGGCCCGCGATGACGACGACCGAGGCCGGCGCCACGCACGGTTACCACCACCAGAAGGACGAGCACCTCAGGCGGCTGCGCCGGATCGAGGGCCAGATCCGGGGGCTCCAGCGCATGGTCGAGGAGGACACGTACTGCATCGACGTACTCACGCAGGTCTCCGCCTCCACCAAGGCCCTCCAGTCCTTCGCGCTCCAGCTGCTGGAGGAGCATCTGCGGCACTGCGTGGCGGACGCGGCCCTCAAGGGCGGCGACGAGATCGACGCGAAGGTGGACGAGGCGACGAAGGCGATCGGCCGCCTGCTGCGCACCTGAGCCGGGCGTGCGCACCCGGGCTAGACGATGGCTCCGCGGTCCTCGGTGACCCGGAGCACCTCGTCTATGCTCGCCAGGCTCAGCCGGTCCTCGGCGGCCGAGGCGGCGATCATCAGCTCGCCGCACAGTTCTATCTCGGCGAGGGCCACGTGGTCCTGCACCGCCGTACCGCCGACCGGAGCCACGCGCGTCACCTCTTCCTTGCCGGTACCGGCTTCCTAGAGTAGGGATCGCGCCACGCGCCGCGCATGGCACGGACGGGCTAGTCCGCGCGCGACGGGCCGGACTAGTCGGCGGGGGCCCCCTGGTTGTCCGCGAGGCGGCCCGCGTAGATGTCCGCCGGGCGGGGGAGTGTCACGTCGACCTCGGTGCCGAAGTCGTGCAGCAGGGTGGTGGAGGCGACCGCCACGGCCGCCGCCTCACGTCCGTTGACGAAGCTGAAGCGCTGACGGAGCTTGCGGATGCGGCCCTCGTCGTCGAGATACGCGTCGAACGGGACCTCGGCCGTGGCGAACCCTTTGGCCGCCGCGGCGAGCGACGCCCGGTTGTCCGCCGACGCCGCGCGGGCCGCGCCCGCCAGGTCGGCGGTGCCCCGGTAGTGCCGTACGGGGGTCCCGCCGACGCTCGTACGGCCCACGTAGGTCGCCGTACGGGTCCCGCGCAGCACCTCGGCCGCGGCGTACGGGTCGGTCGCGCCGCCGGTGACCAGGTTGCCGTCGGAGACCGTCGCGGCCTCCACCCGGACCCATTTGTCGGCGGGCACGCCCGCGCCCCGGTTCTTCATGAACAGGGCGCCGGGGGCGAGGAGTTCGGTGATGGGCCGGTGCTCCGGGGTGCCCGTGGGGTCCGCCGGGAGGACCACGGTGAGCCGGCCGAGGCGGCGCTCGAAGTCGTAGACGCCCCGGCCCCGGATGGTGACCCGGGTGCCGCCGGTCGCCATCTCCATGGAGGTGGTGGCCCGGGCCGTGCCCGCGTCGCGCAGGGTGTCGGCGGCCTGCCGGAGCACGGCCACCGGCTCGCCGCCCGCGCCGTTCACCCCCTCGGCGGCGACTCCGCTGCCGGAACACCCCGAGGCGCCCGCCCCGAGCCCGACCGTGAGTCCCATGATCCCCACCGCGACGCCCGTCCTGCCCGCGCGCGTGTGCTGCCGCCGATCCATGGCCTGCCTTACCCCCAGCCGGTTATGCCCGTCACTGGCCCCCTGTCTCTCCGGTTAACGACGGGTAGGGAGTGCCGTCACGCGCTGTCCGGCCCTCGGAGCGGACGGGAGGGGGTCGGCGCACGCCCCGGCGCGCGGCCGGTAGCGTGGCGCCGTGGCGTCTGAGGAGGGCCCCGAGGGGGCGCGGGAACACCGCACGGAGACGGCCGAGCAGGGGCGCTTCTGCGTGGCGCGGTGCAGTTGCGGCTGGCGGGGTCCCGCGCGCCGGGCGCGCAGCCAGGCGCGGACGGACGCGGAGGGGCACCTCCAGGGAGCGTGAACGCTCCGGCGTGCGCTACCGATTCTTTGCGCTTGGTTTCAGTGGTGTTCGAGGCGCTGGGTGAGGGCGTCCAGCAGATCGCGGTCGCGGGGGTGGGTCAGCCGGGTACGCGCCCCGGCGGGCGTCAGCCACACCACCTGGTCCACCTCGGAGTTGGGCACGAAGGCCCCGGAGACGGCTTCGGCGGCCCAGTACCGCACCTGCTTGGGGCGCCCGTCGACCGGATACCGCAGCGTCGGCAGCTCGGCCCCCGGTTCGGCCGCGTACCCGGTCTCCTCCCCGACCTCCCGCACGGCGGCCGCGAGCGCGGACTCCCCCCGCTTGAGCTTGCCCTTGGGATGCGACCAGTCGTCGTAACGGGGGCGGTGGACGAGGCACACCTGGAGGCCGCCGGTGCCGGGTGCCCGGCGCCAGAGGACGCAGCCGGCGGCGTGGATGGGCTTGGGGAGCGCGTCGGGGCCTGCGGGCACTTGGGGCTCCTGCGGGGGTCAGGGGGCGTGTTGCCAGGTCTGCTGGAAGGTGAACCGGGCGGCTTCCACCTCGTGGCGCTGGTCGGCGTGGAGGACGCCGAGGGCGTAGGCCGTGGCGGGGGCGATACGGGGGGTGCGGGCGGCCTGGGCCGCTTCGGCGGCGGCTTCGGCCGCGTCGCGGTGCCGGGTCAGGGCCTCGGCGGCCGGGCGCAGGCGGGGATCGGTGGGGGCGGTGTGCGGGATCTCGCGGGCGTAGCGGTGCAGGCGGAGCAGCAGCCGGACCTGGTGCCAGGGGCCGTCCTGGGGGTGCGGGGCGGGGTCGGGGGAGAGGCCGTGGATCAGGGCCTGCGCGTTGTAGGGGGCCCCGGCGGTGACCAGGGGCAGCGCGGCGACGGCACCGGCGAGGCGGTCCTCGGCCGCGGCGGCCAGCGGGCCGAGTCCGGTGACGGGCGCGGCGGGCGCGAGGGGGACCTCGCTGGCGAGCAGGGCGACCCGGTCGGCGACGGCGTGGAAGCGGGCGGAGCCCAGGGCCTCCAGCGCGGCGGAGTGGGCGCGGGTCCGGGCCAGGGTGAGCCTGCGTTCCAGCAGCGCGCCGGCCTTGGCCGCGCCCACGGTGAGGCTGCCTCGCTCGGGGACCGGTGCCGGGGCGCCCGCGTGCACCACGGCCCGCACCGGCGCGGGAGTCGACCCGGACAGGCGGTGCAGCGCGAGCAACAGCCGTTCGAGATGGGCCTCTTGCGCGTGCTCCAGCGCCAAGGTGCCCGACACCCAGGCGAGTTCGGGCCGCATGGCGTCGGCCCAGGCGGGGTCGAGCAGGGCCCGGAAGGTGTGCAGGGCGGCGCTGATCCGGCGGGCGGAGCGGCTCAGCGCGCGCCCGGCGTCGGCGGCACCCTCGGCACCGGCCGGCCCGTTCCCGGCCTCCCGGTGCGAGCGGAGCGCCCGCAGGAACTCGGTGGCCTGCGCCCGTAGATACGCGGCGAGGTGGTCGCCGGTCGGGGGACCGCCGGGCTCGGGGTCGGCGGTGGGACCCGGTCCGGTCGCGCGGGCGATGCCCGCCGGGGCGGCCGTCCGGGCGCCGGTGGCCCGCCCGGCCCCGGGGGCCGCGCCGCCCCCGGGAGCCACTCCCGCCTCCGGGGCCGGGACGGTCTCCGGGTGGGGCCGGTCAGGGTGTCGTGGTGCCACGCCGGCGCCTCCGGGCGTCAATGAGCATCTCCTGGATGTTGCGCAGGGGCTGGCCCTCGGCGTCGGTCGCGTGCCGGGTCCACTCGCCGTCGGGGCCCAGATGCCAGGAGGCGGTGGTGTCGGACATGCCGGTGTCCAGCAGGCGGATCAGGGACGCCCGGTGGCCGGGGTCGGTGACCCGGACCAGGGCCTCGATCCGGCGGTCGAGGTTGCGGTGCATCATGTCGGCGCTGCCGAACCACACCTCGGGCTCGCCGCCGTTGCCGAAGGCGAACACGCGGGAGTGCTCCAGGAACCGGCCGAGGATCGAGCGGACCCGGATGTTCTCGGAAAGACCCTCGACACCGGGCCGGACCGCGCAGATGCCGCGCACCCAGATGTCGACCGGCACGCCCGCCTGGGAGGCCCGGTAGCAGGCGTCGATGATCGCCTCGTCGACCATGGAATTGGCCTTGATCCTGACGAAGGCCGGGCGGCCCGCGCGGTGGTGCTGGATCTCCTTGTCGATCCGCGATATCAGGCCGTCCCGCAGGGACTTGGGGGCGACCAGCAGGCGGCGGTAGGTCTCGCGGCGGGAGTAGCCGGAGAGCCGGTTGAAGAGGTCGGAGAGGTCCGCGCCGACCTGCGGGTCGGCGGTGAGCAGGCCCAGGTCCTCGTACAGCCGGGCGGTCTTCGGGTGGTAGTTGCCGGTGCCGACGTGGCTGTAGCGGCGCAGGACGTCGCCCTCCTGGCGGACCACCAGCGACAGCTTGCAGTGGGTCTTCAGCCCGACCAGGCCGTAGACGACATGGCAGCCCGCCTCCTCCAGCTTGCGCGCCCACTTGATGTTGGCGTGCTCGTCGAAGCGGGCCTTGATCTCGACCAGGACGAGGACCTGCTTGCCGGACTCGGCCGCGTCGATCAGGGCGTCCACTATCGGGGAGTCGCCGGAGGTGCGGTACAGCGTCTGCTTGATCGCCAGCACGTCCGGGTCCTGCGCGGCCTGCTCCAGGAACGCCTGCACGGAGGTGGAGAAGGAGTCGTACGGGTGGTGCAGCAGCACGTCCCGTCGGCGCAGCGCGGCGAAGATGTCCGGCGCGGAGGCGGACTCCACCTCGGAGAGGTCGCGGTGGGTGCCCGCGACGAACTTGCGGTACTTCAGCTCCGGGCGGTCCAGGCTGTGGATGCGGAAGAGACCGGTGAGGTCGAGCGGGCCGGGCAGCGGGTAGACCTCGGCCTCGGAGATCTTCAGCTCGCGCACGAGGAGGTCCAGCACCTCCCGGTCGATGGACTCCTCCACCTCCAGCCGGACCGGCGGCCCGAAGCGGCGCCGCATCAGCTCCTTCTCCAGCGCCTGGAGCAGGTTCTCCGCGTCGTCCTCCTCCACCTCCAGGTCCTCGTTGCGGGTGAGCCGGAAGGCGTGGTGCTCCAGCACCTCCATGCCGGGGAACAGCTCCTCCAGGTGCGCGCCGATCACGTCCTCGACGGGGACGTACCGGCCGGGGCTGCTCTCCAGGAAGCGGGACAGCAGCGGGGGGACCTTCACGCGGGCGAAGTGCTTGTGGCCGCTGACCGGGTTGCGCACCACGACGGCCAGGTTCAGCGAGAGGCCGGAGATGTACGGGAAGGGGTGCGCGGGGTCCACGGCGAGCGGGGTGAGGACGGGGAAGATCTGGTGCCGGAACAGGGTGAACAGGCGGGCCTGCTCCTTGTCGGTCAGCTCGCTCCAGCGGACCAGGTGGATGCCCTCCTCCGCGAGCGCGGGGGCGACGTCCTCGTGGTAGCAGGCGGCGTGCCGGGCCATCAGCTCGCGCGAGCGGGCCCAGATCATCTCCAGCACCTCGCGCGGCTGGAGCCCGGAGGCGGAGCGGGTGGCGACCCCGGTGGCGATACGCCGCTTCAGGCCGGCCACCCGGACCATGAAGAACTCGTCCAGGTTGCTGGCGAAGATGGCGAGGAAGTTGGCGCGCTCCAGCAGCGGCGTGGTGGGGTCCTCGGCCAGCTCCAGCACGCGTTCGTTGAAGGCGAGCCAGCTGCGCTCCCGGTCCAGGAAGCGGCCCTGCGGCAGCGGAGCGCCGTCCGTGACCCGCTCCTCGTACACATCGAGGTCGGCGTCGAGGTCGGGTTCCAGGTCGGAGACGGCCGCCGCGACCGTGTGCGGGCGATGGGCGGCGATGGAGCCCACGGGGGGCTGCGGCCGCAGGGCGGCGTCGGAGGACGGGTGGGCCGGTACCTGGGCTTCTCGCTGACTCATGAACCCATTCTTCCGCGCCAGGGGCGTTACGGCAGCGTCTGTTTTCAAGTGGTGCGGTGGAACGGACGCGCCGCCCTCGGCCCCCTCGGGGCGCGGGTCGGAGTGGGGGACCACGGGTTCCATCGCCCGAGGGTCGCAAGCGGTTCTGAATCAAGGGTTACGGGCACATGACGTGCGGGAAATCGGGGGGCGGCCCGCAGGGGGACCGCCCCGTCGGTCAGCCGGTGCGGCGCCGCAGCACCGCGAAGGATGCGGCGGTGAGCAGCGCGGTCACGACCAGCAGCAGGGCGCTGGTGGTGAGCTGGAGGGGCCAGTAGTGGGACTCCGGGTGGTACGAGGAGAAGAAGCCGGTGCCGCCGTGGCGCTCGTAGAGCCGGTGGCACGAGTCCGAGACGTCGGCCATGCATTCGGGGGTGGGTACGTGGGCCCCGGTGCGGGTCACCATGCCGTGCGTGACCTCCACGCCGGCGTACTCGCCCGCGTAGCCGTGGGCGAAGTCGTTCTCCTCGGTCACCGGCGGCCACAGGTACGGCATGAGCCAGTGGGCGGCGGTGAACAGCAGCGCGGTCGCGGCGACGGTGATGCCGAGGGCGGGCAGGGTGCGGGGCACGAGCAGGCCGGTCAGCGCGCCCACGGCGAGGGCGGCCAGACAGAGGGCGACGAGGGCGGGACCGTTGGCGTAGAAGGTGCGCAGGAGCCACCAGCCGGTGCGCGGGCCCGCCCGGTCCTCGGGCGCCGACCAGGCGTACCGGTGCAGGACCACCAGCAGGCCCGCGCCCAGGGTGACGACCACGGCCGGGAGCGCCAGCCGGTGCGCGAGCCAACGCGCCGGGCTGATGCCCTGCGTCCAGGCCAGCAGTGAGGACCCGGACTCCAGCTCCCGCGCGGTCAGCGTGGCGCCCGCCCAGGCGGCCACCAGGAACGGCATGAGGAACAGGACGTCGGTCAGGGGGTCGTACAGACTGCCGTACAGGCCCAGGTCCACGGTGCACACGCTGTTCGAGCGGCATGCCTGGAGCTGCTGCCAGCCCCGTGCCCACTCATCCGTCAGTGGCCCCGCCATCCACAGCAGCAGCCCGGCGCCCACGGCCACCAGCGCGGCCCAGATGATCAGCGCCCACCGGTGCAGACGGAACGTCCAGCGGGCGGAAACGGAGAGGGTGCTCACGCGGCGCGCTCCTCGGTCGTGGTGGTCGCTGCGGTGAGCGCGGGCGCGTCGGGGCTGCGCAGGTGGGCGAGGACGAGGTCCTCCAGGGTGGGCGGCTCGGTGCGCCAGTCGCCCGCGAGCGGTCCGGCCGGCCGGATCAGCGCGGAGAGCTGGCGGCCGGTGGTACGGGACTCGACCACGGTGTGCCCGGCCAGCGCGGCTCCCTCGGCGGAGCCGGCGACGCGGAGGTGGGCGGCGAGCAGCTCGTCGATGTCGCCGGCCAGCCGGACCCGGCCGGAGCCGATCAGCAGCAGGTGGTCGCAGGACTCCTCCACCTCCGCGACGACGTGCGAGGACATGGCGATGGTGGTGCCGTGCTCGGCGGCCGTGCCCATCAGCAGACCCATCAGGTCGTGCCGGGCGAGCGGGTCGAGGTCGGCCATCGGCTCGTCCAGCAGCAGCAGTTCGGGCCGCTTGCCGAGCGCGAGGGCGAGCGCGACACGGGTGCGCTGGCCGCCGGAGAGGGACCGTACGCGGGCACCGGGGTCGAGTTCGCCCCCGGCGACGATCCGCTCGGCGCCGGCCGCGTCCCAGTGGCCGGGGTTGAGGTCGGCGCCCATGCGCAGCGTCTCGGCGACCGTGAGCTGCGGGTACAGCGGCTTGGCCTGCGCGACGTAGCCCACGCGGGGCCGGGCGTCGGCCGGAGAGGTGCCGAGGACGCGCAACTCGCCCTCGGTCGGCCGCAGAAGGCCCGCCGCCATGGCGAACAGGGTGCTCTTTCCAGCTCCGTTGGGGCCCACCACGGCGCACACCCGCCCGGCGGGCAGCCGGAACGCGCAGTCGCGCAGCGCCCAGCCGCCCCGCCGTCCGTAGCGTCTGCCGAGGCCGTCGGCCTCGATCGCGGTGTCGCTCATGAACGTTCTCCCTGGAAGTTCTTGTCGAGTACGGCCGTGAAGAGGGCCGCCATGTCGTCCCGGTCCCACCCGGCCCGGACCGCCCGCGCCGCCCACTCCTCCAGCTCGGCCCGCAGCGGCGAGTCGGCCGGGGCGGCGCCGAGTGCGCGGCGGACGAAGGTGCCCATGCCACGCCGCGCCTCCACCAGTCCCTCCCGCTCCAGCTCGCGGTACGCCTTCAGGACGGTGTTGGGGTTGATGGCCGTGGCCTCCACGACCTCGCGGGCGGTGGGCAACTGGTCGCCGGGGCGCAGCAGTCCGAGGCGCAGGGCCTGTTTGGTCTGCTGGACGATCTGGACGTAGGTGGCGACCCCGCTGTGCCGGTCGATGCGGTATTCGACCACGCGCTGAACCACCCTTTCACTAATTGAGTAGTGAAAGGGTGGTGTAGAAGAGGGGCGCCCGTCAAGTCCGGACGCCCCTCAACTCAGCTCCGCTCAGGGAAGGTTCACGTCTCCGTGCGGTACATCAGGTCCGTCTCGTGGGTGGTGAAGCCCAGGCGCTCGTAGACCGAGACCGCCGCCTTGTTGTCCGCGTCGACGTAGAGCATCGCGGTCGGCAGACCCTGGCCGGCCAGGTGGCGCAGGCCGATCGTGGTGAGCGCCTTGCCGAGGCCGCCGCCCTGGCGGCCGGGGCGCACCCCGACGACGTACACCTCGCCGAGCCCCTCCTCGGTGTGCGTCTTGGTCCAGTGGAAGCCGGTCAGCTCGCCGTCCTGCTCGGCCAGGAAGAACCCGGCCGGGTCGAACCACGCCTCGCTCTCCCGGTCGTCCAGGTCGCGCCGGGTCAGCGAACCCTGCTCCGGGTGGTGGGCGAACGCCGCCGCGTTGACCGCGAGCCACGCCTCCTCGTCCCGGCCCGGCTCGAACGCCCGTACCGTCACGCCCTGGGGCAGCACCGGGTCGGGCAGCTCCAGGCCGGTCAACGGCCTCCGCATCTGCCGCAGTTCGCGGAACAGGGTCAGTCCGAGCACCTGCGCGAGATGCCGGGCCGCGGGATGCCCGCCGTGCGCCCACACCCGCAGCCGCTTGCCGGAGGCGGCCAGCAGCGCCGTGCCCAGCGCCCGCCCGTGCCCCTGCCCCCGGCGCGAGGGCCGCACGACCAGCTCGGCGGCGGGCGCCTCCACCGGATCGGTGTCCTCCAGCTGGGCGTAGCCGACCAGATCGTCCCCGGAGTACAGCAGCAGATGGGAGACGCCCGCGCGGGCGCCGCCGCGCAGTTGCAGCCGGCCCTGCTCGGACACCGGCTGCTGGCCGTCCTCGTGGGCGGCCTCGGCGAGGAGTGCGAGCACGGCCTCGGCCTGACCCGGCGTGAGTGCGGCGTGCGTCTCGATGGAGCGGGCGGGGAAGGACCGTACGGAGTCGTCGCTGCTCATGCGTACGAGGGTACGGCGCGAGCGCCCGGTGCCGGGTGCTGAAGGAATCCCGTTTCCGTCCGGCGGGGTCGAGCGGGGAGAATGCGGGGCATGGGACATCTGGACGTCGCGCATCTCGAGTACTACCTGCCGGACGGGCGGGCGCTGCTCGGTGATGTGTCGTTCCGTGTCGGCGAGGGCTCGGCCGTCGCGCTGGTCGGCCCCAACGGCGCGGGCAAGACGACGCTGCTGCGGATCATCGCGGGCGAACTCGACGCGCACGGCGGCAAGGTGAGCGTCAGCGGCGGCCTCGGGGTGATGCCCCAGTTCGTCGGCGGTGTCCGGGACGAGTCGACCGTCCGCGACCTCCTCGTCTCCGTCGCCCCGCGGCGCATCCGCACGGCCGCGAAGGCGGTCGACGAGGCCGAGCACGCGATCATGACCGTGGACGACGAGGCCGCGCAGATGGCGTACGCCCAGGCCCTCTCCGACTGGGCCGAGGCCCAGGGGTACGAGACGGAGACCCTGTGGGACATGTGCACCACGGCCGCCCTCGGCATCCCCTACGACCAGGCCCAGTGGCGCCAGGTGCGCACCCTGTCCGGCGGTGAGCAGAAGCGGCTGGTGCTGGAGTACTTCTTCCGGGGCCAGGACGAGGTGCTGCTGCTGGACGAGCCGGACAACTACCTGGACGTACCCGGCAAGCGCTGGCTGGAGGAGCAGATCCGGGCCACCCGCAAGACGGTGCTGTTCATCTCCCACGACCGGGAACTCCTCGCCCGCTCCGCCGAGCGGATCGTCAGCGTGGAGCCCGCCGAGGGCGGCGCCGACGTCTGGGTGCACGGCGGCGGCTTCGCCACCTACCACGACGCCCGCCGCGAGCGCTTCGCCCGCTTCGAGGAGCTGCGCAGGCGCTGGGCGGAGAAGCACGCCCAGCTCAAGAAGCTGGTGGTCACCCTCCAGCAGGCGGCCTCGGTCAGCCATGAGATGGCCTCGCGGTACGCGGCCGCGCAGACCCGGCTGCGCAAGTTCGAGGAGGCCGGGCCTCCCCCTGAGCCGCCCAAGGAGCAGGACATCCGGATGCGGCTGCGCGGCGGCCGTACCGGCGTCCGCGCGATCACCTGCGCGCAGCTGGAGCTGACCGGGCTGATGAAACCGTTCGACCTGGAGGTCTTCTACGGCGAGCGGGTCGCGGTCCTCGGTTCCAACGGCTCCGGCAAGTCGCACTTCCTGCGCCTGCTGGCCGGGGCCGAGATCGCGCACTCGGGGCAGTGGAAGCTCGGCGCCCGGGTGGTGCCGGGTCACTTCGCGCAGACCCACGCCCACCCCGAGCTGGTCGGCCGCACCCTGCTGGACATCCTGTGGTCCGAGCACTCCCAGGCGCGCGGCCCGGCCATGTCGATCCTGCGCCGCTACGGGCTGGACCGGCAGGCCGAGCAGAACTTCGAGCGGCTGTCCGGTGGCCAGCAGGCCCGGCTCCAGATCCTGCTGCTGGAGCTCGCCGGGACCACCGCCCTGCTGCTGGACGAGCCCACCGACAACCTCGACCTGGAGAGCGCCGAGGCCCTCCAGGAGGCGCTGGAGGCGTACGAGGGGACCGTGCTGGCCGTCACCCACGACCGCTGGTTCGCCCGCTCCTTCGACCGCTTCCTGGTCTTCGGCTCCGACGGCCGGGTCCGCGAGACCCCGGAGCCGGTGTGGGACGAACGCCGGGTGGAGCGGGCCCGCTGACCCCTACGCCTGGTGCGTCTCCGGCGGGGGCGTCGGCGCGCCCGGCAGCCGGACGGTGGCGACCGTGCCGCCGTCCGGGGCGCGGTCGAGCGTCACCTCGCCGCCCGCCTGCTGGACCGTACGGGCCACGATGGACAGGCCGAGGCCCGAGCCGGGCAGCGCGCGGGCGCTCGGGGAGCGCCAGAACCGGTCGAATACATACGGGAGTTCATCGGCCGGGATGCCCGGACCGTGGTCCCGTACGGTCAGCACGCCGTCGGTCAGCCGGACCTCGACGGTGCCGCCCTCGGGGCTGAACTTCACCGCGTTGTCGAGGATGTTGACCACCGCCCGCTCCAGCGCGGAGGGCTCCGCCCGGACGAACCAGGGCTCCAGGTCCGCGACGAGCGTCAGCTCCGGCCCGCGCAGCCTGGCCCGGCGCAGCGCCTCCTGAACGGTCTCCTGGAAGGAGAACACCTGCACCCGCTCCCCGCGCTGCCCCTCCGAGCGGGAAAGCTCCTGCAAGTCGCCGATCAGTGCCGCCAGTTCGGTCATCTGTGCCTTCACCGAGGCCAGCAGGGCCTTGCGGTCGGCGGCCGGGATCGGGCGGCCCGTCTCCTCGCTGCGGGTCAGCAGCTCGATGTTGGTGCGCAGCGAGGTGAGCGGAGTGCGCAGCTCGTGCCCGGCGTCCGCGATCAGCTGCTGCTGGAGGTCGCGGGACCCGGCCAGCGCGGTCGTCATCGAGTTGAAGGACCGGGAGAGCCGGGCCACCTCGTCGTCGCTGTCCTCGGCCACCGGGATACGGACGGCCAGGTCCTCGGTGCGGGCCACGTGCTCCACGGCCTCGGTCAGCTTGTCCACCGGCCTGAGCCCGGCCCGCGCCACGGCGAGCCCGGCGACGCCCGCGCCCACGACCCCGATCCCGGAGACGAGCAGCAGGATCAGCGCCAGGTCGCTCAGCGTCCGCTGGGTGTCCTTCAGGGAGAACGCCACCATCACGGCGACCTCCGGGTAGGGCTGCGTACCGGGCGCCCCGCCGACGGGCACGGCGCTGGTCATCACCCGTACGTCGTCCCCGTTGGAGTCGACGCCGTCGCGCAGGGTGCGCCGGCCCAGGGTGGCGTTGCGCGCGGCGGCCACGTCCGCCGGAGTGAGCTTCACCGTGCCCTCCGAGAACGGGGTGACACAGGTCTTGCCCTCGGCGGTCACGATCTGGAGGTAGAGGAAGGAGGGCGGGCCCTCGTCGGCGCCGGGGGACTGCGGGCAGGTCAGCAGCAGCGTGGTCACCTGGTCGGGGCTGAGCGGCCGGCCGAGGCTCTGCAGGCGCTCGTCCATCTCGCTGTAGAGCTTGCCCTGCACGATGAACCAGCAGGTCACCGACACCGCGGCCACCGCGAAGGCGACGGCCGCCGCGACCAGCATCGCCAGCCGGGCCCGGATCGGCAGCGCCCGGTAGCGGCGCATCAGCCTCCTCACTCGGCGCCGCCCTGCCGCAGTACGTACCCGACGCCCCGGACGGTGTGCACGAGCCGGGGCTCGCCGCCCGCCTCGGTCTTGCGGCGCAGGTACATCACGTACACGTCGAGGGAGTTGGAGGAGGGTTCGAAGTCGAAGCCCCACACCGCCTTGAGGATCTGTTCACGGGTCAGCACCTGTCGCGGGTGCGCCATGAACATCTCCAGCAGCGTGTACTCGGTACGGGTCAGCTCCACCGGCCGCCCGCCCCGCGTGACCTCCCGCGTGGCGAGGTTCATCCGCAGGTCGCCGAAAGTGAGCGCCTCGTCCTCGCGGGCCTCGGCCGACACGCTTCCCGCGTACGAGCTGCGCCGCAGCAGGGCCCTGATGCGGGCGAACAGCTCGTCCAGCTCGAAGGGCTTGACCAGGTAGTCGTCGGCCCCGGCGTCCAGTCCCGTCACCCGGTCCCCGACCGTGTCACGGGCCGTCAGCATCAGGATGGGGGTGGTGTCCCCGGTGCTCCGGATGCGGCGGGCGGCGGTCAGACCGTCCATGCGGGGCATCTGGATGTCCAGGACGACCAGGTCGGGCCGGTAGTCCCCGGCCTGCTCCAGCGCGTCCGCCCCGTCGACGGCGACCCGGGTGTCGTACCCCTCGAAGGCGAGGCTGCGCTCCAGGGCCTCGCGTACGGCCGGTTCGTCGTCGACGATCAGGATGCGCTGGGGGTCACGGTCGCCTTCGGCGGGGCTCATCGCTCGCGGTACCTCTTGGGTGCGGTGGGTCGTGGACGGGGCGGTTCTCAAGCCTCGCACGTTTCGGCTCCGCCGCGTCCGAGGCCGGGGGTCAGACCCCGGCCGGGGTCAACCGGGTCAGGGCGGTGAGGCGGTTCAGCGGAACCTTGCGGCGGTGCGGGCGGGCGGCGGAGGTGCGCAGGCCCATCAGCTGGGGCGCGGGGGTGGGCAGCTCGGGCAGGCGACGGGTGGGGTCGGGGGTGTGCAGCTCGTGCGCCACCTCGAGGGCGACGACGACGTTCGCCGGTCCGGAGACAGGGGCCTGGTGCGAGACGCGCTTGATCATGACGTTCTCCCTGCTGCTCGGTACTGCGTGTGCTGGAGCCTTCAGCTGGTGGAACCCGCCCGCAGCTTCGCGAGGTCGGCCTTGAGGGTGTCGACGGGGATGGCGAAGCCGAGCCCGATGCTGCCCGCGTCCGTGGACGAGGAAGCCTGTGAACCCGAGGAGTACATGGCGGAGTTGATCCCGATCACCCGGCCGGAGGCGTCGATGAGGGCGCCGCCGGAGTTGCCGGGGTTGAGCGAGGCGTCGGTCTGGATGGCCTTGTAGGTCGTGGTGGAGGAGCCGGTGTCGCCGTTGAACTCACGGCCGCCGAACTGGAACGGCCACTGCTCGTCGCCGTCCTGGCCCTGGCTGCCCCGGCCCTCGTCGGTGGAGACGGTCACGTCCCGGTCGAGCGCGGAGACGATGCCGCTGGTCACGGTGGAGGTCAGCCCCTCGGGGGAGCCGATCGCCACGACCGTGTCGCCGACCTGGACGCCCGAAGAGGTGCCGAGCGGCGCGGCCTTCAGCCCCGAGGCGCCGTCTATCTTGAGCAGCGCCAGGTCCTTGGAGCTGTCGGTGCCGACCACGCGGGCGGTGCGGCTGGTGCCGTCGCTGGTGCGCACCTTCACCGAGGAGGCCCCGGAGACGACGTGGTTGTTGGTGACGATCTCGCCCTCGCTGCTGACGATCACGCCGGAGCCGGTGGACGAGCCGCCGGCGAGAGTCGCGTTGACCTCGACGACGCTCGGGGTGAGCGCGGCGGCGATGTTGGCCACGTCGCCCTTCTTGCCGGCCGCGACCACCGGGGTGGCCGTGTCGGTGGCGGTGCTGCCGTGCCCGGTGAGCTGCTGGAAGGCGTAGGCGGTGCCTCCGCCGACCGCGGCCGCGACCAGGGCGACCGCCGCGAGCAGCGTGACCGGGCCACCGGGACGCTTGCGCCGCCCGGCCCCCACAGCGGGTGCGTGGGCCGGCGGGGGCGGCCACTCGGGGTGCACGTCAGCCGCGTAGGGGGCCGCGTACGGCTGAGCGGGGTGCCCCTGCGGATGCTCGTACTCGTGGCCGCCGGTGCGGCGCGTGCTCTCGGTCATACGAGGAGCATGTCCCGCGACCATGAGAGCTTCCTGAGGCCCGGCTGAGAACCCCGGCAGAACCTCGTTCGGTTCCGATGAGACCTCGTGTGACCTGCGGTTCAGCCCACGCAGCCGCAGCTGCCGCGGACCTGGAGCCGGGACGGGAAGGTCTTCAGCCGCTCCCGGCGGGAGCCCACCACGCGCAATCCGTCGTCCAGCACCAGGTCGACCGCCGCGCGGGCCATCGCCGGGCGGTCGGAGGCCACCGTGGTCAGCGGCGGGTCGGCGAGCGCCGCCTCCTTGATGTCGTCGAACCCGGCCACCGCCAGCTCGCCCGGCACGTCCAGGCGCAGCTCGCGGGCGGCCCGCAGCACGCCGATGGCCTGGTCGTCGGTGGAGCAGAAGATCGCGGGCGGCCGCCGGGGCCCGGCCAGGATCTCCAGCGCGACCCGGTAGGCGTCGTAGCGGTTGTACGCGGCCTCGAAGAGGCGGCCCTCGGTGGACAGGCCCGCCTCGGCCATCGCCCGGCGCCAGCCCTCCACGTGGTCGGAGACTGGGTCGCCCACGGCCGGGGTGTCGACGGTGCCGCCCATGCAGGCCACGTAGTCGTGGCCGTGCTCCAGCAGATGACGGACGGCGAGCTGGGCGCCCCCGAGGTCGTCGGTGACGACGGCGACGTCGTCGATGGCCTCCGGGCGCTCGTGCAGCAGCACCAGGCGGGCGTCCCACGCCTCGATCTCGGCGGCGGCCTGGTCGTTCAGCGCGTGTGAGACGAGGATGAGACCGGAGACCCGCATGCCGAGGAAGGCCCGCAGATAGTGGACCTCGCGCTCGGCGATGTAGTCGGTGTTGCCGACCAGGACCATCTTCCCGCGCTCGGAGGCGGCCTGTTCGACCGCGTGCGCCATCTCCCCGAAGAAGGGCTGGCGGGCGTCCGGGATGATCAGACCTATCAGGTCGGTGCGCCGCGAGGCCATCGCCTGGGCCACCCGGTCCGGGCGGTACCCCAGCTCCTGGATGGCCGCGAGGACACGCTCGCGCGTGGCCGGAGCGACCGGCCGGGGTCCGTTGTTGATGACATAACTGACCACGGCGGTGGAGGTCCCCGCCAGCCGTGCCACATCATCCCGAGTCACCTTCGCCACGCGCGGAGTCTACGCGGATCGACCCGCTCTGGGCAGGGCATACGTGGTTCGGATACCGGGCCGGCGGCGGCCGGGGATGCCCTCGCACTACCCCGGCCGGAGCCGCTCTACGCCTCCGCCGAGACCCCGCTGCCCTCGCGGACCGCGGAGGTGTCCCCTTCCGCCGTCTTTGCCCGGCCGGACGCGGCCCGCTTGGCCTCTGCCCGCTTGGCCTCGGCCCTGGCCTCCTCGGCGGCCCGGTCGGGCTTCTCCGGGGTGACGAAGCGGTATCCCACATTGCGGACGGTGCCGATCAGCGACTCGTGCTCCGGGCCGAGCTTGGCCCGCAGCCGCCGTACGTGCACGTCCACGGTGCGGGTGCCGCCGAAGTAGTCGTAGCCCCAGACCTCCTGGAGGAGCTGGGCGCGGGTGAAGACGCGGCCGGGGTGCTGGGCCAGGTACTTCAGCAGCTCGAACTCCTTGAAGGTCAGGTCGAGCACCCGGCCCTTGAGCTTCGCGGAGTAGGTGGCCTCGTCCACGGAGAGGTCGCCGTTGCGGATCTCCATGGGGGAGTCGTCGCCGACGAGCTGCTGGCGGCCCATGGCGAGCCGGAGCCGGGCCTCGACCTCGGCCGGGCCCGCGGTGTCGAGCAGTACGTCGTCGATGCCCCAGTCGGCGGTGACGGCGGCGAGGCCGCCCTCGGTGACCACCAGGACGAGCGGACAGCCCGGTCCGGTGGAGCGCAGCAGCTGACACAGGCTGCGCACCTGGGGGAGGTCGCGGCGGCCGTCGACGAGGATGACGTCGGCGCCGGGGGTGTCGACGAGAGCGGGACCCTCCGCCGGGGCGACCCGCACGTTGTGCAGCAGCAGGCCGAGCGCGGGGAGCACCTCCGTCGACGGCTGGAGGGCGTTGGTCAGGAGCAGCAGAGAACTCATACGTCTGGTTCCTCCTCGGTCCCTGCGAGGACGTATCCGGTGCGGTACATGCTCTGCGTTCCCGTCGGCTCCGTATACCGGCGGCAGGCCCGCCTCGTATACAACGCGTCCGAAAGCACAAAAGGACCCGGGGGCTTCGCTGCCCGAGTCCTCTGCCCAGCAGAATAGCCCACATGAGCAACCGTCCGGCAGGTCATGCGGCACGTTCCACCATTCGTCCGAATTCCGAGACGGGCCAAGACCCCACTGTCCGGACTTTTCTGCGTACGGCCGACGGAATTCCGGTCGATTCCGTATACGATCCCGGCCCCGCCGTATACGAAGCGGGCCCTGCCGAGGTCGTCTTCGTGGTCGCGCACGGATTCACCGGGGACGTGGACCGGCCGCACGTGCGCCGGGTGGCCCGCGCGCTGGCCGCGTACGGGGCGGTGGTGACCTTCTCCTTCCGGGGCCACGGCGCCTCCGGCGGACGCTCCACGGTGGGCGACCGGGAGGTCCTGGACCTGACGGCGGCCGTGGAGTGGGCGCGCGGCTTCGGGCACGCGCGCGTGGTGAGCGTCGGCTTCTCCATGGGCGGTTCGGTGGTGCTGCGGCACGCGGCGCTGAACCCCGGCGCGGTCGACGCGGTGGTCTCGGTCAGCTCGCCCGCCCGCTGGTACTACCGGGGCACCGCGCCCATGCGCCGGCTGCACTGGCTGGTCACCCGCCCCGAGGGCCGGCTGGTCGGCCGCTACGGCTTCCGCACCCGTATCCACCACCGCGACTGGGACCCGGTGCCGCTCTCCCCGGTGGAGGCGGCCGCCCGGATCGCGCCCGTCCCGCTGCTGGTGGTGCACGGCGACAGCGACGGCTACTTCCCGCTCGACCACCCCCGGATGCTCGCGGACGCGGCCGGTGAGGCGGGCGAACTCTGGCTGGAGCCGGGCATGGGCCACGCCGAGAACGCGGCCGGTGAGGAGCTGCTGGCCCGGATCGGCCGCTGGGCGCGGGCGCGCACCGGGCAGGGGACGGACTAGCCTTGGCGGCACCGTCTTTATTTGTTCTTTCCCGCCGTCCGATGAGGAACGAGATGCCCAAGGTCACGGTGCGCTACTGGGCCGCCGCCAAGGCCGCGGCCGGGATCGCCGACGAACCGTACGACGCCGACACGCTGGCCGAGGCGCTGGCCGCGGTGCGCGAACGGCACCCCGGCGAACTCACCCGCGTGCTGCAGAGGTGCGCGTTCCTCGTCGACGGCGCTCCCGTCGGGACCCGCGCGCATGAGACGGTACGGCTGGCCGAGGGCGGCACGGTCGAGGTGCTCCCGCCGTTCGCAGGAGGATGAGGCGTTGAGCGACCAGCAGTCGTACGAGGGCGGCCCGTACTCGGGGTACGACCCCTACGGGCAGCAGCAGGCACCGGGCGACTGGGCCCCCGCCCAGGGACAGCCGCAGTACCCGAACCCCTACGCCGACCCCTACGGGACCCCGCAGGGGCCCGCCGGGTACGCCGACGCCGAACCCACCCAGCAGTGGCAGGGGCAGACCTGGGACACCCAGAACCACGCCCGGATGCCGGCCGCCGAACCGGCGTACGCCGCCCCGCAGGCCGCCCAGCCGGTGCGGGAGCCTGAGCCCGCCTTCGGTGCCGCCACGCTCGCCGGGAACGCCCGGATCACCGACGCCCAGCGGGCCCGTCAGGAGGGCCGCTCCCCGGTCATCGAGCCCGGCATCCAGCCCGCCGCGCTCACCGCCCTGCTCGGCGCCCTCCTCGCCGGAGCCGCGCCGCTGGGCTCGTACGCCCTGGTCGTGCCGCTGGTGCTGCTCCAGGCCGTGACGGCCGCGGGCTGGTTCCGGCTGAACGGCATGTGGCCGGCCCGGCAGGGCATCGCGCTGGCGTTCCTCGGCGGACTGGTCGCCGACGTGGCGGTGCTGGCGGCGGGCCGTGAGCACGCCCCGGCCGCGATCCTCGGCCCGCTCGGCATCTGGGTCCTGCTGGCCCTGGTGCTCCAGCTCCGCTCGCACGCCTCGCCGGACGAGCGGATGTACGGCCTGATGGCCACCGTCGCCTCCTCGGCGCTCGCCATCCTCGCCACCGGCTTCCTGGGCGCCTCCGCGCACGCGGTGTCGGTCGGCGCGGCGGCGGTCGCGGTCGCCGTCCTGGCCCGCGCGCTGCCCATGCCGACCCCGGTCTCGGTCGTGCTCTCGCTGCTCGCGGCGGCGGGCACCGGCCTCGCGGTCGGCAACCTGACGGGCCTGGGCGCGGGCGGCGCGGCCCTCGGCGCGGGCGCGGCGGTCTGCGCGCTCATCGGCCACCGGGTCGCCAGCTACGACTACCCCTCCCGCTTCGTCCACTTCACCGCCGGCATCGCCCTTCCCCTCGCGGCAGCGGCCCCAGCGGTCTGGCTCCTGGGCCGCGCCTTCGCCTGACCGGAGTACCCGGCCGGGGGGCTGTTTCCGGCCGGGGCTTCCGGAAAGAGGTGGGGGCAAAGGCGGGAAAAGCCGCAGTCCGGCGCGGCCCCGTCACAGGTGATCCACAATTCCCGCCCGGCCGGTCCAGGCGGGGCTACGGTGGCGGCGCCGGAACCGAGCCGCCGACCCATGGGGAGAACATGCGGGCCCTGCGAATAATCCTGATTCTCGTCGTGATCCTGGGCGGCCTCTTCGTGATCGTGGACCGCGTGGCGGTGCACTTCGCCGAGGGTGAGGTCGCGGACCGGATGCGGGCGCGGGAGAACCTCGCCTCGACGCCGGACGTGGACATCAAGGGCTTCCCGTTCCTCACCCAGGTCGCGGGCGGTTCGCTGGACGACGTGGGCCTCGGCATCAAGGACTACGCGGCGCCCACCGGCACCGAGGGCCGCACGATCCGCATCGACGACCTGAAGGCCGACCTGAAGGACGTGAAGTTCTCCGGCGACTACTCCTCGGCCACCGCCGCCACGGCCGAGGGTTCCGCGACCATCGCCTACGACCAGCTGATGAAGGCCGCCAAGACCGAGCCGACCGAGCTGGCGCCCGGCGTCACCGCCCAGATCACCGGCCTCGGGGACGGCGGCAACGGCAAGATCAAGGTCTCGGTGAAGCTCGGCATCCCGGCCCTCGGCATCGAGCGGACCATCCCGGTGCTCAGCTCGTTGGACGTCAAGGGCGGCAAGGTCTCGGTGCACGCGGACGCCCTGCCGGTCATAGCGGGCGCCAACCTCGCCGACGGCACCTTCCGCCAGATCACCGACTTCCAGCAGGCCCTGGACCAGCTGCCGGGCGGTATCGCGGTGAACAGTGTGCGGGCCACGGCGGACGGTGTGGAGATCGGCGTGACGGGTTCCGACCTGAAGCTCGCCGGGTAGGACGGGCGAGAGCCTCGTACATCTGTCCGACTGGCGAGACGCGCCGTCCGTAACGCAGATGTGCGGCGGACGTGAAGACCGACGGGAGCGCCCGACGGCCCGGATTCCGGGCCCGAGGGCGCTTTCCGTGCCCCCGGGCGCGTGTACTCGGACCAGCATTCGGACGATCGTGTCTCAGTATGCGACACACCGGTGACACGTGCGCCCGGACCTCCTTACGATCGACGGCATGAAGCGACAGGCGGATCTCACGAAGCGGCGGGCAGTGGACCTGTGCCGCGTTGCCGCCATGCTCTGTCGCCCCTTCTGAGCGGAAGTCACCGCACTCCCGCATCTCCCGGCCGCCCTGCTGGAAGGGCACTCGTGTGCCGCCGCGCCCGTATGCGCGCGGGCACCTCTCTCACCGCACGCCACCGTGACTGCCCCGGAGGAGAAAAAGCATGAGCCGCAGCGACGTCCTGGTCGACGCCGACTGGGTGCAGGAGCACCTCGACGACCCGACCATCGCCCTCGTGGAGGTGGACGAGGACACGTCCGCCTACGAGAAGAACCACATCCGCAACGCGATCCGGATCGACTGGACCAAGGACCTCCAGGACCCGGTCCGCCGCGACTTCATCGACCAGGAGGGCTTCGAGAAGCTCCTGTCGGACAAGGGCATCGGCAACGACACCCTGGTCGTCCTCTACGGCGGCAACAACAACTGGTTCGCCTCGTACGCGTACTGGTACTTCAAGCTGTACGGCCACGACAACGTCAAGCTGCTCGACGGCGGCCGCAAGAAGTGGGAGCTGGACGCCCGCGAGCTGGTTCCCGGGGACGAGGTGCCCGAGCGCGCCAAGACCGAGTACAAGGCCAAGCCGCAGAACGCCGCGATCCGCGCCTTCCGTGACGACGTCGTGGCCGCGATCGGCAGCCAGAACCTGGTCGACGTGCGCTCCCCCGACGAGTTCTCCGGCAAGCTGCTCGCCCCGGCCCACCTCCCGCAGGAGCAGTCGCAGCGCCCGGGCCACGTGCCCAGCGCCCGCAACATCCCGTGGTCGAAGAACGCCAACGACGACGGCACCTTCAAGTCGGACGACGAGCTGAAGGAGCTGTACGCGGCGGAGGACGTCGACCTCGCCAAGGACACCATCGCCTACTGCCGCATCGGCGAGCGCTCGGCGCTCACCTGGTTCGTGCTGCACGAGCTGCTGGGCGTGGAGAACGTCAAGAACTACGACGGTTCCTGGACCGAGTACGGCTCGCTGGTCGGCGTGCCGATCGAGCTGGGCGCGGGCAAGTAAGCAACCCCGACCGACCTTCTGGTCAGACCTCTTACGGAGAAAGACATGTGCGGAGCGAAGGCCGGCGGCCCGGACGCCTCGGCGATCAAGCCCGGTGAGACCACCATCCAGGGGCAGGTGACGCGGGACGGCGAGCCGGTGACGGGCTATGTCCGCCTGCTGGACTCGACGGGCGAGTTCACCGCGGAGGTCCCCACCTCCGCCACGGGGCAGTTCCGCTTCTACGCGGCCGAGGGCACGTGGACCGTACGCGCGCTGGTGCCCGGCGGCACCGCCGACCGCACGGTCGTCGCCCAGCAGGGCGGTCTGGCCGAGGTCGCCATCGCCGTCTGAGACGCACGCGGACGTTTGCGGCCGGGGCAGGGGCCGCGCCCACCGGGTTGGACACCTGGGGCGCGGCCCTTCCGGCTGTCCGGCCCTACTCTGGACACATGTACGCACGGCGGCGTCGCTGGTACTTCGTGATGATGGGGGTCTGCGTCGTCATCTTCGTCCTCGCCTGGGCCGTGGTCCGGATCTGGTCCGTCCCGGCGGCGGTCGGGATGTGCCTGTTCGCCATGGTCATCCCGCCGGTGGCCGCGATGGTCGCCAACCGGCGGGGCCCCGAGGACCGCTGGTGGGACGCCCCCTCCGGAGACCCCCAGTCGGACGAGTGGTGGGACGAACTCGACGGCAAGAAGCGCCCGCGCCCCTAGGGGGCCTCGGGGTGGCTCGCGTCGATGACGCAGAAACGGTTGCCCTCGGGGTCGGCGAGCACCACGAAGTCGGGGTCGTCGGGGTAGAGGTCCCATCACGACGGTCCCCAGTCTCAGCATCCGCCGATTCTGGCAGGCGGCTGATCAGTAGACGAGGGCCTGCGTGCCGTCCGCCATGACCTCCTGCACGAAGACCTGCGCCCCGGCGATGCGCACGCCCTCGATCACATCCCCCTCGCCGATGTCCCGCCGCACCGCGCACTGCGTGCACAACGTGACCCGCCCGGCGGCGAGCACGGACTCCAGCAGATCCTGCAACGGCGCCGCGTGCGGCAGCTCGAACTCCGCCGCCCGCCCCGGCAGCGCGAACCACGCCGACTCCCCGGTCAGCCACACCGAAACCTCGACCCCACTGGCCACGGCCACCGCGGCCACCGTGAACGCCTGCGAGCACCGCTCCGGCGCATCGGCACCTGAGGTCACCTTGATCACGAGCTTGTTCGCCATGACCGAATCGTAATCCGGGGCCCTGCAACTACATGGACATGCCATGGGTCTGCTGGGGAGCGCGGACCACCGGGTCCGTGCTTCCTGTCCTGTGGGGGGACGACACGTTGAGCACCACGGAAAGTCCGGAAAGAGCGGTACCCGAGCAATCCGAGCAGCCCGGTATTCCCGGGCCACCCGAGGCCGCGCCCGTACCGGCGCCACGCCGGAGCCGTCGTACCGTGCGCCGGCTGACCCTCGCCGTTGCGCTCGGGCTGGTCGCCGGGACCTGCGCCGGCTACCTCGTCCAGGCCGCCCGCACGCCGGACAAGCTGCCCCCGCTCTCCCAGCCGACGCTCGCGCAGGCCGCGGGCAAGGGCCCCGAGCCGTTGTCCGCCGCCCAGGACCACCAGGTCAAGGTGGACGGCGATCTGCGCAAGCTGCTGCTGAAGAAGCCGGGCGGCACCCGCGCGAACCCGGCCAGCGAGGGCGACGACGGCTGGCTGGACCTCACCGCCTACGCGGAGCTGTACACCAAGCCGGACGGGGCCTTCCGCGATCTCCTCGGCGACGAGTTCCGCCGCGCCGCCGTCACCGGCTGGATCGAGTCCGGGAACCGCACGGTGGAGATCCGTCTGATCCAGTTCCGCCAGGTGGAGCAACAGACCGCCATCGACCGGGCCGCCGACGCCCGCCACTGGGCCGCCGATGACGCCCACACCCGGAGCTGGCCCGTTCCGGGCACGGGCGACGGCGAGTTCTTCGTCCACGACCGGCCCGACAGCCGCTTCGGCTCCGGTTACCGGGCCGAGGCACATGCCTGGCGCGGGGACATCGCCGTGGAGATGTGGGTCCAGGACACCAAGCCGATCCCGCCCGCCCGGGTCCGGGAGCTGGCACGACAGCAGATGGAGCGGCTGTGAGCACTGACGCCGTGAGCACCGAGGCTGCGAACGCTGACGAGGAAGGGGTCGTGGAGAGCCCCGGTCCCGAGAGCCCCGAAGCGAGCACGCCTGCCCGCCCCCGCCGCACCGCCGCGCTCGTGGGCGCCGCCCTCGCCCTCGCCACCCTCGCCGGGATCGGCTGCACCTCCGTCGTGGTGCACGGGGCCGACCGCTCGCCGGGCGCGCCCACCTGGCGGCTGCCGCAGGCCGCGAAGGAGAAGCCGGCTCAGGAGAAGCAGTCCGGGCTGCGCGCGCTGCTGCTGCCCTTCGGCGAGGAGCGGTACGTCCGGGGCCCGGACCTGGACAGGTTCGGCTCGGACACCGAGCTGACCGGACGGCAGACGTCCGACCTCCTGCGCCAGTCGCTCCATGACCTGCCCCGGTCCCAACGGCTCCGGCTGGAACGGCAGTACGAGAAGAACCCGGTCAAGGGCATGGCGATGCGCAGTTACGCGAGCACGGCCTGGGTCGGCGAGGACTCCCGCGCCTTCACCGTGGAGATGGTGCTGACACGGTCGGACCGGAGCATCCTCCGCTCGCGCAACCGCTCCCAGCAGGAGTTCCTCGACACCATGAAGATCTTCCGCAAGGGGCCCGCGATCAAGGGCCACGAGGACCACGCCGCGTGCTTCCTGCCGCCGGCCGTCGAGGGGGAGAAGCTCGAGGCGATGTCGTGCTCCGGCTACGTCGGAGACATCGGCGTCACCGCCTGGATCGAGGCCGCAGCGCCGCTCGACCGGAAAGGGGCCGCCGACATGATGCGCGCCCAGTTCGACCGTATTCAGGAACCGGGTGAGGCCGTATGACCGAGTCGCAGACCCCACCGGCGCCCGACCTGCCGCCTGCGCAGGCGGGGAAGGACCGCCGCCGCACGCGCGCGGTCCTGCGCTGGGCCGCCGTCGTCGCCGTGTTCGCTCTCACCGGGACCGGGACGGCGTACGGGATCAGCCGGGCGGACCGCGCGGACCTGCCCGGTCTCGCCAGCCGCTCCGACGGACGCTGGGAGTACCCGGCCCTGGTCAGGCCCCCGCTGCCGTCCGGGAGCCCCGGTCCGCTGGCCGACGGGAACAAGGCGGGCACGCACTACGCCGACCTGCGCGCCCTGCTGCTGCCCGCGCCGAGGAACGCCACGGTGGACAAGGCGCTGTCCGGCACGGACGGCTGGCTGCCGGTGAAGGACTTCCTGGCGCAGTACGACGGGAAGGAGCGTCACGAGCTGGGACAGGAGCTGACCGACCTCGGCCTGCGGCACGTGACGGCCCGGGGCTGGACCACCCCGGACGGCACGCGCACCCGCATCGATCTGCTCCAGTTCGCCACCGCCGAGGTCGCCGAGGAGTCGGAGAGCTCGTTCGCGAGCTTCGACGGGCCCAGGCACCCGCTGCGCGGCGCCCCCGCCTTCGAGCCCGAGGGCTTCCCGGAGGCGGCCCGGCTGGACAAGGTCTGGCTCGCCGCGTTCGCCGAGGCCAAGCCGTACGGCAAGGAGCAGACGCGGGTGGCGTTCGCGACCGCCGGGGACACCGTCGCCATGGTCACGCAGTCCCGTCCGGGGGGCGCGGCGGCCGTTCCGTTCTGGCAGACGGTGACGTTGCAGAGTGAGCTGCTCGCCTGAGGGCCACCTCGCCAGGAGACTCCGACCCCGGCCGCGTAAGCTGGGCGCGGCTCTGTCGTACGTCCACTTCCGCTCAAGGAGCACACCCGTGGAGATCTTCTTCGAACTGCTGCTGGTCCTGGTCTGCGTCGGCGTTCTCGCCTTCGCCGGGCTGACCGTGAAGAAGCTGTACCAGGGCCAGCGCTGAGTCACGCCACAGAACCGACCAGGAACGGCCGCTCATGATCGAGATCCCGTCTGACCTGCACAAGGACCTCGTCCCCCTCGCCTTTCTGCTGGGCAACTGGGCGGGCGCGGGTGTCCACGACTTCCCCGGCTCCGAGAAGTGCAACTTCGGCCAGGAGGTGAACTTCACCCACGACGGCCGGGACTTCCTGGAGTACCGGTCCCACACCTGGGTCCTCGACAACGAGGGCAACAAGGTCCGCCCGCTGGAGTCCGAGGCCGGCTTCTGGCGGATCGACGCCGAGCGCAAGATCACGGTCACGATGACCCGCGACGACGGCGTGGTGGAGATCTGGTACGGCGAGCTGGCGGACAAGAAGCCCCAGATCGACCTGGTCACGGACGCCGTCGCCCGCACCCCCGAGTCCCCGGCGTACACCGGCGGCAAGCGCCTCTACGGCTACGTCAAGGGCGACATCATGTGGGTCGGCGAGAAGCAGACCCCCGAGGTCGAGCTGCGCCCCTACATGTCGGCCCAGCTGAAGAAGGCCGTCACCCCGGAGGACGTCGAACGCTGGGCGAAGGACCTCCCGGACGACATGCCGGACGACGGCATCGCGTTCTTCAAGTAGGCCCGAGCCGGATGCGGGGCCCCGTTCGAGCGGGGCGCCCGCTCCGTCGGCCCTACACTTCCAGTGTGGTGAGCACCGACTGGAAGAGTGATCTCAGGCAGCGCGGTTACCGGCTGACTCCGCAGCGGCAACTCGTGCTCGAGGCCGTGGACGCGCTGGAGCACGCGACGCCGGACGACATCCTCGTCGAGGTCCGCAGGACGGCCTCCGGGGTGAACATCTCCACCGTGTACCGCACCCTGGAGCTGCTGGAGGAGCTGGGGCTGGTCAGCCATGCCCACCTCGGCCATGGCGCGCCCACGTACCACCTGGCCGACCGGCACCACCATCTCCACCTGGTGTGCCGGGACTGCGAGAACGTGATCGAGGCGGACGTGGAGGTGGCCGCCGACTTCACCGCGCGGCTGCGCGAGCAGTTCGGGTTCGGCACCGACATGAAGCACTTCGCCATCTTCGGCCGGTGCGCGGACTGCACGCTGAAGAGTTCAACCAGCCCGTCGTAGGCTGGCCCGTATGAAGAGCCCTCTGCTGTCCCTGCCCGGCGCCGTTCCCGCCGAGGGCGTGGACGAAGGCGTCGCCGCCCACTACGGCGACCTGTTCCGCGAGCAGCGTGCCCTCGCCGACGGCACCGGTTTCGTCGACCTCTCCCACCGGGGCGTCCTCGCCGTCACCGGCGCGGACCGGCTGAGCTGGCTGCATCTGCTGCTGACCCAGCACGTCAGCGACCTGCCGGTGGGCGAGGCCACCGAGGCGCTGGTGCTCTCCGCCAACGGGCACATCGAACACGCCCTGTACCTGGTGGACGACGGCACGACCGTATGGGCGCATGTCGAGCCCGGCACCCAGGAGGCGCTGATCGCCTACCTGGAGTCGATGAAGTTCTTCTACCGCGTCGAGGTCGCCGACCGCACCGCCGACTTCGCGGTGGTCAACCTGCCCGCCGGCTCCATCGCCGAGGTCCCCGAGGGCGCGGTGGTCCGCGAGACGCCGTACGGCCGTGATCTCTTCCTGCCGCGTGCGGAGCTGGAGGAGTTCGCCGCCCGCTCCGGCCCGGCCGCGGGTCTCCTCGCCCACGAGGCGCTGCGGGTCGAGCAGCACCGGCCCCGCCTCGGCTTCGAGACCGACCACCGCACCATCCCGCACGAGCTGGGCTGGATCGGTACCGCCGTCCACCTCCAGAAGGGCTGCTACCGGGGCCAGGAGACGGTCGCCCGTGTGCAGAACCTGGGCAAGCCGCCGCGCCGTCTGGTCTTCCTGCACCTCGACGGCAGCGACGTCCACCTCCCCCCGGCCGGCACCGAGATCCGCCTCGCGGACGACGGCCCCGACGGCCGCAAGATCGGCCTCGTGACGACGTCCGTACGCCACCACGAACTCGGTCCGGTCGCCCTGGCCGTCATCAAGCGCAACACCCCCACCGACGCCCGCCTCCTGGCCGGAGACACGGCGGCGGCCCAGGAGACGGTGGTCGAGCCGTAGGGCTGTCTTCCGTACCTGGGCCGTACCGCGCTCGGGCTCGGGGCGTACGCGTGGGTGCTGCCAGGCGCGGCGGGGCGCGCCTGGCGGGGCTATCAGCGGCACAGGGCCCCGCCTAGACCTCGATCAGCACCGTGAACGGGCCGTCGTTCACCAGGGAGACCCGCATCTGGGCGCCGAAGCGGCCCGTGGCGACCGTCGCGCCGAGGGTGCGGAGCTGGGCGACGACCTCGTCCACCAGGGGCTCGGCGACCGCGCCGGGGGCGGCCGCGTTCCAGGTGGGGCGGCGGCCCTTGCGGGCGTCGCCGTAGAGGGTGAACTGGCTGATCACCAGCAGGGGGGCGTCGATGTCGCTGCACGACCTCTCGTCGGCCAGCATTCGCACCGACCAGAGTTTGCGGGCCAGTTGGGCCGCTTTCTCCTTGGTGTCCTCGTGGGTCACGCCGACCAGGACGCACAGGCCCTCGCCCTCGATCGCGCCCACCGTCTCGCCGTCCACGACGACGCTCGCGCCGTCCACCCGTTGCACCACCGCACGCATGCGCCCCATCATGCCGTGCGTCCGGGGCGCAGCTGTCCGGGGGCCCACAATCGATCAATACCCCCCATCCAGGGCCGTTCGGGGGCAGTCGGTCACATAGCGGCCACCGGGGGTGGCACGATGCTCCCACACGCCGGTCGAGGGGACGGTCCACCACACATGAGCACACCGAGCACCAGTGGTCCGGTCACACATCGGCCGCCCGCGCAGCGCGCCGACAGCCCGCCCGGCCCGCCGCCCGAGGAACCCGGCCCGTCCAGCCCGTCCAGCCCGCCCGGCCCGTCCGTTCTCGCACCGCTGAGCCTGCCCGAGCTGCGCGCGCTGCGCCGGGACGCCCAGCGCGACGAGGCCGACCTGAGCTACGTCCGGCGGCTGCTGCAGGGCCGGATCGACATCCTGCGCGCCGAGCTGACCCGGCGCGGCGGGGCCCGCCTGCCGGTGCCGGTGGACGGCTCCGTGGTGGAGCGGCTGTCGGAGATCCTCGCCGACGGCCCGGCCCGCCACCGATCCTCCGCCCGCCACGTCACGCTGGGCACCCCGTACAGCGAGGAGTACGGCAGGCTCGCGGCGGACATGCTCGCCGAGGTCGAGCTGTCCGACCTGACCGCCCGCACGGACGCCGAACTGGGCGACGCGATGGGCCGGCTGACCCAGTACGAGCAGGAGATCTCGCACCGCCGCCAGGGCCTCCAGCGCACCGCCGACGACTGCGGGGGCGAGATCGCGCGCCGGTACCGGGCGGGCGAGGCGCAGGTGGACGACCTGCTGGCCTGAGCGGCGGGGGCCGGGGCCGGAGGCCGGCCCGGATGCCGGGGCGCGGGAAATGCACGCGACACGTGCCGGGTCCCCCGCCTACCGTGGCCCCATGATCGACGTACGCCCCGCGGGCGAGGACGAGTTCGACAACTGGCACCGCGCCCTGGACACCGGTTTCCTTCAGGACCCGGTGATCACCCCCGAGCAGCGGGCGGCCAGGCTCAGGCAGTTCGAGCCGGGGCGCCTGCTCGGCGCCTTCGACGGCGGCCGTTGCGTGGGCACCTTCCGCTCCTTCGCGCAGGAGGTCACCGCGGTCGGCGGCGCGTACGTCCCGTCGAACGCGATCTCCAACGTCACCGTCTCCCCGACGCACCGCCGCCGCGGTCTGCTCACGAGGATGATGGGCCAGGACCTGGCGGCCGCGCGGGAGCGCGGTGACGTGATCGCCACGCTGATCGCCGCCGAGTACCCGATCTACGGCCATCACGGCTTCGGCCCGGCGACCTGGACGACCAACTGGACCGTGGACGTGGGCCGTTCGGGCCTCGACCCGCGCTGGGCGGGCCCGGAGGGCGGCGGCCGGATCGACCTCGTGGACGGCGCCGAGGTGCGCGCGCTCGGCCCGAAGCTGTCCGAGCGGGTCCGCGCGGTCACGCCGGGCGCGATCGACCGGGACGAGCTGTATTGGGATGCCCGTACCGGGGTGGCCCGCTTCGGCCGGGACTGGACCGAGCCGTTCTTCGCGGTGTACCGCTCCGCCTCCGGCGAGGTCGAGGGCATGGTGGCGTACCGGGGCAAGAGCAAGTGGGAGGGGCAGCAGCCGGACAACTCGGCGGACGTGGAGTGGCTGACCGCCGCGACCCCGGCGGCCGAGTCCGCGCTGTGGCGTTACCTGTGCTCGATCGACTGGATCGCCCACGTCAAGACCGGCTGGCGGGCCCCCGACTCCCTGCTGCCCTTCCTCCTGCCCGATGTGCGCGCGGCCCGCGTCGAGACGCATACGGACTGGCTGTGGGTGCGGCTGCTGGATGTCCGGCGCGCGCTGGAGGCGCGGACCTACGAGCGGTCCGGTTCGCTGGTGCTCCAGGTGCTGGACGAGGACGGCACGGCGGGCGGGCGGTACCGGCTCCAGGTGTCGCCCGAGGGCGCTTCGTGCACCCCGGCGGGCGGCGCGTCAGCCGAGCTGACGCTGCCGGTGGCCGAGCTGGCCACGGTGTGGCTGGGGGACGGCTCGCTGACCCGGCTGGCGGCGCTCGGACGGGTCCAGGAAGAGCGGGAGGGCGCCGCCCGGGTGGCCGACGCCCTGTTCCGCACGTCCGGGCGGCCGTGGTGCCCGGACTCCTTCTGACCGCGCGAGGCGGTCGCTGCCGGTTCCCTTCTGCCGTGCCGGCGGCCGCTCATCCGTAGCGTGCCGTGCTGACGTGCCGGTGTTCGGTTGTGGCTGTGCTGGCGTTGTTCGGTTGTGGCTGTGCGGGTGTTCAGTTGTGACTGTGCGCTCCCGTGGCCGCCCCCTGCCGGGCTCCCGGCTCCCCTCCGGAGGGGAACCCGGTCGGCCAACCGCCGGAATGCTCGACCATGTCGGCCAAGTTGGCTGCCAACTTCATTTAACTTATCTCCGCGTGGAAGCGGCTCATAACCACCTTCCCGCGAACTGCCGCAAGATGGCGGGAAGTTGTAGCCTTTGTCCGTGGACCCGGAACACGTCTCCGCCACTGGACGGAAGAGGTCACCACGGTCACGGCAGTCACGCGTCACACCTCGCGTGGTGGCCGACACCCTGCGCACCCGGATCGACTCCGGTGTGCTGCGGCCCGGCGAGCGGCTGCCCACCCAGGCGGAGCTGGCCGAGGAGTTCGGGGTCGAGCGCGGCACGGTCCGCGAGGCGCTGCGCATCCTGCGCGTGGAGCGGCTGCTCGCCGGATCGTCGCAGGGCAGCCCGGCCACGGTGGCCGTCCGGACCGGCGCGGTGGGCCCGGCCGCCCCGCCGCAGCCCACCATGGTGGGGCTCGCGCCCCGCGTCGCGGCCGCCTTCGCGGTCCCGCACGTCGAGATCGACGCCCTCTGCCTGACCTCCGTCTCGCTCACCCTGGCCATCGGCGAACCGCTCCGCCAGATCCACGCGGGACGGCTGAAACCGGCCAAGATCGACGTACGGCTGCTGCTGCCGAGCCGCGACATCGCCCTCGCCTTCCCCGTCCCGGTGGACGCCGCCGACACCGACCTGCTGCACCGGCGCTGGCTGGCCCAGCGCAACGCCCAGGGCCAGGTGCTGCGGCACAACCTGCTGGCGCTGCGCACCACGCACGGCATCGACGTCCGGGTCCGCTTCCGGGCGCTGCCGTTCACCCCGCCGGTCAAGCTGTATCTGCTCAACGGCGCGGAGGCGCTGTTCGCCTACTACACCCTGGCCCGGCGGGAACGGGACATCGGGCCGGAGCATCTGGCGCTGTACGACGCCGAGGGCACCCGGTCGATGCTGTTCGCCTTCGCGCGGGGGGCGGGGGCGCGGGACACCGAGTTCGTGGCGCAGTCCCGGCTGTGGTTCGACGCGCTGTGGCAGACGATCAGCTCGGAGCTTGTCCTGAGCTAGGGGGTGTCGTCGAGCTGATCCGAACGACGCCCCCTAGATGGCCGGTCCGGCGACCAGAAGGGCCAGCAGGAGGGCGCCTGCCGTGCTCACCGCCGGGTTCCTGGACTTGGTGCCGACCGACAGCAGCAGGAAGCCGACGATGCCCGCGAGGCCGTAGCGCCACTGGAGGAGCTGTTCGGCGGCGACGAGCGCGAGGGCGCAGATCAGTGCGAGGGCGGGCATGGGGACTCCCCCTTCCGGTCGGCCAACTCGACCAAGTTGGCAACCAACTCTTCCCTAGTTGTCCCCACTTGGTAGCCACTTCCAAACAAGGTTGCGACAACTGCCCGTAGATGGAAGGAGGTTGTACCGTTTGGTCGTGACCCAGGAGAACGTGGCAGTGAGCGGCAGACGGTTCACCGCCCAGGAGATCGCCGACGCCCTGCGCGCGCGCATCCGCGCCGGTGACCTCAGGGCGGGCGAGCGGCTGCCCACCCAGGCCGAGCTGGCCGAGGAGTTCGGCGTGGAGCGCGGCGCGGTCCGCCAGGCGCTGCGGGTGCTGCACGACGAGGGTCTGCTCAGCGGTGTCACCAAGGGCAGCCCGCCGCGCGTCGCGGAGCCCGCCCCCGCGCAGGACGGCCCCCAGCCCACGATGGTCGCCCTCGCCCCCCGGCTGGCCGAGGCGTTCACCGCGTCCCATGTCCGTGTCGACGCCGTGTGCCTGACCGCGCAGAGCCTGATCCCCGCCCTCGGCGAGCCGCTGCGGCAGATCCACGAGGGCCGGGTCCGCCCCGAGCGCATCGACGTACGCGTCCTGCTGCCCTCGCGCGACATCAACCTGGCCTTCCCGGTCCCGGTGGACCCGGAGGGCGATGACGCCGACCCGGTGCACCGGCGCTGGCTGGCGATGCGCAACGCCCAGGGCCAGGTCCTCCAGTACAACCTCAACGCCCTGCGCGCCACGCACGACATCGACGTCCATGTCGCCTTCCGTGCCCTGCCGTTCACGCCGCCGGCCAAGCTGTACCTGCTCAACGGCGCGGAGGCGCTGTACGCGTACTACATGGTCACCCGCCGGGAGGAGCCCACCGACACCGGCACCCTGGAGATGTTCGACACCCTCGGCTCGGAGTCCATGCTCTTCTCGTTCGAGAAGCGGTCGGGCAGGCGCGACGCCTCCTTCGTGGAACAGTCCCAGAAGTGGTTCGACGCCCTCTGGGAAACCATCACCACGGACCTGACACTCTCCTAGTGACTTCTGAGACGACGGAGACGACACCGGATGAGCCGGTGACGACCGAAACGGTTGAGAAGAAGACCCCCTACGAGACCGAGAAGCTACGGGAACTGATCGGCGCGCGGGTCGTGCTCTGGGACTTCGACGGCCCGATCTGCCGGCTCTTCGCCGGACACCGCGCCGAGCGGGTCGCGGCCGGGCTGGTGGAGTGGCTGGCCGGGCGCGGGCTGCGCGGCCTGCTCAGCGAGGCGGAGCGGGACACGCTGGACCCACAGGTGGTGCTGCGCGCGGTGGACCGCCGCCATCCCGGCAGCGACCTCGTGACCGAGCTGGAGGAACGCCTCACCCAGGACGAACTGCTGGCCGCCACCTCCGCCCTGCCGACCGCGTACGCCGACCCGCTGATCCGGACCTGGACCGCGGTGGGTTCCCGCATGGCCGTCACCACCAACAACTCCCCCCGCGTGGTCCGCGCCTACCTCGCCGGCCGGGGCCTGACCGGCTGCTTCGCCCCGCACATCTACGGCCGCACCGCCGAGCTGCGTCACCTCAAGCCCGACCCGCACTGCCTGGAGAGGGCCCTCGCCGCACTGGGCGCGGCCCCCGGCTCCGCGCTGATGATCGGGGACTCGCCCTCCGACCTCGTCGCCGCGGGCCGGGCCGGGGTGCGCTTCCTCGGATACGCGCGCGGCGAGCAGCGGGCCAAGCAGCTGCGGACCTCGGGTGCCGAGACGGTCCTCACCTCGCTGGAACCCCTGCTGCTCGCCCTGCGGGGGTAGCGGGCTGGCACAGGTGTGCGCCCGCTCGCCGCTGCGGGGGAACCGGTCCCAAGGCGCGTGGCCGTAACCGGCTCCGGGCAGCCCGCGAGCCGGTAGCGTGCTGCCACTTCCGCCCCCTTCGGCAGGGCGCACGGCGAGAGAACGGGCCATGTCCCCCGAAACGGTTTCGATTGCTCGGCAGAACGCGGCCGAGGTGAGCGGCGACGACAAGGTGGTCGAGGGGCCGCTCCAGGGGTACCACCACGAGACGTACGTCTTCCCGCTGGCCGGAGAGGCGGCGCGGCTCCATCCGGGGCGGTGGAAGTGCCGGGAGCCCAGGGACGGGCTGCTCTGGTTCGACCGGCGCTGCTTCGCCTCGGAGGAACGGTTGCTCACCGCGCTGGGCGACCGGGTGCCGCGCGTCCCCGGCCTGGTGGAGGTCGGCGGGCTGCGCCTGATGCGGTTCATCGAGGGCACCACCCTCGGTGCGCGCCACCCCTCGGGCAGCGAGGTGCCGGAGGCGCTGTGCCGCCAGCTCATCGAGCTGTTCGGGAAGCTGGCCGCGATCGGCCCGGACGATGTCACGGCGGAGCGGCGCTGCGCCGCCGAGGACCGCCCGGCGGACGGCGACAGCGACGGCTTCCTGGAACGGCTCGTCCACTTCACCGAGCACCGGGTCTATCGCCCGAACCTCGACCGCTTCGAGTCGCTCTTCGCCGAACTCGGCCTGACCGAAACGTCGTTCAAGCAGCTGCGCGCCCATGTGCACGGCCTGGCCAGGCGCCCGTTCTGCCTGCTCCACGCCGACCTGCACCGGGAGAACTTCATCGTGGACCCGGTGGACCGGCTGTGGACCATCGACTGGGAGCTGGCCATGGTCGGCGACCCGCTCTACGACCTCGCCACCCATCTGCACCTCATGCGCTACCCCGCCCCGCAGGCCCGCGAGACGGCCGCCCGCTGGCACACCACCGTCCGCGCGGTGCGCCCCGACGGCGTGCGCGGCTGGGCCGACGACCTGCCGCCGCTGCTCGCCTACAAGCGCGCCCAGTCCGTCTTCACCGACGTCATCCGCTCCGCCCTCGCCCTGGAGACCACCGACCCACCCCCGCTGCTGCCCCTGGCGGTGAAGCTGCGCTCGATCCTGGCCAGGGGGGCGCGCCCGCTGGGCGTGACGGAGGTCCCGGACGCCGGACGGGTGGCCGCCGCGCTGACGCGCTGGCACGGTGCGCAGGGCGCCGGGCGGGACGGGAAGTGAGCGCGGCGCGCCTGGCCGGGGGCGTGCACTCCCGCCCCGTGCTGGAGGGCGCCCCCTGCCGCCTCGCAGTCGCAGGACAGCCCGGCCCAGGGCCGCGTGCCCGAGTCGCTCCGGCGCCGGCCGAGAGCGGAGTCGAGCCGTCGCCTTCCTGGCCGGAGGCTGACGCATGCCCGATGCTGAGGGGTGATGCTGCTCTTCCTCGATATCGACGGCCCGCTCGTCCCCTTCGGCGCCCCCGCCGGCGCGTACCCGGAGTTCGAGCGGGACGGCGGCACGGGTGGGCATCCGCTGCTCGGGCGGGTCGATCCGGGGCTCGGGGCGCGGCTGATGGCGCTGGGGTGTGAGCTGGTGTGGGCGTCGACCTGGATGGACGACGCCAACGCGGTGCTCGCGCCCTGGCTGGGCCTGCCGCCGTTGCCGGTCGTGCCCTGGCCGGACGAGGACGAGCCGCCCGCGCTGATCCACTGGAAGACGCGCCCGCTGGTCGAGTTCGCGGCGGGCCGGCCGTTCGTCTGGATCGACGACGAGATCACCGAGGCCGACCGGGCGTACGTCGCCGTCCACCATCCCGCCCCGGCCCTGCTGCACCGCGTGGACCACGACTACGGCCTGACCCCGGCGGACTTCACGACCCTGCGGGAGTGGCTGAGCAGGCACGCGCCGGACTGACCCTTCAGGCGGCCGACCGCTCCCCGGCCCACCGGCGCCGCAGGTGCGACTCGGTCAGGGCGGGCGAGGCGTACTCCATGTCGAGGGCGCCGACGTCCGTGCCGGGCGGGACCACGGCGTCGACACGGTCCAGGATCTCGTCGCTCAGGGTGACCTTGTCGCCCGCGAGCAGATCGTCCAGCTGCTCCATCGTGCGCGGGCCGATGATCGCGGAGGTGACGCCGGGGTGGCTGATCACGAAGGCCAGCGCCAGGTGCGTCAGCGAGACACCGGCCTCCTCGGCGACCGGGATCAGCCGCTCCACGGTGTCCAGGCGCCGCTCGTCGCGCAGATACCGGAAGCCGTAGGTGGAGCGGTGGGTGTCGGCGGGCCGGTCCTTGCGGTAGCGCCCGGTGAGCATGCCCCCGGCCAGCGGACTGTAGATCAGCGTGCCCATCCCGTACCGCTCGCACACGGGCAGCACCTCACGCTCGATACCCCGGTTGAGCAGCGAATACGTCGGCTGTTCGGTACGGAACCGCTGGAGCCGGTGGTGTTCTGCGACCCACTGCGCCTCCACGATGTCGGAGGCGGGGTAGCCCGAGGTGCCGATCGCGCGGACCTTGCCCGCGCGCACCAGGTCGGTGAGGGCGGAGAGGGTCTCCTCGATGTCGGTGTCCGGGTCGGGCCGGTGGATCTGGAAGAGGTCCACATGGTCGGTGCCCAGCCGGCGCAGCGAGTCGTCCAGCGCCCGGGTCAGCCAACGCCGCGACCCGCCCTGCATGTTGGGGTCCGCGGTGCCCGTGCCGGCGTCCATCGGCAGCCGCGCCTTGGTGGCGAGCACGACGGAGTCCCGGCGCCCCTTCAGCGCCTTGCCGACGATCTGCTCCGACTCGCCGTACGAGTAGATGTCGGCGGTGTCGATGAAGTTGATCCCCGCGTCCAGCGCCTTGTGGATCATGCGCACGGAGTCGTCGTGGTCCGGGTTGCCGACGGCGCCGAACATCATCGCGCCCAGGCAGTACGGGCTGACCTTCATGCCGGTCCGGCCCAGCGTGCGGTACTTCATGAGTCTCCTCCCAGCCGCGGTGGCCAGGGCCTGCCGCGGCGCGTTACGCTCACGAAAACGGAACGGTGTTCCAGGAAGTACGATACGGAACGCTGTTCCGGTTAGCAAGTGGAGGACTGGCATGACCGACGCCGAGCCGTCCCGTCCGCGCCTGCGGGCCGACGCGCGGCGCAGCATCGACACGCTGCTCACGGCCGCCGCCGAGGTGTTCGCCGAATCCGGCGTGGACGCGCCCGTACGGCAGATCACCGCGAGGGCGGGGGTCGGCGCGGGCACCCTCTACCGGCACTTCCCGCAGCGCTCCGACCTCATCGCGGCCGTCTTCCGCCACGAGGTCGACGCCTGCGCCGACGCCGCGCCCGCGCTCGCCGCCGAGCACGAACCGGTCGAGGCCCTGCGCCACTGGCTGCTCCGCTTCACCCACTTCATCGCCACCAAGCGCGGCCTCAGCGCCGCCCTGCACTCCGGCGAACCGGCGTACGACAGCCTCCCCGCCTACTTCCAGCTCCGCCTGCTGCCCGCGCTGGAAGGTCTCCTCGGCACGGCGGTGCGGGCGGGCCGCATCCGCGCCGACATCGACCCCAACGACCTCCTCCGCGCCGTCGGCAACCTGACCCTCCCGGCCCAGGACGACGACGGCCATACGACGCGCATGCTGGGGCTGCTGATGGACGGGCTGCGGTACGGGAGCGGGGGCGGGCGTGACTGAGGGGCGGCTCGACGTGGCGCGGGCGCGGGGCTGAGACGGGGCCGGGCGCGGCCATGACGCGGGTGACCGAGGCGGCCCCGGCCGCCGTAGGGTGGCGGGCCGTGACAGCTTCCCTCCTGGGCCAACCCCTGTGGCGCGACCGGCGGTTCGTCCTGCTCCTCGGCGCGCGGGTCGTCTCCGTGCTGGGCAACGGCTTCGCGCGGGTGGCGCTCGGCTTCGCGGTGCTCGCGCTGCCGGGGGCGAGCGCGGGACGGCTGTCGATGGTACTGGCCTGCCAGGCGTTGCCGCAGCTGGTGTTCATCCTGGTGGGCGGGGTGATCGCGGACCGTATGTCGCGCTCGCGGCTGATGATGCTGGCCGACGTACTGGGCGCCGGGGCGTACGCGGGCCTCGCCGCCATCGTGCTGACCGGTCACGCCCCACTGGCGGCGATGTGCCTGCTGGCGGTGGCGGCCGGTACGGCGACCTCCCTGTTCGCCCCGGCGATGGAGGGCCTGGTCCCCCTGATCGTGCCCGCCGGCCGGCTTCAGCGGGCCAACGGTCTCCTCCGCGTGGGTACCAACACCTCCCTGCTCCTGGGCCTCGCCCTGTCCGGCGTGACCGTGGCCCTGGTCGGTGCGGGCTGGGCGCTTGCCCTCAACGCGGCCTCCTTCGTCGTCAGCGCGGCCCTGACCGCCCGGCTGAGGGTGGCCGGACGGCCGCGCGTACGAGCCTCAGGCTGGACCGAACTACGGGAAGGCTGGCGGGAGTTCGCCTCACGCCAGTGGCTGTGGGCCGTGGTCGCCCAGTACGCGATCGTCATCGCCGCGCTGAACGCCGAGGTCGGTGTCCTGGGCCCTCTCACGGTCGAACACCAAGGCGGAGCCCGGAGTTGGTCGGTCATCGTGGCCGCGCAGGCCCTGGGCACCATCGCGGGCGCGGGCCTCGCCGCGCGGGTACGGGTCCAACGCCCCATCCTCGTAGCCGTACTGAGCACCTTCCCGGCCGCCGTACCGATGCTCCTGCTCAGTGCCGGGGCCCCCGTCTGGCTGACGGCCGGAGCCATGTTCGGCGCAGGTGTGGCGAACGACGTCTACGGCGTCCTGTGGTCCACCACCCTGCAGCGCGAGATCCCGGAGCACGTCCTTTCCCGAGTCACCTCCTACGACTGGTTCGGCTCCCTGTCCCTGGCTCCCCTGGGCATGCTCGTCGCCGGCCCGATCGCCTCGACGGCGGGCACGAACTGGACCTTGGCCGGCTGCGCGACGCTGGTCGTCCTGGCCACGGCGGCGGCCCTGCTCTCCCCGCAGGTACGCGGCCTGCGCACCCCCGCTGAGGTGGGCGCGGTCGAGCCGGACGTCAGCCGCACGCGTTGAGCGGCTTTCCGTGCGGCGTCACTCCGGCGTCGCGGACGTGAAGTCGTACCCGGACCAGTCGGAGAGCGGTTGGTAGCCGAGGCGTTGGTAGAGGGCGTTGCTGGTGGGGTTGGACCGGTCGGCGAACAGGACGACCTCCTGGGCGCCGGCGGCCAGCGCGGCCCGGCTGACCGCGGCCGCGACGGCGCCCGCGTAGCCGTGGCCGCGCAGGTGGGGCGGGGTGTAGACGATGTCCACCTGGATCTGGCCGCCGATCAGCGGGTTCATGCCCGCGACGGAGACGGGGGTGCCGTCCGGGGTCTCCCAGAGGGTGTAGCGCTTGTCGGCGTAGCGCGTACCGGCCCAGGAGTCGGCGTCGACGGTGACGTCCTCCCCGACGGCCTTGGCGAACTCGCCGCACCAGAAGATGGCTTGGTCGAGATCCCGCTCGCCGAGGACGCGGGCCCGGCCCGCCGGATGCGGCTCGGGCGGGGTGAGGGTGCCGAGTCGGTACAGGCGGACCCGTACGTCGCGGAGCTTCGGCGTCGCGCCGGTGTGCCGCTGCCATGCCTCGGCGAAGGCGGTGGCGGTGTCGTGGTCCGCGCCGACGGAGGCCGGGGAGTGTCCGAGACCGGCCAGGCGGGCGGCGAGGGTGTCGGCCTGCTCGGGTGTGAGCGGGGAGAGGCCCAGGGCGCGGGGCGGGAGATGGTAGAAGGTGCCGGTCACCTCCCCGTCCTGCTCCAGCACCCCGAAGACGGGCACCTGCGCGAACGCCCCCGCCCCGCGCACCCGCACCCTCTCGGCCCATGTCAGCTGCATCGCATGCGCCGCGGGCCGCGACCGCAGGAACCCTCCGGCTCGGGCGAGGAAGTCGTCCACGTCTTCGGTGAGATACCAGTCGGTTGGCCGCATGCTTCATGCTTCCGCACGCGGGGGAGGGGACGGGCGGTTTTACGCCAGGGCCACGCGTCCCGGTGCCGTCCAGAAGGGCGGCCGTAGACTCGCGCGCCATGGAAACGATCTTCAAGCTTGGAGAGATCAGTTGTCCCTCGGGGACCCTGGTCGTCATCGACGGCGGCCATCTGGGGTTGTGGAGCGGAGAACGGTCGCCGGCGGAGATCGACCCCACGCTGCTCGGTGTCGATGACGCGGAGATGGCCGGGGAAGTGCTCAACTCGGTCGACTTCGCCGTGGTCGGCCCGGATGCCTCGGAGGCGGTCCGGAGCTTCGACCGGCAGCCGGGCGCCATGCTCCACGACATCCCGGCCTCACAAGTGGTGCACCTCAGGTGGATGTTCGAGGAGCACTGCCAAGTCGGCGGCCTGGAGGCCCGCTTGGAGGCGCTGCCGAGCCGCGAACCACACGCCCGCCGCGCCCGCCGCACCGCCGCCGAGGGCGGCGGCAGCTTCCTGGTGTTCGGGGTGCCCGTCGTCACGGTGGGAGGGGTGCCCCGTGACCGCCGTCTGCCGGTACTGGCCACGCGAACCGGGAGCGGGCCGAGCTGGACGGAGATCACGGTTCGTACGAGCGAGGCCCCGGCCGAGACATCCGTACCGCTGGGGCACATCGGCGTCGACTGGGCGCGCCTGCTCTTCGGCGACGTCGACGCCCTGAACACCTGGCAGCACGACGAGCCCGTGGACGGCCTGGCCGACGTGGCCTTCTGGGGCGCCGCCGCGGACGAGGCCGCAGCGACCTTCGCCGCCCCTGAGCTGGGCGAACCGGGCGAGCCCGGTGTCCGTGGCTGGACCGGGCTGACGGTGGCGGAGGCCATGGAAAGGGCCCGCGCGGTGCAGACCTGGGCGCTGGAGACCGGCCGCCGCCTGATGGTGGACCTCCGCCCCCACTCCCACCACTGGCAGATCATGCGCCGGCTCCGCGCCTCGGAACTCGAGTCCGGAACAGTGGACATCGGCCCGGCCCGCCTGCTCTGCGCGATGACGGCCTGCGGAGACGGCTACTTTCCGGTGTCGGCGGACTTGGACGCGTCGGGGGGCGTGGTCGCGGTGCGGGTGGGGTTCCCGGAGGCGGACGCGTAGCCGTCATCCCGACGGGGGTTCTCGGGTCCGTACCCGTCGGCTCAGGGCGGAGTGTCCGGTCTCGCTGAAGGTGAGGCGGCGTGAGTGTCTGACCTGTGGTGCCTCGGTTTGAGCGGGATGGGGACGGGTCGGTCGTCTCACTCAATCAATGCGAGGCGGTCCGGGCCGGCTTGGCGGTGATCAGCAGTGCGGCGAACGCGATGGGGGCGGCTGTCTGGTACCCGATCCAGACTTCACCCCCGGCGCTGCTGCCCTGCCATGCCATCAGGGCGCCGACAAGTGCCGTCAGCAGCCAGCCGCTGTCGTAGGCGACCATGAGCCGGGTGTAGGTGCGCATCGATCGGCTGCGCGTGTATCCGATCTCGATGCCACCGCCGATCAGCAGGGCCCCGCCTGAGACGACCATCAGCCAGGCCGGCGTGTCGAGCAACCGGCCGAGTGGGGCGGCGCCGGCGATGTAGACAGCGCCGAGCAACACCTTGAAGGCGCCGTCGGCGATGGCCCCGACCGTCCGGCGGGTCACCCGCGGTATCACGAACTGGGCCATGAACGTTCCCCCTTGCGGCTCGTCCTGACTGATTCCGTAACTAGATTACGGTAATAATCTAGTTATGAGAATGACGAGAGCAGAGACCAAGGAACGCAACCGTCGCGCCCTGCTGAATGCCGCGTTCCAGATCGTCTCCCGCGACGGGTACCGGGCCAGGCTCGATGAGATCGCCGAACGCGCCGGCCTGACCACCGGTGCCGTCTATTCACTGTTCGGGAGCAAGAACGGCCTGGTGGTCGCCTTGGTCGCCGACTACCTGCGGCCGTACTACGCGGAAGTCGAGCAGGCGGTCCCGGACGGACTGGACCTTCTCGAAGCTGTCGACGCCTTCGCCCGGCACTACCGGCGCAGCTGCGATGCCCCCGGCGCACGGTCTGCCATGTCGCTCCAGATCACTCTGCTCGACATGGCCCTGCACGACCCGGACCTGGGAGCCCAGCTCGTCACGGCCGTCCGATCGCAGGAGAATCACTTGGCCGCGCTGTTCGCGGGCAGATCGCACCACGGCAGCGTCGTGACATCGCAGCAGGCGCAACGCCTGACCACCGCACTCCGGGCACTGTTCGTCGGCCTCGCCCAGGGGGTCACCCTCGGCCTCGCCCCTGGTGCCGACGAGCAGTTCTTCGCCGACACCGCCCGCGCTCTGGCGTCCGGCCTGTCTCTCATCGGTCACGACGCGGATGCTTCGTGATGGCCGGTCGGAGGGGCTGAGTCGCACCCTCGTCGGTGAGATCTGCGACGGCTTCCACCAGACCGACGAGGCCGTTGCGAAGCCACGGTTACGTGATGCCTCGGGGGCGGTGGCCCCACCTCGAAGCACACAGGCCCGTACCTCAGATTGCCCGTGACACCTGACGCGTCTCAGTGAAGCCGAACCACTGTGAGGTTGTGACCAGCGGTGGTTCAGATTGAGTGAGGCGGTGTGGAGATGTCTGTCTCACTCAATCTGAGCGTTGGCTGTCCCGTCTCGAAGGGGCTGGCCTCCGTCTCAAGTGACCTGGTCTGATTCGTCGTTGATCTCAGTTGATCTGGTTCGTCATCCTGATCACTGCACTACTCTGTCGAGCCATGACCGCGGACCGCTGGTTGGCAGACACCCGGACCTCCTACGACACGGTCGCGGTCAGCTATGCCGGCCAACTACGCGAGGCTCTGGCCGGGGCGCCGTATCTTCGGGCGGCTCTGGCGCTATTCGCCGACTTGGTGCGCGCCGCTGGTGGTGGGCCGGTGGCGGACGTGGGCTGCGGACCTGGACACGTGACCGCTCACCTGCACGAGCTGGGTGTGGACGCTTTCGGCATCGACCTTTCATCCGTGATGATCGACGTGGCTCGGCGTGACCACCCCCGCCTGCGGTTCGAGGTGGGCTCGATGACCGACCTCGACCTCGCCGATGCTTCGGTCGTCGGCCTGCTCGCATTTTGGTCCTTGATTCACGTCCCCGACGAAGTAGTGCCCACGGTCTTCGGCCAGTTCCGGCGCGTGTTGCGCCCCGGCGGGCCGCTGCTGCTCGGCTTTCACGTCGGCGACGAATCGAGGCTGAAGACGCAGGGATACGGCGGCCACCCGATGAACGTCCACGTTCACCGCCGCCGGCCTGACCTAGTGGCGGCCTGGCTACGCAATGCCGGGTTCACCGTCGAGGCTCAAATGCTGATCGACCCCGACGAGAGCGTTCCAGGTGCGGTCCTCTTCGCACGCCGTCAGTCCTAGCCACGTCAGCAGTCCAGTTGCAGCCGACCATGTTCAGTGAGACGGAATGCCCACCGGTTGCATCTGACCTGCCACGTCGAGACGACCCATTCCTGGAGTAGTTCCTGGAGTTCGTGGATAGAGCCAGACCGCTCGCGCGGACGGGTCCTTGCCCCGCATCTCGGCACTGCGGCCGGTACCAGCCCGGGAAGTTCCGCTGCCCCGGTACGACGGGAACCCACGCACCTGCCTGGCCGCCTCGAAACGGACCGGCCACGTCATCTCCAGCAGCCCACCGTGCGGCTTGCCGCGGGAATCGACGTACTCGAGCCAGAAGTCCTCTGCCTCCACCAGCCGCCCCACTCGGCACCGACCTGGTACGACGACCGTAAGGAGCCGGGTGTAGCAGTGGTTCAGAAAGACCGAGACTGGCCCACCACCAGCGAGACGCGTCAGTCGGACACCGAACGAAACCCCTCCGTCACACCCCCGGCACAACACTTTTGCAAGCGGGTGCTTGCAAAAGTTAGCGAGGGTGGGCATGGTGGAGGCATGGCATCGCTCAACGTCGGCAATCTCGGTGAGTATCTGCGCGAGCAGCGGCGCAACGCACAACTGTCGCTGCGGCAGCTCGCCGACGCCGCCGGGGTGTCCAATCCGTACCTGAGCCAGATCGAGCGCGGGCTGCGCAAGCCCAGCGCGGAGGTGTTGCAGCAGGTCGCCAAGGCGCTGCGGATCTCCGCCGAGACGCTGTACGTCCGCGCGGGCATCCTCGACGCCGAGCGGGACCGGGACGAGGTGGAGACGCGCGCCGTCATCCTCGCCGACCCCTCGCTCAACGAACGGCAGAAGCAGGTCCTGCTCCAGATCTACGAGTCCTTCCGCAAGGAGAACGGATTCGGTGGCGAAGGCCCCGTACGACCCGAGGAGTCCGAAGGTACGGAAGCGCAGCCGAGCGACACCCCCGTGGGCGGCACCCGCACGGACGACGGCAGTGATGCCGGTCCGCGGCGGACGGCCGGATGAAGCCGGACCAGGGCTCCGGCCACCGCACGCGGACCACACCAACCTCAGCCGAACGCGAATCCGGGAGGACCATCACCATGGCCATCACCGACGACCTGCGCAAGACCTTCAGCGACCCGACTCCGCTCTACTTCGCCGCCGGTACCGCCGATCTCGCCATCCGGCAGGTCAGGAAGGTGCCCTCGCTGGTCGAGCAGCTGCGTGCCGAGGCCCCGGCGCAGATCGAGAAGGTGCGCGGCACCGACCCGAAGGTCGTGCAGGAGCGGGCCACCGCCCGCGCCAAGGAGGCGCAGGAGACGATCCAGACCAAGGTCAACGGGTTCATCGGCACCCTCGACGTCGACCTGAAGAAGGTCGGCGAGAGCGCCCAGGACCTCGCCCTGCGTGGCGTCGGTGTCGCCGCCGAGTACGCCGTCAAGGCCCGTGAGGCGTACGAGAAGGTCGCCGAGCACGGCGAGCAGGCCGTGAAGACCTGGCGCGGCGACGCCGCCGAGGAGATCGAGGACCTCGCCATCGCGGTCGAGGGCCAGCCCGAGCCGGGCGTGATCAAGGAGGCCCCGAAGCCGGCCGCCGCCGGTCCGGCCGTCGCCAAGCCCGACCCCGCCGCCAAGAAGCCCGTGGCGAAGAAGCCGGCTCCGGCTCCGGCCGCCGCCCGCAAGGCTCCTCAGACGAAGAAGCCGACGCCGCCGGCCAAGTGACGGCGGACGGCGGATGAGGTACGGGCCGGGCACCATCGGGGTGCCCGGCCCGTTCTCCGGGTAGCGTGACCGCGTGGCACGGGCAGACGATCCAGAAGGCAAGGGGCGGTGGACAACATGCTGATGTTGGGCTTCGAGGGGTTCATGGGACTCCTGAAGATCGTCCTCATGGCACTG
This sequence comes from Streptomyces sp. NPDC085596, assembly GCF_044541565.1. NCBI lineage: Bacteria > Bacillati > Actinomycetota > Actinomycetes > Kitasatosporales > Streptomycetaceae > Streptomyces > Streptomyces sp. NPDC085596. Next base: position 337,159 of record NZ_JBITTC010000007.1, on the reverse strand, counting down.
GCCGCGTTCGGGCTGTTCGACGCGGCCTTCCGGCGTGAGGACGCGTTCCGCGCGGCGGGCAAGCAGAACAAGATCTTCTGGCTGATCATCCTGGGCATCGCCCTCGTGGTCAGCTACCTCTTCTCGCTCCTGTCCATCCTGCCGATCGCGGGCGCCGTCGCCAGCATCGTCTACCTCGTCGACGTCCGCCCCGCCGTCAAGCAGCTCACCGGCGGTGGCCGGGGCGGCTGGGGCCGCGGCAAGGGCCGGGGCGGCAGCAGCAGCGACGGCCCTTACGGCCCGTACAACGGCGGCCGCTGAGGGCTCCGCCGGTTTGGCGGGGTCGGCCGCTGGGCCCAGGTTTCCGGCTGCGGCGAGCTGGGGGAGCTTGGACTTCGGTTCCGGCCGGGATGCTGGGTGGGGTGCCGAGGCCAGGGTCTCCGCCTGCGGCGAGCCCGGGGCGCTTGAGCTTGCGGCTCGGCCGGGCCGGGCGAGGCCGGTACGTGCGGGTCGGCGCCCGCGCGCCTGAGCGCCGAGTGGCTTCCGCCCGGCTGGAGGGCTGAGATCTGGCTCGTGCCGGGCGGGTGCTTGGGCGCCGCGCCGGGCATGGCAGTGACGGTCACCAGGACCGTTCCGCCGTACCCGGCGACAGCCGTCGGCAGCGGGCCCCTACGCCACCCGGTCCAGCAGGACCACCGCCACGTCGTCCGTCAGCTCGTCCCCGTTCAGGTGGCGGACCTCGCTCACGGCCGCGCGCAGGAGGTCTTCCCCGCGCAGCCCCTCGGAGAGCTGGCGGTGGATCATGTCGACCATGCCGTCCTGGCCGAGGCGGGGGCCGCCGGGGGAGGTGCGGCCCTCGATGAGGCCGTCGGTGTAGAGCATGAGGCTCCACTCGGCGCCGAGTTCCACCTGGGTGCGGGGCCAGCGGGCGCCCGGGAGGAGGCCGAGGGCGGGGCCGTTGTTGTCGAAGGGGAGCAGGCGGGGGACCGGGGTCGCGCCGGGGCGTATCAGGAGCGGGGCGGGGTGCCCGGCCAGGCAGAGGCCCGCGCGGCGGCCGTCGGGGGCGATGTCCACCGTGCAGAGGGTCGCGAAGATCTCGTCGTCCGAGCGCTCGTGCTCCAGCACCTCCTGGAGCGTGCCCAGCAGCTCGTCCCCGCACAGCCCGGCCAGCGTCAGCGCCCGCCAGGCGATGCGCAGCTCCACGCCGAGCGCGGCCTCGTCCGGGCCGTGGCCGCAGACGTCGCCGATCATGGCGTGCACGGTGCCGTCGGGAGTGCGGACGGCGTCGTAGAAGTCGCCGCCGAGCAGCGCGCGGGAGCGGCCGGGGCGGTAGCGCGCGGCGAACCGCAGCGCGGCGCCCTCCAACAGCGGCGTCGGCAGCAGCCCGCGCTCCAGGCGGCGGTTCTCCTGCGCGCGCAGCCTGCCCTCCGCCAGCCGCCGCTCGGCGGTGTCGGAGCGCTTGCGCTCCACGGCGTACCGGATGGCGCGGCTGAGCAGCCGGCTGTCCAGCTCGTCGCGGAAGAGATAGTCCTGGGCGCCCACGCGCACGGCCTCGGCGCCGCGCTCGGCGTCGCCGGAGGCGGTGAGCGCGATCACGGCGTGCCGGGGCGCCAGCTCCAGCACCTGACGGAGCACGGCCAGCTCGTCGGCGTCCTCGGTGTCGGGACGGCCGGCGGCCGGGAGGGCGAGGTCGAGCAGGATGCACTGCACGTCGGGGGTGAGCAGCCGTCCGGCCTCGGTGAGGTTGCGGGCGGTACGGACGCGGATCGGCCGGCCGGCCGAGTCCCGCAGCTCGGGAACGAGCGCGCCGGACGGGTCGTCCTCGATGAGCAGCACGGTGAGCGCCGCGCCGAGGGCGGCGGTGTCGCGGTGCGCCTCTTCGGTGAGGGCTACGGCGGAGACCTGCGCCGGACCGCACTCGGCGGCCGGGACCGCTCTCTGCCGCGGTACGGGTACGGGCATTGTCCTGGTTCCTTCCCTCCCCCCGAGGGCACGGCGGCGTCGAGGGTCCTCGTGCCGCCGACCGGTGACCATAGCGGTACCGGCCGTCCGGATGGAATGGGGCGGCCCGCGCCGCTGACGCGTAGACCGCTGTCATATGCCGCGTTCTGTAACGCAGTTGGACAGCGTGGCGGGGGAGCGGGGATGACGAAGCTCACTTGGTTCCACCCCGCCCGCGTGCCGTTGGTCACAGGGCGCGGCGTCCTGTGGTGCCGGTCACGCGTCCGGGCGTACGACCCCCAGGATCGGCATGGTGCCGGCGCCCGCGATCGTGACCGTACGGCCCGGTCGCGGGGCGTGGATGATCTTGCCGTCGCCCACGTACATCCCGACGTGGGTGGCGTCCGCGAAGTAGATGACGAGGTCGCCGGGGCGCATGTCCGCCACGTCCACGTGCCGGAGCTGCTTCCACTGCTCCTGCGAGGTGCGCGGGATCGGGCTGCCCGCGTCGGCCCACGCCTGGGAGGTCAGGCCGGAGCAGTCGAAGGAGTCGGGTCCCTCGGCTCCCCATACGTACGGCTTGCCGAGCTGGGCGGTGGCGAAGGCGACCGCCTTGGCGCCGGCGGAGGTGGCGGTGACGGTGGCGTCGGCCTTCTTCAGGGCGCCGCTGTCCAGCCAGGCGGTCTGCGCCTTGTGGGCGGCCTGCCGCTCCAGCTCGGCCAGCCGCGCCTTCTCCTTCTTCTCCAGCCGGGATTCGAGCTTCTCGGCGTCCGCGATCCGCTCCTGGACCGTCTTCTGGGCGGCGGCCTTGTCCTTGCGGTCGCGCTCCAGCTTCTTCCAGCGGTCGGCCGCGTCGTCGGTGTCCCGCTTCAACTCCCGCTCGACGCGGTCGGTTTCGGCGATCAGCTTCTTGGTGGCCCGCGCGCCGTTCAGCAGGGTGCCGGCGCCGTCCGCGAAGCGCTGCGGGTTGTCGCTGAGCAGGAACCTGGCCATGGGCGGCAGTCCGCTGTCCCGGTACTGGGCGCGGGCGGCGGCGCCCGCCTGGTCCTTCAGCTCGGCCAGCTTCATACGGGCCGCGTCGGTCTTCTTCTCCAGCCGGGCGAGCTGCACGGACTGCTTGCGCGTCTTCTCCTCGGCCGCGTTGTAGGCGTCGGTGGCGACGGCCGCGTCGTGATAGAGCCCGTCGAGCCGCGCGCGGACCTTCTCCAGCTCCGCGTCGGGAACGGGCGCGGGGGCCGGCGTCGCGGTGGGCTCAGGGGTGGCGCTCGCGGAAGGTCTCACGGAGGGCTCGGCAGGTCCCGCCGGTACCGACGCGAACGCCGTGCCCGGCACCGCCAGTACGGTCACCGCGCAGACCACGGTCACGGCGGCGGCGAGCAGCCCGCGCTTGCCCCTACCCATAACAGTCCCCCCAAGCTGATTTACCGTCAGTAACTTACGGTCCGTCCGCAGGATCGTGCCACGATCGCGCACGAAGTGACAGAGGTCGTACGAAGTCGTACTTCCCCGGCTCCTCGTGCCTCCCCGCGATCTTCCCGCCCGTGTGACGAACCGGACCCGTAGATCGTTCCCCTTGGCCCCGCGTCGCCCCGAGATTCCCTCGAACAGGTGAACCAGCCTCAGCGGGGCGCCAACGCCTCCCAGGTCAGCGTGACTTCGCCCTGCCGCCAGCGCGCGGGCCCGTCCGTCACCGGCCAGTCGGCCGTCAGGTCCCGGACCGTACGCAGCCAGCGCTGGCGGGCGCCGTAGGCGGCGTAGGGCGCGGCGGCGGCCCAGGCGCGGTCGAAGTCACGCAGGAAGGCGTGCACCGGCTCGCCCGGCACATTGCGGTGGATCAGCGCCTTCGGCAGCCGTTCGGCCAGGTCGGAGGGGTGCTCCAGGGAGCCCAGCCGGGTGGCGAAGGTGACCGTGCGCGGCCCCTCCGGGCCGAGCGCCACCCATACGTGCCGTCGCCCGATCTCGTCGCAGGTGCCCTCCACCAGCAGCCCCCCGCGCGACCCCTCGCCCGCCGGGGCCAGTCGCGCGCACAGCCCCTGCCAGACGGCGGCGACCTGCTCCTCGTCGTACTGGCGCAGCACATTGGCGGCCCGGATCAGCACCGGGCGGCCGGGTACGGGGATCTCGAAGCCGCCGTGCCGGAAGGCGAGCCCGTCGCGCTCGTACGGTTTCGCCGCCGCGACCCGCTCCGGTTCGATCTCGATGCCGACCACGCGCGCGTGCGGGGCGACGGTGCGGAGCCTGCCGAGCAGTTCGACGGCGGTCCAGGGCGCCGCCCCGTACCCGAGGTCGATGGCCAGCGGGTCGGCCGCGCGCCGCAGTTCGGCGCCGTGCGTGGCGGCGATCCAGCGGTCCATGCGGCGCAGCCGGTTGGGGTTGGTCGTCCCGCGCGTCACCGTGCCCACGGGGCGGGACGTCGCGCGGGTTGCCATGTTTATGAGGGTAAGGGGGCCGGGTGAGCGGCTCTGGCCGAACGGTTGAGCGAGTACAGGTCATGATTGGGTAAAACCGCTTGATCGGGAAATGGGAAGAACCCCCTCCGCTGTTGCACCCCTCGGAGGACTCGGACGGTCCTCCGGCAGGCATGCCCGCAGCGAGGAGGAAGCCCAGTGAGCCAGTACGTCAGCAGGCTCGGGCGCCGCTCCCCGGCAACGCCCCCGCGGCTGAGGCTGCACCGCAGGCCCCGCCGGGTCGCCATGCTCTCCGTGCACACCTCACCGCTCCACCAGCCCGGCACCGGCGACGCGGGCGGGATGAACGTCTACATCGTGGAGCTGGCCCAGCGGCTGGCCGCGATCAACATCGAGGTCGAGATCTTCACGCGGGCCACCGCCGGAGACCTCGCCCCCACCGTCCAGCTCGCCCCCGGAGTCCTCGTCCGGCACATCGACGCGGGCCCCTACGAGGGCCTGGCCAAGGAGGAGCTGCCCGCCCAGCTCTGCGCCTTCACCCACGGCGTGATGCAGGCGTGGGCCGGCCACCGCCCCGGCTACTACGACCTCGTCCACTCCCACTACTGGCTCTCCGGCCACGTCGGCTGGCTCGCCGCCCAGCGCTGGGGCGTACCGCTGGTGCACGCCATGCACACCATGGCCAAGGTCAAGAACGCCAGCCTGGCCACCGGCGACACCCCCGAGCCCGCCGCCCGCGTCATCGGCGAGACCCAGATCGTCTCCGCCGCCCGCCGCCTCATCGCCAACACCGCCGAGGAGGCCGCGGAGCTGGTCCGGCACTACGACGCCGACCCCGCCAAGGTCGCCGTCGTCCACCCCGGCGTCAACCTCGACCGCTTCCGCCCCCTCGACGGCCGCGCCGCCGCCCGCGCCCGTCTCGGCCTGCCGCAGGACGCGCTGATACCGCTCTTCGCGGGCCGCATACAGCCCCTCAAGGCCCCCGACGTGCTGCTGCACGCCGTGGCCCATCTGCTGGACGAGCGTCCCGAGCTGCGCCGCCGGATCGTCGTACCCGTCGTCGGCGGGCCCAGCGGGAGTGGTCTCGCCAAGCCGGAGGGGCTCCAGAAGCTCGCCGCGCGGCTCGGTGTCGCGGACGTCGTGCGGTTCCGGCCGCCGGTGGGGCAGGAGCAGCTCGCGGACTGGTTCCGGGCCGCGTCCGTGCTGGTCATGCCGTCCTACAGCGAGTCCTTCGGGCTCGTCGCCATCGAGGCGCAGGCGGCCGGTACGCCGGTGCTCGCCGCCTCGGTCGGCGGGCTGCCGGTGGCCGTGCGCGACGGCGAGACCGGCTTCCTCGTACAGGGCCACGACCCCGCCGACTACGCCCGCGTGCTGCGCCGCTTCGCCGACGAGCCCGGCCTGCCCGACCGCATGGGCGCGGCCGCCGCCCGGCACGCGCTCGGCTTCGGCTGGGACGCCTCCGCCGCCGCCACCGCCGACGCGTACGCGGCCGCCACCCAGTCCCACCGCCGTCGCGTACGCTCGCAGCATGGCTGACACCGAGGCGACGGAACGGGCCGCGCGCACCGTCGAGGACGCGCTGAAGGACGCCGAGCTGGAGTGGGAGAACCCCGAACCGGGCTCCTACGTCGTCAAACTCCCCGGCACCGCCAAGCTCTCCACCACCGTCTCGCTGCTGGTGGGCCGTCACACCCTCTCCGTCAACGCCTTCGTGATCCGGCACCCCGACGAGAACGAGGCGGGCGTCCACCGCTGGCTGCTGGAACGCAACCTCAAGCTGTACGGCGTGAGTTACGCGGTCGACCGGCTCGGCGACGTCTACGTCACCGCCCGCCTCCCGCTCGCCGCGGTCACCCCCGAGGAGATCGACCGCCTGCTCGGCCAGATCCTCGAAGCGGCCGACGGCGCCTTCAACACCCTGCTGGAGCTGGGCTTCGCCTCCGCGATCCGCCGCGAGCACGCCTGGCGCGTCTCACGCGGCGAGTCCACCCGCAACCTGGACGCCTTCACCCACCTGCTGGACCGCGACTGAGCTGCTCTCAGGCGCCGTTGCGGTAGCGGCCCGGTGTCACACCCACCAACTTCTTGAAGTGCCGGGTCAGATGGGCCTGGTCGTAGAACCCGGTCGCCACCGCCACCTCGCCCGGCGCCAGCCCGTCCAGCAGCAGCCTCCTGGCCCGGCCGACCCGGCGCGAGGTCAGGTACCGGTGCGGGGCGATGCCGTACGCGGCGCTGAACGCCCGTACCAAGTGGGCGGGATGGGCGTGCAGCAGTCCGGCCGCGTCGGTCAGGGTGAGGCCGTCGGTGAGGTGTTCGTCGAGGAGTTCGCGCAGTCGGCCGGCCAACACCGGGTCGGGGCGCGGGGGTTCGGGGTCGCTGCGGCGCAAGTGGTCCCGCAGGCGCTCACCGACGAGTACGAGTCCGCTCTCCGCCGCCAGTTCGTCGCCCGGCCGTGCGAGCGCCCGGTGCAACTGCCCTACGCGCGCCCGCAGTTCCGGGTCCCGCAGGTCGGGCTGGTCGACGGCGGGGCCGATCAGGTCGTGGCTCAGCCGGCTGCCGTCCAGGTACAGCACCCGCTTGCGGAAGCCGTGCGGGGTGGCGGGGGAGCCGTTGTGCGGGACGTGCGGCGGCAGCAGCGTGACCGTGTCGCGCGGGGTGCCGTGCTCATGCCGGTCGAGGTCGTACCGTACGGCGCCGTCGTCCACGATCAGCAGCGTCCAGGCGTCGTGGACGTGCATCGGGTACGCGTACTCGGTGAACCGGGCGTGGAAGACCTCCACGACACCCGGTACCGAGGGGCGCCACGCGGAGACTTCCGGCTGGTCAGCGGCCACGCAAGAAACGTACAAGACCCGGCCGGGCGGTGGTCGGCAGTCTCGGGGCATGGACGAACAGCCCCTGCGTTTCGACACCAAGATCGCCGTACTGCTCCGGGACGACCTCGTGCCCTGGCAGCGCCTCAACGTCACGTCGTTCCTGGTCAGCGGCCTGGGCAGCCAGGTCCCTGAGGTGATCGGCGCCCCGTACGAGGATGCCGACGGCGTGGCCTACCTGCCGATGTTCCGCCAGCCGGTGCTGGTCTTCGAGGCCACGAAGGAGGTGCTGAGGGCGGCCCACACGCGTGTCCTCAGCCGGGCGCTGCCCCGCGCGGTCTTCACCGCCGACCTCTTCTCGACCGGCAACGACACCGACAACCGGGCGGCCGTACGGGCCGTACCCACCGCCGACCTGGATCTGGTCGGCCTGGCGGTGTACGGCCCGAAGGGCGGGGTGGACAAGGTGGTGAAGGGGGCGAGGATGCACCCGTAGGTCAGGCGGCCTTCTCGACGGCGGGGCGGACCTCGGCCGGGGTCGTCCCGCCCGTGATCTCCGCCTCCTGAGCCGGAAGCCCCCGCATCAGCAGCGCGTACCCGAGACCCGCCACCGTCCCGATGACCGCGCACGCGCCCCAGAGCCACTCGGCGCCGAAGTGGTCGATGACCGTGCCGGACATCAGCGGGGCGACGAGGGCGGCGACGGACCAGGAGAGGCTGTAGACGCCCTGGTAGCGACCCCGGCCGTGGACGGGGGAGAGCCGGACGACGAGGCCGGTCTGGGTCGGCGCGTTGACGATCTCGGCGAGGGTCCACACGCAGACGGTGAGCGCGAAGACGCCGACCGACCCGGCGAAGGCGGTGAGCCCGAAGCCGTAGCCCGCGAGCAGCGAGGAGATGACGAGCAGCCGGCGCGGGTCGCGGTGCTCGATGAAGCGGGTGACCGGGATCTGGAGGGCGACGATCAGGATGCCGTTGACGGCGATGGCGGTGCCGTAGTCGGCGGGGGTGAACCCGGCCTGGCCCATGGCGACCGGCAGGCCGACCGAGCCCTGCTGGAAGACGAGGGCGACGAGGAAGCACAGACCGACGACGGCCATGTAGCGCCGGTCGCGCAGCACGGTGCCGAGGCCGATCACGGGCTCGCCGGCCTGCTCGGCGGCGGGCGCGGGCCGGGACTCGGGCAGCTTGAGGAAGACGAGGACCGCGCAGACCAGCGTCATCCCGGCCTCGATGAGGAAGCCGGCGAGATAGCTGAACTCGGCGATGAAGCCGGCGGCGATGGAGGAGATGGCGAAACCGAGGTTGAGCGCCCAGTAGTTCAGCGAGAACGCCCGCACCCGGTCCTCGGGCCGCACGATGTCGGCCATCATCGCCTGCACGGCCGGCCGGGAGGCGTTGGAGGCGGCGCCGACGAGGAAGGCCACGGCCGCGATGGCCACGGGGTCGTGCATGAAGCCGAGCAGCGCGACGGAGAAAGCGGTGCCGAGCTGCGCGATCAGCAGGGTGGGCCGTCTGCCGAGCCGGTCGGCCATCACCCCGCCGCCGAGCGAGGAGACGACCCCGCCGAGGCCGTGCAGGGCGGCGACGAGACCGGCGTAGGAGGCCGAGTAGCCGCGGTCGAGGGTGAGGTACAGCGCCATGAAGGTCGCGACGAAGGCACCGAGCCGGTTGACCAGGGTGCTGGCCCACAGCCACCAGAAGGCGCGGGGGAGCCCGGAGACGGAGGACCGGGCGGCGGCTACCAGCCGGCCCGGTGCGGCGGTGGACATGGACGGAACCCCCCGGTAAGTGGCGCTTGCGGTAAGCGGAACTTACTCGCGCGGGGTTGTCGGAGGCCACTCAATTAACAGAAGCCGTCAACCGTCGGCGGCCGGACGAGGCGCCGAAGGCTTGGATTACGCTCTGAGGCATGGCCGACGCACCGTACAAGCTGATCCTCCTCCGTCACGGCGAGAGCGAGTGGAACGCGAAGAACCTGTTCACCGGCTGGGTGGACGTCAACCTCAACGAGAAGGGCGAGAAGGAGGCGGTACGCGGTGGCGAGCTGCTCAAGGACGCCGATCTCCTGCCCGACGTGGTCCACACGTCCCTCCAGAAGCGCGCGATCCGCACGGCCCAGCTCTCGCTGGAGGCCGCGGACCGCCTCTGGATTCCCGTGGAGCGCAGCTGGCGCCTGAACGAGCGCCACTACGGCGCCCTCCAGGGCAAGAACAAGGCGGAGACGCTGGCCGAGTTCGGCGAGGAGCAGTTCATGCTCTGGCGCCGCTCCTACGACACCCCGCCGCCGCCGCTCCCCCGCGACGCGGAGTACTCCCAGTTCGACGACGCCCGCTACGCCGACCTCCCGCCGGAGCTGCGCCCCCAGACGGAGTGCCTCAAGGACGTCGTCGACCGCATGCTCCCCTACTGGTACGACGACATCGTCCCCGACCTCCTCGACGGCCGCACCGTCCTGGTAGCCGCCCACGGCAACTCCCTCCGCGCCCTGGTCAAGCACCTGGACGGCATCTCGGACGAGGACATCGCGGGCCTGAACATCCCGACGGGCATCCCGCTGTACTACGAGCTGGACGAGAACTTCAAGCCGGTCACGCCCGGGGGGAAGTACTTGGACCCGGAGGCGGCGAAGGCTGCGATCGAGGCTGTGAAGAACCAGGGCAAGAAGAAGTAAGCAGCACTGATCAAGCCAGCCCCCTGCCTGCGGTTTCTCCGCGAGTGGGGGGCTTGTCGCTGCCTCTGGGGGACTCTCCGCGGCCCGGCGTGGCAGGACTGTGCATCCTGGGCACCATGACGAACCCCGAGGGCCCGTACGTGAAGGTGTACTTCCGGCTCGAGATCGAGGACGACTGGCCACCGGCGTCGGTGGAGAGTCTGTGGGCGGTCGATCAGGGCGACGGCACCGCGCGGCTCGACAACATCCCTTGGTTCGTCCAGGGCATCGCCTGCGGGGACGTCGTGGCCACCGAGCCCGACGAGGAGGGCGTGCGGTGGGCCGGGGAGGTGGTCCGGTGTTCGGGGAACTGCACCATCCGCCTCATCGTGCTCCGTGACGGCGGCTCGAAACCGGCTCGGCAGAGCGTGATCGACGCTTTTCGGGAACTCGGCGTCGACGGCGAGGGCATGGAACGGTTCGACATGGTCGCCCTGGACGTCCCGCCCACCGCGGACCTCGCCAAGGTGCGGAGGCTGCTCGACCACGGTGCCGCCAAGGAGTGGTGGGACATGGAAGAGGGCTGCATCACGGACCAGTGGCGGGCTGTTTCCGCCTGAGTTCCTCGGAGGTGTTGCGCGGTCGGCGCTGGCAGGTCGCTGCTTGGCCATCGGCTCGGCCCGGCCGTCGGTTGGGTCCCGGATGTCTCACCGGGCCGCCCCCTGACAGGCCGGGGATGTCAACCATTCCCTACAGAGCTGGAACCCCCGGAAGCCGACCGCGCGTCAGCGACCCTAGCCACCGGCACTGACAACGGGGGGTCCGCCTTCCAAGAGCCCCCGAGGGATCCCCGCGTGCGCTCCAGGCCGTGAAGTCGCCGGTCGCGCGCCCTGCCCCGCGCTCGCTGATTCGCGCACGCTGGACGGCGGAAACGGAGCGGATCGCCGGGGGTGGGCCATGGGTGAGTGGAAGCAGGGAAAGTGCGGTTGGCCGAAGAAGGGCGGCGGTAGCTGTGGGAACAAGACGATGAAAGGCACCTCGCGTTGCTACCGCCACCAAGGCGACTGGACCAAGCGGGGCCAGGACGAGCTGAAGAAGTCGGCGGGCAAGCGCCGTAAGAGTTGAGTCCTCGTAACTGCGGTCGGCGCTCCGAAGGGGAAGTCGAGCGGTGGCGTGCGGCAGCATGGGTGGCCGGGAAGGCCCACGCGGGGCTCCGCACACTCGATGACGGGACGTCATGAACCACCCACAGCCCAGCGGCAGCGCCTGGCACCGCCCCATGCTCCCCCGCCTAAGCGGCGAGCGGCACCGCACAGCCACCGTCCTCGAGCTCTTCTTCGACCTCTGCTTCGTCACCGCGGTCGCCCAGACCGCCGCCGCGTTCGAGCATGAGCTCGCCGCCGGGAAGGTCGGGCACGGTGTGCTCGGGTACGCGCTCGTGTTCTTCGCCATCTGGTGGGCCTGGATGAACTTCACGTGGTTCGCCTCGGCCTACGACACCGACGACGTGCCGTACCGCCTGCTCACCCTCCTCCAGATCGCCGGCGCGCTGGTGCTGGCGGCGGGGGCGTCGAAGGCGCTGGAGGAGTACGACTTCACGGTCATCACCTACGGGTACGTAGTGATGCGGCTGGCCATGGTGAGCCAGTGGCTGCGCGCCGCCCGCAGCGACCCGGAGCGGCGGCGGACGTGCCTGCGGTACGCGATCGGCATCCTCGTCGTGCAGATCGGCTGGGTCGCGCGGCTGTGGCTGCCGGACGACGCCGGGCTGCCGTCCTTCTTCGTCCTCGTCGTCGCCGAACTCGCCGTCCCCGCCTGGGCGGAGCGCGCCGGACAGACCACCTGGCACCCACATCACATCGCCGAGCGGTACGGCCTGTTCACCCTGATCGTCCTCGGCGAGTCCATCACCGCCGCGACCGCCACCGTCCGCGCCGCCCTCGACACCGAGGTCTCCCTCGGCGACATCGCCCCGCTCGTGGTCGGCGGCATCCTCACCGTCTTCGCCATGTGGTGGCTGTACTTCACCCAGAGCGCGGCCGAGAAGCTCAACTCCCTGGGCACAGCGCTCCGCTGGGGCTACGGCCACTACTTCGTCTACGCCTCAGCCGCGGCCGTCGGCGCCGGGCTCGCCGTCGAGATCGCGCACCTCACGGGGCACGCGCACCTGAGCAGGCTGGCGGTCGCGGCGGCGTACACGGTGCCGGTCGCGCTGTATGCCGCCGTACTACGGCTGCTGCACCGCGGCACGGTCAAGCCCGGTGTCCTGGACGCCATTTGGGCCGTGGGCATCCTCGCCGTCCTCGCGGTCACCTTCACCCCGAGCCCGGTACTGGCCACTGGCTGCGTCACTTCCGTCCTGGTGGGCACCGTCGTCGCGGCGACGCACCGCGCCCGGACATCGATCCGACAGGTGAGGTGATCCGGGCCGCTCAGGGTGTGCGGCCATCACCGGCTCGCGCGGAGCCGTGCGGGACAGGCGTCCGCGCGATCCCCACGGCGGTCAGATCTGGAGCGGTACCGGGTGCACCTCGTCCGGCTTGTGTCCCGCGCGCTCGTGGATGCGTTGGACCGCCTCGGCCGACGGGGCCTCGGACAGGCAGTAGACCGTGCCGGACTCCGGGTCCGCCCAGGCGGCCTCGAAGTGCATGTTCTCATCCTGCTCGATGTCGAGGTCGGCTTGATGGGCCCGCGCGAGCTCGTCGGCCGTGATGCCTTCCATGCCGTGGTGGACGTCCATGAACTTGGTCATGATCACACCTCCTAGCGATGTCCCTCTCTCCATGCTGGGCCCGCACGTCGCCTCATGGCGACTCGTTCAGTCATCCGTACGCCGAGGGGCCCCGGAGTTTCCGGGGCCCCTCCACCGCCGTCGTCCTCAGCCGCACTGGCAGGGCGCGCCCTGCTGGCAGCCGCATCCGCAGCCCGAGCCGCAGCCGCAGGCGGCGACCATCGGGAGACTTCTGATCTGGGCGGGCTGCTCGGCGTCACGGTCCTGGGTGGGGTCGGGCGTGGTGCTCGGGGATTCGGGCATGGGTCCTCCTCGACACGGGGGCCAAGTGCCCCCGCTCATTTCATGCCCGCTCCACTGGGCGCATCAACGGCGCACGGATGCGCCCGCACGCCGTACTCCACCACCGCGAGCCCCTGCGCTCATGCTTTACGGCATGGAAAGCGCCAGCCGCTCTCAGCAGTTCGCGCTGTACCGAACGCACCCCGGTGACGAGTGGCTCTTCTCCCAGTCGTGCCGCTCGCCCGCCAGTGCGCCGCCCAGCAAGAGGGCCACCAGCAAGTGGGCGATCATCGTCCAGCGGGCACGGAAGAGTGCCGCGAGGACGGCCAGGACGACCACCACGATCTGCAGCACCTGCAGCCGATCCATGAACGCGAGGTCGGCCGCGTCGATCCGCGACTGGTCGCCCTGCGCTGCCCACACCTCCAGGCCGACGCCGTATATCGCGTCCAGCACCACCCAGGCGATCTCCAGCAGGAACAGGGGAATCGCGAGGGCGAGGTCCACGCCCAGGCGTGTCCTGCGCGACCACGGGAGCCGGCGTCTCGGGGCCGGAAGTGTTTCGGTCATGGACGCAGGATGCGGGCGGCCGGGGTCGGCGCACATGAGCACGCGTACTCAACCCGTACCCGACGGGCGGTGAGGCGCTGCCCGCCGGGCCCACGCCGGGGCTACGTCAGCTCCCCGAACCGTCCTGCTGCAACTCGTCCGCGTGCTCCCCCGTCACCAGGTACACCACCCGCTTCGCCACGGCCACCGCGTGGTCCGCGTAGCGCTCGTAGTAGCGGCCCAGGAGGGTGACGTCCACGGCCGTTTCGATGCCGTGCTTCCAGCGGTCGTCGATGAGGTGCTGGAAGAGGGTGCGGTGGAGGAGGTCCATCTCGTCGTCGTCCTGCTCCAGTTGGAGCGCGAGGTCGACGTCCTTGGTGATGATGACCTCCGCCGCCTTCGCCATGAGGCGCTGCGCGAGCTGGCCCATCTCCAGGATGGTCGCGTGCAGGTCCTGCGGGACCGCGCGCTCGGGGAACCGCAGCCGGGTCAGCTTCGCCACGTGCTGGGCGAGATCGCCCGAGCGCTCCAGGTCGGCCGACATCCGCAGCGAGGTGACGACGATGCGCAGGTCCGTCGCCACCGGCTGCTGGCGCGCCAGCAGGGCTATCGCCCGCGCCTCCAGGTCGTGCTGGAGCTCGTCGACCCGCTGGTCGGCCTCGATCACGCTCTCGGCCAGCTTCAGGTCGGCGTCCAGGATGGCGGTGGTGGCGCGCCCGATGGCGGAGCCGACCAGCCGGGCCATCTCCACCAGACCGTCGCCGATCGAGTCCAGTTCCTCGTGGTACGCGTCCCGCATCAGGTTCCCTCTCCTACGTGTCGTCCGGGACCGGCCCCGGTGGCTCCTGCGTCGTCCGGGGCGGGCCCCGTGGCCGAGACCAGCGGTTGCGAACCCCACGCTCCCACGTTCCGTCCCGTACGCGTCCGTTTCCGCCCTCCCGAATGAACCACCACTGGATGGAAGGTGAACTCTGGGCGACGAGTGCCCGAGGTCGCACGACGGCGGCTGTGGTCAGGCCGTACGACATGCCTAACCTTGAGCCATGGACGTGAACGCGGCGGTCGCCGCAGCGGCTGCGATCGCCGGTGTACTCACCGGTGTCATCGCCATGCTGGCGTTCCGCTGGAGCGAGAGCGACCAGAAGCGCCCCACCCGTACCTCCCTGCACACCGACGCGGTGCTCCCGCCCGGCGTGGACACCGTGCTGTCGGTGCTCCGCTCCTCCGCGGTCGTCCTCGACGAGGCCGACGCCGTGGTCAAGGCCAGCTCCGCCGCGTACGCCCTGGGCCTCGTCCGGGGCGGCAAGCTCGCCGTGGAACCGATGCTCCAGATGGCGCGCGACACCCGGCGCGACGGGGAGATACGACAGGTCGAGCTGGACCTGCCCCGGCGCGGCACCGGCCGGGGCGAGGCCCTGGCCGTGTCCGCGCGCGTGGCCCCGCTCGGCTCCCGGCTGGTGCTGCTGCTGGTCGAGGACCTGACCGAGGCCCGTCGCATCGAGGCGGTACGCCGTGACTTCGTGGCCAATGTGAGCCACGAGCTGAAGACACCCGTAGGAGCCCTCTCCCTGCTCTCCGAGGCTGTCATGGACGCCTCCGACGAGCCCGACGCCGTCCAGCGCTTCGCCGGGCGGATGCAGATCGAGGCGACCCGCCTGACCAACCTGGTCCAGGAGCTGATCGACCTCTCGCGGGTGCAGAACGACGACCCGCTGGAGGACGCCGAGCCGGTGCGCGTGGACGAGCTGGTCGCCGAGGCCGTCGACCGCTGCCGCCACCAGGCCGGTACGAAGCAGATCAACATGGCCACCGCGATCCAGGACCCGGCGGGGCCCACACCGGTCCGCGCCGGCCTGCACGTCTGGGGCAACCGCGGCCAGCTCGCCGCCGCCCTGGGCAACCTGGTCGAGAACGCCGTCAACTACTCCCCGGCCCACACCCGCGTGGGCATCTCCGCCCGCCGGGTCTCCGCCCCCGGCGGCGACCTGATCGAACTCGCCGTCACCGACCAGGGCATCGGCATCTCCGACAAGGACAAGGAGCGCATCTTCGAGCGCTTCTACCGCGTCGACCCCGCCCGCTCGCGCGCCACCGGCGGCACCGGCCTCGGCCTCGCCATCGTCAAGCACGTGGTCGCCTCGCACGGCGGCGAGGTCACGGTCTGGAGCGCCGAGGGCCAGGGCTCCACCTTCACCCTGCGGCTGCCGGAGGCGGGCGTCGCCCGCGACCGCGCCGCCAGGCACCCGGAACTCGACGGCGAGTCCGGGCCCGCCGATCCGTCCCCGTACGCTTCGCTTCCCTCCCCGGAGGTCCTTCCGTGACCCGAGTGCTCGTCGTCGAGGACGAGGAGTCCTTCTCCGACGCCCTGTCGTACATGCTGCGCAAGGAGGGCTTCGAGGTCGCCGTCGCCGCGACCGGCCCCGACGGCCTGGACGAGTTCGAGCGCAACGGCGCCGACCTGGTCCTCCTCGACCTGATGCTGCCGGGGCTGCCCGGCACGGAGGTGTGCCGCCAGCTACGCGTCCGCTCCAACGTCCCGGTGATCATGGTGACCGCCAAGGACAGCGAGATCGACAAGGTCGTCGGCCTGGAGATAGGGGCCGACGACTACGTCACCAAGCCCTTCTCCTCGCGCGAGCTGGTCGCCCGTATCCGGGCCGTGCTGCGCAGGCGCGGCGAGCCGGAGGAGGTCAGCCCGGCCGCGCTGGAGGCGGGCCCGGTCCGGATGGACGTCGACCGCCATGTGGTGACGGTGTCCGGGGCCAAGGTCGACCTGCCGCTGAAGGAGTTCGACCTGCTGGAGATGCTGCTGCGCAACGCGGGCCGGGTGCTGACCCGGATGCAGCTCATCGACCGGGTGTGGGGCGCCGACTACGTGGGCGACACCAAGACCCTCGACGTCCATGTGAAGCGGCTGCGCGCCAAGATCGAGCCCGATCCGGGCGCGCCGCGCTATCTGGTGACGGTGCGCGGGCTGGGCTACAAGTTCGAGCCGTAGACCGCCAGGGCGATCGGAACGTGAGTGAGGGTGGCACCCCGGGCCGGGTGCCACCCTCACTCATGTCTACGGCGTGCTCAGTGGCCCGCGGGCGCCGACTGCGACGCGGAGTCGCTCGGGGCGGCCGGCGCCGAGGCCGACGCGGGCGCGCTCGCCTTGTCGCCCTCGGGCTTGTCGCTCGCGGACGGGCTGCCCGACGGCGAGGAGGACGCGGCGGCCGGCGCGGACGGCACCTCGCTCGGGCCCCAGCCGCTGAAGTAGCTGGTCGCCGGGACGACGAAGGCGCGCAGGCTCACCGCACCGGTCTTGCTGAAGGTGAAGGTGACCTTCTGCGCGTTGCCGTTCTGGACCGACTCGCGGCCGTTGGCCAGGATGGCGGAGGCGTTGTCCTTGCCGCCGATGACCAGCCGGCCGTGCGCCGGGACGGTCAGCTTCTGTCCCTTGGCGGGCTTCAGCTCGACCTTCTCGTTGCTGCCCGCGACGGCGATCGACTGGAGCGTCTGGTCGGTCGCGCCGTCGTTGAACAGCGTGGCGGCGACGGCGGCCGGGCCGTTGGCCTTGGCGTCGGGCTGGGTGATGACCAGGGCGTTCTGGACCTTGATGGCCCCGACGCTGGTCGCCGCGTTGTCCGGCCTGATCTCCAGGGTCTGGGCGTTGTTTCCGGCGCCGCAGGCGGCGAGCGAGGCGATCGAGAAAGCGATGGCAGATGCGGCGAGGGCGCCGCGTCGAAGGCTGCTGCTCACGGCGGCGGCAACTCCTTGAACGCAGGGGCGGCTTGTCTTGTAAAGCCACCTTAAGGATGTGTCAGCGCCCTCAGGCTACCGAGCCGTTCGCGCGGCGCCGCACCCGACCCTCCCCTGGCGAGGGGCTTCCGTCCTGCTGGGGGTACGCCGGGCGGCCGCTGATCACCGCCGGGCCGCTTTGCCGGAACGCGCGTCCGTCATTCGGATAACCGCGTGCGACACCGTTGACGGCATCCCGGCGACACACCGCGACACTCCGGCCGATATTTCTGTGAAGGAATGCGCGCGTGTCCGGAATTGATCACTGCCGGGTGGCGTGATCAATTCCGGATTCGTCTCGTACCTGACTCCGGTCGTCGAACGGAGGAGCGGAAGTCGTACGCTTGGAAGCGGGCAAACCGGTACATTCGGCCGATCGGAGCGGCTCTCCGAGGCGTGTGACGTACATGTTTCACTCTGCGCGCAGAGCCGCTCCCACCTGCGAATTCCCGGTTCCGCAGGTGGTCCGCAGCACGTTCCTGTCGCTGTTGTCAAGCCCCGAGATATGCTCTGACCTGCGAAAACGCCATTCAGAAGACGCCGTATCCGTGTTACCCTGGATAGCCACGGAAGGGGTACCTGTCACATGACGTTCAAGGTTGGCGACACCGTGGTCTATCCCCATCACGGGGCCGCGCTGATCGAGGCTATCGAAACTCGTCAGATCAAAGGCGTGGACAAGACCTACTTGGTGCTGAAGGTCGCCCAGGGCGACTTGACGGTACGTGTGCCAGCGGACAATGCGGAGTTCGTCGGCGTGCGTGATGTGGTCGGTCAGGACGGGCTGGAGCGCGTCTTCGAGGTGCTGCGCGCGCCGTACGCCGAGGAGCCCACGAACTGGTCGCGCCGCTACAAGGCAAATCTGGAGAAGCTCGCCTCCGGCGATGTCATCAAGGTCGCGGAAGTCGTGCGTGACCTGTGGCGTCGTGAGCGCGAGCGCGGACTCTCCGCCGGTGAGAAGCGCATGCTCGCCAAGGCCCGCCAGATCCTGGTGAGCGAGCTGGCTCTCGCGGAGAACACCAACGAGGACAAGGCCGAGGCGCTGCTCGACGAGGTACTCGCCTCCTGACGCGAAGCGGGCGGCGTGCCCCGCCTGCTTTCAAGTGCAGCGCAGCAAAAATGCCGTGGTGCCCGATGACACTCACCCTGTCGCCGGGCGCTGCGGCATATTCGTCCCCCCATGCGTTCTCCATGCACTCAGTGCACCCGATACATTTTTCCGTCCTGCGTTTGCCCCTGCGTGCTACTTCTGCGTTCTGCTCCTGGGGCGGACGGCTCGACCGCGGTCACGGAAAGGGTCCGGTCAAGGCGTCGCGCCCAGGCGCTCCTCCAGGCCATACCCACCGGTCCCGAGCACACAAACCTGACAGGAACCGATGTCTGACGAATCGCGCCCCGCACCCGCCGAGCCGCGCCAGGACAGCCGTGTCGCCGCCGTGATTCCCGCCGCCGGCCGGGGCGTACGCCTTGGTCCGGGCGCCCCCAAGGCGCTTCGCGCGCTGAACGGCACGCCCATGCTGATCCACGCGATCCGCGCCCTGGCCGCCTCCCGGCACGTCTCCCTGGTGGTCGTCGTCGCCCCGCCGGAGGGCGCCGCCGAGGTCAAGTCGCTGCTGGACGCGCACGCGCTGCCCGAGCGCACGGACTTCCTGGTCGTGCCCGGCGGGGACAGCCGCCAGGAGTCGGTCCGCCTGGGCCTGGACGCCCTGCCCCCCGCCTACGACATCGTCCTCGTGCACGACGCGGCCCGCCCCCTCGTCCCCGTCGACACCGTGGACACGGTCGTCGAGGCGGTGCGCGACGGCGCCCCGGCCGTGGTCCCGGCGCTGCCGCTGGCCGACACGGTGAAGGAGGTCGAGCCCGCGGGCACCCCCGGCGAGCCCGAGCCGGTGCTCGGTACGCCCGAGCGGGCCCGGCTGCGCGCCGTACAGACCCCGCAGGGCTTCGACCGCGCGACCCTGATCCGCGCCCATGAGTCCGTCACCGAGGACGTCACCGACGACGCGAGCATGGTCGAGCGGCTCGGCGAGCGGGTCGTGACCGTGCCCGGTCACGAGGAGGCGTTCAAGGTGACCCGGCCCCTCGACCTCGTCCTCGCGGAGGCGGTCCTCACCCGCAGGAGGCTCAACGATGGCTTCTGAGATCCCCGTGCTGCCCCAGGTCGGCATCGGCACCGACATCCACGCCTTCGAGGACGGCCGCGAGCTGTGGTGCGCCGGGCTCAAGTGGGAGGACGCGGGACCGGGACTCGCCGGGCACTCGGACGCCGACGTGGTCGCGCACGCCGCCTGCAACGCGCTGTTCTCCGCCGCCGGACTCGGTGACCTCGGACAGCACTTCGGCACCGGCCGGCCCGAGTGGAGCGGCGCCTCCGGGGTCACCCTGCTCACCGAGGCCGCCCGGATCGTGCGCGCGGCGGGCTTCGCCATCGGCAACGTCGCGGTGCAGGTCGTCGGCCCCCGCCCGAAGATCGGCAAGCGGCGGGACGAGGCGCAGCAGATCCTCAGCACCGCCGCCGGGGCCCCGGTGTCGGTGTCCGGCGCGACCACCGACGGGCTCGGTTTCCCCGGCCGCGGGGAGGGGCTGATGGCGGTCGCCACGGCCCTCGTGGTGCGCGTGTCGTAGGGGCGTGCGAGGGTACCCGCACAGCCATCGTCGATCGAGGAGGATCTCCATGTCCGCTGCCCTGTCCGACCGGCTCAAGTCCCTGCTGGACACGCGCGTGTTCATCGTGCTGGGCACCGTCCAGCCCGACGGCAGCCCGCAGATGTCCCCGGTCTGGGTGAAGCGCGACGGGGACGACGTCCTCATCTCCACCACGGTCGACCGGCGCAAGGAGAAGAACCTCAGGCGCGACCCGCGGGTCACCGTCGTCGTCATGGACCCGGAGAACCCCTACGAGTACGCCGAGATCCGCGGCACCGCCGAGCTGACCACCGAGGGCGGCCAGGCACTCATCGACGAGCTGTCCCTGAAGTACACCGGCAAGAAGTACGCCGAGTTCAACCCGGCCTCCGCCAACGACGCCGAGCGCGTCGTCGTCCGCGTCACCCCGCGCAAGGTGGTCGGCAGCCTCTAGGGGACAGCCCGGAGACAGTCCGGAGACAGCCCGGAGCGGCGATGTCACCGTCCGGTGGCATCGCACAGCCCCGTTCCCACTACCCTGGTGTGGTGACCATTCGCCTGTACGACACCAGCGCCCGGCAGATCCGCGACTTCACCCCGGTCAAGCCGGGCTGTGTCTCGATCTACCTGTGTGGCGCCACCGTGCAGGCCGCACCGCACATCGGGCACATCCGCTCGGGCCTGAACTTCGACATCATGCGCCGCTGGTTCGAGTACCGCGGCTACGACGTGACGTTCATCCGCAACGTCACGGACATCGACGACAAGATCATCAACAAGGCCCACGAGCAGAAGCGCCCCTGGTGGGCGATCGGGTACGAGAACGAGCGGGCGTTCAACGACGCCTACGCCGCCCTCGGTTGCCTTCCGCCCAGCTACGAGCCCCGCGCCACCGGCCACATCACTGAGATGATCGAGATGATGCAGGGCCTCATCGAGCGCGGCCACGCCTACGAGGCCGACGGCAACGTCTACTTCGACGTCCGCTCCTTCGACGGCTACCTGGAGCTGTCCCGGCAGGAGCTGGACAACCTGCTCCAGCCGTCCGGCGACGGCGAGAGCGGCAAGCGGGACCCGCGCGACTTCGCCATGTGGAAGGCGGTCAAGCCGGGCGAGCCGAGCTGGCCGACGCCCTGGGGGCCCGGCCGCCCCGGCTGGCACCTGGAGTGCTCGGCCATGGCGCACAAATACCTCGGCTCCGTCTTCGACATCCACGGCGGCGGGCTGGACCTGATCTTCCCGCACCACGAGAACGAGATCGCCCAGGCCAAGGCGTTCGGTGACGAGTTCGCCCGGTACTGGGTGCACAACGCCTGGGTGACCATGGCGGGCGACAAGATGTCCAAGTCGCTCGGCAACAGCGTGCTGGTCTCCGAGATGGTCAAGCAGTGGCGTCCCATCGTCCTGCGCTACTACCTCGGCACCCCGCACTACCGCTCGATGATCGAGTACAGCGAGGAGTCGCTGCGCGAGGCCGAGATCGCGTTCGCGCGCATCGAGGGCTTCGTGCAGCGCGCGCTGGAGAAGGCCGGCGGTGAGGTCGAACCGGCCGCCGAGGTGCCGCCCGCCTTCGCCGAGGCGATGGACGACGACCTGGGCGTGCCGCAGGCCCTCGCCGTCGTGCACACCACCGTCCGGCAGGGCAACAGCGCACTGGCCGCCGACGACAAGGAAGCGGCCGTCGCCCGCCTCGCCGAGGTCCGCGCCATGCTCGGCGTCCTCGGTCTCGACCCGCTGGACCCCGAGTGGGCCGGTGCGGGCGGCGAGCTCGGCGACACTGTGCTCAACAAAAGCGTGCACGGCGTGGTGGACAGCCTGGTCCGGCTCGTCCTGGAGCAGCGCGAGTCCGCCCGCGGCCGTAAGGACTGGGCCACCGCCGACGCCATCCGCGACCAGCTCGGACAGTCCGGTCTGGTCGTCGAGGACAGCCCGCAGGGCCCGCGCTGGAGCATCGGCCCGCGCTAGCCAAGGCTTGATCGAGTGTGCCGCCCGGCCATCCGGGCGGCACACTGCATACATACGTACGAACGCTCACGGAGACGGGTAACTCATGGCGAACAACCGCCGCATGTCCGGCAAGAAGGGTGCGCAGGTCGGCAGCGGCGGCCAGCGGCGCCGTGGCCTGGAGGGCAAGGGCCCCACGCCCCCCGCCGAGGCGCGCAAGGGCCACGCCAAGCAGCGTGCCGCCGCCGCCAAGGTCCGCCGTGCCCAGGGCCGCCCCCAGCAGCGCAAGGGCGGCGGCCGGTCCACCTCCGAGCTGGTCGTCGGCCGCAACCCGGTGTACGAGGCGCTGCGTGACGGTGTGCCCGCCACCATGCTCTACGTCCAGCAGTTCATCGACAACGACGAGCGCGTCCGCGAGGCCCTCCAGCTCGCCGCCGAGCGCGGCAACATCCACCTCATGGAGGCCCCGCGCCCCGAGCTGGACCGCATGACGAACGGCCTGAACCACCAGGGCCTCGTCCTCCAGGTCCCGCCGTACGAGTACGCGCACCCCGAGGACCTGCCCGCCGCCGCCTACGACAAGGGCGAGGACCCGCTGATCGTCGCCCTCGACGGCGTCACCGACCCGCGCAACCTCGGCGCCGTCGTCCGCTCCGTCTCCGCCTTCGGCGGTCACGGCGTGCTCGTGCCCGAGCGCCGCTCGGCCGGCATGAGCGCCGGTGCCTGGAAGTCGTCGGCCGGTGCGGCCGCCCGTACGCCGGTCGCCCGTGCCACCAACCTCACCCGGGCCCTGGAGCAGTACAAGAAGGCCGGGATCACCGTGGTCGGCCTGGCCGCCGACGGTGAGGCCGAGGTGGGCGATCTGGCGGCGCTGTCCGGTCCGGTCGTCATCGTGGTCGGCAGTGAGGGCAAGGGCCTGTCCCGGCTGGTCGGCGAGACCTGTGACCACCGGGTGCGCATCCCGATGCCGGGCGGCGCGGAGTCCCTCAACGCCGGTGTGGCGGCCGGTGTGGTGCTCTACGAGGCGTCCCGCCGCCGCTCCTGAACGGCCGTTCGGCAGTGCCCCCGGATGCGGTAATTCCGGGGGCGGCCCGGCGTTCACGACGACTTTGACGCGGCCCGGACACATCGGGCCGGTCAAAGCAGTGTCCTAACTCGGCGTCACTCGGTTAGTTGAGTGTGGACACCAGAACACCCCGCACGCCCACGGGGGACCGCTCGTCGGGATTCGACGAGGCTCCCGCGCTGAGCATGGTGAAGGTGCCGAGCGATCCGGCGCAGGTCATCGTCAATCACGCCAGCTTCCGCGTGCAGCTGGGGTCGGCGGGCAGGCGCGCCCAATCCCCGAGAATCGCCCGGTATCCGAGCGTCGCCCAGGACACCCCCCGCATGTCCGCCGCGGGCACGGCGGGCGGGGCGGGCCGGCGCCGCCCGGTCGTCTGGAGCGGCCGGTCCGCGCCCGACGACACCGGTACCCACCGCCTGCTCCAGGCCGTCCGGGGCAGCAGCGTCCGCCACCCCGACGAGCCGGCCGGAGCCACCCAGGTCATCCCGCGCCTCGACCCGGACCACACCGGCTACGCGGACGCCTACGACCGGCTCGACGCGACCGTCGAGACCCCGGTCCTCGGCCCCCAGCGCACCGGCCCGGACGGCGGCACCCGGCTGCTGCCGCACATGCGCCCGGTCGGCAGCGCCTACGACGAACCGCCGTACGACGAACAGCCTTACGCCGACGACGAGTTCGACCCCGACGAGCCGCCCGTCCGGCGCTCCGGCACCCGGGCCGCCCGCCGCCACGGCGACGACCCGGCGCGGCACGCGTACTACCCCGGCCGCCGGATGAACCTCGGCGTCGTCCTGCTTCCGCTGCGCGTCTTCCTCGGCTTCATCTCGGCCTACGCCGGCATGGGCAAGCTGTGCGACCCCGTCTACTTCGACGGCGGCGAGCGCGGCTCCATGGTCAAGTGGCTCAACACCCTGCACCCGTGGGACGTGGCCGAGCCGCTGCGCCAGTTCGCGCTGCACCACCCGGTGGGCTCCGGGCTGGTCATCGCCTTCCTCCAGGTCGTGGTCGGCGTGCTGACCATCCTCGGCTGCTGGCAGCGGGTCGCCGCGGCGCTGGGCGCGCTGCTCTCGGCCGCGCTCATCGTCACCGTCAGCTGGAAGACGGTCCCGGCCTACGACGCGCCCGACATCATCTACCTGGCCGCCTGGTCCCCGCTGGTCATCGCGGGCGCCCCGGTCTACTCCGTGGACGGCAGGCTCGCGGGCGGCGCCTGGCGCACGCTGGGCCCGCGCGCCGCCATCTGGGACCTGCGCCGGTACGTACTGCGCCGGGGCGCGCTGATCACGGCCGTCACGGTCGGTCTGACCCTGCTGGTCGGCTCGCTGCTCGGCGGCGCGGTACGCGACTCCAGCCGGGTGGTCGTCCCCGGTCCCGGCGAGGCGCCGCGCAACAACCAGCCCGGCTCGCCGCTGCCCTCGAAGCCCGGTACCCAGCGCAGGCAGGCCAGCCCCTCGGCGTCCAGCTCGCCCACGGGCGGCGCCTCGGCCGGGGCCAGCCCGTCCGGCGTGGCCGGCACACCGGGCGCGGGCCGCACGGCCGGTACGGCTCCGGTGGCGCCCAGTCAGACCCAGGGCACCACGGGCCAGGCCCCGCCGCAGCGGACCACCCCGACCACGGGTGGCGGCGGCGCCCCCAGCACCACGGCGGGCCCGACCAGCTCCGGCGGGCCCGCGACGGGCGGCACCGGGTCGGGCACCTCTGGCGGCGGCACCGAACCGGGCGGCGGCAGTGACTCGGGTGGCGCCTCCACCGGCCAGCCCGGCCTGGTGGGCGGTCTGTTCGGCAACTGACCGCCGGCGTGCCAAGGGCCCCGTACCTCACCGGTGAGGTACGGGGCCCTTCGGTGTGCGGTGTGCTGGGTGCGGCAGGTGGCGGGCGTCGGCTAGGCGCGCTCGCCGTCCAGCTCCTTGGCGGCCTCGGTCAGGTCCTTGACCGTGTCGATGGCCCGCCAGTACGCGCCCTGCGGCAGCGGGAACCCGGCGAGCTTGCGCTCACGGGCGAGGCGGGGGAACGTGGCGCGCTCGTGGTCGCCGCGGTCGGGCAGCAGGTCGCGGAACTCGGGGGAGAAGACGTACACACCAGCGTTGATCTCGACGGTGGACGGCGGTGCCTCGATGAAGTCGGTGATGTGCCCGAAGCCGTCCGTGCGCACGGCGCCCCAGGGGATGCGCGGCCGGGCCAGCGCGAGGGTGGCCACCGCGTCCCGCTCGGTGTGGAAGTCGGCCATGTCCCGCAGGGAGAAGCGGGTCCAGATGTCGCCGTTGGTGGCGTACCAGGGCCGGTCGGGGCGGGGGAGATGCGCGGCGGCGTACTTCAGGCCGCCGCCGCGGCCGAGGGGCTCGGTCTCCACGACGGTGGTGACGGACAGCGGCAGGTCGGCCGTGGCCAGCCACTTCTCGAGAACCTCGGCGAGATGGCCGCAGGAGACCACCACGTCGGTGACGCCCTCTTCGGCCAGCCAGTTCAGCTGGTGGCCGATGATCGGGGTGCCCGTGCCGGGGATCTCGACCATCGGCTTGGGCCGGTCGTCCGTGTAGGGGCGCAGCCGGGAGCCCTGGCCGCCGGCCAGGACGACGGCTTGGGTGGGGCGCGACGCGACGTTCGGATGGGTCATGCCCCGAACTGTACGTGGCGCCCCGGCCGGCGCCAGGGGCGCGACAGGCCGCTCCTGCGGCTGTCGTCACCTGTGGTGCGGTCAGCTGTGTGTGGGGCAGCTATGTGGCAGTCGGCTATGTGCGGGCCGGCCATGTGCTGATCAGCTATGTGCGGGCCAGCCATGTGCGGGCCAGCCATGTGCCGGTCAGCTATGTGCGGCCAGCACGCCCGTGGCGAAGGAGGTGTCGCAGACCGGGCGGGCGTAGGACTGGGCGCGGGAGGCGCCGTAGAGGCGGACCGCGGCCCTGCCCAGGGTGCGGGCGATCGAGGTGCAGTGCTCGGCGAGCGCCGGGTGGCCGTTCACCGCCTGCTGGAGGTGGGTCAGGACCACGCCGGGGTTCTTGTCCTGAAGCTCGGTCAGCAGCCGCTCGCGCAGGGCGTCCTGGGGGGCGGCCCGCTTGGCGGTGACCGTGCGGGCGGTGTTGGCCTTGGCGGGAGCCTGGGCCGGGGCGACGTCCGAGGCGGTGAGCACCGAGCCTTCGGAGTCCCCGGACCAGTTGACCCGCGTGACCGCGAGGGTTCCGGAGAGCACCAGGACGACGGGCAGGACGAGGGCGAGAGTGCGGCCGATCCGGCGGGCAGGGCCGCCCCGGTGGCCGCGTCGCGTCTGAGGGGTGGTGGAGTGCGTCACGCGAGTGAGGGTAGCGCCCGGTGATGATTTGGCGACATTTAGTCACCCTTACGGGGGATGAAGTCGTGCTGCTTTCTGGGTAGGGGGTTGACGTCGGGTGCCCGAATTGATCCCTGTGCCGGGATATCCGCCCAACCGTGCCCGGTGACGGCGGAAGGGGGCCCCGTAGGACCCCCTCCCGTCGAACTTGCCCTGCTCCCCGGTCAGTCGGAGAGGCGCTCGCCCGTGGAGGTCGAGAAGACGTGGATCTCGCCCGGCCGCGGTACGACGTGCAGCGTGGAGCCCTTCTCCGGCACCTGACGGCCGTTCACGCGGACGACGAGGTCCCGCACGTCGCTGCCGACCTCGACGGCGCCGTAGACGTAACCGTCGGCGCCCAGCTCCTCGACGACGTTCACCGAGACGGCGAGGCCGGCCGGGGCGTCGTCGCTGTCCTTGGTCAGCGCGGTGGCCGCCGCGCCGCCGCCCAGCTCGACCACCTCGAAGTGCTCGGGGCGGACGCCGACCGTCACGGTGGTGTCGCCCCTGTCGGCGGCGGCCGAGAGCGCGTCCCGGCTGACCGGCACCACGCTGTTGCCGAACTTCACGCCGCCGTCGGTGATCGGCACCTCGACCAGGTTCATCGCGGGGGAGCCGATGAAGCCGGCGACGAAGAGGTTGGCGGGGCGGTCGTACATGTTGCGCGGGGTGTCGACCTGCTGGAGCAGGCCGTCCTTCAGCACGGCCACCCGGTCGCCCATCGTCATGGCCTCGACCTGGTCGTGGGTGACGTAGACGGTGGTGGTGCCCAGGCGCCGCTGGAGGGAGGCGATCTGGGTGCGGGTGGAGACGCGGAGCTTGGCGTCCAGGTTGGACAGCGGCTCGTCCATGAGGAAGACCTGCGGCTCGCGGACGATGGCGCGGCCCATGGCGACACGCTGGCGCTGACCGCCGGAGAGGGCCTTCGGCTTGCGGTCCAGGTACTCGGTGAGGTCGAGGATCTTGGCGGC
This sequence comes from Streptomyces sp. NPDC085596, assembly GCF_044541565.1. Lineage (NCBI taxonomy): Bacteria > Bacillati > Actinomycetota > Actinomycetes > Kitasatosporales > Streptomycetaceae > Streptomyces > Streptomyces sp. NPDC085596. The sequence goes on along the minus strand of NZ_JBITTC010000007.1, from coordinate 310,110 downwards.
CTCCTCGACCTTCGCCCGGATGTCCGCCTTGTTGACGCCCGCGATCTTCAGGGCGAAGCCCATGTTGTCCGCGACCGTCATGTGCGGGTAGAGGGCGTAGTTCTGGAACACCATGGCGATGTCCCGGTCCTTGGGCGGCAGGTGGGTGACGTCGCGGTCGCCGATGCGGATGGCGCCGCCGTTGACGTCCTCGAGCCCCGCGAGCATGCGGAGCGAGGTGGACTTGCCGCAGCCGGACGGGCCGACGAGGACGAGGAACTCGCCGTCCTCGATGGCGATCTCCAGGGCGTCGACGGCGGGCTTGGTGGAGCCCGGATAGATCCGGGTCGCCTTGTCGAACGTGACAGTGGCCATGGTGAAGGGCCCCCTTCTACCGGCAGGAACGTGCCGGACGATCCGTTGTAGGAAGGTGGTTCGGTCAGTTCACCCAGGTGAACTGGCTCAGGACCGTACCCGGCGCCCACCTGCCCTGTCAGCACCTGGACGCCCCCGAATTTCCCCCGGACGAACTCCGCCGGCCCCACCCCGCCCCATGGGTACACTTCACAGACAGCGGGCACACCCCGCCCACGCCTCCTTAGCTCAGCTGGCCAGAGCAACGCACTTGTAATGCGTAGGTCGTCGGTTCGAATCCGACAGGGGGCTCTGGTGAGGCCCAGGACAGACTTCATCTGACCTGGGCCTTTGCGGTTTCTGAGGTCTGCTGAGGCGATGGCCGGCCCACCTGAGACGCCAGGATCGTCCACCGGTGCGGGCATGACAGCTCCTACTGATCGCGGTGCTTGAATGGACCGTCGTCACTGGCCTGGCAAGGAGAAGTGCTGTGTCCCTGGTGTCAGTCGTGATGCCCGTGTACAACTCGGCAGCCACTCTCGGCGCAGCGATCCGGTCGGTGCTCACGCAGACCCACAGTGACCTGGAGCTGCTGGTCACCGACGACAAATCCTCCGATGGCTCCATGGATCTGCTCATGGAGTTCGCCCGTCAGGACAAGCGAGTGCTGCCGGAATCGGCGCCTGAACGCGGCGGTGCCGGCCGGGCACGCAACCTCGCGATCGAGCGGGCCCGGGGAGACTACGTCGCCTTTCTCGACAGCGACGACATGTGGCTTCCGGAGAAGACTGAGCGGCAGATCGAATTCGCTGCCGGGGGTGACGCGCCTTTGACGTTCACCTCCTACTACAAGATGGACGCCGACTATGCCGGCGAGAGCACCGATTTCATCCCGAACGGGCGGGTGGTCCGCGCACGGAACCACGTGGACTACCGCGCGATGCTGGTGCGGGACCACATCGGCGCACTGACCGCCATGTACGACCGCAACGTCCTGGGCTCGAGGCTGATGCCGGAGATGCGGAAGCGCCAGGACTACGCCCTGTGGCTGTCGATCATGCGGGACGGCGCTGAGGCCCGGGGTCTTCACGATCCGCTTGCGGTGTACAGGTCTCACCAGGCGGGATCGCTGTCCTCCAACAAGCTGTCGCTCGTGCCGTACAACTGGGAGCTGTACCGCGAACACGAAGGGCTGTCGGTCCCGCGGGCGACGCGGGCACTGGCCGGCGCCGTATGGCAATCGCTGCGCAATTCGCGGATCTAGGACCCTCGGCGCGACCCGGCCAGACACCCGCACGCACGACTTGGGAGACGTCCGGGCCCGGGGCGCTGACCGCTCCTTCGGGGGTATCCGATCAGGTATGACGAAGCGTCTGGGCTTGGGGCCGTGGCTGCGGTGATCCGGCGGCAGCGGTCGTGCCGCACGGGCTCCTGAGCTTCAGCCGTGGCACACGGCGAAGGCCGCCCCCACCAAGAGGTGTGGGCGGCCTTCGGGGGTCGGGAGGGGTCAGGCGGGGGTCAGCAGGGACGACAGGGCCTCGCGGAGGGCCGTGTCCGGGTCCGCGGCCGCGGACGTCGCGCGCCAGGCCACGAACCCGTCCGGGCGGATCAGGACCGCGCCGTCCGCCGTGGTGCCGTGGGACTCCGCCCAGTCGGTGCCCTCCGTGTCGTAGGTGAGGTCGGCGTCGGGGCCGGGGCCCACGCGGTAGGCGTCCAGGGCGATGCCGTCCTCCGCCGCTACCCGGCGGGCCGCCGCGTACCAGCCGGCGTCGTCGGGGGCGTCGGTGAGCAGGACCATCGAGCGCTCGTAGAGGTCCAGGGTGGACAGGCGCAGGCCGCCGCGGCGTACCCACAGGTGCGGGGCGCGGCTGCCGGGGCGGCCGTCGAGGGCGAGGCCGTCCGGGACGACCGGGGCGTCGGGGTCGGCGCCGAGGACGGCGCCGGCGGGGTAGCGGTAGCCGAGGACGACGTTGAGGATGCCGCCGCGCTTGGCGCCGCCGACCCCGGGGGCCGGCGCGAAGCCGGGGTGGCTGTGCTCGACCGAGCGGGCGGAGGCGCGGGCGCTGGTGGCGGCCGCGACCGGGCGGCGCTCGGCGCCGTAGGACTCCAGCAGGCCGGGGCCGGCCCAGCCGGTCAGGACGGCGGACAGCTTCCAGGCGAGGTTGTGGGCGTCCTGGATACCGGTGTTGGAGCCGAAGGCGCCGGTCGGCGACATCTCGTGGGCGGAGTCGCCGGCGAGGAAGACGCGGCCGGAGGAGTAGAGGTCGGCGACGCGTTCGGCGGCACGCCAGGAGGCCATACCGGTGATCTTCACGTCGAGTTCGGGGGCGCCGACCGCCCGGCGGATGTGGTCGCGCAGCCGCTCCTCGGTGAAGTCCTCCAGGGTCTCGCCGCGCTCGGGGTGCCAGGGGGCGTGGAAGACCCAGTTCTCCTTGTTGTCCACGGGCAGCAGCGCGCCGTCCGCGTCCGGGTGGGTGAGGTAGCAGCAGATGAAGCGGCGGTCGCCGACGACATCGGCCAGCGTGCTGGAGCGGAAGGTGACGCTGACGTTGGCGAACAGCTCGCCGGGTCCGCTCTGGCCGATGCCGAGGGCGCGCCGTACGGGGCTGCGCGGGCCGTCGGCGGCGACGAGGTAGTCGGCGCGGACGGTGAAGCGCTCCTCGGTGCCGCGGTCGACGACCGTGGCCGTCACTCCGTCGGCGTCCTGCTCGAAGGACTCCATCTGGTGGAAGTACCTCAGGTCGCCGCCGAGTTCGCGGGCGCTGTCCAGGAGGACGGGTTCGAGGTCGTTCTGGCTGCACAGGCACCAGGCGGTGGGGCTGAACCGCGCCAGGCCGCCGCCGGGGTCGATGTTCTTGAACAGCCACTCCCCGGCGTCACCCACGAGGGTGGGCGTCTGGAGGATGCCGTGGTTGTCGGCGAGGAGCGAGGCGGCGGCCTTGATGTCCGGCTCGACTCCGGCGACCCGGAACAGCTCCATCGTGCGGACGTTGTTGCCGCGTCCGCGCGGGTGGATCGAGGTCCCTGAGTGCCGTTCGACGAGCATGTGCCGCACACCGAGACGGCCCAGGAACACGGACATGGACAGGCCCACCAGTGAGCCGCCCACGATGAGGACGGGGACCCGGTGGTCGGCTTTCTGATGCATCGAAGCCTCCAGTGGCTGGGGTGAGCGCGTGGGGCGCCTGTGACTCTTCATGCCCGCCCGTGCCTGCTCCGCGTGGCCAATCACCCACGTGGTTCACAGGAGTCGCGGGCTTGTGGGGACCGGCACAGGATCAAGGAACGCTGCCGTGCCCCATCCGCGGCCGGCACCGGTTCTGCCCCGCGAAGGAGATGTGTGCAGGATGACCACCACGTCTGAACGTCCCTCAGAAACGCAGGCACGCGAGGTGTCCAAGCGTGTCTCCCAGTCCGTGTTCGACGGCTCCCCGCTGCGGGTCGTCCTTCTGGTCGACGTGTACGACGGCGCTCAGCAGCAGTTCCTGGAGGCGTACGAGCAGCTCTGCGCCCAGGTCGCGCGGGTTCCCGGCCACGTCAGCGACCAGCTGTGCCAGTCCATCGAGAACCCTTCGCAGTGGCTCATCACCAGCGAGTGGGAGAGCGCCCCGCCGTTCCTCACCTGGGTGAACAGCGAGGAGCACGTGCACATGGTGGAGCCGCTGCACTCCTGCGTGCGTGACACCCGTTCGCTGCGCTTCCACATCGTCCGCGAGACGGGCGGCCCGGCGGTCCCCGCCGAGTCGGCCCCCGGCCGCCGGCTCCAGACGCACCCGCGCATCGGTGACGGAGTCATCCGGCACGCGCTCACCTTCACCGTGAAGCCCGGCACCGAGAAGAAGGTCGCGGCGATCCTCGCGGACTACGCCTCGCCCAAGTCCCGCGTCGACGACACCACGCAGCTGGTGCGGACCTCGCTGTTCATGCAGGGCAACCGGGTGGTGCGGGCCATCGAGGTGCGCGGCGACCTGCTCGCGGCGCTGCGGCACGTGGCCCGGCAGCCCGAGGTGCGGGCGGTCGAGGAGGCCATCAACCCCTACCTGGAGCAGGACCGGGACCTGGACGACCAGGAGTCGGCCCGGATGTTCTTCACCCGCGCGGCGCTCCCGGCGGTGCACCACGTGGTGGCCGACGAGCAGGCGGAGGGCAACCGCCTCGCGCTGTTCTACCCGGCCCGCGCCGGCCAGGGCATGCGGCTGGCCGAGCTGATCTCCCAGCACGACCAGGCCGCGGCCGACGACCCGGCGAGCGCGGTGCTGCGCAGCACGGTCTTCCAGCGCGACGACGTGGTGGTGCGCCTGGTGGACGTACGCGGCAAGGATGTCGGCGCGCTCCCCGCCGACCCGGCCGCGGCCGCCGAGCTGCGCGAGCTGCTCGCCGGCGACGCCGCCCGGATGGACCTCGTCACCGACCGGCGCGCCTCGGACGACTGATCCGGTGACCGCCTCTCACCCCGCAACCGCCGACGCGGCACATTCCACGGAGGAAGCTGTGATCCAACACCGTCCCAAGATCATCGACCTGAAGGACACCGAGCACAACACCCGGCGCGGCGGCGACCTGCGCGCCATGCTGACCCCGGCGACGGTCGGCGCCACCAGCGGTTTCATGGGCGTGGCCATCGTGCAGCCCGGCGACCGCATCGGCGAGCACTACCACCCGTACTCCGAGGAGTTCGTGTACGTGATCTGCGGCCGGCTGGAGGTGGACCTCGACGGCGAGGCGCACCCCCTGAAGCCGGAGCAGGGCCTGATGATCCCGGCCCACATGCGGCACCGCTTCCGCAATGTGGGTGACGAGGAGGCGCGCATCGTCTTCCACCTGGGTCCGCTGGCCCCGCGTCCGCAGCTCGGTCACGTGGACACCGAGGAGACGGACGTCATCGGGGCCGCCGCGGTGGTGACGGAGGCCGGTGGTGCCGGTGCCGCCGGCCGGGACCGGGTGCGCTCATGACCCGCCGGGTGGCGGTCACGGGCATAGGCATCGTGGCTCCGGGCGGGATCGGCGCGCCGGCGTTCTGGGACCTGCTGTCCAACGGCCGGACCGCGACGCGGGGCATCACGTTCTTCGACCCCTCGGGGCTGCGCTCGCGGATCGCCGCCGAGTGCGACTTCGACCCGGCGGCCCACGGTCTGGACGCCGAGCAGGTGGAGCGGGCGGACCGGTACATCCAGTTCGCGCTGGTGGCCGGCGACGAGGCGGTGCACGACTCGGGTCTCGACCTGGCGGCCGAGGACCCGTGGCGGATAGCGGTGTCGGTCGGCACCGCGGTCGGCGGCACCACCCGACTGGAGAACGACTATGTGCTGGTCAGCCATGGTGGCCAGCGCTGGGATGTGGACCACACCCAGGCCCGGCCGGAGCTGCACCGGGCGTTCTCGCCCAGCACGGTCGCCTCGTCGGTGGCCGAGCGGTTCGGCGCGCGGGGCCCGGTGCAGACGGTGTCCACGGGCTGCACCTCGGGCCTGGACGCCGTCGGGTACGCCTTCCACACCGTGCAGGAGGGCCGGGCGGACATATGCCTGGCCGGTGCCTCCGACTCGCCGATCTCGCCGATCACGATGGCGTGCTTCGACGCGATCAAGGCGACGTCCTCGAACAACGACGACCCGGCGCATGCCTCCCGCCCCTTCGACAACAACCGTGACGGGTTCGTCATGGGCGAGGGCGGCGCGGTGCTGGTGCTCGAGGAGCTGGAGCACGCACGGGCCCGCGGTGCGCACGTGTACTGCGAGCTGAGCGGGTACGCCACGTTCGGCAACGCGTACCACATGACCGGTCTGACCCCCGAGGGCCTGGAGATGGCCCGCGCGATCGAGACGGCCATGGACCAGGCCCGGATCGACCCGACCGCGATCGACTACGTCAACGCGCACGGTTCCGGCACCCGGCAGAACGACCGCCACGAGACGGCCGCGGTGAAGCGGGCGCTCGGGCAGCACGCCTACGACACCCCGATGAGCTCCATCAAGTCGATGGTGGGGCACTCCCTCGGGGCGATCGGGGCCATCGAGGTGGTGGCGTGTGTGCTGGCGCTCGCCAGGCAGGCCGTCCCGCCGACCGCGAACTACGAGACCCCCGACCCCGAGTGCGATCTGGACTACGTCCCGCGCGAGGCACGGGAGCGGAAGCTGAACGGTGTGCTCTCCGTGGGCAGCGGGTTCGGCGGTTTCCAGTCCGCGGTGATCCTGACCCGGCCGAGGGAGTGAGGACACGATGAGCGAACCGAAGGAACGGCGGGCGGCCGTCACCGGTATCGGGGTGGTCGCGCCGAACGGCATCAGCACCGAGACCTTCTGGAAGTCCACCCAGGAGGGCATCAGCGTCCTGGACCGGGTGACCCGGGAGGGCTGCGAGGACCTGCCGCTGAAGGTGGCGGGCGAGGTTCGCGAGTTCGACCCGGCGGTGGTCGAGGAACGGTTCCTGGTACAGACCGACCGGTTCACGCACTTCGCCATGGCGGCGGCGGACCTCGCGCTGGAGGACGCCCGGCTGGGGCAGGCCGACACCGCGGCGGACCCGTTCTCCATCGGGGTGGTCACCGCTTCCGGCTCCGGCGGCGGCGAGTTCGGCCAGCGCGAGCTCCAGCAGCTGTGGGGCAAGGGCAGCCGGTTCGTCGGCCCGTACCAGTCCATCGCCTGGTTCTACGCGGCCAGCACCGGTCAGATCTCCATCCGGCGGGGCTTCAAGGGGCCCTGCTCGGTGGTCGCCTCCGACGAGGCGGGCGGTCTGGACGCCCTCGCGCACGCCGCCCGCGCGGTCCGCCGGGGCACCGATGTGATGGTGGCCGGCTCCACCGAGGCGCCGCTCGCGCCGTACTCGGTGGTCTGCCAGCTCGGGTACGAAGAGCTGAGCGGGGAGAGCGACCCGGCGCGTGCGTACCGCCCCTTCACCGGGGCGGCGTGCGGGTTCGTGCCCGCCGAGGGCGGCGCGATGCTCGTGATCGAGGCGGAGCGGTCCGCGCGGGAGCGCGGGGCCGAGGTCCGGGCGTACGTCGCGGGACACGCGGCGACGTTCACCGGGGCCTCCCGCTGGGCCGAGTCCCGCGAGGGGCTGGCGCAGGCCATCCGGACGGCGCTGGCGGAAGCCCGGTGCGCGCCGGAGGAGGTCGACATGGTCTTCGCCGACGCCCTCGGGGTGCCGGAGGCGGACCGTGCCGAGGCGCTGGCGCTGGTGGACGCGCTCGGTGAGCACGGGCGCCGGGTGCCGGTGACGGCACCGAAGACCGGTATCGGCCGCGGCTACTGCGCGGCACCGGTGCTGGACGTGTCGGCGGCGGTGCTGGCGATGGAACACGGCCTGATCCCGCCGACACCGAACGTGGTGGACGTCTGCCACGACCTGGACCTCGTGACCGGGAGCGCCCGCGTGGCCGAGCCGCGCACGGCGCTGGTCCTCAGCCGGGGCCTCATGGGGTCGAACTCGGCGCTGGTGCTGCGGCACGGCGCCCAGTAGGCGAACAGCAAAGGAGAGAACGGCATGAACGCGCAGATCACCGAAGAAGAACTGGCCGCCCTGATGAAGAAGGCGGCGGGCATCACCGTCGCCCCCGAGGTGCTGCGGGAGCAGCCCCAGACCCCGTTCGAGACGCTCGGGCTCGACTCGCTCGGCCTGCTGGGCATCGTCGGCGAGCTGGAGAACCGGCACGGTACCCCGATGCCCCCGGACGCCGAGCGCTGCAAGACGCCGCAGGCGTTCCTCGACCTCGTCAACAGCGCACTGATGGCAGGAGCCTGACATGGCCGGACACACCCGGAACGAGATCACCATCGCCGCTCCGCTCGACCTGGTCTGGGACATGACCAACGACCTGGAGAACTGGCCGCAGCTGTTCAGCGAGTACGCGTCCGTCGAGGTCCTCTCCCGTGAGGGCCGCAAGACGACGTTCCGGCTGACCATGCACCCGGACGACAACGGCACCGTGTGGAGCTGGGTCTCCGAGCGCGAGCCGGACCGCGAGAACCTCACCGTCCGCGCCCGCCGCGTGGAGACGGGCCCCTTCGCCCACATGGACATCCACTGGAGTTACGAGGAAGTGCCCGCCGGTACCCGGATGGTGTGGACGCAGGACTTCGCCATGAAGCCCGAGGCGCCGGTCGACGACGACTGGATGACCGACAACATCAACCGCAACTCCAAGGTCCAGCTGGCGCTCATCCGGGACAAGATCCAGCAGGCCGCCGGGGACCGCCCCGCCCCGGCCCTGGCCGACTGACCGGCGAGCGGCCCAAGAGGCCAGAGAGGACACCCCCCATGCACCAGGGACTGATCGTGGCCCGGATGGCACCGGGCTCGGCCCAGGACATCGCCAAGATCTTCGCGGAGTCGGACCGGGGCGAGCTGCCGCACCTCGTCGGGGTGCGCCGCCGCAGCCTCTTCCAGTTCGGCGACGTGTACATGCACCTCGTCGAGTCGGACAGCGACCCGGCCCCGGCCATCGCCAAGGTGGCCGGCCACCCCGAGTTCCGCGGGATCAGCGAGCGCCTGTCGGCGTACGTCAGCGCGTACGACCCGGAGACCTGGCGCTCCCCGAAGGACGCGATGGCGGAGCGCTTCTACGTGTGGGAGCGCGACTGACCGTCCGACTCCCCGGATGACCACCGGCCGCCGGTCCCGCAGCGTCGCGGGCCCGGCGGCCGGTTTTCGGTGCGTCTCCGGTGTCAGCCGGCCACGTGGCACTCGAAGGCGTGCAGGTAGGGGTTGACCGGACGGATGTCGTCCACGACCAGACCGGCCGAGGTCAGCCGGCCGGTCATGGACTCGGTGGTGTGCTTGGCGCCGCCGACGTTCAGCAGGAGCAGCAGGTCCATGGCGGTGCTGAAGCGCATCGAGGGGGTGTCGTCGACGAGGTTCTCGATGACGATGACGCGGGTGCCGGGGCCGCCCGCGGCGACGACGTTGCCGAGCAGCCGGGCGGTGCTCTCGTCGTCCCACTCCAGGATGTTCTTGATGACGTATACGTCGGCCTTCACCGGGACCGACGCGCGCACGTCACCGGGCACGATCTCGGCGCGGTCGGCGAGGTCGCCGTCCCGGAGCCGGGGGAGGGCGTTCTCGACCACGCGGGGCAGGTCCAGCAGGCTGCCGCGCATCGTCGGGTACTTGTCCAGCAGGCAGGCCACGACATGGCCCTGGCCGCCGCCGAGGTCCGCCACCGAGGAGGAGCCGGACAGGTCGAGCAGGGCGGCTACCTCGCGGGCCGACTGCTCGCTGGAGCGGGTCATGGCCTGGTTGAAGACGTCCGCGGACTCGGGGGCGTCCTCGTTGAGGTAGGTGAAGAACTCCTTGCCGTAGAGGGACTCCACGACGTTGTCCCCGGTGCGCACGGCCTCGTCCAGCCGGGGCCAGGCGTCCCAGGTCCACGGCTCGGTGCACCACAGGGCGATGGCGCGGAGGCTGTTCGGGTCGTCCTCGCGCAGCAGGCGGGACATGTCGGTGTGCGCGAAGGTGCCGTCCGGACGCTCGGCGAAGACGCCGTAGCAGGACAGGGCGCGCAGCAGCCGGCGCAGTGGCTTGGGCTCGGTCTTCACCGAGGCCGCCAGGTCCTCCACGGGCTTCGGCTCGTCACCGAGGGCGTCGGCGACGCCGAGCCGGGCGGCGGCCCGGACGGCGGCGGCGCAGGCCGCCCCGAACACCAGCTCGCGCAGGCGCATGGGGGGCGGTGGGGCTGTCTCAGCGGTCGTCATCTGCCGCCCTTTCTCGTTCTTCGGCCTTCTTCGGTCATCGATCGGCAGCGGGCGGGCGGTCAGCACAGGCCCGCGGGCTTCGAGGCCCGGCAGGAGTTGCGCTCGAACGTGTTGCCCTTGCCGGTGTCCGTGTTCACCAGGTCCGCGGGGGCGTTGGCCGACAGCGTGTTGCCGTCGATCCGGTTCTTGTCACCGGTGGCGCCGACCATGCTCTTGAAGAGCACGATGCCGCCGGAGAGCGGGGACTTGCCGGCGTTGCCGCGCACGTAGTTGCCGGTCACGCGGGTCTGCTCGACGCCGGTCAGCACGATGCCGGAGCCCTGGAGGGCGGGCAGGCGCTCGGTCTTCGGGCAGGACTTGTTGTTCTGCGAGACGCGGTTGCGGGCGACGGTCAGATGACCGGCCTTCGGCTTGTTCTCGTCACCGACGACGAAGACACCGGCGCAGTTGCCGCTGATGCCGTTGTCCGAGACGGTCAGGTTGCGCAGCCGGCGGACGGTGACGCCGATGCGGTTGTCCTGGAGCCGGTTGCGCTCGACGACGGTACGTCCGGCGTCGTACGCCCCCGCCTCCTCCTTGATCGTGTTGGCGAGGAAGAGTCCCGCGTCGCCGTTGCGCTCCGCGACGTTCTCGCGGAAGACGCCGCCGACGGAGCGCTCCTGGGCGATGCCCCAGGTGTCGTTGTCGACGGCGCGGACGTGGCGGACCGTCATGCGGTCGGTGGCCATGCCGAACACCCCGGCGCGGGCGAACCCGGTGACGGTGAGGTCGGAGACGGTGACGCCCTCGATGTTCTTGGTCTTGGTGCCGAGGACGCAGATGCCGTTGCCGTTCTTGGCGCAGGTGTTGGCGTCCTTGCCGGTCTTGGTGGCGGCGGGCTTGACGATCGTGCGGGCGCCCGCACCGCGCAGGGTGAGGCGGGGCGTGCTGATCTGCACGCTCTCGTGGTAGGTGCCGGCGAGCACCAGCACGGTGTCGCCCGGCCTGGCGACGTCGACGGCCTTCTGGATCGACTCGCCCGGACGGACCACGAGGGTCTGATGAGCGGCGGCCGCGGGGACCGCCCCCATTCCCGCGCCCACGAGGGCCGCGGTGCAGGCGAGATATGCGATGTGACATCTCTTCATACCGCGTACGGTATGACCGTTTAATCCGGTATCCCGGCGATAGTCCATCCGGCGGCGTGTCAGGCGTCGCGCAACGCCCGCCCGACAGCGAGCCGCACATCGCCCTCCGGATGCCCGGCGTCGCCCTCGGCCAGCTGCCACAGCCGGTTCTGCAGCACCCGCGCCAGCGTCCAGGCCCGCGCCCGCTCCCGGTCCAGACCGACGGCGTGGGTGAGCACGTCGAAGCGCCGGCGGGTGTCGGCCGGGTCGTACCGGTTGGCGAGCGCGGGCAGCAGCTCGAAGCCGGGGTCGCCGGCCAGCGGCTTGGGGTCGATGGCCAGCCAGGGCGCGCGGGCGGAGGCCAGGACGTTGCCGTAGTGCAGGTCCCAGTGCAGCAGCCGGTCGCCGGGTTCGTCCGCGACCTCGCGGAGAGCGGCCGCGCAGTCCCGCAGCAGGCGTCGCGCGGCGGGGTCGGGTTCCGTGCGCAGGGCCCACGGGACGCGCTCCGTCATCGAGCGCGCGATGTCACCCAGTCGGCGCAGTCCGGGCGGGGCGGCGTGCGCGGTGAGCCGGGCCAGCAGGTCACCGATGACACCGACCGCCTCGCGGGTGTCGGGCAGCGCGGACAGCGGGCGGCGGGCGTCCAGCCGCTCCAGCAGCAGCGTGCCGGTCGGCGCGTCGTGCGCCAGCAGCCTTACGGAGCCGTCCCCGGCCCAGGTCAGCAGGGCCTCCGCCTCCCCCGCGCACTCCTCGTCCAGGTGCTGGACCTTGAGGGCGGCGGGGGTGCCGTCGGCGGCGGTCACCGGTACGACCAGCGAGCAGACGCCGGACAGTGCGGGCCCGTCCGCGCGCAGCCGCCAGCGACGCCGGAACTCTCCGGCACGCCGGACCAGCTCGCCGGGCACCTCGCTCACCAGGCCGACCATACTGACGGATGTGAGCCGGGTCATCCGAGTGCGGCGAGGGTTTCGGGCGGTGGGGGCCTATGTGCGCTCCGCCCCCGGCACCTATGTGTGGCTCGCCGTGCTGTTTGTCAGCACTGTGGCTCTGCATCACATGTCGCCGGAGTTCGAGAAGGAGTTTCTGCGGCAGCGGTCGACCAATATTCATGAGTTGTCGCAGAACCCGGTGCGGGTGCTGATCACGAGTGCGATGTGGATCGACGGGGGGCGCTGGCTGCCGTACGCCGCCGCGTACAGCGTGTTCCACGCGCAGGCGGAGCGGTGGCTCGGTACGGCTCGGTGGCTGGTGGTGTGCGCGGCCGCGCATGTGCTGGCGACGCTGATCAGCGAGCTGGCGCTGCTGAAGGCCGTCAACGACGGCCACGCGCCGCCCTCGGCGGTCAACACCCTGGACATCGGGGTGAGTTACGCCCTGGCGGGGGTGATGGGCGTACTCGCGTACCGGATCGCGCCGCCCTGGCGGTACCCGTACCTCGCCGTCCTCGTCGCGTTGTACGCCGTCCCGCTCACCGTCGGCCGCACCTTCACCGACGTCGGCCACGCCCTCGCCGCCCTCATCGGCCTGGCCTGCTATCCGCTCGTCCGGGGCCGGGGCCGGACCTGGAACCCGCGCGAGACGCCGACCGCGCTGCGGAGCTGACGCCGCTCAGCCCACCGACTCCCGCACCTGCGCCTTCGCCGGCAGGCCGTGCCGCGGCGGCTTCGCCGTGACCATCAGGCCCGCGACCAGGGCCGCCAGCAGCATCACCGCGGCCGCCCACCAGATCGCCACCGTGTAGCCGTGCACGAGGCCCGCCGGGACCACGGTCGCCCGGTCGGCGGGACCGCGCAGATGCGCGGTGACGTACGCGGCCGCGCTGGTGGTGGCGATGGTGTTGAGCAGCGCCGTGCCGATGGAGCCGCCGACCTGCTGGGCGGTGTTGACCGTGGCCGAGGTGACCCCCGAGTCGCGCGGGGCGACCCCGGCGGTGGCGGTGGCGAACACCGGCATGAAGGTCAGGCCCATGCCGAGCCCGAGCAGCAGCAGCGCGGGCAGGATCTCCGAGGCGTACGAGGAGTGCACCGTCATCCGCGTGAGCAGCAGCAGTCCGCCCGTGGCCAGCAGCCCGCCCGGCACCATCAGCATGCGCGGCGCCACCCGGTTCAGCAGACGGGCCGCTATCTGGGTCGAGCCGATGATGATCGCGGCCGTCAGCGGCAGGAAGCCCAGGCCCGCCCGGACGGGGGAGTAGCCCAGGATGACCTGGAGGTAGTAGGTCATGAACAGGAACAGCCCGAACAACCCGATCACCGCGAGCAGCATGGTCAGGAAGCAGCCCGCGCGGTTGCGGTCCCGGACGATGTGCAGCGGCAGCAGCGGGTCCGGCGCCCGGTTCTGCCACCACACGAACACGGCCAGCAGCGCGATCCCGGCCGCGAACAGCGCCAGCACCAGCGGATCGGTCCAGCCGCGCGGCTCGGCCTCGCTGAAGCCGTAGACGATGGCCACCAGACCGCCGCAGCCCAGCACCGCGCCGCGCGCGTCCAGCCGGGCCGCGCCGCCGTGGCCGGGGCGGTCGTGCAGCAGCGCGAAGGCGCCGAGGACGGCGGCGATGGCGATGGGCACGTTGACGTACAGGCACCAGCGCCAGTTCAGGTACTCGGTGAGCAGCCCGCCCAGGATGAACCCGATCGCCGAGCCGCTGCCCGCGAGCGCGCCGTAGATGCCGAACGCCTTGCCGCGCTCGCGCGGATCGGTGAACGTCGTGGTCAGCAGGGACAGCGCGGACGGCGCGAGCAGGGCCGCGAAGACGCCCTGGAGCGCGCGGGCACCGAAGAGCATGCCGGAACTGCCCGCCGCGCCGCCCAGCGCGGAGGCCCCCGCGAAGCCGATCAGGCCGATGACGAAGGTGCGTTTACGCCCCACCAGGTCCGCGATCCGCCCGCCCAGCAGCAGAAGCCCGCCGAAGGCGAGGGTGTAGGCCGTGATGACCCACTGCCGGTTGGCGTCGGACATGTGGAGGTCGGCTTGTGCGGAGGGGAGGGCGATGTTCACGATCGTCGCGTCCAGCACCACCATCAGCTGGGCCAGCGCGATCACGACCAGGCCCCACCAGCGGCGGGGATCGGCTGCCTCGGTTCCGGCGGGGACCGGAACGGGCTCACCCGTTCGGCCGATGCTCATCTCGCCAGAAGACCATGGATCGGGGTGTGTCGCATCCGCGTCCGAGAGCCCCCGGCCGCTGCTGCCGGAACGGTTCCTCATGGTTCGAGCACCACCTTCCCGACCGTGCCGCGTGTCTGGAGCGCCCGGTGCGCGGCGGCCGCCTCTGCCAGCGGGAACCGGGTGACGGCCGGGCGCAGCCGCCCGGCGGCGGCCTCGGCCAGGGCCCGCTCCTCCAGGGCGCGCAGCCCGCCGCCACGCCGGAGCATCTCCGGCCCGAGCACGGACTCGGAGACCCCCTCCACGAAGTGGCCCCGGCTCCCCTCCCCGATGCCCTCGGCGGACCAGCCGAAGACCAGATGCCGCCCGCCCGGCCCGAGCAGGGCGACGGCCTCGCGGGCCACCTCGCCGCCGACCCCGTCGTGGACGAGCGTGGCGGCCCGTCCGCCGAGACCCGCGCGGACCTCGGCGGGCCAGCCGGGCCGGGTGTAGTCGACGGCGAGATCGGCGCCGTTCGCCCGGACCCGCGCGGTCTTCTCCGCGCCGCCCGCCAGGCCGACGACGGTCGCCCCGGCGTTCCGGGCGTGCTGCACGAGCAGGGTGCCGATGCCCCCGGCCGCCGCCGGTACGACCACCACGGACTCCGGGCCCGGTTCGGCGAACCCCGCGATGCCGAGTGCGGTGCGTCCGGTGCCGATCATGGCGACGGCCTCGGCGAAGCCCAGGCCCTCCGGCACCGCGTGCAGCCGTTCCACGCCGGTGACGGCGAGTTCCGCGTACCCGCCCGGCGCGAAGCCCAGGTGGGCGACGACCCGCCTGCCGAGCCACGCCGCGTCCACGCCGTCACCGAGCGCGTCCACCACCCCGGCGACCTCCCGGCCGGGCACGGTCGGCAGCGCGGGCGGCTCCGGCAGCGGACCTTGCTGCCCCTCCCGCAGGGCCGCGTCCAGCAGATGCACCCCGGCCGCCGCGACCGCGATCCGCACCTGGCCGGGGCCGGGCGAGGGGTCGTCGGTCTTCTCGTACGTCAGGTTTTCGGCCGGCCCGAAGGCGTACAGACGGACGGCGTGCATGGGACCCCCGGAGTTCGCGTCACTCGCTTCCTTCAGGCCCACTCTTCGACCTCAAGTGCACTTGAGGTCAAGGCGCTGTCAGTGCCGGGGTGCAGCATGGGCGCATGGCGACGAGGCGGGCGACGGGCACGGGCGGCACCACGGCGGTACGGGGCGCGCGGCGCCCGGAGCTGCGGCTGCCGCCCCTGACCCCCTGGGCGGACGCGGAACTGGAGCGGGACGGGGACTACGACGGGCTGGAGTTCCAGGAGGCCGACCTGTCCGGGCAGCAGGGCGGGGGCGCCCGCTTCATGGACTGCGCGCTGACCGGCTGCGTACTGGACGAGACCGGTCTCGGCCGGGCCCGGGTGCTGGACTCGGTGCTCGACGGGGTGCGGGGCGTCGGCACCCAGCTCGCCGAGGCCACCTTCCGGGACGTGGAGTTCCGCTCGCCCCGGCTCGGCGGCGCCCAGCTGCACGGCGCGGTGCTGGAGCGGGTCGTGGTGCGCGGCGGCAAGCTCGACTTCCTCAACCTGCGCGAGGCCCGGCTGAAGGACGTGGTCTTCGAGTCGTGCGTACTGGTGGAGCCCGACTTCGGCGGGGCCCGGCTGGAGCGCGTGGAGTTCGTCGACTGCGCCCTGAAGTCCGCCGACCTCTCCCGCGCCACCCTGAAGGACGTCGATCTGCGCGGGGCCGCTCCGCTGGAGATCAGCCGTGGCCTGGACCGGCTCTCCGGGGCGCTGATCGGCACCGGGCAGCTGCTGGACCTGGCTCCGCTGCTGGCGGCGGAGCTGGGGATTCGGGTGGAGTGACAGCGGGCGTCAGGAGATACGGGGGTAGCGGGCCTGGAGGGTCCAGATCGCCGGGTTGTCCGCCAGGTCCTCGTGCATGTCGGTCAGGTCCGCGATGACGTCGTGCAGGAAGTCGCGGGCCTCGCGGCGGAACTCGGCGTGCGAGAAGTTCAGCGGGGGTTCCTCGGCGGGCATCCAGTCCGCCTCGATGTCCACCCAGCCGAACCGGCGCTCGAACAGCATGCGGTCGGTGGACTCGGTGAAGTCCAGCTCCGCGTGCTGCGGGCGGGCGGCACGCGAGCCCATCGGGTCCTTGTCCAGCTGCTCCGCGATGTCGCACAGCGCCCACGCGAAGTCCAGCACCGGCACCCATCCCCAGGCTGTGGACAGCTCCCGGTCCGACTTGGTGTCGGCCAGATAGACGTCACCGCAGAACAGGTCGTGCCGCAGCGCGCGGACGTCCGCCCGGCGGTAGTCCGTCTGCGGGGGGTCCGGGAAGCGGTTGGAGAGGGCGTAGCCGATGTCGAGCACGTCAGATGGTCCCATGCCGGGGGTTGGACGCTGCTCAGCTCGCCCGCCCGGCCAGGAGTCGGCCCAGGCCGGGCGGCCACACCGGCTCGGCGGGGTCGGTCAGTTCGGCGGCGGTCCACCAGCGGCCGCCCAAAATGCCCTCGGCGGAGTGGGTGGCGCGTGCGAGGGCGGTGGGTTCGCGGCGCGGGCCGGGGGTGACGTAGATGTGCTCGTGCTGGCGGACCGCGATGTCCGCGCGGGTGAAGTCGTGTTCCCAGGTGCACAGCAGCGGGCCGGGGATCAGGTCGGTCCAGCCGGTCTCCTCCGCCAGCTCCCGTACGGCGCCTTCGCGGGGGCTCTCGCCGGGTTCGAGGCCGCCGCCGGGCAGCGCCCAGTGCACGCCGACCTCGGGGTTGTCGTAGCGGAAGAGGAACACCGCGCCGTCCGGGTCGACCACGGCGGTGCGGGCGGCCCGCCTCGGGGTGCGCAGCACCTTGCGCAGGACGGCGCACGGGCGGTTCAGGGCGCGGTCGCGGCGGTGGGCGAGGTGCTCGTAGCCGAGGGATTCCCAGAAGGCCAGGCCCGCGGTGTTGCCGTCGAGCACGGCGAGTCGGACGGCTCGGCGGCCGGCGGCCCGGAACCGGTCCTCGGTCAGCTCGGCGGCTTGGCGCCCGTGTCCCCTGCCCTGCTGGGCCGCGTCGACCAGCAGCAGGCCGATCCACGGGTCGGGGTCGGCCGGGTCGGGGTGCCGGGCCAGCGTGCTCACGACCGCGACCAGCCGGCCGTCCACGCGGGCGAGCAGCATCTCCGCGTCGGGGTGGGCGAGTTCGGCCGCGATCGTGTCCGCGACCTGCTCGGGCCGGATGTCCGCCGGGTCCGGGAACTCCTCGCTGAGCGCGTGGAACGCCTGCTGGGAGGCGTACAGCGCGGTCAGCTCGGCGAGCAGGGGGGCCGGGAGGGGGCCTCCGGCGGGTACGGGTTCGAGGATCACGCGGGGCACGCTAACGCGTGCGCCGGCTTCAGTAGGGGGAATCGCGGTGCGCAGGTGCGCACCCCGGCCCCGGTGACGTACCGGAGCCGGGCGGCAGTCGTGTCTTTAGACGTTGACGCCGAAGTCCTGGGCGATGCCGACCAGGCCGGAGGCGTAACCCTGGCCGACCGCGCGGAACTTCCACTCCGCGCCGTTGCGGTACAGCTCGCCGAAGACCATGGCGGTCTCGGTGGCCGCGTCCTCGGAGAGGTCGTAGCGCGCGAGCTCGGCACCGCCCGCCTGGTTGAGGATGCGGATGTAGGCGTTGCGGACCTGGCCGAAGTTCTGGCCGCGGTTCTCGGCGTCGTAGATCGAGACCGGGAAGACGACCTTCTCGACGTCGGCCGGGAGGGCGGCCAGGTTGACGTTGATCGCCTCGTCGTCACCCGCGCCCTCGCCCGTGCGGTTGTCGCCGGTGTGGACGATGGAGCTGTCCGGGGTCTGCTTGTTGTTGAAGAACACGAAGTGCGCGTCGGAGTAGACCCGGCCCTGCGTGTTGACCGCGATGGCGGACGCGTCCAGGTCGAAGTCCGTGCCGGTGGTGGTGCGGACGTCCCAGCCGAGGCCCACGGTGACGGCCGTCAGGCCCGGAGCCTCCTTGGTGAGCGAGACGTTGCCACCCTTGGACAGGCTTACAGCCATGATTGGGAGTCCCTTCCCTTTTGAGTATCTGTGCCGACGAAGCTACGTCACCGGTAAGAACGGCGGGAGGGGTCCCATAGGTTCCTGCCCGCTTTACCTTTTTTACCGAGCTGTTCCGGCGCCCCGCGCAGGCGCGCCGGAAATCGGGGTGACTTGGGGCGGTCGGAGCCGGGAACATGGGGGGCATGTCCGGGCCCTATCTCATCCGTGGCTCGGTCTCGCTTCCCGAGGCCGAGCTGAACTGGCGTTTCTCGCGGTCTTCCGGGCCCGGTGGCCAGCACGTCAACACCAGCGACTCCCAGGTGGAGCTGCGCTTCGACCTCGCCCGTACCGAGGCGCTGCCTCCGGTGTGGAAGGAGCGGGCGCTCGAGCGGCTGGCCGGGCGGCTGGTGGACGGCGTCGTCCTCGTACGGGCCTCCGAGCACCGCTCCCAGTGGCGCAACCGCGAGACCGCGGCCGTACGCCTGGCCGCGCTCCTCGCCGAGGCCACCGCGCCCCCGCCCAAGCCCCGCCGCGCCACCCGCATCCCCCGAGGCATCAACGAGCGCCGCCTCAGGGAGAAGAAGCAGCGCGCGGACACCAAGCGCGGCCGCTCGGGGCGGGACTGGGGCTAGGGGGTGTCTCGGCCAGGTCGAGCACGCCGACCGTCTGACCGCCGCTCGTCTCGTCGGTCGTACGGAACCCCAGCCGCCGGTAGAACTCTCCGGGCCCGTCCGCGCCGGGATGCCAGGTGACGTACAGCTCCTCGCATCCACGCCGCCGCAGCTCGGCCGCGACGGAGTCCACGGCGAACCGCCCGTACCCCTTCCCCTGTTCCCCCGCGTCGATGTTCAGCCGCCACAGCCCGGAGCGGTGGACACTTCCGTCCTCCCGCCAGTCGATGTCGAGAAACGCCATCAGAAAGCCCACCGGCCGGTCCCCGTCCAGGATCAGCCGCGGCCAGGCGACACCGGGCGGACGGACGTACGCCTCCGCGAGGGAGTGGGCGACCGGCTCGACCGCGTGCTCCTGGTCGGGACGGACGCGGATGGCCAGGGCGGCTTCGAGGTTCTGAGGCGTGATCTCGGCGAGGCTGGTCGGCATCCGCGCACCCTACGGCGGGGCTCGCGCCGGGCGCCCGTCATTTACGTCCCTGAGCCCAGGTGCCGGTACCGGCCCCGGTAGTACAGCAGGGGCCCGCCCTCCGTGCTCGGCACCCGTGCGGTCAGGACGCGGCCGATGACCAGGGTGTGGTCGCCGGCCGTCACCCGTTGCTCGGTGCGGCACTCCAGGGTGGACAGCGCGTCGGCGACCAGGGGGGCGCCGGTGGTCTCACCGCGGTCGAGGGCGAGGTCCGCGAAGAGCAGGCGGTCGCTGATGCGGCCCTTCATGGCGAAGCGGCCCGCGATCTGGCGCTGGTTCTCCGCGAGGACGGAGACCGCCCAGAGCGGCTGTTCGTCCAGCAGGTCGTCCATGCGGGAGCCGGTGCGCAGGCTGACCAGCACCAGCGGCGGGTCCAGCGAGACCGACATGAAGGCGGTCGCGGTCATGCCGACGTCCTCCGTGCCCGGCGCGTGCGGGTCGTCGGGGTCCAGCGGCGGTTCCTGCGCGGTCACCAGCACCACGCCCGCGGCCAGCCGGGACATCGCGGCCCGGAACTCGTCGTCGCTCACCCCCTCAGCATGCACAGAAGCGGCCGTGGCGGTGGGGGAGGGAGGGTTCAGCACGCCGCAAACGCTAATCGGCCGCCCGTACCCGCCGCATCGGGCCTCCGGCCGAGCCCGGACCTAGGTCCAAAGGACCGGACCTGTGGCCGAAGACCACATCTGGACCAGCACAGCGGCATATGCGCAACTTCGCAGCCTTTGCGATCGGGGAACGCAACGGGAAAGTGCGGAAACTGCACTCAATTGTTCAAGTTCTTCTGTGACTTGAGTCACAAGGAGTACGGAATTGTTGACCCTGTGTACCGAGTGAGCAGCGCGCTGTGATTCAGTGGCGGAAAGCCTGTGGACAGCAGGGGGAGGGCGAGCATGGAGACCGATCAGGAGCCGTACGTCCCTCTGACGTCACTGCGTCAGCTGCACCAGGTCATGGCCGAGATGAACACCGCGCGCAGCCAGGCGGACACCCTGCAGATCGTCGCCGACGGCGCGGTCGGCGCCCTCGGGTACGAGATGGCCTGCGTGAACCTCGTACGCCCCGACGGCGATCTGGTCGTCGCCGCCGTCTCCGGCAACTCCGCCGCCGAAGCCCTCATCACCGGCCGCACCGGCTCCCGCGAGTCCTGGGACCGCCGCCTCGGCATGGGCGAGCTGTGGGGCGACCTGGTGTTCATACCCCACACCGAGGGCTGGGTCCTCGACGACGACGACGTCCCCCAGTGGTACAGCGACGGCCCCGCGCCCCGCTTCCCCGAGGAGTGGCACCCCGGCGACCGGCTCTTCGCCCCGATGTACGCCCCCGGCGCCCAGGGCGGCGCCCGCGGCGGACTGCTCGGCGTCATATCCGTCGACCGCCCCCTCACCGGCCGCCGCCCCGGCGCCTGGGGCCGCGAGGCCCTCCAGATGTACGCCTTCCAGGCCGCCATCGCCATCAGCAACGCCCACCTCCGCGCCAACATGCAGCGCGCCCTGGTCCGCCTTGAGCGGGACCAGCAGGCCCTGCGCGCCAGTGAGGAATCCTTCCGCCAGGCTTTCGAGTACGCCCCCTCCGGCATGGCCATCGCCGAGATGGGCGGCGACCAGCACGGCCGCATCCTGCGCACCAACGACGCCCTGTGCCGCCTGCTCGGCCGGCCCGCCTCCGCGATGCGCCGCTACTCCTTCTCCGACCTCGTCCACCCCGAGGACATCGGCACCCTGATGCGCACCTCCGCCGAGGGCGGCCGGGCCGAGCTGCGGCTCGCCCGGCGCGACGGCAGCTATGTATGGGTGTCGCTGCGCAACTCCGTCGTCGCGGACGCGGCCGACGGCCCGCGCTTCCTGCTCACCCACGTCGAGGACATAGAGGAGCGCAAGCGCCGCGAGCTCCAGCTCGCCCACCGCGCCTCCCACGACTCGCTGACCGGGCTGCCCAACTCCGCCGAGCTGCGGTCCCGGCTCGCCGCCCGGCTGTGCCGCCGCCCGGCCCACCTCGACGCCCTGGAGTCCCTGGACGCCGCCTACGGCCATCCGGCCGGGTCCGGTGACGCCCACGGCTTCGACTTCGCGCCGGGCGCGGAGGCGTACGACGCCTTCGACCACCATGTGCACACCGTCGCCCCCGAGCCGGGACCCGACGACGGCACCAAGGGGCTCGCGGTCCTCTTCTGCGACCTGGACGGCTTCAAGTCGATCAACGACCGCTTCGGGCACAACGCGGGCGACGCGGTCCTCATCGAGGTGGCCCGCAGGCTCAGCGGCGGCGTGCGCGACGGCGACACCGTGGCCCGGCTCGGCGGTGACGAGTTCGTGATCCTCGCCGACGGCCTCGGCCAGGCCGACGCCGCCGACCTCGCGGTGCGGCTGCGGGGCGAGATCATCCAGCCGATCCGGGCCGAGGGCCGGGCGGTCCGGGTGGGCGCCAGCTTCGGCATCGGCTGGGCGCACTGCGGGATGACGGCGGACGAAGTGCTGAAGTCCGCCGACGAGCGCATGTACGTTGAGAAACGATCTCGTCCCAAACAGCATCGGCGTGCCGGGTGAAGCGCAGGTCAGTGCGCTGACAGCGCCGGGCTCCGCGGTTCGGGCGTCCGTTCGGGGGTCCCCCGTTCGAGCGAATCGGGGTGTGCGGGAGGGTAGGCTCGCCATTCAAACCCCCTACCGCATCCGCCCGCACCTGTTGAGGAGTACCCAGGGATGACGCCCGGCGACAACGGCGCGAGCAAGCCCGAGGAAGACGACCCGTTCGGCTACCTGTACGCCGACGGCCAGGCCAGGGGCGCGCAGCCGCCGTCCAGTGGCTACGGCTATCCCAACGCGGTCAACAGGGTGCGCCCGGTCGGCGAACGCCGGTACGGCCAGCCGCAGCAGTCCGCTCCGACGCAGGCGGGTTCCTACGGCCAGTCGACCGCCCACTACCAGGCGCCGGAGACGCTGCCCGGCGGCGCTCCCACGTCCCGGCAGGCCATGCACTCCGGCGGGGGCGGCGGCCGGCGCGGGCCGAACACCAAGGGTCTGCTGATCGGCGCCATCGCGGTGGTCGCGGCGGTCGTCATCGGTATCAGCGTGGCGATGCTCAACGGCAACGACGACGACGGCAAGACCGGCAACGAGGCCGACGCGTCCCCGACCCAGTCGCAGGAGGCCCCGCCGAGCTCGAAGGCGACGAGCTCGGCCGAAGCGGGCGAGCTGCCGAAGGCCGACGCCGTCGACGACGCCGTGCAGCTCGCGGGCGGCGCCGCCCCGGCCTCCGACATCAAGGGCGCGAAGTCCGCGGGCGGTTCCTACGTGGGCGGTCTGAACCAGGTCGGCGCCTCGGTGACCTGGACGGTGGACGTGCCGAAGCCCGGCAAGTACACGCTGAACGTCGGCTACGGCGTGCCGGGCAAGGACGCCAACACCACCCTGACCATCAACGGCACGTCGCAGAACCGGCCGCTGAACATGTCCAACTTCGCCCACGCCTCCGAGGGTGACTGGGAGCGCGGCTGGACCCACACCTGGGCCAACCTGGAGCTCCAGAAGGGCTCCAACACGATCAGCATCTCGTGCGGCAACGGCAACCAGTGCGACGTCAACCTGGACCAGTTCTCGCTGGAGAAGGGCTGGCGGTAGCCCGCACGGGCTTCTACGCCGCCGACTCCTCCTCCGTCACCGTGGCCTGCGCCAGCAGCCGTTCATAGGCCGCCGGGTCGAACTCCCCGGCCGTGGGCGCCAGTACGGCCGCCGCCGACAGGGCGGTGGCTCGGGTCAGGCGGGTGGGCCAGGGGTGGCCGTCCACCAGGCCCGACAGCAGGCCCGCGACCGCCGCGTCGCCCGCGCCGGTCGGGTTGCCGCGCAGGCGGGTGGGCGGGGTGGCGCGCCAGTGGCCCTCGGGGGTCGCGGCCAGCAGGCCGTCCGGGCCCAGGGAGGCGACCACCGCCTGGGCGCCCCGGCGGCGGGCGTCGCGGGTGGCGCGGGCCGGCTCGTGGGAGCCGGTGAGTTCGGCGAGTTCCGCGGCGTTGGGCTTGACGATGTCGGGCCGCGCGGCGATCCCGCGCCGCAGTGGCTCCCCGCCCGTGTCCAGCAGCACCGGCACCCCGGCCGAGCGGGCCACCCGTATCAGCCCCGCGTACGCGCCGACCGGGACGCCCGGCGGCAGGCTGCCGCACAGGGCGACCGCCGAGGTGTCCGGCAGCAGGGCGTCGTAGGCACGCAGGAAGGCGGCCCACTCGGCCGGGGCGATGTGCGGGCCGGGCTCGTTCAACTGGGTCGTGTCGCCGATGAGTTGGTCCACCACGGCGACGGTGCGGCGGGTCGCCCCGGCGACCGGCACCAGCGCGTCGGTGATACCCGGCGCGGCCGCGAGCTTCTCGCGCAGCACCTGGCCGGTCGGGCCGCCCGCGAGACCGGTGACCGTCACCTCGTACCCGAGCGCGGCGAGCACGCGGGCCACGTTGACGCCCTTGCCGCCGGGGCGCTCCACGACCTCCGACACCCGGTGCTCGGCGTGCGGCCGCAGCGACGTCACGCGGTACGTGATGTCGAGAGCGGTGTTCAGCGTGACCGTGAGGATCACCCGGTCCGACCTCCCTCGATGTCCGTACGCCTCGGTTTCCGGGGCCCTGATCATGCCAAAGAGACGGCGCCCGGCCCAGTTGAGGGACGGACGCCGTCAGATGAAGCGGGGTACGGATCAGGGCAGTTGGGGCGTGACCACCCATTCACCCCGGCGCATGACGCCCTTGAGCGCGAAGTCGGCGTCCAGCAGCACCAGGTCGGCGTCCTTGCCGGGCTCCAGCGAGCCGACCCGGTCCGAAAGCCCCAGCAGCCGGGCCGGGTTGGCCGACAGCGCCGCCACCACGTCGGTGACCGGCAGCCGGTCCACGGTGACCGCCCGCTGGAAGGCGCGGTCCAGGGTCAGCGTGGAGCCCGCGATGGAGCCGCCCTCCACCAGCCGGGCCACGCCGTCCCGTACCTCGACCTCCAGCGGGCCGAGCAGATAGCGGCCGTCAGCGGAGCCCGCCGCGTCCATCGCGTCGGTGATGAAAGCGACCCGGCCCGCGCCCGCGTGGTGGAAGGCCAACTGGAGCGCGGCCGGGTGCAGATGGGTGCCGTCGTTGATCAGCTCGACGGTGATCCGCTCGTCCTCCAGCAGCGCGGTGATGGGGCCGGGGTCGCGGTGGCCGATCGGGGGCATCGCGTTGAACAGGTGGGTGGCGACGGTGGCGCCCGCGTCGATGGCGGCGACCGTCTGCTCGTAGCTCGCGTCGGTGTGCCCGACCGCCGCGATCACGCCCAGCTCGGCGAGGAGGCGTACGGAGTCCAGGCCGCCCGGCAGTTCGGTGGCGAGGGTGACCATCTTCGCGTGGCCGCGCGCGGCGTCGACCAGCTTGCGGACCTCGGCCGGGTCCGGGTCGCGCAGCAGCGCCTCGGAGTGCGCGCCCTTGCGGCACGGGGAGATGAACGGGCCCTCGAAGTGGACGCCCGCGATGTCGCCCTGCTCGGCCAGCTCGGCGAGCAGCCCGGCCTGGCGGGCCAGCACGTCCAGGTCGTCGGTGACGGTGGAGGCGACCAGCGTGGTGGTGCCGTGTTCCCGGTGCGTGCGGACGGCGGTGAGCGCGTCCTCGGCGCTGCCGGAGAAGGCCGCTCCGCCGCCGCCGTGGTTGTGCAGGTCCACGAAGCCGGGGACCACCCAGTGGCCGGTCACGTCGAGCACGTCGGCGCCCTCGGGCGCGTGTGCGGCGATCCGGCGGCCGTCGACGGCGACGCGCCCGCCGGGCACCTCGCCGGTGGGGAGCACCACGGTGCCG
This sequence comes from Streptomyces sp. NPDC085596, assembly GCF_044541565.1. Lineage (NCBI taxonomy): Bacteria > Bacillati > Actinomycetota > Actinomycetes > Kitasatosporales > Streptomycetaceae > Streptomyces > Streptomyces sp. NPDC085596. The sequence goes on along the minus strand of NZ_JBITTC010000007.1, from coordinate 284,942 downwards.
CCGGTGAGCACCAGCGGACGGCCGCCCGAAGGTGCGCTCTCGTTGGCCATCAGGTGCTTACCTCCGTGGTCTGGGGGGTGGTGTTCAGCAGGTCCTGGGCGAGGAGCGCCGCGCCCAGGCATCCGGCGCCGTCGCCGAGGGCGGCCGGGACGAGGGCGGGCGCGCTCTGGAAGGTGATCCGGCGCTCGACGGCCGCGCGCAGCGGCCGGAACAGCACGTCACCGGCCTCGGCGAGTCCGCCGCCGACGATCAGTGTGCCGGGGTCGAGCAGGGTGAGCGCGGTGACGAGGCCGTCCGCGAGCGCGTCCACCGCCCCGGCCCATACGCGGGCGGCGTCCGGGTCCCCGGCGGCGACGGCCCGCGCGCAGTCGGCGGCGTCCGCGTCCGCGCGGCCGCTCGCCCTGGCCCAGGCGGTGCCGACAGCGGCCGCGGAGGCGTACCGCTCCAGGCAGCCGGTCTGCCCGCAGGGACACGGCTCGCCGCCGGGGCGTACGACGATGTGGCCGATCTCCCCGGCGAAGCCGTGCGCGCCCGCCTCGACCCGGCCGTCCAGGCCGATCGCCCCGGCGATCCCGGTGCCCAGCGCGATGAACAGGAAGCGGTCGGCGCCCCGGCCGGCCCCGGTCCGGCCCTCGGCGAGGCCGCCGGTGCGCACGTCGTGGCCGAGGGCGACCGGCATACCGAGCCGCTCGGCGAGCAGGGCGCGCAGCGGTACGTCGCGCCAGCCCAGGTTGGCGGAGTAGAGGGCGGTGCCGCGCGCCTCGTCGACGGTGCCGGGGACGGCGACCCCGGCCGCGAGCGCGGGGGCGCCGAGGTGGCCGGTGCCGTGCGCGCGCAGCTCGGCGGCGAAGGAGAGGAGGTTCTCGACGACCGCCGCGGGTCCGCTCTCGCGGCCCGTCGCGCGGCGGGCGCGATGCAGCACCGCGCCGTCGTCGCCGACGAGCGCGGCCTTCATCGAGGTACCGCCCACGTCCAGGGCGATGACATGTCTCACGGGCCCAGTGTGACCCCCCGACCCGCGAGAGGTCTAGTCCACTCACGTGGTGTAGACCTTATGCGTTCGAATATCGAATGGTCTGACCAAGGGGATAGGGGTTTTGAGGGTGCGTCGGCGTACGGCAGGAACGATCGCGGTGGTGTCCGCACTGGGCATGACGGCGATGCTCGGCGGCTGCGGGAGCACGGGCTCCGCGCACACGACCCTGAAGCTGGTCGCCGCCGACTACGGCGATTCCGCCGCCAACAGCTCCAAGAAGTACTGGGCCGCGCTGGCCGACGCGTACGAGGCGAAGCACCCCGATGTGAAGGTCCAGGTCAGCGTCTACTCCTGGAACGACGTCGACGCCAAGGTCAAGGACATGGTCGACGCCGGGCACGCCCCCGACATGGCCCAGATCGGCGCGTACGCCGACTACGCGGCCTCCGGGAAGCTGTACCCGATGTCCGACACGCTCTCCATCGGCACCCAGGCCGACTTCGTGCCGCAGCTCGCCGAGGCGGGCGACTGGGACCACACGCCGTACGCGATGCCGTTCGCGGCTTCCACGCGCGTGCTCTTCTACAACAAGTCGCTCTTCCAGCAGGCCGGCATCACCCCGCCCACCACCTGGGACGAGCTGGCCGCCGACGCCGAGGCGCTCAAGGCCGAGGGCGTGAAGTACCCCTTCGCGCTGCCGCTCGGCCCCGAGGAGGCGCAGGCCGAGACCATGCAGTGGCTGCTCAGCGGCGGCAGCGGCTACACCGACGACATCGGCACCTACACGATCGACTCGGCGCTGAACGGTGAGACGTTCTCCTGGCTCAAGGACGACCTGGTGGGCAAGGGCCTCACCGGGCCCGTCGCCCCCGCCCGCCTCAACCGCGCCACCGCCTTCGCCGCGTTCGCGGACGGCCAGGTCGGCATGCTCAACGGCCACCCCACGCTGATCCGGCAGGCCGAGGCGAAGGGCGTGAAGTTCGGCATGGTCCCGATGCCGGGCCGCACCGGCCGGGCCAGGGCCGCGATGGGCGTCACCGACTGGATGCTGGCCTTCAGGCAGAACGGCCACGCCGCCCAGATCGGCAGCTTCCTCGACTTCGTGTACGACCAGAAGAACGTGCTCGACTTCTCCCGCAAGTACGGCCTGCTGCCCGTCACCACCTCCGCCTCCGAGGCGATGAGCCAGTCGGACGCGGCCACCGACGTACCCCTGCACGCCTTCCTGGAGCAGATGCCGACCGCCGAGCAGTACCCGGTGAACAAGACCTCCTGGGCCGCCGTCAGCGCGGCCGTGAAGAAGGACATCGGGCAGGCCGTCTCCCCCTCGGGCAGCCCCGCGGGCGTGCTCACCCGGCTCCAGGCCGCCGCCACGGCGGCCGACAGCTCGGCCCAGTCCCAGGGCTGAGCCCGGCTGTCAGAGGTCGGAGTTACGGTTGCCGACATGGAACTCGGCAGCCGTGAGAAGGCGATCCTCGCGCTGGAGCGCCGGAGCTTTCCCGGCCCCGGCGCGAAGGAGCGCGCCATCCGCGAGCAGCTCGGCCTCGCGCCGGTCCGCTACTACCAGCTCCTCAACGCCCTCCTCGACGACGAGCGCGCCCTCGCCCACGACCCGGTGACGGTCAACCGCCTGCGCCGGGTCCGCGAGGCGAGAAGGTCGGAACGCTGAGGCGTGAGGGCGGCCCGGCGCGGATAGTGTCGCTCTATGGGCATCCCTGATGAGGACTCCGTCAACCCCGAGGTCCGTCCACTGCCGGTCCCGGTGACCCAGGCAGGCCGCGACGGTCTGCGGGCGCTGCTGGAGCGGCCGCGCACCGCCGTGATCGGCCTGGACTTCGACGGCACGCTGGCCCCCATCGTCGCCGACCCCGACCAGGCCCGTGCCCACCCCGGCGCCGTGCCCGCACTCGCCGCGCTCGCGCCGAAGGTGGCCTCCGTCGCCGTCGTCACCGGCCGCCCCGCCGGGGTCGCGGTACGCCACGGCGGCTTCGCGGGGGTCCCCGGCCTGGAGCACCTGGTCGTCCTCGGCCATTACGGCGCCGAGCGCTGGGACGCCGTGACCGGCACCGTCACCGCGCCCGCCCCGCACCCCGGCATCGCCGCGGTCCGCGCGGAACTCCCCGGCGTCCTCGACCGGGCCGGTGCCTGGCCCGGCACCTGGATCGAGGAGAAGGGCCGCGCGGTCGCCGTCCACACCCGCCGCGCCGAGGACCCCGAAACCGCCTTCGACACCCTCCGCGCCCCCCTCACCGACCTCGCCACCCGCCACGGCCTCATCGTCGAACCCGGCCGCCTCGTCCTCGAACTGCGCCCTCCCGGCATGGACAAGGGCGTAGCCCTCCTGGACCACCTCCGCACCACCGGCGCCGAGTCGGTCCTCTACGCCGGCGACGACCTAGGTGACCTCCCTGCCTTCGCCACCCTCGAGAAACTCCGCTCCGAAGGCATCCCGACCCTCCTGGTGTGCAGCGGCAGCAGCGAGGTGACCGAACTGGCGGAACGGGCGGACCTGGTGGTCAACGGCCCCGAGGGCGTGGTCGAGCTGCTGGCGAGCCTGGCGGAGCACATCGGCTGAGGCCGGCCCGGCGCCCGGCTTCGGCAACTCCTCAACTGGCCCACCACTGAGCTTGTTCTTTATCTGCTGGCGCTCCTGAAGCGCTGTGGGCAGAGTGGGCGGCATGGCAGACAGTTCCGGCCCTGTTCCCGCGGACGCGGGCGACCGCGAGGCGATAGAGCACATACTCGGTCGTCCCTTGAGCCAGACCTGGCCGACGGATGCACTGGCACCGGGCAGCCGCGTCACGGTCGTGCGCGACCAGGACTGGGACGGTCCTTGGCAGGTCGAGTTCGCTGGAACGATCGATGCCATGGGCACACCCGAACCCAACGAACATGCCCAGGCGCTCAGCGGCGAGCTGCTGTACTGGGTGACCTTTGACGCACCGCAGTACGACTGCGACGGGGCCGGCCCCTACCGCAAGGCCCGGATCTGGGGCCGGTACCTACGGGCCGAGGCCGGCACACCTGGGAGGGCGCACCTCTGAAGCGGGCGGCTCAGCCCCGCAGCGCGTTCAGCTGGTCCAGGAACCACTTGGCCGGGGGGAGGGCCGTGGCGGCGTCGGACAGGTGCTTGGAGCGTTCGGCGCGGACCGGGTCCGGGAGGGTCAGGGCCTCGTGGAGGGCCTCCGCCGTGCCGACGATGTCGTACGGGTTGACCGTGATCGCGTGCTCGGCCAGCTCCTCGTAGGCGCCCGCCTCGCGGGACAGGACCAGCGCGACGCCCTCGTCCGAGACGACCGGGACCTCCTTGGCGACGAGGTTCATGCCGTCGCGGATGGGGTTCACCAGGGCGACGTCGGCGAGGCGGTACGCGGCCAGGGAGCGGGCGAAGTCGTCGTCCAGGTGGAGCAGGACCGGGGTCCAAGTAGGGCTGCCGTACTCGGAGTTGATGGCCTCCGCGACCCGGCGTACCTCATCCATGTAGGAGCGGTACAGGGCGAGGTCCTGGCGGGAGGGGTAGGCGAAGGCCACGTGGACGACGCGCTCGCGCCACTCGGGGTGGTCCTCCAGGAGGCGGCGGTACGCCAGCAGGCCGCGCACGATGTTCTTGGACAGCTCGGTGCGGTCCACGCGGACGATCGTCCGGCGCCCCTCGCCGATCTCCTCCCGCAGCAGCGCCATCCGCTCGTCCACGTCCGCCCGGTGCGCCCGCTCCCGCAGGAAGTCCGCGTCCGCGCCCAGCCCGTGCACCCCGATCTCCGTACCGGAGGGGATGCCGGGACCCAGTACCGCGTGGCAGCAGTCGGTGAACGCGTCCGCCCAGCGCCGGGTCAGGAACGCCGCCCGGTCCGCGCCCAGGATGCCGGTCAGCAGCTCGGCCGCGATGTCGTCCGGGAGGAGGCGGAAGTAGTCCGGCGGCGCCCACGGCGTGTGCGAGAAGTGGCCGATGCGCAGGTCGGGGCGGAGCTTGCGCAGCATCCGGGGGGCCAGCGCCAGGTGGTAGTCCTGGATCAGCACCGCAGCGCCCGGCGCCGCCTCCTCGGCCAGCGCCTCCGCGAACGCCTGGTTGTAGGCGCGGTACGCGTCCCACTGCCGGCGGAACTCCGCGTCGAAGACCGGCTCCAGCGGCGTCTGGTACATCATGTGGTGCACGAACCAGAGGGCCGAGTTGGCGATGCCGTTGTACGCGTCGGCGTAGACACCCGCGTCGATGTCCAGCATCCGCACCCGCTGCCCGCCGGTGTCCGCCGCCGGCAGCAGAGCGCCGTCCGCGCGCCGCACCGCCTCCCGGTCACCGTCCCCGAGCGCGGCGCACACCCACACCGCGTCCGTGTCCGGACCGATCGCCGACAGCCCCGATACGAGACCGCCGCCGCCCCGCCGGGAAGTCAAGCCCCCGTCCGGACCCACCGTGTACGAAACCGGGCCGCGATTGGACGCGACCAGCACCTCAGCACCCTGCGTAGCCATGGCCTCAACCTAGCCCGACCCACAAATGCTCAAACGTACGCGCGACCGGCGAGCCGACCGTATACGGCCGCCCTCACGCCACCTTCCGCGCCGCGTACTCCGCGATCTCCGCCATCGGCGGCCGCTCCTCGGTGTCCACCGAGTACGTACGCGGCTCGAAACCGTCCACCCCCCGCTCGAACTGGGTCAGCGCGGGCCGCACCAGATGTCCGCGCGCGAGCCGGAGCTGCGCGGTGCGGTAGATCGCGGCCGCCATCCGGCCGAGGGCCTGCCCGTCCTGGTGCCGGTGCTTGCGCACCCCCACGTCCACCTGGGCCAGCGCGTCGAGCCCGACCAGATGCAGTGAGTCCACCAGCATCCCCAGCTCGACCCCGTACCCCACCGGGAACGGCAGCCGCTCCAGCAGCGAGCGGCGGGCCGCGTACTCCCCGCCCAGCGGCTGCACGAACCCGGCCAGCTGCGGCCAGTGCATGTTCAGCAGCGGGCGCGCCATCAGCTCGGTCACCCGGCCGCCCTGCCCGGCAGCCCCGCCCAGCGGACGGTCGTACATCGCCTTGACCAGGTCGATCCCCGGATCGGTGAGCAGCGGGCCGACGATGCCGAGGACGAAGTCGGAGGAGAACTCCTTCAGGTCGGCGTCCACGAAGGCCACGATGTCCCCGCTGGTGACCAGCAGGGAGCGCCACAGCACCTCGCCCTTGCCGGGCTCGGCGGGCAGCCGGGGCAGGATGTCGTCCCGGTGCACGACCCGCGCGCCCGCGGCGGCGGCCACCTCGGCGGTGCGGTCGGTGGACCCGGAGTCCACCACGACTATCTCGTCCACCAGCGGCGCCTGGGACACCAGGTCGTGCCGGATCACGGAGACGATCTCCCCGACCGTCGATTCCTCGTTCAGCGCGGGCAGCACCACGGACACGCGCTGCCCGGAGCGCTGCTTGGCGGCCAGGACGCGGTGCAGCGGGCGGTCGGCCACGGACCAGGAGCGGGTGGCCAGCCAGCGTTCGGTTTCTTCCAGCATGGTCTGCGGCTCCTCACTGTGGGGGCGTGTCTGCACGGGCCGGCCGGTGTCCGGGCCGGTCCCCGCCTGATCCATCTCGCGGTTCGGACGACACCTTCAACTCTCCTGGCCTTCGGTTACAGTCTTGGACAACGCCGATGACCATCGCATGTCGAGGCCAGATGGCGTTCACAACCGAATACCGCTCATCCAGAGGGGCAGAGGGAAACGGCCCGATGAAGCCCCGGCAACCCTCCAGCCGGTCTCGTGCGCGCGACACACCGCGACACCGCGAGGCTCCCGGCTAGGGAAGGTGCCAAATCCGTCTCACGGCGAGATGCGTCGTGAGGAAGATGAGGAGAGAGGGCCTCGCCTCCATGGCTGTGCAGACCGTCGCCACCCCCACCGTAGATCTCGGCCCCGCCGCCGCCCTGAGCTGTCGGGAGTGCGGACACCGCGTCCCGCTCGGCCCCGTCTTCGCCTGCGAGGAATGTTTCGGGCCGCTGGAGATCGCCTACGACTTCTCCGCGTACGACACCGAAGAGCTGCGCAAGCGCATCGAGTCCGGCCCCGCCAGCATCTGGCGCTACGCCCCGCTGCTGCCCGTCCCCGCCGACGTCGCCGAGAAGCCGAACCTCAACCCCGGCTGGACCCCGCTGGTCAAGGCCGACCGCCTGGCCCGTGAACTCGGCGTCACCGGCGGGCTGTTCGTGAAGGACGACTCCGGCAACCCGACGCACTCCTTCAAGGACCGTGTCGTCGCCCAGGCGCTGGAGGCCGCCCGCGCCTTCGGCTTCACCACCCTGTCCTGCTCCTCCACCGGCAACCTGGCCGGCGCGGTCGGCGCCGCCGCCGCCCGCGCCGGCCTGCGCTCCTGCGTGTTCATCCCGCACGACCTGGAGCAGGGCAAGGTCGTCATGGCCGCCGTCTACGGCGGTGAGCTGATCGGCATCGAGGGCAACTACGACGACGTGAACCGCTTCTGCTCCGAGCTGATCGGCGACCCGGCCGGCGAGGGCTGGGGCTTCGTCAACGTCAACCTCCGGCCGTACTACGCCGAGGGCTCCAAGACGCTGGCGTACGAGATCTGCGAGCAGCTCGGCTGGCGGCTGCCCGACCAGCTCGTGGTGCCGATCGCCTCCGGCTCCCAGCTCACCAAGATCGACAAGGGGCTGAAGGAGCTGATCGCGCTCGGCCTGGTCGAGGACAAGCCGTACAAGATCTTCGGCGCCCAGGCGGAGGGCTGCTCGCCGGTGTCGGCCGCGTACAAGGCCGGTCACGACGTGGTGCGGCCGCAGAAGCCGGACACCATCGCCAAGTCCCTCGCCATCGGCAACCCGGCCGACGGGCCGTACGTGCTGGACATCGCGCGCCGCACCGGTGGCGCGGTGGAGGACGTGACGGACCCGCAGATCGTGGACGCCATCAAGCTGCTGGCCCGTACCGAGGGCATCTTCGCCGAGACGGCGGGCGGGGTGACGGTCGGTGTCACCCGCAAGCTGATCGAGACCGGCGCGCTGGACCCCTCGCTCACCACCGTCGTCCTCAACACCGGCGACGGCCTCAAGACCCTGGACGCGGTCGCCGGCACCGGTCTGACCGCGACCATCCGCCCGAACCTGGACTCCTTCCGAGAGGCTGGCCTCGCATGAGCGTGACCGTTCGCATCCCGACCATCCTGCGCACCTACACCGGCGGGCAGGCCGAGGTCGCCGCCGAGGGCGGCACGCTCGCGGAGGTCATCGAGGACCTGGAGAAGCACCACACGGGCATCGCCGCGCGCGTGCTGGACGACCAGGGCAAGCTGCGCCGGTTCGTGAATGTCTACGTCAATGACGACGACGTGCGTTTCGAGGGCGGACTTCAGACCGCCACCCCCGACGGCGCGGGTGTCTCCATCATTCCGGCGGTCGCCGGCGGCTGAAATTACCTTCGGTAACCACGGTTACCGTCAGTTCATCGAATGGCCTTCTCCGTAAGAGAAACGGAGGGGGCCATTCTGTGTGATTGAGCGCGGTAGGGTTGGGGAACGCGCTCCCGGTCAAGCGGGTCGGGAGCCCGCGATTCATGCCGCTGACCCGACAAGAAGTAGCCAAAATGCGCGGGTAATGTGCGGCATTTGTTGTTTTTAGGGGGCCCGACTTGCCCCGAATTCGGCCGAATTTGCGGCAGATTCCGGACTGTGTCCGTCCAGAATTCTCGTCCGATTGACCTGTTGCAGACGGCAGTTGGACAGATACATTCAGCCGCGGTCGACGCGTTCCGGCGCACGCCCCCGACCATTGGGGTGCGAGGTCTGACCCAGGTCCGCGAGGTGTGGATCTGCGCAAGGGCCAGTAATAGGGGAGTTAGGCATGGCTCAGGGCACCGTCAAGTGGTTCAACGCGGAGAAGGGGTACGGCTTCATCGCGGTCGACGGTGGTGCGGACGTCTTCGTCCACTACAGCGCCATCCAGATGGACGGCTACCGGGCCCTGGAAGAGGGCCAGCGGGTGGAGTTCGAGATCTCGCAGGGCCAGAAGGGTCCGCAGGCCGACATGGTTCGCGTCACCGTCTGAACGTTTCCAGCAGAGCGAAGGGCCCGCACCGGCACAGGGTGCGGGCCCTTCGTCCTGTTAAGTCCCCTCCTGATCCCCCGAAGGCGCTTGCACTCGCCCTGGGTGAGTGCTAATCATTGCGTTAGCACTCTGAAGGTGAGAGTGACAACGAAGGACCGGGTCGGTGAGGCCCGCGGACCGGGTGGGGCAAGGAACCACAAGGTCGGCGAGCCGTCCGTCGCGGGCGCGGGCGCGGTCCGAAGGAATCACCCCCAGTCCTGGAGGGACCACTTCACATGGCCAAGATCATCGCGTTCGACGAGGAGGCGCGGCGCGGCCTCGAGCGCGGCATGAACCAGCTCGCGGACGCCGTCAAGGTGACGCTCGGCCCCAAGGGCCGCAACGTCGTCCTCGAGAAGAAGTGGGGCGCCCCCACGATCACCAACGATGGTGTCTCCATCGCCAAGGAGATCGAGCTCGAGGACCCGTACGAGAAGATCGGCGCCGAGCTGGTCAAGGAAGTCGCCAAGAAGACGGACGACGTCGCCGGCGACGGTACGACCACCGCGACCGTGCTGGCCCAGGCCCTGGTCAAGGAGGGCCTGCGCAACGTAGCCGCCGGCGCCAACCCGATGGCCCTCAAGCGCGGTATCGAGAAGGCCGTCGAGGCCGTCTCCACCGCTCTGCTGGAGCAGGCCAAGGACGTGGAGACCAAGGAGCAGATCGCCTCCACCGCCTCCATCTCCGCCGCCGACACCCAGATCGGCGAGCTCATCGCCGAGGCGATGGACAAGGTCGGCAAGGAAGGTGTCATCACCGTCGAGGAGAGCAACACCTTCGGTCTGGAGCTTGAGCTCACCGAGGGCATGCGCTTCGACAAGGGCTACATCTCCGCCTACTTCGCGACCGACATGGAGCGCATGGAGTCGGTGCTCGAGGACCCCTACATCCTCATCGCCAACTCCAAGATCTCCTCGGTCAAGGACCTGCTCCCGCTCCTGGAGAAGGTCATGCAGTCGGGCAAGCCGCTGCTGATCATCGCCGAGGACGTCGAGGGCGAGGCCCTGTCGACCCTGGTCGTCAACAAGATCCGTGGCACCTTCAAGTCCGTCGCCGTCAAGGCTCCGGGCTTCGGCGACCGCCGCAAGGCCATGCTCGGCGACATCGCCATCCTCACCGGTGGCGAGGTCATCTCCGAGGAGGTCGGTCTCAAGCTGGAGAACGCCTCCCTGGACCTCCTTGGCCGCGCCCGCAAGGTCGTCGTCACCAAGGACGAGACCACGATCGTCGACGGCGCCGGCTCCTCGGAGCAGGTGCAGGGCCGCGTGAACCAGATCCGCGCCGAGATCGAGAACAGCGACTCGGACTACGACCGCGAGAAGCTCCAGGAGCGCCTGGCGAAGCTCGCGGGCGGCGTGGCGGTCATCAAGGCCGGTGCCGCCACCGAGGTGGAGCTCAAGGAGCGCAAGCACCGCATCGAGGACGCCGTGCGCAACGCCAAGGCGGCCGTCGAGGAGGGCATCGTCGCCGGTGGTGGCGTGGCTCTGCTCCAGGCCGGCCAGGTCTTCGACAAGCTCGAGCTGACGGGCGACGAGGCGACCGGTGCCAACGCGGTCAAGCTCGCGCTGGAGGCCCCGCTCAAGCAGATCGCCATCAACGGTGGTCTCGAGGGTGGCGTCGTCGTGGAGAAGGTCCGCAACCTTCCCGTCGGCAACGGCCTGAACGCCGCGACCGGTGAGTACGTCGACATGATCGCCGAGGGCATCATCGACCCGGCGAAGGTCACGCGTTCCGCCCTGCAGAACGCCGCGTCCATCGCCGCGCTGTTCCTCACCACCGAGGCCGTCATCGCCGACAAGCCCGAGAAGGCCGGCGCGGCCGCTCCGGGTGGCATGCCGGGCGGTGACATGGACTTCTGATCCTGCTCGGATCAACTGTCCTGGTCCGGGGCGGCACTTCCCTCACGGGGGGTGCCGCCCTCGGGCGTTTCCGGGCCTCGGTCGCGGGCCTCGGTCGCGGGCCTCAGTCGCGGGGGAAGGCGTAGGCGCGCTCCACCCGTGCGACCTCCACGCTGTAGGAGGAGTACCAGCGTTCGCGGCCGAGCCGCTGGGCCTGGAGGTGTTCGGGGTGGGCCTTCCACGCCGTTATCGACGCCTCGTCCGCGTAGTAGATGACGACGAGATCCCGGCCGTCCTTGTCCGTCATGGACTCGCGCCCGAGATAGCCGGGCTGCGCCTCGCCGAGTTCGGCCATGCGCTCGCTCATCGCCGCGTAGCCCTCCAGGTCCTCGGCGGGCCGGGTGGTGATGATCACCGCGTAGTACGGCGGTTCGGGGCGGACGAACGAGATGGTCATGCGGGAAGCCCTCCGTCGTAAGGCGCGTGTGGCGCAAGGCTACTGACGTGATTCCTCGCTGACCACCGTGGCTCCTGAGTGGTCGTCATGACCCCGGATGACGGAAGGTCTCGCGCGCCGGACAGCAGATTCTGTAAGCCCGTGCGAAATCCCTTGCGCAATGGTCAAGAAGTGTTGACCATTGGAGGCATGCCTACCGACGATCTCCCCGAGACGTTCCACGTCACCACTGACGACCAGCTGCGCGCCGTCTCCAATCTGACGCGCCACCGGATCATGGCCGTGCTCCGCTTCGAGCCCGCGACGATCACGCAGATCGCCGAGCGCGTGGGCCTGGCCAAGGGGAGTTCCAGCTACCACGTGCGGCTGCTGGAGCGGGCCGGCCTGGTGAAGGTCGTACGGACACGGAAGGTCCGGGGGGTCACCGAGCGGTACTACGCGATGGCCGCACGGTCGATCGCGCTGCCCGATCCGGGTGAGGGAGGGCCGGATGTGCTGATGCGGCATGCGGTGGCGGACCTGGAGGCGTCGCCGGCGGACGGCGAGCGGCATGTACGGATGGCGCATCTGCGGCTCACCGAGGAGCAGTTCGCGGAGCTGGGAGCGCGGCTGGAGGCACTGGCGGACGAGTACCGCGAACTGTCCGATCCGTCGCTGCCGGACGCGTCACTCGTCTTCGCCCTGTTCCACCCGGCATCGCGCAAGCAGACCGAAGGGGACGCCAAGTGACCTCAGACATACGGAAGTTGCCGACCGGGTTCGGACGGCTGTGGACCGCGCAGACGATCTCCTCGCTCGGTGACGGCGTGTCGCACGCCGCGCTGCCGCTGCTCGCGTTGACGTTGACGCGGAATCCGATGGCGCTCGCCGTCGTCACGGCCGCCGGAACGCTGCCGTGGCTGCTCTTCGGGGTGCTCGGCGGTGCGCTGGTGGACCGCTGGGACCGTCGGCGCACGATGTGGGTCGCGGACGCCGCGCGTGCGGGGCTGCTCGCGATACCGGCGGCAGCGGCCGCGCTCGACGTGCTGAGCATCGCGCTGCTCGCGGTCGTCGCCTTCCTGCTCGGCCTCGGCGGACTCTTCCTCGACACGGCCGCCACGGCCTACCTGCCGGATCTGCTCCGCCGCGACCCCGCGCTCCTGGAGCGCGCCAACTCCCGCCTGCGCGGCGCCCAGACCGCCATGTCCGGCTTCGCGGGACCGCCCGCGGGCAGTGCCCTGCTCACGCTCGGGCGGGCGGTCCCGCTGCTCACCGACGCGGTGTCGTTCCTGTGCTCCGCGCTGCTCGTACGCTCGCTGCCCGCCATGCCCCGGCCCGTGCCGGAGGTCCGCGAGTCGCTGCTGCGGCAGGCGCGGGCCGGGGCCTCGTACGTCTTCCGGGACCGGGTGCTGCTCGGGCTGGCGCTCCGCCCGGCGGTCGGGAACGTCGCCTTCCTCGCCGTGGAGACCGTCCTCGCCCTCTTCGCGCACGACCGCCTGGGCATCGACACCTACGGCTTCGGCCTGCTCCTCACGGCGGAGGCCACCGGCGGCCTGCTCGGCGCGGGCATCGCCTCCTACCTCGGCCGGCGACTCGGCACCGGCACCGCACTGACCTGCACGGCCGCCGTCGAAGGGCTGGCCATCCTGGGCCTGGCCGCTGCCCCGAACCCGTACGTCGCCGGGCTGGCCCTCGCCGTCTGCGGAGCGGGCATGGGCGCCACGATGGTGCTCGCGCCCTCCCTCCGGCAGGCGATCGTCCCCGCCCACCTGATGGGCCGGGTCGCCTCCACCTCCCGCATGCTCGCCATGTGCGCCGCCCCCATCGGGGCCTTCCTCGGCGGCTGGCTGGCCACCACCTACGACATCCGCACCCCGCTCTACGCCGCCGCCGGCCTCCTCCTGGCGATGACCGCCGTCACGGCCTCCATGACCAGCAACCGCCGGGTCGAAGCGGCGCTGCGTGCCGCCGCCCCGGCCGATGATCCAGATCACCCGGCATCCGAGGTTCCCGCCCAGGAGAGTGCACCCGACTTGCTGTGACCGCCGTCGGTCTTTCTGCAGAGTTAGTTACAGCTGGAGGGGTGGAGATGCAGAGATGGTTACGTCTAGGCGTAACTATCTCTGCCAAACTGTGTAAGCATCTCTGTATGGATCGCGCGGAACAGCTTGCTGTCATCGCCGGGGCCGCCGCAGATCAGTGGGGCATGATCACCACTGCTCAGGCCAAGGAGCTCGGCGTCGGTGCCGTGCAGCTTCTGCGTCTGACCGAGGCGGGGCTGCTGGAGAGCGTCAGCCGAAGCGTGTACGTCGCGACCGCCGCCGGTATGCCGCGCCACCAGGACATCAAGGCCGCGTGGCTGCGTCTGATGCCGAAGGAGTTCGCCTGGGACCGCCCGGCCGGGCACCCCGACTCCGGCGTCGTCTCCCACGCATCGGCCGCCCTGCTTCACGAGCTGGGCGACATCCCCGCGTCCGAGGTGGAGATCACCGTGCCCCGGCGGCGGACGACCACCGAGCCCTTCGTCCGGCTGCGCACGGCGGCGCTGGAGGATGACGAGGTCACCGTGGTCGACGGCCTGCCGGTCACCACACCCCTCCGCACCATCACGGACCTGCTCCGGGCGAAGGCCGACGGGGGCCATGTCGGCGGGGTCATCGCCGAGGCGGAACGCCGTGGACTGGTCGACCTCGATGACCTCGCCGAGCGGGTGCAGCCCTACGCCCGCAAGTACGGCCTGAAGGCCACCGCCACCGGGCGCGACGTGATCGACCACCTCGTGGCGCAGGCCGGTGAGAGCCTGCGCCGACAGGAAGTCGAGCGGGCTGCCCAGGCAGGCTTTGTCGGGGCCGCCCGTGTCCTGGCTGGCCGCCCCGACTTCGCCGCATATCTCATGAGTCAGCCGGGCTTGCGGGCCGATGAGCTTCAACAGCAGCCATCCCAAATGAGGGCGAGGTCTGCCGGCCTTCCCGAAAGCCCTGAAGAGTGATCAACCTGCGCGTAAAGTCTGTGGACTTGAACCAGTGCGCCAGGGGAGATCATGGGCAAGGTCTACAAGAGCCCGACGGCGTTCCGGTCCGCCTTGAAGCAGGCGACGGTCACCATGTCGAAGCAGACCGGCATGAGCATCGCCGACCTCACGAAGATTTTCTACTTCAACCGCCTCGCGGCGCGTGTCTTCACCAAGGAGCCCGACGGCTGGCTCATCAAGGGTGGGCAGGCCCTGCTGGTCCGCTATCGCGGCGCCGCCCGTCTCAGCCAGGACATCGACCTCCAGAGCGCATATCCGGACCGCACCGCTGACGAAGCACGTCAACTGGTGGTGGAGGCCGCCTGACTGGACCTCGGCGACTACCTTCGCTACGTCCCCGGCAAGTTCGAGAACCACAGCGACGAAGGCCGCGGCGGTGCCCAGTACTTCCGGGTTTTCCTCGGTACAGCCATGGTCGACACCGTCAAGGTCGATCTGGTGGTCGGCCGCACTCTGTCCGGTGTCCCCGAGGTCCGCACGCTGAGGTCCGCCGTAGACATCGAATGGCCCGTGGACTGGCCCGAGGTCCGCCTCTACCCCGTCATCGACCACATCGCAGACAAGGTCTACGCCATGTACGAACGGCACGGGCGGAACGGGGAGTTCAGCTCCAGCCGCTACCGCGATCTGGCCGACGTCCTGCTCATCAGCCAGCAGGAAGCGGTCCCCGCCCACGTCACCCAGGCCCTGCACCGTGAAGCGGAGCGCAGGCGTATGAACGGGACGCACGTAGTACTCCCGGCCGGCTTTCAAGCGCCGGGACCCGACTGGCACGGCGGCTACCCCAAGCAGGCCGCACTGGTCGTCGGCCTTCAGGGCTGTCGCACCTACGCGGAAGCAGTGGAAGCCGCCGCCGTCTTCATTGATCCCATGCTCGACGAGACAGCGCAGGGCGCCTGGAATCCGCGTAGCGCCGCCTGGGTGTAGAGGTGGACGAGCCGGAGATGGGCGCTGTTTCAGTAGCGGCGGACGGGCCAGTGAGGTTTTTCCCAGCGGGTGGGGGTGGGGAGGGCTGCCAGGCGTATGCGGTGAAGGAGGTCTTCGGGGGCGTTGTGGGCTCGTAGGCGAGCCGGGGCGTATCGGGAAAGCCAGGCGGCGAGTTCGGTGCGTAGGGCGTCCTCGTCGTGCCAGGTGTGCCAGGGAAGTTCGTCGCCCAGGAGGGCGTACTCCCAGTGGGCTGCCGCTTCGGCCAGGTGTCGGTCGGCCGTGTGGTGGTCGAGTGCCTCCCAGGCCGCGAGCCACGGGGTGAGCGTGGCGGACGCCTCCGCGCACAGCGCGAGAAGGTCGTGGACCGGGATCACCGGAGCCGATGAGGTGAGGCTGTGGGCCCACCAGGCGTGCAGGAACTCCCACACCGACGCGCGCTGGTACGTGGGCCACTGCTGCCAGCCGCCTCTGGCGAACGACCGCCCGACCTCGGCCGTATCGAACAGGGGCCCCGCTGCTCCGCTGACCAGCGCCGGTGTCCGCCGGCCGAAGATCGCGACCCTACCGGGTCATGCGAGGGTCCCGCGCGAGTGCGGTCGCGAGGGTCGTTGCTCATGAGGCCCTCGCCGGGGGCGTCACACGGATGCCAACGGGTGCTTGCGGGCGGACATGGCGGCCCGGATCTCCTCCGCGCGGGCGCGCACGGTGGGGGCGGGCAGGGGTGCTGGGGTCTGCCCCGGCGTCTGTTCACCCCGGCAGGCGCGGCACATGCCTCCCGGTAGCGCCTCGGGGCGGCCCAGCAGGCCGCAGTTCGCGCATTCCAGCGTGCGGCGGGGTGGGGTGGGGGCCGGTTCCGGGGGGAGTTTGTCGGTCAGGCGACGGCGGACCAGGGCCGCTGGGTGGTGGATCGGGGTGGGGAGGCCGTCGGTCAGGGCGCGGAGGATGGCGTCGTCGGTGGCGCCTCGGGTGAACCACTCCGTCAGGAGCGGGGCCAGGTTGGCGCAGTCGGCGGCTGAGAGGGACAGGGACGGGGTCTTGCGGCCCAGGGCGGCCAGCAGGATGTGGGCTCGGGAACGGGTCTGCTTCGGTGGCGGGTCCGGGGCGTCGCCTCGGGCGAACGAGGCCCACCAGGCGTCGTCGCGGGCGGTTCGGGAGAACCACGATCGGGTGATCCAGCGGGTGCCGCCAGCCTCCGAGTCCAGGCGTTCCCTGCCTCGCCTCAAGTGGCCCGCGTTTTGGAGCCGGTTGAGGGCCGTACGTAGGGCGCACTGGCCGTACGGGAGCGTCTTGGCCAGGGTCTTCACCGAGATGTCGGCGCCTTCGGGGAGGCGGTCGATGTACGCGGCGATGGCCGCCTCGCGGGGCGGGAGGTGAGTGAAGTCGTGCTTCGTGCGCTGGAGTTGGTCCGGTGTGGAGCGCTTGCCGTAGCCGGGATTGGCCATCGGGTGCGGGGACGCGTGCGCTTGCAGAGGGGCAGAGCTAAGCTTGGCTTCAGCCACGGGATCGCTGTTTCCGATCTTGTAGGTCAAGCCCCCGCAGGTGTTGGTAGCGCCTGGCGGGGGCTGTTTGCTTATGCGGGCACGCTAGGGCCTCGTGACCTTCCGTGGCAAGTCGGTCGCTCCCGGTCAAGTCGCAGGGTGGGAGGGTGGGTTGAAACCCTCCAACCAATCCTTCCTAAGAGGGCTCGGGGCTCGCCGCTTGAGCCTCGGGGGTGAGTAGGGCGAGGGCTGCCCGGCGGTACACCGCGTACACCGTGGGGAGTTCGGCGAGGTGGGCGCGTTCGTCGGGGGCGTGGAGGTTCTCGTACGGGACGCCGAAGCCCGCGGTGGCCGGGATGCCTACGGCTGCCAGCATGTTGCCGATGTTGGAGGGGCCCGCGGTCTTGGGGCTCACGGTCAGGCCCGACTCCGCGGCGGCGTTCAGCAGGGCGGCGGCGGGCTGGTCGTCCTCGGTGAGGCGGAACGAGGGCCAGGACGCGACCGGAGTGACCTCGGTGGGGGCGGATGTCTCCTGGGTGAGGGCGGCGATGGCTTGTTGGGCGAGTGCCTCGGCGTCCTCGGCCGTGAAGTCGGGAGTCGTGCGGATGTCCACGTTCAGGTCCACGCGGTCCGGGGTCACGGAGAAGCCCTCTCCACCGTGGAACGCGGTCACCGTCAGCTTCGGTGGCAGTGGGAAGTCGCCTTGAGGGGTAGGTAGTTCGCTGTCTTCCAAGAGGCGTACGAGGTGTGCGGCGCGGGAGATCGCGCCGGTTACGGCCCTGCTGGAGCCGGAGTGGCCGGACGGAGCCCGCACCGTGATCGTCGCCCGCCACAGGCCCCGGCCGCCCACCACCACCTCGTTCATGCCGGGGTAGCCGATCAGCACCCCCGCCGGGCGGGCTGCGTAGGGGTCGGCCAGGTAGGCGCGGGCGCCGCCGAAACGGCCGGTGTGCTCGTCCACGTCCAGCAGTACCGCGAGCCCGCCGTGCAGCGAGTCCGCGCGCGGCGCGAGGTCGGCCGCGATGTGGCAGAACATCGACGCGGCCAACTTGGAGTCCGCCGCGCCCCGTCCCAGCAGCCAGCCGTCCACGATGTCACCAGAGGCCGGCGGGAAGGACCACATGGACTCGTCGCCAAAGGGTGCTGTGTCCACGCACGCGTCCAGCGTCCACCACGGGCCTGGCCGGCCGCCCGCGATCTCCACCAGCAGGGCTACGGCTGCACCCGCCTCGTCGTGCAGTCGCCGGTGCGGGAGGGATCGGGCGGCCAGCCAGTCTTCCAGTACGGCCAGTACTGGCCCGTAGCCGTCGATCCCGGCCCGGCTGGGGCACCGGACCAGGGCCTGGGCCAACTCCGTGATGGACTGGGGGTTGAGGTCGTCAGCCAACCTTGAGGTTCTCCACGAACGTCGCCCACGCCTCCGGCCGGAACGCGAGCTTCGGGCCGTGCGGCGCTTTGGAGTCGCGGACGGGGATGTGGGTGGGGTGGGCGTCGGCTACTTCCAGGCAGTCGCTGCCGTCACCTTGGCTGTAGGTGGACTTGCGCCACGTGGTCTTCATGTAGGAGATCGTGTGCCCTCCAGCGAGCTGGGACCAGTGGGCAATCGGTCAGGCGTGCTTGAGGTTCTCCACGAACGTCGACCACGCCTCCGGCCGGAACGCGAGCTTCGGGCCGAGGGGGGTCTTGGAGTCGCGGACCGGAATGAGGGCGGGGTGGGCGTCGGTTACCTCCAGGCAGTTACCGCCGCTGCCGCCGCTGTACGTCGACTTGCGCCAGGTAGCGGGGTCCGGGCCGGGCTCAGGGGTGTTTCTCATGCGCGTAATCCTGTGCCACCGCATCAAGTAGAACAAGGGACTTGGCTGGTGAGAGGGCACAGGCCGCGAGCAACTCGAAGGTGCGCTGGCGATGCCTGACGGTAGAGGGGTCGTCCTCCAGCCGTCCGGTGCCCACCCCCTCAAAGTAGACCAATGGCGGAGCGTCCACGAAGTCCATAAGCCTGATGGGGCCCTCCATCGCGGTGTGTGCACCGGCCTCGAACGGCAGGACCTGCACGATCGCCCGATGCCGCCGGGCCACGTCGGCCAGATGGCGCACGGCCTCCGCCATCACCGGCCGTCCACCCGTCACGCGACGTAGAGCCGCCTCGTCCAATACAACCCACAACACCAGCTCTGTTGGATCGTCGAGGAGGGCCGCTCGGGCCATACGAACCGACACCAGTTCATCGAGCTGCCGCTCAGGCTCCGTTGGGCGGTAGGCGCGGAACACGGCTCGTGCGTACTCCGGGGTCTGGAGTAGTCCGGGGATGAGCAAGGGTGAGTACTCCCTGATCGCCGTGGCCTGTACCTCCACTTCCGCCGCCTCCGCGAAGTGCTCCGGATACTTGGACTTCGCCGCCGCCCCACAGTTGCGCGTGAAGAAATCCCCCGTATCCAGCGCCTCGTCCAGCATGCGCGCGTACTCCGGCTGCATCCGGCGCGTCCCGGCCTCCAGTTGGCCGATGAACGATCCGCTCACGAACAAGAGCTGGCCCAACTGGTCCTGGCTCAACCCCATCCGCTCCCGCGCATGGCGCAACTCCGCCCCGATCATCGCTCGCGGTGATGACGACGGGTCGAGGTCCTTCGGTCCTGGCATCGCGGCTCCTGTCCTACAGGCGAGGTTGTTGGCACTGCCTCTCTGGCCAGGCTAGAAGCGTCGCCGCCACTCTGTGTGCAGAACAACAACACTCAGCGTGGAGGAACTGACATGACGGATACGGCTGACGAAGCGGTCGAGCGGCTCCGCGCCGCCCTGCGCGACGCGGGCATCGTGCTGCCCTCGCTGCGCGTCGACCCCGTGACCGAGGTCTACGGCGGGCGCAACACCCTTGTCGACCTCGGCAGTTGCAACCTCGACGTCGCCTCCCGCCTCGCCGCCGCGCTCACGGAGCGGGGCGAGTGAGGGAGGGGGACGCCCCAGCCGTCGGCGCGTACGCGCAGGACGCGCGGGACGGTCGGCTCGGGGAGGTCATGGGCCGGGTCGGCGGTCGCGTCCAGTTACGGCCCCTCGGCGGCGGCCGGGAGTGGGACGTACCGCCGGAGCACCTCGGCGAAGCCGCCCCCGCCGACGTACTCCGCGAGCGCGTCCGGCTGCTGAACCGGGACGCCCGGCGGCGGGTCGAGCTGGGCTGAGAGCGGCGCGCGTGGCCGGGGTCACACTCGCCCGTTCCAGTGGGACGGAATGCAGAGCCGCGTGGACCAGTTGTTTCACTAGGTGCACCATTGCGTGCTCACATACCAGCCGGTCTATACGACACCGTTCTCCCGAGGAGCCCCCACGTGACCGCACCGACGTCCGCCGCCTCCCGCGCGGCCCAGCTCCTGTCCCGCCCGATCACCCTCAACGGCCTGACCGTGCCGAACCGGATCGCGATGGCGCCGATGACCCGGATGTTCTCGCCGGGCGGCATCCCCGGTGCGGACGTGGCGTCGTACTACTCCCGCCGTGCCGCGAACGGTGTCGGCCTGATCGTCACCGAGGGTACGTACGTCGGGCACGACTCGGCCGGTCAGAGCGACAGCGTGCCGCGTTTCCACGGTGAGGAGCAGCTCGCGGGCTGGGCGAAGGTCGCGCAGGACGTGCACGCGGCGGGCGGCACGATCGTCCCGCAGCTGTGGCACATCGGCATGGTCCGCCGCGAGGGTGAGCCGCCGTTCGCGGAGGCTCCCGCCGTGGGGCCGTCCGGCATCCACAAGGAGGGCGCCGAGCCCAAGGGCAAGGCCATGACGCAGTCCGACGTGGACGACGTCATCGGCGCCTTCGCGCAGGCCGCCGCCGACGCCGAGCGCATCGGGTTCGACGGTGTCGAGCTCCACGGCGCGCACGGCTACCTGCTGGACCAGTTCCTGTGGGAGGGCACCAACCGCCGCACCGACGCCTACGGTGGCGACCCGGTCGCCCGCGCCCAGTTCTCGGCGGAGATCGTCGCGGCCGTGCGCGAGCGGGTGTCGGCCGAGTTCCCCGTCATCTTCCGCTACTCGCAGTGGAAGCAGCAGGACTACACCGCGCGCCTCGCCGAGACCCCGGAGGAGCTGGAGGCGATCCTCGCGCCGCTGTCCGCCGCCGGTGTCGACGTCTTCCACGCCTCCACCCGCCGCTACTGGGAGCCCGAGTTCGACGGCTCCGACCTCAACCTGGCCGGCTGGACCAAGAAGATCACCGGCAAGCCCGTCATCACCGTCGGCTCGGTCGGCCTGGACGGCGACTTCATGGGCGCGTTCCAGGGCGAGGGCTCCGCGGTCAAGGGCATCGAGGACCTCCTCGACGGCCTGGAGCGCGAGGAGTACGACATGGTCGCCATCGGCCGCGCCCTGCTCCAGGACCCGGAGTGGGCGGCCAAGGTGCTCGCCGGCCGGTCCGACGAGCTGAAGGCGTACGACGCTGCCGCGCTGGGCTCTCTCAGCTGAGGCTCTTCTGTGAGGCGCCGGGTGGGTGAACTCCCGCCCGGCGCCTTTGTGTTGCCCTCGGGCTTCAGCTCTCCGGGTCCACCGCGGTCAGCCGTACCGTGCCGTCCTCCGACACCGACCAGCCGGGGTTGTGGCAGATCTCCCAGCGGTGGCCGTCCGGGTCGGTGAAGTAGGCGTGGTAGCCGCCGAAGGCCGCCCGCTGGGGCTCCTTGAGGACGTTCGCCTCGGCCTCGCGGGCGCGGGCCACGGCCGCGTCGACCTCGGCGGGGGAGCCGAGGTTCTGGGCGAGGGTGAAGGGGGTGCCGGGGGTGGCCGGGGCGCCGGTGTCGGCGGCCAGGTCGGACAGGGGGAAGAGGGCCAGGGCCAGGCCCTTGCCGACCTGGTAGAAGACGATCTCGTCCAGGTCGAGCAGCGGGGTCCAGCCGAGGCCCTCGCTGTAGAAGCGGCGGCTTTCCGCCAGATCCCCGACGCCCAGGGTGACAATGCTGACCTGCTGATCCATGTTTCTCCGCCTCCGGTCTGCCTACAGGTTTCCCATGGGTTCGATGTCGACCTGTGCGGGTGTGCCCCACACCCGCAGCACCTCGTAGTCGGTGAACTCGTGGACCAGGCGGTACGCCATCGCCGGGCGCGAGCCCCGGCGGGCGGCGGCGAGGTATGCCTCCGCCTCGTGGCGGTCCCGGCGCGGGGTGCCGCAGAGCTGCCACTCGCGGCCGTTCCACGCTTCAGGGAGCCAGCGCTGCTGAGGCTGGGGGCGGTCGGCGCGGACGCCGTAGCGGGAGGGGGAGGTCGCGGGGGCCTCCGGGCCCCGGCCCTGGCCGCCGTACTCGGCGCGGCGGGCGGCCCTCCTGCGGGTCTCGCACAGCAGGCAGAGGTCCTGCGCGCTCTCGTCCACCGGGCCCTGCGGGTGCTCCGGGCAGCGGGTGGTGGGGACGCCGGCCGTGACGCTCTCGTCCAGCAGGTCCAGCGCGCGGCGCAGATCGGCCTTGACCTCGTGCAGCCGGGAGTCCGGGGAATCGGCGGTCAGCGCCTCACCGTGCTCCCCGACGAGCCGGAGAGCACGGCCGAGCGCGGTGAGCTGGGCGTGATTCATGCGTCCAGCTTCTCACCCGCGCGAGTGCGGGCGGGTGGGGACGGAATGCGCGAGGATCTGTCCGGGTCCGCCCGCGCGGGCCGCCGTACGCTTCCCCGACCCCGGAGGGCCCGCCCGTGAGGATCAATCTGGCCAGTGTCTTCGTCGACGACCAGGAGAAGGCGCTGCGCTTCTACACCGAGGTGCTGGGCTTCGTGAAGAAGGCCGACGTGCCGCTCGGCGAGTACCGGTGGCTGACCGTGGTCTCGCCCGAGCAGCCCGGCGGCACCGAACTGCTGCTGGAGCCGGACGCCCACCCCGCGGCCAAGCCGTACACGTCCGCCCTGCACGGCGACGGCATTCCGGCCACCGCCTTCGCCGTGGACGATGTGCGCGCCGAGTACGACCGGCTGCGCGCGCTCGGGGTGCGCTTCACCCTGGAGCCGGTGGAGGCGGGGCCGGTCACCATCGCGGTACTGGACGACACCTGCGGCAATCTGATCCAGCTCGCCCAGTACGCCTAACCGTGGTGCAGCAGGCTCCCCTTCCCGCAGGCGGGGGCCTGCTCGGCGAGCGGCAGCGGGGAGACCGCCTTGACCACGGGGGCCACGGCCAGGTCCGCCGCGCAGCGGGTCGTGTCCTCGGCCGTCCAGTGGTCGTCGGCGGCGGCGTGGGCGGGGGCGGCCAGCGCGGCGGACGAGGCGGCGACGGCGAGCGTGGCGAACAGCAGCTTCTTCATGTCAGGGGCAACGAGGGGGAGGGGCGGGCGTCACGATGCCGGAGTTCATTCGGCGGGCAGAGGCGTCGTACCTCTCGGGAAGCCGAAGGCGAGGGTCGCGGCGAAGCCCACCGCGTAGGCCGTCAGGAGGCCGCCGCCGTAGATGGCGATGGCCGGGGCGGGGCCCTGGTTGCCGGTGAGGAGGGGGAAGAGGGCCCAGCCGGAGGGGCCGATGGCGGTGGCGCCGACCTTCTGGCCGAGCATGGCGAAGAAGCCGACGAACGCGCCGCCCGCCGCCCCGCCCACGCAGGCGGTGATGAAGGGGCGGCCGAGGGGGAGTGAGACGCCGTAGATCAGGGGCTCGCCCACGCCCAGCAGGCCCGCCGGGAGCGCCGAGCGGATCGTGGTGCGCAGGGTGGTGTCGTGGCGCAGGCGTACGTACACCGCGAGCGCGCCGCCGACCTGGCCCGCGCCCGCCATGGCCAGCAGGGGGAGCAGCACGGTGTAGCCCTGCTGCTCGATGAGCGTGGTGTGGATGGGGATCAGGGCCTGGTGCAGGCCCAGCATGACCAGGGGGAGGAAGAGGCCGCCGAGGAGCAGGCCCGCGAACGCGCCGGTGGTGGTGAGCAGCCAGTTCGCGCCGGTGCCGATCGCGGTGGCGACGGCTCCGGCCGCGTACATCAGGCCGTACAGCGTGGCCAGGCCCGCGACCAGGACGGTCACGGTCGGGGTGAGCAGGACGTCCAGCGCGCCCGGCAGGCGGCCCCTGCACCACTTCTCGACCCGCGTCGCCAGCAGGGCGGCCACCAGCGCGCCGAGGACACCGCCCTGGCCGGGGGAGAGGTGCACGCCGAACGCGGTCACCTTCGCCACGCCCGGATAGACGACGACCGCGGCGACGGCACCGCCCAGGATCGGAGTCCCGCCGAACTCCTTCGCGGTCTGGTAGCCGACGAACACCGCGATCAGGGCCATGAAGCCGGAGGCGATGGCCGCCAGGGCGGGGGTGAGGCCGGGGAGCCAACCGGCGTTCGTGAGCAGCCCGTTGACCCCGGCGATGATGCCGCAGCCGATGAGGGCGGGGATGAGGGGGACGAAGACGTTGGCGACTCGGCGGAGTGCGGCTGCGACAGGGCCCTTCTTCGGGGCGCGGGCTTCTGCCGGCGGGGGAGCGGCCGCCGGGCCGGTGGCCGAGGGTCCCGTACCCATCCCCGCTTCGACGGCGCCCGCCCCCGCCCGTACGCCCCCGGCGCGCGCCGCCGTCGCGAGCTGCCGCTCCACCTCCGCCGTGACCTCCCCGACCACCCCCGGTCCCAGGACGACCTGGAGCGACGGCGTCCCCGCCCCGATCACCCCGAGCACGCCGGGCAGCGCCCGCAGCGACTCCTCGTCCACCGCGGCCGGGTCGGTCAGGGTGAGGCGGAGGCGGGTGAGGCAGTGGGTGACATGGGTGATGTTGGCGGGGCCGCCCGTGAGGGCGAGCACGTCGGAGGCGGTGGCGGAGTCGTTGCGCACCCTCCGAGCGTGCGCGCCGGAGGGCCGGGGCCGCCGGTGCGGCGCGCGGGACTCCTCCGTAAGGAGGGCGGCCGTACGCGTGCCCGGCCTACGGCCGCGCGTCCGCGAGGGGCACCCGCAGGCGGCCGTGCGTGTTGGTCCGCTCACGGTCGTGCGTTCGCGGGGGCTCCTGGCCGGCCTGACGTCGGACTCCTCCAGCAGCCGGGCGGCCGTACGCCTTGCCCCGCCTACGCCCGCGCGTTCGCCAAAGCCGTCCGCAGCCGGCCCCCGGACTCCTCCAGCAGCCGGGTCGCCGTGGGACCGTCCACCCCGGCCAGGAGGATCAGGATCGCGGTCTTCACCTCGCCGTCCGCCTCGGTCAGGGCCCGCTCGATCTCCGCGTCCTCCGCGCCCGTCGCCTGCGCCACGATGCGCCGGGAACGCGCCCGGAGCTTGGCGTTGGAGGCGCGGACGTCGACCATCAGGTTCCCGTACGTCTTGCCGAGGCGGATCATCGTGATCGTCGACAGCATGTTCAGCACCAGCTTCTGCGCCGTGCCCGCCTTCAGCCGGGTCGAGCCGGTGAGCAGCTCGGGGCCGACGACCACCTCGATACCGTGCTCGGCGGCGGCCGCCAGGGCGCTGTTCGCGTTGCAGGACAGGCCCACCGTGAGGGCTCCGGCCGCGCGGGCGTGCTCGACCGCGCCGACCGCGTACGGGGTACGCCCGGACGCGGAGACGCCGACCACCGAGTCCTCCGGGGTCAGCTTCAGCGCGTCCAGGTCGGCGCGGGCCAGCTCGGTGGAGTCCTCGGCGCCCTCCACGGAGTTCACCATCGCGCCCGGTCCGCCCGCGATGAGGCCGACGACCTGGCCGGGGGCGGTGTTGAAGGTGGGCGGGCACTCGGAGGCGTCCAGCACGCCGAGCCGTCCGGCCGTACCGGCACCGGCGTAGATCAGCCGCCCGCCGCGCTCCATGCGGACGGCGATGGCGTCCACGGCGGCGGCGATCTCGGGCAGCCGGGCGGCGACGGCCGCGGGGACGCCGGTGTCCTCGCCGTTCATCAGCCGGGCGATGTCCAGGGTGGGCAACTGGTCGATCCCGGCCAGCTCCGGCCGGAACGCCTCGGTGGTCAGGGTGGCCAGCTCGCTCTGCAGGCGAAGTGAGTCGGTCATCTGGTGCGGCTCTTTCCGGTCGGGTCCGAACGAATCAAGCTAACGCGTCGCGCTCCGGTGCCGATGGGCCAGCGCCTCGTACGACGCGGCCAGAGCGGGGGCCGCGTTCTCGTACGTCCGCTGCGCCACGCCCACGAACAGGCAGTCCACCACGAGGAGTTGACTCGTACGGGAGGACATCGCGGCGGGCCGCAGCTCGCTCTCGCGGGAGGTGGCGGTGGTCAGCACGTGGTCGGCGTACTGGGTGACCGGCGAGTCGGGACGGCCGGTGATGGCGATGGTGGTGGCGCCGCGCTCGAAGGCGGTGCGCAGCGGTTCTATGACGTCGCCGGTCGAGCCCGAGTGGGTGATGGCGATGGCCACGTCACCCGCGCGGAGCTGCACCGCGTTGGTCACCGCGAGGTGCGGATCGCCCGGCGCGTGCGCGACCAGCCCGATCCGCAGCAGCTTCTGGGTGAGGTCCTGCGCGACCAGGCCGGACGCCCCGATCCCGTACACATCGGTACGGCGGGCAGTGGCCAGCGCGGTGACGGCCGCGCCGAGCTGGGCGGTGTCCAGTCCGGCGGCGGTGTCGGCGAGGGTCTGCTGCTCCTCGTAGGCCAGCTTGGCGACGACGTCGGTCAGCGGGTCGTCCACCGCGATGTCCGTGGTGATCGCGGGGGCGCTCCCGGACTCCTGCCGGGCCGCGAGCCCGGCGAGGGCGAGCCGCAGATCGCGGTAGCCGGGGTAACCGAGGATGCGGGCGGTGCGGACGACCGTGGCCTCGCTGGTGCCGGTCAGCTCCGCGAGCCCGGTGACCGTGAGGGCGGCGCAGCCCGCCGGGTCGCCGGCCACGGCCGCCGCGACGCGCTGCATGGACCGGGTCATGGACGGGGTGAGGGTGCGCACCTTGGCGGCGAGCGAGCCGCCGGGACTCCCGAAAGTTTCCTTCACGTCCTGGGTCACCCCTGAAAGATATTTCCGGTTCGGCAGGCGGGGCAAGAGTGCGCACAATGGGTGCATGGACGACGCCACAGATCCCGTCAGCCCGCTCGAACAGGCGTTGCACGCGGCCCGCGCGCTGGTGCTCGCCGACCTGATGGCGAGCGAGGTGGCCGAGGCGGACGTGGTCTCGCTGGTGGAGGAGTCGCTCGCGCAGCGCCGCTGGTGGGTCGAGCAGTGGCCCGAGGGCGCCGACTTCGTCGCCGGGCTGGTCGCGCAGGACGTACAGGACGCGCTGCTGGACCGGCAGGGCCGCTGGCCGCTGTGCCCGGCCTGCGCGACGGGCGACCCGCACGCGCTGGACGTGGAACCGGAACTCGGCCCCGACCCGCACTGGGTCTGCCACGAGGCGGGCGTGGACGTCGCCGCCGTCGGCTCCCTCGCCAAGGCGCTGGGCGGGAACACCCCCAAGTGACGGCCGCTTCCACGTGACCATCTACATCGACCCACCCACCTGGCCCGGCCACGGCCGCCTCTGGTCCCACCTGGTCAGCGACGTCTCGTACGCCGAGCTGCACCTCTTCGCGGCGGCCCTCGGCGTACCCCCGCGCGCCTTCGAACGCGACCACTACGACATCCCGGCCCACCGGTACGCGGACGCGGTGGCGGCGGGGGCGGTGGAGGTGCGGAGCCGGGAGGTGGTGCGGCTGTTGCATGGGGCGGGGTTGCGCAGGCGTAAGGGGCAGCGGGCCCAGGGAGCGTGATCACACGGCATCCACGTCGCCGCCTCCAGTGCGCCACACTGGGCGGAGGCGGCCGCCGCGGTCGCCCAACCCCTGCTGGACACCAGCCGGTTACGGGAGATCGTCGGTGTACTCACCTCCGCCTGACCCCACCGTCGAGACCGCGATGCGCGCCCACCACGAGCGCGCCGCACACGCCCTGGGCGCCGAGCTGGACCGCGAGCCCGGTGCCGAGTTCTGGGGCTGGGCCGGGCGCACCCTCGGTGCCCCCGCCCGCACCGCCACCGGCCGGCCGGCGTGGCTGCGCCTGGCCGCCGCCCCCGCCGACAAGGCCACCGGCAAACTCTGGGACGGCGCGGCCACCGCCGAACTCGCCCTCGGAGACCTCGGCGGCCGCCGCCCCGCCCTGCTCGGCCTGCACGACACCACCGAGGAAGGCACCGCCTACCGAGCGGAGCTGTCCGTCCGGATCGACGCCCCCGTACTGTCCGCCACGCCGGACCTGCGTCAGGACCTCGACCTGCCGGACACCTGGTGGAGCGACCTCACCCACACCCTCGACATGCTTGCCGACACCCCCACCGACCGCCTCGCCGTCCGCACCCAGTACATGGAACGGGCCATCCCCCGGTTCATCGGCATCCCCGCCCCCGCCGCGCTCCGCTGGACCACCGCCCACGCCGACCTGCACTGGGCCAACCTCACCGCCGCACCGCTGCACATCCTGGACTGGGAGGGCTGGGGGAACGCCCCGGCCGGATTCGACGCCGCCATGCTCTACGCCTATTCGCTGAGCCGTCCTGCCGTAGCCGCCCGTGTCCGCACCGCCTCCCCGATCCTCGGGGGCCGGGATGCCCTGGCCGCCGAGGCCACCGTGTGCGCCATGCTCCTCCAGACCGTGGACCGGGGCGACAACCCCGACCTCGCCGGTCCCCTGCGCGCCTGGGCCGCCGAGCTGCGCAGCAGGGCATCTGACCGGTCTCCGGTGGAACCCCCTTCTTGGTGAGCCGCAAGTTCCAGCGTCATCGACGGACGCGTGCTGTCCGGCGGGCGCGAGGGCCTGTTAGGGGGCGCTCCTCTCAATCGACCCGCCCACCTGGCCCGGCCACAGCCGCATGTGGTCCCATCAAGGGGGCCTAGGACCAGCGCCCGATGCGCGCCCCGGACGTGCTGTCTAGCGTGATCTCCATGCGAGCTACGGAGATCACGCGCCGCGACCCGGCGGAGCGCAGGCGCGACACCCTGGACCGGCTCGGCACGGAGCGCGACGTGTGGCTGTCCACCTCCCACCCCACCCACGGCCCGCACCAGGTGCCGCTGTGGTTCGCCTGGGATGGTGAGGCGCTCTGGATGTGCACAGGCGCAACTTCCGCGACCGCCCGCAATGTAGGCGAGGAGCCACGGGTACGCCTGTCGTTGCCGGACACCTTTGACGTGGTGCTGCTGCAAGGAGTGGCGGAGCTGCATCCGGCGGAGGAGGCACCGGCGGATGCCGCTGACGCGTTCATGGCCAAGTTCGGCTGGGACCCGCGCACGGAGGAGGCTGGCTACGTCTACCTCCGCGTCGAGCCGACGACGGTACGCGCCTGGCGGGGCGAGCGGGAGTTGCGCGGGCGGGTGATCATGCGGGACGGGGTGTGGGTGGGGTAGCCCGGGCGGAATCCCGCGGTCAGCCCGTGTACACGTACAGCCGCAGCCCGCTCTCCATGCCGTGTTCCTCGCGGGCCGTCTGTTCCTGTTCTGTGGCCGCGCGGTGGAAGCCGGCGCGGGCCAGGACGCGTTGGGAGGGGGTGTTGTCGGATTCGACGGTGGCGGTGACCGTGTGGACGTCGTCGCGGGACAGGGCCCAGGTGGTGAGGGCGCGGACGGCCTCCGTGGCGTAGCCGTGGCCGCGGGCCTCGGGGACGAGGTCGTAGCCGATCTCCACGCGGCCCTCGGTGTCCGGGGTGCCGTGGAAGCCGATGCCGCCGACCGCGAGGCCGTCCTCGTCGCGGACGAGGGTGAAGACGCCGAAGTCGGGGCGGTGGACGCCCGCTTCGTACGCCTTGACCATGAAGCCGGCCGCCTCGCGGGTGCCCTCGTAGGGGGCGCCGCCGAGCCAGGTGAGGCCGCCGTCGCCGCCCAGGCGGAGGTCGCGGGCGGCGGCCGGGCGCAGGCCGGTCAGGGTGAGACGGTCGGCGGGGAGCACGAGGTTGTTGTGCCAGCGCCAGCTGTCGACCTCCGGGCGGCCCGCCAGCTCGCCCCGGCCGGTCGCCCACAGCAGGGTCGGCCAGGCTTCCGGGCCGGGCTGGACGTGCGGGAAGAGCCAGGTCAGTACGGATTCGGCGAGGCCCTCGGCGGGCGCGTACTCCAGCCCGAGCCCCTGCGCCATGTCGTGGGTGTGCAGCAGCACCTCGGCCACGCCCATCGCGGCGAAGCCCTCGCGGTCGGCGCTGCGGAACGGGTACGGGTGGAAGGCGCGGACGTCGGGCGAGGCGGTGTTCACCGCGGCGGCGAGCAGAGCGCCGGTGGTCTCGATGACGTGCAGCAGGCCGTCGTTGCCGGTGCCGTCGTCCAGGCGCAGTTCGAAGGGGACGTAGGCGTCCCGCGCGTGTCCGGCGAGGTTGCCGGCGTAGGCGAGGAGGCATTCGGCGACGTGCACGGCGGTGGCGTGGCAGTCCCACTCCAGGCTTCCGGCGCGGACGGCGGTCCAGTCGCGGTCCACGGCCGCGCGCAGCGTCGTCACGCAGCCGCGCACGGCCTCGGTCACCTGGTCACCGCTCATCGCTCGCATACACGGAACCCTAGGGGTGTGCCCTGACTCAGAGCGACAGCATTTCCAGCTCTCCCGCGAGGTTCCAGCGAGCCGTCGCCTCCCAGTGCTCCGACCCGTAAGGGGTGTGGAACAGCCTTGGCAGGTCCAGGAGTTGACTCAGCACCGCAGAACGTCCCTCGTGGAAGGCATCGTTCGGCACGAAGTGGTACTCCTCGCGGATCTCGGCCGTGTACGCGGCGTACGCGGAGGGCGCCGAGGCGAGGATCGCCAGGTCGGCGTCGCACAGCACCTGGCCGTTCCGGTCGTCCTCGGCCGGGTCGTGGCCGACGGTGAGCCGGACCAGCCTGGCCACCTCCGCGACCTTCGCCTCCGGCACCCCGGCCTCGGTCAGCGCGCGCTCGGCCAGCCGCGCGGAGCGCTCCTCGTTCTCCGACCGTTCGGGCAGGTACACCGCGTCGTGGAACCAGGCCGCCAGCCGCACGAGGTCGGGGTCGTCGGCGTACTCCGCCAGCGCGTCGACCCGGTCGAGGACCGCCGTGAGGTGGGCGAGCGTGTGATAGCGCCGCTGCGGTTCCTCCCAGCGGGCGATCAGGTTGGCGGCGTACGGCGCCGGGTCCGGGCCCTCGCCCGGCGCGCGGGCGGCTTCGAGGGCGCGGGCGAAGCGGAGGCGCAAGGCATCTAGGTCGGCCATAGGGCCATTGTCTCCGCCGAGGCCCCTGTCGAGTGTGCTCACGCGGCAAGATCCGTATCCGGAATCGCACGGGCTCGCAGAGTCCGGAAGACGATCTCCAGGGCGTCGACTTGGCCGTCGGTGAAGTGGTCGTCGATCATCCCGCGGGTGCTGAAGAGGGCGTTCTCGTACAGGTCCCGGACGGCGATGAGTCCGTTGGCTGCGACGTAGCGGACTATCAGGTGTATCAGGTCGATCTGGTCTGCCGAGAGATCGTGCTCGGCGATGAAGCCGGAGAACGCCTCCTGTGCGGCAGTCTTGTCCATGCCGCCGATGCGGCGCAGGAACACGCCGAGGCCGCCGTCGGCCGCGCGCTTCTGGTCCAGGTCTTCGGCAGAGGCGATTCCCTCGGCGAGGAAGAGCTCTTCCAGGGTGGTGAGGTCCTCGGTGGTGATCTGCTCGTTCTCCCGCAGCTTGCGGACGGCCTCCTGCTCGCGGTGGCTCTGGAGGTAGACGCGTGCCTTCTGCTTGAAGCGTTCCTCGTCCGTGCCGACGGGGAGCCCCTTGAGCTCGACCTCCGACAGCGTCCCGTGGCCTTCCGCTATGTCCGTGTAGACGATCTTCCGGGCGGCCGGCGTGTCGACGAGATGGGCCAGGCCGCGCACGCGGCGCCGCACGTGCTCCAGCATCGGGACGGTCACGTTCTGCCACCACGCATCATCGGTGATGGCCTCCAGCAGGGACACCTGGTCCCGGATCACGGGGATGTTGGTCTTGCCGAGGAGGTCCTGGGCGAGCTCCTGGACCTGGCCGCGCAGGCGCGTGTAGTCGGAGCCCCCCTCCAAGGCCGCGAGCTGGAGGCGGTAGGCGATCAGGTCGAAGCGCTTGGCCTCCTCGCCCTTGTCCTCGCCCTCGGGCCAGTAGTCGGACGGCAGGCCGAGGACGTCCTCGCTCAGCGCGTGCGCGTCGTCGTCGTCGATGCGGTGCCAGGTC
Source organism: Streptomyces sp. NPDC085596 (assembly GCF_044541565.1). Lineage (NCBI taxonomy): Bacteria > Bacillati > Actinomycetota > Actinomycetes > Kitasatosporales > Streptomycetaceae > Streptomyces > Streptomyces sp. NPDC085596. The sequence goes on along the minus strand of NZ_JBITTC010000007.1, from coordinate 253,203 downwards.
GCGAAGTCGCCACCGAACGACTCGACATGACGACGGTGCGGTCGTACGAGGAAGTTGTCGAGGTTCATGCCCCGCACGGTTTCGTGGAGGCGGCGTGCGGCCGCCCAGCGCAGCGACGCCTCAGTGTCGACCGCGTCCGGGCCGCCGTCCTGCGCAGGGTCGGGAGCCTGGCGTCGGTCCAGCGCCCGGATGAGGTCGAGCTGGCGCTGCAGGAGCCTCTCGGTGAGCGTCGGAGCCTGCCGGGCCGGGGCGCGGTCGAGCTCCTGGTTGAAGAACTCTGCGTTGCCGCACAGATCGAAGACGTGGAAACCGTCCTTGTCGCGGCCGGGCCCGTAGACGTCCGCGCACAGCCGGGTACCGCGCCCGATCATCTGCCAGAACTTCGTCCGCGAGTACACCGGCTTGAACAGAACGAGGTTCAGCACCTCGGGCACGTCGATACCGGTGTCCAGCATGTCGACGGAGATGGCGATGTCCGGGGCCTTGGCCGGGTCGGAGAAGTCGTCGATGAGCTGCTGGGGGTTCTTCTCCTGGTAGGTGATGACACGGGCGTGGTTGCCCGCGCCCTGCGGGTAGTTGAGGTTGTACTGCTCCTCGATGGCCAGAGCGTGCGTGCTGTTCTTAGCGAAGATGATCGTCTTACCGAGCCGGTCTCCGCCCTCAACGCGCAGGCCGTGCCGCATCAGGACCTCAAGGGCCTTGTCGATGGTCGGCCGGTTGAACAGGAAGCGGTTGACCTCGTCCGCGGAGACCTCGTCCGGAACCTGCCCGTCCTCGGTCCACTCCAGGTTGTCCCAGGCTTCCTTCTGCTCCTCGGTGAGGTCGTCGTAGCGGAAGCCGCGACGCAAGGAGTCGAAGGGGACGTCGACGACGTTCGGCTTCACCAGGAAGCCGTCCGTGGCCGCCTGGTCCAGGCTGTAGGAGTCGGTGGGGATGCCGTCCTCAAGCTGGAACAGCTGGTAGGTGTTGTGGTCGACGTCGTCCTTGGGGGTGGCCGTCAGCCCCAGCAGAAGGCTGTCGAAGTAGTCGAAGAGCTCCCCGTACTTGTCGTAGACGGAGCGGTGGGCCTCGTCGATGACGATGAGGTCGAAGAAGCCCGGCCCGAAACGACGGCGGCCGTCCTCCGTGATCTCGTTGACCAGGTTCATCATCGTCGGGTAGGTCGAGACGTAGACGTGGGCGTCGGTCTTCTTCTCGGTGAGGAGGTTGACCGTCACGCTGTTCGGCAGATGCTCCTTGAACGCGCGCACGGCCTGGTTGACGAGAGCCTGTCGGTCGGCCAGGAAGAGGATGCGCCGCGCCCAGCCCGCGCGCTGAAGGAGCTCGGCGAAGGCCACGGTGGTGCGGGTCTTGCCGGTGCCGGTCGCCATGACGAGCAGGGCGCGGCGGCGCTTCTCCCGCTCGAAACTCTCACTGACGCGCTGGATGGCCTGCAACTGATAGGGACGGCCGGCGATGCCCTGGTTGACGTTGGACGACTTCAGGGCGAGCCGGCCGGCACGCTGGCGGATCAGCCAGTGCAGCTCGTCCTTGGTGCGGAAGCCCTGCACCCTGCGGGGCGGATAGCCGTTCTTCTTGTCCCACTGGTCCCACAGGTAGGTCTCGTAGCCGTTGGTGTAGAAGATCACCGGCCGCTGGTTGTACACGGCTTGGAGCGCATCGGCGTAGAGCTCGGCCTGCTGGCGGCCCGCGCGGGCGTCGACACGGGTGCGCTTGGCTTCTACGACGGCGAGGGGCCGGTCGTCGTCGCCCCACAGGACGTAGTCCACGTAACCCTTGCCCGACTTGCTCATCCCCCCGGGCGCACCGTCCACCGGGAACTCGCGGTCGCGCTCGTCGGTGAGGTCCCAGCCGGCCTCTTTGAGGAGGAGGTCGATGAACAGGTCGCGGGTGGTGGCCTCGTCGTAGTCGTGGGTGTCGGGGCGGGCCTCGTTGGCCTTGCGGAGCTCGGTGACGCGGGTGCGCAGCTCGGCCACCTCGGAAGCGAGTTGCGCGCCCCTCGCGCGCTCCTCGGCCAGTTCCTTGGCCTGGGCGTCCCAACGCGCCTGATCCTCCTCGGCCTGCTTCTTCAGCTCCGCCTGGCGACGCAGCCGGACCTCGGCGGGAACGGGACGCGGAATGCGCTGAGTGTCGAACTGCACGCCGGAGGCGGGAGCGGTGGCCGGGTCGGGCGCGTAGGTGCGGGCGAACCAGTAGAAGACGTGGAACAGCTCGGCGACCGTCCGCACCGCGTCCTTCGCCTGGACCGGAGCCGGACGGTGCACGGCGTAGTTGCCCTGGCGCCGGATGAGGTCCATCTTCGCGCTGAGTGTCGGCCCGACGAGATTCCGCATGCTCGGCTCGTTGAGCATCGCGCTCAGGTCGTTCTGGTACGGAGGGCGCAGCGCGGAGTCCTTCTCGTACATCCAGTGCACGGCGAGCTCGAGGACTCGGCGGGCGTAGAAGCAGGAGGTGCGGGGGTCCGCGTGGGCGAGCCGCTCGGCGCGGAGGGCTTCGTCGTAGAGGGCGGGCCACTCGTCGCGGAGGAAGAGGAAGTTGCTCTGCGGCTGACCGACGTTGTGGGCGGCGCCGACGGTCCGGGCTTCCTTCGCGTTCCGCTCGTTCCGACTGTTGCTCTGCTCCTGGCCGTTCCCGTGTCCCTCTGTGCCCATGACGGAGCGGGCCCCTTCCCCCTGTGGCGCGTGCGCCTTCCCTGGCGGCTACGCACGCAGTGACCTGTGTGACGTGGTGCGACTGTCTAGTTACCCGGACGCCGACCAGTCGGCGGGCGGTTGCGGTGAAGGACGGCGTCCGGGCAGTGCGTGGTTCGGTGACGCGCGGTCCTGTCAGTCCCTACGCGGCGGCTTCATGATCCCAGAGGGTGCCGGAGAAGGCGCGCTGCTGGATGGAGATGAAGAGCTCGTCGAGGGCGGCGAGATGGGAACGCTGCACCGATCGGAGGGCGTCGATTTCGGCAGCGCGCTCCGAGAACCTTTTTCGAAGGTCCAGGGGAGGGATTCCGCACTCGATTGAGAGGACGTTGGCCTGGGAGATATTCTTCATGGACCCGCTGGTGCCGGATGACCTTTCGCGAACCTGCCGACGAAATTCTCCCTGCCGAAACAACTGGCGAATATATAGAGGGTGTGCGTGATCGGGATCTTTCCAGGTGAATCTCCACAGCTTGTCAGGAAGCGCAAGGTTGCTGTGGTCGACCTCAATAAGAGCGACAGCACCGATCAGCTCTTCGGTGTTCGCTCGACTGAATAGAAGGTCTCCGGATTTCACCATGTGGGCGGCGGGAGGCGTGTAATCGACGGGGAGTGGCTTGCTTTCTTCGGGATTGAATTCCCCTGAAGTCACAGCGCTGACTTTCAGGACGCGGAACTTACCTTCACCCTCATCGCCGGGCGCCAGATTCTTGCCGGTTTCGAATCTTTTGACGAGATCGGCCACTGAGCCTGTAGGCCATCCCCGCTGGTTTGTTGCCGGATCGCCGAACATGTCGAGGAAGATGGACTGAGTGAGGTCGTCGAGGAGGGTGATGGCCTGGCGGCGCTTGGCGCGCAGGGCATTCACCTGGTCCAAGACGGCGGCGATCTGCTGCTGCCGCTCCACGCTCGGAACGGGCAGCGTCGACTGCTTCACGATCCGGTCGGAGACCGCCGGGTAACTCTGGCCGGTCGCCTGACGCACCATGGAGGAAACGAATTCGGACGTCATGACCCAGTGCTTCAGGTAGCCCGAGTCGAGGTCGGGCCCGGGGCGCAGAACGCAGAAACCCGTGGACGCGATCGCTTCGTCCAGTTCGGCCGGTACGGCGGCGACGGCGTTCAGGTTCGGGCGGACGGTGGAGACCAGGATGTCTCCCGCGCGCACGAGCTGTCGTGCCCGACTCGGTGCCTCGTCACTCGGGACCGAACGTGCCCCGACGACGCGTTTCGTCCCCTGGTCCAGGGAAGAGATATCGATGTAGGTGAACTTGCCGTCGAAGTCGCTCTGGGGATTCAGGGTCTGCACAGGCGTGACGAGATCCTTCAGGGCTCGTCGCGTCATCCCAGCATCTCCTTGAGCTGCGCCGTACCCGCCTCGATCTCCGTGTTCAACTTCTCCAGCTCATCCAAGATCTCCAGCGGCGCCCGAGTCACGACCTCCTCGTGGACGATCTCCTTGTAGCGGTTCAGGGAGAGGTCGTAGCCCTGGGCGGCGATGTCGGATTTCGGGACGCAGAAGCTCTGGTCCGTGCGGGTACGGTCGCGTTCGTCGGTGGTGCGGCGCTTCCAGCGGGCCAAGATGTCCGGGAGGTTGTTCCTGGCGTGTTCCTCGGCCGTGAGGCCGGTCACGCCCACGCCCAGACGGTCCTCCGTGAACAGCGGGTTGCGCTTGTCGTCCAGGCTGAAGCCGTCCGCCTGGACGTCGTAGAACCAGACCTCGTCCGTGCCGCCCGAGTCCGTCTTCGTGAAGAAGAGGATGGCGGTGGAGACACCGGCGTACGGCTTGAAGACGCCGGACGGGAGCTTCACCACCGCGTCGAGCTTCTGCTCCTCGACCAGCATGCGGCGCAGCTCCTTGTGTGCCTTCGTCGAGCCGAAGAGGACGCCGTCCGGGACGATGACCGCGGCCCGGCCGCCCGGCTTGAGGAGCTTGAGGAGGAGGGCCAGGAAGAGAAGCTCGGTCTTCTTGGTCTTGACGATCTTCAGCAGATCCGAGGAGGTCGTCTCGTAGTCGAGGCTGCCGGCGAAGGGCGGGTTCGCGAGGATCAGGGAGTAGCGATCGGTCTCCTCGCCCGCGCTCTGCGAGAGGGAGTCGCGGTAGCGGATGTCCGGGCTCTCGACGCCGTGCATGAGCATGTTCATCGAGCCGATGCGGAGCATGGTCGAGTCGAAGTCGAAGCCGTGGAACATGCTGTTGTTGAAGTGGTGCTGGTTCTCGGCCTCGAAGAGGTCGTCCCGGTGCACCCGCTGCATGTACTCGGAGGCGTTCACCAGGAAGCCTGCCGTGCCGCACGCGGGGTCGCAGATCTCGTCGCGCGGGTTCGGCTCCATCATCTCGACCATCAGCTGGATGATGTGCCGAGGCGTACGGAACTGCCCGTTCTGCCCCGCCGAGGCGATCTTGCCGAGCATGTACTCGTACAGATCGCCCTTGGTGTCCTTGTCCCGCATCGGGATGCCCTCCAGCAGGAGGACGACCTTGGACAGGAGGTTGGGCGTGGGGATCGTGAAGCGGGCGTCCTTCATGTGGTGCGAGTACGTGGAGTCGTCGCCCCCCAGTGCGCGCAAGTAAGGGAAGACCTTCTCGGCGACCGTTTCGTACATCCGCGCCGACTCGGCGTCCTTGAAGTTCTTCCAGCGCAGGTCCTGCTGCTCAGAGGTGAAGAAGGGGCTGGTGTCAGGGATGCCCCGGTTGGTCATCCTGTCCTTGATCGTCTGCAGTTCGTCCAGACGTCGGATGAAGAGCAGGTACGTGATCTGCTCCATGACCTCCAGCGGGTTGGAGATGCCGCCCGACCAGAACGCGTCCCAGACGCGGTCAACCTTGCTCTTCAGCTCGCCCGTAATCACACGCGAAATCTTACGGCTCGGCAGTGACAACGGTGGCCGATGCGGGAGACCCCGGAGCGCCTCTGTTGGGAGCTGTACCGCTCACGGCACAGCAATACGGTCACCTGGTTGGGCCGAGAGCCTCGCTGCGCGGCCCGGCTTCCACCCATCCTGAGGGTGCAGAGCCGGGGCCGGGGGCGTCCCGAGGGTCACTGCCCTCGACACAGACGATATCTGCGGTGGGGGCAAGTACCAGGCTCAGCGAAAATCGCGGCCGGAGACACAGTCGTGGGTCACCGCGTCCGTGGCGCGCTCGCCTACGAGCAGGGTCACTGTGTCGTTCACCTCGGCCCCATACGGGAAGCCTCAGACGTCCAGCTGGGCGGTTGAGCACTCTCGGGGGCGCCGTGGTTACAGCGTGATGTCGCTCCGGCGTACCCTGAGATTGGACTAGACCTGTACCCGTCCTGGGAACATCGGCGGAAGGAGTCGCATGAGCAAGCGTGCGGTCCTGGAGGTGATCGCTCTCGGGGTCGAGGACGCGGTCGCCGCCCAGGCGGGAGGCGCGGACCGGCTGGAGCTGGTCACCGACATGGCGGCGGACGGGCTCAGCCCCGAGCCCGCCGTGGTGGCCGCGATCCGGGCCGCCGTACCGATCGACCTGCGCGTGATGCTGCGGCTGACGGACGGGTTCGCGGCGGGCGACCTCGACCGGCTGACCGGCACGGCCGCCGAGCTGCGGGAGGCCGGCGCCGACCAGTTCGTCCTGGGCTTCCTCGACCCGGCCGGGGACGTGGACCTCGCGGCGGTCGAGCGGGTCGTGGACGCGCTCGACGGCAGCCCGTGGACCTTCCACCGCGCGATCGACCGCGCCGCCGACCGCGACGCGCTGCGCAAGCGGCTGTGCGGCCTCCCCGGCCTGGACACCTTCCTGACGGCGGGCGCGGCGGCGGGCGTGGACGAGGGGCTGCCCACGCTGACGGCCGAGGCCGCGCACACCGGCACACCGGGCTACGAGCCCCGGATCATGGTCGGCGGCGGACTGCGCCTCGAACACGTGCCCGCGCTGCGGTCGGCCGGCATCGACGCCTTCCACATCGGCGGCGCGGCCCGTCCACAGGGGTGGACAGGGCCGGTGTGCGCGGAGGCGGTCGGGGTGTGGCGGGGGATGCTGGACGGGGAGTAGGGCCGCGAGGCCCGGGGCGGTCGGGAATGTTCCGGGAGGGCGGTTCGTTGGGCCTGCGCCCGTGCACACCGCTGTCGTTGGGAGCATCGTGTCCGAGACCACGCACGCCACCTCCGCCGTCCTTCCCTCGCTTCCTTCGCTGAACGCCCAGGCCGAGCGGCTGATCGAGCTGGGGGTGCACGAGATCGCGGGACTGTCGGCCGCCGAGGTCCGGACGGCAGCCGAGGGGCTCGGGGAGACCGGCCACGGTGCCCTCCTCGCCGTCCACCCCGACCGCGCCCCCGCCTCCGCACTCGCGCCGCTGCTCCGGCGCCGGGACAGGCCGGGGTTCGTCGTCACCGACATGACCGACGTCGACCTCTTCGCGCCGCTCGACACCATCGACCTGCCGGACACCCCGCTGTACCTGGTCGGCGGGGTCGAGCGGGGCGACGAGATGGCCAACTGGAGCCCGGACGAGGCGCTGCCCGCGCTCACCGCCGGGTCCCGTACGCCGCTGCTGCTCACCGAGGGCATCCACTGGGTGGTGCAGCAGCCGGACGTACTGGAGCGCAATCACTGCTTCATGACCATCGGCTCCCGGCTGCGCAAGCCCAACGGCACGCTGGACGCCCGTACCCCGGCGCTCTGGATCAGCAACGGCACCGGCCGGGACGGACGGGAACGGCGCGACGCTCCCAAGGTGGGCTGGTGCTGGGCGGGCAACCGGCACACATGGCTGGGGTTCGCCTCGGGGACGGAGCGGCGGGGGCTGAACCCCTAGGGGGAAACTCCAGCGCGCCCTGTAGAACACGTGAGCTGGGGCGCGTGGTCGCGCGGTTGTCGCAGCGGAGGCTCTGGGCGCCCGGTGGGATTCAGCGGGTGGTGCGGGACGCCCGGCAGGCCGAGGAGCCCGCCGGGGCCTGACCCGGGCGGGCGCGGTCCGCCCTCAGCGCACCGGCCGCAGGCACCGGCCGATCCCGTCCGCGCTGTCCGAGGGCCGGGCGAGGTAGTCGCCGTCCGCGCACCCCTCCTCGGTCGGGTCGACGACGCGGAACTGGGCGTCGTCGGAGTCGCAGGGCACGGTCTCCAGGTCCGGCTCGGTCCAGCTGCCGTCGTTGCGGGCGCAGGAGCCGGACGTCAGGTTGGTCTTCTCGCCGCTCAGGTCGGGCACCAGCCCGGAGAACATGAGCCCGGTGACGAGCGTGACCAGCAGCCCGAGTAGCCCCAGCGGAACCAGGGCCAGCACCCCGGCCGGGCGCCGGAACACCGGTTTTCCGGGGTCCAGCGGCGGCCGCCAGCCCGGTGTGACCGGTGCGGGCATGCTCCGGATGCTCGACAGCGTGCTGAGGTTGGACAGCAGGACGAAGGGCGTGATGAGTACCGACAACAGCCCCCACCAGCCCGCGACCAGGGTCTCGGCCTGCATCTCCCGGAACACGGACAGCGCGCAGGTCCGGCAGAGCACCCCCTGCCGCTTCAGGGACCGCATGATCACGACCATGCCCTGATGCCCGCGTACCGTCACCGGCGCGGCGGGCCCGGCGCCGCACATCTGGCACCCCACAGGGCCGGCCGCCTGCGGGGGCCCGTAAGGGACCTGCGGGTACCCGTAGGGGGCCGCGCCCGGCTGTCCGTACCCGTGAGGGACCCCCTGTCCGGGGCCGGCCGGACAGGGCTGCGGGGGCACGGGCGGGGGTGGCGGCACGCTCAACAGGGGACCTTTCGGCGGGACATGGCGGGAGGACAGGCTCAGCACCCTATCCAGCCGCCGCTGCGGCCCCCTCAGGCGGTGAGCTGTGCGGGCAGTGGCCCGGTGTGCGCCACGATCAGCCCCGAGACCGCTCGGGTCAGCGTGACGTACAGCCGCCGCAGGCCGGTGCGCTCGTCGGGCTCGCCGTCGACCACGGCCTGGGGCTCGTCCAGGACCACGTAGTCGTACTCCAGGCCCTTGGCGAGCGAGGCCGGGACCAGGGTCAGCCTGGTCTGATCGGTGGTCTCCTCACCGGGCGCGAGGAAGCCGATCCCGGCCGCCGTCAGGGCCTCGGCGAGCGCGGGCACGCGGGCGTCGGCGGCGATCAGACCGGTCGAGCCCTCGTTGCGAAGCAACTCCTCACAGGCCAAGACCACTTCGGTCACACCGTCCACCGCGCGCACCTCGAAGAAGCCGGGGTTCTCGCGGACGGAGGCGACCGGGGTGAGGCCGGGGGCGATGTGGGGGAGCAGCCGGGACGCGTACGTGATCACGTCCGTGGGCACGCGGAAACCGGCCGTCAGCTCCTCGATGACGCCCTCGCCCTTGCCGAGATGGGCCAGCGCCTCGTCCCAACTCCGGGTGGCCCAGGGGGTGGTGCCCTGTGCGAGGTCACCGAGGACGGTCGCGCTGCCGGTGGTGCAGCGCCGGCCGACCGCGCGGTACTGCATGGGGGACAGGTCCTGCGCCTCGTCCAGTACGACATGACCGAGCGAGTGCGTGCGCTGGATCAGGTCGGTTGCCTCGTCGATCAACACCGCGTCGGCGGAGGACCACTTGGCCGACTTCACACTGCGCACCGGCTTGGCCCAGAGCAGGGCCTTCTGCTCGTCCTCGTCCAGGATGCCCGCCGCGTGCTCGGCGAGGAACTCCCCGTCAGACAGCAGCCGCAGCACCAGCTTGGCCGGGTCGGCCGGCGGCCAGACGGTCTTCACGACGGCCTTGACCGCGCTGTTGCGCGCGACCGCGTCCTGCACCCGGTCGTCCGGCGCCTCCCCGGCCCGCTCCATCTGCACCAGCACCGCGTGCGCGATCCGCTGCGGCAGCGCCTCGCGGGCGGCACCGTACCGGATCTCGCGGGCCAGCAACTCGCGGACGATCTCCTCCAGTTCGTACGCCGGGACCCGCCAGCGCCGTGAGCCGCGCACCACCATGACCGGTTCGGTGGGCAGGGTCACCTGCGCGTACAGCGCCCGGCGCAGCACCTCGGCCATCCGGGCGTCGCCCTTGAGCACGGCGGTGCGCGCCTCGTCGGTGCCGCGCAGCTCCACATGGGCCACGAGATCGTCCACGGTGGCCTGCTGGACGCTCAACTCGCCCAGAGCGGGCAGGACTTGCTCGATGTAGTGGAGGAAGGACCGGTTCGGCCCGATGACCAGGGTGCCGGTGCGGGCGAGCCGCTCCCGGTGGGCGTAGAGCAGATAGGCGACCCGGTGCAGGCCGACCGCCGTCTTGCCCGTGCCGGGGCCTCCCTGCACACACACCGTGCCGCCGAGCCCGCTGCGGACGATCTCGTCCTGCTCGGGCTGGATGGTGGCGACGATGTCGCGCATGGGGCCGACGCGCGGCCGCTCGATCTCCTGCTGGAGCAGCTTGCTGGTGGCCGCCGCCTCCGAGGGGTCCGACAGATGCTCGTCCTCGTACGCGGTCAGCTCGCCGCCGGTGTAGCCGAAGCGGCGGCGCAGCCCGACGTCCATCGGGTCCTTCTTGGACGCCCGGTAGAACGGCTGCGAGACCGGGGCGCGCCAGTCGATGACCATGGGGTCGCCGTCCGCGTCGTGGACGTGCCGGCGCCCGATGTAGAAGCGCTCGCCCGTCTCCCACCGCCGCCCTTGCGAGGAAGGCGCTTCGCGCCCCTTTGATTCCTCCGCGCCCTCCGCCTGCTCGGCGCCCGGCGCGTGCAGGTAGTCGAGGCGGCCGAAGAACAGCGGGGTGTCGCTGAGGTCGGCCAGCGCCTTGATCCGGTCGTCGATCTGGCGGGACAGCACCGCGGCGTTGACCCAGTTCGCCGTGACGTCCTTGATGTCCAGCGCCTCCACGTCCTCGCGCATGGCGCGCAGGGCGGCCCGTGAGCCGGCGAGGTGGGCGCGCTCGCGGGTCAGGGGGGCGCGGGATTCGTCGAGCGGGTCGTGCGCGGTCGCGGACAAGGGAGTGCCTCCGATTGAACCTGCTGCGTGATCACGAGGGATGCCATCCGGTTACCGGCCGGGCGGCGGCACTCCGAGGGGGAGGCGGGCAAGAGCGGAGATTGTAGGCGGGGCGGGCGGGGAGAGGCCAATGAATATCCGGGGGCGTCCGCATCCCGTCCCGCGCCGGCCGGTGGTCGAACTGACGTGCTTGTGCGGCTGATCGTCTGGGACATACGTTCGGCGCCATGTCCATGACGCGTAGAAGTATTCTCCGGGGAATCGCCGCCGCACCGTTCGTCGGAGCGGCGAGCAGCATCCTCGCGCCCGCCACCGCGCACGCCGCCACGATCGACCCGGCGCAGTTCGCCCTCACCGCCCGCACGGCCAACTCCTACGGGGAGTTCGCCGACCTGAACGCGGGTCTGGCGACCAAGCTCACCTCGGTCGACGCCACCGCCGTCCTCGCCGACACCAACCGCAAGGCCACCCGTCTGACCAGCGCCCCCGGCACGTCCCAGGCGTTCGAGGCCGGCTTCACCTGGGACAGCGGCGACCAGGCCGTCGACTACTGGATTCCGCAGGGCGTCACCACCAGCGCCGACGCCTACGGCAACGGCGTCTACCCCGACGGCGGCAGCAACAAGGCCGTCCTGGTCTCCTGGTACTTCGAGACCGACCCGGACGGCAACGGCGTCGACGACTACCCCCTCGACAAGGGCCTGCGGCTGACCTTCGTCAACTACAACTCCGCCTCCGCGCCCACCTACCGCCACGTACTGCTGGTCGAGCCGGTGAAGACCGACACCGGCGAGTTCTCCTTCAACCCCATACGCAAGCACGCCGGCGGCATCCTCTGGTACGGCAACCTGCTGTACGTCGTCGACACCTACAAGGGGCTCCGGGTCTTCGACCTCAACACCCTCTTCCAGGCCGACACCACGCAGGTGGACTCCTGCGGCCTGGTCGACGGCGCGTACTACGGCTACGGCTACGCGTACGTGCTCCCGCAGAGCGGCGCCTACGACAACACGGGCAAGTACCTGCGCTATTCGGCGATCGGCCTCGACCGCGCCAGCACCCCGGACAGCCTGGTGGTGAGCGAGTACTCCGAGGACGGCGCCGTCGACTACTCGGGCACGTCGTGGACCGGTACGGGCGCGCCCACCACCACGCCCAAGGTCGTGCGCTGGGACCTCGACTACACCACCCGCAAGCTGTCCTCGGCCGCGCCGAGCGAGGCGGTCACGGTCGCCCAGAAGAAGATCCAGGGCGTCGTCTCCCGCAACAGCAAGCACTACCTCTCGGTCAGCAACGGCCCCTCCGGCACGGGCGCGCTGCGCACCTTCACCTCGGGCGCCTCGACCGCGAGCACGGTGTGCAACCTGGCCATCGGCTGCGAGGACCTGAGCTATCACACCAGCGGCGCGTCGGGCTGGTCGTTCGCCGAGTCCGTGATCTGGAACCTCAGCGAGTACGCGGGGAAGCGATACGTGTACGCGGTCCACGCGGACGGGTCGTAGCGCTCACCCCTAGGGGGCCAGGTGCGGTGGGCGTAGGGGCGGGCTCCACCCTCGGGTGTAGAGGGAGTGCTTTGAGAACCGACCCGTGGGTGTATTCCGGACTTATGCCGGAAGTCTCACCATGGAGACATGAGCGCAGCAACCATTCACCCGGCCCCACCCCGCCCGTCCGGAGCCACCGCGGTGGCGGGCGGGGAACACCACCACGTCCTGGGCGAGGCCCTGCGCGCGATCAAGGTCTACGCGCAGGCCGCCTTCGGTGTGGTGATACTCGGCGAGTACGGCGAGGATGCGGGCGTCCACCGCAGATACGGGGACGCCCTCGGGGACCCATAGCCCTCTCCCGCTTCCGGTCCTAGTTCTCCTTCGACCCCTCCGCCAGGATCTCGTCGGCGTCGACGATCCGGTAGGCGTAGCCCTGTTCCGCGAGGAAGCGCTGGCGGTGGGCCGCGAAGTCCTGGTCGATGGTGTCGCGGGCGACGACCGAGTAGAAGTGCGCCCGGTGGCCGTCCGACTTGGGCCGCAGCACCCGGCCGAGCCGCTGGGCCTCCTCCTGGCGGGAGCCGAAGGTGCCGGACACCTGGATGGCGACGGTCGCCTCGGGCAGGTCGATGGAGAAGTTGGCGACCTTGGAGACGACCAGCACGCTGATCTCGCCCTCACGGAAGGCGTCGAAGAGCTTCTCCCGCTGGGCGTTGGAGGTCTCGCCCTTGATCACCGGCGCGTTCAGGTGCTCGCCCAGCTCGTCCAGCTGGTCGATGTACTGCCCGATGACGAGGATCTGCTGCCCGGCGAACCGGCGCACGATCGCCTCCGTGACCTTCCGCTTGGTCGCGGTGGTGGCACAGAAGCGGTACTTGTCCTCGCTCTCCGCGGTGGCGTAGGCGAGCCGCTCGGACTCGGTGAGATTGACGCGCACCTCGACGCAGTCGGCCGGCGCGATGTAGCCCTGCGCCTCGATCTCCTTCCAGGGCGCGTCGAACCGCTTGGGCCCGATCAGGGAGAACACATCGGACTCGCGGCCGTCCTCGCGGACCAGGGTCGCGGTCAGACCGAGGCGGCGGCGGGCCTGGAGATCGGCGGTGAACTTGAAGACGGGAGCGGGCAGCAGATGGACCTCGTCGTAGAGGATCAGACCCCAGTCACGGGAGTCGAAGAGCTCCAGGTGCGGGTAGACACCCTTCCGGCGGGTGGTCAGCACCTGATAGGTGGCGATGGTGACCGGCCGGATCTCCTTCTTGGTGCCGCTGTACTCACCGATCTCGTCCTCGGTCAGCGACGTCCGCTTCACCAGTTCGTGCTTCCACTGCCGGGCGGAGACGGTGTTGGTGACCAGGATCAGGGTGGTCGACCCGGCCTGCGCCATCGCCCCGGCGCCGACCAGTGTCTTGCCCGCGCCGCAGGGCAGCACCACGACACCGCTGCCGCCGTGCCAGAAGTTCTCCACGGCCTGCTTCTGGTAGGGGCGCAGCGCCCAGCCGTCCTCGCGCAGGTCGATCGGGTGCGCCTCGCCGTCCACATATCCGGCGAGGTCCTCGGCGGGCCAGCCCAGCTTGAGCAGGGTCTGCTTGATCTGGCCGCGCTCGGAGGGGTGCACGGCCACGGTGTCCGGGTCGATCCGGGTGCCGACCAGCGGGGCGACCCGCTTGGACCGCAGGATCTCCTCCAGCACCGGCCGGTCGGTGGTGGTGAGCACCAGCCCGTGCGCCGGGTGCTTGCTCAGGGTGAGCCTGCCGTACCGGTCCATGGTCTCGGCGATGTCGACGAGCAGGGCGTGCGGCACGGGATACCGGCTGTACTGCACCAGCGCGTCGACGACCTGCTCGGCGTCGTGCCCGGCGGCCCGCGCGTTCCACAGGCCGAGGGGGGTGAGCCGGTAGGTGTGGATGTGCTCGGGAGCCCGTTCCAGCTCGGCGAAGGGCGCGATGGCCCGACGGCACTCGTCGGCCCGCTCGTGGTCGACTTCGAGGAGCAGGGTTTTGTCTGACTGGACGATCAGCGGACCGTTCACCTGTGCCATCCTTCCGCGCGGCCAAACCTCCAGTGTGCCCGATGCGGGGGCGTAGGGGGCAGTCGTAGGGCTCAGTCGTCCGCCAGCTCGGCCACTCCGGTGATCCGGTGCAGGGGGTAGGTGCGGACCTCGTCGGCGGTGTGGTCGTAGGCGGTGACGAAGCCGCCCTCGACGCGGATCGGGGCCACCACGCGCTGGCTGGCTGCGCCGTCGGCGTTGACGTAGCCGATCCAGACGGCCTCGCCGGTCATGACCGCCGCCTGCATGGTGGCCAGGGTGTCGGCGGGGCTGGTGCGGGGGAGGTCGCCGCCGGTGGGCCCCGGGCCCGGAGCCTTGAGCGGGGTGGTGGCCGCAAGGTCGCCGGCGCGGATGGCGCGGACGGCGGCCGTGAGCAGGATGGTGTCGGCCGGCGGCGGGCCCTCCGGCACCGGCTCCGGCGCGGTGCGCGGCGGAGTGCGATGGGCATCGGAGCGGGTGATCAGCACATCGCCCTGGGCGGACTCGGCGGCGGGCGCGTAGCCCAGCGCGCGCAGGCCCTCCAGCAGGGTCGCCGGGTCGCACGGCGCGGCGAGCACGGTCGGGGCGAGGCGGCGCAGCCGCAGGGCGGCGGCGCGCTTGTCGGCGATGATCTCGTTCAGCACGGCGTCGTCGTCGCAGCGGACGTACGCCGAGGCGACGCCCACCCGCAGATGCCCGTGCCTGCGGGCCACGTCGTCGATCAGGTAGGCGAGCGGCTGCGGGACCGGGGTCCGGGAGTGCCGGGCGAGGAAGGCGTGCAGGTCGGCGGCGGTCTGCCCGGCGTCCAGCGCACGACGTACGGAGGCGGGGGTGAACCGGTACACGGTCGCGCCCCCCTTGGACTCCACGTCCGCGAGCACCCCGAGCGTCTCGGCGAGCGGCCGCAGCAGGGGGCCGGGGGCCACCGCGGTCAGGTCGGCCTGGAGCAGGACGTGGTCCAGGGGTTCGGGGAGGAGGGGGGCGAGGAGACCCACGGCGGTGGCCGTGGACTGTCCGGCGGAGGAGAGGGGACGACCGGCGGGGGCCGCGTCGGCGGGGGCGTCCTTGCGCTCGGAGGCCGCGCCCAGCAGGGCCCGGCCATGGCTGGAGAGGGCGCCCCGGCCGGTCACGCCGAGGAGTTCCGCCTCGCTCAGGGCCCAGCGGGCCAGCCGGATACGCAGGTCCTCGGTGCCGTCGCGCTGGGGGGTGCGCAGGGGGCGTTCCCAGGTCAGCCGGGTCAGCACCGCCTCCGGTGCCGGTGCCACGCCGACGGGGAGTTCGGCCAGCAGGGTGAGGACCCGGTGCCGTACCTCGGGCGCGGCCGAGCGGTCCAGGCCCGGACCGAGGGTGGAGAGCGCGCGGTCCTTGATGTCCCGGCCGCCGACCAGCCCGGCCGTGCGGGTGGCCGCGAGCCACGCGGCGGCGAGGCGGCCCCAGCGTTCGGCGACGGGGCGTTCCAGCCAGGTGTCGTAGGCGGGGGTGGGGGCGTAGCGTTCGTCGGCCGCGCCGTCCGAGGCGATGAGGCCGGCGGCGTAGGCCAGCTCGATCCAGAACGCGGCGAGCGGTTCGGGCGCGTCGAGGGCGACGGCGGTCCGCTTCAGGTCGCGCACACTGAGCCCGCCGGCCCTCAGCACGGCGGGACCGCCCTGGTCCCAGTGCTTCAGCAGGTCCTCGATGGTGGCGAGCGCGGTGTACGCCTGCCCGGCCCCTGTCGCGTCCACGATCTGCGGCCCGTGGGCCACGGCCGGTTCCACCGCGGGCGGCGCCGGCTCGGGCACCCGGTGCGCGCGTCCGCCGCGCAGGTGCAGCGCGACCTCGCGGGGCAGCACGACCGTGCCGGGCGCGGTCGGCAGCAGCAGACCCCGGTCGAGCAGCCAGCGCAGATGGGTGGCCGGGTCGGCCGTGACCTGGCCGTACGGCGGCCCCCACATCAGCCGGGTCAGCACCTCGCGGGCGGCTTCCGGCGCCCCGCCGAGCAGCGCGTTCATCCTCTTCCGGTCGGCGAACAGACCGGTGAGCGCGGCGACGGCGGAGACCGGGTCGTGCGTGGAGGGCAGCCCGGCCGTGTTGACGATCTGCTGCACCCGCCCCGGCGACATGCCCGACGTCGCCTCCCGCACGGTCGGGCCGAGCCCGGTGGGGGAGGGGTGCTGGGGGGAGGGCGCCAGGAGTTCGCGGGCGGTGCGTACGAGGTGCAGCCGGTCGTCGTCGCCCCAGATCAGAGCCTGCCTGCGCAGGGCGGCGACGGCGCCGGGCAGCGCTTCGCTGACGGCCGGGTCGCCGTCGTCCCCGGCCAGCAGTTCGTGCAGGGTGTCGTAGGTCGCCGGGTCCGGGGCGATGGCGAGCGCCTGCGCGGTCTGGAGGGCGAAGCGGTCCAGGTGCTCCAGCGCGCGCAGCACCGAGGCACGGGTGCCCGCGCGGGTGGCGAGCTGGGTGAGATCGGTGGGGACGGGCACGATGAGGTCGGGTCGGTCGCGCAGCAGCGCGGCCAGCGAGGCGTCGTCCCGCGCGCGGAGTGCCTCCGCCAGGGACCGGGGGGCTGAAGATGCCTCGGGGCTCATCTGACCCACGTTAGCGGCTGGGGCAAGCGGCGGCCGAGGGTCCCCGGGGGCCGCTCCGTCCGGGTGGGCCGATTGGTGCCGGTCTGCGCTACCTTCTGGGCGGGGTTCCACCGCCGTCGCCCCGGAGGGGTTTTCCGTTGGGGATCGAGAGCGACCAGGTCGTCTACGAGTATCTGAGCCGTGTCGGGGACGTGGCGCAGCAGCGGCAGCTGCCGTCGTCCACGCGGATGCGGCTGGTTTCCGAGCTGCGCAACGAGATCGACCGGCACCGGGCCAGGGCGACGGTGGACAGCCCGGCCGCCGTGCGCCGCATCCTGGACCAGCTGGGCAGCCCGGACGCCGTGGTGCGGGCGGTGGGCGCCGGGGGCGCCGTCCCGCAGCCGCCGCCCACGGCGGTGCCCGTGCAGCCGGAGCCGGAGAAGCCGGAGCGGAGGGCCAGGGGGTTCAAGGCGCTGCGCGCCGCCGTGCCCCGGCCGCGTCCGGCCGAGCCGGGGCCCGCCGTACCGGCGGACGGGGCGTCCCCGCCGCATCTCGCGCCCGCGCACGAACTCGGCGAGTCGCTGACCCGGCCCGACTGGTGGCGGGTGGCGGACGGGCCGTTCGGCGCGGCGGCCGCGGACTCGGTGCCGGGGTTCGTCGGCGGGGTGGAGATCCCCGAGATGCTGCGGCGGCCCCCGAAGGAGATCGAGGAGGAGGAGCGGCCGAAGGAGGTCGTGGCGGAGCCGGTCGAGGTGGTCCCGCGCTCCCGGTTCCGGCGTCTCGTCCCGCTTCCCTCGGCCGGCTGGACCAACCCGCTCCTGCTGCTGGGCGCCGCCGCGCTGCTGGTGGGCGCGGTGCTGGGCAACTGGTTCGCGCTGATCCTCGGCTGGCTCATCGCCTACGGCTCCCGCCGCCTGACCCCTGCCGAGACCAAGTGGGCGGTCCTGGTGCTTCCCGCGCTCGCCGTCGCGGCCGGGGCGACCTACCTCTGGGGCCGCAGCACCGGACACTGGGGCACCCCGGTCGCCGAGGGGCACCTGAGCGATGCCCTGGCCGGGACGTGGCCGTGGGTGGTGCGGGGGGCGGCGGTGAGTTCGGCGCTGTTCCTGCTCTGGCGCTCGCAGCGGAGGCGGTAGTGGCCCCCGGCCGGTCTCTCCGCGCCCCCCACCCGGCACAATGGCCCCCATGCCCGCCCTTCCCTCCACCTCCGCGCCCACCGTCGGCTTCGACCTCGACATGACGCTCATCGACTCGCGGCCCGGCATCCGTGCCTGCTATCTCGCGCTGTCGGAGCGGACCGGGGTGTACGTGGACGCCGACCTCGTGGTGACGCGGCTGGGCCCGCCGCTCGCGGAAGAACTGGTGAACTGGTTCCCGGCCGCCGACGTCCCCGCCGCGGCCGACCTGTACCGGGCGATGTACCCGGAGTACGCCATCGCCCCGACCCCCGCCCTGACCGGCGCCCGCGAGGCGATCGCCGCCGTCCGCGCCGCCGGGGGCCGCACCATGGTGGTCACCGCGAAGTACGAGCCCAACGCCAAGCTCCACCTCGCCCACCTGGGCATGGAGCCGGACGTGGTGGTCGGCGACCTCTGGGCCGAGGACAAGGCCCGCGCCCTGCGCGAGCACGGCGCCCACATCTACGTCGGTGACCACACCGGCGACGTGCGGGGCGCCCGCGCCGCCGAAGCCCTCTCGGTGGCGGTGGCCACGGGCCCGTGCAGCCCGGACGAACTCCGCGAGGCGGGCGCCGACGTGGTCCTCCCGGACCTGACCACTTTCCCGACCTGGCTGGACACCTACGTAACGTCGGCCTAGCGCCACTGATCGGGGCTACGTCGGCCGTGCCGACCCAAGGGGCGCGGGGAACTGCGCGACCAGCCCCCACGGACCGTCAGCCGACCGGCGCCCGGTGCACGCGGATGTACAGCCGACCCCAGCGACCGGCGCCCCGCGCACCCCGAGATACAGCCAAGGTCAGCGACCAGCGCTCCGCGCCTGCCGCCGCCCCGCCGACACCGAGCGGAGCACGCCCGCGCCCGCCGTCAGGAAGCCGACGGCCATCAGCATGCTCAGGCCGAACATGTAGGTCGGGAAGGGCTTGGTGCCGAGGAAGAGTGGGGTCACCGTGACGAGGGTGGCCACGGCGCCGAGGAAGAAGACGATGACTCCGGCGCGGATCAGTCCGTCACCGGGCCCGGCGGAATTCGTTTGGGTTTTGTCACGCACCGGACCAGGGTAGTTCCCAGCGCGAGAGAACAACCGGTGAGCACCTTGTCACCCGCCCGATGACCATTAGCCTTGGTGTCGGCGGGTCATGGTCGACCCGCCGCAGTGCTCCACAGACCCGTTTTCCGAGCTTTTCCCGACGAGTACGAGGACGAGGACAGACGTGCCCACCGGCAAGGTCAAGTGGTTCAACAGTGAGAAGGGCTTCGGCTTCCTCTCCCGCGACGACGGCGGCGACGTCTTCGTCCATTCCTCGGTCCTGCCCGACGGAGTCGAGGCGCTCAAGCCGGGACAGCGCGTGGAGTTCGGCGTCGTCGCCGGTCAGCGCGGTGACCAGGCCCTCTCCGTGACCGTTCTCGACCCGACC
Organism: Streptomyces sp. NPDC085596; assembly: GCF_044541565.1. Lineage (NCBI taxonomy): Bacteria > Bacillati > Actinomycetota > Actinomycetes > Kitasatosporales > Streptomycetaceae > Streptomyces > Streptomyces sp. NPDC085596. The sequence goes on along the minus strand of NZ_JBITTC010000007.1, from coordinate 233,970 downwards.
CCCTCCGTCGCGGCCGCCCAGCGCAAGAAGCCGGACGAGCTGGCCTCGATCGTGCAGGACCTCACCACCCTGCTGGAGGACATCACGCCGATGCTGGAGAAGGGCCGCTACCCGGAGCGCACCTCCGGCAAGAAGATCGCCGGCCTGCTCCGCGCCGTCGCGGACCAGCTGGACGTCTGACCCGCCGCCGCTACGGAAACGCCAGCGCCCCGGGGCCGAGGGCCGGTACGAGGCCCTCGGCCGCCGCGCGCGTCAGCAGGCCCCGGATCGCCGCGTACCCGTCCTCGCCGAGGTCGGCGGTGAACTCGTTGACGTACAGCCCGATGTGCTGGTCGGCGACGGCCGGGTCCATCTCCTGGGCGTGCTCCATGACGTACGCGCGCGACGCCTCCGGGTCGTCCCAGGCGGCCCGCACCGAGGTCCGGATGGCGTCCGCGAGCCGCTGGAGGGTCTCCGCGCCCAGCGACCGCTTGGCGATGATCGCGCCGAGCGGGATCGGCAGCCCGGTGGTGCGCTCCCAGTGCTCGCCCATGTCGGCGAGCTTGTGCAGCCCGTACTCCTGGTAGGTGAAGCGGGCCTCGTGGATGACGAGTCCGGCGTCCACCTTGCCGTCCCGCACGGCCGGCATGATCTCGTGGAACGGCATCACCACGATCTCCCCGACACCGTCCGGCAGCGTGTCCGCGGCCCACAGACGGAACAGCAGGTACGCCGTCGAGCGCTCGCTCGGCACCGCCACCGTGCGCCCGGTCAATCCCCCACTGCCGAAAGCGTGGGAGGTGCCCCCGGCCCCGGCCTCCCGCGTCAGCACCAGCGGCCCGCAGCCCCGGCCCAGCGCGCCGCCGCAGGGCAGCAGGGCGTACTCGTCGAGGACGTAGGGCAGGACGGCGTACGACACCTTCAGCGCGTCGAACTCGCCGCGCTCGGCCATGCCGTTGGTGATGTCGATGTCCGCGAAGGTCACGTCCAGCGCGGGGGCGCCGGGGACGCGGCCGTGGGCGAGGGCGTCGAAGACGAAGGTGTCGTTGGGGCAGGGCGAGTACGCGATCTGCAAGGGCTCAGTCGTCATGCGTGTTCCAACTCTCCAATGCGGGCGCGAGCTTCCCGAAAGCCCCGGTGAGTGCGGCGAGCGCGTCGCCGATGCGCCAGGCGGCGCGGTCGCGCGGGCCGACCGGGTTGGACACCGCGCGGATCTCCAGCACCGGCACCCCGTGCGCGGCGGCCGCCTCCGCGACCCCGAACCCCTCCATGCCCTCGGCCAGGGCGCGCGGATGACGCGTCCGCAGCTCGGCGGCGCGCAGGGCGGTACCGGTCACGGTGGAGACCGTCAGCACGGTGCCCGGCCGGGCACCGGTGGCCTCCACGGCTCCCCGTACGAGTGAATTCGGCGGCAGGTGGGTGACGGTGCCGAAGCCGAGGTCGGTGACCGGCAGAAAACCGTCCGGCGTCTCGGCGCCCAGATCCGCCACGGTGATCGCGTCGGCGACGACCAGCGAGCCGACGGGCGCCTCTGGCTGGAAACCGCCCCCGATCCCGGCCGAGACGACCAGGCCGTAGGGGGTGCCCGTAAGGGCGGCGGCGGTCAGCGCGGTGGCGGTCGCCGCGGCGGCGCGGGCGGGGCCCACCCCGGCGGCCAGCAGGTCGCAGACGCCGTCCGTGCGCAGCAGGGTCGCGCCGGGCAGCCGTACCTCTTCGGTGGCGCCCGGAAACGCCCGTGCCACCGCGTCCCGTTCGGCCGGGACGGCGGTGGCGACGAGGACGCGCGTACGGGCGTTCACTGGACCGGGAGCCTTAAGTCAGGAGGTCGCCTTCTTGAGCTTGTAGCTCCACAGGCCCTTGGCCGAGGAACCGGTGCCCATCTGGATGGACAGCGTGTTGGTGTCGCCCTGGGTGCCGTACTGGGCGTTGAAGAACGCGCTGCCCGGGATCGTGCTGTACGTCTTCTTGCTGACGTCGGTGAACTGACGGCCGTTGACCAGCAGCACCCAGCCCGCGTCCGCGATCTTCGGGTCGACGCCGACGCGGACCGTGTCGCCGTCCGGGTCCACCGAGATCGTCTTCTCGTCGCCGGCCTTCTTCGCGCATGCCGCGAGGGACTTGGCGGTCAGCGTCTTGTCGCCGTTGTAGCAGAGCGCCTCGGAAGTGACCGAGCTGTCCCCGACGGTGACCGTGGAGACGGGCGTCGGCTTGTCACAGGCCGAAAGGACGAGCAGTCCGGCAGAAACGGCACCGGCGGCGGCGAGCGCCCGGCGGCGTCGCGGGGCGGATTGCAGCGAGGTCATGCCCGAAGGCTATCGGGCACACCTCGCGGGGAGTCCACGTGGGGTACGACACGTCCGCTTCGTCAGGCGACGCGCGGCCGGGTACGGCCCCCGTGGCGGGCGGCGGCCAGCAGCCCCCGGACAGTCGTCAGCCAGCCCACGGCGACCAGGGCGGCGGCCACCGCCAGGCCGAAGGTGCCGTTGAGAGGCATCACGATGCCCACCGCGCCGCCGAACACCCAGGCCATCTGGAGCAGGGTCTCGGAGCGGGCGAAGGCGGAGGTGCGGACCGCTTCCGGCACGTCCCGCTGGATCAGCGCGTCCAGGGACAGCTTGCCCAGCGCCTGGGCGAAACCGGCCACAGCGGCGAGGCAGGCCACCAGGACGGCGCCGAAGAACACGGCGGCCACGACGGCGGCGCCGACGGCGACGGCGACCACGGTCACGATGATGATCTCGGGCGCCTTGGAGCGCAGCCACGCCCCCACGGCCGTACCCAGCGCGTTGCCCGCGCCCGCCGCCACGCCCACGATGCCCAGCGAGACGGCCGCGCTCTCCCCGGCCAGCGGATGCTCGCGCAGCAGGAACGCCAGGAAGAAGATCAGGAAGCCGGACAGACAGCGCAACCCCGCGTTCGCGCCCAGCGCGTGGGTGACGGCGGGCCCGACCGTGCGCAGTCCGGGCCGCTTGCCCAGTTGCCGGCGTTGCGGCCCGTGCAGATGCTGTTCGTCCGCCGCGAGCAGCGCCACGTCCTCGCCCTTGGCCGAATCCACCTTGCGGGGCAGCGAGAACGACAGGAACGTCCCCGCCACGAAGATCACGAACGCGCCGTACAGCGGCCAGGGGTCCCCGACCATCTGGAGCCCCGCCCCGATCGGCGCCGCCACCCCGGTGGCCAGCAGTCCGGCCAGCGTGACCCGTGAGTTGGCCTTCACCAGGGAGAACGCGGGCGGCAGCAGCCTGGGCACGACCGCGCTGCGCACCACCCCGTACGCCTTGGACGCCACCAGCACGCCGAGCGCGGCCGGATACAGCTCCAGGCCGCCGCTCGCCACCGCCCCCGACAGCACCAGCGCCAGCAGTGCGCGGGCCAGCATCGCCCCGGCCATCGCGGCCCGCCGCCCGTGCGGCAGCCGGTCCAGCAGGGGGCCGATGACGGGGGCGAGGACGGTGAAGGGCGCCATGGTGATGGCGAGATAGAGCGCGACCCGGCCACGGGCCTCGTCGGTCGGCACCGAGAAGAAGACGGTGGAGGCCAGCGCCACGGTGATCATGACGTCCCCGGCGCCGTTCACCGCGTGCAGCTCGATCAGTTTGCCGAGGCCCGACTCGCCCGCGCCATGCGCGTGCGTGACCTTGCGGATGCCGCGCGCGGTGCCGGTCACCGGCAGGTGCAGGGCACGGCCGACGGAGCGGACGACACCGCCGACGCGGCCCGAACCGCCGCCACCGCGCCCCCTGTCCGTGGCTGCCACGTGCTTCATAGTGCCCCGGGCGGCCGTCCTATGGGCGGTTTGCGGCCAAGCGAGTCGACGCGGGCTCCCCACGATTTACCGGTCCGGAACCCGCCGGACGGCCGCGGACTGTCCCCCACCACGGGCGACGGGGTAGCGTGCGTATCTCAGCCATAGCGCAGAATGGATGGCAGAGGTGCGCCCGCGCGTGATCGGATGCGGACGTCGATGCGGCCCACAGGTCCGCTCCGTCCGCTTCACCGCCGGAGTGCATCCGCACTCGTAGACGGCGTAGGAGAGAAGCGATACCTGTGAGCGCAGCGACCACGCGAAGCCGCACCCCTGACCGTCTGTGCGCCGAGGCGATCGACCTCGCGCGCACCGCAGCGGAGGAAGCGGCCGCTCCCGGTGTGGTCGGTGAGCACATCGGCCTGGTGTCGGAGGGTGACCGGCTGGTCACCCACTTCTTCGAGTGCAAGGAACCGGGCTACCGGGGCTGGCGCTGGGCCGCCACGGTCGCCCGTGCCTCCCGCGCCAAGATCGTCACCCTGGACGAGGTCGTGCTGCTGCCCGGCCGCGACGCCCTCCTCGCCCCCGAATGGGTGCCGTGGAGCGAGCGGCTGCGCCCCGGCGACCTCGGCCCCGGCGACCTCCTCCCCACCGACGAGGAGGACCTGCGCCTGGAGCCCGGCTTCTCCGGCGAGGAGGAGCCGCCGCCGAACTCCGCGCTGGCCGGGGGCCTGACCGAGCTGGCCGAGCGCGAGGACGCCGACGTCACCCCCGGCAGCCCCGCCGCCCAGGCAGGCGTGCCCGCGCGCGGCTCGATCACGTCGGTCGCCGAGGAACTGGGCATGCGCCGCGCCCGCGTCCTGTCCCGCTACGGCCTGCATATCGCCGCCGACCGCTGGGAGGAGGCGTTCGGCCCCAAGAGCGCGATGGCCCAGGCCGCCCCCGCCACCTGCGCGAGCTGCGGCTTCCTCGCCCCGATCGGCGGCTCGCTGGGCCAGGCGTTCGGGGTCTGCGGCAACGAGTTCTCCCCGGCCGACGGCCGCGTGGTCTCCCTCGCCTACGGCTGCGGCGCCCACTCCGAGGCCGCCGTCATGCCGACCCCGCCCCGCCCGCCGCTGCCCGTGGTGGACGAGACCCGGGTCGACCCGTTCCCGCTCCGCCCCGCCGCCGACTCCGGCTCGGTCACGGCCGAGGGCGACGGCGAAGCGGGGGAACTGGGCCACTCGTAGCGGAGGGGGCCGGGGGCCGGCCGGCCCGCCCGCCCCGCGCGTACGCCGCGAAGGACAGACCGTCAGGTCGCTGTACCTTCGATCTCACGTCGATGATGGAGAGTGAACGTGAGCAAGTACGTGCGGCCCGCGGCCGAAGGCGCCGACCCCTTCGGCACCGCCCGCCTCCGTCGCGGTGTCCTCGACGCCTGGGCCACCAGCCCCGCCCGGTTCCGTGAGGACGCCAACGCCGAGGAGGACCTCGTACTCGGCGGCTACCGGGACCGGCTCGTGGTGGAGCTGGCCCAGAACGCCGCCGACGCGGCCGCCCGCGCGAACACGCCCGGACGGCTGAGGCTCACCCTGCGCGACGGCGTGCTGATCGCCGCCAACACCGGCGCGCCCCTGGACGCCACCGGCGTCGAGTCGCTGTCCACCCTGCGCGCCTCCGCCAAGCGGGAACGCCACGACGGGCACGTCACGGTCGGCCGGTTCGGCGTCGGCTTCGCCGCCGTGCTCTCCGTGACCGACGAGCCCGCGCTGGTCGGGAGGCACGGCGGGGTCCGCTGGTCGCTCGCCGAGTCCCGCGAGCTGGCCGCCGACACCGCCCGGCACAGCCCCGGCCTCGGCGACGAGGTGCGCCGCCGCGACGGCCACGTCCCGCTGCTGCGGCTGCCGTTCGCCGCCGAGGGCACCGCGCCGGACCCGTACGACACCGCCGTCATCCTGCCGCTGCGCGACGCGGCCGCCGCCGGGCTGGCCGAGCGGCTGCTCGACGCCGTGGACGACTCCCTGCTGCTCGCCCTGCCGGGCCTCGAAGAGGTCGTCATCGAGGTGGACGGGCGGGAGCCGCGCACCCTGCGCCGCAGCGCCGAGGACGCCGTCACCGTCGTGGACGACTCCCGCGACGGCATCACCCGCTGGCGCACCATCACCGCCCACGGCCCGCTCGACGCCGACCTCCTCGCGGACCGCCCGGTCGAGGAACGGCTGCGCCCGCACTGGTCGGTGACCTGGGCCGTGCCCGAGGACGGCGAGGGCCGGCCGGTACGCCCCCGCACCGCGCCCGTGCTGCACGCCCCCACCCCCAGCGACGAACCCGTCGGCTTCCCCGGCGTGCTCATCGCGTCCTTCCCGCTGGACACCACCCGCCGGCACACCGCGCCCGGCCCGCTCACCGACTTCCTGGTGGACCGCGCGGCCGACGCCTACACCGAACTTCTCGCCGGCTGGCGGCCGGTGACCGAGGGCGCCATCGACCTCGTCCCCGGCCCGCTCGGCAAGGGCGAGCTGGACGGCGCGCTCCGGCAGGCCGTGCTGGACCGGCTGCCGCGCACCGCGTTCCTGCCTCCGGCGCTGCCCCCGCAGGGCGACGAGGAACTCCCCGAGGCGCTGCGCCCGAGGGACGCCGAGATCGTGGAGGGCGCGGGCGCGGGCACCGTGCGCGTCCTCGCCGAGGTGCTGCCGACCCTGCTGCCCGCGGGCCTGGAGCGCCGCCCGGAGCTGCGCGCGCTCGGCGTGGCCCGGCTCCCGCTCGCCGACGCCGTGGACCGGCTGGCCGGCCTGGAGAAGGAGCCCGAGTGGTGGTGGCGGCTCTACGACAGCCTCGCCGGGGTCGACCCCGAGCGGCTGTCCGGGCTGCCCGTGCCGCTCGCCGGGACCGGCCGGACCACCATCGGCCCCCGCCAGGTGCTGCTGCCCGCGCCGGACACCACCGCGCCGGACGCGGAGGTGCTGGGCAGGCTCGGCCTGAAGATGGCCCATGCGGACGCCGCCCACCCGCTGCTGGAGAAGCTGGGCGCGCTGCCCGCGACCCCGCGCGCGGTGCTCACCACCCCGCAGGTCCGGGCCGCCGTCGCCGCCTCGCTGGACGACGACGGCGGGGCGATGTGGGAGGAGGAGTCCCCGGACGCGGAGGAACTGGCCGACACCGTGCTGGCGTTGGTGCGTGACGCGGGCCTGGAGCCCGGCGACGAGCCCTGGCTCGGCGCGCTCGCCCTGCCCGACGAGGACGGCGAACTCGCCCCGGCGGGCGAACTGGTCCTGCCCGGCAGCCCGTTCGCCCGTGTCATCCGCGAGGACGAACTCGCCGCCGTCGACGCCGAACTGGCCGAGAAGTGGGGCGAACAGCCGCTCGCCGCCTGCGGAGTGCTGGCCGACTTCGCCCTCGTCCGCGCCACCGACGTCGTCCTCGATCCGGACGAACTGGAGCCCCGCGACAGCGACTTCGCCGAACCGGACGACGCCGGACTGCTGGACGCCGTGGACGTGTGGTCCGAGGACATCCTCGACCGCTTCCCCGACAGCCCCGTACCGCCCGTCGCCACCGAACTCGTCGCCGTGCGCGACCTGGACCTGGTGGACGACGACCGCTGGCCCGAGGCGCTCGCCCTGCTGGCCCAGCCCCCGCTGCGCGACGCCCTGATCCAGCCGGTCCGCGTCCTCCTCCCCGACGGCACCCACGAGGTCGTACGGCCGTACACCGCCTGGTGGCTGCGCGGGCACCCGGTGCTCGACGGCCGCCGCCCGGCGGGTCTGCTCGCGGCCGGCGGCGACCCGCTGCTGCGTGGCCTGTACGACGAGGCGGACGCCACCGGCTTCGCCGACGAGCAGGTGCTGCGCGCCCTCGGGGTGCGCACCTCGGTGGCCGCGCTGCTGGACGAGCCCGGCGGCGCCGCCGAACTCCTCGACCGGCTCGCGGACCCCGACCGCCCGGTCACCCCGCTCCAACTGCACGGCCTGTACAGCGCGCTGGCCGAGCTGGACCCGGAGCAGGTGACTCTGCCGGACGAGCTGCGGGCCGTGCGCGACGGGCGGGCGGTCGTGGTGGACGCGCGGGACGCGGTGGTCGTGGACTCGCCCGACCTGCTCCCCTTCGCCTCCGGGGTGCCGCTGCTGCCGGTACGGCCGTCGCTGGCCGCCGCGCTGGCCGAGCTGTTCCAGGTGCGGCGGCTGAGCGAGTCCGTCGCCGGTGCCGTGGACTCCGAGGGCACCGAGCACGAGGTGCCCGAGCCGGTACGGGCGCTGCTCGGCCCGCGCACCCCGGACAGCTATGCCGAGCACGAGGAACTCGTCGTGGACGGCGTCGAGATCGACTGGCGGCTCACCAGGGACGGCGTACTCCACGCCGCCACCCTGGAGGGTGTCGCCGCCGGTCTCGCCTGGGCGGCCGGGCAGTGGCCGCGCCGCTTCGAGGTGGCCGCGCTGCTGGAGGACCCCTCCCGCACCGAGGAGTTGGCGCGGGACCGCTGGTTCGACTGAAGTCCCCTTTCTGACCTGGGGCTTCACTAATTGGTCGCAGGATCTTCGATTCTCGTACAACCGTCGGCACGGATCGCACGTCTGATCGTGTGAGCCAACAGGCTCACACGATCAGACGGGCCTCACCGGGCCGACGCGTCCCACGGGGGACGGCCGTCACGGGGGCCCCATGACGCAGGGGAACGCACATGCGCATTCGCGCCTCAGTGGCCGCCGTCACCGGTGCCTTGGCCCTCTCCGCTCTCGCCGTGCCGGCCGCGCACGCCGACGGCACCTCCGCGTACCGCACGGAGGCCGTGAAGATCGTCAAGGGAACGCACGCCGCTGCGGGAAAGCAGGGCATCAAGGGCGTCCGCGGTGACATGCCGTACGACCTGAACGTCTCCTTCTCCAACTTCAAGGTCGCCAAGGCCATCAAGGTCGGCACCACCAACCACGTCGCCACCACGGTCACCTACACGATGACCCATGGCGCGGACGTGGACATCACGGCCGACGACTTCCTGAGCGGCCCGTACCTCTACAAGGGTGCGTTCGACACCCCGGACAACATGCTGTTCGGTGACCTGCCCGCCACCTGCCGGGTGGTCACGAACACCACCGCCACCTGCACGGGCAAGGTCGACATCTACCCCGACTTCGGCGACCTGTGGAACTCCGACGCCGGTGCCTGGAAGGGTGGCGCCATCGCCATCGCCTACAACGGTCAGGACGAGGAAGACCCCGACCTCTCCCAGGTCGGCCTCGCCGACAAGGGCGGCCTCGGCAGCACCCTGGTCCAGCGGTACTCCCGCCAGACCGTCAACGCCTCCCCGGAGCCGGTGAAGAAGGGCAAGACCATCACGGTCACCGGCGCCCTGACGCGCGCGAGCTGGGACGACTCCCGCTACTTCGGCTACACCAAGCAGTCGGTCAAGCTTCAGTTCATGAAGAAGGGCGGCAGCGCCTACACGACGCTGAAGACCGTCAAGACGGACTCCAAGGGCAACCTGAAGACCACCGTCAAGGCGTCCGCCGACGGCTACTTCCGCTACAGCTTCGCGGGCACCTCGACCACCCCGGCGATCGACTCGACCGCCGACTTCGTCGACGTGAAGTAAGCGCTGTGAAGTAAGCCCTGTGCAGTAAGCCCTGTGCAGTAAGCCCGCGATCCCGTCCGGTTCCGGAGGCAGCCGGCCTCCGGAACGGGACGGGACCCCTGGCCAGGCAATGGGCGGGCAAATTCCGGTCAAGGAACGTCTGCCCGTACAACCAGCGGTCCCTCCCGCGGATCTGATCACCCGAGTCGTCCGACTCACCGATCACTTCTCCCCCAGAGGGAACCGCACATGCGCATACGTGCCACCGTGGCCGCCGTCACCGGCGCCCTGGCTCTTTCCGCCTTCGCCGTTCCGGCCGCGCACGCCGCTCCGGCCACGCCGTACACGATGAACGTCAGCTTCTCGAAGCTGAAGATCGCCTCGTCGATCAAGGTCGGTACCAGCAACAAGGTCAGCACGACCTACTCGTACACGCTGACCCACGGCACGGACGTCAAGGCGACCGCGGCCGACTTCTACAGCGACGCCTACCTCTACCGGGGCTCCCTGGACGACCCGACCGCCACGGTCGAGGGCGACGACTTCGCCACCTGCAAGGTCGCGACGAGCACCACGCTCACCTGCACCGGCACCATCGACGTCTACCCGGCCGACGGTGACCTGACCGCCTCCGACGCCGGCAAGTGGTCCCTGGCCGCCGAGGCGACCGCCTTCAACGGCCAGAACCTCTCCAAGCCCGACTACAGCAAGGTCGGCTTCAAGGACCAGGGCGGCCTGGCCACCACCAGCCTGCTGCGCTACTCCAAGCTCACCACCAACGCCGCCCCGGAGCCGGTCAAGAAGGGCAAGACCATCACGGTCACCGGCACCCTGACCCGCGCGAGCTGGGACTACAACAAGTACTACGCCTACTCGGGGCAGTCGGTGCAGCTCCAGTTCGCCAAGAAGGGCTCCAGCACCTACACGACGCTGAAGACCGTCAAGACGGACGCCAGCGGCCAGCTGAAGACCACCGTCACCGCCTCGGTCGACGGCTCCTTCCGCTACGTCTACGCGGGCGTGTCCACCACGGCCGCCGTCACCTCCGCGGCCGACGCCGTCGACGTGCAGTAACCCTCACACCGGGAAGCGGCGGTCGACCCATCTCCACACGAGTTCCAGGGCGGCCGCCGCCACCACCGCCACTCCCACCGCCGCCCACGGCATCGTGTTGCCGACCAGGCGCAGGGCGAAGAAGTCCTGGAGCCAGGGGACGGTCAGCACGAAGAGGAAGGCGACGCCCATCGTGGCCACCAGGGCCAGCCGCCACCACGTGTAGGGGCGGGCGATGATGGCGAGGACCCACATCGAGATCAGGAACAGGGTCAGCGTGGCCGCGCTGGTCTCGGCGGGCAGCGCGTCCGCGCCCGTGTAGTGGTGCCGGGCCAGCAGATACGTCACGAAGGTCGCCACCCCGGCCAGCAGGCCGCCGGGTATCGAGTACCGCATCACCCGGCGCACGAAGTGCGGCCGCGCCCGCTCCTTGTTCGGCGCCAGCGCCAGGAAGAACGCCGGGACGCCGATGGTGAGCGTGGAAAGCAGCGTCAGATGCCGGGGCAGGAACGGGTACTCCACCTGCCAGCACACCACCAGCAGCGCCAGCAGCACCGAGTAGACCGTCTTCACCAGGAACAGCGTCGCCACGCGCGTGATGTTGCCGATCACCCGGCGGCCCTCCGCGACCACCGACGGCAGCGTGGCGAAGCTGTTGTTCAGCAGCACGATCTGCGCCACCGCGCGCGTGGCCTCCGAACCCGAACCCATCGAGACGCCGATGTCGGCGTCCTTCAGGGCCAGCACGTCGTTCACCCCGTCGCCGGTCATCGCGACGGTGTGTCCCTCGGACTGGAGCGCGCCGACCATCTCCCGCTTCTGCTGCGGGGTGACCCGCCCGAACACCGTCGCCCGGTCCAGCGCCTTCGCCAGGTCCGCCGGGTCGGCGGGCAGCCGCCGCGCGTCCACCGCCTTGCCGGACAGGCCCAGTTTGTGCGCGACCGCGCCGACCGACACCGCGTTGTCCCCGGAGATCACCTTGGCGTGGACGTCCTGGTCGGCGAAGTAGCGCAGGGTCTCCGCCGCGTCCGGGCGCAGCCGCTGCTCCAGCACCACCAGGGCCACGGGCCGGGCCCCGCGCGCCGGGTCGGGTCCCTGAAGGTCATGGGCGGCGCGGGCCAGCAGCAGGACCCGCAGCCCCTGTTCGTTCAGCCGGCCGGTCTCGGCGAGGGCCGGGTCCTCGGGGTCCAGCAGCACATCGGGGGCGCCCAGCAGCCAGCCGGTGACCTTCCCGTCGCCCTCCTGGAACGCGGCCCCGCTGTACTTGCGGGCCGAGGAGAACGGCAGCGAGCTGACAAGACGCCGGTCCTCCTCCGCACCCTTGCCGTCCTCGCCCTTGCCGTCCCTGCTCGTGCCGTCCGGATAGGCGTCGATGATGGCCTGGAGCGAGGCGTTGGGACGCGGATCGGACGCCCCGAGCGCGGCCAGCACCTCCCGCACCCGGCCCTCGTCGGCGCCGTCCAGCATCTTCAGCCCGGTCACGTCCATGCCGCCCTCGGTGAGCGTGCCGGTCTTGTCCAGGCAGACGGTGTCCACGCGGGCCAGGCCCTCGATCGCGGGCAGCTCCTGCACCAGGCACTGCTTGCGCCCGAGCCGGACCACCCCGATGGCGAAGGCCACCGAGGTCAGCAGCACCAGCCCCTCCGGCACCATGGGGATGATCCCGCCGATGGTCCGGGCCACCGAACCCCTGAAGTCGTTGCTCTCCGCCACGAGCTGGGTGACGATCAGGCCGAGCGCGGCCGGGACCATCATCCAGGTCACGTACTTCAGGATCGTGGAGATCCCGGACCGCAGCTCGGAGTGGACCAGCGTGAACCGGGACGCCTCCTCGGCGAGCTGTGCCGCGTACGCCTCCCGGCCCACCTTGGTCGCCTGGAACGCGCCGCCGCCCGCGACCACGAAGCTGCCCGACATCACCTGCTCGCCGGGGTGCTTGACCACCGGGTCGGCCTCGCCGGTCAGCAGGGACTCGTCCACCTCCAGGCCGTCGGCCTCGGCGCACACCCCGTCCACCACGATCTTGTCGCCGGGCCCGATCTCCACCAGGTCGTCCAGCACGATCCCGCTGGTCGGCACCTGGACCGGTCTGCCGTCCCGGCGCACGGTCGGCCGGGCCTCCCCGATGACCGCGAGCGAGTCCAGCGTCTTCTTCGCCCGCCACTCCTGCACGATCCCGATCCCGGTGTTGGCGAGGATCACGAACCCGAACAGGCTGTCCTGGATCGGCGCGACGAACAGCGTCACCACCCACAGCACACCGATGATCGCGTTGAACCGGGTGAACACGTTCGCCCGCACGATCTCGCCCAGCGAGCGGCTGCTGCGCACCGGAACGTCATTGACCTGCCCCCGTGCCACCCGCTCCGCGACCTCCGCGCGGGTCAGGCCCGCCGGGCGGGTGCCGGGCGGCGCGACCGGGTGCACGGGGTCCAGTCCGGCACCCGAGTCGATATGCGTCATGCATTCGACGTTACGTGCCCGATCCCCGCTTCACCTGCCGGGCGGACCGATCTCCGGGTAACGCCAGGGGCGCCCCCGACACGTCTCGGGGGCGCCCCTGACCACGCGGTGGTTCAGCCCAGCGCGGGCGGCCCCGCGTCGGCCCCGGTGCCCCAGGAAGAGGGCGCCGACCCGACGGTGAAGGACAGCGAACGGTGCGCGCGCAGCGCCCCGGTGGTCAGGTACGTCCGCCCGTACGCCGTCCCGTCCAGCCGCGCCGACTGGATGTAGCGGACGTCCGCCGAGGTGCCCGGCGCGGTGATGGTGAGCGCGCCGTGCGGGTAGTACCGCCGGTCCAGCGTGAGGTCGACCCGGTCGAACACCGGGGTGGACAGGCCCCAGGTGTCGTAGCCGGGCTGGACCGGGAAGACACCGATCGACGACAGCACGTTCCAGGCGGACATCGTGCCCAGGTCGTCGTTGCCGGTCATCCCGGTCGGCCCGTCCGTGAACAGGGTCAGCGCCGCGTGCACCACGTCCGTCGTCTTCCACGGCTGCCCGGTGGACAGGTAGGTGTACGGCGCGATCAGGTCGGGCTCGTTCTGCGGGTTGTACTTGTCGGCGTTGTAGTAGTCGTACGGCCCGTTCACCCACACCTCGCGGGCCGTCTTCGCCGGGTCCTGGAGCAACTGCCCGTAGGCGAAGAAGGAGTCGAGCCGGTCGTTGGCGGCCTGCTTGCCGCCGATCAGGTCCACCATGCCGGGCAGGTCCTGCGGCACCAGCCATTGGTACTGCCAGGACGTGCCCTCGTGGAAGCCCTCGCTCTTGGCGGGGTCGGCCGGGCCGGTGAAGGCGCCGGAGGCGTCACGGGCGCGGAAGAACCCGGTCGAGGGATCGAAGATCCGCCGGTAGTTCTGCGCCCGCGCGGCATACCGGTCCGCGTCCGCGCCGTGCCCGAGGTCGCGGGCCATCCGGGCCAGCATCGCGTCCGACAGGGCGTACTCCAGCGTGGCCGACGCCCCGTGGTCGTAGTCCGAGTCACCCGGCTTGGCGTGCGGGCGGTCCTTGACGTAGGGGGCGAAACCGTCGGCGATGTACTCCCGGTTCGCCTCCCGGCCCACGGCCGGCGAGCCGGCGGGCGGCACGCCGTCCGCGTTCTTCTTCAGCGCCTTGTAGGCCCGCTCCTCCCAGCCGTGCAGCAGGCCCTGCTGGTAGGCGTTGGTGAGGAACGGCGTGACCGGGTCGCCGGTCATGATGTTCGTCTCGACCGTGCCGTAGCCCCACTTGGGCAGCCAGCCGCTCTCCTCGTCGATCCGGATCACCGAGATCGCCATGTCCCGCGCCTCGCGTGGCGCGAGCAGGGACAGCAGCTGGGACTGGGTGCGGTAGGTGTCCCACAGCGACCAGTTCTGGTAGTAGGTGAAGCCCTGGGCGCGGTGGATCCGCTGGTCCCAGCCGGTGTAGCGGCCGTCGGTGTCACTGCCGATGTTCGGCGCGAGGAACGAGCGGTACAGCGAGGAGTAGAACGTCCGGCGCAGCGTCTCGTCGCCGCCGCGTACCCGTACGTCGTCCAGCCGGTCCTCCCAGGCCCGCCGGGCCGCGTCGCGCACCGCGTCGAAGGACCGGCCGCCCTCCGCGCGCAGATTGCCGAGCGCGCCCCGCGCGTCCACGTAGGACAGCGCGGTGGTCGCCTCGACCGTACGGTCCTCGCGGGTGTCGAACCGCAGATACGCCCCGTCCGCGCCGGTCTTCGCGCCGTCGGTGACGCTGGAACCGGTCCAGGTGCCGTGGGCGGTGAAGGGGCGGTCGAAGCGGGTGACCGTGTAGAGGGTGTAGGAGCGGGTGTCCTGGCAGAAGCCGCGCCCGGTGAGCTTCGTGCGCACGGTGTGGTCGTCCAGGATCTCGACCTCGGTGGCGACCTTGGTGTGCAGCGACTGGCCCGCGTTGAGCAGGACGTTGGCCTTGTCGGTGGCCGGGAAGGTGTAGCGCTGCACACCGGTGCGGGCGGTCGCGGTCAGCTCGGCCTCGATGCCGGTGTCCAGGCCGACGCGGTAGTAGCCGGGGCTCGCCGACTCGTCGTCGTGGCTGAACTTCGCGGCGTAGCGGGCGTAGTCGGTGGTGGTGACGTCGCCCGTGGTGGGCAGCACCGGAAGGTCACCGCCGAGGCCGCAGCCGACGCCGGAGAGGTGGACCAGGGAGAAGCCCCGGATGTGGTCCTGGGCGTAGTCGTAGCCGGTGTTGTGGCCGGTGTCGGGGGAGAGCTGCACCATGCCGAAGGGCACGGCCGCTCCGGGGTAGGTGTTGCCCTCGTTCTGGGTGCCGATGAACGGGTTGACGAGCTCGGTCAGCCGGGCGGGCGGGTCGGCCTGCGCGTGGGCGGGGGCGGCCAGCAGCGCGGTCGCCGCCAGTGTCCCGGCCATGAAGCGACCGATGTGCCGTGTCCATGTCATGCAAGAACCTCTGAGGTGGTGGGCCGGACGTGCTCAGGGGCGACTCAAAGGCAACGTTGTCAGCGCTCCAAGCAGGGCAGTACAACGTTGTCATCGGACAGCAGTGGGCATGACAACACGGAATCCGCATTCCGTCCAGAGGTCCCGCACGACCCGGAGGTCACTCCGCGGAGACGGGCTCCTGTCCGGCCGCCGCCCGCTTGATCGCGGCGTCCCGCCCGCGCACGTACCAGATGCCGATCAGCCCGAGGCCGGCCCCGGCCAGGCAGGTCCACACCCACCACAGGTGGCCGTGGTCCTCGAACCAGCCATAGAAGGGCAGCTGGACCAGGAAGAGGACGAACCACACGATCGTGCCGCCGGTGATCGTGGCGACCACGGGCCCCTCCAGGGGCTCCGGCGCTTCGTGCTTGGGGGTCCACTTCGTCATGAGCACAGCTTACGAGGCCCCGCGCCACGCCCGGCAGCCCGCTTCCCCACGGACATTCGGTGAATATCTACGCGCGGAGATAGCGATCTAGGCTTCATACGTTCATACTGAAACCGTTTGTCTGTGACTACTTCCGCTCGTACGAAACTCCAAAGGGGCTCGGGGGAACCCTGAATGGTGAAGAGGACTCGCATGCCCACCTCGGCCACGGCCAAGGCTCCTTCCCCCGAACAGCCCGGCGGTACACCCTCCTTCGGCGCTGTCGACCGCTACTTCAAGATCTCCGAGCGCGGCAGCACCGTCGCCCGCGAGATCCGGGGCGGTTTCGCCACCTTCTTCGCGATGGCGTACATCATCGTGCTGAACCCGATCATTCTTGGCAGCGCCAAGGACATGTACGGGCACCACCTCGACAACGGCCAGCTCGTCACGGCCACGGCGCTCACCGCCGCGTTCACCACCCTGCTGATGGGTGTGATCGGCAACGTCCCGATCGCGCTCGCGGCCGGCCTCGGCGTCAACACGGTCGTCGCGCTCCAGCTCGCGCCGCGCATGTCATGGCCGGACGCGATGGGCATGGTGGTGCTGGCCGGCTTCGTGGTGATGCTGCTGGTCGCCACCGGTCTGCGCGAGCGCGTGATGAACGCCGTCCCCTACGGGCTGCGCAAGGCCATCGCCATCGGTATCGGTCTGTTCATCATGCTGATCGGCCTGGTCGACTCCGGCTTCGTCACCCGTATCCCGGACATCGCCCAGACCACCGTCCCGCTCCAGCTCGGCACCGGCGGTCACCTCACCGGCTGGCCGGTCCTGGTCTTCGTCCTCGGTGTCCTGCTCACGCTCGCGCTGATCGTCCGCAAGGTCCCCGGCGCGATCCTGATCTCCATCGTGGCGATGACCGTCCTCGCGGTGATCATCAACCTGGTCGCCAAGGTGCCGTCCTGGGGCCTGACCACCCCGAAGTGGCCGGGCAACCCG
The DNA here is from genome assembly GCF_044541565.1 of Streptomyces sp. NPDC085596. Classification (NCBI taxonomy): domain Bacteria; kingdom Bacillati; phylum Actinomycetota; class Actinomycetes; order Kitasatosporales; family Streptomycetaceae; genus Streptomyces; species Streptomyces sp. NPDC085596. Next base: position 217,345 of record NZ_JBITTC010000007.1, on the reverse strand, counting down.
GTCGCCACCCCGGACTTCGGCCTGATCGGCCAGGTCAGCCTGTTCGGTGGCTTCGCCAAGGTCGGCGTACTGACCGGCGTCCTGTTCGTCTTCACCGTCCTGCTGTCCTGCTTCTTCGACGCCATGGGCACGATCATGGGCGTCAGCGACGAGGCGAAGCTGACCGACGCCGAGGGCCAGATGCCCGGCATCAACAAGGTCCTGCTGATCGACGGCCTCGCCGTCGCGGCGGGCGGCGCCAGCTCCTCCTCGGCCACCACCTGCTTCGTGGAGTCCACCGCCGGCGTCGGCGAGGGTGCCCGCACGGGCCTCGCCAACGTCGTCACCGGCGGCCTGTTCGGTGTCGCGCTGTTCCTCACCCCGGTCGCCACCATGGTCCCGTCCCAGGCCGCCACGCCCGCGCTGCTCGCGGTCGGCTTCCTGATCCTGGCCGGCTCGATCCGGGAGATCGACTGGTCCGACTTCACCATCGCCATTCCGGCGTTCGTGACCATGGTGATGATGCCGTTCACCTACTCGATCACCAACGGCATCGGCATGGGCTTCATCACCTTCGTGGTGCTCCGCCTGGCCGCCGGGCGCGGCCGGGACATCCCGGTGGCGATGTACGTGGTCGCGGCCGTCTTCGGCTTCTACTACCTGATGCCGGCCCTCGGTCTGACCTGACCGGGGCGCGGCTGAGCTTCCTGCGGGGTCACATGAGTCTCATGTGACCCCGTAGAACTTCTCGGTCTCGTCGACGGCGGTCTGGAACCGCTCGTCGAAGTCGTCCCTGGCGAGCGTGCGGATCACGTAATCCTGCACGCTCATTCCTCTTTTCGCCGCGCGTTCCCGGAGCCTCTCTAGCAGCTCCCCGTCCATCCGCAGGCTGAGCACACTGGTCCCCATGCGTACGAGGGTCGCCACATCACGCCACCCGATGTGTCACTTTTCGGAACCGACTCACTCGTACGGGTGACGACGGGACACAGTGGCGGACATCACGGGCGGCGCCGTGCGTGGTGGCGTTCCTTAGTGAGAGTAATGAGTTAGGCTAAATACATGTCGGACCTCACCCACGGCGACGACGTGGCCGCCGTGAACTCCCTCCGCTCCGCCGTGATGCGGCTGTCCCGTCGACTCAAGCACCAGCGGGTCGACGAGTCGCTGAGCCCCACCGAGATGTCGGTGCTGGGCACGCTGTCCAACTGCGGACAGGCCACTCCGGGCGAACTGGCGCGCAAGGAGCACGTCCAGCCGCCCTCGATGACCCGCATCGTCGCGCTCCTGGAGGCCAAGGGCCTGGTCCGGCTCGAGCCGCATCCCGAGGACCGGCGCCAGAAGGTCGTCACCCGGACCGAACAGGCCGAGGCGATGCTCGTCGAGAGCCGCCGCAAACGCAACGCGTTCCTGGCCGGTCTCGTCGAGGGCCTCGACGAGGACGAGTGGGCCACCCTGCGCGCCGCCGCCCCCGTCCTGGAGAAGCTCGCGCAACTGTAGCCACGGCATCCGTTCAGGAGGCGACCTTTTGAGTACGGGACCCGGAGCAGCTTCCGTCCCCGCACCGGCCACTACTACCCCCGCTTCCGGCAGAACCTCGATGTTCAGCTCGCTGAAGGTCCGGAACTACCGGTTGTTCTTCGCCGGCCAGGTCGTCTCCAACACCGGCACCTGGATGCAGCGCATCGCCCAGGACTGGCTGGTGCTGAGCCTCACCGGCTCCTCCGCGGCCGTCGGCATCACCACCGCCCTCCAGTTCCTGCCGATGCTGCTGTTCGGCCTGTACGGCGGTGTCCTCGTCGACCGGCTGCCCAAGCGGCCCGCGCTGCTGTTCACCCAGTCCGCGATGGCCCTCACCGGCCTCGCGCTCGCCGTCCTCACCCTCTCCGGACACGTCCAGGTCTGGCACGTCTACGTCGCCGCCTTCGCGGTCGGTCTCGCCACGGTCGTGGACAACCCGGCCCGGCAGTCCTTCGTCTCGGAGATGGTCGGCCCCGGCCAGCTCCAGAACGCGGTCAGCCTGAACTCGGCCAACTTCCAGTCCGCCCGGCTGATCGGGCCTGCCGTCGCCGGTCTGATGATCACCGGGGTCGGTACGGGGTGGGCGTTCCTCGCCAACGGGCTGTCCTTCGTCGCGCCCATCGCCGGGCTGCTGCTGATGCGCACCCGTGAGCTGCACGCCGTCGACCGCGCCCCGCGCGGCAAGGGCCAGCTGCGGGAGGGGCTGCGGCATGTCGCCGGGCGGCCGGAGCTGGTCTGGCCCATCGTGCTCGTCGGGTTCATCGGCACCTTCGGCTTCAACTTCCCGGTGTGGCTGACCGCCTTCGCCGACGACGTGTTCCACTCCGGCGCGGGTGCGTACAGCCTGTTCAACACGCTGATGGCCGTCGGCTCCCTGATTGGCGCCCTGCTCGCCGCGCGGCGCGGGACGGCCCGGTTCCGGGTGCTGGTCGCGGCGGCGCTGGCCTTCGGCGCGGTGGAGATCGTGGCGGCGCTGGCGCCCTCGTACTGGCTGTTCGCGCTGCTGATGATCCCGATCGGGGCGTTCGGCCTCACGGTCAACGTCACCGCCAACACCGCCGTGCAGATGTCCACCGACCCGGCCATGCGGGGCCGGGTGATGTCCCTGTTCATGATGGTGTTCATGGGCGGCACGCCGCTGGGCGCACCGCTCGTGGGGTGGGTCACCGACACCTACGGCGCCCGGTTCGGCTTCCTGGCCGGCGGTGTCGTCTCGGCCGGGGCGGCGGCCGTCATCGGCCTCTTCCTGGCCCGCGCGGGCGACCTCCGGCTGAGGCTGACCTGGCACCACGGCCCGCATCTGCGGTTCGTGCCGCGCGGGCGCGAGGAGCTGACGCCGGCCGCGTGAGGGGGGGTCAGGGCCGGTCGCGGACGGGCCGGGGCTCCCGGCCGGGCAGGCGTCCTCGGGCCGGCCCGACCTGGCATCGCGGTTCGTGAGCGGTCGTGGTCAGGACTGGCCGCGGACCATCGACATCAACAGGCCGTGGGTGTCGGCGTCCGCGGCCGCCACCAGACCGCGGGTGTCCGGGCCGAGCGGGGCGCCGTCGAGGCCCGTGACCACGCAGCCCGCGGCGCGGCACAGGGCGATCCCGGCGGCGAAGTGGACGCTGCCCGGGAGGTCGCCGCCGTCGGTGACGTACGCGGCCCGTCTGCCCGCCGCGACCCAGGCCAGCGCCAGCGTCGTGGACACCACCCTGGGCCGGAACCGCGCGGTGAACCCCGGGTTCGCCAGCAGGTCCGTGGCCCGGAAACCGGGTGCGCTCGGGAACGGCGGGTCCAGATTGACGTCCACGAGCCCGGTCGCCGCCGTGGGGCGCAGCGGCGTGTCGGCTCCGTCGTGCCGCAGCCAGGCGGTCGCGCCGTCGGTGCAGAAGACCTCGCCGCTGAAGGGGTCCGCCACGGCGGCGGGACCGTCGCGCAGGGCCACGTTGACGGCCACGAGCATGCTGCCGACCGCGTAGTTGAGGGTTCCGCAGAGCGGGTCCACGAGCCACTGGCGCCGGGCGTCGGCGGCCCCCTGCCGTCCGCCCTCCTCGCCCAGCACCGCGTCACCCGGCCGGGCCGCGCGGATGACGCCGAGGATCGCCCGCTCGGCGTCCACATCGGCGGCGGTGGCGAAGTCCCCGGCGCCCTTGTCGATCCGGGCCAGCTCCTTGCCGTAGCCGCCGCGCACCACTTCGGCGCCTGCGCGGGCGCCCGCTATCGCAACCTCGACGTCGTCGATCACGGTGCCGCAGCGTACCGGTCTGGGAAGGTGTGGGGATGAGACTCTTCGCCGCTGTGCTGCCGCCTGCGGGGGCCGTGGAGGAGCTGGGCCGGGAGGTACGGGCGCTGCGGCGGCTCGCCGGGGCCGACGCGCTGCGGTGGACCCAGGCGGACGGCTGGCACTTCACGCTCGCCTTCTACGGGGAGGTTCCCCAGGAGAGCGTGCCCGAGCTGGAACGGCGGCTGGAGCGGGCGGCCGGGCGGAGCGGACCGTTCCCGCTGGCCGTCGCCGGGGGCGGCAGCTTCGGGCGGGGCAAGGCGCTGTGGGCCGGGGCCTCGGGAGACCTCACCGCGCTGGGACGCCTCGCCGGGCGGGCCCAGGCGGCCGGACGGCGGACCGGGGTGGGTGAGGAAGAGCACCGGCACTACCGGGCGCATCTCACACTGGCGCGCGGCAAGGGGGACACCGACCTGCGGCCCTACGTCGACGCCCTGGCCGAATTCGCCGGTACCGGCTGGACGGTGGGCGAACTGGTCCTCGTCCGCAGCCACCTGCCGGCCTCCGGGGTCCCCGGCGAACAGCCCCGGTACGCACCGGTCGCCCGCTGGGCACTGGGCGCGTCCGGTTAGGCTCGTCGTCGTGGACCCGAAAACCCGGAACCGGATCATGGCCGGTGCGCTCGTACTGATGCTGGTGGTCGTCGCCGTGGCGGCGGCCGTCGGATAACGGCTGCCGCTGAGGCCGCTCCGCGCGGGCATCCCGTACGGAGCGGCCTTTCGCGTGCCGCCACCGGGCCGATTACCAGGCGAACGCCTCCGGGGCGGGCCCAGGGCCGGGGAAGATCTCGTCCAGGCCGGTCAGCAGCTCCTCGCTCAGCTCCAGCTCCACCGCGCGCAGCGCGGAATCCAGCTGGGCCGCCGTACGCGGGCCGACGATGGGGCCGGTGACGCCGGGCCGGGTCAGCAGCCAGGCGAGCGCGACCTCGCCGGGCTCCAGGCCGTGCTTGGCGAGCAGTTCCTCGTACGCCTCGATCCGGGTGCGGGTGGCCGTGTCGGCGAGGGCGTCGGCCGAGCGGCCGGAGGCGCGGCGCCCGCGTTCGGCCTCCTTGCGGATGACCCCGCCCAGCAGGCCGCCGTGCAGCGGCGACCAGGGGATGACGCCGAGCCCGTAGTCCTGGGCGGCCGGGATGACCTCCATCTCGGCGCGGCGCTCCGCGAGGTTGTACAGGCACTGCTCGCTGACCAGGCCGAGGGTGTTGCCCCGGCGCAGGGCCGTCTCGTTGGCCTGGGCGATCTTGTAGCCGGGGAAGTTGGAGGAACCGGCGTAGAGGATCTTGCCCTGGGTGACCAGGACGTCGACCGCCTGCCAGATCTCCTCGAACGGGGTGTTCCGGTCGATGTGGTGGAACTGGTAGACGTCGATGTAGTCGGTCTTCAGCCGCTTCAGGCTGGCGTCCACGGCGCGGCGGATGTTCAGCGCGGAGAGCTTGTCGTAATTGGGCCAGGCGTCGCCTTCTGCGCCCATGTTCCCGTAAACCTTGGTGGCCAGGACGACTTTCTCGCGCCGCTCGCCGCCCTTGGCGAACCAGCTTCCGATGATCTCCTCGGTACGGCCCTTGTTCTCGCCCCAGCCGTACACGTTCGCGGTGTCGAAGAAGTTGATGCCCGCGTCCAGCGCCGCGTCCATGATCGCGTGGCTGTCCGCCTCGTCGGTCTGCGGCCCGAAGTTCATGGTCCCCAGCACCAGCCGGCTGACCTTCAGTCCCGTACGTCCAAGCTGCGTGTACCTCATGCCCACCTAGCCAACGTCTTGAAGTGGGCTCTAGGCAAGCGGTGCGGGTCAGTCGCGGGGGAAGTCGCCGGTTTTCAGGACGAGGTCGACGACCGTTCCGGTCAGGTTGACGTTGGTGCCGAATGCCACGTTCGTCACGGTGGTGTAATCGCCCTCCTTGGGGTCGGTGTGGACGTGGCACCGGCCCTGGTAGGGGTCCGCGATGAGGTAGACGGGGACCTCGGCGACGGCGTATGCGGTCCTCTTGGGGCCGTAGTCGTTGGCGGCGGTGCCCTCGGAGATGACTTCGGCGATGAACTCGACGTCCTGGTGGCGCCAGTGGCCCGTCTCGTCCGGCTCTGCCGAGTCCTTGAGCATGGCGATGTCCGGGCAGAACCCGTTCTGCTTGCCGGGGAAGTCGATGCGGACGTCCGAGAACACAAGGACGTCCCTCCCGAACCTGTCCTCCAGGGCCCGCAGGACCCGACGGATGATCTGCCAATGCGTGTTCCGCTGCGGCACCATGTAGAAGCAGCCCCCGACGATCTCGGCCCGGAATCCTTCGGGGACGGGCATGCGCTCAAGAAGCTCGAACCACTCGTCCAAGCGTCCGGTGTCGCTCTCGGCCATCGCGGTCCTGTCGTCGAGGACGGTCATCGTGGCGCTCCTCCCCGGCTGCCCACGCAGATGCGCAGCCGCGCGGTTAAACGATACGCACCGTGACCGGGAGACGCCGGAACTCGGTCGATCCGTTCAAGCCACGTACGGCTCGCCCAGCCCCCACGCCTCGTGCATCGCCCCCGCGAACGCCTCCGCGATCCGGTGCTCGCCGCTGGCGTTGGGATGGGTGCCGTCGTAGGTGTCCGTGTGGATGTCCCAGTTCCTCGGCGCGGAGGCCAGCAGCAGCGGGGAGCGGGGCTCGTCCAGGTCGGCCGCCGTCTTGGCGAGGAGGGCGTTGAAGAGGTCGACCTGTTCGGCGAAGGGGGCGTCCTCCTGGGCGCGGATGTTCGGGATGACCGGCAGCAGCACCATGCGGACGCGCGGATGCGCCTCGCGGGCCGCCGCGACGAACGCCCGCACGTTGTCCGCCGTCTGCTCGGCGTTGGTGTAGAAGCCCAGGTCGATCAGGCCGAGGGAGACCAGCAGTATGTCGGCACGGTGCCCCCGCACCGCCTCCCCGATCAGCGGAGCCATGTGCTGCCAGCCCTCGCCCCACCCGGCGAGATGGGCGCGCGGGAAGTCGGGGTCGGCGTACTCGTAGGAGCCGGCCTCCCCGGTGGCCTGGTCGTACAGCGCCTCACGGGGGCCGACGATCTGGAACGGGTCGCCGTATGTGCTGCGCAGGTGCTGCCACAGCCGGTAACGCCACGTGTGTTCGCCCGCGCTCCCGATCGTCATGGAGTCACCTACGGGCATGAACCTGAGCATCCGCTCATGATGGCGGATCGCGGTGCGGGCCTGCATCCAGGGCCCATGTGAGGACCGCCACCCCCACTGAACCCCCGCGCCAGGTGGCAGTCTTGGACCATGCGCCGACCGTTCGCCCTGCTTGCCGGGGCCCTGCTCGCGGGTGCCTGCGCCCTGCCCGCCCACGCCGCGGACGGGGACCAGGGGTTCACCATCGAGGACCCAAGGATCACCGAGTCCAGCGGCCTGGCCGCCTCCCATCTGCATCCCGGCGTCTACTGGACGCACAACGACAGCGACGACGGCCCGTACCTCTACGCCGTCGACAGCCGCACCGGAAAGACCGTCGCCACGCTCACCCTGCGCGGCATCGGCTCCCCGCGCGACGTGGAGGCGATCTCCGTCGGGCCGGACAACCAGATCTACGTCGGCGACATCGGCGACAACTTCCATGGCCGCTGGCCCTATGTGTGGATCTACCGTCTACCCGAGCCGAAGACCCTGAAGGACCAGACGGTCACGGCCACGCAGTACGTCGTGAAGTACTCCGACGGCCCCAGGGACGCCGAGTCGCTGGCCGTCCACCCCAAGACCGGCCGCGTCTACATCATCGACAAGAACGAGGACGGCGGACACCTGTACGAGGGCCCCGCCGAACTGTCGTCCTCCGGCACGAATGTCTTCCGCCCGGTCGCCCCCGTCGACCTGTGGGCCACCGACGCCGCCTTCTCGCCGAACGGGCAACAGCTGGCCGTACGGGGCTACTTCGGCGGTATCTCCTACGACTGGAACGGCGGCCGCATCAAGAAGCTGGGCCGGCTGGACGTGCCCCTCCAGGGCCAGGGCGAGTCCGTCAGCTACTCCGCCGACGGCACCAGGCTGATGTACGGCAGCGAGGGCGCGCAGAGCCAGGTGCGGGCGCTGGACGCGCCGGAGGGCGGTACGGTGGCCTCCAAGTCGCCTTCCACCGGCGGGAGTTCCGCCTCGGGGGAGAAGGGCGACGAGGGCGGCCTCAAGATCGGCGTCGTCCTCCTCGCGCTCGGCGCCGCCGCCGTGTTCGGCATGCGGCGGATGCGGCGCAAGGGGTAGGCGCGGGGAACGGAAAGGGGCGCCCGGTTCGCAACCGGGCGCCCCTTTCTCGGACCAACAGGTGTGGATCTACAGGTTTCAGATCCGCTCGATGACGTAGTCGACGCACTTCGTGAGCGCCTCTACGTCGGCCGGGTCGATCGCCGGGAACATGGCGACCCGGAGCTGGTTGCGGCCGAGCTTGCGGTACGGCTCGGTGTCCACGATGCCGTTGGCGCGCAGCACCTTGGCGACCGCTGCCGCGTCGATCTCGTCGGCGAAGTCGATCGTGCCGATGACCTGCGACCGCTTGGCCGGGTCGGTGACGAACGGCGTCGCGTACTTCGACTCCTCCGCCCAGGTGTACAGCCGGGTCGAGGAGTCCTTGGTGCGGCCGGTGGCGAAGTCCAGACCGCCCTGGCCGTTCAGCCACTCCAGCTGCTCGTTGAGCAGGAAGAGCGTGGCGAGCGCCGGAGTGTTGTACGTCTGGTTCTTGCGGGAGTTGTCGATCGCCGTGGGCAGGCTGAAGAACTCGGGGATGTGCCGGCCGGAGGCGTGGATTCGCTCGGCGCGCTCGATGGCGGCCGGGGAGAACACACCGATCCACAGGCCGCCGTCGGAGGCGAAGGACTTCTGCGGGGCGAAGTAGTAGACGTCCGTCTCGGCGACGTCGACCGGCAGGCCGCCCGCGCCGGAGGTGGCGTCCACCAGGACGAGCGAGCCCTCGTCGGCACCGGCCACGCGCTTGATCGGCATGGCGACACCGGTGGAGGTCTCGTTGTGGGTGAACGCGTACACGTCCACGCCCGCCTCGGCGCTCGCCTCGGGGTGGGTGCCGGGGTCGGAGGCGATGACGGTCGGCTCGGCCAGCCAGGGCGCGAGCCCCGCCGCCTTGGCGAACTTGGAGGAGAACTCACCGAAATTGAGGTGCTGGGACTTGGACTCGATCAGTCCGTGGGTGGCGATGTCCCAGAACGCGGTGGAGCCGCCGTTGCCGAGGACGACCTCGTAGCCGTCCGGGAGGGAGAACAGGGAGCTGATGCCTTCGCGGACCTGGCCCACCAGGTTCTTGACCGGGGCCTGGCGGTGGGAGGTGCCCAGCAGGGAACTGCCGGTCGCGGCGAGCGCGGCGAGCGCCTCCGTCCGCACCTTGGAGGGGCCCGCGCCGAAGCGTCCGTCGGCGGGCTTGATGTCAGCGGGGATCTCGATGTCGGCCACGAGTCGGAGCGTATCGGGTGTGCGAAACCGGACGAAGCCGTGTCCGTCGGATGAGACGAGATCGCCGAGTCGTGGACTTGTGCGGTTGTACGACGGTCTGCCGTACGACGATCCGATGAGTGGGGTGTGCCTGTGGACAACTTCTGATGACGTTGCGTGATCGGATGCATGCTGGACCCATGACCGATCGACGGGTCGGACCGATCGACGGGGTCGGATGGACGGGGGACGGACATGGGGATCGACGGAGGGCTGGAGAGCGAGCTGCGGCACGCTGTGCGGGGTGAGGTCCGCTTCGACGCGACCGCGCGGGCGCTGATGACCATGGACGCGTCCAACTACCGGCGGGTCCCGCTGGGCGTGGTGGCCCCTCGGGACGCCGAGGACGTGGCGGCCGTGCTGGAGGTGTGCCGGGCTCGGGGGACCCCGGTGGTCGCGCGCGGCGGGGGCACGTCCATCGCCGGGCAGGCGACGGGCACGGGCGTGGTGCTGGACTTCACCCGGCACATGGACGGCCTGCTGGAGCTGGACCCGGCCGGGCGTACGGCGAGGGTCCAGCCGGGCCTGGTCCTGGACCGGCTCCAGTCGGCGGCCGCCCCGCACGGGCTCCGCTTCGGCCCCGACCCGTCCACGCACGGCCGCTGCACGCTCGGCGGCATGATCGGCAACAACTCCTGCGGCGCCCACTCGGTGGCCTGGGGCACCACCGCCGACAGCGTGCGCGAGCTGTCCGTGCTCACCGCGCGCGGCGACCGCCTGCGCCCCGGCCGGGACTGGTCCGGGGCACCGGAAGGGCTGCCCGCGCTGGTGGAGGGGGAGTTGGCCAGGCTGCGCACCGGCTTCCCCGACCTGCCCCGCCGGATCTCCGGGTACGCGCTGGACGCCCTGCTGCCCGAGCACGGTGCCGACGTGGCCCGCTCCTTCTGCGGCTCCGAGGGCACCCTCGGCGTGCTCACGGAGGCGGTGGTGGATCTGGTGGAGGCGCCGCCCTTCCACGCCCTGGCCGTGCTGGGGTACGCCGACGAGAGCGCCGCCGCCGATGCCGCCGCCGGGCTGCTGCCGCACGGCCCGCTGACCGTGGAGGGCATGGCGGCCGACCTGATCCGGGCGCCGATCGGGCTGCCGAAGGGCGGCGCCTGGCTGTTCGTGGAGACGGGCGGCGCCTCGGAGGGGGAGGCGCGGGCCCGCGCGGAGACGGTTCTCCGCGCGGCGGACGTGGTGGACGCGCTGGTGGTGACCGGCCTAGCCGCCCAGCGCGGTCTGTGGCGGCTGCGCGAGGACGCGAGCGGTACGGCGACCCGGATGCCGGACGGCACGGAGGCGTGGCCCGGCTGGGAGGACTGCGCGGTGCCGCCCGCCCGGCTCGGCGCCTACCTGCGGGACTTCCGTGCCCTGCTCACCGCCCACGGCCTGCGCGGCGCTCCGTACGGCCACTTCGGGGAGGGCTGTGTCCACGTCCGGATCGACTTCGACCTGCTCACCGAGGCCGGGGTGGGCCGGTTCCGCCGCTTTTCCGAGGAACAGGCCGACCTGGTGGTCTCCCACGGCGGCTCGCTGTCCGGGGAGCACGGCGACGGGCAGGCCCGCGCGGAGCTGCTGCCGCGCATGTACGGCGCGGAGATGGTGGCGCTGTTCGAGCGGGCCAAGGCGGTGTGGGACCCCGATGACCTGCTCAACCCCGGCATGCTGGTCCGCCCGGCCCGTCTGGACGACAACCTCCGCTTCGCGGTGCTGCCCCGCCGCCCGGTGGACGTCGCCTTCGGCTACCCGCACGACGACGGCGACTTCCGCGCGGCCGTCCGCCGCTGTGTCGGGGTCGCCAAGTGCCGTACGGAGTCGGCGGGCGGGTCCGGCGTGATGTGCCCGTCGTTCCGGGCGACGGGGGAGGAGGAGCACTCCACGCGGGGCCGGGCACGGCTGCTGCACGAGATGCTCGCGGGGGAGGTGATCACCGACGGCTGGCGTTCGACCGAGGTCCGGGACGCCCTCGACCTGTGTCTGTCCTGCAAGGGCTGCCGCTCGGACTGCCCGGTGGGCGTCGACATGGCCACCTACAAGGCGGAGTTCCTGCACCACCACTACGCCGGCCGGCCGCGCCCCGCCGCCCACTACAGCCTGGGGTCGCTGCCGGTGTGGCTGCGGTGGGTGGCCCGTATGCGGGCGGCGCCGCTGATCAACTGGCTCGCCTCGGTGGGGCCGTCGGCCCGGTTGGGGAAACGGGTGGGCGGGATCGCGGGGGAGCGGGAGATTCCCCGGCTTTCTGCGGAGCCGTTCAGCCGGTGGTGGCGGGGGAGGCGCCCGGCACCGGAGGGCGGCGGCTCCGGGCAACTGGTCGTGCTGTGGCCGGACACCTTCACCGAGCACTTGTCGCCGTCCGTGGGGCGGGCCGCGGTCCGGGTGCTGGAGTCGGCCGGGCTGCGGGTGGCGCTGCCGCCGACCCTGCTGCCCGGCGGACGCCCGGTGGGAGACGGCGCCTCGCGCGCGCCGACCGCACTGCTCCGGGCCCGCCGCGCCCAGGTCTGCTGCGGCCTCACCTATATCTCCACGGGCCGTCTGGACCGGGCCCGCGCGGTCCTCCTTCGCACGCTGGACCTGATGGAACCGGTACTGGAGGCCGGGGTCCCGGTCGTCGTCCTGGAACCGAGCTGCGCGGCGGCCCTCCGCGCAGACCTGCCCGAACTGCTGCCCGACGACCCGCGCGCGGCCCGCCTGGCCGCGGCCGTACGCACCTTCGCGGAGACCCTGCGCCGCCACGCCCCCCACTGGACCCCACCCGTCATCGACCGCCCGGTGGCCGGCCAGACCCACTGCCACCAGCACGCGGTACTCGGCGACACCGCCGACCGCGAACTGCGCGCCTCGGCCGCCCTCACCGGCGAACTGAGCGGCGGCTGCTGCGGCCTGGCCGGCAACTTCGGCTTCGAGAAAGGCCACTTCGACGTCTCCCGCACCTGCGCCGAGGACCAACTCCTCCCCGCGGTCCACGCCGCCCCCGAGAACGCGACCCTCCTGGCGGACGGCTACTCCTGCCGCACCCAACTGGAACAACTGGCCGGCGTGAGGGCCCGGCACCTGGCGGAGGTACTGGCGGAAGGGCTGGAGAGGGAGGGGCGGGAGTGAGGGAGGAGTACGGAAAGGTCGCGGTCCTCTCCGACATCCACGGGGTGCTGCCCGCCCTGGAGGCGGTCCTCGCCGAGCCCGAGGTGGCGGCCGCCGAACGGATCGTCCTCACCGGCGACATCACGGCGGGTCCGCAGCCGGCCGAGGTGCTGGACCTGCTGCGCGAGCTGGGCGACCGGGCCCTGTGGCTCGGCGGGAACGCGGACCGGGAACTGGTCGAGTACCGGCGGGGAGAGCGCACGGAGATCCCCGACCCCATCGGGGTGTTCGCCGCGCGGGCGCTGCGCACCGAGCAGGTGGACCTTCTGGCCTCACTGCCCGCCACCCTGACCCTGCGCGTCCGGGGCCTCGGGCAGGTGCTGTTCTGTCACGCGACCCCGCGCGACGACGAGGAGATCGTCCTGGTCGACTCCCGCCCTGCCCGCTGGGCCGAGGTGCTGGACGGCGTGCCGCACGGCGTCGGCACCGTGGTCTGCGGCCATACCCACATGCCGTACGCCCGGCTCGCGCACGGCCGGTTGATCGTCAACCCGGGAAGCGTCGGCATGCCGTACGGCCGCCCCGGCGCCCACTGGTGCCTGCTCGGTCCTGGGGTCGACCTGAGGGCGAGCGCGTACGACATACCGGCGGCCGTCGCACGGCTCACGGCCGAGTGCGCGTATCCGGACATCGCCGCGTGGGCCGACTGCTATCTGCGCGCACGGGTGACGGACACGGAGGCGTCGGTGGTGTTCGGGCCCGGGGACGGGAGGTGCGGATCGTAGGGTGACCGGGTCTGCCAGCGCGAAGGAGTCCTCCGTATGACCCTCACCCTGCGCCCCCTCAGCCGGGACGAGCATCTGGCCTTCGTGGGCTCGCGGCCCTCGGTCAGTCATATGCAGGTGCCGTCGTGGGGGGAGGTGAAGCCCGACTGGCGGGCGGAGAGCCTGGGATGGTTCGAGGAGGACGGGCGGCTCGTGGGCGCGGGGCTGGTGCTGCTGCGGCCGCTGCCGAAGGTGAAGCGGTATCTGGCCTACCTGCCCGAGGGCCCGGTCATCGACTGGCACGCCGACGACCTGGCGCGCTGGCTCGACCCGCTGCTGGCCCACCTCAAGGCGCACGGCGCGTTCTCGGTGAAGATGGGCCCGCCCGTGGCCGCCCGGCGCTGGAGCCCCGAGGCGGTCAAGGCCGCCATCGCCGACCCGGCCGCGCACCGGCTGTGCGACGCCGAGCCGACCTGGCAGGACCCGCGCGCCCAGGCCCTCGCCGACCGGCTGCGCGGCATGGGCTGGCGACGACGCGAACCGGACGCCGAGGAGGGCTTCGCGGCGGGGCAGCCCCGGTACGTGTGCCAGGTGCCGTACGCCGGGCGGTCGCTGGAGGAGATCCACGGCGGCCTCAACCAGCAGTGGCGGCGCAACATCAAGAAGGCCGAGAAGGCGGGCGTGAAGGTGGTGCGCGGCGGCGCCGACGATCTGCCCGCGTTCTACGAGCTGTACAAGGAGACCGCCGAGCGCGACCGTTTCATCCCGCGCCCGCTGCCGTACTTCCAGCGGATGTGGACCGCGCTCACCGCCGAGGACCCCGACCGGATGCGGCTGTACCTCGCGCACCACGACGGCGAGGTGCTGGCGGCGGCGACGATGCTGATCGTCGGCGGCCACGTCTGGTACTCCTACGGCGCCTCCACCGCCCGCAAGCGCGAGGTCCAGCCCAACAACGCCATGCAGTGGCGGATGATGGCCGACGCCCACGAGCTGGGCGCGCACGTCTACGACTTCCGGGGCATCACCGACACCCTGGAGGAGTCCAACCACCTGCTCGGCCTGCTCCGCTTCAAGGTCGGCGCGGGCGGGGAAGCGGTGGAGTACGTCGGGGAGTGGGACTTCCCGCTGAACAAGATGCTGCACAAGGCGTTCGACCTGTACATGGCCCGCCGCTGAGGCGCCCGGCCCGCTGAGGCTTGATCTCAGCATCCAAGACACCGGCTGCGTACAGTGGCATAAGGGTTCACACGCCTGACAGAGGTCCATTATCGTGGACCTGGAAGTACATCGAGATGTACGCGGCGCTCGTGCCCGCGACCGATGCGCAGGAAGCCCACTCCCGCCGGCCCCCAGGACAGCCCGTGACCACCGTCCGCACCTCCACCTCCACCTCCACGTCCACCCCGACCACCACCCCCACCGCCCCGGACTCCCATGGCCGGTTCGGCTCACTGGGGCCGGTCGGTCTGGTGCTGGCGGGCGGTATATCGGTCCAGTTCGGCGGGGCGCTCGCGGTGACGCTGATGCCCCGCGCGGGCGCGCTCGGCGTGGTGACGCTGCGCCTGCTCGCGGCGGCCGTGGTGCTGCTGGTGGTGTGCCGGCCCCGGCTGCGCGGGCACTCCCGTACCGACTGGGGCACGGTGATCGTCTTCGGCATCACCATGGCCGCGATGAACGGCCTCTTCTACCAGGCGGTCGCCCGCATCCCCCTCGGCCTCGCGGTCACCCTCGAAGTCCTCGGCCCACTGGCCCTGTCCGTCCTCGCCTCCCGCCGTGCGGTCAACGCCGTGTGGGCCGCCGTCGCCCTGGCGGGTGTCTTCCTGCTCGGCGGCGGAGGCTTCAGCGACCTGGACCCACTGGGCGTCGGCTTCGCCCTTTCGGCGGGCGTCATGTGGGCGGCGTACATCATCTTCAGCGCCCGTACGGGCCGCCGCTTCCCCCAGGCCGACGGGCTGGCCCTCGCCATGGGGGTGGCCGCGCTGGTCTTCCTCCCGCTGGGCATCGTCGACGCGGGCGACCGTCTGCTGAACCCCACCACCATCGCCCTGGGCTCGGCGGTGGCCCTGCTCTCCTCGGTCCTCCCCTACACCCTCGAACTCCTCGCGCTGCGCCGCCTCCCCGCCCCCACCTTCGCCATCCTGATGAGCCTCGAACCGGCCGTCGCCGCCACGGCCGGCTTCTTCATCCTCCACCAGTCCCTCTCCCTCACCGAGGCCGCCGCCATCGCCCTGGTCATCACAGCCAGCATCGGCGCGGTCCGGACCCAGACGCGTCGCGTACCGCCTCCGGCACCGGAGGCGTAAGCACTCTCAGCGGCTCGGGCTGCTCACTCAGGCGGCGTTCCCACCAGCCGCAGCGCCTCCCGTGTGTTGTGCTCCGCAATGCCTCGCATGGCGTCGCGGTGGGGGAAGTCGCCGTCCAGCAGGCGGAGGGGGCCTGCCACCAGGGAGAGGTGGAGGGCGATGGTGTGGAGGGCCAGGCGGGTGGGGTCCAGGGTCGGGCGGGAGAGCGGTGCGTAGTGGGGGCCGAAGCGGAGGCGCAGGAAGGCGTGTTCGTGTTCCGGGTCGAAGTGGGTGAGGCCCTCGATGTCGATCAGGACGGGGTGGGCGTCGGAGTCCAGGAGGACGTGGTCGGGGCCCAGTTCGCCGTGCACCAGGGAGTACGTCGTGCGAGGGGTCACCGCCGCGTGTAGTTCGTGCAGGCGGTCGGACAAGGCGGGGTGAGCCTCGCTGATTCGCGGGTCGCGGGCTGCCGCTTCGGTCAGGTCGCTCAGGGCTCGGGTCAGGGTCAGCGCCTCGCTGGTCGCCGACGGGGTGTGGTCGGGGTGCGGGGAGGTATGGGCCGACATGAGGTCCAGGGCGAGGGACAACTCGGCCAGAGCCTTCGCCGCTCGGGGTGGGTCGGTGGTGAAGGTCCTCTCCAGGGTGTCGCCGGGGATGTCCTCCACCAGGGCCAGGTTGTCGGGCTCGGATGCGTACAGGAGGTGGGGAGTGCGGGCGCCCGCCGCGTTCAGGGTGTGGTGCGCGGCCAGGAAGGGGGCCAGGCCGGACGCGGGGGTCAGGGGGTCCGCCGGCACACTCGGCCAGAAGTTCTCCTGTGGGGCCCAGCTATATGCGATCACGGTCGGTGGGGCGCCCGTACCGGTCAGGGCGAGCCGGTACACCCCCTTCTTCGAGCCGCCTCGCAGCCGCTCCACGCCGGTGACCCGGCACCCAGGCCCCAGCCCCTCCCGCACCAGTCGCCGCAGTTCCGAGGGCTCCGTGAATTCGCGCATCCGGCGAACCTAGCCGGACTGGACGAGGCGGCGGCACCGAATTTTCCGGCACCCCGCCCCGACAAATTAATGCAAGCACGCTTGATTGTTTCTGCCCCCGCTGCCATGCTCCTGCCCATGTCCGATCCGACGCCCGTCTTCGACGACCTGCGTGAGGAAAGCCGGGAACTCGACCTGCTCGTGGCCGAGTTGACCGAGAAGGAGTGGGCACGCGCGACGCCCGCTCCCCGCTGGAGCATCGCTCACCAGATCGCCCATCTGCACTGGACCGACCGCGCCGCCCTGCTCGCGATGAGCGACGAGGCGGCCTTCCGGAAGTTCGCCGAGCAGGCGCTCACCTCACCCGACTCCTTCGTGGACGACGGTGCCGACGAAGGTGCCCGGCTCGGCCCCGCCGAACTGCTCACCCGCTGGCGGGACGGGCGGCAGTCGCTCGACCGCGCCCTGCGGGAGGCCGCCGCGCGGCACACACGGTTCCCGTGGTTCGGGCCACCCATGTCGGCCGCCGCCATGGCTACCGGCCGGCTCATGGAGACCTGGGCCCACGGCCAGGATGTGGCCGACGCCCTGGGTGTGGTGCGCGCACCTACCGACCGGCTCAGGCATGTGGTCCGCATCGGTGTGCGGGCCCGGAACTTCGCCTTCGGGGTACGGGGTCTGCCCGCGCCGGAGGAGGAGTTCCGCGTCGAGGTCCGGGCGCCCTCCGGCGAGCTGTGGACCTACGGCCCCGAGGACGCCGCGCAACGGGTCACCGGCCCCGCGGTCGATCTCTGCCTGCTCGTCACCCAGCGCGCCCACCGCACCGACCTCGCCCTGACCGCCGAGGGCCCGGACGCCGACCGCTGGCTGGACATCGCCCAGGCGTTCGCGGGCCCGCCCGGCACCGGGCGCGCACCCAAGGAAGACGCGACCGAGGAAGGCGTACCTGAGGAGCCCGTACGGTGACCCCGCTGCGCGTCGGCAACTTCTCCGGCTTCTACGGTGACCGCGCGAGCGCCCTGCGCGAGATGCTCACCGGCGGCGAGGTCGACGTACTCACCGGGGACTATCTCGCCGAGCTGACCATGCTCATCCTCGGCCGCGACCGGCTGAAGGACCCCGGTGCCGGATACGCCCGCACCTTCGCCCGCCAGCTGGAGGACTGCCTCGGGCTGGCGCACGAACGCGGGATACGGATCGTCACCAACGCGGGCGGGCTGAACCCGGCCGGACTCGCCGACAAAGTGAGGGAGTTGGCGGAGCGGCTCGGCATACCCGTACGGGTCGCGCACGTCGAGGGGGACGACCTCACCGCCGCGTATCCCGGCACCCTCGCCGCTCATGCCTACCTCGGCGGCTTCGGCATCGCGGAGTGTCTGCGGGCCGGGGCCGACGTGGTGATCACCGGGCGGGTGACCGACGCCGCCCTCGTCACCGGGCCCGCCGCCGCGCACTTCGGGTGGGGGCCGGGGGACCATGACCAGCTCGCCGGGGCCGTCGTCGCCGGGCATCTGCTGGAGTGCGGGACCCAGGTCACCGGCGGCAACTACGCCTTCTTCCAGGACGGCGACGTACGCCGTCCCGGGTTTCCGCTCGCCGAGATCCACGCCGACGGCAGCAGCGTCGTCACCAAGCACCCCGGCACCGGCGGCTTCGTCGACACCGGTACGGTCACCGCCCAGCTCCTCTACGAGACCGGGGGTGCCCGGTACGCGGGGCCCGATGTCACCGCCCGGCTGGACACCGTACGGCTGAGCCAGGACGGGCCGGACCGGGTGCGGGTCGAAGGGGTACGCGGTGAGGCGCCCCCGCCCACGCTCAAGGTCGGCCTCAACCGGCTCGGCGGCTTCCGCAACGAGGTCGCCTTCGTCCTCACCGGTCTCGACATCGAGGCCAAGGCGGGGCTGGTGCGTGAGCAGATGGACGCCGCGCTGGCCAAAGCGGCGCAGGAGGAGGTGCGTTGGGAGCTGGCTCGCACCGACCGGGTCGACGCCGATACCGAGGAGACGGCCAGTGCGGTGCTGCGGCTCGTCGTCCGGGACTCTGATCCCGACGTGGTCGGGCGGGGGCTGAGCGGGGCCGCGATCGAGCTGGCGCTCGCCAGTTACCCCGGCTTCCATGTGCTGGCGCCACCTGGGAAGGGCGCGCCTTATGGGGTGTTCGAGGATGTGGCCGTACCCCATGGTGCCGTCGACCATGTGGCCGTCCTCCATGATGGGCGCCGCATCGCTGTGGCCAGGCCCCAGGAGACACGCACGCTCCGCGAGCTGCCCGAGCCCGCGCTGCCCGAGCCACTCCATGTGGGCAGCACCCGCCGCGCTCCCCTCGGTTATGTCGCCGGAGCCCGTAGCGGGGACAAGGGCGGGAACGCCAACGTCGGCGTCTGGGCCCGCTCCGCCGACGCCTGGCGCTGGCTCGCGCACGAGCTGACCGTCGAACGGTTCCGGGAGCTGATCCCCGAGGCCCGCGATCTCCCGGTCATCCGCCACGTCCTGCCCGACCTCCGCGCCCTGAACTTCGTCATCACCGGCATCCTCGGCGCCGGCGTGGCCGCCCAGCACCGCTACGACCCCCAGGCCAAGGCCCTCGGCGAATGGCTCCGCTCACGGCACGTGGACATACCGGAGGAACTGCTGTGACGCCGCCCCCGACAGCGAGGCCCTCCGGAACCCCCATTTCCCACCCCGGAGGCACCCCATGACCCTCCTCCCCACCGCCCTGGACCCCACCGCCCCCGACCACCAGGCCAACCGCGACACCATGCTCGCCAAGCTGGCCGACCTGGAGACCGAGCACGCCAAGGCACTCGCAGGCGGCGGCGAGAAGTACGTGGCCCGGCACCGCAAGCGCGGCAAGCTCCTCGCCCGCGAGCGGATCGAGCTGCTGCTCGACCCCGACACCCCGTTCCTCGAACTGTCCCCCCTCGCCGCCTGGGGCAGCGAGTACACCGTCGGCGCCTCCCTGGTGACCGGTATCGGGGTCGTCGAGGGCACGGAGTGCCTGATCACCGCCAATGACGCGACCGTGCGCGGCGGCGCGAGCAACCCCTGGAGCCTCAAGAAGGCGCTGCGGGCCAACGAGATCGCCCGCGCCAACCGGCTCCCCGTCATCAGCCTGGTCGAGTCCGGCGGAGCCGACCTCCCCTCGCAGAAGGAGATCTTCATCCCCGGCGGGGCCATCTTCCGGGACCTCACCCGGCTGTCCGCCGCGGGCATCCCGACCGTGGCCGTCGTGTTCGGCAACTCCACGGCCGGCGGGGCCTACATCCCCGGCATGTCCGACCACGTGATCATGGTCAAGGAGCGCGCGAAGGTGTTCCTCGGCGGGCCGCCGCTGGTGAAGATGGCGACCGGTGAGGAGAGCGACGACGAGTCGCTGGGCGGGGCCGAGATGCACGCCCGTACCTCGGGTCTCGCCGACCACTTCGCGGTGGACGAGCGGGACGCGATCCGGCAGGCGCGCAGGGTGGTCGCGCGGCTCAACCACCGCAAGGCGTACGCCGATCCGGGCTTCGCCGAGCCGCCCAAGTACGACCCCGAGGAACTGCTCGGCATCGTCCCCGGCGACCTGCGCACCCCCTTCGACCCGCGCGAGGTGATCGCCCGCCTGGTCGACGCCTCCGACTTCGACGAGTTCAAGCCGCTGTACGGCACGAGCCTGGTCACCGGCTGGGCCGAGCTGCACGGCTACCCGGTCGGCATCCTGGCCAACGCGCGCGGGGTGCTGTTCAGCGAGGAGTCGCAGAAGGCGGCCCAGTTCATCCAGCTCGCCAACCAGCGCGACATCCCGCTGCTGTTCCTGCACAACACCACCGGCTACATGGTCGGCAAGGAGTACGAGCAGGGTGGCATCGTGAAGCACGGCTCGATGATGATCAACGCGGTCAGCAACTCGAAGGTGCCGCACCTCTCCGTCCTCATGGGCGCGTCCTACGGCGCCGGCCACTACGGCATGTGCGGCCGCGCCTACGACCCCCGCTTCCTCTTCGCCTGGCCCAGCGCCAAGTCGGCAGTCATGGGCCCGCAGCAGCTCGCGGGCGTGCTGTCGATCGTGGCCCGCCAGTCGGCGATGGCCAAGGGACAGCCGTACGACGACGAGGCGGACGCCGCCCTGCGTGCGATGGTCGAAGGGCAGATCGAGTCGGAGTCGCTGCCCATGTTCCTGTCCGGGCGGCTCTACGACGACGGCGTCATAGATCCCCGCGACACCCGAACCGTCCTCGGTATGTGCCTGTCCGCCATACACACCGCTCCTTACGAGGGCGCCCGTGGCGGCTTCGGCGTCTTCCGGATGTGAGGCCCATGATTTCCACCCTGCTCGTCGCCAACCGGGGCGAGATCGCCTGCCGTATCTTCCGCACCTGCGCCGACCTGGGCATCCGTACCGTCGCCATACACTCCGACGCGGATGAGGGTGCGCTGCACACACGTGTGGCCGACACAGCGGTACGGCTGCCCGGCGCGGCGCCCGCCGAGACGTATCTGCGCGGCGACCTCATCGTGAAGGCCGCCCTCGCGGCCGGTGCGGACGCCGTGCACCCCGGCTACGGCTTCCTCTCCGAGAACGCCGGCTTCGCCCGCGCCGTACGGGACGCCGGGCTGGTCTGGATCGGGCCGCCGCCCGAGGCGATCGAGGCGATGGCGTCCAAGACCCGCGCCAAGGAGCTGATGGGTCTCGCCCCGCTCGGCGCGGCCGACGTCACCCCGGCCGACCTGCCGGTACTGGTCAAGGCGGCGGCGGGCGGCGGCGGACGCGGCATGCGGGTCGTACGCGACCTCGCCGGGCTGCCCGCCGCGCTGGAGGACGCCCGCGCCGAGGCCGCGAGCGCCTTCGGGGACGGCGAGGTGTTCGTGGAGCCGTACCTCGAGAACGGCCGCCATATCGAGGTGCAGGTCCTCGCCGACACCCACGGCACGGTGTGGACGCTGGGAACCCGCGACTGCTCGCTCCAGCGCAGGCACCAGAAGGTCATCGAGGAGGCCCCGGCGCCCGGGCTGCCGCCCGCGCTCACCGAGCAGCTGTACGCGCTGGCCGAGCGGGCGACACGCGCCGTGTCCTACGAGGGCGCGGGCACCGTGGAATTCCTGGTGGCCGACGGCCGGGCCCACTTCCTGGAGATGAACACCCGGCTCCAGGTCGAACACCCCGTCACCGAGGCGGTGTTCGGCGTCGACCTGGTCGCCGAGCAGATCCGCGTCGCCGAAGGCCACGCCCTCCCGGCCGAGCGGCCGACCGCGCGTGGGCACGCCGTGGAGGCCCGGCTGTACGCGGAGGACCCGGCGCGCGGCTGGGCCCCGCAGACCGGCACCCTGCACCGCTTCACCGTGCCGGACGGCGTACGGCTGGACACCGGCTGCGCGGACGGCGACACCATCGGCGTGCACTACGACCCGATGCTCGCCAAGGTCATCGCGCACGCCCCCACCCGCACGGAAGCCGTCCGCAGGCTCGCCGGCGCCCTGGAGCGGACCGCGCTGCACGGCCCGGCCACCAACCGCGACCTGCTGGTCCGCTCGCTCAGGCACCCGGAGTTCACCGAAGCCCGCATGGACACCGGCTTCTACGACCGCCACCTCGCCACCCTCACCGAGCCCGCCCCCGACCCCTACGCCCCGCTCGCCGCCGCCCTCTCCGACGCCCACGGCCGCTCCCGCTTCGGCGGCTGGCGCAACGTGCCCTCGGGCCCGCAGGTGAAGCGGTACGAGATGGCGGGGGAGGAACACGAGGCCGCCTACCGGCACACCCGCACCGGGCTGGCGGCGGACGGGGTGCGCGTGGTGCACACCGGCCCGCACCTGGTCGTCCTCGAAGTGGACGGCGTACGACGGAAGTTCGACATCGCCCGCTACGGCGACCGCGTCCATGTGAACGCCACCGCCCTCACCGCCCTGCCCCGCTTCCCCGACCCCACCACCGAACACGCCCCCGGCTCCCTCCTTGCCCCCATGCCCGGCACGGTCGTCCGCGTCGCGGAGGGCCTGACCGAGGGCGCCGAGGTGAAGGCGGGCCAGCCCCTGATCTGGCTGGAGGCGATGAAGATGGAACACCGGATCACCGCCCCGGCGGACGGCACACTGACGGCTCTCCCGGCGACCCTGGGCCGCCAGGTGGAGATGGGCACCCTCTTGGCAGTCGTCGAGCCCAGCCAACCCTGAGGGGCGCGGGGCTGCATCGATATGCGGCTGACGCCGCGTGAGCGCGACCAACCACCGACAAGCCGCACCCGGAGGAGAAAAAGTGACCACCCTCATCGAATCCGAAGAGCACCAGGCCCTCCGCAAAGCAGTCTCCGCCCTCGGCAAGCGCTACGGCCGCGACTACATCACCCGAGTCGTATCCGAGGGCCGTTACCCCACGGAACTCTGGTCCGAAGCGGCAAAGTTGGGCTACCTGGGCGTCAACCTTCCCGAGGAGTACGGTGGCGGAGGCGGCGGCATAGCCGAACTCTCCATAGTCCTAGAAGAGTTGGGAGCATCCGGAGCCCCCCTCCTGATGCTCGTCGTGTCCCCGGCCATCTGTGGCACGGTGATCGCCCGCTTCGGCACGGAGGAGCAGAAGCGCGCCTGGCTCCCCGGCCTGGCCGACGGAACCCGGACGATGGCGTTCGGCATCACCGAGCCCGACGCCGGCTCCAACTCCCACCGCATCACCACCACCGCCCGCCGGGACGGCGACGACTGGCTGCTCACCGGCCGCAAGGTGTTCATCTCCGGGGTGGACCACGCCGACGCCGTCCTGATCGTCGGCCGCACCGAGGACGCCCGCACCGGCAAGCTCAAGCCCTGTCTGTTCATCGTCCCGCGCGACGCCGAGGGCTTCACCCGCAGCCCCATCGACATGGAGTTCAACGCCGCCGAGAAGCAGTTCGAGCTGGTCCTGGACGACGTACGGCTGCCCGCCGACGCCCTGGTGGGCGACGAGGACGCCGGGCTGCTCCAGCTCTTCGCCGGGCTGAACCCGGAGCGCATCATGACGGCCGCGTTCGCCATCGGTATGGGCCGCTACGCGCTGGCCAAGGCGCTCGAGTACGCCCGCGAGCGCACCGTGTGGAAGACCCCCATCGGCGCCCACCAGGCCATCGCACACCCCCTCGCGCAGGCCCACATCGACCTGGAACTGGCCAAGTTGATGATGCAGAAGGCGGCCGGCCTCTATGACGCCGGGGACGACATCGGCGCGGGCGAGGCGGCCAACATGGCCAAGTACGCGGCCGGTGAGGCGTGCGTACGGGCCGTCGACCAGGCCGTGCACACCCTCGGCGGCAATGGCCTGACCCGCGAGTTCGGCCTCGCCTCGCTGATCACCGCCGCGCGGGTGGCCCGGATCGCCCCGGTGAGCCGGGAGATGATCCTCAACTACGTCTCCCACCAGACCCTCGGCCTGCCCAAGTCGTACTAGACCGACCGACGTTCGGAGGAACCATGTTCCACAGCCCGTACGCCGAGGTCCCGCCCGTCGAACTGCCCATCCACGACGCCGTCCTGGGCGAAGCCGCAGCCCACGGAGACCGGCCCGCGCTGATCGACGGGGTGGACGGCACCACCATCACCTATGCCCAACTCGACGTGCTGCACCGGAGGCTGGCCGCGGCTCTCGTGGAGGCCGGGATGCGCAAGGGTGATGTACTCGCCCTGCACAGCCCCAACACCATCGCGTTCCCGCTCGCCTTCTACGCGGCCACCCGCGCGGGCGCGACCGTCACCACCGCGCACCCGCTGCACACCCCGGAAGAGCTGGCCAAGCAGCTCGCCGACAGCTCGGCCCGCTGGCTGATCACCGTCTCCCCGCTGCTGCCGACGGCCCGCAGAGCCGCCGAACTCGCGGGCGGGGTAAGGGAGATCTTCGTCTGCGACCAGGCGTCCGGCCACCGGTCACTGACCGAGCTGCTCGCCACCGGCGCACCCGAGCCGGACATCACGGTCGACCCCGCCGAGGACATCGCCGTGCTGCCGTACTCCTCCGGCACCACCGGTACCCCCAAGGGGGTGATGCTCACCCACCGGCAGATCGCCACCAACCTCGCCCAACTGGAGCCCGCCGTAAGCGTGGAGCCCGGCGAGCGCATCCTCGCGGTGCTGCCGTTCTTCCACATCTACGGCCTCACCGCACTGATGAACGCGCCCCTGCGCAAGGGCGCCACGGTGGTCGTGCTGCCCCGCTTCGAGCTGGACACCTTCCTCGCGGCGATCGAGACCCACCGCATCACCGGCCTCTACGTCGCCCCGCCGATCGTGCTCGCCCTCGCCAAGCACCCCTCGGTCGCCCGGTACGACCTCTCCTCGCTGAAGTACGTGATCAGCGCCGCCGCCCCGCTGGACGCGACCCTCGCCGCGGCCTGCGCCGACCGGCTCGGGCTGCCGCCGCTGGGTCAGGCGTACGGCATGACGGAGCTGTCGCCCGGCACCCACGTCGTCCCGCTCGCCCACCTGCGCGACGCGCCGCCCGGCACGGTCGGCAGGCTCATCGCCGGCACCGAGATGCGGATCGTCTCCCTGGACGACCCCGCCAAGGACCTCGGCACCGGCGAGCGCGGCGAGATCCTCATCCGGGGCCCGCAGATCATGAAGGGCTACCTCGGCCGCCCCGACGCCACCACCGCGATGATCGACACCGACGGCTGGCTGCACACCGGAGACGTCGGCCAAGTGGACGACGAAGGCTGGCTGTTCGTGGTGGACCGGGTGAAGGAACTCATCAAGTACAAGGGGTTCCAGGTGGCCCCCGCCGAACTGGAGGCCCTGCTGCTCACCCACCCCGGCATCGCGGACGCGGCCGTCATCGGCATCGTCAACGAGGACGGCAACGAGGCCCCGCACGCCTTCGTCGTCCGCCAGCGCACCGCGCCGGACCTGAGCGCCAACGACGTCATGCTGTACGTGGGCGAGCGCGTCGCGCCGTACAAACGGGTGCGCGGGGTCACCTTCACCGACGGCGTGCCCCGCGCCGCCTCCGGCAAGATCCTGCGCCGGGAGCTGCGCCCATGACCCTCGTCGGACGCACCCGCACCCGCGCCGTGGAGACCCTCAGCCTGGACTCCCCGGACACCCGCAACGCCCTCTCCGCGCCGCTGGTCGCCGAACTCGCGGAAGCCCTGGCGGAGTCCGCGAAGGAGCCTGGTGTCCGGGCGGTGGTGCTCACCCACACCGGCAACACCTTCTGCGCCGGGGCGGATCTGCGCGACCCGCCCCACCCGGATGCCCTGGTCGGCCTGCTGCGGCAGCTCGTGGAGCTGCCCAAGCCGGTGGTCGCCCGGATCACCGGGCACGTCCGCGCGGGCGGGCTCGGGCTGGTCGGCGCATGCGACATCGCCGCCTCCTCGGCCGAGGGCACGTTCGCGTTCACCGAGGTCCGCATCGGGGTCGCCCCGGCCGTGATCTCCCTGCCGCTGCTCCCGCGCACCGACCCGCGCAAGCTGGCCCGCTACTACCTCACCGGCGAACGCTTCGGCCCCGCCGAGGCGGTACGGCTCGGCCTGCTCACGCTCACCGGCGACGACGTGGACGACGCCCTCGCCCCCGTCCTGGACGGCCTGCGCCGCTCCTCGCCCGAGGCCCTCGCCGCGACGAAGGGCCTGCTCACGGCTAGGGTGCTGGAGACGTTCGACCGGGACGCGGGCCGGCTCACCGCGCTCTCGGCCCGGCTGTTCTCCGCCCCCGAGGCCAGGGAGGGGATGGCGGCCTTCCTGGAAAGACGGGATGCGGCATGGGTGGTGTGAGTACGGCGGAACGCGACCGCGTACCCAAGCAGGACCGCAGCCGGGCCACCCGGCTGCGGTTGCTGGAGGCCGCCGTGGCCTGCCTCGCCGAACACGGCTGGGCGGGCTCCACGGTCGCCGTCGTCGCCGAACGCGCGGGCGTCTCGCGGGGCGCGGCCCAGCACCATTTCCCCACCCGCGAGGACCTGTTCACCGCCGCCGTCGAGTACGTCGCCGAACGGCGCTCCAGCGCGCTGCGCGACCTGTTTCCCGACGGTCCCGGCGACCGCCCGGCCGTGGTCTCCGCCCTGGTCGGCCTGTACACCGGCCCGCTTTTCCGGGCCGCGCTCCAGCTGTGGGTGGCCGCCGCCAACGAGGAGCAGCTGCGCGGCCGGGTCACCGAGCTGGAGGCCCGCGTCGGCCGCGAGAGCCACCGGATCGCCGTGGAACTCCTCGGCGCCGACGAGTCCCGGCCCGGTGTGCGCGAGAGCGTGCAGGGGCTGCTCGACATGGCGCGCGGCCTCGGCCTCGCCACCCTGCTCACCGACGACACCGCCCGCCGCGAGCGGGTCGTGGCCCAGTGGGCGGCCCTGCTGGACGACGCCCTCGGCTGAGCCCCGGTGGCACCAGGAGTGACCCGCGTCACACGCGAAATCGAAGGCCCGCAGTACTCTGGGCCCATGCTTCCGATGCTCGTCCGACGCCGCCACGTGGACTACGTGCGCGTCACGAGCATGGGCTGTCGGCGCTCCGCCTGATCCAGCCCCCTCTTCTCGTCTTCCTTCTTCTCTTCGTCCGGCACCAGGGGGCCGCCACACCCCTCGCGGCTGCCCGTGCCCCGTACACCTCGCGGACGCACCATGACGACTCACGCGGCGAACCCGTCGTACGCCCAGCTTCCGATCATCGACCTCTCGGCCGCCGACCGCGGCCCGGAGGAGCGGGCCCTGTTCCACGCCCGGCTGCACAGTGCCGCCCATGACGTGGGCTTCTTCCAGCTCACCGGGCACGGTGTGACCCAGGCCGAGACCGACGCCCTGACCTCCGCGATGCGAGCCTTCTTCGCGCTGCCCGAGGCCGACCGGCTCGCCCTGGACAACGTCAACTCCCCCCACTTCAGGGGCTACACCCGCACCGGTGACGAGCGCACCGGCGGCGCCCGTGACTGGCGCGACCAGCTCGACATCGGCGCCGAGCGCCCGGCCCGCGTGCCCGGCCCCGGCGAGCCGCCGTACTGGTGGCTGCAGGGCCCCAACCAGTGGCCGGCCGCCCTGCCCGAGCTGCGCACCGCCGCGCTCGCCTGGGTCGAGCGGCTCAGCGCGGTCGCCCAGCGCCTGCTGCGCGAGCTGCTCACCGCCATCGGCGCCCCGGCCGGCTTCTACGACCCGGTCTTCGGCGCCCACGCCCATCCGCACCTCAAGCTGGTCCGCTACCCCGGCAGCGCGGGCGACGGCACCGACCAGGGGGTCGGCGCGCACAAGGACTACGGCTTCCTCACCCTGCTCCTCCAGGACACGGTCGGCGGCCTCCAGGTCCAGCGCGACGACGGCCGCTTCCACGAAGTCCCGCCCCTGGAGGGTGCGTTCGTGGTCAACCTGGGCGAACTCCTGGAGGTGGCCACGAACGGCTACCTGGTGGCGACGAACCACCGCGTGGTGAGCCCGCCCGCCGCCACCGAACGCTTCTCGGTGCCTTTCTTCTACAACCCCAGCCTGGACGCGAAAATAGCCCCAGTACCTTTCCCGTACGCGGAAAAGGCCCGAGGCGTGTCGACGGACCCGTCCAACCCGCTTTTCGCGGAATACGGCTACAACGAATTGAAGGGAAAACTCCGCGCGCACCCGCTGGTGGCGGAAAGACACCACGCGAATCTACTGACGCCCGCATAGGTGCTTTTAGGGGCGCGGGGCCGTGCCCGATATGCGGCTCCGCCGCGTGGGCGCGACCAGCCGCAACGGCGAGTCATCCGCTCTCCGCGCCCCAACCACCCTGCTCAGTGGGCGATATTCTCGAACCCAGAGATATCAGAAGGCTTCCGAGTCCCCGGCCCCACATATTCCGCAGAAGGCCGCACCAACCGCCCCGTCCGCTTCTGCTCAAGAATATGCGCCGACCACCCAGCGGTACGCGCACATGTGAACATGGAAGTGAACATGTGCGGGGGAACTTCGGCGAAGTCGAGCATAATAGCCGCCCAGAACTCCACGTTGGTGGCCAGCACACGGTCCGGCCGCCGATTGTGCAACTCCTCCAGCGCCGCCTTCTCCAGCGCCTCGGCGATCTCGAACCGCGGCGCCCCCAACTCCCGCGCCGTCCGCCGCAGCACCCGCGCCCGAGGGTCCTCGGCCCGGTACACCCGGTGCCCGAACCCCATGAGCCGCTCACCCCGGTCGAGTGCCTTCTTCACGTACCCGACGGCGTCCCCGGTCCGCTCGATCTCCTCGATCATCCCCAGCACACGCGAAGGGGCACCTCCGTGCAGCGGCCCGGACATCGCACCCACCGCCCCCGACAGCGCGGCGGCGACGTCCGCGCCGGTGGAGGCGATCACCCGCGCGGTGAAGGTGGAGGCGTTCATGCCGTGCTCGGCGGCGGAGGTCCAGTACGCGTCGACGGCGGCGACGTGCTTGGGGTCGGGCTCCCCGCGCCAGCGGATCATGAACCGCTCCACGACCGAGCGGGCCCTGTCGATCTCCCGCTGCGGCACCATCGGCAGCCCCTGGCCGCGCGCGGACTGGGCGACGTAGGAGAGGGCCGTGACGGCGGCGCGGGCGAGGTCGTCGCGGGCCTGCTCGGCGTCGATGTCCAGCAGCGGCCGCAGGCCCCACACCGGTGCCAGCATGGCGAGCGCGGACTGCACGTCCACCCGGATGTCACCGGAGTGCACGGGGATCGGGAACGGCTCGGCGGCCGGCAGGCCCGGCGCGAAGGCGCCGTCCACCAGCAGCCCCCATACGTTCCCGAAGGACACGTGCCCGACGAGGTCCTCGATGTCGACGCCCCGGTAGCGGAGCGACCCGCCCTCCTTGTCCGGTTCGGCGATCTCGGTCTCGAAAGCGACGACTCCCTCTAGTCCGGGAACGAACTCGGACATAAGGCGGCTCCTCAGTCTGGGTCGGTGGTGGTCATCACCGGTACTGCCCCACACGCACGGGGGTCACCCGTTACGGGAGGCGGGAACAGCACGATAGCCCTGAGTGCCACTCTTGGGGAGTCCCTGCGGCACTGAGTGCCACGTTCGTGCGATGCGGCAGGATGACCGGGTGACCGACCGCGATCTCACCCCGAAGCCCGATCCGGCCGTGGACCCCGCGTTCATGCGCAAGCAGTACCGGGCGCACGGGCTGGGCGAGGAGGAACTCGCCGCGCATCCGATGGACCAGTTCGCCCGCTGGTTCGCGGACGCCGCCCGCGCCGCCGTCCTGGGCACGCTCTACGAGCCCAACGCCATGGTCGTCTCCACCGTGGACCCCACCGGCCGCCCCAGCTCCCGCACGGTGCTGATGAAGGGCTACGACGGCGACGGCTTCGTCTTCTACACCAACTACGGCTCCCGCAAGGCCCGCGACCTCGCCGGGGACCCGTACATCTCGCTGCTCTTCCCCTGGCACCCCATCGCCCGCCAGGTGACCGTCGGCGGGGTCGCCCGGCGCACGAGCCGCGAGGAGACCGCCGCCTACTTCCGCAGCCGCCCGCACGGCTCCCGGCTCGGCGCCTGGGCCAGCGCCCAGTCCACGGTGATCGGCTCCCGCACCGAACTGGACGACGCCTACGCCGAACTCGCCGCCCGCTACCCCGAGGGCGAGGAGGTGCCGGTGCCGGAGAACTGGGGCGGATTCCGGGTCGCGCCGGAGACGGTGGAGTTCTGGCAGGGCCGGGAGAACCGGCTGCACGACCGGCTTCGGTACACCGCCACACCGGACGGCTCCTGGACGACGGAACGGCTCAGCCCTTAAGCGCGCACGAGCCCGCAAACACGGAACGACCCGCGAGTTCTGGTTCCTCCGCCGTGCGGCGGGGAGCCGGCCGGACGTACCGGCGAACTCGCGGGTCGGGTGACTGCTGGGATTGGGCCGGCCGCACGCCTGAATCACGCGCTGGTCCGGCACCGCACTCGGTGTGGTGACGGGCCGCTAGCCCGCAGCCACCTCACGCGTCCGGTTTCCATACATCTGCCGAACCACCTCCCTTCCGTGTGCCGCCAGCCTAAAAAACGGGGCACGCGCGGTTCAAGTGATTTTCACCGCCGCAATCTGGCGGAACCGCGTGTGGGCTGGGTCACGGTCGAGTTGAATGACCATTGACGCCGTCAGCCGGACGGATCGTTCAAGGGGGACCAGGGTGAGTGCTTCCCGGCGCAGTGGGACCACCGACGAGCTGGGACCGGAGGAACCGGGCGGCGCCGACCTGCTCGCCGCCCTGCTGGACGGCATGGACGCCGCCCTGTGCGCCTTCGACGCCGACGGCACCGTCACCCACTGGAACCGCGAGGCGACACGCATCCTGGGCTGGAGCGCCGCCGAGGCGGTCGGCCGCCCCGGCTTCGCCGGCTGGGCGGTGCGCAGCGCCGACGCCGAGGAGGTGCGGGAGCGGCTGCGGTCCGCGATGCGCGCAGCCGGCCGCCAGGTCCACGAGTTCGCCCTCGTCACCAAGGACGGCCGCCGGGTCCTCGTCCGCACCCAGTCGGCCGCCGTGCGGGGGCCGGACGGCCGCCCGGCG
This sequence comes from Streptomyces sp. NPDC085596, assembly GCF_044541565.1. NCBI lineage: Bacteria > Bacillati > Actinomycetota > Actinomycetes > Kitasatosporales > Streptomycetaceae > Streptomyces > Streptomyces sp. NPDC085596. Next base: position 186,644 of record NZ_JBITTC010000007.1, on the reverse strand, counting down.
GGCCTGTACTGCGCCTTCAGCGAGGTGCACACCCAGATCGACCTGGAGCGGTCCATCGCGCTGAGCGAGGCCCTGTTCGAGGACGCGTCCTGGGGCGTCGTCCTCATCGACGCCGACCTGCGCCCGGCCGTCGTCAACGCGCACGCCGCCCGCGCCCTGGGAGTCGGCCGCACCGGCGCGCTCGGGCGGCCGCTCGGCGAAGTCCTCGCGCAGGGCGTGGAGGAGCTGGAGAGCGCGCTCACCCATGTGCTGGCCGAGGGCGCCCCGCCCGGCCCGGTCGAGCTGTGGCTGACCGTGCGTACGGCCGAGGGGGAGCGGCGGCGCTGCTGGCGCAGCGGGTTCGTGCGGCTCGCCTCACCGCTGGGCCAGGAACCGGTGCCGCTCGGGGTCGGCTGGCTCTTCCAGGACGTCACCGAGGCCCGGCAGGGCGAGCGGGATGCGTCCCTGCTGCGGTTCCGCGCCAACCAGCTGCACCGCGCGGCCCGCGCCGCCGCCGAGTGCGAGGACCCCGCCGAAGCGGCCGTCGTCCACCTGGAGTTCGCCCTCGCCGGTTTCGCCGACCACGCCCTGCTGGACCGGCTGACCGACACGCGCGGGGAGACGGTCCGGCTGGAGCGCCTCGCCGCCACGCCCGCCGGGACACCGGGCGCCGACGCCCTCACCGGCCTGCCCGTCCGCTACGCCCCGGACCACCCGGCACCCCGGTGCACCGAGCGCGGCGGCACCGTACGCGCCGATGTGGGGGGTGTGCCGGCCGGGCGGGCGCGTGAGTGGGCCCGCACCCGGCACTGGCCCGCCGACACCGCGCACGCGCTGTGCACCCCGCTGCGCAGCCGGGGCCGGACCCTGGGCGTGCTGACCTTCCTGCGCGGCCCGTCCCGCGACGGCTTCGACCGCTCGGACACGACCTACGGGGAAGAGGTGGCGGCCCGCATCGCCGCCGCGCTCGACCTGGCCGACGCGGCACGGGGGACCAAGCAGGTCTGAACCGCCGACGGCGGCTGATGGACGGCGTTCTCAGTGGTGGTAGAAGATCCGGTCGCCGTACTTCTCCATGATCCGGGCGTTCCACTCGTGCCCGCCGTCCACGTTCCCCGACCGCAGCAGCGGGGGCTCGACTCCCCGGTCGGCCAGGGTGGCGGCGGCTGTCGCCAGCACGGACTGCATCAGGGCCGAGGTGACCACCGTGGAGGCGGGCGCGAAGGGCGCCGGGACGGTGTCGAGGGTCAGCTCCGCGTCGCCGACCGCGATCTTGGAGTCCAGTACGACGTCGCAGTGGTCCTTCAGGAACGTGCCCGAGGAGTGCCGGGAGGCGGTTTCGGTGGCGTAGGCGACCGAGGTGACGCCGATGACCTTGATGCCGAGGGCGCGCGCGTGCAGCGCCATCTCCACCGGCAGGGCGTTGCGGCCGGACAGGGAGATGATCACCAGGGCGTCGCCGTCGCGCAGCGGCGAGCTGTCCAGCACCGCGGAGGCGAGGCCGTCGACGCGCTCCAGGGCGGAGCCGAGGACGGCCGGGGTGACGTCGACGCCGACCACGCCGGGGACGGCGAGCAGGTTCATCAGGGCGAGGCCGCCCGCGCGGTAGACGACGTCCTGGGCGGCGAGCGAGGAGTGGCCGGCGCCGAAGGCGAAGAGCCGTCCGCCCGACTCGACCGTGTCCGCGAGCAGGGTTCCGGCGGCGGCGACGGCCCCGCTCTCCTCCTCGCGCACCCGCCGCAGCAGGCCGATCGCGGCGTCGAGGAACAGGTCGGCCGGCGTGCCGTCACTCATGCGGTGCCCCTTCGCGCCTCGGTGTCGCGGATCACCGTGCGGTCTGGACCAGTGCGGTGTCAATACGGCCCGCGGTTCCCGGCCGAAGGCGGCTGGTTCCCGCTGTTTCTCCGGCGCGGCACGATTGTCGGTGGCATCCGGCAGAATTGAGTCCTGGGCCAGCGCACGCGCCGAGAGCGGTGAGCTTTCGGCAGAGGTAATCGAGGGGCACGTATGTCCGGACTGATCGACACCACGGAGATGTATCTCCGCACCATCCTCGAACTGGAAGAGGAAGGCGTCGTCCCCATGCGCGCCCGCATCGCGGAACGGCTCGACCAGAGCGGGCCGACCGTCAGCCAGACGGTGGCGCGCATGGAGCGGGACGGACTGGTGTCCGTGGCCAGTGACCGTCACCTGGAGCTGACCGAGGAGGGCCGCAGGCTGGCCACGCGCGTGATGCGCAAGCACCGGCTCGCCGAGTGTCTGCTCGTGGACGTGATCGGGCTGGAGTGGGAGCAGGTGCACGCGGAGGCGTGCCGCTGGGAGCACGTCATGAGCGAGGCGGTGGAGCGCCGCGTGCTGGAACTGCTGCGCCACCCCACCGAGTCGCCGTACGGCAACCCGATTCCGGGTCTTGAGGAGCTGGGCGAGAAGGACGGCGCCGATCCGTTCCTCGACGAGGGCATGGTCTCGCTCGCCGAGCTCGACCCCGGCTCGGACGGCAAGACGGTCGTGGTGCGCCGGATCGGGGAGCCGATCCAGACGGACGCCCAGCTGATGTACACGCTGCGGCGGGCGGGCGTGCAGCCCGGCTCGGTGGTGAGCGTGACCGAGTCGGCGGGGGGCGTGCTGGTGGGCAGCGGCGGCGAGGCGGCCGAGCTTGCCTCCGATGTCGCGTCCCACGTGTTCGTCGCCAAGCGCTGAACGGAGAAGGCCCCGGCGCCGCCGCGGCGCCGGGGCCTCGCCTCCCCGGTACCGACCCGGAGCCCCGAGCTCCCAGGGTCAGTCCCTCCGGACCGTTTTTCCCCGAGCGGTCCGCCCCCCACGCCAGAAAAGATCCCCTCGGCGGTGGCGATCATTCCTCTTCAGGTGTCACTCGAACGAGGGGTGTTGGTCGAGCGAACGCCCGTGTCGAATGGGCATTCGATAATCTGCGACGGCAGCACCACGGCGACAACACGGCAGCGACAGCGGCAGTACACCGGTACGAAGCAGGCGGAGCTGGGGGGTGCCAGGTCGATGGCACGGCGTATCGAGGTGACAGGGGCGGGCGGAGTGCGGCTGGCCGCGTGGGAGTTCGCGGACCCGCCCAAGGACGGGGCCGAGCCCGGCGCGCCCGGCGTGCTGCTCCTCCACGGCCTGATGGGGCGCGCCGCGCACTGGGCGCCCACCGTCCGCGGTCTCGCCGGGCGGCACCGCGCGGTCGCGCTCGACCAGCGCGGGCACGGCCAGAGCGACCAGCCCCCGGAGGCGGCCTGCACCCGCGAGGCGTACGTCGAGGACGCCGAGGCCGCGCTCGAACAGCTGGCCCTGGCCCCCGCCGTCCTGGTCGGCCATGCGATGGGCGCCCTCACCGCCTGGCAGCTCGCCGCCCGCCGCCCGGATCTGGTGCGGGGCCTCGTCATCTGCGACATGCGGGCCTCCGCGCTGGGCGCCGCCTCGCAGCGGGAGTGGGCCGACTGGTTCCGCTCCTGGCCGCTGCCTTTCACCACCCTCGCCGACGTCCGGCGCTGGTTCGCCGAGGACGATCCCCGCCTTGAGCGCCCCGACCCCGCGCGCGGAGCCTTCTACGCCGAGGTCATGTACGAGTCCGCCGACGGCTGGCGCCCCCTGTTCGACCCCGACCGCATGCTCCGCACCCGCGAGACCTGGGTCCACGACGCCCACTGGGACGAACTCACCCAGGTCCGCTGCCCCACCCTCGTCGTCCGCGGCCTGGACGGCGAACTCGGCCGCGCCGAGGCCCAGGAAATGGTCCGCGTCCTGCCCCACGGCCACTACGCCGAGATCCCCGAAGCGGGCCACGTCCCCCACTACGACCAGCCGGCGGCCTGGCAGTCGGTACTGGACCAGTTCCTGACCACGCTGGACACGCCCTGAGCTTGACCGTCCGGCCCTGGGAGCACCTGCCCCCGCCCCCCGGTCGAAGCGCCGCCGCCTACCCCTTGCTCACCGCCGTCAGGATCTCCGGCAGCCGGGCCGCAGTCCTCGGGGCTGCCAGGCGGAGGCCGGTCAGGGCCAGGGCCGCTCCGTAGGCCACGCCCGCCGGGAGCAGGAGCCAGGACCAGCCGGCGCCCTGCTCGCTGACGTTCAGCCAGATCGTCGCCGCGATGACCGGGGAGCACAGCAGGGCGGCCGCGACCATGCCGCCGAAGATGGAGATCCAGGCGAGCCCCGCCTGACCGGGGGCCACGTTCTTGTGGCCCTCCTGCGGTATCGAGTACGGGGAGCGGGCCGAGGTCCAGGCGCCGGTGGCGAGCATCGCGCCCAGCAGCGCCAGGGAGAGCCCCAGCACCTCGGGCAGCCGGGACCAGTCGCCCAGCAGCGCGGTGGTGACCACGGTGACGAGCGTGGCGTACGGCAGCGTGATCAGCAGCAGGGCCAGCGCCCGGCCGCGCAGCTCGGCGTAGGCGTCGCGGGTGGAGGAGATGGTCATGGCCACCATCCAGAACGCGGAGGTGTCCTGCCCGAACTGGTTGTACATCTGGATGCCGAGCATCCCGGAGGCGAAGCACGCGAAGTACAGCGACCCGGTGCCCTGGATCGCGTTGAACACCGGCACGATCAGGCCGATCGCCAGCGAGGTCACCCACGCCGCCTTGGTCTTCGGATCGCGCCAGATGTAGCGCAGGGTCCGCTCCATCACCGCTCCCGTACGGCCGGCCGGCAGCAGCCGGGCCAGACCGGCGGAGGCACGGTCGCGGCCGCCGTCGTCGGCCACCTGGAGCGTGGAGCCGTCCGGCGAGGTCATCAGCCGGGTCAGGCTGCGCGCCCACGCGCCGATCAGCAGCACCAGCATCAGCGCGCACAGCGCCAGTTGGGCCAGCGCCGTGCCGTAAGAGCCCTCGCTCGCCGAGCGCACCGCGCCCAGCGCCGAGGCGGGCGGCACCCAGGACAGCACGTCCGCGACCGGCCGCAGCTGACCTAGCCCACCCGAACCGAGCCGCTGCGCGCCGAAGTTGACCAGCTGGGCACCGATGGCGATGACCAGCCCGCTCAGCACCGCGAGGTCACGGCCCTTACGGCTGGTCAGCAGCCGGACGTTGGCCGTGGCGACCGCCCGCGCCAGCGCCACGCAGGTCAGCAGGGCCAGCGCGACCCCCGCCACCGCGAAGAGCCACCCCGCCGCGCCATGGGCCAGGGACAGCCCGCAGCCCGCCAGCACCAGCAGCGTGAACACCGGGCCGATGCCGACCAGCGAGGCGGCGAGCAGCCCGCGTACCAGCGGCTGGGGCCGCAGGGGCAGCATCACCAGCCGGGTCGGGTCCAGCGTCTCGTCGCCGCCGGGGAAGAACAGCGGCATCACCGCCCAGCCCAGCGCCAGCACCGCGACACCCGGCACGGCGACGGACTCCGGGTGGGACTGGAAGCGCAGCGCCACGAAGCCGAGCAGTTGCAGCAGCGCGAACACCAGGGTGAGGACCGCCGAGGCGACGAACGCGGCACGCCGGCCCGTGGACTGCCGCAGCCCGTTGCGCAGCAGGGACAGCTTCAGCCGGACCAGTACCGAGGTCACGGAAGGGGGCGTCGCGGTCGTCATCGGACCGCCCCGCCGCCGAGCCAGTCCAGATCGGACCCGGCGTCCCGGCCGCTCGCGCCCACCAGCTCCAGGAACGCGGCCTGGAGGGTCGGATGCTCCCCGCGCACCTCGGCCAGCGTCCCGGTCGCCCGGATGCGCCCGGCGGCCAGCACCGCGACCCAGTCGCACAGCGACTCCACCAGCTCCATCACGTGCGAGGAGAACACCACGGTGGCGCCGGAGGCGGTGTACCGCTCCAGGACGCCCCGGATGATCTGCGCGGAGACCGGGTCGACGCCCTCGAACGGCTCGTCGAGGAACAGCACTTCGGGGTTGTGCAGCAGCGCGGCGGCCAGTCCGATCTTCTTGCGCATACCGGTCGAGTAGTCGACGACGAGCTTGTGCTGCGACCCGGCGAGATCCAGCACGTCCAGCAGCTGGGTCGCCCGCTTGTCCACCTCGGCGCCCGGCAGCCCGCGCAACCGGCCGCTGTAGGCCAGCAGTTCACGGCCGGACAGTCGTTCGAACAGCCGCAGCCCCTCCGGCAGCACCCCGATCCGGGACTTCACCGCCACCGGGTCCCGCCACACGTCGTGCCCGACGATCTCGACGGACCCCTGATCGGGCCGGAGCAGACCGGTCACCATCGACAGGGTGGTCGTCTTGCCCGCCCCGTTCGGGCCCACCAGCCCGATGAACTTCCCGGCCGGCAGATCGAGATCGATGCCACCGACCGCGATGTGCTGCCCGAACTGCTTCCAGAGTCCCCGTACCCGCACCGCTGCCTCTGTCATGACGGAAACCCTACGGTGACAGCCCTGTCCGGGGCACCCGTGCGGTGGAACCCCCGGCTCCGGGTACGGCTCAGAAGTCCCGGCCGCAGGCGTACGCGAGCGGCGGGACCAGTTCCTCCGCGTCCGGCAGCCACCGGTTGGCGGGCGTGGGACGGCACGCCCACTGCACCGCACCCCGCGAACCGACCCGGGTCGGCGGCGCGGCCACGTACCGTCCCGCGCCCAGCGGCACCAGGTCCCGCGCGTACGTCGTCCAGCCCAGCTGCCGCACCAGTTCCGGCGTCTTCGCCGCACCGCCCGGCAGCACGAAGAACTGCATCTGCCGGTCCGGGGTGAGCGTCACCGGGCCGATGTTCAGCTCCATGCGCCGCATCCGGGCCAGCGCCAGGAACCCGGCGCTCTCGGGCACGGACAGCGCGTCGAAGGTGCGGCCCGTCGGCAGCAGGATCGACGCCGTGGGCTGCGCCTGCCACATCCGCCGGACCACGTTCGTGCTGCCGGTCGCCCGCGTGGCCCAGTCGGGGCGCGTGGGGTGTGCGCCCGGCGCGGGGCAGACGGTGTCGCCGCAGGAGCAGTACCGCACCCCGCCGAAGTCCTCCAGCCAGCTGCCCGCCAGCACGTCCCAGTGCCGCTCCTCGGCGTAGGCAACGGCGGCCTCCAGCAGCGGTTCCCCGCGCTGGGGCGGAATCCGGGCCGTTTCCGGGCCCGCGGTCGTCTCGTCCACGCCCCACTCAACTCCCGCGCCCACCTGGAGTTACGGTCCGGCCGCGCGGCGGGGCGGCACACCGGTCCGGCGGCCGGGGCGCATGGGAGCACGGACGGGGGCGCGTGGGGGGAACCAACGGGCGGCGCGGGTAACCAGGAAGGGCACGGGGGCACCGGGGCGACGGCTTTACCCCGGCAAACCGCACATGTCGCGCATTGACGCTATGTCGACTGGGAAGTGATCTCAGGACCGGAACGACCAGTGATCTTCACGCTCCAGGGGTTCGCAGGGGGTAGCGCATGGCCGCGAGGCCGCTAGTGGCGAGGCAGCCGAACGAACGGCTGCAGGCACTGATCCAGGAAGCGGGGTGCTCGAACGCGGGGCTGGCCCGGCGCGTCAACATGTGCGGCGCCGAGCACGGTCTCGACCTGCGCTACGACAAGACGTCCGTGGCCCGCTGGCTGCGCGGCCAGCAGCCGCGCGGGCGCGCCCCGGCGATCATCGCGGAGGCGCTCGGCCGAAAGCTCGGCCGTACGGTCACGATCGACGAGATCGGCATGGCCAACGGCAAGAACCTCGCCTCCGGCGTGGGCCTCCAGTTCTCGCCGACGGTGCTGGGGGCCATCGAGCAGGTCTGCGAGCTGTGGCGCAGCGATGTGGGCCGGCGGGACTTCCTGTCCGGCTCCTCGGTAGCCGCCTCGGCGCTGGTCGAGCCCAGCCGGGACTGGCTGATCTCGGCGCCGGACGCCCAGGTGGCCCGGCAGGCGGGCCCGCGCGTGGGCCAGGCCGACGTGGCGGCCGTGCGCTCGATGACCCAGGCGCTGGTCGACCTCGACCACCAGTACGGCAGCGGGCATGTCCGCCCGGTCGTCGTGCACTACCTCAACAGCGTGGTCTCCGGCCTGCTCGCGGGCTCGTACCGGGAGGCGGTCGGGCGCGAACTCTTCGCCGCCGTCGCCCGGTTGACCGAGCTGGCCGGGTACATGGCGGTGGACACCGGCCAACCGGGCCTGGCCCAGCGGTACTACATCCAGTCGCTGCGCCTGGCGCAGGCGGCCGGGGACCGGGCGTACGGCGGTTATGTGCTGGCCGCCTCCATGAGCCACCTGGCCGCCGAGCTGGGAAACCCGCGCGAGATCGCCCAGTTGGCGCGCGCCGCGCAGGAGGGCGCCCGTGGCCGGGTCACCCCGCGCGCGGAGTCGATGTTCCACGCGGCCGAGGCGCGCGGGCACGCCGTACTGGGCGATGTGCGCGCCGCGCAGGCGTCCGCCGGGCGGGCCATCTCGGCGCTGGAGCGGGCCGACGCGGCGGACGGCGACGACCCGGTGTGGATCGCCCACTTCGACGAGGCTTACCTCGCCGACGAGTTGGCGCACTGCCATCGCGACCTCGGCCAGGCCGAGGCGGCGGCCCGGTACGCCCGCCAGGCACTGGAGCGGCACCCCGCCTCCCGCGCCCGGCGCCGGGCCATCGGCTATGTGCTCCTCGCCACGGCCCAGGTGCAGCAGCGGGAGATCGAGCAGGCGTGCGGCACCGGTCTGAAGGCGGTGGAACTGCTGGAGACGCTCCGCTCCGAGCGGGGCGCCGAGTATCTGGAGGACCTCCAGCAGCGGTTGCAGCCCTTCAGGGACGAGGCGGTGGTGCGGGAGTTCGGGGCGCGGCTCGACGTCCGGCAGGCGGCCTGAGGAGGGCGTCGCGTCCGAGTGGGCTTGTGAGACAGGGCACTCGGGCGCGACGGCGACCAAATACAGCGTGGAGGGCGGTGGTTCTGTTACCGCTGTCACAGGGATGGTGCTCGGGCGCTGAGCTGCGTGGCACCGGGCTCGGCGGACCCGGTAGCGTGAGCCGACGATTCCGAACGTCCTTCAATCGTAGGAGTCCCGGTGACGCAGAGTGGACAGGGCGATGAGCCCTCGGCGCGACCCGCGCACGAAGGCATCGTGCTGCCCTCCGACGGAGGGGAGCCCCTGCTGCCGGGCATGACGGGAACCCCCGCGGTGCCGCCCGGCGGCCAGGCGTGGGGCGGCTCCTGGGGCCCCGGCCAGGACCAGCAGCCGCAGCAGCAGCCCCAGCAGGGCCAGGGCTGGCCCCCGGCCGCCGCCCAGCAATGGCAGACCCCGGAGCAGCCGGCCGGCCCCGGCCCGATGCCGCCCGAGGGCCCCGCGTACGACGCGCAGGGCTACGGCGGCGCCCAGCCCTACCCGCAGCAGCACCAGGGCTACGGCAACGACGGCTACCCGGCGCAGGCCGCGCCGCTGCCGCCGATGGAGGAGGCCGCCACGCAGTTCATGCCGCCGGTGGGACCGGGCCCCGGCCAGGGACCCGAGGGCGCTACCCAGTACCTTCCGCCGGTCCCGTCGGGCGGCGCCGACCAGGGCGCGACCCAGTACCTCCCGCCGGTCCCGTCGGGCGGCGCCGACCAGGCCGCCACTCAGTACATACCCCCGGTGGCGTCGGGCGCGCTGCCGCCCGAGGCCACCGGCAACGACGGCCGCCAGGGCTACCCGCAGCAGCCCATGGACGAGGCGGCCACCCAGTACATCCCGCCGTACCAGGCCGGTGCCGACGGCGCCGACCGGCAGCCGCCCGCCGAGTTCGACAACCTCTTCCGGGGCGCCCAGCACGGCGGGGACGCCGCTCAGGGCGCGACCCAGCAGATGCCGCGCGTCCCCGCCGGCGACCCGCGTACGGCGCCGGTCGTCTCGGGCCAGCCCGCCTACCGGCCGCCGATGGACCACGACGACGACGGCGGACGGCGTGGCGGCCGTACCGGTTCGCGCGTGCCGGTGATCGCGGCCATAGGCGTCGGCATCGTAGTCCTCGGCATCGGTGCGGGCGCGCTGCTCAGCGGCGGCGGTGACGACGGTGACGACGACAACCGTCCGATCGCCTCCTCCACCCCGGCCAGCGAGCAGCCCTCGCCGTCCGCCTCGGCCGCCGACCCGGCCCAGCCGCAGGCGGTCGAGCTGGACAAGCTGCTCGCCGACAGCGGCAGCAGCCGCAGCACCGTCATCCAGTCGGTGGAGCGCATCAAGCAGTGCCAGAACCTGGACCAGGCCGCCGCCGACCTGCGCGGCGCCGCCAAGCAGCGCGCCGACCTGGTCGCCCGGCTCGGCAAGCTGTCCGTGGACAAGCTGCCCGCCAACGCCGAGCTGAACGCGGCGCTGACCGCTGCCTGGCAGGCGTCGGCCGCGGCCGACAACCACTACGCGGTCTGGGCCAGGCAGGCCAAGAGCAAGAAGGTCTGCAACAAGGGGCACGCCCGCTCGACCAACCACAGCCAGGCCGGCAACGCGCAGAGCGGCACCGCCAGCGCCCAGAAGGCGAAGGCGGCCCAGCTCTGGAACGCCATCGCCACCAAGTACGGGCTCACCACCCGCCAGCCGACCCAGCTCTGAGGTCCGGGCGCGGACGGGGGTCAGCCCACGTCCGCGCCCTCCAGCGTCCGCGTCATGTCGCCGCCCGCCGCGGCCCCCGCGCTGCCCGGGCGGACGGCGGTCAGCCTGCCCTCCCGGACCACCTGGAGGGTGACGTCGGCGTTGACCAGGCGGGGGAAGCCGACCGAGGCGAGCCGGGTCTCGTCCGGCCAGCGCAGGGTCGGGGTCAGCCCGCCGGTGGCCACCTTCAGACCGCCGTCGAGGGTGTGGCGCACCGCGTCGGCACTCACCTCGCCGTCGCCGATCCGCTCCAGCACGGCCCGCAGCACGGTGTAGGCGATCCAGGTGGTCTGCACCCCGGCGTCGGCCGGGTCGATGCTGTTGTCGCCGAACGCCTCCTCGTTGATCACCTGCTTCATCGGGTTCCAGCGCGGATCGGACGCCACCGGGTACCAGCTGGTGATGTACGCCCCCTCGTACGGGCCCGACGCCCCGCCGGTCGCGTTGATCTCCGTCTGGTCCACGCTGCCCAGCACGGTCGCCGTGCGCACCGGGGCGTGCTCGGCGCGGGCGCGGCGGAAGGAGTCCATGAAGGTGTCGGTGCGGTCCCCGAGGGCGGGCACCACGCACCCCTTGCGTGCCGGGTCCGCGGTCGCGCTCCGCAGCGCCCGCTCGGCCTGGTCGCCGTACTCGGTGGCGTCCTCGGCGGCGAGCTGGTCGGTGGCCGCCGGGTGGCCGCCCGCCTTCAGGCCCGAGTCGAGCAGTGCGGGCAGCTCGTCCCCGGCGATGCTGTCCGGCCGGACCAGCGCGACGGGCCCGCATCCCTCGGCCAGCGCCTGCCCGAGCCCCGCCAGCAGCGCGGGCTGGCCGCCGTTGACCGGGTAGGAGTACGGGCCGGTGAACTCGTCGCTGGTGACGCCGTAGCCGCCGATGTACGGGATGCCCGCGCTCTCCAGCGGGGCGAGGAAGGAGTCGCCGAACTGGCTGTAGGAGCCGACGACCGCGACGACGTCCTCCGCCGCCGCGCGCCGGGCGCACTTGGCGGCGCCCACGCTGTCGTTGTGCTCGTCGCAGGTCAGCACGGTCAGACGGCGGCCGCCGAGGCCGCCGTGCTTGTTGATCCACTTCGCGTAGGCGCGGGCCATCGCGGGCATGCCGGGCTTGTTGGTGGCGCCGGTGTTCTGCGGCGCCCAGGTCATCACCCTGACCGTGCCGTCCCCGGAGCCGCCGCCCGTACCGGGCACGGTCCCGCAGCCGGCGGTCAGCACGGCACAGACGGCCAGCGCGCCCGCGTACCGGGCGGCCCGCGGCCGGGGGGAGGAAGGAGAGCTGTCGGGGGTGCGTCGCCTGCCGGTCATGGGCACGCACGATTCCCGCACATCGCCAACCGGGGAGTGACACCCGGTCGACAACGGGTGACGCGAGGGTGAATTACGGGGGCGAATGTGGCCGGTGCGGCGCGGAACGTACGATCGATGACCGTGCAAGGTTCGGAGAACTCTTCCCGTCGCGGCCGTCGCTCCTCCACCATGGGCGGCATGCCGCATAACGACATGCCCTGGTGGCGCTGGCGCAGCAACGTGCGCTCCGCGCTGCACATGCTTTCCGACCCGGCCTTCCAGCGCGACGTCTGGCTCGCGGGCGTGGAGGGGTACGGGGACGTCACCGACGCGGTGTACCGGCTGGTGGAGGACACCTGGCTGGACAACTGGTCCGCGGAGAAATACGTCGGCACCATCTTCCGGGACTCCCAGGAGGCGGCGCTCGTGGACACCGCCGTGCTGCGGGTGCTGCGGATCGTGCACCAGGTCGGCCCGGACGCGCCGGTCGCCGTCTACCTCGCCCACCCGCAGTGGCCGGAGGCGGTACGGGCCGCCCAGGACGCCCATCTGCGCCTGGCCGCCAGCGACGGCGACGACCCGGCGGCGGCCCCGCGCAGCCTGGAGGCGCTGCGCATCCTGACGACCGCTGTCTGAGGTCCGCCTGACGGACGCGGGCCCCGGCCGGGCTGCCCGGCGTGAGATCGTGTAGTGCATGAACGAGCAGCCCAGCCGAGCCGCCGCCGCTGTCGACACCCCGGCGGACCAGTACGTCCTCACCCTTTCCTGCCCGGACAAAAAGGGCATCGTGCACGCCGTGTCGAGCTATCTGTTCATGACCGGCTGCAACATCGAGGACAGCCAGCAGTTCGGCGACCACGACACGGATCTGTTCTTCATGCGCGTCCACTTCTCGGCGGACGCCCCCGTCACGCTGGACAAGCTGCGGGCGAGCTTCGCCGCGATCGGTGACTCCTTCCACATGGACTGGCAGATCAGCCGGGGCGACCAGAAGATGCGGATCGTGCTGATGGTCAGCAAGTTCGGGCACTGCCTGAACGACCTGCTGTTCCGGGCCAGCATCGGGGCGCTGCCGGTGGAGATCGCCGCCGTGGTGTCCAACCACACGGACTTCGAAGAGCTGGTGGGGTCGTACAACATCCCCTTCCACCACATCCCGGTGACCAGGGACACCAAGGCCCAGGCCGAGGCGCGGGTGCTGGAGCTGGTGCGTGAGGAGCAGGTCGAACTGGTCGTGCTCGCTCGGTACATGCAGGTGCTCTCGGACGATCTGTGCAAGGCGCTGAGCGGGCGGATCATCAACATCCACCACTCGTTCCTGCCGAGCTTCAAGGGTGCGAAGCCCTATCACCAGGCGCATGAGCGGGGGGTGAAGCTGATCGGGGCCACCGCGCACTACGTCACCGCCGATCTCGACGAGGGGCCGATCATCGAGCAGGAGGTCGAGCGGGTGGGGCATGAGCTCCGGCCGGACCAGCTGGTCGCCATCGGGCGGGATGTGGAGTGTCAGGCGCTGGCCCGGGCCGTGAAGTGGCATGCCGAGCGGAGGATTCTGCTCAACGGGCGCCGGACCGTCGTGTTCGCCTAGTCGAAGGAGCTCCTGGGCTTCTCACATGCGGCTCAGTGACGCCGTTGCTGTCAGGACGTCCCTGATCGCGTCCCGGTCGCCCCTCTGGCCCGCCGTGGTTTCCTCCGGGGTGAGGTGGCCGGCTGCCAGGCGGCAGAACTCGACTCCGTCGAGGGCTACATGGGCGATCTCCCGGTCGGGGGTGGCGTCTGCCGGGGAGTCCAGGGGGATCAGCCACTGGCCGCCGGCCGCGCCCTCGATCTCCAGGCGCAGGCTGCGGCCGGGGGTGCCCGCCGGGGCCGCGCCGCGGTGTGCGGCGACCGCCAGCGGCAGCATCCGGGCCGCCAGCTCGATCATGCGGCTCAAGTGCCGTGGGGCGGGCGGGTCGTAGGGGTAGTGCACCGCCTTGGCGATGTCGTCCGCGTGCACCCAGCACTCGAAGGCGCGGTCCACCATCGCGTCCCGCAGCGGCAGTGTGAAGTCGCCGTAGCCCACCGGGAAGCCGCCCGCGCCGCCGGTGAAGGACACCGTCCGCAGCAGCTGGTGGCTCTGGTCCCGCCACCGTGCGCGCACCGCGCGGGTCTGCGGGAAGTGCGAGGCCCGCCAGAACGCCTCGGTCCGCCCGGCGGGCCCGGCCGCGCCCCGTACGTCCGGTTCGGCCTTGGCGACGGCATCCGTCAGCGGGTCCTCCAGGCCGAGCGCGGTCGCCACCATGCCGTCGACCGACAGCAGATGCGCGATCACGCCGGCCACCGTCGTCCGGCGGGTCGCGGGCACGCCCGCCTCGAACCAGCGCAGCCGCACCGGCGTGTGCCACTCGGCGTCCCCGAAGTCCCGCAGCAGCGCGTCCAGCCGGGCGGTCTCCGCGTCGTACGACGCCGCCCACTCGGGGACCGGGATGCGCGGCGGACGGCGGCGCAGACAGTTCTCCAGGACCCGGTTGCGCAGGGTGGGGTCCACCTCCAGGCTCTCCGGGCGGTGCAGCAGGCCGACCGCCTCGCGCAGTCGCCGCGCCTCGTCCGCGCAGGCCCCGCACTCGCCTAGGTGCTCCTCCACGGCTTCCGTCTCCGCCGCCGAGCAGGCGGCCAGCGCCCAGGCGCCGAGCAGGGAGCGCAGCACCTCGTGCGAGAGGGCGGGCCGCTCGGGCCCGGCGGGGGAGTGGGGCAGGGGGACGCGCGCGGGGACACTGTCCGGGCGGCGCTGCTCGGGCAGGCGCTCCGCCGCGTCGTCCCCGCGTCCGTGCTCGCGCCCGCCGGGGGACTCGGAGCGGTCCGGGCCGTTCATCGCGCACCCCCGAGTTCCGGTGGCGCCCCGGCGTCGTGGGCGGTCGAGAGCAGTTGCAGGCCGAGGCGGAGCCGGCGGCGGGCCTCGTCCTCGGTGACGCCGAGGTCGGCGGCGGCCTGGCGGTAGTCGCGCCGCTGGAAGTAGGCCAGCTCCAGCGCGGCGCGCAGCGGGTGCGGCATCGAGTGGGCGATGTAGTCGGCACGGGCGGCGACGGAGGCGTGCCGGACCCGGCCCTCCAGGGCCGCCAGCTCCTCCGGGGAGTCGCCGCCGAGCGCGGCCGTCTCGCTCTCGCGCAGCCGCTGCACGGCCAGCCGCTGGGTCGTCGCGGCGATCCAGGTGCGCAGCGGGCCCTGCCGGTGGTCGTAGGTGTCGGGGTGCTCCCAGACATGGGCGAAGACCTCGCGGGTCACGGCGTCGGCAGCCGATTCGTCGCTCAGCACGCGGTGCGCGAGGCTCTGCACCAGGGAGGCGAACCGGTCGTACAGCTCGCCCAGGGCGGCCGCCTCACCGCGCGCGAGCCGCTGCTGCATCGTGCGGTCCCAGCGGGGCGGTGCGTCCTTGGCCGGCATGTGGTTCCTCCCCTCGCCGTGTCCAGGGTGTCCCCGGTGTCCCCTCGAATGTAGTCGGCACGTGTGACAGCGCACGCCCCTTTGTGTCAATGCGCGCCCCCGGCAGCGCCGCAGGTGGTAGAGGGCCCTTCACATCACCTTCACTTATCTCGGGCCCATCTCCGATCGAAGTACGATCGAACCCGATCGATAGTGACCGAAACAAGCCCTATGTCGATCTCCCGCGGTTTGCGGTTCCGTGTTTCAGGGAAACGGCCGCTGGGCAGCCGCGCGGAAAGAACCGAAGGAACTGCTTCCATTTCCGGGTGGTTCCGCAAGATCCGCCGAGCGGAGAGGTGTGGCCGTGGCTTTCGAAGTGACCGGCACCGAACGGGGCGAATGGGCGGTGCTCCTGGTGGCCGGCGAACTGGACCTGGTGACCTCGCCCGTGCTGCGGCAGCGGGTGCACGACGTGGTCGCCGAGGGCCACCACAGCCTGGTCCTCGATCTCTCCGAGGTCTTCTTCTGCGACTCCAGCGGCGTCGGCGTGCTCATCGCCTCCCGCCGGCTGATCCGCTCCTGCCAGGGCAGGCTGCGGCTGATCCTGCCCGACCGGGGCGCGGAGGACGGCTCGCACGTGAACCGCGTGCTCGGCGCGCTCGGTGTCCGCCGCCTCTTCGACGTGCGCCCGGACGTGGCCTCCGCCACCGCCGACGAGGCCGGGTCGCTCTCCGCCTGAATGCGGCCGATCCCCGAGGTGAGCGACCTCGGTGCCACGATCCTTGGCCTTGGATGTCGCGGATCGTGGCGAAAACACGTCACGCAGCGTGCAGTTGTCTCCCGTGCCCCGACTGTGACTCGTCACGGCCCGGAGTCGGCCGACCGCTCCGGTACCTTGTGTGGGATGCGAGTGACGGTGACCGCGAGCGCCACCGGTGAGGCCCGTGGGGCGTCGCCGGATCGGGCGGTGCGCGCCGCTGCTCGCGGGGTGACGGGCGCCCCGCGCCCCGCCTGTTCGACTCCCCGGCGAGTGCGTCGCACAGTATGCCGCACGAGTACTCCTTCGCGCGGGAATATGCCCGAAGCGCTTGTTGGCGTGACTGTACGTCAACCATGCTGTCTCGTAAGGGAATCACGTTCCGTAACGCTTGCTCTGGCCGTTGTTCTGGCCATGCAGAAAATGGCTACGATCGTGGCCCTCGTCGTGCGGTTCGTCGCGGTTCGCGCCGCGGCGGCGGGTCGTCGTGCGGTCATGTGTCCGCCGGTTCGGATGGTGTGAGCGGTGCAGGTGCTTCAAGTGCAGCTGGAGATCCGGCCCGACCCCGAAGAAGTGGGGCGGGCGAGGAAGTGGGCCCGGTCGCGGCTCGCCGGGCTGGGGATAGCGGCCGACGAGCCGCTGGCCGAGACGTTGATCCTGCTCGTCTCCGAGCTGGTGACCAACGCGGTGGTGCACACCGGCCGCCCGGCGCTGCTGCGACTGTCGCTGCCCGGCGGTGCCCCGCCCCCGACGCCCGCCGGTGCGGAGCCGGTGGCCTCGGTGACCGTGCGGCTGGAGGTGGCCGACGCCAGCTCCCGCGCGCCCGTGCCGCGCTGCGCCGGGCGCGATGCCACCGGCGGCCGGGGTCTCGCCCTCGTCGACTGTCTCGCCGACCGCTGGGGCTGGAGCCCCGAGGGCGTCGGCAAGAGCATCTGGTGCGAGCTGGACCGCTGTTCGCAGCCCCGTGAGGGCGCGGCCCCGGCGTACGGGGTCCGACCGGCCGCCTACGAGGATCTTCTCTTCGAAGCGTTCTAGCCAACCTCGCGGGCGTGCGCCGGGTGTGCTCCCGTGCGCGCCCGGCGTGAAGAGGGCATAGGGCATGAATCGCCGTACCGGTGTTGACGGGTGGTGCGCGCGTTGCGGAGGCTGGGGGACGGCGATTCCGCCGCGAGGGGACGGCGAGGGCATGCGGGGGTGAGCCCTCGCCGAGTGTGGGTCGCACCGGTTGGCGGTGGCGGGGGGACGCGAGGGGGTGCGCCGCCGGCCGGTCCGCCGCCCGCGCTCCACAGGGTGTGGACGCCCGCGCCCGCCCTCACTCGACGGCGGCGCCCGCGCGGAAGGTGCGGCGGTAGGCGGTCGGTGTCACGCCCAGTGCCTGCTGGAGATGCTGGCGCATCGACTGGGCCGTGCCGAACCCCGAGTCCCGTGCGACCTGGTCCACCGAGAGATCCGTCGACTCCAGCAACTGCCGGGCCAGCTCGACGCGTTGTGCGGTGAGCCACTGCCCCGGGCTCACCCCGACCTCCTCGCGGAAGCGCCGGGTGAAGGTCCGTACCGACATCGCCTCCCGCTCGGCCAGGTCCCGCAGCTGGAGCGGTTCGTGCAGTCGGCCGAGCGCCCAGGCGCGGGCGGCGGTGGTGGTCGCCAACTGCGGGTCGGGCACCGGCCGGTGGATGTACTGCGCCTGACCGCCGTCGCGGTGCGGGGGTACGACCATGCGCCGGGCCACGTCGTTGGCGACCGCCGTGCCGTGGTCGCGGCGCACCATGTGCAGGCACAGGTCGATCCCGGCCGCGACCCCCGCCGAGGTCAGCACGTCCCCGTCGTCGATGAACAGCACATCGGCGTCCACCCGGACCTGCGGGAACAGCTGCTGGAACCGGTCGGCGTCGGCCCAATGGGTGCTCGCCGGGCGCCCGTCGAGCAGTCCGGCCGCCGCCAGGACGTACACGCCGACGCAGATGGAGGCGAAGCGGGTGCCGGGGCGGACGCGGGCCAGGGCGGAGGCGAGTTGGGGGGTGAGCCGTCCCTCCTCGAAGACCGGGCCGAGTTCGTAGGACGCCGGGACGATCACCGTGTCCGCCGTGGCCAGGGCTTCCGGGCCGTGCGGTACGTCCACCGCGAAGTCGGCGCTGGTCTCGACCGGGCCGGGCGGCCGGATCGAGCAGGTCACCACCTCGTACAGCGGCCGGCCCCGGGCGTCCGTCGGGCGGCCGAAGACGCGGTGAGGGATGCCGAGTTCGAAGGGGATCAGCCCGTCCAGAGCCAGGACGGCGACGCGGTGCGGACGGAACTCGCCGTCCGGGGCCGGGATCTCAGCGGTCATGGCCCGATCCTAGCGAACGCTGTCCTACGGGCCACTCGTTGCGCACGGCCGGTGCCGGGACGCTGGAGCACGTGACTCAGACCCGTCCCGCTCCCGCCCCCGTCCAGGACGCACCGGCCCGACGCCGGCGTGTGCACCGCGCCTGGTTCGTCGCCGCCGTCACCTTCGTCACGATCATCGGTGCGGCCGCCTTCCGGTCGCTGCCCGGACTGCTGATCGACCCGTTGCACGCGGAGTTCGGCTGGTCGCGCGGCACCATCGGCGCGGCCGTCTCCGTCAACCTGGCGCTCTACGGGCTCACCGCGCCGTTCGCGGCCGCGCTGATGGACCGCTTCGGCATCCGCCGGGTCGTCGCCATCGCGCTGACCGTGATCGCGCTCGGCGCCGGGCTGACCGTGTGGATGACGTCGCCCTGGCAACTGATGCTCTGCTGGGGTCTGTTCGTCGGGCTCGGCTCGGGCTCGATGGCGCTGGCATTCGCCGCGACCGTCACCGGGCGCTGGTTCACCGCGCGGCGCGGGCTGGTCAGCGGCATCCTGACCGCCGCGTCCGCCTCCGGCCAGCTGATCTTCCTGCCGCTGCTGTCCTGGATCGTGGAGCACCACCACTGGCGCCCGGCCGCCGTCACGGTCGCCCTGGCCGCGCTCGCCGTCGTCCCGTTCGTCTGGCTGCTGCTGCGCGACCACCCGGCCGACGTGGGCCTGAAGCCTTACGGATCAACGGAGTTCGTGCCCAAGCCGCCGCCGGTCACCGGGGCCGCGCGGCGCGCGCTCACCGTGCTCTCCTCCGCCGTGCGCACGGGCCAGTTCTGGCTGCTCGCGGGCAGTTTCGCGATCTGCGGGGCCTCCACCAACGGCCTGATCCAGACCCACTTCGTGCCCGCCGCCCACGACCACGGCATGCCCGTACCGGCGGCGGCCTCGCTGCTCGCGGTGATCGGGGTGTTCGACGTGCTCGGCACCATCGCCTCCGGCTGGTTCACCGACCGCTTCGACTCCCGGCGGCTGCTCGCCGTCTACTACGCGCTGCGCGGTGTCTCGCTGCTGTTCCTGCCGATGCTGCTGGGCCCGGCCGTCCATGTGCCGATGGTGTTCTTCATCGTCTTCTACGGCCTGGACTGGGTGGCCACCGTCCCGCCCACCCTGGCGCTGTGCCGGGAGCGGTTCGGGGACGACACCGCGATCGTCTTCGGCTGGGTGCTCGCCTCGCACCAGATCGGCGCGGCCCTCGTCGCCTGGCTCGGCGGGTTCGCCCGCGACGTCTTCGGCACCTACGACATGGTCTGGTACGCGTCGGGCTCGCTGTGCGCGGCGGCGGCCCTGATGTCCCTGGTGATCCGGCGCCGCCCGGCGGTCGTGGCCGTGGCCTAACGCAGCCGCCGGGACACCGCCTTGGCGATGCGCTCCGCGTCGATCGCCAGCTCGCGGAACATGCCGCTGATGGGGTTGGTGAACCCGGTGAAGTACAGGCCGGGCGCGTCCTTGGGGGTGCGGGCGCCGTGGGTCGCGGGTCTGCCGCGCTCGTCCAGCACGCCCAGGTGGCCCACCAGGGAGTCAAGGCCCCGGCTGTACCCGGTCGCCGCGATCACCGCGTCCGGTGCGATCCGGGTGCCGTCGGCGAGGGCCACCTTGCCGTCCTCGAACCCCTCGACGGCGGCCACGATCTCCACCTTGCCGGTGCGCACGGCGTCGATCAGGCCGACGTCCTGCACGGGGATCGCGCCCTGCCGCACCCTGCTGTACAGCCCGGCCTCCGGACGCGGCAGCCCGTGCCCGGACAGGTCCGGGGTGCTGACGCGGGCCAGCGGCCGGGCGAGCCGGTCCACCAGCCGCACCGGCAGCCGCCGCACCACGATGCCGGTGTACTGGGCCGCCCAGCCGGCCGTGGAGCGGCGCACGATGTGCGGCGCCGTCCGCACCGCCAGCCGCACCCGCGAGGCCCCGCCCGCCACCAGGTCCACGGCGATCTCCGCACCGGTGTTGCCGACCCCGACCACCAGCACGTCCCGGCCCGCGTACGGCCCCGGATTCCGGTACGAGGAGGCGTGCAGCAGCTCACCCTCGTAGCCGTCCGTGCCGGGCCACTCCGGCAGGCGCGGGGTGTGGTTGTGGCCGGTGGCGACCACCACGGCGGCGCCGGTCAGCTCGCGCCCACCGGAGGCGTGCAGCAGCCAGCCCGCGCCGTCCTCGGCCTTCTCCACCCGGAACACCTCGACGCCGGTGACGATCTCCAGCTCATGGTGTTCGGCGTACTTCTCCAGGTACCGGACCACGTCGTCCCGTGCCACCCAGCGCCCGAACCTGCGCGGTATCGCCAGGCCCGGCAGGGCGGACAGCCGCCGGGTGGTGTGCAGCCGCAGCCGGTCGTAGTGGCGCCGCCAGGACGCGGCCACCCGGTCGCTCCTCTCCAGCACCACCGCCCGCACCCCGCGGGCCCGCAGCGCGTACGCGACCGCCAGCCCGCCGGGACCCGCCCCGATGACATAGACGGGACGGTCGGCGGGGGTCGCGGAGAGGTCCGTGAACGAGGGACGCGAGTCGGCCATAGCGCGAGCGTATTCACACACCCGATTGATGGGTCTCGGTCAAGACCGGAATCGGTTGCGGATTGATCACGCCTCGGCGCACGGCCCGGACAGGCCGCCCGGAACGCCCCATAGCCGGGGTTAAATCCCGGTGCGTGCAAGGGCGTAGGGGAGCCATCATCCACAGATGGACCCGGATGCGTGGCAGTTGACGGACGACCTCGGTGAATTCCTGACGGAGGCAGGTGACTTCCTGTGCTCCCGTCCCGCGACGCACACCGTGCAGCTGACGGTGGCCGAGACGCTCAGGGTGCGCGGCCCGAAGGTGTACGGCGACCAGCCACCCCGCTTCGGCGTGCTACGCGACCCGGACGGTGCGGTGCTGGCCACCCTGCTGCACACCCCGCCCGCCCCGCTCCAGCTCACCCCCCTCGACCCGTCCGACGCGGCCGCCCTGGCCGCCCGGCTCGCCGGCCTCGGCCACCGGGTCCCCGGTGTCTCGGGCGAGCGGGACACCGCCGCCGCCTTCGCCTCGGCCTGGCGGCGCCTGACCGGGGCGGACGCCGAGCTGATCCAGAGCCAACGCCTCTACCGCCTGGACGGGTTGACCCCCGTGCACCCCGCCCCCGAGGGCCGCCCCAGAGTCGCCGGTCCGGCCGACCGGGAGCTGCTGGCGCGCTGGTACGTGGAGTTCGCGGCGGCGACCGGCGGCCACGTGCGCCAGGACCCGGAGCAGTGGGTGGACGCCCGCCTCGCCCACGGTGGTCTCACCCTCTGGGAGACCCCGGACGGCACCCCCGTCTCCGTGGCCGGGACCACCCCCGAGACCGCCGGACAGGTGAGGGTGGCCCCGGTCTACACCCCGGGCCACCTCAGGGGCCGGGGGTACGCGGGCGCGGTCACCGCCGAGGTGAGCCGGTGCGCGCGCGAGGACGGCACGGAGGTGCTGCTCTTCACCGACCTGGCCAACCCGACCTCGAACCGTCTCTACCAGCGCATCGGCTACCGGAGCGTCGCCGACTTCGCGGTCTGGGCGTTCGGCGCACCGGCCCGCTGAGGCTCACGTCGGCCCGCTGAGGCTCACGTCGGCCCGCTGAGCCTCACGGCCACAGCAGCCGCCGCTCCCAGCCGAACTCCGTCCGCCGGTACTCCAGACGGACGTGGCGGCGGTCGGGGTCGCCCTGGAAGAACTCGACCGAGCGGGGGTGGAGCCGGTACAGGGTCCAGGTGGAAGCCGGGGTGGAGGGGTTCTCGCGGGCCTGGTCCCAGGCGGCCTCGGAGGCGCGGCGCAGCTCGTCCAGTGAGGCCAGGTCCTCGCTCTGGCGGCCGGTGAGGGCGGCGGCGAGGGCGCCGGTGGAGCGGGCGTGCAGGTCGGCCTGGCCGGCCTCGGCGGGGGCCGCCGTCACCGGTCCGCGCACCCTGACCTGGCGGCCCAGCAGCGGC
Source organism: Streptomyces sp. NPDC085596 (assembly GCF_044541565.1). Lineage (NCBI taxonomy): Bacteria > Bacillati > Actinomycetota > Actinomycetes > Kitasatosporales > Streptomycetaceae > Streptomyces > Streptomyces sp. NPDC085596. The sequence goes on along the minus strand of NZ_JBITTC010000007.1, from coordinate 164,484 downwards.
CAGTAGAAGGCCAGGGCCGCGTGCGGGTTGGTGTGCAGGTCGCGGCCCTTGCGGCTGGTGGCGTGGGTGGCGAAGGACCAGCCGTCGGCGTCGGCGCCGTGCAGCATCACGATCCGCACGTCCGGCCGCCCCTCCGCGTCCGCCGTCGCCAGCGACATGGTGTGCGGCTCGGGCTGGCCCGCCCGCGCCGCCTCGGCCAGCCAGACGGTGAACAGGGGCAGCGGGGTCGGGGGAGCGGTGTCCGGGTCGAAGGGCCGCAGCTCGGTGGTGTCCGGGGACCAGACACGGAGGGAGCGCAACAATCCGTCGAGTTCGTCGTGTGCCATGGGGCCGAGTATCCGCCGCCGCGTCCGGCCCCGGACACGGCGACAGGCGGTGGTCCACGCCGAGGTGGACCACCGCCTGCCAGACAGGACTTGGGGCCGGTGCGGGTGCCGGTCGCTACTTGGTGGGCTTCTTGCCGGTCACTCCCAGATAGATCAGCAGCGCCAGGTTCGGCTTGATCTCGGCCTGCTTCACGCCCCAGGCGGTGAAGCCCTTCTGGTGGGACGCGACCGAGGCCAGCATGGTGACGAGCGAACCGGCGATCGCCGCCGGGTTCACGTCCTTGTCCACCCGTCCCTTGGACTTGAGCTCGGTGATCGCCTCGGTGAGGGAACCGTTCACCGCGTTCAGGATCTTCATCCGCAGCTTGTTGAACCGCTTGTCGCCCTCGGCCGCCGCCAGGTCGACCACGCGCAGGATCGCGTCGTGGCGCCGGTAGAAGTCCAGGAAGCCGTCCACCAGGTCCTGCGCGGTCTGCCACCCCGCCTTCCCGGTCCAGCTGCGCCCCGCGAGCAGCTCGGTCAGGTCGGCGCTCTCGGCGGCCATCGAGTCGGCGATCTCCAGGACGGCACCCTCGACGTCCGGGAAGTACTGGTAGAAGGTCGCGGGCGACGTGCCCGCCTTCCGCGCGACATCGATGACCTTGACATCTCGGTACGGGGAGGAGCTGAGCATCTCGCTGAGGCAGTCGAGCAGCTTCTGCCGGGTCGCCTGCCCACGTCGGCCGGCCACCCGGCCGTCGACGGTACGCACTTGTCCTGTCATGCCGTCAGCTTACCGACGGGGGGCAGGAGCGCGATTCGGCCGACTGCAAATGGGGTGCGGACCCGGTGGAGCCAAGCTTTCGCTGGTCCTGCGGGGTGCGCGGGTCCCGGTTACTTTGACGACATGGCCGAAAACAGTGCATCGATGTACGGAGAGGGCACCCCCTGCTGGGCGGACGCCCAGCTCCCCGACGTCGAGGCGGGCAAGCGGTTCTACGGCGAGCTGTTCGGGTGGACCTTCGACGGCGAGGACGCCCCCGGCGCCTCCGTCTGGGCCCGGCTGGACGGCGAACCGGTCGCCTCGCTCGCGCCCAAGACCGACGGCCGGATGCCCACCGTCTGGACGGTGTACTTCGCCACCCCCGACGCCCGCGCCCTGGCCTGGAAGATCACCGACGCCGGGGGCCGCCTGATCTCGGGCCCCTTCGCGGTGGCGGACCTCGGCGCCGCCGCCCTGGTCACCGACCCCGAGGGCGCGGTGTTCGGGCTGTGGCAGTCCGACGGCCACCCCGGCTTCGGGCGGCGCGGCGAGGCGGGCTCGTTCGTCTGGACCGAGCTGTACACCCCCGACCCCCGCGCCGCGAACACCTTCTACGGCGACCTCTTCCACGAGGCCCTGTTCGGCTCCGGTGCCGAGCCCGACTTCGGCCGCGCGCTCATCACCGACGTCTTCCCGGCCGAGATGCCCCCGCACTTCCTCGTGCACTTCCGCGTCGGCGACCTCGACGCCGCCCTCGCCACCGTGCGGCGGCTCGGCGGCCGGGTCCAGGTGCCGCCCTTCGACGCGTCGTACGGACGGGTGGCGGTCGTCACGGACAATCAAGGGGCGTCCTTCGCGCTGCTGACCCGGTGACGGGACGGAAGCGGGGGCGGTGAAATGACGGGATAGGGCACGAGACACCCCGATTCGCCACCGGGTTCGCAACCGGCCGCCCGGCCAGGAAGAATCGGGGTGCGTGCCGCCATGGCGGTGCGGTGGTGAGACGCTGCACTTCGGTCGCGTCCAAAGGCGGAAGACGCGGCTCGTACGGGGAGGTGGCAGGCAAGTGGTGGATCAGCTGACACAGCACGATCCGCGGCGGATCGGGCCGTTCGAGGTGCTGGGCCGGCTGGGGGCCGGCGGCATGGGGCTGGTCTATCTGGCGCGCTCGGCGTCGGGGCGGCGGGTGGCCATCAAGACGGTCCGCACGGAGCTGGCCGAGGACCAGCTCTTCCGGGTCCGCTTCACCCGCGAGGTGGAAGCGGCCCGCGCGGTCTCCGGCTTCTACACGGCCGCCGTCGTCGACGCCGACCCGCGCGCGGCGGTGCCCTGGCTGGCCACCGCGTACGTCCCGGCGCCCTCGCTCGAGGAAATAGTGAACGAGTGCGGGCCGCTCCCGGCCCAGGCGGTGCGCTGGCTCGCGGCGGGCGTGGCCGAGGCCCTGCAGTCCATCCACGGCGCCGGTCTGGTCCACCGCGACATGAAGCCGTCCAACGTGCTGGTGGTCGAGGACGGCCCCCGTGTCATCGACTTCGGCATCGCCTCCGGGGTGTCCAACACCCGGCTGACGATGACGAACGTCGCGGTGGGCACCCCGGCCTACATGTCGCCCGAGCAGGCCAAGGACTCCCGCAGCGTCACCGGCGCCAGCGACGTGTTCTCGCTCGGCTCCACCCTGGTCTTCGCCGCCACCGGCCACCCGCCCTTCCACGGCGCCAACCCGGTCGAGACGGTGTTCATGCTGCTGCGCGAGGGCCCGGACGTCACCGGGCTGCCCGACGAGCTGCGCCCCCTGATCGACGCCTGCATGAAGATGGAGGCCCCCGGCAGACCCTCCCCGGCCGACCTCCAGGCCCAGCTGGCCCCGCATCTGTTCGGCTCCGGCTCCGACGACTCCGGTACCGCCTCCGCCTGGCTGCCGGAGAAGGCGGTCGCGCTCATCGAGTCCCGCCGGGGCAGCCGTCCGCCCGCCAAGCCCGCCCCGCTGCCGCCAGGCCCGCGCAGCGCCGGCCGCCCGGCCCTGCCCCCGCCGCCGTCCTACGACCCGGTCGTCCCGGGCCCCTCCCCGGCCCCCGTGCCGTCCGGCGGCCCCGACACCGGGCCGGTGCGGCTGGCCGGGCTGAAGGTGCCCATCGGGCCCGGCCCGCGCGTCGCCGACGCCCGCGCGGCCGCCGTGAAGGCACCGCCGCCGGAGGCCGGTCTGGTCGCGAACTGGTCCCGGCCGCGCCCCGGCGTCAACGGCGCCGACCCGGCCGTACCCCTGCTGCCGCCGCAGCTGCCGGAGACGGCGGCGGGCTGGCGGCCGTGGCGGTTCCGGATGTCCAACGACGTGTGGGGCACCCCGTCCGTCGACGGGGACCTCGTCTACGTCACCTCCTTCGAGGTGCACGCCCTGGACGTCGCCACCGGGCGGCGCCGCTTCAAGACACGGGACGTGGCCTGGTCCATGGCGGTCGCGGACGGCCGTATCCACGCCTCCGACGGGCCCACCCTGTTCGCGCTGGACGCCCGCGAGGGCACCGACCTGTGGCGGCTGTCCACGGACGCCTGGGTGTACTCCCTGCACGCCGACCACGGCACGGTCGTCACCGGCACGCGCGGCGGCGGGGTGCAGGCGTGGGAGGCGGCGGCCGGGCGCAAGCTGTGGGAGATCTCCGGCTGCCAGACCGACTTCGAGTCGCCCGAGGCCGGTCCCGCCGTGCACGACGGCACGGTCTACGTCTGGCAGGACGCCCGGCTGCGCGCGCTGGAGGCCCGCACGGGGGAGGAGCGCTGGTCGTACCCGATCGGCGACGCGGCCTCCTGCGGCGGTGTGCCGGTACGGGTCACCCCGGCGCCGGACGGCCATGTGTACGTCAGCGCGGGCAGCCGGGTCCTCGCCATCGAGGTGTCGACCGGCAGGGTGCGCTGGCACTTCGAGGCCCCGGCGGTGTTCCTGTCCCCGCCCGCCTTCGTACCGGGCCCGGCGGTCACCGGCGGCGGGGTCTACCTCGCCGACTACCTCGGCACGGTCTACGCCCTGGACGCCGCCGACGGCCGCGACCGCTGGCGCATCGCCACCGAGGCCCGGTCCTCGGTCGAACCGGTGCTGGTGGCGGCCGGGCATGTGCACGTCGGCAGCGGCAAGGGCCTCTACACGCTGGACGCGGTCACCGGCACGCCCAAGTGGCGCTTCCAGGCGGGCGGTGACGTGGTGGGCGCGCCCTCGGTGGCCGAGGGACGTATCCACTTCGGCTCCACCGACCACCTGCTGTACACCCTCAAGGCCGACGACGGCCGGCTGCGCTGGAAACTCGCCACCGGCGGCGAGATCACCGGCTCACCGGTCGTCAAGGACGGCGTGGTGTACGCGTGCAGCAAGGACCGGTGCGTGTACGCGCTGGACGCGGAGAAGGGCACCGGGACGGCCCGTACGACCTGAGGGTCCACGGGAGCACCGGTAAGCGACGGAGAACGACGGAAACGGCCGGGTCCCCCGACCCGGCCGTTCCGTGTTCCCGCGTGAGCCGCGGCGGCTCCCCCTCCGCTCCGCCGCGGCCACGCCCCCCGTGCGCTTCCCCGCTTAGCGCGGGTCGCCGATGGTGATGTGGCTCTCGAGCGTGGTGACGTCGTCCAGCTCGCCCTTGGCCTTCTTCTCGCCGGTGATGTGGCTCTCCTGCGGAGTGAGCTCCTCGGCGGCCGCCGCCTTGGCGCCCTCACCGGTGATGTGGCTCTCCTGCGTGGTGACTTCGTCGGACTTCTTGGCGTCGCTCATCGACGGACTCCGTTGCTCTGAGGTGTGCTGTGGTGGCCGGGGCCGCCCGGCCGCTCCCCCGAGGGCTTCCGGACGGACCCGGTCACAGCCGGTCACCGCTTGGGCGACCGACGGCACTACCGATCCGCCCGCCCCCGTGACGACGAATCGGCTGCGAGAAGACTGCACGGGCACGATAAACGAACGATGAACGCCGGGTCGCGCGCATTTCGGCGGACCGGTGTTCACCCGGTCGCCGCAGGTGACAGCAGTTCCCGCAGGGAAGCCGCCTCCGCCGAGCCCAGCCTGTCGTAGACGCTCAGCGCGTCCGTCCAGCAGGCGCGGGCCCGGTCCGACTCGCCCAGCGCGTCGAGGGACTTGCCGAGGACGGTGAGGACACCCGCGCGGCGCCAGTCACCGCCCACGTGGAGCAGGACCGACAGGGACTGCTCGGCCAGGGCCGCGGCGGCCGCCGGACGGTCCGCCAGGCGGAGTCCCGCGAGCCGGTAGAGGGTCATGCCCTCCCAAAGCCGCTGCCGGCTGTCCCGGAAGATGGTCAGCGCCTCCGTGAGCCGCGCCTCCGCCTCCTCCGTGCGCCCCGACTCGGCCAGCGCCAGCCCGAGCGCGTAACTCCCGTTCGCCAGACGGACGGTGAGCCCCAGATGCCGGTAGACGGCGACGCCGGACTCGGCCAGCTCCACCGCGCTGTCGACCCGGCCCATCGACAGGTGCACCCGCGACAGATTGCACAGCGCGCTCGCCTCGCCCGGCAGGTTGCCGTCCGCGCGGTAGGCGGTCAGGGTGCGCTGGAGGTAGCTCTCGGCCTCGGCGTGCCGGCTGCGGTAGGCGGCCACGATCCCGCGCTCGCTGGGGGCGTTGCAGTCGATCCACGGGTCCCCGGCGGACCGGGCCAGCTCCACCGCGCGCTCGGCCTCCGCCTCCGCCTCGTCGAACCGGCCCGCGTTGATGTGCACTTGGGCCAGCGTGGTGCGCGCCCGGCCCTCCACCAGCGCGTCCCCCGCCTTTGCCGCCGCGTCCCGGACGACGGTCGCCGCCGCGCCGAACTGGTGGGCGTTGGCGCCGGATTCGGCCAGGTCCTTGGCGACGAGCAGCAGATCCACCGCCCGCCGCAGACTGCCCTGCGCCACCGACTGCCGTACGCAGGCCAGCAGGCAGTCGGCCTCCGCGTACAGCCAGTCCAGCGCGTCCCGGTGCCCGGCGAAGGACAGCCCCTCGTGGCCGTGGGGGTGCAGATGCTCCACGGTCCGGTCGCCGGGCCGCTCGATCGCGTACACCCGCGCGGCCGTGGCCAGATAGAAGTCCAGCAGCCGGGAGAGCGCGGCCGCCCGCTCGCCGGGCTCGTGCTCGTCCCGCTCGGCGCAGGCACGCGCGTAGAGCCGTACGAGGTCGTGGAAGCGGTAGCGGCCCGGCGCGGCCGACTCCAGCAGCGAGGTGTCGACCAGCGACTCCAGCAGGTCCTCGGTGTCCTCCGGGCCGAGGTCCAGCAGCGCGGCGGCGGCCGCCAGCGACAGGTCGGGGCCGTAGGCGAGGCCCAGCAGCCGGAACGCCCGCGCCTGGGCCGGTTCGAGCTGGCCGTAGCCCAGCTCGAAGGTGGCCTTGACCGCGAGGTCGCCGGCCTGGAGCTCGTCCAGCCGGCGCCGCTCGTCCGCCAGCTTGGCCGCGAGCACCGAGGTGGTCCAGGTGCGGCGGGCGGCGAGCCGGGAGGCGGCGATCCTGATGGCCAGCGGCAGGAACCCGCACGCGGCCACCACGTCCAGCGCGGCCTTCTTCTCGGCCGCGACCCGCTCCTCACCCACGATCTTGGTGAACAGCGACAGCGCCTCCTCGGGCGACATCACGTCCAGGTCCACCAGATGCGCCCCGGCGAGACCGACCATCCGCACCCGCGAGGTCACCAGCGCCGCGCACCCCTCGGTGCCGGGCAGCAGCGGTCTGACCTGCGCCGCGTCCTTGGCGTTGTCCAGCAGCACCAGCACCCGGCGCCCGTCCAGCACCGACCGGTACAGCGCGGCCCGCTCCTCCGGTGAGTCCGGCACCGCCGAGTCCGCCGTGCCGAGCGCCCGCAGGAACGAACCGAGCACCGTCTCGGGCTCCGCCGGGCGCGGGCCCGCACCCTGGAGGTCGACGTACAGCTGTCCGTCCGGGAAGGCGGCCCGCGCCCGGTGGGCCACGTGCACCGCGAGGGTGGTCTTGCCGACGCCGCCGATCCCGGCCAGCGCGGACACCGCCATCACCCGGCCCTCCGCCTCCGAGGCCGACGCCAGCACGTCGCTCAGCTCGGTCACGAACGCCGACCGGCCGGTGAAGTCCGGCACGGAAGCGGGCAGTTGGGCGGGGCGTACGAGGACCACGGAAGGTTCGGCAGCCGGTGCCGAGGGCTCCGCGAGCGCCGGGTCGGCCCGCAGGATGCGCTGCTGGAGGTCGCTGAGCCCCGGACGCGGGTCCACGCCCAGCTCCTCCGCGAGCAGCCGCCGGGTGTCCGCGTACACCGCCAGCGCCTCCGCCTGACGGCCGCTGCGGTACAGCGCCAGCATCAGCAGCTCGCGGAAGCGTTCGCGCAGCGGATGCTCGGCGGTCAGCGCGGTCAGCTCCGAGACGGACTCGGCGTGACTGCCCTGCTCCAGGTCCATGTCCAGCCGGGATTCGAGGAGTTGGAGCCGCCACTCCTCCAGCCGCACCCGCTGCGCCTCCGCGTACGGGCCCGGGACGCCCGCCAGGGGCTCGCCGTCCCAGAGCGCCAGCGCCCGGTTCAGGGTCTCCCGCGCCTCGCCCAACTCCCCCGCGCCGCGCGCCTTCTCGGCCTGCGCGGCGAGTTCCTGGGCGACGACGAGGTCCAGCGGGGCGAGCGTCCGGATGGCGTAGCCGCTGGACTCGCTGACCAGAACGCCGGGTTCGAGCACCTTGCGCAGCCGGGACGCGTACGTCCGGACGGCCGCGAGCGCCCTGGGCGGCGGTTCGGCCCCCCAGAGCGCGTCGATCAGTTCGGCCGCCGTGGCGGTACGGCCCTCTCGCAGCAACAGAGCCGCGAGCAGGGCCCGTTGCTGCGGAGAGCCGGTGGGGACCGGCGCTTCACCGCGCCAGGCCCGCACCGGCCCGAGTACTCCGAACCGCAGCACGGCGGAACCGGAGACCCGCTGCTCAGGCATCCGCGGCCCACCGTCCATGCGTTCGCCCCCTAGGCAATCCAACTTCCGCAGCCAGTTTGCCTTCTTCACGGCACTTGCGTCAGCCGTGCGAGACGCCGATCACAAGGCGGCGCGGGGGACTCCACAAAGTTTTTACACTCGCGGGCTCAGCGTGTGGTCGTGCTGTTGAACAGCGAGCGGGACCAGATGTAGCCGACCAGCGCGATCCCCGCGCACCAGGCGAGCGAGATCCAGCCGTTGTCGCCGATCGCCGAGCCGGTGAGCAGACCGCGCAGGGTCTCGTTCATCGGGGTGAACGGCTGGTGTTCGGCGAACCAGCGCAGCCCCGGCGACATCGACCCGGCCGGCACGAACGCGGAGCCCAGGAACGGCAGGAACTGGACCAGCAGCGGCTTGTTGCTCGCCGACTCCACCGTCTTGGAGATCAGGCCGAGCGCCACCGACAGCCAGGTCACCGCGAACGCGATGGCCGCGAGGAACCCGGTGGCGGCCAGCCACTCCAGCGGAGTCGCGTCCGGCCGGAACCCCAGGGCGAGCGCGACCCCGATCACCAGGACGAGACTCACCATCGTCTGGAGGACGCTGCCGATGACATGCCCCGTCATGAACGACGAGCGGGTGATGTTCATGGTGCGGAAGCGGTTGATGATGCCCTCGGTCATGTCCGAGCAGACCGCGATCGAGGTCGACATCGCCCCGGCCGCCACCCCCATGACGATCACGCCGGGGGTCAGATACTCCAGGTAGGCGTCCCGCCCGCCCATCCCGCTGCCGATCGCGCCCCCGAAGGCGTACACGAACAGCAGCAGCATCAGGATCGGCATCATCGAGCTGCCGAGCGAGACGGCCGGATAGCGGATGGCGTGCTTGACGTTGCGCCGCAGCATCGTCATCGAGTCGTGCACGGCGTAGGTGAGGGTGCTCATCGCTGGGTCTCCTTGACGGTGGCGTCGGTGCGGGCGTCGGTGTGGACGTGGAGCGGGGTGCCGGTGGCGCCCTGGCCGGTCAGCGCGAGGAACACGTCGTCCAGGTCGGGGGTGTGCACGGAGAAGCCGGCGGCGCTGATGTTCGCCGCGTCGAGCCGGTCCAGCAGGGCGCGCAGCGCGTCCAGGCCGCCGTCGCCCGCCACCCGGAGGGCGAGGTTCTCGTCGTCCCGCGCGGCGCCGGGGAAGGCCGCCGCCGCGCGCTCGTACTCCTCGGGGCCGGTGAACCGCAGCCGTACGTGGGCGCCGGGGATGCGGGCCTTCAGCTCGTCGGCGGTGCCCTCGGCGACGATCCGGCCGCCGTCGAGGACGGCGATCCGGTCGGCCAGCTGGTCGGCCTCCTCCAGGTACTGGGTGGTGAGGAAGACCGTGGTGCCGCCCGCGACCAGCGAGCGCACGGTGTCCCACATGGTGCGGCGGCTGCGCGGGTCGAGCCCGGTCGTCGGCTCGTCCAGGAAGATCACCTGGGGGTCGCCGACCAGGGTCATGGCGAGGTCGAGCCGGCGCCGCATACCGCCGGAGAAGGTCGCGGCCCGCTTCTTCGCCACGTCCGCGATGTCGAACCGCTCCAGCAACTCCCGGGTACGGGCCCGCCCTTCACGCTTGCCGAGGCGGAGCAGGTCGGCCATGAGGAGGAGGTTCTCCTCGGCGGTGAGGAGGTCGTCCAGCGCGGCGAACTGACCCGTGACGCCGATCGCGGAGCGCACGCCGTCCGGCGCGGTGGTGATGTCGTGGCCCGCGACCCGGGCCTGGCCGCCGTCGGCCGCGATGAGGGTGGAGAGGATCTGCACGGTGGTGGTCTTGCCGGCGCCGTTGGGGCCCAGCAGGGCGAACACGGTCCCGGCGGGGATGCTCAGGTCGATGCCGTCCAGCACCGTCTTGTCGCCGTACGACTTGCGCAGACCGGTGACGGAGACGGCGGCGGGCTGTGCGTCGTCGGTGGCTTTTCTGGGCGTGGGCATGACAGACGAAGGCATGGGGCCCTCCTGAGGGCTGGAGTGGGAAGTAGGGGGGTGTCGCTCAGGCGTGGGCGCGGAGGATGTCGATGTTGCCCCAGTTGGTGCGGGCGTGGATCTTGACGGTGTCCTCGGTGTGCTCCGGCGCCCCGGACGTGGCGAGCGCGTTGCGCACCTGGCCGTGCGTGGAGCTGACGTCGAGCCAGGCGGCGGTGCCCTCGCGGACGCCGATCTCGATGGAGCCGTTGGAGGTCTCCAACTGGACCTCGCCGCGCGCGACTTCGGCGACACGCAGGGGGCCGTTGGTCGTGGTGCCGGTGACGGATGCCTCGGTGCGCCCGATGTCGATGCCGCCGTTGGTGCCGCTCACGCGCAGGTCGCCGGTGACGGCGGCCAGGACCGTGGTGCCGTTGGTGTTCTTCAGTACGGCCGGGCCGTCGATGGTGCCGACGCGGATGTTGCCGCTGCTGCTGGTGATCTCGGCGGCGCCCTCGACCCGGTCCACGGTGATCGAGCCGTGCGACACGGTCAGCTTCAGCGGGCCGGTGGCGTCGAGGCGGACGTCGCCGGTGGACGTCTTCACGCGGACCTCGCCGAGGCGGCCCTCGCCGAGCACCTGGGTCCAGGAGCCGGTGACCTCGGCGGAGGAGCCCGCGGGCAGGAGCACCGTCACGTCGACCAGGCCGGAGGGGCCGATGAGCAGGCGCTCCCGCGTCCGGACGGTCAGGGCGCCGGAGGCGAAGCCGACCTCGGTCTGCTCGGCGGCCCGCACGTCCTTGTCCCGCTTGGGGTCGCGGGGCAGGACCTCGACGACGGTGTCCGGACGGTCGCTCGCGGCGAACCGGAGGGAACCGGCGCCGATGTGAGCGGTGACCGCGATGGGCTGAGGGGTGTCGAAAGCAGGCATGGCTGTCCCGTCCTCTTGGCTCGTCAGGTCGTCCCCGCAGGTGGGGGACGTGAAGGGGTGAGAAGTGGAGCAGGCGTGCGAGTGCTAGCGCACCCAGCCCGTGAAGCTCTGGCCGATCGTGCGGGTCTTCTCCGCCGGGCGCGGCCGGCTGCCGCCGTCGACAGCGGCCGAGACGGCGCGCACCAGCCAGGCGTTGACCGAAAGTCCCTCCCGGCCCGCCGCCTCCTCGGCGCGCGTCTTGAGGTGCGCCGGGAGCCGGAGGTTGACGCGGGCGGTGCCGCCCTCGTCGCCCTCGGCGGCCGGCTGGGGCGCCACCGGCACGGCGGCGGCCTCCGCCGGAGCGGCCTCGGCCGGCGGCGTCGTGACCACGAACTCGGGGTCCAGGCCGCGCAGCCGTACGTCGACCGAGCCGGGGGCCAGCTCGCGGGTGATCTCGTCCATCGCGGCGGAGAGCACGTGGAGCATGGTCAGGCGGGTCGCCGACTCCAGCGGAGCGGTGAGCCGCTCGGCCAGCTCGCGCGCTTCCTCGCCACCGGCCTCGGCGGCCACCGCGAGTTCCCGGCGAAGGGTGTCGACATACGGAGTGAGGTCCATGGCGTTAGCTTGGCACCATTGTGGCGCCATGGCAACCCCTATTGGCACCACATGGCACCGAGTGGCATCACGTGGCGCCACGCGCGGTGTCGCGAGGGTGCCGCGGGGCCCCGGCAGGGCCGCCCGAAAAGCGCCCGTAGCTGTGGATCACGCCGAACGTATGCTCTCTGAATGACGACTTCCGCGACCTCCGGAACCGGCCCCACCGAGAACTCCATGCGTCGCGCCCTCAAACGTGCCCGGGACGGCGTCGCCCTCGATGTGTCCGAGGCGGCGGTGCTGCTCCAGGCGCGCGGGGAGAACCTGAAGGACCTCGCCGCGTCCGCCGCACGGGTACGGGACGCGGGCCTTGAGGCGGCGGGGCGGGCCGGAGTCATCACGTACTCCAAAAGCGTCTTCATCCCGCTGACCCGGCTGTGCCGCGACAAGTGCCACTACTGCACCTTCGTCACCGTCCCCGGCAAGCTGCGCCGCGCGGGCCACGGGATGTTCATGTCGCCGGACGAGGTGCTGGACATCGCCCGCAAGGGGGCCGCGCTCGGCTGCAAGGAAGCCCTCATCACCCTCGGCGACAAGCCCGAGGACCGCTGGCCGGAGGCGCGCGAGTGGCTCGACGCGCACGGCTACGACGACACCATCGCCTACGTGCGCGCCATCTCCATCCGCATCCTGGAGGAGACCGGCCTGCTGCCCCACCTCAACCCCGGCGTCATGAGCTGGACCGACTTCCAGCGGCTCAAGCCGGTCGCGCCGAGCATGGGCATGATGCTGGAGACGACCGCCGAGCGCCTCTGGTCCGAGCCCGGCGGCCCGCACCACGGCTCCCCGGACAAGGAACCGGCCGTACGGCTGCGGGTGTTGGAGGACGCCGGCCGTTCCTCGGTGCCGTTCACCTCCGGCCTGCTGATCGGCATCGGGGAGACCTACGAGGAGCGCGCGGAGTCCCTGTTCGCGCTCCGGAAGGTCGCCCGCGCCTACCACGGCGTCCAGGAGCTGATCATCCAGAACTTCCGCGCCAAGCCGGACACCGCGATGCGCGGCATGCCGGACGCCGAACTGGACGAGCTGATCGCCACGGTGGCCGTCGCCCGGCACATCATGGGCCCCGCCGCCTGCCTCCAGGCCCCGCCGAACCTCGTCGACAGCGAGTACGAGCGGCTGATCGGCGCCGGGATCGACGACTGGGGCGGGGTCTCCCCGCTCACCATCGACCACGTCAACCCCGAGCGCCCCTGGCCGCAGATCGAGGAGCTGACCGAGCGGTCCCGTACGGCGGGCTTCGAGCTGCGCGAACGGCTCTGTGTGTACCCGGAGTTCGTCCGTAGGGGAGAACCCTGGCTGGACCCCCGGCTGCGCCCGCACGTCGCCGCCCTGGCCGACCCGGAGACCGGCCTCGCCCGGCCCGGGGTGCTCCCTGAGGGTCTCCCCTGGCAGGAGCCCGAGGAGGTGTTCACCGCCACCGGCCGCACCGACCTGCACGCCTCCATCGACACCGAGGGCCGCACCTCGGACCGGCGCGACGACTTCGACGAGGTGTACGGGGACTGGGCCGCGCTGCGTGAGGCCGCCGCCCCCGGCATGGTCCCCGAGCGCATCGACACCGACGTCCGCGAGGCCCTGCGCACGGCCGCCGACGACCCGACGAAGCTGACCGACGCGGAGGCGCTCGCCCTGCTCCACGCGGACGGCCCGGCGCTGGACGCGGTGTGCCGGATCGCGGACGACGTGCGCAAGTCGGTGGTCGGGGACGACGTGACGTACATCGTCACGCGCAACATCAACTTCACCAACGTCTGCTACACCGGCTGCCGTTTCTGCGCCTTCGCCCAGCGGCGCACCGACGCCGACGCCTACACCCTCTCCCTGGACCAGGTCGCGGACCGCGCCCAGCAGGCGTGGGACGTGGGCGCGGTGGAGGTCTGCATGCAGGGCGGCATCCACCCGGACCTGCCCGGCACCGCGTACTTCGACATCGCGCGGGCGGTGAAGGAGCGGGTGCCCGGCATGCACGTGCACGCCTTCTCGCCGATGGAGGTCGTCAACGGGGCGACCCGTACGGGGATGTCCATCCGGGAGTGGCTGACGGCGGCCAAGGAGGCCGGGCTCGACTCGGTGCCGGGCACGGCGGCGGAGATCCTGGACGACGAGGTCCGCTGGGTGCTGACCAAGGGCAAGCTGCCCACGGCCACCTGGACCGAGGTGATCACCACGGCACACGAGCTGGGCATCCGCTCCTCGTCCACGATGATGTACGGCCATGTCGACCAGCCCCGGCACTGGCTCGGCCACCTGCGCACGCTGGCCGGAATCCAGCAACGCACGGGCGGTTTCACGGAGTTCGTGACGCTCCCCTTCATCCACACCAACGCGCCGGTCTACCTCGCCGGCATCGCGCGTCCCGGCCCGACCATGCGGGACAACCGCGCGGTGACGGCGATGGCCAGGCTGCTTCTGCACGGGCTGATCCCCAACATCCAGACGAGCTGGGTGAAGCTCGGCACGGAGGGCGCGGCCGAGATGCTGCGCTCCGGCGCGAACGACGTGGGCGGCACGCTGATGGAGGAGACGATCTCCCGGATGGCGGGCTCGTCGTACGGCTCGTACAAGTCCGTACGGGACCTGGAAGCGGTCGCGGAGGCGGCCGGGCGGCCGGCGAAGCCGCGTACCACCCTGTACGGCGAGGTGCCCGAGGAGCGGGTCTCGGCGGCCCGCGCCTCGGACGGGCACCTGCCGGAGCTGCTGCCCCTCGTGGACTGAGTACGATGATCCGACCCCGGATCTGAGAAGGGGCCCCACAGCGGAGGAGATGCGTACCCGTGGCTGCCCTACTGCCCTCGTGGGCCTGGGTCTCCGGACTGACGGTCGCGGCGACCGCCGCCGTCGTCGCCCTCGCCGTACAGGCCGACCACGGTCCGCGTCCCGCGGCCCCGGCCGCCCACGCGCGCCCCACGGCCTCGGCCTCCCCGACCCCGTCCGCCCTCCCGACCCCCTCCGGCCCGCCCGCGCTGCCGGAGGCGTCGGGGGTGGGCCGGAGGATCGTCTACTCGGTGCAGGCGCACCGGGTATGGCTGGTGGACGCGACGGGGGAGTCCTCCCGGACGTTCACGGTGTGGCCGGGGACGGTGAACCCGCAGCCGGGGCGTTACTCGATCGCCAAGCGGACGGAAGCCACGACCGGCTCGGACGGCGTGCAGGTGGAGCACATCACGTATTTCACGGTCGCGTCCGGCGTGAACATAGGCTTCTCCAACGCCGTCGACGGCTCCTCGCCACCCCCCGCGAACGGCGCCCAGACCGGCGGCATCCGCCTCCACAAGGAGGACGGAGCCGCACTGTGGTCCTTCGGTGACCTGGGCACGAGGGTGTCGGTCGTCGAGTAGCGGGCGCTTGGAACTCCGCCGGGCGATCAGCGGCTTCTACGTGGTGTACTCCAGCTCGGTTCTTGCGGCTTCGCGCAGGGCAGGGGCGAGGTCGGCCAGGTCGAGTTTGTCGAGGTGCTCGTGGAGGGCTTGGCGGGCCTCGTGGACCCGGTCGGCCAGGGCGGGCCCGGTGATGTCGCCGGGCAGGATGATCCGCCGAAACGCAGGGTCTTTGATTGCCTCCGCGACCAGCTTCTCCGCCAGCCACAGGGGCGTGCGCTCGCGGATCGCGAAGGTCAGATGGACGCTGTGCTCGCTTTCGTCGGCGACGTGCGGGTTGTGTACCCACCCTCTCGGCAGAAGAAGGGACTGTCCGGCCCGGAGATCGACCACAACTTCCGGCCCGGCGGCTTCCCACGCGGGGATGTAGTGGGGCATCCAGACACGCCACGATTCGCTGTACTCCCGCATGGGCGCCTCGACCGCAGGCCGCCAGAGCGGCCACCGCTTCGTGCCGGCGATCTGCACGATCACGGCCATCTGCTGATCCCAGTGATGGCGTAGCCCCTGCTCGCCTGCTGGCGTGAGGAAGGCATGGACGTAGTTCGAGAATCCGGTCTCCTGCTGGATTCCCTGCGACAGAGCAGCCATGTACGGGATGACGCGTTGGAGGTTCCCGAGCCGGATCGTGTGGCCGGTGCCGTACAGCTTGCGCAGCCTGGCAGCATCCACTCGGCCGTCGGTCAGGTACGAGTTCTGGTTCAGCGAGGGGCCGGGCGCCTTCATGACCGCGATCTCCGGCGCGGGCACGCAGCCCGCGAAGGTGTAGTCCCCGAGGAAGTCTTCGGTGATCGTCTCGTCGAACGCCGTCTTGACGCGGTCGTAGACGCGCGGCTCGTCCGGCCAGGCGCGCAGGAGGTCGGTCACGCCGTCGTCGGGCAGTAAGAGACGCAGCGACACGGTGGGTGTCCTCTCGTACTACGTGGGCGGGAGGGGGCAGGGAATCCCGGGGTGGAAGTGGTTCGGGCAGCACACCACGGACAGCGAGAAGATGGCCCCGGCGGGTGTGTAGTACACCCAGGACACGTCGACACCACGAGGCAGTACGTCGGCGGCGTACTCCAGCTTGAAGTCGAGGCCCCCGTAGGCCCGACGGCCGTCAGGGTGGGTAAAGGGCGGGTCCGCCTCGTAGTGCTTGGTCATCCAGGCCAGGACGATGCCGACGTCGGTCCATGTGCGGTCGGCCACGGTCTGGTCCCGCTTCAGGAACCAGTGACCGGACATCAGAGGCGGCACACTGCCACCGACGAACTCGGCGGCGGCCTCACGGTACCGGTCGAGAGCCGCCTGCTCCTTCTTGTCCTCCGGGTTCGTGATCATGGGCGGGCCGTTGGGGTGGGCCGGTCTCCGGCTGCCTTCCTTCGCGTACACAGCCGGAGATCCGATCCACGGTCCGTACCCGTGCCAATGCCCTGACCAGCTCATGTGCGCCCTTCTGAAGGGCGGGCCGCCCCGCGGCGCAGGACGGCCCGCCTTGTGCGTGGTGGGGAGAGCGGGGACGGATCAGAGCGCGAGTCCGCGCCGGGCGGCGTAGCCGAGGACGAACGCGTCCAGCTCCGCCCCGGTGCAGCGGACCTCCTTGCCCGCGCCCTCCGGCTTGGAGTCCGCCAGCACGAACGCCGACTCCTCGCCGGGGAGCTGCGCGAACTCGACGCATGTCTCGTTCTCGCCGCCGAGGTTGCCGCCGCAGAACTTCTGGAACTCGGCGCCCTCGGTGGGGAGGGCGTAGAGGTTACGGTCCATGGGGGTGGTCCTCCTCGTGCGACTGCTGTGCGGGGATTCGGTCTCCGCGCCGTGATGCACCTCGGTCGCATTCCGTGGTGATGTGGTGACGCTACGGATGGGAGGAGTTCGAGGGCCACGATGTTGCACGCTTTTGCAGATTCTCACCCGGAGTGAGGACGGGCGGAGAGGACGAGCCGACGGGCCCGGGTGCCGTAGACGGCCATTCCGGCGAGCCGTTCGAACGCCCGAAGGTAGGTGGTGATCTCGCTCGGCCGCGAGATGGCGAGGTCCGCGGAGAGCGTCTCGACCTGCACTTCCTCGGCCCCGAAAATCAGGAACCCTTCGAGGGTCCACATCGTGCGGGGTGTGCCGCGCGGGATGATCCCGATCGACACGTTCGGCAGGGACATCGCGGCCAGGATGGCGTCGAGTTGGCCGGTCATGACTTCCGCCCCGCCGAAGGGGTAGTGCAGCACGTCTTCCTCGAAGAGGAAGGCGAAGCGTCGGCTCCCGTCGTAGAGAACGCGAGACCGCTCGACGCGGGCTGCGGCGGCCTCGGAGGCGTCGTTGCGCACGTCCTCGAAGTCCGCGATGGCCGACATGAGGGCCTCGGCGTACGGCTGTGTCTGGAGCAGGCCGGGGACGACGTTCGAGACGTAGACGCGCGTGTGCCGGGTCCGTTGGTAGAGCGGTACGTCATCCGTCTGCCGGTGCTTGAGGCCGTTGCGGTGAACGCGCCTCCACTCCCGGTACATCGAGTCCGCGGTGCGCGAGGCAGCGATCAGGTCGGCGGCCTCGGTCTGCGCGTCGCATGCCCGGCACCAGGCATGAATGTCGGTGTCGGACGGGCGGGTCAGATTCCGCTCGATCCGGGACGCCTTCGAAGTGCTCCAGCCGCAGAGTTGCGCCAGGGCTGTGGCCGTCAGTCCGGCGTCCCGGCGGAGTTCTCCAAGTCGGTCGGCTATGGCTTTGCGGGCAGCCTGCTCGCTGGACAGTTGGGGCCGGGGCATCGTTCTACGTCCACCGAGGCGCTCGGTCAGACCTTGAACTCGTGGTGTTCGAGTCCTCGCTTCCACACGTCATCGAAGGCTGAGGCACACAGGTGTGCGATGGCAGGATCGTCGCTCATCTCAGGCTCGACCGCGTCGCCATCGCCCGCGAAGTGGTTGAAGCGCACAACGCGGCCGTCGATCAGCCAGAAGTCATTCGCCGGCACCGCGATACCGAGGGCCTGGCGGCGCGGGAGCCAGCGAACGCCTTCCCCTGCTTCGAGGTTCAGGGGAGTGAGCGCGTGCTCGTACCGGATGTACTCGGTGACGGGCTCGGACACGATGCGGGCGCGACGCACGACCACGCCCCGCGCCACGGTGCGTCGGACGAGGGCGAGCCAGTCGGCGAGGGTGCGGCGGCCGTCCTCCAAGTCCCACGCTCCGGAGCGCCAGCGGGCCACGTCTTCAGCTTCCTCGGCCACGGCGTACGTGTCCCGCATCTCCAGGTGGAGAGCTGACGAAGCGGCGGAGTCAAGCAGTTCCTCGAAGCTAGGAAGCTTCGGCGTCATCGAGTGCCCTCCTGATGATCTCGGCCATGCGGTACGGGAGGCGGACGATACCCTCCGTGTCTGGCCGGGGGCTGTCCTGGGCGCAGCGCTCCGCCGTCACCTCGTCCGGAAGCCACCCTTGGACGAGGATCTCCTGCTTCTCGTCATCGACCCACACGGCCGGGCAGTTGCCGCCACCCGTGTTGGGGTCGATACCGACGAACCGTAGGGCCATGAGCGCTGCTCCTTCGAGACGCTTGCACGGTTTGCACGGAAACGCGCAGGGAGAGCTTCCCATCACGGCCAACGCCCCTCAACCGATTCAGGGAAGAAGGGCGCTGGCTGAGCCGCGTCGGCGCTTACCGCACCTCGCGGTCCGGGAGGTGGTTGATGATCAGGGCTACTCCGCTGAGCAGGAACACGCGGGTCGCCGCGTCCACGCCGTTCCACGTCTTGGACTGCCACATGGCGAACCACTCGCCGCCTATGGCGATGAACCCGGCCCCGAAGAGCAGGATCAGCATCAGCAGGCCGTACGTGGAGAAGCGGCGCGCGCGGGCGTTGTCCCGGCGGGCCCACAGCCAGGTGCCCCACGCGAGTACGGCTGCCGCCGCCGTCTCCCACGCGATGATCGCCACGTAGGCGGTGTCCTGGAGCGCGGTGCTGGTGATCGCCCGCCACATCAGGTGGTCGTCCTTGAACGTGGTGTCCATCGCCAGCACATGCCGGACGTACTGCTGGTTCGTCCCGAAGTCGGTGATGTTGCCTACGGCGACGAGGGCGATGTACAGCGCGAGTACGCCGGTGAGGACGGTGGCAGCGAGGCCGAGCCCTGAGCGGGCGGCACGGGTGGAGTCGGCGGGGGCCGCAGATTCGGTCATGGTCATGACCCGAATACTTCCCGACCCACGCCGAGGAGGAACGCCTTTCAGACGCGGGGCACTGCGTGGCTGAGGAACGTGGTCCAGGTGTCGGTGGAGACGGTGAGGTGGGGTCCGTCGGTGGTCTTAGAGTCGCGGACGTGGATGTGGGCGGGGGCCAGGGCGACTTCCACGCACTCGGGCCCGTCGTTGCCGCTGTAGCTGCTCTTGAACCACTCCAGGCCGGTCATGTCTCGCATTTCAGTACTTCCTCGATGAAGGCCAGTGACTCTCGGGGCGTGAGTGCCTGCGCCCGGATCATTCCATAGCGCATCTCCATGACCTGAGCCTCCCGCGGGTCGCTGATCACGCGGCTGTACAGCTGTCCCTCGGTGTGCCCAAGCGTTTTGCCGTCCCGCATTTTCAGCACCTGGATCGATCCCATCATTCCCGCGTGCTCCTCGCAGGCAGTAGGCATCACCTGGATCTCGACGTGCCGCAACTTGCTCATCTCCAGGAGATGTTCCAGCTGTTGGCGCAGCACTTCCGAGCCGCCGATCGGGCGCAGAAGCGTCGCTTCTTCCTGGACGAAGGTGATCTGGGTGAGCGGGATGCGGTCGAACACGGACTTGCGCGCCATGCGCGCGGCCACGAGTCGCTCGATTTCCTCTTCCGTGTAGGAGGGCCGCCGCATGGCGTACAGGGCGTGGGCGTATTCCGGTGTTTGCAGCAGCCCATGCACATGAAGGGCGGCATAGGCGCCCAGCTCCGTCGTGTCCCGCTCCAAGTTGGCGAGGTCCCGGACCTTCTTCGGGTACCGAGCCCGCTCCACATCCGCCTTCATCGCGGACACCTTGCCGCCCGCTCCCACGACCTCGTCCGTGCGGTCAAGAAAGTCCGGCTTCGGGACCCGGCGCCCCCGCTCCACGGAGGACACCATCTCCTCCCCGTACCCGATGGCGGAGCCCAGCTCCACCTGGCGCAGACCCGCCGCTTCGCGCCACGCCTTGATCTGTCGGCCGACCGCCCTGAGTACGGCCTCGGCCTCCTCGTCCTCCACCCGCGCCCCTCTCCCTCGTACCAGCCGTACCGCTACTCCGCCCACCCGTACAGTCACCCTGCGTACCGTGGTCGTTGCTGTTCAGGGTAGGGACAGGCGGCCACTCTGGGTGACATGAATCAGAAAACGCAGCTGCGGATTCAGTTGTCCGCGACCCGGAGAGGTGCCCGGCTCGCCCGGCTTCTTACCGAGCGGCAACTCGACGAGTGGGGGCTGCCGTTCGAGGAGGCGACGCAGGTCGTGGCCGAGCTGGCGGCCAATGCCGTGCTGCACGGCAGGGTCCCCGGGCGGGACTTCCGGCTGGAGCTGCGGCGCGAAGACGATGGCACGCTCCGTGTCGAGGTGACCGACGCGCGGGGTGAGCGGAGCCCCCGGCTGCCGGATGAACCGGCCGAACTGGCCGAGGACGGACGGGGGTTGCGCATCGTCGCCGCCTACGCGCACCGGTGGGGAGTGGTCGAGGCGCCCGCCGGGGCCAAGACCGTGTGGGCCGAGCTGAAGCATCCGTTCCTGACCGGTATTGGTTCGGCGCAGATCGATCACCGCACTGATCCGACCGTTCCAGGTCCATTACAGTGCTGACCGTCGTGCGGGCGGACGGTGGCGCGAGGAGGGCTGGATGGGTGCGGCGAGCGGCGCCGTCTGGGGTCGTGCCGAGCAGCAGGACTTCCGTGGCCGGGTGCGCGGAACCCTGCTGGGTGCCGCGATCGGGGACGCCCTGGGCGCACCGGTCGACTCGCTCGCCCTGGACACGATCCGCGCGGAACACGGCCCCGACGGCCTCACCGACCTCGCACCCGGCCAGGGCAGACGCGGCACCGTCTCGCACCACACTCAGCTCACCCTCTTCACCGTCGACGGCCTGATCCGCGCCCAGGTCCGCCGCGACACCGGAGCCTGGCACCCGCCGACCGACCTGCACCGGGCCTACCTGCGCTGGGCGGCGACCCAGCGGGACTGGGGCCCGGACGAGCGCCGGGAGGAGGACGGCTGGCTGGCCCGCGAGGAGTGGCTGTACGCCCGCCGGGGCCCCACGCGGGCCCTGCTGCTGGGGCTCGGCAATGACGTGATGGGCACGCTGGAACGCCCGAAGAACCCCGGTGAGTTGGGCCCGGAGGCCGTCGCCCGCTCGGCACCCTTCGGCCTGCTGGTCGGCTGGGAGCCACAGCTCGTCGTCCAACTCGCGCTGGAGTGCGCCGCCCAGACCCACGGCCACCCGGTGGCGGTCCTCTCGGCGGGCGCGTACGCCGTCATCGTGCACGCCCTCGCGCGCGGCGAGAGCCTGGACGGCGCCGTACAGAGCACCCTCGGCCTGCTGGCCGCCCGCCCCGGCCACGAGCCCGTCACCGGCGCCCTCCAGCGTGCCCTGGGCGCCGTACGGCAGGGGCTGCCGAGCCCGGCGCGGGTGGCGGAACTGGCCAGGGACGGCACGGCCGACGGCCTGCTGTCCGCCGCCGTGTACTGCGCGCTGGTCGGCGAGGACGTACGCCACGGCCTCTGCCTGGCGGTCAACCAGAGCGGCCCCTCCGCCGCCGCGGGCGCCCTCACCGGCGGCCTCCTCGGCGCCCTGCACGGCGAGACGGCCCTGCCCCCGGCCTGGCTCCCGGAGCTGGAGGGCCGCCCCACGATCCTCGAACTCGCCGACGACTTCGCCATGGAGATGACCCAGGGCCCCGCCCTGCACAGCCCGGCCGGCTCCGCCCCGGGCTGGCTCGCCCGCTACCCGCGAGCCTGAGGGCGCCCTCACTCCGTCCAGGTCGCCCCGCCACGTCGTCGCCCGCCGACCCCGGCACCTGGCACGCTCGCCCACTACCCCCGCGCCTGACCGCCCGGTCCAGGGCCCCTCACTCCTTCCGAGGAACCCCCACCACGTCGTCGCCCGCCGGCCCCGGCGCCGGCGCCGGGACGGTCGCCGCGCCGCCGCCGTCGGTGTTGATCCGGTCGATGACCGCCAGCCGCTCCGGGGTGTCCTCCGGCTTCACCCAGCCGACCACCACGTACAGCACCAGCGACACCGCGAGCGGCACCGAGACCTGGTACTGGAGCGGGACCCCGCCCTCGACCTGCCAGTTCAGGGGGTAGTTGACCAGCCAGAACGCCAGCAGCCCAGCCGCCCAGGCGGTGAGCGCGGCCGTCGGGCCGGAGCGGCGGAACGGGCGGAGCAGGCCCAGCATCATCGGGATGGCGATCGGCCCCATCAGCCCGGCCACCCACTTGATGACGACCGTGATGATGTCCTTGAACGCGGGGGAGTCCACCTGCGTCGCCACCGCCATCGACAGCCCGAGGAACACCACCGTCGTCACCCGCGCCGCCAGCAGCCCGGCCCGCTCGCCCCACCCGCGCGCCCGCAGCGACAGCACCGGCGCCACGTCCCGCGTGAACACGGCCGCGATGGCGTTGGCGTCGGAGGAGCACATGGCCATGGTGTGCGAGAAGAACCCGACGACCACCAGCCCCAACAGGCCGTGTGGCAACAGCTGTTCGGTCATCAACGCGTACGCGTCCGAGCCGTCCGGCTTCTGGGCGCGCACCAGCAGCGGGGCCATCCACATCGGGAAGAACAGCACCACCGGCCACACCAGCCACAGCAGCGCCGACAGCCGCGCGGACCGCTCCGCCTCGCGCGGGCCGCTGGTCGCCATGTACCGCTGGGCCTGGTTGAGCATGCCGCCGTTGTACTCGAAGAGCTTGATGAACAGGAACGCCAGCAGGAACACCGTCCCGTACGGCCCCGCGAGCGGCTCGGCGTGACCGCGCAGCGCCGGCTCGTCGAAGGCGCCGAGCACCCCGATGTCCTTCTCGCCGAGCTTCAGCACCACGGCCACGAACATCGCCACCCCGGCCAGCAACTGGATGACGAACTGCCCTAGTTCGGTCAGCGCGTCCGCCCACAGCCCGCCGATCGTGCAGTACACGGCGGTCACCGCGCCGGTGATCAGGATGCCCTGGTTCAGCGAGGCGCCGGTGAACACCGACAGCAGCGTGGCGATCGCCGCCCACTTCGCGCCCACGTCCACGATCTTCAGCAGCATCCCGGACCAGGCCAGCGCCTGCTGGGTGGTGAGGTCGTACCGGTTCTTCAGGTACTCCAGCGGCGAGGACACCCCGAGCCGGGAGCGCAGCCGGTTGACGCGCGGCGCGAACAGCCGGGAGCCGATGGCGATGCCCAGCGCGATCGGGAACGACCAGGTCACGTACGAGGTGACCCCGTAGCTGTAGGCGATGCCCGCGTACCCGGTGAACATCACCGCGCTGTAGCCCGACATGTGGTGCGAGATGCCGGACAGCCACCACGGCATCCGGCCCCCGGCGGTGAAGAAGTCCCCCACGTCGTCCACGCGCCGGTGCGACCAGAGCCCGATCGCCACCATCACGCCGAAGTAGCCGGTAAGCACCGCCCAGTCGAGACCGTTCATGTCTCCCCTCCCAGCGTTCGGCAGCCGGCGTCAGCCAGTCAGGCATGTGAACTCTGGGTTTGAACATGGACGCGCGGCAAGGAAACGTCGAGTCAAGGGGAGGTAAAATCGTTCGGTTCTCTGACCTCGGTTCAGGGATATGAACAACTAGGCCGGCTCGGCGGCTACTTCAGCTCGTCCGGGCACGGCGTGCCGCGCGGCAGCTGGTAGGGCGCCGCCAGGTGGTACGTGCCCGCCCTCGGCGCCAGCAGCACCGTCCAGCGGTCGCCCGCCGCGTCCACCGGGGTCTCCCGCAGGCAGCCGTTGACGTTGACGTACGACTTCGGCGAGTCCTCCGGCCGCCGCTTCGACTCCTCGGTCTCCTGCGGCGGCGTCAGGCTCTTCCCCTGCTCGTCCACCACGCTCAGCCACGGCGAGTACGGCACCCGGATCAGGACCCGGCCCGGCTCACGCACGTCCAGCGTCATCTCGCCCTGCTCCGCCCGCCGCACCACCGCGTGCGGCTCGGCCAGCGGCGCCGGGTCCGTCACCCGGTACAGCTGCCAGTTGGAGTCGTTCCAGATCCGCTCCAGGTACGGCATCCCGCGCAGCACCAACTGCCGCTCGCGCACCCCGCCGTCCCCGTCCGGGTCGTCCACCCTCGGCAGCACCACGTAACGCACCGCCCACCGCTGGAGCCACTCGTGGTAGTTGGCCGAGTTGAGCGTGTCGTCGTAGAAGAGCGGGTTGCGCTCCATGTCGGCCTGCCGGTTCCAGCCGCGCGCCAGGTTCACGTACGGGGCCAGCGCGGAAGCCTCCCGGTGGGAGCGCACCGGGATCACCTCCACCCGGCCCTTCTCCGCGTCCGCCCGCTGCAACTGGTGCACCAGCGGCGCCAGCTCACGCGCCCAGGACGCCGCCGGGGTCGTGTGGATCACGTCGTCGACCGACTTGAAGCCGATCCAGCCCACGAAGCCCGCGAACGCAAGCACCGTCGCGTACCAGCGGCGCGAGCGCGGCGCCGTGAACGGCAGCGCGGCCACCAGGGCCACGCCCGCGAACAGCATCGGCAGCCGCGAGATGTTCGAGCCGATCTGCGAGCTGATCAGCCACACCAGGACCACGCTCAGGCTGTACACGCCCGCCGTCAGCCGCACGGTGACCCACTCCCTGGGCACCAGGAACGCGCACAGCAGCCCGTACAGCAGCGGCATGATCACCGAGCCGAACGTCATCGGCTGGGTGCCGGAGAACGGGAACAGCCACGCCGACGCGGCCACCACCGCCGCCGGAGCCAGCCCCAGCGCCCACGCGCCCGGCCGCCGCTTCTGGAGGAACAGCGCGACCGCGGCCAGGCCCACGAACAGCCCCGCCACCGGCGACGCCATCGTGGCCAGCGCGGCCATCGGCGCGGCCGCCAGCGCCTTCGCCCAGCGCTTGTACCGCCCCCGGTACGGCCAGCAGCACACCACCGCGACCGCGCCGGCCGCGAACAGCGCGGCGAGCCCGTACGCCACCCACCCCACGGCCCCGCCGAGCAGCGCGAAGATCCCGGCGAGCGCGGCCAGGGGCGCCGCGGCCAGCGGCGTGGCCCAGCGCGCGTACCGCCCGTCGTACGGCCAGCAGAACACCGCCGCCACCGCGCAGAGCGCGAACAGCGTGCCGAGTCCGAACGTCACCCGGCCCGACACCGCGTTGCCCAGCAGCGCGAACACCCCGGCCAGCGCGGCCCACAGCGGATTGCGTACCACCCGGCTGCGCAGCAGGATCATCGTGAGCAGGGCCGCCGAACCGGTGCCGGCGATCATCATCGTGGTCCGCACCCCGAGCACGGACATCAGATACGGCGACACCACGCTGTACGACACCGGGTGCATGCCGCCGTACCAGGCGAGGTTGTACGCCGAGTCCGGGTGCCGGCCGACGAACTCCGCCCAGGCGTCCTGCGCCGCGAGGTCGCCGCCGCTGTTGGCGAACGTGAAGAACCAGATGATGTGCAGGACGCCCGCGAGCAGGGTCACCGACAGCACGGGGTGCTCGCGCACGCGGGTGCGCAGGGAGTCCAGGATGATTTCGCCGCGCCGGCCCGGTATCCGGGGGCCGGACTCCGGGTCCGGATGGGCGTTCTCGGCGCGCTTCGGCTCGGTTGTCGCCACGTCAGGCACTCCCCGTGTCCCGTCTTCCGTTCTCGGCCCCCTGCGCGGCCGGGGTGCGGTCGCCGGTGACCTGCCCCGTTTCGTGACGCTAGCACGCACCCCGCCGCCCGGCTCCTGTGGTGGGAGCGCGGACGGCGGGGTGTGGATACGGCGCGTGGCGCGGGGGTCAGCCGATGCGGGTCAGCTTGCTGCCGAGGCCCGGTTCGGCCAGGTCCGCGCGCAGTGCCACCGGCACCTTCACGGCACCGGCCGAGCCGTCGCCCACGGTCAGCGAACCGACCTCGGTACCGGCCTTCGCGGTGTGCGGGATCGTGCCCGAGGTGAAGGAGAGCCGCACCTTCAGGCCCGCCCAGCCGGCCGCCTTCACGTCCTCGGTCACCTCGACCGGGGTCCGGCCGCCCAGGCCGTCGTCCACGTACCCGACGACCGTGCCCTTCTTCAGCACCGTCTCCGACTTCAGCGCGCCCTGTCCGGCCCGGATCAGCGCGTCGCTGCTGTCCATGGCGGCGCTGAGGATGCTGTTGTCCCGCTTGCTCGGCGGCTGCCGCAGCACCGCGCCGATGATCATCCGGGTCTCGCCGTCGACGTCCTGCTTCGCGGCGAAGACCAGGTTGCCGAGCGCCGAGGTGGTGGTACCGGTCTTGATGCCGACGACGTTGTTGTGCCCGACCAGCTGGTTCCAGTTGGAGTGGTACGTGCCCTTGTAGTCGGTGTACGACATCATCGCCGCGACCTCGCGGAACGCGGGCATCTCCATGGCGGCCTTGGCCAGCTTCACCTGGTCCGTGGCGGTGCTGACGGTGGAGTTCGTCAGACCCGAGGGGTCGGTGTACGTCGTCCCGCTCATGCCGAGGCCCTTGGCGGCGTCGTTCATCTTCGCCACGAACGCCTTCTCCGAACCGGCGTCCCAGCGGGCCAGCAGACGCGCCACGTTGTTCGCGGATGCGATCAGCACACCCTCCAGGGCCTCCCGCTGGGTGATCTTGTCACCCTGCGTGACGTCGACGGTGGACTCCTGGCCCGCCTTCGACTGGTCCTGGGCCGCCTTGTCGATCTCGATCTTCGGACCCTCGTCGCCGCTCTTGAGCGGGTGGTCGCGCAGGATCAGGTACGCGGTCATCACCTTCGCCACGCTGGCGATCGGCACGGGCTTGCCCGAACCGGACGAGCCGAACGAGCCGATGCCCTGCACGTCCAGCGCGGCCTGGCCGTCGGCCGGCCACGGGATGTCCGGCTTGCCGCCCTCGAAGGTGTAGCTGTCCTTCGCGGTCAGCGCGAGCGTGGGCTGCGGCAGCGGGCGCATCGCCTGGACGACCCCGAGGATCACCACCAGCAGGATCACCAGCGGCGTCCAGATCTTCACCCGCCGCACCAGCGTGCGCACGTGCGTCTCCGGCGGCGGAGGCGTGTTCGTCAGCTCCGCCAGCAGGTCCAGCGGGGGCCTCGGCGGCAACGGCTGCTGCGTCGTCCGCTCCGGCCCGACCTGCGGCACGGCCCGCGTCTCCTCGGCCCTGGCCTGCGGCGCCTTGAGATCGGGCTTCAGCGCGACGAACCTGCTGGTCCGCTCGGCCTCCTGCTCGGCGGGAGAGGGCTTGGCCTTGCCGCCGACCTTGAGCATGGTCGTCGGCTGATCCACCTCCGGCTTCCTGGCGGTGGGCGCCTTGAGAGCGGTGGTGGGGGTGTCCACGGGCTTGCCGGAAGCCTTGGGGGCGGGCTTGCCGGCGGCCTCGGGGGCGTCGTCGGTCTTGGCGTCGCGCTTGGGAGCCGGAAGGGGGGTGCCCTTGGCGGAGCCCTCGGGGGTGCCGTCGGCGCCGGGCTTGGCGCCGCCCTTGGGGGTGCCGGGGGTGCCGTCGGCCTTGGCGGCCGGGGCGTCCTTGGCGGAGGTGGTGTCCTTGGCGGCCGGAGTGGCGGTGACCCCCTCGGCGTCCTTGGTGTCGCCCTTGGCATCCGGGAGGGCGGCACCCTTGGGGGCGGCCTTGTCGCCGCCCTTGGGCGCGGACTCGGAGTCACCCTTGGCGGCCGGCGCGGGGGCGTCCGTCCCGGAGTCCTCGGAGTCCTCGGCGGAGCCGGAGGCGTCCTTGGCGCCGCCCTCGGCCGCCGGGAGGGAGGCGCCCTTGTCCGAGCCCTTAGGGGCGTCGTCGGTGCTGGGCTTGGCATCGCCCTCGGGGGCGGCGGAGCCGGAGGTGCCCCCAGGGGTGTCGTCGGTGGCCTCGGGGTCGTCGGAGGAGGCGCCCTCGGCGTCGCCCTCCTCGGTGCCCTCAGCGGGGCTGGAGGCGCCCTCAGGGGCGTCCTCGCTGTCCTCGCCGGGGGCATCCCCGTCCGAGCCCTCGGACGTGCCGTCAGCGGCGTCCGTGGCGTCGTCCTTGCGCGAGTCCTTGAACGTGTCGTCAGGCACGGCAGCGGCGGCGCTCCCGGCGTCCTCCGCGTCCGCGTCCTCCGTGTCCTCGGAGCCGCCCTCGGCGGTGCCGGAACCTTCCTCCGCCGCGCCCTCGGCGTCAGCCGCAGAACCCTCCGCGTCCGAACCACCCGACGCGTCCCCGGCCTTGGCCGAACCGGCACCCTCGTCGGAGGACGACGACTTGCCCTTCGCCGGACCGCCGGAGGGACGGACCCACGCCGAGACAGCCTCGCGGAGTTCCTCGTCCTCCACGGGACCCGTCGAGTCAGCGGCAGAAGTCGCCCCGGCTGAACCCACGGAGTCGGATTCGCGGGCCGCCGGCACCGAACCCCCGCTCCCCGACGTCGGTTCCACTGACGCCTCGTGCTGCTTCGACCTGTCGGGGGACTCGCCCGCCACCGATGCCTCCTCCATGCGCCGCACGCGCACTCGCGCGCCCTGTCCGAACCATGTACCAGTGTCCTGTGTGGGGGTTCGCCCGTAGTGGCAGACGAGAACGACATACCTGCCGGTTCCCCCATGAACCGGGCACGCGCCCTCGACAGATGAATGTGAGAGGCGTCACCCTGTCATTCATCCACGCGGGGAGGCATGGATGGCCAGGAGCCGCAGAACACTTCCGGAAGAGCTGCTGATGCTCGCACTGGACCCGGCCACGGGTACCACTGCGCAGCCGCAGTCGCTCGACCTCGGTCTGGCCGGTGCGCAGCTAGTGGAGCTGGCGCTGGCCGGACGGATAGCCCCAGACGGGGATCGTATCGCCGTGGTGGTGCCACGGCCGACAGGAGATCCGACTCTGGACTGCGCGTTGGAGTTGCTGCGAAGGCGCGGCGCTCCGGTACGGGCCGTCCATTGGATAGGCGGGCCCCGGCTGGGCCTGCGCCAGACCTATCTGTCGCACCTGGAAAGGTGCGGCATGGTGGCCGCCGTACCGGGCCAGATGTGCGGCGTACTGCCGACCACGCGGTACCAGGCGACGGACACCGGCATCAGCCGGGAGATCCGCGGAAGGCTCGACTCCGCGATCCGTACCGGCGTACCACCGGACCCACGGACCGCCGCGCTCGCCGCGCTGGCCCATGCGGTCGGCCTGGGCAAGCACCTGTATCCGGGGAACGAGGGACGCTCGTCCCGCTCCCGGCTCAGGGACCTGATCCGGCACGACCCGATGGGCGGCCTGGTCGCGCACGCCGTGATGGACGTACAGAACGGCGCGGGCGCCCAGTCGAGGCGCGGTCAGGGCCCCACCGGCCGGCAGCCCGGACCGGGGGCCGGGGAACCCGCACGCGGGGTCCCGATGCAGCCGCATCACGGCTCGATGGCCCGCGCGGCGGCACACTGAGCGGCCCGGCCGAGGGCGATCCCCATCGGCCGCAGGCGAGTTGACGGGCGGGACGGGCGGACCACAGGGTCCCCCGCCCCGCTCCGTCGCTTGCGCGTATACCAGGCCGCCGGCCCACGCGTACCCCGAACTGCCGGGTACGCGCCGCATATCCGACGTTTCCCAGCGGTAGAAACCACCTTGGTGGCAGTCTGCTCAACAGCAGATACACAAAGTGTCAGATACAGGCAGCCAGCCGGAGGTGCGCGTCCCGTGGCGTCCAATGTCAATCCCACCGTCAGGCGGCGCCGGCTGGGCCAGGAGCTGCGCAAGCTCCGTGAGCTCAAGGGCATGACGGCCGAAGAGGTCGCCGACCGCCTCCTGGTGTCGCAGTCGAAGATCAGCAGGCTGGAGAACGGCCGCCGCAGCATCAGCCAGCGCGACGTCCGCGATCTGTGCGGGGTGTACGAGGTCGAGGATCAGAGGGTGGTCGACTCGCTGATGGAGATGGCCCGCGACTCCCGCCAGCAGGGCTGGTGGCACACGTTCGGCGACATCCCGTACAGCGTCTACATCGGCCTGGAGACCGACGCGCAGTCGCTGCGCGTGTACGAACCCCAGCTGGTGACCGGCCTGTTGCAGACCCGCGCGTACGCGGAGGCGCTGGTGCGGGGCGCGCTGCCGGAGACCTCGACCGCCGAGATCGAGAAGCGCGTCAAGGTCCGTATGCGCAGGCAGGACCGGGTCACCGACGACAACAACCCGCTGCGTCTGTGGGTCGTGCTCGACGAGGCCGCGCTGCACCGCGTCGTCGGCAGCAAGCTCATCATGCGCGAGCAGCTGGAGCACCTGATCGAGCTGTCCCAGCTCCCGCACGTCACCGTGCAGGTGCTCCCCTTCGAGGTCGGCGCGCATCCGGGGCTCAACGGCCAGTACGCCATCCTGGAGTTCGCCGACGCGGCCGACTCCAGCGTGGTCTACCTGGAGGGCGTCACCAGCGACCTCTACCTGGAGAAGGCGCCGGACGTGCAGAAGTACGCCGTGATGTACGAGCACCTGCGTGCCCAGGCGCTCCCGGTGGAGCAGTCCCAGCGGTTCATCGCGGACGCCGCCAAGAAGTTCGCCCAGTGAGCCGGTGAGGGTGCCCGCCGGGGTTTTCGTACGTGGGGCGAGGGATCGTACACCGTCGCCCCACTCCCATGACGGCTCACTTGGAATATGCCACTCGCCCGAGTGAACGGCCCCTGCGAGCAGGGCGGTTGGCCGGTAGCGTCGATCACGCCAATCGCTCGCAAGGGTTGGCGCGAACCGCACCACCGCAACTCGCAACAGGAGTGGACATGGCACTGATTCAGGGCGCGACGGAGACGTGGATGAAGTCCTCCTATTCCGCGGGCAACGGCGCCTGCGTCGAGGTCAAGTCGCCGACCGCCGCCGAACTCGCCGTACGCGACTCCAAGGACATCGCGGGCCCCGTCCTGGCCTTCCCCGCCGCGGCGTGGACCGCCTTCGTGACCTCGGTCAAGGCGTAGGGGACCGGCCCCGGTCCCACCGCGTAGAGGCACTCGACCGCTGCTTCGACGATCACAACAGCACAAGCACCACCCGCGAAGCCCCCTCGACCGGTCGCCGTCCTTGCCGAGGGGGCTTCACCCATGTCAGCGCACGGGCAGCGCCACGTCGCAGACCGGGTCGTCGGGTCCGGCCGCCGCCCAGTCCGCGAAGTACACCTCACGGCAGGGTCCGGCCACCGTCAGCCCCTCGGCCGCCGCCCACCGCTCCACCGCCTCGAAGGCGGCCAGGATCTGCGGATGCGCCACCCGCGCCTTGGTGATCCGGGTCCGCGCCAGCCGCCCCGCGGGCTCCACCCGCACCCGGGCCGCCCACGGGCCGCCGTGCCGTCCGGCCCACGCCCGCGCCGCCGCCTCGTCGGCCACCGGTACACAGGACTCGGCGGGACCGTCGCTCTCCATCGACACCTCGGAGTGGTAGACGACGTACGGCGCCCCGGCCACACCCCCGCACTCCCGGGCGCCCGCCTCCAGCCGGCCCAGTGAGGCGCCGATCCAGGTGGGCAGCTCGTCGGCCAGCGTGTGCCGGGACTCGGTGAGCACCACCTGCTCCGGCACGTCCATCACGTCCACCGCGAACATCTCGTCCATCTCGGAAGCCCTTCCCGACAGTCGTCCACGGAGGTAGGCGGCGAGGGTCCGCTGCCCGGCGATCCGGGCCTCCACGTCCGCCCAGTAGGCGTCCACCAGCCCGGCCGCCGTCGCGCCCTCGGCGCCGAGCACCTCGGCGATCCGCGCCAGCGGCATGTCCAACTGCCGCAGCAGGGCCACCAGCCGGGCCCGGTCCACCTGGTCGGCCCGGTAGTACCGGTAGCCGCTGGCCTCGTCCACCTCGGCCGGGGTGAGCAGGCCGAGGCGGTCGTACAGGCGCAGCGCCTTCGGTGAGAGCCGGGACCGGGCGGCGAACGCGCCGATGGTCAGCAGTGGTTCGGGGTCCACGGGGCCTTCCTCCGTCACCGGGCGGCTGCTCCGCCCGGTGCGAGGGACGCTCCGGCCTGCCCCAGGGGCAAGGTCAACCGAGCTGGGCCTCGATCGCGGTGGTGACCTCGGCGGAGTCCGGCTCGGTCTGCGGGGCGAAGCGGGCGACGATCTGGCCGTCGCGGCCGATCAGGAACTTCTCGAAGTTCCAGCGGATGTCGCCGGTGTGGCCCCCGGCGTCGGCGAAGCCGGTGAGGCGGTCGTAGAGGGGGTGGCGGGCGTCGCCGTTCACGTCGACCTTCTCGGTCAACGGGAAGGTCACGCCGTACGTCGCCGAGCAGAACTCCGCGATCTCCTCGGCGGAACCGGGCTCCTGCCCCATGAACTGGTTGCACGGCACGCCGAGCACGGTGAACCCGCGCCCGCCGAACCGCTCCTGGAGCCGCTCGAGGCCCGTGTACTGCGGGGTCAGCCCGCACTTGGAGGCCACGTTCACCACGAGCACGGCCTGCCCGGCGTACCGGGACAGCTCGGCGGAACCGCCCTGGAGGGCGCCGATCTCGACATCGAGGGGGGAGGGGGTGTGATCGCTGGTCGTCATGCGGGCAGCCTAGCCAGGGCCCACCCGCCCGGCCTCCACCAGTACCTCCCCGGCCGCCGTGCGCGTGTACAGCACCGAGCGGCCCGCGCGGCGGCGGGTGATCAGGCCGGACTCGCGCAGCACCTTCAGATGGCGGCCGACCGAGCCGAGCGTCTGGCCGGTCAGCGCGGTCAGCTGGGTGGTGCTCAGGGGGGACTCCAGGAGGGTGAGGACGCCGGCGCGGGCCGGGCCGAGCAGCGCGCCCAGGCTCGCGGGCACCGGGCGCTCGGCCTGCCCGGCGAGAGCACCGGCGCACGGGTAGACCACCGCGTACCGCTCCCGCTCCTCCCAGGCCACCCAGCGCTGCCGCTGCGGGGTCACCGGGACGAGGACGAGTTCGGCGCCGGAGATCTCGCGGGGCGGGTAGGCGTGCCGGTTCACCTGGAACCGGCTCTCCCCGAGCCACCGCGTCCCCGGCCGCAGCGAGTCCAGCACCCCGGCCCAGCCGCCCCGCCCCATCCGCGCGGTCCGCGCCAGCACGTCCGCCTCCAGCACCCGCCTCCGCCGCTCCCAGTACGGCCGTACCGTCTCCTCCCACACCCACTCCAGCAGCACGGCCGCCCGCTCGGGCAGGTCGTCCCGGTCCAGTACGGCGGGCAGCGGGCCGGCGAGGGAGAGCAGCAGGTGCGCGCGGGCGTCGGCGGGGCGGGCGGCCCGTACCCGGCCGACCTCCTCGGCGAAGGTCTCGCCGTCGCGCGGGGTGGGGGTGAGGAAGTCGGCGATCCAGTCGCGGCCCAGCCCGGCGCGGATCAGCCGCCCGGTCACGGGGTCCTCCGCCAACCGGGCCCGGTACGCGGGCAGATGGGCGCGCAGCCACTCCCGCTCGCCGGGGTGCGCGGGCGTGGCGGCGTGCAGCAGCTTCAGGCAGGCGAAGGTCTCGGCGAGCGGGGAGATGACGAACCGGCTGCGGGCCAGGGTGTCCGCGTCGAGCAGCCACCAGCCCATGCCCGTACCCCCTGACCGTCCCGACCTTTCGCCGCCCGGCGAAACAATAACGAGCCTCCGCCGTCCGGCCGAGACTCCCCGCATGCCCAGCTACAGATCCCTGTTCCGCACACCGGAGTTCACCCCTCTCTTCCTCGCCTCCTCCGCGCAGACCGCCGCCCAGACGGTGGGCGGACTCGCCCTCGGCACCCTCGTCTACCGGGCCACCGGCTCCCCACTGCTCTCGGCGCTGAGCATGTTCGGCCCCGCCCTGGCCCAGGTACTCGGCGCGACCTTCCTGCTCTCCGGCTCCGACCGCCTGCCCCCGCGCACCACCCTCGCCGCCATCGCGCTGACCTTCGCGGCGGGCACCGCGTTCCAGGCGGTACCAGGGCTGCCACCCGGTGTACTCCTCGCCGTGGTGCTCCTGTTGGGCCTGGTGGCCGCGCTGGGCGGCGGCGTCCGCTGGGGCCTGGTGAACGAGATCCTCACCAAGGACGGCTATCTGCCCGGGCGTTCCCTCTTCAACATCATGAACGGCCTGACGCAGACGGTCGGTTACGCGACCGGTGGGCTACTGCTGGCCGTGATCTCCCCGCGCGTGTGTCTGCTGCTCGCGGCCGGCCTGTACCTGACCGCCGCCCTCACCCTTCGCCTCGGCCTCACCGCCCGCCCGCCCCGCACCACCGGCCGCCCGTCCGTGGCGGCGACCTGGCACACCAACGCCGTCCTGTGGTCCTCCCGCCCCCGCCGCCTCGCCTACCTGGGCCTGTGGGTGCCCAACGGCCTGGTCGTCGGCTGCGAGTCGCTGTACGTGTCGTACGCGCCCGAGTCGGCGGGCACGCTGTTCGCCTGCGGGGCGGTGGGGATGCTGGCCGGGGACGTGACGGTGGGCCGCCTCCTGCCTCCGGCGGTCCGCGCCCACCTGGCCACGCCGCTGCTCCTGCTCCTCGCGGTGCCGTACCTCGCCTTCGCGGCCCACCCTCCGCTGCCGGTGGCGCTACTGTGCGTGACGCTCGCGTCCGTAGGGTTCGGCGCGAGCCTGGTCCAGCAGGAACGCCTGATGTCCCTCACCCCGGACGCCCTGTCGGGGCACGCCCTGGGGCTGCACTCGGCGGGGATGCTGACCATGCAGGGGGTGAGCGCGGGGGTGGCGGGCACGCTGGCCCAGGTCACGTCTCCGGCGACGGGGATGACGGTGATGGCGGGGGCGTCGGTGGCGGTGACCTTGGGGCTGGCGCTGGCGGGCCGCACCCCGGCCCGGAATACGGCCGTCCGGGTGGATGCTGAGGCATAGGTGACGGGCATGCCGGACAACGCCGCCGTCGAGGAACGCCTCGCGGCGGAACGCGCTGCCACCCTGACCCAGATCGAGGCCCTGACCAGGGATTTCCAGTCCATCGTCGACGCGAACGCCCTGGTCGCCGTGGACGACGAACACGACCCCGACGGCTCCAGCACAGCCTTCGAACGAGCCCACGTCTCCTCCCTTCTCACCCAGGCCCGCCTACACCTGGAGCACCTGGACGAGGCCCTGGTCCGGCTGAGTGAGGGGCGGTACGGGATCTGCGAGCGGTGCGGGGCGGAGATCCCGGCGGAACGGCTGGAGGTACGGCCGGCGAGTACGCGGTGTGTGGGGTGCGCGGCGGCGGGACCGCGATAGGTGTGCCCTACACGGACGGGGGCGCGTCTGGCACGATCACCGGGCGGGCGGGTTGTCGCGCGCGAGGGCAGGACGGCGGACGCGGGAGCGGTAAGTGCGGGACTCAGAGAGCCGGGTTGTTCCAGCCGAGGTGGCAACTGACGCAGTTGGTACGGCAGATGCCGACCGTACGGCTAAACGGGCCGTGACCGTCTTCCCCTTGCTGGTGCTGGCTGCGGGCGCCCTGGGGATGGTGATGCCGTCGACGTTCGCCGAGGGCAAGGAGGCGGTGCCCTACCTGCTCGGCGTCGTGATGTTCTGCATGGGCCTGACGATGACGTCGGAGGACTTCCAGGGCGTCGTGAAGCGCCCCTGGGCCGTCGCCCTCGGCCTGGTGGCCCACTACGTGATCATGCCGGGCCTGGGCTGGGCGATCGCCGAGCTGCTGGACCTGCCCCCGGCGCTGGCCGTGGGCGTCATCCTGGTCGGCTGCACGCCGAGCGGCACGGCGTCCAACGTGGTGACCTTCCTGGCCAGGGGCGACGTGGCACTGTCGATGTCGGTGGCGACGGTCTCCACGCTGCTCGCCCCGCTGGTCACCCCGTACCTGGTCCTGCTGCTCGCGGGGCACATGCTGGACGTCGAGGCGGGCCCGATGGTCGTCGACATCCTGAAGACGGTCCTGGTCCCGGTGGTGGCCGGCCTCCTGGTGCGGCGCCTGGCCGCACCCGTGATCCGCCGCTGCCTCCCCGTCCTGCCCTGGCTGTCGGCCGGGACGGTCGCCGTCATCGTCCTGATCGTCGTGGCGGCGAGCGCCTCCGCGCTGAAGGACGCGGCCGCGATCGTCCTCCTCGCGGTGGTCCTGCACAACGCCTTCGGTCTGGCCCTCGGCTACGGAGCGGCCCGCCTGGCCAGGCTCGACCCGGCCGCGAGCCGGGCCATGGCCTTCGAGGTCGGCATGCAGAACTCGGGCCTGGCCGCGTCCCTGGCGGCGACGTACTTCACCCCGCTGACGGCCCTTCCGGCCGCGGTCTTCTCGGTCTGGCACAACCTGTCGGGCGCGGTGGTGGCGGCGTGGATGAACCGGCGTTCCACGCAGGCGGGCTGACCGGCCGAGTGCCGCTCAGCCCGCTTCACGACCCGGTGGGCTACTTCTTCACCTTGCTCGGCCGCTGCCGCCCGTGAAGTGGGCGGCAGCGGCCGGCGGCCCCTGCGGCTATGCGGCCGTCGAACGGGGCTGGGCGTCCGGGATCCGTGAGGTGAAGAACATCGCGAGGAGCGCGGCGAAGGCGAGGATGGCGAGTGCGGCGCGCAGACCGTCGATCCTGGCCTCGGTGTTCGCGTCGAGTGCCGCCCGCGTCACCTCCGTGCTCGTGCCCGCTTCATCGAGGGCGGACTTGAGCTGGGCGTCCGACAGGAACGGTGCGCCGCTCTGGAGTTCGACGGTCGCCTGGCCCTTGACCTCGGCCGGGATCGCCGGGTTCTGCTCCACGCTGGTGAGGAAGGAGGTCGTCAGCGCGGCGATCAGGACCGATCCGGCGAGCGCCGTACCGATCGAAGCGCCGAGGTTGGTGACGGCGTTCTGGACGCCGCCGACCTCCGCGCTCTGCGTTTCCGGCACCGCGGACACGGTGACCGACCCGAGCTGGGACGCCAGCGCGCCCATGCCCAGCCCGATCAGCAGGAGGGGGATGGCGACGATCTCCGCTCCGGCGTCCGCGTCGAGCGCGCCCATCAGGGCCACCGCACCCGCGAGCAGCGCGAGGGTCCCGAGTCGCACCACCCGCCGCGGTGAGACGTCCGGGAAGAAGCGGGGGATCAGGACGGCGGCCGCCAGCAGCGTCACGGAGAGCGGCAGGATGCGGGCACCGGTCTGGAGCGCGGACAGGCCCAGGGCGACGGACAGATAGAGCGGTACGACGAAGAAGACGCCCATCTGGACGAGGTACTGGAAGAAGAACATCGTCAGTCCGCCGGTGAACTGCCTGTTGCGCAGCATGCCTGGATCGACGAGCGGCTCCCCGCGCCGCTCCACCATGCGGGCC
Source organism: Streptomyces sp. NPDC085596 (assembly GCF_044541565.1). NCBI lineage: Bacteria > Bacillati > Actinomycetota > Actinomycetes > Kitasatosporales > Streptomycetaceae > Streptomyces > Streptomyces sp. NPDC085596. Next base: position 127,462 of record NZ_JBITTC010000007.1, on the reverse strand, counting down.
TCCCAGCGGAGGAAGAGCCAGACCAGGAGCAGACCGGCCAGCATCAGCCACACGACCAGTGAGACCCCGAGCCCCGAGGGCGCGCCGGGCTTCGGCTGGAACCATCCCCATTCGTCCGAGCGGAGCACGCCGTAGACGAAGAGCCCGAGCCCGAGCGCGGAGAGCACGGCGCCGACCAGGTCGATGCGCGGGCGTTCACCGACCGGTGCGTCGGCGATGCGGCCGGCGAGCCCCAGGATGCCGAGCACCATCACGACCTCACCGGCGAAGACCCACCGCCAGGAGAAGTACGTCGTCGCGACACCCCCGATGAGTGGTCCCACCGCGATCGCCACGGCGCCCGCGGCCGCGACGAGACCGTAGGCGGCGGGTCGGCGTTCGGCGGCGAAGTTGCTCGCCACGAGCGCCACGATCGCGGGCAGGATGAGTGCCGCCCCGATCCCTTCGAGGAACGACCAGCCGAGCAGCAGCACGGGCAGGTTCGGCGCGAGCGCCGTGGTGAGGGAGCCGCAGCCGTAGACGACGCAGCCGATCATGAACGCGCGTTTGCGGCCGATCAGCGCCCCCGCCTTGCCGCCGGGGATCATGAACATCGCCATCACGAGGGTGTAGGCCGTGATCGCGCCCTGCACACCCGTCACCGTGGTGCCCACGTCCTCGGCCACCGTCGCGATCGAGACGTTCATGACCGAGCTGTCGAGCGCCATCAGGAACTGACCGGCCGCGAAGGCCAGCAGGACGATTCGCGCCGTCGCCGGACTCTCGGCGGTGCCTGCTCCGGATGCCATGCGCGCATCGTCCCAGCCGCCCCGGAGGGCGCTCGGCGACCCGCCCCGGAGGTCGACCGGTTGGCGGACCGTGGCCGGCGGAATCACTCGGGCCGGGCGGCCGGGAGTTCCTCCGCCGGGAGCCGGCCCGCGCGTACGGCGTCGGCCAAGGTCTGGTGGTCGCGCTCGTTCTGGTCGGCGTACGCCTCGGCGAAGGCGGCCAGTGCCCGGTCGAAGGAGACACCGCCGCCCAGGTACGCGGCGATCGCGATGCGGTCGCCGGACCGCGCGTGCGCGCGGGCCAGGGTGAACCCGCACAGCTCGCCGAACACCCGCATGTCCTTCGGCCGCATCCGTTCCGGTACGGCGATGCCCTTCCAGTCGCGCAGTTGGCGGACGTAGAAGTCGCGCTGCCTGCCGTCGATCCCGTCCACTCGTTCCCAGCCGAGGAAGATGTCGCTCGTGGCCTGCATCAGCCGCTGGCCCGAGACCACCCGCTCGCCCTGGTTGCGGTACCGGCTCTCGCCGACGTGTGCGGCGAGTACGGAGGTGTCGGCCTCCTTGGCCTGGAGGAAGAGCGGGTCCTGGTCGTCCCGGCCGAGGAGCAGGAAGATCCAGCAGCGGGTGCCGACGCTGCCGACGCCGACCACCTTGCGGGCGACGTCGGCCAGGCGGTAGTCCGCCAGGAGCGTGCGCCGGTCGGAGGCGAGCGTGCGGCCGTACCGCTCGACGAGGTCGCGGAACTGGCTTTCCAGCGCGCTGCGTTCGACCTCCGGCAGCAGGTCACCGGCCGGGACGAGCAGCGGGGGGTCCGCCGCGATCCTGGGCCGGCCGTCGACCGTCTCGGTGAGCTTGTCGAAAGCCTGCAGGCTGTCGCGGGTGCGGGCCTTCGCCATGGCGTGGGCCAGGTTCCTCCGACCGCTGTCCGTCCCGCGCAGCCGGCCCGCGACCAGGGACTCGAGGAGGTCCGCACCGATCTTCGCGTACCAGACGTCGAGATTGCCCATGCCCGCGAACCGGATCATCGCCTCGCGGTACGCACGGACCGTGGAGTTCACGATGCGGGCGCGCTCGGCGTCGTCGAAGCCGTTCGCCCGGCCCGCGATGACCAGGCTCGCCGAGAGCCGTTTGACGTCCCACTCCCAAGGGCCCGGCAGGGTCTCGTCGAAGTCGTTGATGTCGAACACCAACTGCCGCTCGGGCGAGGCGAGCAGACGGAAGTTCAGCAGGTGCGCGTCCCCGCAGAGCTGGGCCGTGAGTCCCGATACCGGGGTGCCGGCCAGGTCGGAGGCCATGATCGCGGCGGCGCCCCGGTAGAAGCGGAACGGGGACTCCGTCATCCGGCCGTAGCGGATCGGGACCAGTTCGGGCACGCGCGAGGCGGACTGCGCCTCCAGGATCGTCAGCGGGTCCGGCCGGTCGGGAGAGGGCCGGTACACGGCGTGGCCCGACCGGGGCGAGCGGCGCCGCGCCGCCTTCCCGAGAGCCGCACGGTCCGCGGGCGTGGTGCCGGGTGACGCGCGCATTGCTGTGGTCGCGCTCCGGGACATCGAAGACCTTCCTGCCTGGCCCGCGGGCACGGCGCATGCCGGACCGGACGGGCAGTGTCTCGCCCCGCTGTCCGGTGCCGGCCGCGCGGATCATCGATGCCGGGCGGGCGCCCGCTCTCAGCCCTGGGCCGCTATTTCGGCATCGGCGACGGCGATGGCGATGCCGAGTGCCGTGGCGATGTTGGCCGCTGCCGTCATGACGCGGGCGGTGCCCACGATGGGTGCGATGGCGACCAGGACGTCCTGCAGTTCTTCGGCGGTCACGCCGCTGTCGAGGGCGGGGTCGATATGGGCCGCGTAGGAGATCGGCGGGGCGTCGGAGGCGGCGAGTGCCGCGATGCGCGTGAGTATGAGCGCGTTCGTGGGCAGCCCGCAGCGCTCGATCGAGTCGACGGTCATGGCGGCGAGGGTGTCCAGGACGGGGGTGTCGGATGCAGTGGACATGTCGCACGTCCTCCTGGTGAGTTCGGGCCCGAGAGGGTGTGAGGCGCGAAGCGGAGGGAGTTCCGCGGATGTGGGGCCTCTCCTCAACCGTAGAACCCGTCCGGGCCCCGTGCACGGCACCCCGACATGCGCGGTGAACCCGGGAAGACGAGATTGGAAGTAGCCCGACCGGCCGAGGGCGGCCGGTATCGGTAGCGGCCTGCTGGTCTTCGCCCGGGACGGGAGACAACCATGAAGGACCTCAAGTTCGAGCAGAAGCGCTCGCTGTCACGCCTTGAGGCGGCTGACCAGCTCACGGCACTCGCGGCCGCGCTGCGGGAAGGCGGGGAGGCGGAGCTGGATTTCGGCTCCGGAACGCTGAGCCTGCGGATTCCCGACGACCTCCACAGCGAGATGGAGATCGAGATCGGCAACGGGGAGATCGAGCTGGAGATCGAATTCAAGTGGCCGACCGCGCGGAAGCGGGCAGCGCCGGCGCCGACGGCCGCAGGCACGGAGGCCGCCGCCACGCGGAAGAGGGTGCCCGCGAAGCCGGGACGCGGCGACACGGGCAGAGCCGTGAAGCGGGCCGCCGCGAAGAAGTGACCTAAGCAAGCGCGGAGGCCCTTCCGTTCACCGAACGAAAGGGCCTCTGGCCAGGTGTTTCTCTGTGCCCCCGGCAGGATTCGAACCTGCGACACCCGCTTTAGGAGAGCGGTGCTCTATCCCCTGAGCTACGAAGGCGGGGTACGACGGCCACCGGGGTGGCTGCCCCTGACAGGGTAGCGGATCAGGGGTGGGGTGGTGGGCGAGCGGGGTCGCGGCCGGCCAAAGGGTCGGGTTCAGCGGCGACTTGGCAAGACCGGTCCCGCCGCGGCCGTCGTGCCCTTCGCCGCGTGGGTGCGCGTCACCCGTACCCGGTACTTCCCGTCCAGCCCCGCGCTCGCCACGTGGATCGTGATGCCCGCCGCCGGGTCCTTGAAGGTTTCTCCGGGGGAGAAGGGGGCGTCGGAGAGTTCGGCGTGGACGTTGGGGCTGCGGGTGCAGCCGCCGCTGTCGCGGTGGGCGTCGTAGACGGTGATGGGGCCGCGGCCGGTGTCGACGGAGGCGTCGACCTTGTAGACGAGGATGCCCGGCTTGCAGACGGACTCGTCGTTGCCGCCCTCCGCCCGTAGCTCCAGCGCGTACGCGGTGCGGTTGTCCAGCGGGACCATGACCAGCTTGCCGCCGGACTTCTGCGAGAGCGGGGACAGGGTGTAGTCCGCGCTGCCCGCGGCCGTCGCGCAGCTGACCTGGGACGCGGGCAGCCAGCCCAGTTTCCACTTGTGCCAGCCCAGCAGGTCGTTGTTGGCCCCCCAGTCCTCGCTCATGATGTCCCAGTGCCCGACCGCGCTGCCCCCCTCCTGCGTGTACAGGTCCGGCAGCCCGAAGGTGTGCCCGTTCTCGTGCGGCAGCACCCGGTACCCCGTCTCCGCGTACGCGCCGGAGCCGTCGTCCTGGCGGGAGTAGACGAAGGAGGCGTTGGCGACCGCGGTGCCGTCGGCGATCGGGGCCTCGCCGTTGCCGGCGAAGGTCACGGAGAGGACCGTGTCCAGGGCGGAGGGGCCGGCGTTCGGGGTGACCAGCACGTTCAGCAGGTCGTACGAGCGGAAGTCCACGTCCGGGTCGGCGGCGGAGACGATGTCCCGCACCAGTTGCCGGTAGCCGGGGTCGAAGGGGGCGCCGCGCTCTATGCCGTAGTCCTTGAACGGCTTCGGCATCCGCAGCCAGGAGGTGATCGGGGTCTCGGCGCGGTAGTCGAGCCGGCCGTACGACGCCTTGGCGAACCATTCCTGGGTCTTCGGGAAGAACTCGTGGAAGCGGTCCATCGCCTTGCCCTCGCCGGGGGTGTCCGGGAAGTCGACCATCAGGGTCAGGGCGTGGACCGTACCGGTGGAACGGGAGTAGCCGGTGGAGGTGGGGAAGCCCTCCGTCATCTGGACCTCCGCCGCCCCCTGGATCATGCAGGGGGCCAGGGCGGTCGTGCGTATCAGGCCGATCGGCCCGGCGGTGGTGTGCGCCGTGAGCTGTCCGGACCCGGCCGAGGTGCTGACCGCGAAGGTCAGCGCGGTCACCGAGGCGAGGGCGGCCACGCGGCGCGGGCGTATGCGGCGGCGGGGCGACGGCGGCTGCATGCATGGACCTCCCGCTCCACGGCAGCCCCCGTTACCTGGCTGCACCCTTTGCCTCACCCTGTGTCGCCGGGGCCGGGGTCGCGCGCTGGGGGAGACCGATCGTGGGATTTCGGCAGGAGTGGGTGTGAATCGCTTACCGTTGAGGTGAATCGCCGGGCCGGGAGCGGAAGAACGTCGCGCCGGACCAGATGTGACCCAGGTCACAGGCATTTCTTCCGGGGCGGGAAATAAGCGGGGAGGCTCTCCCCGTTTAGACCTGTGTCCGCGCGAAACGGGGAGCATCTCCCCGGATCAACGGACGATCACCGTCCACTTGTCCCGACCCGTACAGATGTGGAGCCCGCCGTGTCCGCCGTGCGCACCGCACCCTCCGCCCGCAGGGCGTCGCCCCGGCCGCGTGCCGACGCGCTCCGCAACCGGGAGCGGATCATCACCGCCGCACGGGAGATGTTCGTCGAGCACGGCCCCCAGGTGCCGCTGGACGACATCGCCCGCCGCGCGGGCGTCGGCAACGCCACCCTGTACCGCAATTTCCCCGACCGGGACGCCCTGGTCCGGGAAGTCCTGTGCTCCGTGATGGACCGCACGGCCGAGGCGGCGAAGTGCGCCCTGGCCGAGACCGGCGACGCCTTCGCCGCACTGGAGCGCTTCGCGCACGCCGCCGCCGAGGAGCGGATCAGCGCGCTGTGTCCGATGGTCTCCAGCACCTTCGACCGCAACCACCCCGATCTTGAGGCGGCGCGGGAGCGGGTGGAGGGGCTGATCGCCGAGGTCATGGACCGCGCCAAGGCGGCCGGCCAGCTCCGTGCGGACGTCGGCGTCGGTGACCTGATGGTCGCCGCCGCGCAGCTCAGCCGGCCCCCGGCCGGTACGGCCTGCTTCGACGCCGACCGCTTCGTACACCGTCATCTCCAGCTGTTCCTCGACGGGCTGCGGGCACCGGCCCGCTCCGTCCTGCCCGGTACGGCCGTGACCATGGAGGATCTGCGCCAGTCCTGATCTGACCGACCGATCCGACCGACCGATCCGACCGACCCGCCGGGCCCGCACCCCGGAGCCATCTTTAGCCACCCGGCCGCCAACGAGGGCGAGCCGGTGGGGCCCCGCACGCCCTGTGCGCGTACGAGACGCCGTACGACCGTGCCCCGCATGTCCGATACGTCCGACCGAAGTCCCGAACGGGGTACCCCCATGTCCGAAACAGTCACCAAGCCGCCCGCGGCCGCCGCGCCCGGCGGCGACGCCAACCGCTGGAAGGCGCTCGTCTTCATCGCGCTGGCCCAGCTGATGGTCGTCCTCGACGCCACCATCGTGAACATCGCGCTGCCCTCCGCCCAGCAGGACCTGGGCATATCCGACGGCAACCGGCAGTGGGTCGTCACCGCCTACGCCCTCGCCTTCGGTGGTCTGCTGCTCTTCGGCGGCCGCATCGCCGACCTGTGGGGCCGCAAGCGCGCCTTCCTGCTGGGTCTGGCCGGCTTCGCCGCGGCCTCCGCGCTCGGCGGCGCCGCCACCACCGGCGTGATGATGTTCGGCGCCCGCGCCCTCCAGGGTGTCTTCGGTGCCCTGCTCGCCCCGGCCGCGCTGTCCCTGCTGGCCGTGATGTTCACCGACGCCAAGGAGCGCGCCAAGGCGTTCGGCATCTACGGCGCCATCGCGGGCGGCGGCGGTGCCGTCGGCCTGATCCTCGGCGGCTTCCTCACCGAGTACCTCGACTGGCGCTGGACCTTCTTCGTCAACGTGCCCTTCGCGGTCGTCGCCGCGGCCGGTGCCTGGTTCGTGATCCGGGAGCCCGAGGGCGGCCGCAACCGCTCCCCGCTCGACATCCCCGGCGTGTTCCTGTCCACGCTCGGCCTGGTCTCCCTGGTGTACGGCTTCACCCGCGCCGAGTCCGACGGCTGGAGCGACGCGGTCACCATCTCGATGTTCGTCGCCTCCGTGGTGCTGCTGCTGGCGTTCGTGCTGGTCGAGAAGCGGGTCAAGGCTCCGCTGCTGCCGCTGCGCGTGGTCGCCGACCGCAGCCGGGGAGGCATCTACCTCTCGCTGGGCCTCGCCATCATCGGCATGTTCGGCCTGTTCCTCTTCCTGACCTACTACCTCCAGATCGTGAAGGGCTACTCCCCGGTCAAGACCGGCTTCGCGTTCCTGCCGATGGTCGCGGGCATGATCACCGGCTCCACCCAGATCGGCGCCCGGCTGATGATCCGGGTCCCGGCCCGGCTGCTGATGGGCCCCGGCTTCCTGTCCGCCGCGCTCGGCATGCTGCTGCTGACCCAGCTGGAGATCGGCTCCTCCTACGCGGCGCTGCTGCTGCCCGCGATGGTGCTGCTCGGCCTCGGCATGGGTACGGCGTTCATGCCGGCGATGTCGCTGGCGACCCAGGGCGTCGAGCCCAGGGACGCGGGTGTCGCGTCCGCGATGGTCAACACCTCGCAGCAGGTCGGCGGCGCGATCGGCACCGCCCTGCTGAACACCATCGCCGCGTCCGCGACCACCTCGTACGTCAAGGACCACATCGCGTCCGCGACCGCCGCACCGCAGCAGCAGTTGGTCAAGCTCCAGGGCATGGTGCACGGGTACAGCTCGGCGATCTGGTTCGCCGTCGGCATCCTGGCGGTCGCCTCGCTGATCGCGTTCACCATGGTCAACGCCGGTAAGCCGGGCTCCACCAAGGTGGCCTCCGGTGACGGCGCCGAGGACGAGATCCCGGTGCCGGTGGTCGCGCACTGACGCGCTGACCACCGGCGGGACTCAGCGGAGCCAGGGCAGGTCCGCACCCGCTTCGCTCGGCTGAAGGCCCTCGGCGACGATCTCCATGATCTCGCCGAGGGCCTTCTGCTGCGTGGGGCTCAGCCGGTCGAACAGCGCCTGCCGCACCGTGGTCACATGGCCTGGCGCGGTACGGCGCAGCACCTCGGCGCCCTCCTCGGTGAGCACCGCGAACTGGCCGCGCTTGTCCGAGGGGCAGTCCTCGCGGCGCACCCAGCCGCTCTTCTCCAGCCGGGCGACGGCGTGCGAGAGCCGGGAGCGGGTGATCTTCGACTTCCGGGCCAGCTCGGTCATCCGCAGTCTGCGGCGCGGTGCCTCGGCGAGGCCGACGAGGAGGCCGTAGTAGATGTGCGGCATGCCCGCGTCGCGCTGGAGCTGCCGGTCGAGGTGGTCCTCCAGCAGCGTCGTCGCGTGCAGATACGCCCGCCAGACACGCTGCTCCTCGTCGGTGAGCCAGCGGTGTCCGGATGCCGGCTCCGTTGCCGGGGTGGATGCCGAGTTCATGTCTCCCACTGTACGAGCCACCTTCTTGAAACTTGAACAAGTCGGGCGTAATCTGAACGAGTAATGCTTGAGAGTTAAAGCAAAGCCGTCTGAGCCTCGGTGGGGCCGCCCCGAGGCCGCCATGGGAGGAGCCGTCATGCACGACACCGCCGAGCCGCCCGCTCCCGACCGCATGCCCGCCCTCTACCTCAGTCATGGCGCCCCGCCGCTCGCCGACGACCCCGTCTGGCCCGGCCAGCTCGCCGCCTGGTCCGCCGGACTGCCCCGCCCGAAGGCGATCCTGATGGTCTCCGCCCACTGGGAAGAGGCCCCCCTCGCCCTCGGCGCCACCCACACCGCCCCGCTGGTCTACGACTTCTGGGGCTTCCCCGAGCACTACTACCGCGTACGCTACGACGCCCCCGGCGCCCCCGAACTGGCCGAATCCGTACGCAAACTGCTGCGCGCCCCCGGCACCCCCGTCCAGGACGTGCCCGACCGGGGCCTCGACCACGGCGCCTACGTCCCGCTCGTCGAGATGTTCCCCGAGGCCGACCTCCCGGTCCTCCAGGTCTCCCTGCCCACCCTGGACCCGGCCCGGCTGATGGACATCGGCCGCAGGCTCGCGCCGCTGCGTGACGAGGGTGTGCTGATCGTCGGCTCCGGCTTCTTCACCCACAACCTGGCCGCGCTGCGGCACCGCGAGGGTGTGCCGGGCTGGTCCGCCGAGTTCGACGACTGGGGCCGGGCCGCGCTGGACGCGGGCGACTGGGACGCGCTGCTGGACTTCGAGACCAAGGCCCCGGCCGGGAAGCTCGCCCACCCCCGGACCGAACATTTCGCGCCACTGTTCGTCACGCTCGGTGCGGCCGGTACGGACGCGCACCGGTCGGTGATCGACGGCTTCTGGATGGGGCTGGCCAAGCGGTCGGTCCAGTTCGGCTGAAACAGACCCCGCGGCTCAGTCCGCCGTCAGGTCCTTCTGGTACCAGGCCACGTCCCAGTAGCGGCCGAACTTGCGGCCGACCTCGCCGAACGTGCCCAGGTGCCGGAAGCCGAAGCGCTCGTGCAGCCGGGTCGACGCCTCGTTGGGCTGGGTGATGCCGGCGAAGGCGCGGTGCACGTCCTCCTCGGCCAGCGCGGCGAAGAGGGCCTCGTAGAGCAGGGTCCCGACGCCCCGGCCGGTCGCGTCCGGGGCCAGATAGACCGAGGTCTCCACCGAGGTGGCGTACGCGGCCTTCGGGCGGTGCGGGCCGGAGGTGGCGTAGCCCAGGATCTCCGCCGACTCGGCATCCGTGGCAACCAACAGGCGGTGCGGGCCGTCTTCCGGGTGGGAGAGCAGCCAGGGGCGGCGCTCCATCGGGGTGAGAACCGCCGTGTCGAATGTGATGGCGGTCTCACGTACGTAGTGGTTGTACAGCGTCGTGAGGGCGTCCAGATCGGCCTCGGAACCCGGCCTGACCTGCACCTCTGTACGGCTGGACGGCATCGCGCCTCCCCATGTGGCCCGACAGGGTACTGCATGATCAGAAAAATCGGGGGGCGGGTTGGGAATTCTGTCCGGATTCCAGTCGTTGTTTCCCACGGATGCAGGGCACCCGAGGAGAGTCCCGAGGGAGGGTCCGGAGTGCCGAGCGTTCGCCAGGACCACCTGCCAGCCACCACCGCAAGGGAGCACGCATGGCAACCCGCGCCGTCGCCCGTCGTAAGTCCGCCAATGGGGGCACCTCCCAGGCTCCGGGCTCTGGGGGACAGACGGCCGACTCGACAAGCAGCGTCCGCGTGCGCGGCGGCGAGATCGCCGACCGCGACCTGGTCGGCATGTACCTCGAAGAGATCGCGCGTACGCCCCTGCTCGACGCCGCCAAGGAGGTCGAGCTGTCCCAGACGATCGAGGCGGGCGTGTTCGCGCGCCAGGTCCTCGACGGCCAGGAGGAGACCGCCGCCGAGGCTTCCCGCGAGGAGCTTCAGGTGCTGTTCGACGAGAGCGAGCGGGCCAAGGACGTCTTCATCCGCTCCAACCTCCGCCTGGTCGTGGCCGTGGCCCGGCGCTATCCGCGCAGCGGCCTGCCCCTGCTCGACCTCATCCAGGAGGGCAACGCGGGCCTGGTGCGCGCGGTCGAGAAGTTCGACTACCGCAAGGGCTTCAAGTTCTCCACGTACGCGACCTGGTGGATTCGTCAGGCCATCACCCGCTCGATAGCCGACCAGTCCCGCACCATCCGGCTCCCCGTCCACCTGGTGGAGGAGCTGGGCCGTATCCGACGCGTCCAGCGCGAGTTCAACCGGGAGCACGGCCGGGACCCGGAGCCCACGGAGATCGCCGCCGAGCTGGCTTCCACCCCGGAGCGGGTCACGGACGTGCTCGACTGGTCCCGTGACCCGGTCTCGCTGAACATGCCGGTGGACGACCAGGGCGAGACCCAGTTCGGCGACCTGCTGGAGGACACCTCCGCGGTCTCCCCCGAGCAGTCGGTGCTGAGCCTGCTGCGCCGCGAGGAGCTGGACGACCTGATCGGCCGCCTGGACGAGCGCACCGCCTCGATCATCAAGATGCGGTACGGCATCGAGGACGGCCGCGAGCGCACCCTCACCGAGGTCGGCAAGGAGCACGGACTGACCCGCGAGCGCATCCGGCAGATCGAGAAGCACGCGCTGCTGGAACTGAAGAAGCTGGCCCGCGACACGGGGTTCGACGCGGCGGCATAGGACCCTGGCCCTAAAGGGAGAACCCTGGCCCTAAGGGAGAGTGGGCACGCGGTGCGTTGGTGCCGGGCGCACGGTCGTACGCGCGGTACGGTCGGCGCCGGGTGTGTGAGCGGCGCCCGGTGTGCGACCGGCTCGTCCGGAGGCGCGCGGTGGCGAAAGACGGCGCAAACATGGCGCGGTCCGGTCGCTTCAACGCCTCGGGACGAGGGAACAACCCTTGCGGGCCCAGGAGTTGAGGCTCCGGGGGTCGCACTCCCACCGTGCTCGAAGTCGTACCGCGCAGCGCCCCCACCGCTGCGACCGCCTTACCGGACCGCCGCTCGGAAACGGGCGGCCCCCCGACCAGTTCCGACGTCATCCCCCCGGCGTCGGGACTTCCGGCCGGGCCCCGGCGTCACCCCCCCCGGCGCCGGGGCCCGGCTTTTTTCTGCCTGCGGGAGCCTCGGGTGCGGGCATGGCACAGCGGGCCACCCCGCACCTGAACCGCGGGGTGACCCGCCGAATGGCAGATTCTGCCACAGGGGCATAGCCTGCCGACGTGAGCACCCCCCGTACCACCCGTAACACCGGCAACACCGGCACCACCGCCCGAAGGCGTTCCTTTCCGGCCTCTCCGGCGGCTTCCCTCACCGAGCGCCGCAAGGCCGAGACCCGCATGGAGATCGCCCGCGCCGCCGCGACCCTCTTCGTCCGGCAGGGCCTGCGGGCCACCCGCGCCGAGGACATCGCCCACGCGGCGGGCATCGCACCGCGCACCTTCTACCGGTACTTCGCCTCCAAGGAGGAGGCGGTGGCCCCGCTGTACGCGACCGGCGCCCAGCTCTGGACCGAGGCCGTCCGCGAGGCCCCGGCCCACCTCACCCTCCCCGAGGCCCTCCGGTACGCCGTCGACCGCACCCTCGCCCCCGGCGTCGGCGTCTCCGCGTCCGCCTGGGAATGGGCCCGCACCCTCATCCGCATGGCCCACACCAGCCCGGCCCTGCGCAAGGTCTGGGCGGAGGTCTGCCAGGCGTCGGAGACGGAACTCGCGGAGGCGCTGGCGGCGCGGCTGACGCCGGCCCGCCAGGTCCCGCCGGCCGCCGACGACGAGCCTGGTCGGAACGAGGCCACCCCGGCCGGCAGCGAACCGGGCCGGGACGAGGCCGGCCCGGCTGACAACGTTGCCGCCGCCGAAGCCGCCGAAGCCGCCGACCCCCACCTCCGCTTCGCGGCGGCGGTCGCGGGAGCGGCGGTCCGGGTGGCCGTGGAGTCCTGGGCCCTCACCGACTCCCCGCCCACCGGCCCGGCGGGCCCGGCCGCCCTGGCGGTGCGCAATCTGGCGGCGCTGGGGGACTTCGCCTGGCGGGAGACGGAGTGACGCTCCCCGATGCCGGCGGCTCTGCCCGGCGCGACCCGGTGTGACTCCCCCTCGGCCCGTGTGGCTCAAGCACCCCCTGCCCGGATCAGCCGACTTCCCAAGTCCGTGACAGACGCGACCAGTTGATCCGGGGCCAGCACCGTGAACTCGTGCCCCGTCATCGCCAGCCGGACCGCCAGCCATTCCACCGGGTCGCCGGTGGTGCCGTGCAGGAGGCAGTAGCCGGGGCCGTCCGGTTCGGGGGCGCCGAACCAGTGGGGGAGGCGGGCGGCGATCCGGTCGGCGGGGGCCGCGAAGCGGACGGTGAACTCCCAGGTCTCGTTGCGCCGTTGGATCGAGCGGCGCAGGTATTCCGCCGCGCTGCCGGTGGGGAGTTCGCGGGGAGTGAAGCGGGCGCCGGTGGCGAAGGGCTCGCTGACCCGGTCCACGCGGAAGGTGCGCCAGTCCTCGCGGTCGAGGTCGTAGGCGACGAGGTACCAGCGCCGCCCGGTGGACACCAGCCGGTACGGCTCGGTCAGGCGGCGCGAGTCGCTGCCGTCACCGGCGCGGTAGGCGAAGCGGAGCCGCTCGTGGCCGGCGACCGTGGACGCCATCACGGTCAGCGTCTCCGGCGCGATGGTGGGGCCGTCGCCGCTGGTCAGCGGGGTGGTCGCGGCCTGGAGGGTGGCCACCTGGCGGCGCAGCCGGGCCGGGAGCACCTGCTCCAGCTTGGCCAGCGCCCGTACCGACGCCTCGTCCACCCCCTCGACCGCGTGCCCGGCACCCGCGCGCAGGCCGACCGCGATGGCGACGGCCTCCTCGTCGTCCAGCACCAGCGGGGGCATCGCCTTGCCCGCGACCAGCCGGTACCCGCCCTCCGCGCCCTTGCTGGCCTGCACCGGATAGCCCAGCTCGCGCAGCCGGTCGATGTCGCGCCGGACCGTACGGCGGGAGACCCCGAGCCGGCCGGCCAGCTCGCCGCCGGGCCATTCGCGCGGGGTCTGGAGGAGGGACAGGAGCGTCAGCAGCCGAGCCGGAGTGTCCGTCGTCATGCGTCCGAGCATGCCGCACATCTAGGACACGTTCTGTCCTACTGGGTCACTAGCGTGGAGTACATGACCTCAACGGAACAGACCTCCGGCGCCGACCGGCGCCGCTGGATCGCGCTCGCCATCGTGATGACCGCGGCCTTCATGGACCTCGTCGACGTGACGATCGTGAACATAGCCATCCCCTCCATCCAGCGGGACGAGGGCGCCTCGTTCGGTCAGATCCAGTGGATCACCGCGGGGTACGCGCTGGCGTTCGCGGCCGGGCTGATCACCGGCGGGCGGCTCGGCGACATCCACGGCCGCAGGCGGCTGTTCCTGCTCGGGGTCGGCGGCTTCACCCTCGCCTCGGCGCTGTGCGGCTTCGCCGTCGCCCCGGCGATGCTGGTCGCGGCCCGCATTCTCCAGGGCGGCATGGCCGCGATGATGGTCCCGCAGGTGCTCTCCATCGTGCACGCCACCTTCCCCGCCCATGAACGCGGCAAGGTGTTCGGCCTGTTCGGCGCGGTCGTCGGCCTCGGCGCGGTCTCCGGCCCGCTGCTCGGCGCCCTGCTGACGGAGTGGAACCTGTTCGGCCTCGAATGGCGGCCCATCTTCCTCATCAACCTCCCCGTCGGCATCGCCGCCGTCCTGCTCGGCCGCCGCTACATCACCGAGTCCCGCGCGCCCCGCGCCCTCAAGCTGGACCTCGTCGGCGTCGCCCTGGTCACCCTGGGCCTGCTGATGCTGCTCTACCCGCTCACCCGGGGCCGCGAGCTGGGCTGGCCGCTGTGGGGACACCTGATGATGGCGGGCTCCGTCCTCGTCTTCGCCGCGCTGGTCGCGTACGAGCGGCGCAAGGCGGCCCGCGACGGCTCCCCGCTGGTCGAGCTGTCCCTGTTCCGGGTACGGAGCTTCGCCGCCGGTATCGCCGTACAGACCGTGTTCGGGGTCGCGCTCGGTGTCTTCTTCCTGGTCTGGACGCTGTACATGCAGATCGGCCTCGGCTGGAGCGTGCTGCGCGCCGGACTGACCGGGGTGCCCTTCTCGCTCGCGGTGTCCACGGCCGCCGCGCTGTCGGTGCAGTTCCTCGTGCCGCGCTTCGGACGCAAGGTGCTCCAGACCGGCGCCCTGACGATGGGGCTCGGCGTGCTCCTCTACATCTGGGAGTCCGACCGGTACGGACTCGCCATCGCCTCCTGGCAGATGGCGCTCCCGCTGGTCGTGATGGGCGTCGGCATGGGCCTGATCGTGGCCCCGCTGACCGACGCGGTCCTCTCCGAGGTGCCGCGCGAGCACGCCGGATCGGCCTCCGGCCTGATCAACACCGTGCAGCAGATGGGCAACGCGCTCGGGCTCGGCCTGGTGTCCGTGGTCTTCTTCGGGCAGATCGCCGACCGGCTGACCCCGGCGCAGGTGGGTCCGGCGTTCGTCGGCGCCTTCCAGCACGCGCTGTGGTGGGTGGCCGGGGTCATGGGCGTCATCTTCCTGCTGATGTCCGCGCTGCCGAAGCGGCCGGCGCAGCATGTGGAGGGCGGGGCGGAGTCTGTGGAGGAGCGTGAGCTTCTGAACGCTTGAGGGTGCCCGGGTCCGCCTGCTGGAGTTCCGTTCATGTCCGAATGGAGCCCGAACCCGTTTACTTTCCGGAAACTCGGGCGTAGCCTCGCAGTGAAACCACACGTTCGGGCATGAGCCGGGGCGGTGGGCAAAGGCTGCGGAGGCAGGCGGACATGTACGGACCGGAGCGCCAGCAGGAGATCCTCCGGCTCGCCCGTGACGGCGGCCGGGTGGACGTGCTCTCGCTGGCCGAGGTGTTCCAGGTGACGGCGGAGACCATCCGCCGTGACCTGAAGGCCCTCGACCGCGCCGGCCTGGTCCGCCGGGTGCACGGCGGCGCCATCCCGGCCGGCCGCCTCGACTTCGAGCCCGACCTCAGCGAACGCGAGTCCACCGCCGCCGACGAGAAGGACCGCATCGCCAAGGCGGCCCTCGCGGAACTCCCCGTCGACGGCACGGTCATCCTCGACGCGGGCACCACCGTGGCCCGGCTGGCTGCCGCGATCCCGCTGGAGGCGACGCTCACCGCCGTCACCCACAGCCTGCCGATCGCCGCCCGCCTCGCCGACCACCCGGGCCTCCAGCTCCACCTGGTCGGCGGCCGCGTCCGCACCCGCACCCGCGCCGCCGTCGACGCCTGGGCCCTGCGTGCCTACGGCGAGATCCGCGCCGACGTGGCCTTCGTCGCCGCCAACGGCTTCTCCGCCGAGCACGGCCTGACCACGCCCGACCTCGCCGAGGCCGCCGTGAAGCGCGCGGCCGCCGCCGCCGCCCGCCGGGTCGTCCTGCTCGCCGACTCCGCCAAGCACGGCCAGGAGCACTTCGCCCGCTTCGGCGACCTCGGCGACGTGGACCTGCTGATCACCGACAGCGGGCTCAGCCCCGAAGACGCGGCCGTCATCGAGCGCGGCGGCACGGAAGTAGTACGCGCATGATCCTCACCGTCACCCCCAACCCGTCCCTGGACCGCACCTACGAGGTCCCCGCCCTGGAGCGCGGCGAGGTCATCCGCGCTTCCGGCGAGCGCATGGACCCCGGCGGCAAGGGCGTCAACGTCTCCCGCGCGGTCGCCGCCGCCGGCCGCCGCACCCTCGCCGTACTGCCGCTCGGCGGCGCGCCCGGCGCCCTCATCGCCGAACTGCTCGACGCACAGGGCATCGAGGTCGCCCCCGTACCCGTGGCCGGGGCCACCCGCTCCAACATCGCGCTCGCTGAGGCGGACGGCGTCCTGACGAAGATCAACGCGCCTGGTCCGGAACTGACCGCCGCCGAGGAGGAGTCACTCCTCGGCGCCGTGCGCACCCACTCGGCCGACGCCGACTGGATCGCCTGCTGCGGCAGCCTCCCGCTGGGCCTCGCCCCGTCCTGGTACGCCGATGTCGTCACCCGCGCCCACTCCGGCGGCGCCCGCATCGCCCTCGACACCTCGGGACCGGCGCTGCTTCAGGCGCTGCGTGCCCGGCCCGACGTGGTCAAGCCCAACGCCGAGGAACTGTCCGCCGCCGTGGGCCGCCCGCTGCTCACCGTGGGCGACGCGGTGAAGGCGGCCGAGGAACTGCGGGCGATGGGCGCCCGCGCGGTACTGGCCAGCCTGGGCGCCGACGGGCAACTGCTCGTGGACGACGAGGGCGCCTGGTTCGGCACCGCCCGCGTGGCCGCCGTCCGCAGCAACGTCGGCGCGGGGGACTCCTCCCTCGCCGGGTTCCTGATCGCCGGGGGGAGCGGGCCCGAGGCGCTCGCCTCCGCCGTGGCGCACGGCGCGGCCGCCGTGCAATTGCCGGGCAGCGTGATGCCGACGCCGGCCGACCTGGACCCCGCCTCGGTCACGGTGACGGCGGACGTTCCGGTCGACCGTGTGCTGACGGAGCCGGTGTCATGACCAGCGCGCTCCGGCGTGCGAGGGCCGCGTGGCCGGCCGACCCCTGTTTCCACCCCCACATCCCCATCCCCATCACGCCCACCCCACGTCACAACAGGGCGATACGCGAGCAAAGGAGCCCGCGATGAGCGAGATGATCACCGCGGACCTGGTCGACCTCGACCTGTCCGCCGAGAGCAAGGAAGCGGCGGCGCGTGCCCTCGCCGAGCGCATGGTGGCCAAGGGGCGGGTGACCGACCTGGACGGCTTCCTCGCCGACGTGGCCGCCCGCGAGGCCCAGATGCCGACCGGTCTCGACGGCGGCATCGGCATCCCGCACTGCCGCAGCGAGCACGTCACCGAGCCGACGCTCGCCTTCGGGCGCAGCGCCGCCGGGATCGACTTCGGCGCGCCGGACGGCCCGGCCGACCTGATCTTCCTGATCGCGGCCCCGGCCGGGGCGGACGACGCCCACCTCACGATCCTCTCCTCGCTGGCCCGCCAGCTGATGAACACCGAGTTCACCGACGCGCTGCGGGCGGTCTCCGACCCGGAGACGGCGGCGGCGCTGATCCGGGGGGACGAGACGCCCGCAGAGGCTGCGGGTGGCTCCTCCGCGGAGACCGAAGACACCGCCACGGCGCCGGCGGCGGCCTCCGCCGGCGCCGCGGCGGGCAGTACGACCCCGGCGGCCTCGGAGGAGTCCGGCCCTGCGGAGCGCCCGTTCCGCATCGTCGCCGTCACCTCCTGCCCCACCGGTATCGCCCACACGTACATGGCCGCCGAGTCGCTGGAGAACGCCGGCCGGGAGGCGGGCGTCGAGGTGACCGTCGAGACGCAGGGCTCGGCCGGCTTCACCCGGCTCGACCCGGCGGTGATCGAGGCGGCGGACGGTGTGGTCTTCGCCCACGACGTTCCGGTGCGCGAGAAGGACCGCTTCGCCGGCAAGCCCACCGTGGACGTCGGCGTGAAGGCGGGCATCAACCGCCCCGCCGAACTCATCTCCGAGGTCCGCGCCAAAGCGGAACGCGGCGAGCGGACCGCCCCCGCCGGTGCGGCCGGCACCCCCGTGGACCGCGCGGGCGACTCCACCGAGGGATATGGCACCAAGCTCCGCAAGTGGCTGATGTCCGGGGTCAGTTACATGGTCCCGTTCGTCGCCGCGGGCGGTCTGCTCATCGCCGTGGGCTTCGCCATCGGCGGCTGGACGGTGAACAAGGCGCCCTCCGTCATGGACCACTTCGTGTGGACCCAGTCCGACAGCTGGGGCGCGCTGCTGTTCCAGATCGGCGGCATGGCGTTCAACTTCCTCGTCCCGGTGCTCGCCGGGTACATCGCCTACGGCATGGCCGACCGGCCCGGCCTCGTGCCCGGCTTCGTCGGCGGCGCGATCTCGCTCAGCATCAACGCGGGCTTCCTCGGCGGCCTCGCGGCCGGTCTGATCGCCGGTGGTGTGGTGCTGGCGATCCAGCGGGTGCGGATACCGGCGGCCCTGCGCGGCATCATGCCGGTGGTGGTGATCCCGCTGATCTCGTCGGCGGTCGTCGGCTTCCTGATGTTCGTGGTGATCGGCAAGCCCATCGCCGCCGCCCAGAAGGGCATGACCGACTGGCTGAACGGCCTCACCGGAACCAACGCCGTCCTGCTCGGCGCGCTCCTCGGCCTGATGATGTGCTTCGACCTGGGCGGCCCGGTCAACAAGGTCGCCTACACCTTCGCCACCGCCGGCATCGCCGTCGCCGGCCCCAGTGACTCCGCGATGAAGATCATGGCCGCGGTGATGGCCGCCGGTATGGTCCCGCCGCTGGCGATGGCCCTGGCCACGACCGTGCGCGGCAAGCTCTTCACCCCGGCCGAGCGGGAGAACGGCAAGGCCGCCTGGGTGCTGGGCGCCTCCTTCATCTCCGAGGGCGCCATCCCGTTCGCCGCGGCCGACCCGCTGCGGGTCATCCCGTCCGCGATGGTCGGCGGCGCGGTCACCGGTTCGCTGTCGATGATGTTCGACGCCACGCTGCGCGCCCCGCACGGCGGCATCTTCGTGGTCCCGCTGATCGGCAACCCGTTCCTCTACCTCATCGCCATCGCTGCGGGCGTCTGCGTCAGCACCGCCCTGGTGGTCGTCCTCAAGGGCATGCGCAAGCCGGCCCAGGGCACTCCGGCCGCCGACTCGGCGGAGAGCCGGGCGGCGGGGGAGAAGGGGAGCAAGCAGCCGGTCGCCGCCTGACCCTGACCGGATCAACTCACGCGTCCCCTCGGCGAACTCGCCGGGGGGCGCGGTGTTTCGTGGGTTCGGGCCCGGGTCCGTCAGCCGTGCCGGGCCGCGCGATGCTCCATGGCGTCGCGGGCCGCGTCGGGGGTGGTGTACACCTCGCACATGTGACGGCCATCGGGGGTGGCGGTGTGCTCGACCTCCCACAGGGAGATCTCCCGGCCGTCCCGCAGCAGGAACGCGTGCTCGTACAGCGCGAAGCTCACCCCGGCCCGCGCGGTCCGGCCGGGGCGGCCGAACGCCTGGGTGATCTCGTGCGCCGCCGCCGTGGCCAGCAGCGCCGCCAGCTCCTCGCCGGGGCCGTCCGGGTTCTCCGCCCGGCGCAGCAACCTGCGGGCGTGGTCGGGGGAGTTGTCCTCCACGTACGCGTGCCGGGGCTCGGGCACGGCCCCCAGCTCGGTCAGCACCGGCAGCTCGAAGTCCGAGGTGTCGTACGGCAGCGCCAGCCGGGCCGTGGCGGTGTGCAGCTCCTCCTCGTCGAGGTACACCTCGTGCTGCGCCTCCGCGCCCGGCGCGGTGTTGTGCGCCAGCTCCCACAAGGTGACCGCCGAGCCGTCCACGAGCAGCCAGGTGTGCCGGTACGTCTCCCGGTGCAGGCCGGCGCTGTGGTGCGCGGAGTGCAGCGAACTGTCGTGCGCCAGGGCGCAGTCCAGCAGCCGTATCACCTCGTCGGGCAGCTCGAACGAGTTCAGGGCACGGCCGAGGAGTCGCGCGAGGTGCTCCTCCGGAGACTCGGGCGACTCGGCGGACTCGTACTCCGCCGTCTCGTACGGAACGCTCAAGGTGTCTCCCGGCGTCGCTGCATGTCACCTGGTGGGTGCATACCGTAGCCCCTCGGTCGGACATCGTGTCCGGGAACCGAGAAACGTACTGGGGTAAACGCAGGGCGTGGCCGGAGAGTTCCCGATCGGCGGCCGAAATGCCCTGACAGCCAAGGCTTTTCCACCCCCGTACGCCTCTTCTTCCCCTACCTCCCCCCGTACAACTCCTCGTACGACGGCCACGCCCCGCCCGGCTCCGACACCGGGTGCGCGGCGCGTACGGCGCGGGTGATGGCGCGGGTCACCAGGTCCGCGCCGGCGGCGAGGATCTCGTTCAGCGCGGTCGGCGCCGGGTCCAGCGGGCGGGCGCCCGTGGCCAGGGCGAACACGGTGTCGCCGTCGTGCAGCAGGTGCACGGGCCGGACGGCGCGCGCGATGCCGTCGTGCGCGGTGCCCGCCAACTTCTGCGCCTGCGCCTTGGAGAGGTCCGCGTCGGTGGCCACCACCGCGAGCGTGGTGTTCAGCGGCGGGGGCGCGTTCCGCGCGGCGACCTCGTCCAGCCGCCGCCGCGCGGCCGCCCGCACCCCCGGCGCCGGATACGCCACCGGCCCGTCGAACAACTCCCCGTACAACACCCCCGTTTCGGCGTCCAGCACGGACCCGGCGGAGTTAACGACCACGAGCGCGCCCACGGTGACCCCGGAGTCGAGCACGACGCTCGCGGTCCCCACCCCGCCCTTGACGCACCCGGCGACCGCCCCGATGCCGGCCCCCACGGCCCCTTCGCCCACCGGCGCCCCCGGCGCGCTCGCGGCCGCCGCCTCCACCGCAGCCCGCCCCATCTCGGCGTCGGGACGGGCCCGGAAGTCCCCACCCCGCCCCAAGTCGAAGAGACAGGCGGCAGGCACGACCGGCACGACATGCCCCGCCTCGGGCCCCACCCGCACCCCCCGCCCCCGCTCCTCCAGCCAGGCCATCACCCCGGACGCCGCGTCCAGCCCGTACGCGCTCCCCCCGGCGAGCACGACCGCGTCCACGCGCTGCACCACATTGCGCGGGTCCAGCGCATCGGTCTCCTTGGTACCGGGCCCCCCACCCCGAACATCCACGGCAGCAACGGCCCCACCCTCCGGCGCGAGCACCACACTCACCCCACTGAGCCATCCGTCCCCCCACCGCCCCGCATGCCCGACCCGAACCCCACCGACATCCGTCAACGCCCCAGCCGTCGTCATACGGGCAGTCTGGCTCACCGCTCCGTCAGCCGACGGTGGCCGTGCGCGGTGTCTCCGTCCGGTAGGAGCTGCCCAGTTCCGGGCCCAGGCCGAAGTAGTGGCGGAAGTTGTAGATGAGGGGGCTCCAGGCGGCGGGGTCTATGTGGTGGGTGCCGGGGATCACCAGGTCGGGAGCCGCGTGGATCTTCAGGACCGTCGTCTCGACCACGACGCAGTCGCCGGAGAGGTCGGGGCGTATCCGTTCGGCCCGCGCCTCCAGGTGGAGGGGGCACTCGGCGGCTCGGGGCGGGCGGACCACGTGGGAGGGCTCTTCGCGCAGGCCCGCCGCGGCGAACTTGTCCGGTTCGAAGCGGCAGCCCTCCGCCTTGGTCTGCGGGACCGGGTCGCGGCCGGTCAGGGGGGCCAGGCGTTCCACCGCGGGCCACTGGTGCGGGGCGGGGAGGTTGATGACCAGGTCGGGGCGGGTGCGCAGGTTGCGGGCGGTCTGGCCCTCGCGGCCCAGGCCGAGGACGACCGTGCGGCCCAGTGCCCACGCCGAGGACATGGGCGCGAGGTTGAAGGTGCCGTCCTCGTTCTCGGTGGACAGCAGCACCACCGGGGTGCCGAAATAGAGGATGCTCGGCTCGATCGCCGTGTGGCTGCTCATGGGGGTGAGCCTAGGAACGGGTCCGTTCGGTGGGCGCCGAACCGTGCTCGCAGGCGGACCGTACCCTGGAGGCATGAGTACCGTCCCCGCACCCGAGCCGCGTGACCCGAAGGCCACGCTCGTCTTCGACGACCCGCTGAACCAGCAGTCCTCGGACGACACCGACCGGGGGTGGGGCGAGCGTCCGGCCGGCGACAGCGCCGCCGACCTCAGGCGCTTCCTCGACGAGAAGCCGCCCCACCACCTCTGAACGGTGCGGAGGGTCTTCGCTAGCGCCCGTCCGGCCCGGCCGCGCGCTGCTGCTTGACCACGCCGTCCGCCGCGCCCGTGCGCTGGGAGACCAGCAGGTCGCGGATGTCCTGGAGGACTTCCAGCTCCGTCACCGGGTTCGGCTCCGGCTCGGTCTTGCCGGTGCGGGCCTGCTTGCGGGCCTCCTGACGGGCCAGGTACTTCGCCATCGGCAGCACCATCAGGAAGTACACCACCGCGGCGGTGATCACGAAGTTCAGCGCGGCTCCGGCCACCGAGCCCCAGAGGATCTGCACGCCGCCCTCGGCGGTGCCGTCCGCTCCCGGCTTGCAGGGGTCCTTCAGGCAGTAGCTGTAGTGGTCCAGGTTCTTCGTGCCGATCGCGCCGACCAGCGGATTGATGACACCCTTCACCACCGCGGTCACGATGCCGGTGAAGGCGGCGCCGATGACCACCGCGACCGCCAGGTCGATGACGTTGCCGCGCATCAAGAAGGCTTTGAAGCCGTCCAGAATGCTCGTCGCTTCCTTCTTCGCGTTCACCGCGGTGACTCTCCTCGTCGTGTACACAGGCTGGGGAACAAAGCGCTCCGCAACCTACGTCAAGGTGCGGCCACCATGTCCAATCCCGTCGCTCGATCGAGCGACTTGACCGCACGCCTCCGGACATATGGCCGACAAGGCTCACCACAGCGTCACCGCCAGCCTGGCCATGGGGTTCGCACCCACCAGCCGCGCCGCCGTGGCACGCGGTACCGCCAGTACGACCAGTGCCCCGTCAGTGACGCTCCCCTCACCCACACCCGCCGCCGACCCGCCCCCCTGAGCCCGCTCCAGCGGCTCCGGCAGCCGGACCACCCGGGCCCCGCGCGCCAGCACCCGCGCCGACCCGCCACCCGCCGACCGCTCCTCGGCCGCGACCACGTCCACCCGGTCGCCGGGGCGCAGCAGCCGGACCGTGGCCGCGTCGGCGATACGGACGGGAGCCCGGACCAGCTCACCCGGCCCGTGCCTCCGTACCGGGTCGGCGGCCGGGTGCCCTCGGGGCCGCTCGGCGGACGGCGCACTGCCGGACAGGGAGCGGGGACCGGCCGCGACCAGCGCCGCCGCCGTCACCGCCAGCCCCGCCGCGACCGCCCGGCCCCGGTACCGCACCAGCCGCCCCGCCTGACGGCCCCCGCCCCGCACCCGCACGGGTGGGAAGGAAGGGACCTCACGGGTTGCCGGGGCATCGGTCCCCAGCGGACGTGGCACACGGAAAACGGGGACGGTGTTCGGGTTCACGGACATGCGGATCACCACCTGCGACGAGGGGAACGGCTTGCGATCCCCACGATGACCCGCCCTGCCCGACCCCGCCGGAGCCCGTGGACTACCGACCGGTTGTGGAAAACTCCGTCACCCGAACGAGGAAAAACACTCGCTCACCCGCCTCACGGCAGCGCGATCCCCGGCTCCATCCCGCCGAGCGCGTTCACGCACAGACAGTCCCGCTCACCCGTCGTCGGCAGCGCGGCCACCGCGTCGAAGAGAACGCCCCGCAGCCGGTCCACGTTGGCCGCGAAGACCCGCAGCACCTCGTCGTGGGACACGCCCTCGCCGGTCTCGGCGCCCGCGTCGAGGTCGGTGACCAGGGTCAGCGAGGTGTAGCAGAGCTCCAGCTCACGGGCGAGGGCCGCCTCGGGATGCCCGGTCATGCCCACCACCGACCAGCCCTGCGCCTGATGCCACAGCGACTCGGCGCGGGTGGAGAAGCGCGGCCCCTCCACCACGACCAGCGTGCCCCCGTCCACCGGAGTCCAGTCCCGCGCACGGGCCGCCTTCAGCGCGATGCTCCGCCCGGTCGGGCAGTACGGGTCGGCCAGCGACACATGCACCACGTTGGACACCGTGCCGTCCGGCAGCGGGACCCCGTCGAAATAGGTCTGCTGTCGCGTCTTGGTGCGGTCGACCATCTGGTCCGGCACCAGCAGCGTGCCCGGCCCGTACTCCGGCCGCAGCCCGCCCACCGCGCACGGCCCGAGAACCTGGCGCACGCCCAGCGAACGCAGCGCCCACAGGTTGGCCCGGTAGTTGATGCGGTGCGGCGGAAGATGATGTCCGCGTCCGTGCCGGGGCAGGAAGGCCACCCGCCGGCCCGCGACCTCGCCCACGAAGACGGAGTCGGAGGGCGCCCCGTAGGGGGTGTCCACCCGGACCTCGGTCACGTCGTCCAGGAACGAGTAGAAGCCCGAGCCGCCGATTACGCCGATCTCTGCGTTCGCCATGCCCAGCACCCTAACGGGCCAACGAAACCGGTCACCAGGAGCACCTGCGCGCACCCACGCCGAAGACCCCGCCGTCGCATGACGGCAGGGTCCGGGAAAGCAGGGGTCTCAGGCGGCGGAGCCGGCCGAGGACGACGGCGTCGAAGAGGACGACGAAGACGAAGACGACGATGACGTCGAGGACGACTTCGAGTCCGAGGACGACGAGCCGGACGACTTCGCGGCCGGGCTGCTGCTCGACGACGCACCGCGTGAATCGTTGCGGTAGAAGCCGGAGCCCTTGAAGACAATGCCGACCGCGGAGAACACCTTCTTCAAGGGGCCACCGCAGCTGGGGCACTCGGTCAGGGCGTCGTCGGTGAACTTCTGCACCGCCTCAAGGCCCTCGCCGCAGTCCTTGCACTGGTACTGGTAGGTCGGCACTGTCTTCCTCCTGGCACTCTCACTCAATGAGTGCTAACGATGCTCCATAGTGACGCATTCCCGTGGATCAGTCCACCGTGACCGGCTCGCGGTGACCGACGCCACGCGCCACGGTGCGGTTCCGGCCCCGCGCCACCAGCAGGGAACGCAAGACCAGAATCGTCGCCAGCGCCGGTACGGTCCCGGCCATCGGGACCAGGAACCCGGCGCCGTCCCACAGCCGGTCCTCCCATTGTCCCGCGACCGTGACGGCGGCCGCCTGGCCCAGCGCGACCGCGCCGGTCAGCCAGGTGAACGCCTCCGTCCGGGCGCCCGCCGGCACCAGGTCCTCGACCAGGGTGTAGCCCGTGATCAGCGCGGGCGCGACGCACATGCCGACCAGCAGGCCAAGGCCGGCCAGCAGCGGCAGCGAGTGCACCGTCCACAGCGCGGACGTGGTCAGCGCGAGCCCCGCGTAGCCCACCATGAGCCGGCGCCGGGGCGACGACTTCCAGGCGACCGCGCCGCACACCACCCCGGAAATCATGTTTCCGGCGGCGAAGACGCCATAGAGGACGCCGTTCAGACCGGGCTCGCCGATCGACTCGGTGAACGCGGCCAGCGAGACCTGCATCCCGCCGAAGACCGAGCCGATGCCGAGGAACGTCACGATCAGCACCCGTACGCCGGGCACCCGGAGGGCGGACACACGCGCGTGCGCCTCATCGGCCTCCGTGAGCGTCCCGCGCGGCGGCACCGGCGGCTGCGTACCCCGCTGGGCGGCGAACAGCAGGCCGCCGAACAGGGTCAGCGCGGCCTCCGTGACCAGTCCGGCCCAAGGGGTGACGGTGGTGCACAGGGCGGTCGCCAGCAGCGGGCCGACGACGAAGGTCAGCTCGTCCGTGACCGACTCGAAGGCCGCCGCCGTGCTCATCAGCGGCGACCCCTTCAGCCGCGTACCCCAGCGGGCCCGCACCATCGGCCCGACCTGCGGGACCGAGGCACCGGTCGGCACGGCCGCCGCGAACAGCGCCCACAGGGGCGCGTGCGCCAGCGCGAGAACGGTCAGGGTGAGCCCCGCCGCCGCGTGCACGACGACACCCGGCATCAGCACGGCCCGCTGGCCGTGGCGGTCCGCGAGACGGCCGCTGCAGGGCGCGAACAGGGCCATGGAGACCCCGGTGACGGCCGCGGCGGCACCGGCGGCGCCGAACGAGCCGGTGGTGTGCCGCACCAGCAGCACGATGGAGATGGTGAGCATGGCGAACGGCTGGCGTGCCGCGAAGCCGGGGACCAGGAAGGCCCACGCGCCCTTGGTGCGCAGCAGTTGCCCGTATCCCGGACGGGACGGCGCCGACTGCTCGGTGGTGACCGTGGATGCCACGGCCCGTGCCTCTCTTCCGCCTGGTAGCGCGCCCGTGCGGGGGGCACCGAGAGCCGTCCTCTTGCGCGCGGAACTGCGGTAGATACCGGTGGAACTGCTCAGGTCCGGCCGCCATACGGTCGCGCCAGCTCTGCGTCAGACGAATCGGACAGAGTTGGTTCGATCAGATGCCTTGATCGTACAGGCGGCCCCCGCCGCCGGACCTGTGAGAACCAGCACGCTCAGTGCCGGTGCGCCTTTCCGCCCGTGCCCAGCCAGTCGGCCAGCTTGCCGCCCTGGGTGACCGCGCGCAGGCGCCGTTCGGCCGCGTCGCGGACCGGGTCGGTGGCGACCACCAGCAGCTCGTCCCCGTGCCGCAGCACGGTCGTCGGCGACGGCACGAACGACCTGCCGTCCCGCACGACGAGGGTGACGGCGGCGCCCGGCGGCAGCCGCAGCTCGCCCACCTCCACGCCGTGCATCCGGGAGTTGTCCGGCACGGTCAGCGACAGCAGATGGCCGCGCAGCCGCTCCAGCGGCGCCGACTCGATGCCGAGGTCGGACGCCTCGCCCTCCTCGCCGAGCCGCAGCTTGCGGGCCAGCCAGGGCAGGGTCGGGCCCTGGACCAGGGTGTAGACGACGACCAGCACGAAGACGATGTTGAAGATGCGGCGGCTGCCCTCGATGCCGCTCACCATGGGGATGGTCGCCAGGATGATGGGGACCGCGCCGCGCAGCCCGGCCCAGGACATCAGCGCCTGTTCCTGCCATGGCACCCGGAACGGGGTCAGGCTGAGCACCACGCTCAGCGGACGGGCCGCCATGGTCAGCACCAGTCCGATGATCAGCGCGGGCACCACGTCGTCGCCCAGCTCGTGCGGTGTCACCAGCAGGCCGAGCAGGACGAACATGCCGATCTGCGCGATCCAGCCCAGCCCCTCCGCGAACCCGCGCGTGGCCGGCCAGTGCGGCAGCTTGGCGTTGCCCAGCACCATCGACGCCAGATAGACGGCGAGGAAGCCGCTGCCGTGGGCCAGGGCGCCCGCCGCGTACGCGGTGACGGCGATGGCCATCACGGCGATCGGGTAGAGACCGGAGGCCGGCAGGGCGACGTGCCTGAGTCCCCAGGAGCCGATGAAGCCCACCGCGAGACCCAGGGCGGCGCCGATGGCCAGCTCCAGCACGATCTCGGCCAGCAGGATGTACCAGTGCTCCACCGGGCCCGCCTGGCAGAAGGCGACGACCAGGATGACCACCGGGGCGTCGTTGAAGCCGGACTCCGCCTCCAGTGTGCCCGTCACGCGCGCGGGCAGGGGAATCCTGCGCAGGACGGAGAACACGGCCGCCGCGTCGGTCGAGGAGACCACCGCGCCGACGATGAACGCCTGCCGCCACTCCAGCCCGACCAGATAGTGCGCGCCCGCGGCCGTCGCGCCGACGCTGACCGCGACGCCCACCGTCGCCAGCACGGAGGCGGACGGCAACGCCGGCCGTACCTCCTTCCACTTCGTGCCGAGACCGCCCTCGGCGAGGATCACGACCAGGGCCGCGTACCCGATGACCTGGGTCATCTCGGCGTTGTCGAAGTGGATGTTCCCGATGCCGTCGGAGCCCATGAGGACGCCGATCCCCAGGTAGACGAGCAGGCTGGGGAGCCCGCTGCGCGAGGAGATCCGCACGGCCGCGACCGCGACCAGGAGGACCAGCGAGCAGGCGAACAGGAGCTGGTTGAGGTGGTGGACAGTCAGCGGCGCATCCCTTCATTGGCCCGCGCGGGGCGCACGTGGGCTCGCGTACACAAGACACCGAGGGGGCGGCGCACCGCACCCGACTACTTCGTTACCTTACCTAACTCTTGACGCTTCCTTGACGCTCGGGTTGGCAAGATCGAACGCCCGTCCGCGCTGGTTCCCGACTCCGCGTCAAGTGGCTCCGGGCCCTGCGCCTATGGTTGCTCCAGCGCTCATTCAAAGTCACAGCCCGACCTGCCGCTCGCGTTAGGACAGCAAGGACAGCGATGCCCCCGAATACCACCGCCACATCGGGCGACAAGCCCGGCAAGTCCGGCAGGAAGAAGGGGCGCAAAGCCCGACTTGTCGTGATTCTGCTGGTCCTGGCCCTGATCGGAGGCATAGCCTTCGGGGCGTTCTGGTCCATCAGCACCGTGCGTGCCTCCTTCCCGCAGACCAAGGGATCGGTCGCGCTCGAGGGCCTGTCCGGCCCGGTCGACGTCAAGCGCGACGGCTACGGCATCCCGCAGATCTACGCCTCCTCCGACGCGGACCTGTTCATGGCGCAGGGCTACGTCCAGGCGCAGGACCGGTTCTACGAGATGGACGTGCGCCGCCATCTCACCTCCGGGCGCCTGTCGGAGATGTTCGGCAAGAGCCAGGTCAAGAACGACGCCTTCCTGCGCACCCTGGGCTGGGACCGGGTGGCGAAGCAGGAGTACGACACCAAGCTGTCGCCCTCCGCGAAGAAGTACCTCCAGGCGTACGCCAAGGGTGTCAACGCCTACCTCAAGGGCAAGGACGGCCAGGACATCTCCCTGGAGTACGCGGCCCTGGGGTTCACCAACGACTACAAGCCCGCCGAGTGGACCCCGGTCGACTCCGTCGCGTGGCTGAAGGCGATGGCCTGGGACCTGCGCGGCAACATGCGCGACGAGACCGACCGCGCGCTGATGACCAGCCGCCTGGACCCGCGGCAGATCCGCGAGCTGTATCCGGACTACCCCTACGACCGGAACAAGCCGATCGTGCGCGAGGGCCAGTACAGCGCGCTGAGCCGGACCTTCCAGCAGGACGGCGCCCCCTCGGGGACCGGCACGGGCACGCAGGGCACCCAGGGCTCGACGGGGACCGCGGGCGGCACCGGCACCGGCGCGACCGGTACCGCGGCCACCAACGGCACCGGCACCGGCCTCACCGGCCAGCTCACCAGCCTCACCAAGGTCCTCGACGACCTCCCCACCGCCGTCGGCGTCAACGGCCAGGGCATCGGCTCCAACTCCTGGGTCGTCTCCGGCGAGCACACGATCACCGGCAAGCCGCTGCTCGCCAACGACCCGCACCTGTCGGCGTCGCTGCCCTCGGTCTGGTACCAGATGGGCCTGCACTGCCGGAACGTCTCCAGCAAGTGCCAGTACGACGTCGCGGGCTACACCTTCGCCGGGATGCCCGGCGTGGTCATCGGCCACAACGGCAGCATCGCCTGGGGCATGACCAACTCCGGCGTCGACGTCAGCGACCTCTACCTGGAGAAGCTGTCCGGCGACGGCTACCTCTACGACGGCAAGGTCCGCCCCTTCCGCACCCGCGAGGAGACCATCAAGGTCGCCGGGGGCACGTCCAAGAAGATCGTCGTCCGCCAGACCGCCGACGGCATGCCGCTGCTCTCCGACCGCGACGACGAGCTGGTGGAGGTCGGCCGCAAGGCCGACGTGGACACCGCCGCCCCCGACCGCGGCGACGGCTACGGCATCGCGCTGCGCTGGACCGCGCTCGACCCCGGCACCTCCATGGACGCCGTGTTCGCCATGGACAAGGCGTCCGACTGGACGAGCTTCCGCTCGGCCGCCGCCCTGTTCGACGTGCCCTCGCAGAACCTGATCTACGCGGACTCCCAGCACATCGGCTACACCCTGCCCGGCAAGATCCCGACCCGCTCCGCGGGCGACGACGGCTCCGTGCCGGCGCCGGGCTGGGACTCCAAGTACCGCTGGACCGGGTTCCTGGACCAGGACGAGCTGCCCTTCGAGTACGACCCGAAGCGCGGCTACATCGTCACCGCCAACCAGGCCGTGGTCGACAAGGACAAGTACCCGTACACGCTGACCACCGACTGGGGCTACGGCACCCGCAGCCAGCGCATCGCCGACCTGATCGAGTCCAAGATCAAGGACGGCGGCAAGGTCTCCACCGACGACATGCGCCAGATGCAGCTGGACAACAGCAGCGAGATCGCCAAGCTGCTGGTGCCCAAGCTGCTGAAGCTGGACCTGGACGACCCCGAGGTCCGCAAGGCGCAGAAGCTGCTGGAGGGCTGGGACTACACCCAGGACGCCGACTCGGCCGCGGCCGCCTACTTCAACGCCGTGTGGCGCAACATCCTCAAGCTCGGCTTCGGCGACAAGCTCCCCAAGGAGCTGCGCGCCAAGGGCCAGTGCCTGTGGGTGGAGAAGGCCGGCAGCACCGGTCCGCTGGACGACGAGAGCAAGGTCCGCGAGTGCGGCCGGCGCGACGCCGACCAGGCGCAGCCGGACGGTGGCGACCGCTGGTTCGAGGTCGTGCGCACGCTCATGGACAAGCCGGACAGCCAGTGGTGGCAGGCGCCGAAGTCGGGCAACCGCCCGGCCGCGCACAACCGCGACGAGCTGTTCACCCGCGCCATGATCGACGCCCGCTGGGAGCTGACCGCCAAGCTCGGCAAGGACATCGACACCTGGAGCTGGGGCCGCCTGCACCGGCTGTTCCTGAAGAACCAGACCCTCGGCATCGAGGGCCCGGAGGTGCTCCAGTACGCGCTCAACCGCGGCCCCTGGAAGCTCAGCGGCGGCGAGGCCACCGTCAACGCGACCGGCTGGAACGCGGCCGGGGGCTACGGCGTGGTGTGGGTGCCGTCCATGCGGATGGTGATCAACATGGCGGACCTCGACAAGTCCCGCTGGATCAACCTCAGCGGTGCCTCCGGGCACGCCTTCAGCGCCCACTACACCGACCAGACCGACAAGTGGGCCGACGGCGATCTGCTGCCCTGGTCCTTCTCCGCCAAGTCGGTCGACGGGAGCACGAAGGACACGCTGAACCTGCGGCCGTGAGCCGCTGACAGCGGTCACCGTATGAAGGCCCTCACGCGTGCGCGTGGAGGGCCTTCACCCGTATCGGGGCTTCTCAGGGGCGCGCGAAACGGCGTACGCCGGTCGGGGTCACCACGGCGTGCACCGGGCGGTCGTGCGCCTCGGCGGGCACCCGCGCCACCACCTCCGTGTCGTACAGCAGCACCACGAGCGCCGGACGCGCGCCCGCGCGCTCCAGGCGCGCGAGCACCCGGTCGTACGACCCCCCGCCCCGCCCCAGCCGCATCCCGCGCGCGTCCACCGCGAGGCCGGGCAGCAGCACCACGTCCGCCGAGGCCACCGCGCCGGGGCCGAGACGCGCGCCGGTGGGCTCGGCCAGCTCCATCCGCCCGCCGTGCCGGACCGCCGCCAGAGAGCCGGGTCCGGTGTACGCGCCCCAGTCGAGGTCGTCGTCGGGCAGCAGGACCGGGAGCAGGACGCGGGTGCCGCGCTCGCGCAGCGTCTCCAGGAGGGCGGCCGTACCGGGCTCGGTGCCGACCGAGACGTACGCGGCCACCGTGCGCGCGGTGGCCAGTTCGGGCAGACCGAGGGCCTGCGCGGCGAGAGCACGCTCGGTCGTCATGAGTTCTTCGTCGCTCAACTCCCTTCTATTTGCCAGGAGTTCACGCCGAAGACTCCGCTTGTCGGGCTCGTTCGCGCGTCCGTCGGATTTCACCTGTGGCCGCCTCCTTTTCGGTCCGCGATTATCACGCTCTCCTAAGCGGAGCAGGGGATTTCCCCCTAAGGACACCGGTTAGAGTGGCGCGCATGACTGAGTTGCACCCGAGGATCAGCAAGGCTGTCATTCCGGCAGCCGGGCTGGGCACCCGCTTTCTGCCCGCGACCAAGGCGACACCCAAGGAGATGTTGCCGGTCGTGGACAAGCCGGCCATCCAATATGTGGTCGAGGAGGCGGTAGCGGCGGGCCTCGAGGACGTCCTCATGGTCACCGGACGCAACAAGCGTCCGCTGGAGGACCACTTCGACCGCAATTACGAGCTGGAGTCCGCGCTCGGCAAGAAGGGCGACGCCGACCGCCTCGCCAAGGTCCAGGAGTCCAGCGACCTGGCCACCATGCACTACGTCCGCCAGGGCGACCCCAGGGGCCTCGGCCACGCCGTGCTGTGCGCCGCGCCCCACGTCGGCCACGAGCCCTTCGCGGTCCTCCTCGGCGACGACCTGATCGACCCCCGCGACCCCCTGCTCCAGCGCATGGTGGAGGTGCAGGAGCAGCACGGCGGCAGCGTGATCGCCCTCATGGAGGTCGCCCCCGAGCAGATCCACCTCTACGGCTGCGCGGCCGTGGAGGCCACCGCCGACGGCGACGTCGTCAAGATCACCGGCCTGGTCGAGAAGCCGGAGCCGGCCGACGCGCCCTCCAACTACGCGATCATCGGCCGCTACGTCCTCGACCCGCACATCTTCGACATACTCCGCAAGACCGAGCCCGGCCGGGGCGGCGAGATCCAGCTCACCGACGCTCTCCAGCAGCTCGCGGAGGACGAGAAGGTCGGCGGTCCGGTGCACGGCGTCGTCTTCAAGGGCCGCCGCTATGACACCGGCGACCGTGCCGACTACCTGCGTGCCATTGTCCGCCTCGCGTGCGAACGTGAGGACCTGGGCCCGGACTTCAGGACCTGGCTGCGCAGTTTCGTCGCCGAGGAGATGCAGGAACGTTGAGCACCGCCGCGAACCGTCCCGTCGGACCGGACCACGTGTGGTCGGTGGACGAGCACCTGGAGGACATTCTCAGCACCGTCCGCCCGCTCGACCCCATCGAGCTCCAGCTCCCCGACGCGCAGGGCTGCGCGCTGGTCGACGACGTCATGGTGCCGGTGTCCCTGCCGCCCTTCGACAACAGCTCCATGGACGGTTACGCGGTACGGGTCGCGGACGTGACCGGGGCCACCGAGGAATTCCCGGCGGTCCTGGACGTCGTCGGTGACGTCGCGGCAGGCGACGCCGCCCCGGTCCAGGTCGGCCCCGGCCAGGCGGCGCGCATCATGACCGGCGCGCCGCTGCCGCCCGGCGCCGAGGCCGTCGTCCCCGTCGAGTGGACGGACGCCGGGCTCGGCGGCGGCCCCGCGAGCGGTATGCGGGCCCGCGCCCAGGCGCCGGAGGGTGCCGAGGGACAGGTCCGGATCTTCCGGCCCGCCGAGACCGGGGCGCACGTCCGGCCCAGCGGCAGCGATGTGCGCGCCGGTGACCGGGCGCTCGCCGCGGGCACGGTCCTCGGCCCCTCCCAGATCGCCCTGCTGGCCGCGATCGGCCGGGGAACGGTCCGGGTGCGCCCGCGCCCGCGCGTCGTGGTGATGTCCACCGGCAGTGAACTCGTCCAGCCGGGCGAGCCGTTGGCGCACGGCCAGATCTTCGACTCCAACAGCTTCGCCCTCAGTGCCGCCGCCCGTGCCGCGGGTGCCATCGCCTACCGGGTCGGCGCCGTCGCGGACGACGCGGACGTGCTGCGCTCCACCATCGAGGACCAGCTGGTCCGCGCCGACCTGCTGGTCACCACCGGCGGGGTCAGCGTCGGCGCGTACGACGTGGTCAAGGAGGCGCTCACCGAGGTCGGCGAGGAGGAGGGCGGCGGTGTCGACTTCCGCAAGCTCGCCATGCAGCCCGGCAAGCCCCAGGGCTTCGGCGCGGTGGGCCCCGACCACACCCCGCTGCTGGCGCTGCCCGGCAACCCGGTGTCGTCGTACGTCTCCTTCGAGCTGTTCGTCCGCCCCGCCATCCGCGCCCTGATGGGCCTTCCGGACGTCCAGCGGCCGCGCACTCGGGCCACCCTCAAGGTGGACGAGCCGCTGCGCTCGCCCGAGGGCCGCCGCCAGTTCCTGCGCGGCAACTACGAGGACGGCGAGGTCGCCCCGGTGGGCGGCAGCGGCTCCCATCTGATCGCCGCGCTGGCCCACGCCAACGCGCTGATCGTGCTCCCCGAGGACATGTCGACGGCCGAGCCCGGCACCGAGGTCGAGGTCGTCCTGCTCGGCTGACCGGACGGCACCCGCGCGGGTCCCTCAAGGGGCCTCGCGGGGTCCCGGCCCGGTGTCCGAGCCGACTTGGCGGTACCGTGGCGCGCACAAGAGCCCGCACACCGCAAGCGCCGGCGGGCCGCGAACGGGAAGCACCGCACACCATGAGTACGCACGACCGACTGACGCACATCGACGAGGCGGGCGCGGCCCGCATGGTCGACGTATCCGGGAAGGAAGTGACCGCGCGCACCGCCCGTGCCAGTGGCCGGGTGCTCGTGTCACCGCGCGTGGTCGAGCTGCTGCGCGGCGAGGGGGTGCCCAAGGGCGACGCCCTGGCCACCGCCCGGATCGCGGGCATCATGGGCGCCAAGCGCACCCCGGACCTGATCCCGCTGTGCCACCCGCTGTCGGTGTCCGGCGTGACGCTGGACCTCGCGGTCACGGACGAGGGCGTGGAGATCCTGGCCACCGTGAAGACCACCGACCGCACCGGCGTGGAGATGGAGGCGCTCACGGCGGTCTCCGTCGCCGCGCTGACCGTGGTCGACATGGTGAAGGCGGTCGACAAGGGCGCCGTCATCACCGACGTGCGGGTGGAGGAGAAGACGGGCGGCAAGTCCGGCCACTGGAGCCGGGCGTGAGCGGCACCTCGTACCGCGCGCTGGTCGTCACCGCCTCCAACCGCGCCGCCGCCGGCGTCTACGCCGACAAGGGCGGCCCCGCCGTGGCCGAGGGCCTCACCCGCCTCGGCTTCACCGTGGACGGCCCGCGGGTGGTCCCGGACGGCGACCCGGTCGAGACCGCCCTGCGCGAGGCCGTGGCGGCCGGGTACGACGCGGTCGTCACCACCGGCGGCACCGGCATCTCGCCCACCGACCGCACCCCCGAGGCCACCCGCGCGGTCCTCGACTACGAGGTGCCGGGCATCGCCGAGGCGATCCGGGCGTACGGGCGCGAGAAGGTGCCCACCGCCGCGCTCTCACGGGGCCTGGCCGGGGTCGC
Source organism: Streptomyces sp. NPDC085596 (assembly GCF_044541565.1). NCBI lineage: Bacteria > Bacillati > Actinomycetota > Actinomycetes > Kitasatosporales > Streptomycetaceae > Streptomyces > Streptomyces sp. NPDC085596. Next base: position 92,803 of record NZ_JBITTC010000007.1, on the reverse strand, counting down.
GGGCACCACGGTGATCGTGAACCTGCCGGGTTCGAGCGGGGGAGTGCGGGACGGGCTCGCCGTGCTGGAGCCGCTGCTGACGCACGCCGTCGACCAGATCCGCGGCGGCGACCACCCCCGGCCCGACGCACCGGGCCACGCGGGCGCCGGGGGTGCGAGCTGACCGGCAGATCCTGGCCCGTGGTGCTGGTCGACGGGGATGTCGTCCTGCGGCCGATAAGGGTGCGCGACCAGCGCGCCTGGCGCGAGGTGAACCGGCGCAACCGGGACTGGCTGCGCCCCTGGGAGGCGACCATTCCGCCGCCCACCCCGAGCGGCCCGATCGCCCACCGGCCCACCTACCGCCAGATGATCCGGCACCTGCGCTCGGAGGCGGGGGCGGGCCGGATGCTGCCGTTCGTCATCGAGTACCAGGGGCGCCTGGTCGGCCAGCTGACGGTCGCCGGGATCACCTGGGGCTCGATGTGCTCCGGGCACATCGGCTACTGGGTGGACGAGTCCGTCGCCGGGCGCGGGGTGATGCCGACCGCCGTCGCGCTCGTGTCCGACCACTGCTTCCGCGCGGTGGGCCTGCACCGGCTGGAGGTCTGCATCCGCCCGGAGAACCGGCCCAGCCGCCGGGTGGTGGAGAAGCTCGGCTTCCGCGAGGAGGGGCTGCGGCCGCGCTATCTGCACATCGACGGCGCCTGGCGCGACCATCTGGTCTACGCGCTCACGGCCGAGGAGATCCCCGACGGCCTGGTCGACCGCTGGCGGCGCACGCGTGCCGGGCGGCCGGGACAGCCCGGGAATGCGAACAGCACCGGAAATTGAATATGTGTTCGAATTGATGCGTGAGCCGACCGTCTTGGACGTGTCTCCGGGCATTCAATTCCTCCCTTCGACGGTCCGCTGATCGCATCGGTCGCAAAAAAAGCTGGAAATATCAGCCAGATCGTGCGACACACCGGCTCAATTGGCGGATGGCCTCAGGGAAACCCCTCTACCGTGTGAGTCGTGAGCAGCAGCGGCCTCATCTACGCAGTCATCGTCGGGGCCTGGGCCGCCTACTTGGTGCCGATGTGGCTCCGTAGGCAGGACGAGCTGAACGAGGCCCGTCCGACGGAACGCTTCAGCACCGCCATCCGGCTGCTGTCCGGAAGGGCGGGGATGGAGCGCCGGTACGCCAAGGACCTGCGGGCGCGCTCCACCCTGGAGGGGGAGCCGGACGCCGGTGACCCGGACGTCGCCACCGACTCGGTGGACGTCCGGGACTTCGCCATGCCTCCGACGCGCCGTCAGGTCCGGGCGGACATCGAGCCGGAGCGGCAGATGCGGGCGGAAGCCCCGCGCGACCAGGTGGCCGTACCGGCCCCCAAGTCCCCTTCCGCGCAGGCGCATCCGTCCCGTTCCGCCCAGGCGCCCGAACCCGAACACGCCCCCGTGCCCGCCCGGCGCGCGCCCTCGGCGCAGACCGCGGCGGCGCGCGCCCAGCGCACGAAGGCGCTCGCCCGCAGGCGGCGCACCACCGTGATGCTCTTCCTCGCCTTCACCCTCGGCGCGATCGCCGCCGCGGTGGGGGGCCTGGCCCTCCTCTGGGTGCCCGCCGTGCCCGCCGTCCTGCTCAGCGCGTACATCGGCTATCTGCGCCGGCAGGAACGGCGCCGGTTCGCCTTCCAGATGGACCGCAGGAGCGCCGAGGACGCGGCGGCGCGGCTGCGTGAGCGCGCCCGTCAGCCGCGTCGCCGCGCGGCCGCCGAGGCGGCCGCCGTCGCCGGCGAGCCGGAGGAGGGAACGGGGCCGCACACCGACCCCGCTCTGTCCGCCGCCCTCGCCGCCGACCGGCGCGCGCTGGTCGAGCAGACCGACCACGCCGAGTGGGTCGACCAGCAGCGCGAGCGGCAGCGCCGCCCCGGTCACGGCGACAGCTGGGACCCGGTCCCGGTGCCGCTGCCCACCTACGTGACCGCGCCGGTCGCGCCGCGCGCCACCGCCGACGTGGACCTGGGCGCCCCCGGCACCTGGAGCTCGGCCCGCTCCAGCGCCGTCGCCCCGGACCAGCGTCCCGAGGTCCCGGCGGCCGATCCGGCGCCGGCCGAGGAACGCCCGGAGGACGCCCGGGGCGACGCCCGGCGCAGCGCCTCCGCCCGCCGGTCCCGCGAGCGCGGCCGCACCCCGCTGTTCGACCAGTACGAGGACGGCGACCGCCCCCGCGCCGCCAACGAGTGACCCGCGCCTGACCAGTCAGGGAGCGGATTTCAGAGCACCCCGATCGGGATGCTAGAGTTTCACTCGTTGCAAGGGCCTGTGGCGCAGTCTGGTAGCGCACCTCGTTCGCATCGAGGGGGTCTGGGGTTCAAATCCCCACAGGTCCACGCATCGACTGTTCTTGAGTTCGCTCAGGGGCGGTTACGAAGAACCCGTCCGATCGGAAGATCGGGCGGGTTCTTCGTCGTTTCAGGAAGCGTCAGAGGTGCCGGCAGCGTCAGGGGTGCCGGACACGAGGTCGCCGTAGACGATGACGTTGTCCGGGCGGTGGCCGTTCTCGATGGCTCCGCCGCAGGTGATCAGGCGCAGTTCGGGGTGGGTCGTGTCGCCGTACACCTTGTTGGTGGGGAAGGCGTCCTTGTCGACCTGCTGCACCGTCCGGACGGCGAAGACGGCGTCCGAACCGTCGGCGCGTGCGACGGTGATCAGCGCGCCCTTCCTGATCTTCCCGACGTTCCGCAGCACGGCCGGGCCCTGCACCGTGTCGTAGTGGCCGATCAGGACGGCGGGGCCGGTTTCGCCGGGGGTGACGCCCTTGGAGTACCAGCCGATCCGGTCGGCCTGGGCGACGGAGGGGACTTCCACCGTGCCGTCGGCGGCGAGGCCCAGCTCCAGGATCGGGCCCGCGTCGACGCCCGCCGAGGGGATCGTGACGTGGACCGGGAGCGAACGGGCCATGGGAGAAGCCGACTTGACGGGTATGGCGGCGGATGTCGAGACGGGCTCGGGCGGTGGCGGGGCCGTGCGCTCGGCGCTGTCCGACGAGCCGCAGCCGGCCAGGGCGAGGCCGAGGGCGACGGTGAGCGTGGCGGTCATGAGGCGGCGGGCGGCGGGCGGTTGCATGAGGCTGACTCCAGGCGGAACGACGGGCGCGGGCCGCCGCTCATCAGGCGGCGGGCCCGCACCCGTGGGGGTGGCGTTTCAGATCCGGCCGGCGCCGGACATCCCTCGGCGGCGCAGGACGACGAAGCCGATGCCCGCGGCCCCGGCCGCCGCGGCTCCGCCGACCGCCATCAGCACCGGGGCGCCGTTCTCCGGGGCGCCCTCGTAGCCGGCGGCGACGCTGCCCTTCGGCACCACGGTGGTCTGGTTGGTCGAGGTGGTGCCGGTGTTGCTGGTCGTGGTGCCGCCGGTGCTGCCGGTGGAACCCGTCGAGCCGGTCGGGTAGGTGAAGCTGCATCCGCTGGGCAGCTTCGGGAAGTCCTGGACCGTCGCCGGGTGGCCGCCGCCCTCCATGTTGGTGCGCAGCCGCGGGTGGGTGCTGTTCGGGTCGAGGATCTCGGCGAGGAAGCCCGCGCTCGCCGAGAGCCTGGGGTGCAGGCGGTTCAGGTGGTACGGCATCAGCTTGGTCTCGCCCGCGCCCCGGAAGTCCACCGTCGGCCCCGAGGGGCTGATGGTCAGCAGGGCCTCGGTGCCCGCGCCGATGCTCCGCGTCACGGTGACGACGCACCTGACCGGGGTGACGGGGCCCTGGCCGCCCAGGTCCGACACGGAGGATATGCGGCCGTCCGCCCGCAGGGTCACCTTGAAGCCGTTGAAGACCTTGCTCTGCTGGGCGCCGAAGCCGCTCCCGGCGCGCAGCTCCCCGAGGGTCTTCCCCTTGGCGACAACGGTGGCCGAGTAGTAGTCGCCCTTGTCGGTGTGCTTGTAGACCCTGGCCGTCAGACCGCCCTTCAGCGCGACCGTGTTCATCAGGACGGGGCCCTGCTGCCCGTTGGGGCCGTCGTGCCCCTGGGACGGGGTGGGCGCCGCACTGGTGGGCGTCTGGACCGGGGCCGGAGTGCTGGGCTTGCCGGTCGCGGTCGGCGTGCCGGCCTGCGGGCTCGGCGTCGCGCCGTTCGCGGCGAACGCGGCACCGGCGGGCAGGAGGACGGTGGCGGCGAGAGAGGCGGCGACGAAGCCCGTACGGAGGGCGGAGTTGCGTCGGAAACCGAGCGAAGACATGAAGGACTCCTGAGGATGAAAAAGAACCCGATTGATGAGGAGGGGGAGTCGCATCCGCTCGCACTGTCAGGTGGGGCCGAAAGGCGCGGCAGCTACTGAGCTGATCGTATGTTCCGACTTTCGGCGGAGTGATCGCCGTCACGTCACAGGCGCGTCACAGGGAAAGTAGTGGCCTGCGCTGCGGCAACAGGCCACTGGGGCGGTCTACTTGACGCCGTCCGGCGCCTGGAGCGGCTTCGCGTAGCAGAGGCTGTTCTCGTGGTGGCGGTAGTAGCCGAACTTGGCGCACGGGGTGTAGCCGCTGGAGGTGTACAGGGCGATGGCCTCCGGCTGTTCGGTGCCGGTTTCCAGGACCATGCGGGTGCGGCCGGCCGCGCGGGCATCCGCTTCCAGTTCCGCGAGGATGCGGCGGGCCAGGCCGTGGCCGCGCATCTGCGCGATGACGAACATCCGCTTCAGTTCGGCGTCGCCGTCCTGGTTGCCCTCGTCGTTCAGGTCCTGGCCGCGCCAGCCGCCGGTGGCGACCGGGCGGTCCCGCTCGTCGTAGGCGATCAGATACACGCCTCTGGGCGGGGCGAAGTCCGCGGGGTCCAGGGTGGTGGCGTCGCCGCCGTCGCCGTAGCGCACGTGGTACTCGGCCTGGACCTCGTCGTTGAGCTTCACGGCGTCGGGGTGGTCGAAGCGAACGCGACGTATATTCATGCTGGGCATCGTACTTCTATGCGGTGAGTGGGCGTCGGACTCCACCAGTGTGCCGGTATCGTGCCCTGGTGCTGACTGTGACCTCGGTGAATGTGAACGGACTGCGGGCCGCCGCCAAGAAGGGCTTCGTGGAGTGGCTGGACCAGACCTCCGCGGACGTGGTCTGTCTGCAGGAGGTGCGCGCCGAGCCGCAGCAGCTGCCCGAGCGGGTGCGGCAGCCCGAGGGCTGGCATGTCGTGCACGCGCCCGCCGCCGCCAAGGGCCGCGCGGGCGTCTCCCTCTACACGCGCCGTGAGCCCGACCGCGTCCGGGTCGGCTTCGGCTCGGCGGAGTTCGACGGCTCGGGCCGCTATGTGGAGGCCGACCTGCCCGGTGTGACCGTCGCCTCGCTGTATCTGCCCTCGGGCGAGGTCGGCACCGAGCGGCAGGACGAGAAGGTCCGCTTCATGGGCGAGTTCCTGGCCCACCTCAAGGCGCTGCGCGAGCGGGCCGCCGCCGACGGCCGTGAGGTCCTGGTCTGTGGCGACTGGAACATCGCCCACCAGCAGGCCGACCTCAAGAACTGGCGCGGCAACATCAAGAACTCCGGCTTCCTGCCCGAGGAGCGGGAGTGGCTGAGCCAGGTGCTCGCCCCCGGGGACGGCGGCTACGTGGACGTCGTCCGCGCCCTGCACCCCGGCGTCGAGGGCCCGTACAGCTGGTGGTCCTACCGGGGCCGCGCCTTCGACAACGACTCCGGCTGGCGCATCGACTACCACCTGGCCACCCCCGGCCTCGCCGCGAAGGCGGTCAAGGGCTACGTGGAGCGCGCGGCCACCCACACCGAGCGCTGGTCCGACCACGCGCCCGTCACGGTGGTCTACGAGCGCTAGTCCAGCTTGCTCAAGCGCCGGTCCATGGCCAGGGACAGCTCCGCCTCCACCACGCTGCGGGCCAGCGGGCGCAGGCGGTGCAGGGTGTCCTCGGGGGCGTGGCGCTGGATCAGCTCGGCGAAGAGGGCCGCGAGGGCGTCCGCGTGCTCGCGGACCCGTGCCGCGGCCGTCAGTACCTCGGCCAGCGGGATGCCCTCGCGGACCAGCGCCGAGGAGACGTCCAGCAGACGGCGGCTGATGTGGACGATCTCGTCGCCGTCGGTGCCGACGTAACCGAGGTTCATCGCGGCCGCCAGGTTCTCCGGGGTGACGTCGCCCTCGAAGCGGGCCGCCAGCTCCTCCGGGGTCAGCCGGACCGGCTCCTCCTCGGTGGGCGGGGCGACGCCCAGCAGGTCGGCCACGTCCCGGCCGTGGTCCAGTGCCTCCGCCAGCTCGGCTATGCCGTTCAGGGTGTGCCCGCGCTCCAGCAGCGCCGCGATCGTGCGCAGCCGGGCCAGGTGGTGGTCGTCGTACCAGGCGATACGGCCCTCGCGGCGGGGCGGCGGGATCAGTCTGCGCTCGCGGTAGAAGCGCAGCGTGCGCACGGTGATCCCGGCGACGCTCGCCAGCTCCTCCATGCGGTACTCGCGCCCGCCGGTCTGCCCGCCGCTGTGTCCGCCGTCTTCTGCCACGCCCGCAGCCTATGGCGTACCCCCGGTAACTTTCCTTCCCGCGCCCCCTACCGCTCGGTACGGAGCTGCTCTACAGTCCCATTGCGCCAGTGTTCACTGGCAGAGTCCGAGGATGCGTGGAGGCGTCGGGATGGCCGAGCACGAGCATGTACGGGTGGCGGTGATCGGGTCCGGGTTCGGCGGACTGGGGGCCGCCGTGCGGCTGCGCCGGGAGGGGATCACCGACTTCGTCGTCCTGGAGCGGGCCGGCAGCGTCGGCGGGACCTGGCGGGACAACAGCTATCCCGGCTGCGCCTGCGACGTGCCGTCGCACCTGTACTCCTTCTCCTTCGCGCCCAACCCCGACTGGCCGCGCACCTTCTCCGGGCAGGAGCACATCCGCGCCTACCTGGAGCGCGTCGCCGACGACTTCGGGCTCCGCCCGCATCTGCGCTTCGACTCCGAGGTCAAGCTGATGACCTGGGACGCGGAGAACCTGCGCTGGAACATCGAGACCGCGAGCGGCTCCCTCACCGCCGACGTGGTGGTCTCCGCCACCGGCCCGCTGTCCGACCCGAAGATCCCCGCGATCCCGGGGATCGACTCCTTCCCCGGCCGGGTGTTCCACTCCGCCCGCTGGGACCACGACTACGACCTGCGTGGCAAGCGCGTCGCCATGGTCGGCACCGGCGCCTCCGCGATCCAGATCGTCCCCTCGATCCAGCCCGAGGTCGCAAAGCTGACCGTCTTCCAGCGCACCCCGCCCTGGGTGATGCCCCGCATGGACCGGGCCATCGGCACCGCCGAGCGCAGGCTGCACCAGGCGCTGCCCTTCACCGCGCGGCTGCGGCGCGGGCTGCTGTGGGGCATCCGGGAACTCCAGGTGCAGGCGTTCACCAAGCACCCCGACGAACTCGGCCTGGTCGAGCGGCTCGCCAAGCGCAACATGGCCCGCGCCATCAAGGACCCGGCCCTGCGCGCCAAGCTCACCCCGGACTACCGCATCGGCTGCAAGCGCATCCTGCTCTCCAGTACGTACTACCCCGCGCTGGCCCAGCCCAATGTGGACGTGGTCGCCAGCGGGGTCAGCGAGATCCGGGGCTCGACCGTGGTCGCGGCCGACGGCACCGAGACCGAGGTCGACGCGATCATCTTCGGCACCGGCTTCCACGTCACCGACATGCCCATCGCCGAGCGGGTGGTCGGCGCCGGGGGCGTCACGCTCGCCGAGGCGTGGAAGGGCGGGATGGCGGCGCTGCGCGGTGGTTCGGCGGCCGGGTTCCCGAACTGGCTGAGCGTGATCGGGCCCAACACCGGCCTGGGCAACTCCTCCATGATCCTCATGATCGAGTCCCAGCTGAACTACCTCGCCGACTACCTGCGCCAGCTCGACACCCTCGGCGGCCGCACCGCCCTGGACGCCCGCCCCGCCGCCGTCGACCGCTGGAACAAGCGGGTGCAGGAGCGGATGAAGCGCACCGTCTGGAACACCGGCGGCTGCACCAGCTGGTACCTGGACGCCAGTGGCCGCAACACCACCGTCTGGCCCGGCACCACCACCGAGTTCCGCCAGGCCACCCGCCGCGTGGACCTCACCGAGTACGAGGTGCTGCGCAAGCCGGCGCCCGAGAAGCAGGCCCCCGTCCGGAGCGAGGCCACCGCATGAGCCGCACCCTGGAGGCCGCCTCCACCAGCGGCGCCCGCCTGCACGTCGAGGTGCACGGCCCCGAGGACGCCCCGCCGGTCGTCCTCTCCCACGGCTGGACCTGCTCGACCGCCTTCTGGGCCGCGCAGATGCGGGAGCTGGCCCGCGACCACCGGGTCATCGCCTATGACCAGCGCGGGCATGGCCTGAGCCCGTACAGCCCGGTCTGCTCCACCGACGCGCTCGCCGACGACCTCGAAGCGGTGCTCGCCGCCACCCTGGCGCGCGGCGAACGCGCCCTGATCGTCGGCCACTCCATGGGCGGCATGACGATCATGGCCGCCGCGAACCGCCCCCGCTTCCAGGAGCACGCGGCCGCCGCGCTGCTGTGCAGCACCGGCAGCGGACGGCTGACCGCCGAGGCGCGCGTGGTGCCGCTGCGCGCCGGACGGGCCCGCACCTGGCTCACCGGGCACATCCTCGGCTCGTCCCTGCCGCTCGGACCGGTCACACCCCTGGCGAAGAAGATCCTCAAGTACGCGACCATGGGCCCCGGTTCGGCCCCGCACATGGTGGACGCGTGCGCCCGGATCGTGCACGCCTGCCCGCGCGCCGCCCGGCACGCCTGGGGCGGAGTGCTGGACCGGCTCGATCTCGACCACGGTGTACGGCAGTTGACCGTACCCACCGCCGTGCTGCACGGCACCGCCGACCGGCTCACCCCCTCGGCGCACGCCCGCGCGCTCGTGGCCGAGCTGCCCAACTGCATCGGTCTCACCGAGCTGTTCGGGATCGGTCACATGACCCCGGTGGAGGCGCCGGAAGCGGTGACCGGCCGGATACGGGAACTCGTCACCACGTACGTCACGGGGAGCATCCCCGTCACCCTGGAGGAGGGCGCATGAGCAGGGTCGGTCTCGAAGGACAGGTGGCCGTCGTCACCGGTGCGGCACGCGGTGTCGGGGAGCTGCTCGCCCGCAAGCTCTCCGCGCGCGGCGCCAAGGTGGCCCTGGTCGGGCTGGAGGAGGACGAGCTGAAGGCCGTCTCCGAGCGGCTGTACGGCGAGAGTGCCTACTGGTACGCCGATGTCACCGACCACGAGGCGATGGGCCGGGTCGCCGCCGAGGTGAAGGAGCGGTTCGGCAAGGTCGACATCGTGGTGGCCAACGCCGGTGTGGCGAGCGGCGGTCCGTTCGCCGACTCCGACCCGGTGGCCTGGCGGCGGGTGATCGAGGTCAACCTCATCGGCTCGGCCGTCACCGCCCGTGCCTTCCTGCCGGTGCTCACCGAGAGCCGCGGCTACCTCCTCCAGATCGCCTCCCTCGCCGCGATCACCCCGGCGCCGATGATGACGGCGTACTGCGCCTCCAAGTCGGGCGTGGAGGCGTACGCGCACAGCCTGCGCGGCGAAGTCGGCTATCTGGGCGTGCGGGTGGGTGTCGCCTACCTGTCCTGGACCGACACCGACATGGTGCGCGGCGCCGACCAGGACGACGTGATGCGGGAGTTGAGGCAGCGGCTGCCGTGGCCGTCGAACAAGACGTACCCGCTGGGCCCGGCCGTCGACCGGCTGGTGGACGGGATCGAGCGGCGCTCCGCGCATGTGTACGGGCAGTGGTGGCTGCGCGGGATGCAGGGCGTACGCGGCTACCTCCCGGCGCTCATCGGCACCGTCGGACAGCGCGAGATGCGCCGGTACGCGGACCGGCTGACCGGCATGCGCTCGGGGCTGGTGGGCGCGGGCGGTGCGGCCGACGAAGCGGCCCGCGCTACGCAGCGTAACTGATCGACATGCGGAGGGTGTTCGCCCGTGTGAATCTGGTCGAGGCCCCACCGAGGGCCGCAACCGTCTCACCAGGGATGTGAACCCACATGGGTATGAAGGACCAGTTCCAGGAGAAGTCCCGCAAGATGCAGGACCAGGCCAAGGAGAAGGCCGGCCAGGCCCGCGAGAAGGCCGGCCAGCGCGGCCAGCAGGAGCGCGGTCAGCAGGAGCGCGCCCACCAGCCCCAGCGTGACCGCGCCGAGGGCGGGGCGCGCGAGGTGGAGGACCGCTTCGACCCGGACCACACCGCCTGACGCGGCAGATCCGGCGTAAGCCACGCGGCGGGGCACCCGGCACGTCCGGGCGCCCCGCCCCGGCGCACGATCAGGCGCTCAGCACCACCAGTCGCTGGGTCGCGCGGGTCATCGCCACATAGCGGTCCACCGCGCCCTCGATGCCGTCGCCGAAGGCTTCCGGGTCCACCAGGACGACCAGATCGAACTCCAGCCCCTTCGCCAGTTCCGGCGTCAGCGACCGGACGCGGGGGCGCTCCTCGAACGCGGGATCGCCGATGACACAGGCGGTCCCTTCGGCGTTCTCGGCCAGCCAGTCGTGCAGCACGGAGTCCAGGTCCGACACCGGGCCGTACGTGACCGGGATGCCGTTCGCGCGGACGGAGGTCGGTACGTTGGCGTCCGGGAGGGCGGCGCGGATCACCGGCTCCGCCTCCGCCATCACCTCTTCCGGGGTGCGGTAGTTGATGCTCAGCGAGGCCACCTCGACCCGGCCGAGGCCGACCCGCGCGAGCCGCTCCCGCCACGACTCGGTGAAGCCGTGCCGGGCCTGGGCACGGTCGCCCACGATGGTGAAGCTGCGGGACGGGCAGCGCAGCAGCAGCATCTGCCACTCGGCGTCGGTCAGCTCCTGTGCCTCGTCCACGACGATGTGCGCGAACGGTCCGGCGAGCGCGTCCGCTTCGATGGCGGGCAGCGCGTCCTCGTCGACCAGGCTCTCCCTGAGGTCCTGGCCGTGCAGCATGGTCACCGCGCCCTCGCCGTCGGGGTCGGCCGCGATCACACTGTCGATGACGACGGCCATGCGCTCCCGCTCGACGGCCACCGTGGCGGCCTGTCGGCGCTTCTTCCGCGAGGTCTCCGGGTCCCCGAGCCGCTGCCGGGCCGCGTCCAGCAGCGGCAGGTCGGACACCGTCCACGCCTGGGGGTCGGCGCGGCGCAGCAGGCGCACCTCGTCGGGGGTGAGCCAGGGGGCGCACATCCGCAGGTAGGCCGGCACCGTCCACAGGTCACCGACGAGGTCGGCCGCTTCGAGCAGGGGCCAGGCGCGCCGGAGGGTGCCGGTCAGCTCGCTGTCGGCGGCCAGGGCCCGGCGGAACAGCTTGGGCGGGACCTCCTCCTTGAGCTGGTCCTGGAGGATCGTGACCAGCGCCTCCCAGATCAGGTCGCGGGCGTCGTTGTGCGGTACGCCCGCCTCCGCGGCCTCGAACGCCTCGGCCCAGTCGGCGGCGGTCAGGTGCAGCTCGGCCCAGGGGGTGGTGATGGTCATGGGCTCGGTGGGCGGGGTCTCGTAGAAGCGCACCGCCTTCTCGATCGCCTTCACCAGCTCCGCCGACGACTTCAGCCGGGCCACCTCCGGATCGGTCTCGACGCCGGCCCCGGCGCCCTCCGCGACCAGGTCCCGCACGGTGCAGGTGCGTACCCCCTCCTCGCCGAGGCTGGGCAGTACGTCGGCGACGTAGTTCAGGTACGGCTGGTGCGGGCCGACGAACAGCACACCGCCCCGGCGGTGCCCGAGGAGCGGGTCGGAGTGGAGCAGGTAGGCGGAGCGGTGCAGGGCGACGACGGTCTTGCCGGTGCCGGGGCCGCCGTCCACCACGAGGGCGCCGCGCGAGGAGGCCCGGATGATGGCGTCCTGGTCGGACTGGATGGTGGCCAGCACGTCCCGCATCCGCTCCGAGCGGTTGCCGCCCAGGGTGGCGATGAACGCGGACTGGTCGTCCAGCGCCGCGTGGTTCTCCAGGCCGTCGGCGGTGAACACCTCGTCCCAGTAGTCGGTGATCCGGCCGCGCGTCCAGCGGTAGCGGCGGCGGCTGGCCAGACCCATCGGGTGGGCGTGGGTCGCGGCGAAGAACGGTTCGGCGGCGGGGGAGCGCCAGTCGATCAGCAGGCGGCGGCCGGTGCTGTCGGTGAGGCCGAGGCGTCCGATGTACATCGGTGCCGCGTTCTCCGCGTCGTCGGCGTGGACGATGCGGCCCAGGCACAGGTCGAGGCCGAAGCGGCGAAGAGCCCGCAACTGGGCGGTCAGCCGGTGGATCTCCAGATCCCGCTCCAGCACCTCCCGGCCCGCCCCGCCGGGCGCCCGGCGCAGGCGATCGAGGTTCTCGGAGAGTTCGGCGATGGTCTGCTCCAGGCTCGCGGCGATGTCCGCGAAGTGCCGCTCGTCAGCGGCGATCAGTGCCGGGTCGGCCTTCGCGGCGAGCCGGGCGGGCAGCTCGAACGCGCGGGACTCGGGCGCGGACTCGAGCACGGGACGCGCACACATGTCGTGGATCACTCATTTCCGCAGGTTCTGGGCTTGACCAGCGATTCTGCGCCATGAGGGGGGCCTTGCCGCAAGGCCCCCCTTGCGCTATACGTTGTAAGTGGCGGGGAGTGTGCACACCTCCGGCCTCACCCCTCTTCGCGCGGCGGCAGCTTGGGCCGCGAGCGGTCCGGTACGTCGCTGTAGTCGGGCGGTACCGCGGCCGGGGTCGTCTCCAGCATGTCGAGCGCCAGCCCCACCGCGTCGTCGAGCTGGGCGTAGCGGCCCTCGGCCCAGTCCAGCGGGGTGCGCAGCGCCTCCAGGTCCGGGGTGACGCCCCGGTTCTCCACCGACCAGCCGTACTCGTCGAACCAGGCCGCGTTCATCGGCACCGTGATGACGGTGCCGTCCCCGAGCCGGTGCCGACCGGTCATGCCGACGACCCCGCCCCAGGTGCGCTGCCCGACCACCGGGCCGAGCCCGAGCAGCTTGAACGCGGCGGTGATCATGTCGCCGTCGGAGGACGTCGCCTCGTCCGCGAGCGCCACGACCGGCCCGCGCGGCGCGTTGGAGGCGTACGACACCGGCTGCTCGTTCCGGGTGAGGTCCCAGCCGAGGATGGTCCGGGTCAGCTTCTCCATCACCAGCTCGCTGATGTGCCCGCCCGCGTTGCCGCGCACGTCCACGATCAGCGCCGGCCGGGACACCTCAAGCCGCAGATCCCGGTTGAACTGGGCCCAGCCGGAGCCGCCCATGTCGGGGATGTGCAGATAGCCGCACTTTCCACCGCTCAACTCCCGTACCACCTCGCGCCGTTTGGCCACCCAGTCCTGGTAGCGCAGCGGCCGCTCGTCGATCAGCGGGACCACGGCGACCCGGCGGGCGGGACCCGGCTCGCCCGCCGGCGGGGTGAAGGTGAGGTCGACGGTGGTGCCGCCGGAGCCCGCGAGCAGCGGGTACGGCCCGGTCACCGGGTCCACCGGACGCCCGTTGACGTGGGTCAGCACGGCGCCCTCGCGGATGCCGGTGCCGGCCAGCGGGGAACGGGCGCGGGAGTCGGAGGAGTCGCCGTCCAGGATGCGGGCGACCATCCAGGAGCCGTCCCGGCACACGAAGTTGGCGCCCAGCAGGCCCTGGCGGCGCTGGTAGTGCGGCGGGCCCTCGTTGCGCCGGGCCGGGGTGACATAGGCGTGCGACGTGCCCAGTTCGCCGAGGACTTCACGCATCAGGTCGGCGAACTCGTCGGGGGAGGTGACCCGTTCGACCAGCGGGCGGTACTGCTCCAGGATCGCCGCCCAGTCGATCCCGCACATGCCGGGGTCCCAGAAGTAGTCCCGGATGATCCGGCCGCCCTCGGAGTACGCGCCCCGCCACTCGGCGGCCGGGTCCACCTCGTGCAGGATGCGGCGCAGGTCTATCCAGACCGTGCTGTCGCTGTCGCCGGGCTCGGTGGCCGGCACCGCGCGCAGGTCGCCCTCGTCCACCACGACCAGCCGGGTGCCGTCGCCGCTCACCTCGAACCAGTCGAGATGGCCGACCAGTTCGGACTTCTTCGCCTTGCTGATGTTGAAGTGCTCCAGCGTGGGCCGGCCGCTGATGTCGGCCGGGTTGACGAAGGTCTCGCCCAGCGCGCCGGAGATCGGCCAGCGCAGCCAGACCAGCCCGCCGCCCGCGACCGGGCGCAGCGCCGAGTACTTGGAGGACATCACCGGGAACGGCGTGACCCGGTTCTCCAGCCCCTCCACCTCCACGGTCACCGTGCCGCCCTCGCCGGACCCCGCCTCCAGCGGATCGAGCCCGCCCGCGGCCGGACGCCCCTCGGGATTGAGCGCGAACGGGGAGGGCGTGGCCGAGTTCAGCGGGACCAGGTAGGGGCGGCAGCCGAGCGGGAAGGACAGGTCGCCGGTGTGCACGTCGTACACCGGGTCGAAGCCGCGCCAGGAGAGGAAGGCGAGGTAGCGGCCGTCGCTGGTGAAGACGGGGTTCTCGTCCTCGAAGCGGCCGTTGGTGACGTCCACGACCATCCGGTCCTTGATGCGGGCCAGCTTGATCTGGCGCAGGGAGCGGCCGATGCCGGGGTGGGACCAGGTGAGCCAGGCGCCGTCGGGGGAGAAGGCGAGGTCGCGGACGGGCCCGTTGTCGGAGCGGATCAGCTCGGTGACGGTGCCCGGCTCCGGGCCCTTGGTGCCCGCTGTGTCTTCGGTGTTCTCGGTGTTCTCGGCCACGTCGATCAGCAGCAGCCTGCCGTCGTTGGAGGCGACGGCCAGGCGCTCGCCCTCCGGGTCGGAGACCAGCTCCAGCACCCGGCCGAGCCTGCCCTCGCCGAGCAGCCGGGGCTCGCGGCCGCCGGTGGCGCGGGGGAGCTGGGCGATGGCGACCGCGTCGTCGCCCTCGGCGTCGGTGACGTAGGCGAGCTGCCCGGTCGAGCCCAGCATCTCCGGCAGGCGCACCCGGACGCCGGGGGTGTCGGCGATGGTGCGGGCGGGGCCGTCGCGGTGGGTGAGCCAGTACAGGCTGCCCCGGACGGTGACCGCGCTGGCCCGGCCGGTCTCGTCCACGGAGAGGCCGTCCACGTTGTGCGCGGCGGGTACCTGGTAGGGGCGGCGGCCGGGGGCGGAGCCGCCCAGGTCGATGTCCAGCTTGCGCGAGGTGCCGGTGGGGGAGAAGTCGTCCACGATCCAGATGTCACCGGCGCACTGGTAGACGACCCGCTCGCCGTCGGTCGAGGCGTGCCGGGCGTAGAAGGCGTCGTGGTCGGTGTGGCGGCGCAGGTCGGTGCCGTCGGGGGCGACGGAGTAGAGGTTGCCGATGCCCTCGTGGTCGGAGAGGAAGGCGATGCGTCCGGCGACGAACATCGGGGAGGCCAGCTGGCCGTCGATGTCCTCCAGCAGCCGCTGCCCCTGGAGCCACAGCCGTCCCATGGCGCCGCCCCGGTACCGCTTCCAGGACGCCGGTTCGTGCGGGGGCGTCCCGGTGAGCAGCAGCGTCTGGTGCTCACCGGCCACGTCCGCGACCTGGATGTCACCGACCGGGCCCCAGGGCAGGCGTCCGCCGGGGCCGCCGTCCGTGCCGATCTTGTGGGCCCAGGTGAAGTAGGAGAAGGGCTGCCCGTGCGAGGCGACGGCCAGGATGTCGCTGTTCCCGTGCTGGTCCGGGGGCGTCCAGCCGCTCACCTGGGTGTCGGCGCTGCCCCAGTACGTCAGCTGCCGCGCGGGGCCGCCGGCCACGTCCACGAGGTGGATCTCGGGCACCAGGCTGCGCCAGCTGGTGAAGGCGATCTGCTTGCCGTCGGGCGAGAAGCGGGGGTGTCCGGCCTTGGTGCGGTCCGCGGTGAGCCGCCAGGGGCGGCCCGGTTCGTCGAGCGGCGCCAGCCAGAGGTCGTCCTCGGCCACGAAGCACAGCAGATCGTCGCTGATGTGGGGAAGCCGCAGATAGCTCACCTATCCATGCTTTTCCGGCGCGAGGGGCACAGCAACTCGTGCGGCCCGGCACCCCGTGACGCAGGACACGCCCCGGGCCCGTACGAAACCGTTTCGTTTCGCAGATGGCTGGGGTACCTTCATCCTGTACGGAGTCCCGCACGGGAGCCGTGTCAGTCGAAGCGGGAGAGGTGAGGCGGATGACCGATGCCGCCACCGCACGTCGCAGCAGGATCACGCCCGAGCGCGCGGCCGAGCTGTACGAGGCGGTCCTCGACCTGCTCCGCGAGGTCGGCTACGACGCCCTCACCATGGACGCCGTCGCCGCTCGCACCCGCTCCAGCAAGGCCACGCTCTACCGCCAGTGGGGCGGCAAGGCCGAACTGGTCGCCAGGGCGATCCGGCACAGCAAACCCGGCCGGATCTCCGACGTGGACACCGGCTCGCTGCGCGGTGACTTCCACGCGGTCGTCGGCCACGAGGACGACTGCGCCATGGAGCAGAACAGCGCCCTGATGCGGGGCCTGGCCATGGCCGTCCACAACAACCCCGACCTGCTCGCGGCCTTCCGGGAGCAGCTCGTCGAGCCCGAGATGACCGCACTGCGCGCGATGGTCGGACGGGCCGTGGACCGGGGCGAGGTGGCCCCGGACAACCCGGCGCTGCCGTTCGTGGTGCACATGATGATCGGCGCGTTCGCCACCCGGGCGCTCATCGACGAGCAGCCGCCCACGCAGGACTTCCTGCGCTCCTACATCGACGCCGTGGTCCTCCCCGCCCTCGGCGTCCCCACCAGCTGACCCACCTCTCCCCGCAAGCCCACCACCTGACGTCACCGCTCACGTCGCCGGGCTGACCACCCCTGCCCAGACGCTTTTCACGACCTGACCGGGAGTACGCCCTCGTGGCCACGTATCTCTATAAACTCGGCCGATTCGCCTTCCGGCGACGGCACTTCGTCGCCCTGCTGTGGGTCGCGCTGCTCACCCTCGCCGGGGTGGGCGCGGCCTCCGCGCCGCCCGCCGGGAACTCGTCCTTCTCCATCCCCGGCACCGAGGCGCAGCGCGCCTTCGACCTGCTGGAACAGCGCTACCCCGGCATGAGCGCCGACGGCGCCACCGCCCGCGTCGTCTTCAAGGCCCCCGAGGGCCAGAAGATGACCGACGCCGGCAACAAGGCGGCCGTCCAGAAGACCGTCAAGGAGCTGGGCTCCGGCTCCGAGGTCGCCTCCGTCGCCGACCCGTACACCGGGCAGGCGGTCAGCCGGGACGGCACCATCGCCTACGCCTCGGTGAAGTACAAGGTCTCCGGGATGGAGCTGGAGGACTCCTCCCGTGACGCCCTCAAGGAGAGCGCCGGGCACGCCCGGGACGCGGGGCTGACCGTCGAGATCGGCGGCGACGCGCTCACCACCGCGCCCGAGACCGGGTCCAGCGAGGTCATCGGCATCGCCATCGCGGCCGTCGTCCTCGTCATCACCTTCGGCTCGCTCATCGCGGCCGGGCTGCCGCTGCTCACCGCGATCATCGGTGTCGGCATCGGTGTCTCCACGATCGCCGCGCTCGCCAACCCGCTCGACCTGGGCTCCACCACCTCCACCCTGGCCACGATGATCGGCCTCGCGGTCGGCATCGACTACGCCCTCTTCATCGTCTCCCGCTACCGCGCCGAACTGGCCGAGGGCCGCGAGCGCGAGGAGGCCGCGGGCCGGGCCGTGGGCACGGCGGGCTCGGCGGTGGTGTTCGCGGGCCTGACCGTCGTCATCGCGCTGGTCGGACTCTCCGTCGTCAACATCCCGATGCTGACCAAGATGGGCGTCGCCGCCGCGGGCACGGTCGCCATCGCCGTGCTGATCGCGCTCACCCTGATCCCGGCGCTGCTCGGATACGCGGGCCGTACGGTCAAGCCGGCCGGGGAGAAGAGCAAGCTGCTCGGCGGGGGACGCGCCGCGAAGAAGTCCGGACGCCCCAACATGGGTACCCGCTGGGCGAGTTTCGTGGTCCGGCGCCCGGTCGCCGTGCTGCTGCTCGGGGTCGTCGGCCTCGGTGCCGCCGCCGTCCCGGCCGCCTCGCTCGAACTGGGCCTGCCCGACGACGGCTCCCAGCCCGTCTCCACCACCCAGCGCCGCGCCTACGACCTGCTCTCCGACGGCTTCGGCCCCGGCTTCAACGGCCCGCTGATGGTCGTGGTCGACGCGAAGGGGAGCGACGACTCCAAGGCCGCGTTCGCCAAGGTCGGCGACGAGATCAAGGGCCTGAAGGACGTCGTCACGGTCACCCCGCCGACGCCCAACAAGGCGGGCGACACCGCGATCATCACCGTCGTACCGAAGTCCCAGCCGTCCTCGGCCACCACCGAGAACCTGGTGCACGCGATCCGGGGCAAGAGCGCTTCGATCGCCTCCGCGACGGACGCGACGCTGCTGGTCACCGGGGCGACGGCGATGAACATCGACGTCTCGCAGAAGCTGAACGACGCGCTGCTGCCGTACCTCGCCCTGGTCGTCGGCCTCGCCTTCCTGCTGCTGATCGTGGTGTTCCGCTCGATCCTGGTCCCGCTGAAGGCGGCCCTCGGCTTCCTGCTCAGCGTGCTCGCCGCCCTCGGCGCGGTCGTCGCGGTCTTCCAGTGGGGCTGGCTGTCCGGCCTGATGAACGTCGAGCAGACCGGGCCGGTCATGTCGATGATGCCGATCTTCATGGTCGGCGTGGTCTTCGGACTCGCCATGGACTACGAGGTGTTCCTCGTGACCCGGATACGTGAGGCGTACGTCCACGGGGAGAACCCCGGCCAGGCGGTCGTCACCGGCTTCCGCTACAGCGCCCGCGTCGTCACCGCCGCCGCCGTCATCATGATCGCCGTCTTCTCCGGCTTCATCGGCTCCAGCGAGTCGATGATCAAGATGATCGGCTTCGGCCTGGCCATCGCCGTCTTCTTCGACGCCTTCATCGTCCGCATGGCCATCGTCCCGGCCGTCCTGGCCCTCCTCGGCCGCCGCGCCTGGTGGCTCCCGGCCTGGCTCGACCGCGCCCTGCCCAACGTGGACGTCGAGGGCGAGGGCCTGCGCACGCAGTCCGACCCGGACGAGGACCGCGAACTGGTCCGCGCCTGAGGGTGTTCGACGGCGGACGGCCGGTGGGGCGAGTGCCTCACCGGCCGTCCGCCGTCATCCGGTCTTCTCGAGCGCCTCGAAGATGTCCGCGTCCGTCTCCTGGTGCCAGAGAGGCAGGTCGGGCCACTCGGCGATCTGGGCGGGCTCGGGGTCGGTGCACTGTTCGCTCACCTCGGTGGCCCAGCAGATGGCGACGAAGCGGCCCTTCTGCTCGCGGGACAGCTTGGCGGCGGTGCCCTCGCTGACTTCCATCAGGCCCTGGATGCGGGACGCGACCACTCCCGCGACCTCCCGCTCCCACTGCGGGACGTCCTCCCACGGGGTGACGAATCCAGGCTCGGGCTCACCGGGAAAGTGGCGGCGGACCCCGGCGATCCAGGCTTCCCGGAACAGTCGAGCGCCCTCGATCCGATTCATGCTCCGCAGCTTAGGGGGGTTGCTTCGCTCAGGTCAGTGACTCCGTGCAACTGGCCGGGTTTGTTCGGGTGATGGCGGCCGGGCGGCCCGGACCAACCCCTTGCACAGGCCACGCAGTGATCCGTTAGCGTGCCGGGTATGACGACGACTGGTCCTGACCGGTGACGCCGCTCGTCACCGCCGCCGTACTGCTGGCCGCGTTCACCCATGCCGGGTGGAACGCCATCGCGCACCGGATCACCGACAAGCTGACCGGGTTCACGCTCATCGCCGGGGGCGGCCTGGTCGTCGGGCTGGTGATGGCGCTGTTCGCTCCGCTGCCGGCCGGGCCCGCCTGGCCGTATCTGCTGATCTCCGCCGGGGTGCATGTCGCGTACTACGCGCTGCTCATGACCTCCTTCCGGCTCGGGGACTTCGGGCAGGCGTACCCGATCGCGCGCGGTACCGCGCCGCTCGTCGTGACCGTGCTGGCCGCGCTGTTCGCGCACGAGGTGCCCGGCGGCTGGGCGGCGGCCGGGGTCGCCGTGTCGTGCGTCGGGCTGACCGGGGTGAGCCTGTGGGGGCTGCGGGGGCGCCGGCCGGACTGGAGGGCCATCGGCGCCGCCGTCGCCACCGGCCTCACCATCGCCGTGTACACCGTGCTCGACGGCATCGGCGTACGGCACGCGGACACCCCGCTCGGGTACATCGCCTGGCTGATGGCCGCCCAGGGCGCCTTCATCCCCGCCTACATGTACGTCCGCGTACGCGGCGACATGGTCCGCCGGCTCAAGCCGTACGCCGCGCTCGGCCTCATCGGCGCGGTCCTCTCCGTCGCCGCGTACGCCCTGGTCCTCTGGGCCCAGACCCGAGCCCCGCTCGCCCCCGTCGCCGCCCTCCGCGAATCCTCGATCATCGTCGGCGCGGCCATCGGAGCCCTGTTCTTCAAGGAACGCTTCGGCGCTCCGCGCATCGCGGCGGCGGGGCTGCTGGTGGTGGGAATCGGGCTGATGCTGCACGCGGGGTGAAGCCGGCCCTGTCGGCCCGCTGTCGGGGCTGTCGGGTGGGTGTCGGTGGGGTGTCGGGTCGGGTTGGGACGTTGGGGGTGCCGGTCGGGTGAGTGCTCGGCGGGAGACCTTCAGCGAGGAGAAGCCATGTCCCACCACGTCACGATCATCGGTGCCGGTCTCGGCGGGCTGACGCTGGCCCGGGTGCTGCATGTGCACGGGATGGCGGCCACCGTGTACGAGGCGGAGGCGTCGCCGGCCGCGCGTACGCAGGGCGGGCTGCTCGACATCCATGACTACAACGGGCAACTGGCGGTCGAGGCGGCCGGGTTGATGGAGGAGTTCCGGGCCATCGTCCTGGAGGGCCGCCAGGCGATGCGGTTCTTCGACCGGGACGGCACCCTGCTGTTCGACAAGGCCGACGACGGCACCGGCGGCCGGCCGGAGGTGGAGCGCGGTGAGCTGCGGCGGATGCTGCTGGACTCGCTCCCGGAGGGCACCGTCCACTGGGGCCACAAGGTCAGCGGCGCCCGCACCCTGGCCGACGGCAGCCACGAGGTGACCTTCACGAACGGCACCTCCGTCACGACCGACCTCCTCGTCGGCGCGGACGGCGCCTGGTCGCGGGTCCGGCCGCTGCTCTCCGACGCGGTCCCGGAGTACGCCGGCGAGGCGTTCGTCGAGACCTACCTCTTCGACGTCGAGACCCGGCACCCCGCCGTCGCCAAGATGGTCGGCGGCGGGATGTTCGGCGCGGTCGACCCGGACGGGGACGGGCGGTGGATCGGGGCGCACCGTGAGAAGGGGGAGACCGTCCACGCCTACGTCACGCTCACCAGGCCCCTGGACTGGTTCGCGGACATCGACTTCACCGACCTCGCCGGGTCGACCGCCAGGGTCGCGGCGGAGTTCGAGGGCTGGGCGCCGGAGTTCACCACCCTCATCACCGGGTCCGACACCGCCCCGCTCCTGCGCCCCCACTTCACGCTGCCCATCGGCCACCGCTGGGACCGCGTACCCGGCGTGACCCTGGTCGGCGACGCCGCCCACCTCTCCGTCCCCAACGGGGAGGGCGCCAACCTCGCCATGCTGGACGGCGCCGAACTCGGCGAGGCGCTCGCCGCGCACCCCGGCGACACCGAGGCCGCGCTCGCCGCGTACGAGCGGGTGCTGTTCCCGCGCAGCGCCGACGCCGCCGCCGAGGCCCACCACAAGCCCACGTCCGAGGAACTGATCGAATTCTTCACGCAGGACGAGCAGGCCCGCTGAGCCACGGCGGGCCGGGCGGGGTTTGCGGGCAGGATGGGGGCGAGGGGCATGATCGACGACGCCTCGGCGAGAGCCCCGACGACACCTCGAAGAGAAGGAGCGCCACCGTATGACCGCCACCGACCGGCCGACCGTCGCCGTGCTGGGCACCGGCATCATGGGCGCCGCCATGGCCCGCAACCTCGCCGCCGCCGGGCTCCCCGTACGCGCCTGGAACCGCACCCGCGCCAAGGCCGAGCCGCTGGCGGAGGACGGCGTCCGGGTCACCGGCACGCCCGCCGAGGCGGTCGAGGGCGCGGACGTGGTGCTGACCATGCTGTACGACGGCGACACCGTGCTGGACGTGATGCGCGAGGCCGCGCCCGCGCTGCGCCCCGGCACGCTGTGGGTGCAGAGCACCACCGCCGGCACCGAACTCACCGGCCGCCTCGCCGCCTTCGCCCGCGAACACGGCCTGGAGTTCTACGACGCCCCCGTCCTCGGCACCCGCAAGCCCGCCGAGGACGGCCAGCTCACCGTGCTGGCCGCCGGGCCCGAGGCGGGCCGGAGCACCCTCGCGCCGGTCCTCGACGCGGTCGGCTCCCGCACGGTGTGGACCGGCGAGGACGGCGCGGAGGGCAGCGCCAGCAGGCTCAAGCTGGTCGCCAACAACTGGGTGCTCGCGGTCACCGCGGCCACCGGGGAGGTGCTGGCCCTCGCCCAGGCCCTCGGCGTCGACCCGCGCTCGTTCTTCGACCTGATCGAGGGCGGCCCGCTGGACATGGGCTATCTGCGGGCCAAGTCCGCGCTGGTACTGGACGGCCGGCTGTCCCCGGCCTCCTTCGCCGTGGCCACCGCCGAGAAGGACGCCCGGCTGATCGTGGCCGCCGCCGAGCGGGGCGGTGTCCGCCTCGACCTGGCCGAGGCGACCGCCGACCGCTTCGCCCGCGCCGCCTCCCAGGGCCACGCCGACGAGGACATGGCAGCGGCGTACTTCGCCAGCTTCGAGGAGAAGACGGCGGACTGAACACCACCGGACACCACCGGCCGACATGAACTTCACCGCACGCGAGCGCACCCTGGAAGCAGGGAAACGGTGGTTTTCGGAGGTGGTCGTGGTGATGCACAACTCTGTGGGTTGGCACATCGAGCTGGAGTTCGAGGAGGACGACCAGCACACACGCGCGGTGGCACTGGTGCGGCTGCCGGACGGCAGTGAGGTACGGGCGCACGGGCACGCCACCCGGCACCGTGTCGACGCCAACCAGCCGAGGGTCGGCGAGGAGATCGCGGGCGCCCGCGCCCTGAACGAACTGGCCATGCGCCTGCTGACCAAGGCGCACGAGGAGATCGACGAGGACTCCGGGCGCATCTCGCACGCGATCCACGTGTGATCGAGGTCAGCCCAGCGAACTCCGTACCGCCCGCACCAGCGCCTGCGCCCTCGGGTCCGCCGTCACTCCGGTGCGGAAGCCGTTGGTGACGTAGCCGAAGGCGATGCCGGACCCGGGGTCGGCGAAGCCGAGGGCGCCGCCCCGGCCGGGGTGGCCGAAGGAGCCGGGGGAGAGCAGCGGGGACGCGGGGCCGTGGAGCATGAAGCCGA
Organism: Streptomyces sp. NPDC085596; assembly: GCF_044541565.1. Lineage (NCBI taxonomy): Bacteria > Bacillati > Actinomycetota > Actinomycetes > Kitasatosporales > Streptomycetaceae > Streptomyces > Streptomyces sp. NPDC085596. Next base: position 69,658 of record NZ_JBITTC010000007.1, on the reverse strand, counting down.
GGCCGAACCGGGTGCCGACCACGAGCACCCGGTCCGGCCCCGCCGACGCCTCTGCGCGGGCTAGCTCCATCGTCTCGGGGGTGAACAGCCGCGTACCTCCGTCCACTTCACCGATGAGGGACGCGTACACACGGGCCAGCCCGTCCGCCGTGGCGATGCCGTTGGAGGCGGGGAGGGCGGCCGACCGGTAGCCGGGCGCGTTCTCGTCCGGCAGCGGGGTGATCGCGGCGAAGGCGCGCCGGGTCAGTGAGGACGGGTCGGCGTAGGCATCGGCCACGGCTCGCTTGGGCCGTACCTTCAGCGCACCGGCCGCCTCGGGCGCGGAAACGGGCCCCACCCGGCCCACCCGCGCCTGCTCCGAAGCGGGCAGCCCCAGCCACACGTCCGCCCCGGCCGGCGCCGCGATCTCGGCCGCGATGAACTCGCCCACCGGGCGCCCGGTGACGCGCCGCACCAGTTCTCCGGTGAGCCAGCTGTAGGTCTGCGCGTGGTAGCCGTGGTCCGTGCCCGGCTCCCACATCGGCGCCTGCGCGGCGACGGCCGCCGCGCCGAGGTCCGGGTCGGCGGCCTCCTCCGGCGTCAGCGGCCGGTCCAGCACCGGCACACCCGCCCGGTGGGCGAGCAGATCGCGGACGAGGGTGCGCTCCTTGCCCGCCGCCTTGAACTCGGGCCAGTACGCGCCCACCGGGGCGTCCAGGTCCAGCAGACCCCGCTGGTGCAGCAGCAGGAGCGCGGCGGCGGCAACGCCCTTGGTCGCGGAGCGCACGATCTGCGCGGTGCCCCGCTCCCAGGGGACGGAACCGTCGACATCACGGGTGCCCGCCCACAGGTCCACGACCCGGTGCCCGTCCCGGTACACGGCGACGGCCGCGCCCCGCTCCCCGAGCCGGGCGAAGTTCGCCGCGAACGCCTCCCCGACCGGCTCGAAGCCCTCGGCCACCGTGCCGTTCACACGCACATCCACGCCGTATCCCTTTCCTCGCCCGCGCTCACGAGTGAAACACGGCCGTACGGCCTTGGATTCCTCGGCCCCGAAAGGACCCGACGGCCGAGAACTCCTACGCGTCCAATGCCACCGTGCGCGGATCGAACCCGAACGGCAGCTCCAGCCGGTGTGCCCGCATCAGCGCCTCGTCGGAGAGCAGCTTGCCGGTGGGACCGTCGGCCGCGATCACCCCGTCGCTGAGGATCAGCGCGCGCGGGCACAGCTCCAGCGCGTAGGGCAGGTCGTGCGTGACCATGAGGACCGTCACGTCCAACGAGCGCAGGATGTCGGCCAGTTCGCGCCGGGAGGCGGGGTCCAGGTTGGAGGAGGGTTCGTCGAGGACGAGGATCTCCGGCCGCATCGCCAGTACGGTCGCCACCGCGACCCGGCGCCGCTGCCCGAAGGAGAGATGGTGCGGGGGCCGGTCGGCGAAGTCCGCCATGCCCACCTGCTCCAGCGCGGTCCGCACCCGCTCTTCCAGTGCCGCCCCCTTCAGCCCGGCCGCCGCCGGTCCGAACGCCACGTCCTCGCGCACGGTCGGCATGAAGAGCTGGTCGTCGGGGTCCTGGAAGACGATGCCGACCTTCTGCCGGATCTCGGCCATGTGCCGCTTGCCGACCGGCAGTCCGGCCACGGTGACCGTGCCGGTGCCGCCGGACAGGATGCCGTTCAGGTGCAGCACGAGCGTGGTCTTGCCCGCGCCGTTCGGCCCGAGCAGCGCGACCCGTTCGCCGCGCGGGACGGTGAAGTCGACGCCGAACAGGGCCTGGTGGCCGTCGGGGTAGGCGAAGGCGAGGCCGGAGACTTCCAGCGACAGCGATGCGGTACTCACAGGAACCATCCCAGCAGACAGACGACGAGGGCGGAGCAGGGCAGGGCCAGGGCGCGCAGCCACTGGTCACGGGTGGCGGTGACCTCGTCGATGACCGGCATCGACCCGGCGTAGCCCCGGCTCACCATGGCCAGATGGACCCGCTCCCCGCGCTCGTAGGAGCGGATGAACAGCGCGCCCGCCGACTTGGCGAGCACCCCCCACTGCCGTACCCCCCGCGCCTCGAAGCCGCGCGACTCGCGGGCGATCCGCATCCGGCGCATCTCGTCGGTGATGACGTCGCCGTAGCGGATCATGAAGGAGGCGATCTGCACCAGCAGCGGCGGCAGCTTCAGCCGCTGGAGTCCGAGCAGCAGCTCGCGCAGGTCGGTGGTGGCGGCGAGCAGGACCGAGGCGGCGACGCCCAGGGTGCCCTTGGCGAGCACGTTCCAGGCGCCCCACAGGCCGTTGACGCTGAGCGAGAGGCCGAGGACCTGTACCCGCTCGCCCTCCGCGACGAACGGCATGAGCACCGCGAACGCGACGAACGGCACCTCGATCAGCAGCCGCTTCAGCAGGAAGCCGGCGGGCACCCGCGCCCGGTACGCGACGCAGCCCAGCAGCAGCGCGTACACCCCGAACGCCCACATCGCCTCGCGCGGGGTGGAGACCACCACCACGACGAAGGCGAAGACCGCCGCCAGCTTGGTGTGCGGAGGCAGCCGGTGCACGGGCGAGTGCCCGTGCCGATAGAGCTTGTGAGCTCCCCCAAGCTCTCGGCTTCGCTCGAGCAGGGAGGTACCCCCATCGGCGCCCATGTCAGACGCTCGTGTTCGCGGGAGAGGCGTCGTGGTCGCGGCGCCTGCGCACCGCCCAGAAGACCGCGCTGCCCGCGACGACGGTGACGCCGACGCCGATCACGCCCGCGAGACCGCCGGAGAGCCGGGCGTCGGAGACGTCCCGGACGCCGTAGTCGGCCAGCGGGGAGTCCGACGAGTGGTGCGGCTCGGTCTTCTTGTCGATGCCCTCGTCGTGCGCGACCTTCTCCAGACCGTCCGGGTTGGCGGAGGCGTAGAAGCTGACGAACCCGGCGAGGACCAGGGACGTCACCAGGCCGGTGATCCACAGGGTGCGCCGGGAGGTGCGCGCGACGGCCGGGGACGGGGCCGGGGTCTCGGCGGGCGCGTCCACCAGCTCGCCGTTCACCCGCAGCTGGAGCTTCTGCCGGAGCCCACGCGCGCCGTAGACCAGGTCGGGGCGGACCGCGACGACCGCGGCCACGGTGAGCGAGGTGATCACGGCCTCGCCGATACCGATCAGCACATGGACACCGATCATCGCGGTGGCCACCTTGGCGAGGGACACGTCGGTGGTGCCGCCGACGGCGTAGATCAGGGTGAAGACGACGGCCGCCGCCGGTACGGAGAGCAGCGCGGCGACGAAGGAGGCGGCGGTGATCGTGCGCCGGGAGCGGGGCAGCACCGCGAGCAGACCCCGGAAGACGGCGTACGCGACCACGGTCGTGACGATCGCCATGTCCGTGATGTTCACGCCGAGCGCGGTCAGCCCGCCGTCCGCGAACAGCACACCCTGCATGAGCAGCACGACCGACACGCACAGCACGGCCGTATAGGGGCCGACGAGTATCGCGGCCAGCGCACCGCCCAGCAGATGGCCGCTTGTTCCGGCGGCCACGGGGAAGTTGAGCATCTGTACGGCGAAGATGAACGCGGCGACCAGGCCGGCCAGCGGTGCCGTGCGCTCATCCAGTTCGCGGCGTGCGCCGCGCAGGCTCACCGCGAGGGCGCCTGCGGCGACCACCCCGGTGACAGCGGAGGTGGGGGCGTCGATGAATCCGTCAGGTACATGCACGATTCGATTTTAGTCGCTTGTTGCGAATGCCTTGCAAGAGCGAGACGCTCCCACACTCCCGTCTTCCTGAGGCGCAAATCGGAAAATATGCGACATTGGAGACGGAGTGGCTGTGCGGCCTCCCTGAGGGTCACCGAACGTGAGAGGGCGATCCGATGTCCGTAGTCGAGCAGTACGCACGCGCCCATATCGTCACGGACGCGGAGGACGACCCCGACTCCGTACGCGTGGTGCTGCGCTACGACCCCGACACCGACCCCCTCTCCGTCCAGGTCGGACTGCCCGGCCCCGCCGAGTGGACCTTCTCGCGCGCCCTGCTGGAGGACGGACTGCGGGCCCCCGCCGAGAGCGGGGACGTACGGGTCTGGCCGTGCGGGCGCGTCCAGGCGGTTCTGGAGTTCCATTCCCCCGAGGGCGTGGACGTGGTCCAGTTCGACGTCAAGTCGCTGACCCGGTTCCTGCTGCGCACCTACACGGCCGAACCCGTCCGGAGCTGATCAGCCGCCCAGCTTGAGCAGGGTGGCGACGATCGGCCCGGCCGTGTCGCCGCCGTGGCCGCCCGCCTGCACCACGCCCGCCGAGGCCAGGTCGCCGCGGTAGGCGGTGAACCAGCCGTTGGGCTTGTCCTGGTTGTCGACCTCTGCCGAACCGGTCTTGGCGCCGTAGTCCGGCCCGAGCCCGGACATCGCCTCGGCCGCCGTGCCGTACGCGGCGGTGAAGTTCATCAGCTCGCGCAGCTGCCCCAGCGTCTTCGCCGACATGGTGCGGGACGCCTTCGCCAGCGTGCGGTGGTCCACGGACGGGTCGACCAGGTACGGCTGGTGGAAGGTGCCGGTCTTCACCGTCGCCGCCACCGACGCCATGTTCAGCGGGTTCATCCGCACCCCGCCCTGCCCGATCAGCGAGGCCGCCATCTGCGCCGCCGACTGCACCGGCACCGAGCCGTCCAGCGTGGGCACACCGGCCGACCAGTTGTTCATGGAGAGCCCGAAGACCTGCTGGGCCTGCTTGGTCAGGTCGTCGTTCTTCAGCTTCTTCGCCTGGCTGATGAACGCGGTGTTGCAGGAGCGGGCGAAGCTCGCCTTGAAGGTGCCGTCCTTGATCTCGAAGTCGTCGTCGTTGTGGAACTTCCAGCCGCCGAAGGTGAACGTCTTCGGGCAGGGGTGCTTCTTGTCCGCCTCCGCCAGGCCCTTCTCGATCAGCAGCGAGGAGGTGATCACCTTCATGGTGGAGCCGGGGGCCAGCGAGCCCTGGAAGCCGATGTTGAAGCCGTGCCCGCTGTTGGCGACCGCGAGGATCTCACCGGTCGAGGCGCGCAGCGCCACCACCGACGCCTGCTTCCGCTTCGCCACCTGCTGCTCGGCCGCCGCCTGGAACTTCGGGTCCAGCGTGGTCTTCACCGTGCCCGGCGTGCCCTCGCTCAGCTCCACCAGCGTCTTGTCCGACAGCCCGGCCTTCTCCGACGCCTTGCCGCGCACCACGCGCAGCTCCACGCCCGCCTTGCCGCCGGCCGTCTTGCCGTACTTCTCCCGCAGCCCGTCCAGCACCGAGCCCAGCGAGGGGTACGTGGCCACCTTCAGCTCGGCGCCGGTGCGGTCCAGCGCCTTCACCGGCGGGGTCCCGGACTCGCCGGTGACCAGCGTGTCGCCGTCCTTCAGCTCCGGGTGCACGACACCGGGCTGCCAGCCGACCAGCGCCGCGCCGTCGCTCGCCCGCCGCACGACGGTGAGCGAACTGCCGTATGCCAGCGGCTTGCTGACGTCTCGGTAGGAGATTGTCGCCTTGACGGCGAACGGCACCTTCGCGCCGGCCGCCGTGCCCGCGGTGAGGGTGACGTCCTTCAGCCGGGCGTCCTTGGCGTAGGCGGTGAGCAGGGCGGTGGCGGCCGGGGCGTCGTCGGTGACGGCGGCCGCCTCGGTGACCCGGCCCTGCTGCCAGGCGGTCAGGAAGCGGGTGGTGACCGTCTTCACCTCCAGCGCGCTGGGCGGCCCGGTCTTCACGCTCTTGTGATCCGACAGCGTGGACGCCTCGTCGGCGGACGCCCCGCCGCCGTACAGCGCGTAGAGGCCGAACCCGGCGCCGCCGACGACGAGGGCGATCATGCCGCCGAGTACGGCGGGTTTCGTCTTCGGCCGTTCGGCGGCACGCCTTCTCTTGCCCACAGTCCCAAGTCCTCCGCGCTCTCCCCAGGGTCCCCGCAGCCCTCACACGTCCCCAACGACCTCAACAGCCTAGAGTCCCCGCGGACTCGGCTGATCTCAGCCCGCACTCCGTAGCACTCTTGCGACAATCGGACCGGCCGCGTCGATGCCGTGGCCGCCGTCCTCGGTCATCGCGGCCGCGGCCATGTCGTTCCGGTATCCGGTGAACCAGCTGTTGGACCGCGACTGCCCGTCGACCTCCGCCGAACCGGTCTTCGCGCCGACGTTCCCGCTCAGACCGGCCATCACGCCCGCCGCCGTGCCGCTGCGCGCGGTGCGGTTCATCATCGCCCGCAACTGCTGGGACGTACCCGGCGCCAGCCCCCGCGCGGTGGCGGCCTCGCGGCCGTCCAGGCCCAGCGGCACGATCACCGGCTGCCGGAAGGTCCCGGTCTTCGCGGTCGCGGTCACCGACGCCATGTTCAGCGGGCTCATCTGGACCTGGCCCTGCCCGATCAGCCCGGCCGCCTTGTCGGGGCCGTCCGGCGCGGGCACCCGGCCGTCGAAGGAGGGCACGCCCACCTTCCAGTCGTTCCGCCCGATCCCGAACCGCTGCGCGGCCTCCGTCCCCAGCGAGTCCGGCTTCACCTCGTCGGCGAACTTCACGAACGCGGTGTTGCAGGAGCGGGCGAAGCTCTCGGAGAGGGTGGCGTTCTCGTTCGGCGCGAGGTTGGTGAGGTTGGTGAAGGTCTGGCTCTGCGAGACGGCCGACGGGGGGCAGGGCGCCGGCCCGTTCGCCGTGGTCAGGCCGGAGTCTATGAGGGTCGCGGCGCTGATGATCTTCATGGTGGAGCCGGGGGCCAGCTCCCCGAGGAAGGCCGCGTTGAAGCCGTCGTCGCGGTGGTTGGCGAACGCCAGGATCTCGCCGGTACTGGGCTTCACGGCCGCCACGGAGGAGTTGGTGTAGTTGCTCACCGCCGCCTCTGCCGCCGCCTGCGCGCTCGCGCTCAGGGTGGTGCGCAGCTTGCCGGGCTTGCCCTTGACCAGGGTCGTCAGCGTGGTGTCGGCCACGCCGCTGCCGGTGTGCCGGATCACCAGCTCCACGCCGGACCGGCCGCCCGTCTTGTCGCCGTAGCGCCCCCGCAGCTCGTCCAGGACCGGGCCCAGGGAGGGGTACTCCTCCTTGGTCAGCACCTTGCCGTCACGGTCCACGGCGTCGATCTGCGGGGTGGCGGACTCCATGACGGTCAGCGAGTCCCCCTTCTCCAGCTTCGGGTGCACCAGCGCGGGGTCCCAGTCGACCAGCGGCTGGTGCGAGTTCACCCCGCGCACCACGCTCAGCCTGCTCGCGTACGCCAGCGGCCGGGACTTCTCCCCGTACGACACCGTCGCCCGCACCCGGAACGGCACCGTCTCCCCGTCCGGCTCGCCGGGGGTGACGCGCACGCCGGTGATGTGCGCGTCCGAGCCGTACGCCGTCAGCAGCGCCTCGGCCTCCTCGGGGAAGTTGGTGAGGGCGGCGGCCTGCTCCGGCTGGTTCTTCTCCCAGGCGGCGAAGAACTTCGCGGTGGTCTGCCGGACCTCCTCGGGGCTGGGCGGACCGGTCGGTACGGCCTTGGTGCCGCCGGACGCGGTGGTGTTCAGCGCCGAGGCGATGTTGTACATCCCGTACCCGGCCCCGCCCAGCATCGTGGCGCACACGCCGCTGATGACGGCGACTCTGACTCCCTTGCCCATGAAGCGATTCCTCCCCGTGGTGTCCCCGTGGCGCACCGGATTCCTGAACGCGTTCAAAAGACGGTGCGGAGGAACTGTATTTGCTCACCAGGCAGTTGGGGCAGGCGTTTCCGAGACTTGTCCGAACGGAGACGTTGGTACGGCGCGACGCACGGGGGGTGGGTCCGGCCGGCACGCATGCGGCCGGACCCACCCCGTCCCCGCGCGTCCGCCCGGCTCCGGGGTGCGTGACCGGAGCCGGGCCCCACACCTGCGGGGACCGTGATGGAGGCTTTCCCCCTGGGGCCTCCGGGAATGAGAAAACCCCAAGTGCCCCGCTCGCTCAAGCGGACCGCACCCGGCCCCGGATGGGGGTTCGCCCGGATTTGCCGGTGGCGGGCACGGTTGTGTTCGACTGGCGTGTTCGGATGGCGAATTCCGAACCCCCAGGCAGCGGCGACGCGGGGGTGGCGAAACCTGGCGTGTCCCCACCCCCGGCCGGGCCTACACCCAGGTGTCCAGCCACATCCGGCCCCGCCAGGAGTCGATCGGGATGGCCTGGCCGGTGTACAGGGGCCAGAAGTAGATGAAGTTCCAGGCGATCAGGAGGACCAGGACGCCGGCGGCGGTCGCGCCGACCACGCGGCGGGTGTCGGTGGAGTTCGGGGGGCCGATGATCGCGCCGGTCAGCATCGCCACCGCCAGGCAGAGGAACGGGACGAAGACGACCGCGTAGAAGAGGAAGATCGTCCGCTCCTGGTACATGAACCAGGGGAGGTACCCGGCCGCGATGCCGCAGGCGATGGCGCCGGCCCGCCAGTCGCGGCGGAACGCCCAGCGCCACAGCACGTACAGGACCGCCGCGCACCCGGCCCACCACAGCATGGGGGTGCCCAGCGCCAGCACCTCGCGGGCGCACTTGCCGCTCGTGCCCAGCGGGCAGCCGTCGGCGCCGGGGCCGGGGGACTCGTAGAAGAACGAGACCGGGCGGCCCAGCACGATCCAGCTCCACGGGTTGGACTGGTAGGTGTGCGGGGACGACAGGTGGACGTGGAAGTTGTAGACCTCGTGCTCGTAGTGCCACAGGCTGCGCAGCCAGTCCGGCAGGAACGTCCAGGAGCCGCCCTGGCCGTCGGTCGCGGCCCAGTTGCGGAAGTAGCCGCCGGAGCCGTCGGTGGGGGAAAGAATCCAGCCGGTCCAGGACGCCAGGTACACCGCGATCGTCACCGGCACCGTCGCCAGGAACGCGAGCCCGGTGTCGTACTTCAGCACCGCCTCGTACGGGTGCCGGGCACCGGCGACCTTGCGGGCGCCCACGTCCCACAGCACCGCCATCACACAGAACGCGGCCAGGATGTACAGGCCGTTCCACTTGGTGCCGAAGGCCAGGCCCAGCATCACGCCCGCGCCCCAGCGCCAGGGCCGCCAGCCGAACCGGAAGGTGTCCCCGGTCCGCGCGTCCGGACGGGCCACGCCGTCCGGGCCGACCGGGAGCGCGGCGCTGAGTTTCTCCCGCGCCCGGTCCCGGTCCACGACCAGGCAGCCGAAGGCGGCGACCACGAAGAACATCAGCACGCCGTCCAGCAGCGCGGTCCGGCTCATCACGAAGTGCAGGCCGTCCACCGCCATCAGCGCGCCCGCCAGGCAGCCGAGGAACGTCGAGCGGAACATCCGGCGCCCGATCCGGCACAGCAGCAGCACACTCAGCGTGCCGAGCAGCGCGGTCATGAACCGCCAGCCGAACGGGTCGAACCCGAAGACCAGCTCACCGAGGCCGATCACGAACTTGCCGACCGGCGGATGCACCACGTACGCCGCGTCCGAGGGGATCGCGAGGTGGCCGTGGGTCGCGAGAACGGCGTCGTTGGCGTTCTTGTCCCAGTTGACCTCGAAGCCCCGGTGGACGAGCGCCCAGGCGTCCTTGGCGTAGTACGTCTCGTCGAATATCACCGCGCGCGGGCTGCCCAGGTGCCAGAACCGCAGCAGGCCCGCGAGCAGCGTCACCAGCAGCGGCCCGCCCCAGCCCGACCAGCGGGTGATCCGCTCCGCCAGGTGCGGCGGGCAGCCCAGCAGCTGCCACACCCGCGGAGAGGGCTGCGCGTAGGGCGGCACGAGCCGGTCCCGTACATCGGCCGCGGGAGCGCCCGCGGGGGGTACGTAGCCGAATCGGCGCAGCCGCCGCTGCCAGGACGGCCGCTCGTCGTCGGGCGGCGCCTGGCCCTGCCGGAGGTCCGTGGAGGACGCGGTACTGGTCACCGCGCCATGGTAGGGAAACGTGCGGTGTGAGTCCCGTGCAAGCGCGGTACCGATTGGGACGCGATCGGTTTCCGCCCCGCCCGGCACCCCTGGGAGGATGGTCCCCGTGACTGGAACCCTTGTCCTCGCAGGTACCCCCATCGGCGACGTCGCGGACGCCCCGCCCCGGCTGACCGAGGAGCTGGCGGGCGCCGACGTGATCGCCGCCGAGGACACCCGGCGGCTGCGCCGCCTCACCCAGGCCCTCGGGGTGACGCCGGGCGGCCGCGTGGTGTCCTACTTCGAGGGCAACGAGTCCGCGCGCACCCCCGAGCTGGTGGAGGAGCTGCGCGGCGGCGCCCGTGTGCTCCTTGTCACGGACGCGGGGATGCCGTCGGTCTCCGACCCCGGCTACCGGCTGGTCGCGGCCGCCGTCGAGCACGACATCAAGGTCACCGCCGTGCCGGGGCCGTCCGCCGTGCTCACCGCGCTCGCGCTGTCCGGGCTGCCGGTGGACCGGTTCTGCTTCGAGGGGTTCCTGCCCCGCAAGGCGGGCGAGCGGCTGTCCCGGCTGCGCGAGAACGCCGACGAACGGCGCACCCTCGTCTACTTCGAGGCCCCGCACCGCCTGGACGACACCCTCGCCGCGATGGCCGAGGTCTTCGGTGCCGGCCGCCGCGCCGCCGTCTGCCGCGAGCTGACCAAGACGTACGAGGAGGTCAAGCGCGGCCCCCTCGCCGACCTGGCCGCCTGGGCCGCCGAGGGCGTACGCGGCGAGATCACCGTCGTCGTCGAGGGCGCGCCCGAGACCGGCCCCGAGGAACTGGACGCAGAGGAACTCGTCCGCCGGGTCCGCATCCGCGAGGAGGCCGGCGAGCGCCGCAAGGAGGCCATCGCGGCCGTCGCGGTGGAGGCGGGACTGCCCAAGCGGGTGGTGTTCGACGCGGTGGTGGCGTCGAAGCGCACGACGCCCTAGGGGCCGGAGCCTTACGCCCCCCGCGCGGCGCGTATGCGGGGGTGCGCCCCATGGGTGGGCAAACGGGGGGTCGGGTGGGCAAAGGGATCGGCCCCCCGGCGGAGCGATGTGGCAAGGAACGTCCAAGGCGCGTCCAACAGTCGACAGGTCGCGTGCGTTCGCGGCGGTGCGGGCGTCCACTGGTCGAAGGGGCGGAACCGTCCCCCGCCTCCGTACCGGGGCGTCAGTGGACCGCAGGAGCTGGCACATGAGTGAGGTCGCCGGGCAGATCGCCGCCGTTCACGAGTCGTACGCGTTCGCCTGCATGCGCTGCGGGCACGGCTGGGAGCAGTCGTACGCGATAGAGCACCACACCGACACCGAGGGCCATGAGTGCGTGCGGTACGTCGCCGAGGGCAGCGTGGTGCCGTCCCCGCTGAGCCGGCCGGTGTGCCAGAACTGCGACGGGCACGTCGTACGGATCATGCGCGCCGGGCAGGTGTCGTCCGTACGCGGCCCGCGCCCGGAGCCGGAGGCCCCCGCGCCGGCCCACCACTGGCACCTCTCCGACCTGCTGCATCCCTTCCAGCGCCGGGCGAGCTAGCCGGGCCCTTTCGTAGGATCGGGGCATGCCTTCGAACGGTCCCAAGAGCGACAAGAACGCGCCGCCCCCGCTCCCCGCGCCCCTGGGCGTCGAGGTGGCGGACTCCCACACCCACCTCGACATGCAGTCCGGCACCGTCGAGGAGGGTCTGGCGAAGGCCGCGTCGGTCGGCGTCACCACGGTCGTGCAGGTCGGCTGCGACCTCGCGGGCTCCCGCTGGGCCGCCGAGACGGCCGCCGCGCACGCCAGCGTCCACGCGACGGTCGCCCTGCACCCGAACGAGGCGCCGCGCATCGTGCACGGCGACCCCGACGGCTGGTCGAGGCAGGGCGCCCGCCGGCCGGGCGGGGACGCGGCGCTGGACGAGGCGCTCGCCGAGATCGACCGGCTCGCCGCGCTCCCGCAGGTCAAGGGCGTCGGCGAGACCGGCCTCGACTTCTTCCGCACCGGCCCCGAGGGCAAGGAGGCGCAGGAGCGGTCCTTCCGCGCCCACATCGAGATCGCCAAGCGGCACGGCAAGACCCTGGTCATCCACGACCGCGACGCCCACGCCGACGTGCTGCGCGTGCTGAAGGAGGAGGGCGCCCCCGAGCGCACCGTCTTCCACTGCTACTCCGGTGACGCCGACATGGCCGAGATCTGCGCCCGCGAGGGCTACTACATGTCCTTCGCCGGCAACGTCACCTTCAAGAACGCCCAGAACCTCCGGGACGCCCTGGTCGTGGCCCCCCTGGAGCTGGTCCTGGTGGAGACCGACGCGCCCTTCCTCACCCCGGCGCCCTACCGCGGCCGCCCCAACGCCCCGTACCTGATCCCGGTCACCGTCCGCGCCATGGCCGCCGTACGCGGCACCGACGAGGACACCCTCGCCGCGGCCCTCGGCGCCAACACCGCGCGCGCCTTCGGCTACTGAGGCGTACGGAGCTGTCACTGAGGCGCCAGTTCGAGGCGTGACCCCGCGTGGTCGCGTCGCTTTGGAGAGTGACGCCCGCTCCGCTAGGTTCTGGGGGCCCGATCGGCCAAGGCCCCTGGAGCGTGTCGCGGTGAGCAAGAGTTACGAGCGGTACGGCCCCCACGGCACCCTCGGCGACGAACCGGCCGTGCCGTCGGTGCACAGCGCGCTGACCCTGCCGTACGGCGTGCCCGGCGACACCTACCGGCCCGCCTACGAGGCCGTACCCCCGCCCCGCCAGGCGCCCGGCGAGGGCGTCGGACCGGCGGGGCGCAGACGCCGGGCCGCCGCCCGGCCCGAGTCCCCGGTGCGCCGGCTGCTGCCCCAGGCGCTGGTCGTCGCCTTCCTCGCCGGGGGCACCGCCGCCTTCGTCGCCGAGGACAAGGCGGTCGAGCTGACCGTCGACGGACGCCCCCGCACCCTGCACACCTTCGCCGACGACGTCACCGGACTCCTCGCCGAGGAGGGCGTACGGGTCGGCCCGCACGACGTGGTCGCGCCCGCCCCCGGCACCCCGCTCACCGACGGCGACGAGATCGCCGTCCGACACGGCCGCCCCGTCCGGCTCACCATCGACGGCGAACGCCGCGTGGTGTGGACCACCGCCGACACCGTCGAGGGCGCGCTGCGGCAGCTCGGGGTGCGGGCGGAGGGCGCCTACCTGTCCGCCTCGCGCTCGCTGCCCATCGGGCGGGCCGGACTCGCCCTCGACGTCCGTACCGAGCGCAGCGTCACGATCATGGCCGACGGCCGTACCCGCACCATCCGCACCAACGCGGCCACCGTCGCCGACGCCCTCGGCGAGGCCGGGATCACCCTGCACGGCCAGGACACCACCTCCGTGCCCGGCACCAGCTTCCCGCGCGACGGCCAGACCGTCACCGTGCTGCGGATCACCGGCACCCACGAGACGCACGACGAGGAGATCCCCTACCCCGTGCGCCGTACCGAGGACCCCACCCTGCCCAAGGGCACCGAGGTCGTCGACCAGACGGGGCGGCCCGGACTGCGCCGCACCACCTACCTGGTGCGCACCGTCAACGGCGTCCGGCAGCGCCCGCGCCGGACCCGCTCCGAGGTGGTCCGGGAGCCGCGCCGCCAGATCGTCCGCGTCGGCACCAGGGCCCGCCCGGCCACCGCGTCCGGCGCCGACCACCTGAACTGGCACGCCCTGGCCGTCTGCGAGTCCGGCGGACGCCCCGACGCCGTCGACCCCTCCGGCACCTACGGCGGGCTCTACCAGTTCGACACCGCCACCTGGCACGGCCTCGGCGGCAGCGGACGCCCGCAGGACGCGCCGCCCGCGGAGCAGACACAGCGGGCCAAGACGCTGTATCAGCGCCACGGCACCTCGCCCTGGCCGCACTGCGGGGCCCGCCTGCGCGGCTGACGCCGGCACCGGTGCGGCGGGACGCCCTCCGCCGCCCCGTACCCTTGTCCCGTGAGCAGCCCCACCCCCGACGCCCTTCTCGGTCCCGCCGACATCCGTGAGCTGGCGGCAGCGCTCGGTGTGCGACCGACCAAGCAGCGCGGCCAGAACTTCGTGATCGACGCCAACACGGTCCGCCGCATCGTGCGCACCGCCGGGGTACGCCCCGACGACGTGGTGGTGGAGGTCGGGCCGGGACTCGGCTCCCTCACCCTGGCCCTGCTGGAGGCCGCCGACCGGGTCACCGCGGTCGAGATCGACGACGTACTGGCCGCCGCCCTGCCCGCGACCGTCGCCGCCCGGATGCCGGCGCGCGCCGACCGGTTCGAGCTGGTGCACTCCGACGCGATGCTCGTGGACGAGCTGCCCGGCCCGCCGCCGACCGCGCTCGTCGCCAACCTGCCCTACAACGTCGCCGTCCCCGTGCTGCTGCACATGCTCGCCACCTTCCCGAGCATCGAACGCACCCTGGTGATGGTCCAGTCCGAGGTCGCCGACCGGCTCGCCGCCCCGCCCGGCTCCAAGGTGTACGGCGTGCCCTCGGTCAAGGCCAACTGGTACGCCGAGGTCAAGCGCGCCGGAGCGATCGGGCGCAACGTCTTCTGGCCCGCGCCGAACGTGGACAGCGGCCTGGTCTCGCTGGTCCGGCGGACCGAGCCGGTCAGGACGTCGGCCACCAGGGCGGAGGTCTTCGCCGTGGTCGACGCCGCCTTCGCCCAGCGCCGCAAGACGCTGCGCGCCGCGCTGGCCGGCTGGGCCGGGTCGGCCGCCGCCGCCGAGGCCGCGCTGGTCGCGGCCGGGGTCTCCCCGCAGGCGCGCGGCGAGGCGCTGACGGTCGAGGAGTTCGCGCGGATCGCCGAGCACAAGGGAGCGGGCGCTTGAGCGTCACGGTACGGGTGCCCGCCAAGGTCAACGTCCAGCTCGGCGTGGGCGCCGCCCGCCCCGACGGCTTTCACGACCTGGCCAACGTCTTCCTCGCGGTCGGCCTCCACGACGAGGTCACCGTCACCCCCGCCGACGAACTCCGGGTGACCTGCTCCGGCCCCGACGCCGCGCAGGTCCCCCTGGACCGCACCAACCTCGCCGCCCGCGCCGCGCTCGCGCTGGCGGAGCGCCGGGGCATCGAGCCGACGGTCCACATCCACATCGCCAAGGACATCCCGGTCGCGGGCGGCATGGCCGGCGGCAGCGCCGACGGCGCGGGCGCGCTGGTGGCCTGCGACGCGCTGTGGGGTACGGGCGCCACCCGTGCCGAGCTGCTCGACATCTGCGCCGAGCTGGGCAGCGACGTCCCCTTCAGCCTGGTCGGCGGCGCGGCGCTGGGCACCGGGCGCGGCGAGAAGCTGACCCCGCTGGAGGTCGGCGGCACCTTCCACTGGGTGTTCGCCATGGCGGAGCGGGGCCTGTCGACCCCGGCGGTCTTCCGCGAGTTCGACCGCCTGACGGAGGGCCACGACATCCCGGCCCCGGAAGCCGACCCATCCCTCCTGACGGCCCTGGCGAAGGGCGACCCGGAAGCCCTGGCAGCAGCCCTCACCAACGACCTCCAGCCGGCCGCCCTCTCCCTCTACCCGGAGCTGGCGGCCACCCTGAGAACGGGCGAACGGGCAGGGGCTCTGGCCGCCCTGGTCTCCGGCTCGGGCCCCACCACGGCCTTTCTGGTCCGCGACGCGGACTCCGCGAACCACATCGCGGCCACCCTCCGCACCTCCGGCACCTGCCGAGTCGTACGCACGGCCTCGGGCCCGGTGCCGGGGGCGACGGTGGTCTCAGCCGGTCAGCGCCGGTCGATGCCGGTCAGGTCGACGCCGATCGGGTAGGGCTTGTCGACCTTGAGCTGGTCCCTGTGCAGGCCCATGTGAACGTATCGGCTGGTGAGCGGGTCGATCTCATAGACATGGACGAGTGGGCCGCCGGTGGTTCCGTCCTGCTCGACACGCCAGAAGTTCCGGATTCCCGCGGCGGCGTACTTCTGCGGCTTCGTCGTACGGTCGCGGGACCCGGACTCGGGTGAGACGACCTCCACGACGAGCAGCACGTCCTCGGCCCGGAACCTGGTCTGGTCCAGCCCGGTGACCGCGCCGGCGCGGACCACACAGACGTCGGGTTCGGGCCCGTTGCGGTCGTCAAGGATGACGGTCATCTCCCGTTCGACGCTGAACTCCGGGGGGAGAGCAGCGCGTAGTCCGTCGAACAGCAGGTTGATCGCAAGGTAGTGGAAACGCCGCTGCGGACTCACGAAAACCAGGCTCCCGTCGATCAACTCTGTGTGCGGCGGGAGATTGGGCAGCGTGAACAGGTCATCCACGGTGTAGCCGTCCTGCGGCGGCACCGGCCACTCGACCTGGTGCTCGACGGACTCGGCGGTCATTGTTCCTCCCATGAACGGAGATCCTGCTGCCTGCCCTCCACGGTAGCGGCCGTATCCCGATCCCGTCATCACAAAGGGTGACCGACACCTCGCGCTCCGCTCCCGCACCGCAGGGCCTACGCTTGAAGGCTGATCGATCCCCCTGCACAGGAGTGAAATGGCCGTCAATCTGGTCAATGTCGAGAACGTCAGCAAGGTCTACGGAACGCGGGCCCTGCTGGACGGCGTCTCGCTCGGTGTGTCGGAAGGGGACCGGATCGGGGTCGTCGGGCGCAACGGCGACGGGAAGACCACGCTCATCCGGATGCTCGCCAAGGTGGAGGACGCCGACAGCGGGCGGGTCACGCACTCCGGGGGCCTGCGGATCGGGGTGCTGACACAGCACGACTCGCTCGACCCCGAGGCCACCGTCCGGCACGAGGTCATCGGTGACCTGGCCGACCATGAGTGGGCGGGCAACGCCAAGGTCAGGGACGTGCTGACCGGCCTGTTCGGCGGGCTCGACCTGGCCGGCTTCCCCAAGGGGCTCGACACCGTCATCGGCCCGCTCTCCGGCGGTGAGCGGCGGCGGATCGCGCTCGCCAAGCTGCTCATCGAGGAGCAGGACCTCCTCGTCCTGGACGAGCCCACCAACCACCTCGACGTCGAGGGCATCGCGTGGCTCGCCCGGCACCTGCGCGAGCGCCGCTCCGCGCTGGTCTGCGTCACCCACGACCGCTGGTTCCTGGACCAGATCTGCACCCGCATGTGGGACGTGCAGCGCGGCGACGTCTACGAGTACGAGGGCGGCTACTCCGACTACGTCTTCGCCCGTGCCGAGCGCGAGCGCATCGCCGCCACCGAGGAGACCAAGCGGCAGAACCTCGTCCGCAAGGAGCTGGCCTGGCTGCGCCGGGGCGCCCCCGCCCGCACCTCCAAGCCCCGTTTCCGCGTCGAGGCGGCCAACGAGCTGATCAAGGACGTGCCGCCGCCCCGCGACAGCAGCGAGCTGATGAAGTTCGCCTCCTCCCGGCTCGGCAAGACGGTCTTCGACCTGGAGAACGTCAGCGTGACCGCCGGCCCCAAGGAGCTGCTCAAGCACGTCACCTGGCAGCTCGGCCCCGGCGACCGCGTCGGCCTGGTCGGCGTCAACGGCGCCGGCAAGACCTCGCTGCTGCGGGCCATGGCGGAAGCGGCGCGCACCGAGGGCGAGACGCAGCCCGCGGGCGGCCGTGTCGCCGTCGGCAAGACCGTCAAGCTCGCCTACCTCTCCCAGGAGGTCGCCGAACTCGACCCGGCCATGCGGGTCCTGGAGGCCGTGCAGCAGGTGCGCGAGCGCGTCGACCTCGGCAAGGGCCGCGAGATGACGGCGGGCCAGCTGTGCGAGACGTTCGGCTTCACCAAGGAGAAGCAGTGGACGCCCGTCGGTGACCTCTCCGGCGGTGAGCGCCGCAGGCTCCAGCTGCTGCGCCTCCTCATGGACGAGCCCAACGTCCTCTTCCTCGACGAGCCCACCAACGACCTGGACATCGAGACCCTGACCCAGCTGGAGGACGTCCTCGACAGCTGGCCCGGCTCGATGGTCGTGATCTCCCACGACCGGTTCTTCGTCGAGCGCACCACCGACAAGGTGTTCGCCCTGCTCGGTGACGGCGCGCTGCGCATGCTGCCGCGCGGCATCGACGAGTACCTGGAGCGCCGCCTGCGCATGGAGGAGGCCGTCGCCCAGCGGTCGGCCGCCGCCGCGCCCGCCCCGGCCGTCGCGACGGTGAGCGCCGCCGACCAGCGGGCCGCGAAGAAGGAACTCCAGAAGATCGAGCGGCAGTTGGACAAGATCTCCGACAAGGAGTCCAAGCTGCACACCCGGATCGCGGACAACGCCACCGACTTCGCCAAGGTCGCCGAACTCGACGCCGAACTGCGCGGACTCTCCGGCGAGCGCGAGGAACTGGAGCTGCGCTGGCTGGAGCTGGCCGAGGACGCGTAGCGCGTGCGGCGGAATCCGGCCATACCGGCGGGTGCGTAACGGGCGCATCACGGGGTGGTTCGTCCTTGGGCACAGGGGTTCGCATGGGCCCCTGTGCCGTCGGTGGTGGGTGATAGAAAGGCTGTCCGAGGGCTAAAAGTCAGTGAACGAGGGGGAGCGCGCTGATGAGCCAGCCGCCCGGCCAGCCGCCGCACGGCGGCTTCGGCCCGCCGCAGAACCAGCCACCGCAGAACCAGCCACCGCAGGGCCCGCCGCCGCAGGACCCGCCGCCACAGGGTGGCTTCGGCGCACCCCAACAGCCGCCGCCCCAGGGGGGCTTCGGCGCCCCGCAGGGCCCGCCGCAGCCGGGTTACGGCTACCCCCAGCAGCCCCCCGGCCCGTACGGCCAACCCGGCCCCTACGGTCAGGCCCCCGGCCCCTACGGCCCCCCGCCCGGGGCCCCTTACGGGACATACCCGCAGCCCCCGTACCCCGGCGCCCCCGGCAAACCGCCGGGCAGGAAGCGCACCGCGCTGATCGCCGGTGCCGTCGTGGCCGCGCTGCTGCTCGTCGGCGGCACCGTGTACGCGGTCGCCGGCGGCGGCGGGGACGACGACAAGCCCGTCGCCCACCCGAGCGGCGACACCAGGCACTCGGCCACCGCGTCCCCCTCCGTCGACCCCGGCGACGGCAAGGGCGACGGCCGCGCGGACGCCGAGGACCTCAACGCGGGCCGCAAGCCCGGCGAGTCGAAGGTCCTCTGGTACAAGTCCGCCCCCGACGCCCCGGCCAACGGCGCGGAGGCGCCCGGTCTCTGGGTCACCGGGAAGACCGCGGTGAAGGCCGCGTACAAGGAGGTCGTCGGCTTCCGTGTCGCCGACGGCACGCCCGCCTGGGACCCGATCGCGCTGCCGCACGCGGTCTGCGCGGTCACCCGCAGCGCCGACGCCACCGGCAAGATCGTCATCGCCTACATGAACGGCGTCAGCGACCGCGCCGACTGCAACCAGCTCCAGCAGATCGACCTCGACACCGGCAAGAAGGGCTGGCACGCCCAAGTAGCCGACGGCACCGCCCTGTTCGACAGCACCCGCAGCATCGAGCTGACCCTCAGCGGCAAGACCCTGATGGTGGGCCGCGCGATGTCCGGCACCGCGTACGACGCGGCGAGCGGCCGCAAGCTGTACGACACGAAGAAGTACGGCACGGACTGCTACCCGGCCGGGTACGCCGGTGGCACCGGGCGCCTGGTCCAGGTGGCCTCCTGCGGCGCGGGCGGTGCCAAGGAGCGCGAGGAGATCCGCGAACTCGACCCGGCCACCGGCAAGGCCAGGTGGACCCGGCCCGTCACCAAGGGCTGGCGGGTCGAGCGCGTCTTCTCCGTCAACCCGCTCGTGGTCTACCTGACCAACCGCGACAAGAAGGCGTGGAACATCTCCACGCTCGACGCCGGCGGCCGCTTCCGCGCCGAGGTCAAGGTCGACAAGAAGTTCGCCCCCGGCTGCGGCTGGTCCTCGCTGATGCGCGGCCTGCAGAACTGCCGGGGTGTCGCCGTCGACGCCAAGACCCTCTACCTGCCCACGGAGGCCACGACGGGGGCGAACGAGATCGTCGCCATCGGCCTCGCCGACGGCAAGGAGAAGTGGCGGGTGAAGTCACCGATCGCCCGCCCGATGGTCCCCGTCGGTCTGCAGGGCGGCAACCTCATCGCCTACGCCGACGCTGCCTCCACCCAGGGTGGCCGGGTGCTGTCCATCCCGACCGGCGCGGGCGCGCACCGGCCGGTCACGCTGTTGCGGAACCCCGACGGCGCGGCTCAGATCGAGAACGGCTTCTTCGACAGCGCCACGGTCTGGTCCGGCGGGCGCTTCTTCATCGCCACCAACCGGCTGGGCGGCCAGGACGACTCCGAGGAGAAGCTGATGATGGCCTACGGCAAGTAGCCGTCCTCCCCGCGCCCGCCGTCCCCACCAGCCGTTTCGAGGTACCCCACCATGACCGACCAGCCGCCGCCCCCGGGCCCGCCGCAGGACCAGCCGCCCACGCCGCCCGTCCCGCCGGGCAACCCCCAGCCCACCTACGGCTATCCGCAGGCACCCCCGCCGCAGCCGCAGCCCGGTTACGGCTACCCGGGCGCACCGCAGCACCCGTACGCCCAGCAGCCGGGCTATGGCTACCCCGCCCAGCCGCCCACGGTAGTGGCGGGCAGCGGTGACACCGGGAACCAGAACCGCACCATCGCCCTCATCATCCTCGCGGCCGTCGTCGCCATCGGGCTGATCATCGGCTCCGGCGTCTGGTACGCCCGCTCCTCCGGCGGCGGCGGTGGCACCGCGGACCCCGGCGGCGGGAAGAACGGCACCGCCACCGTGGCCCGCGGCAAGGAGAAGGTGCCGGACG
Organism: Streptomyces sp. NPDC085596; assembly: GCF_044541565.1. NCBI lineage: Bacteria > Bacillati > Actinomycetota > Actinomycetes > Kitasatosporales > Streptomycetaceae > Streptomyces > Streptomyces sp. NPDC085596. The sequence goes on along the minus strand of NZ_JBITTC010000007.1, from coordinate 49,242 downwards.
ACCCCGCCGCCGACGTCCTGTTCAAGGTCCCGGAGCCCAAGACCGAGGAGAACGTCGTCACCACCCCGGGCTCCTGGCTGACCGGTGGCGTCTACGCCAAGAGCGGCATCGCCGAGATCAACGGCTACGACCCGGCCGACGGCACCAAGAAGTGGACGCTCAAGTTCCCCGGCCCGGTCTGCGCGGCCGGCGAGCACGTCACCGCCGACGGCCGCACCGGGATCGTCTTCCAGCCCTCGATGCCGACCAAGACCACCCACCCGGGCTGCACCCAGGTCGCCGGGATCGACCTGAGGGCGGGTACCAAGCTGTGGACCAGGTCGGTCGGCACGGGTGAGTTCGCCACCCAGTTCCAGAACGTCACCGTCGCCCGGAACACCGTCGCGGCCGGCGGCCTCCATGGCGGCGCCGCGTACGACATCGGCACCGGCAAGGTGCTCTGGCAGCCCAAGCCCGGCGACAACTGCAGTGACGTCGGATACGGCGGCGGCACCAAGCTGGTCGCGGTGCGCAAGTGCGGCGCGTTCGGCAACCGCACCCTCAGCATCCAGACCCTCGACCCCACTTCGGGCAAGGTGATCTCCGAGTACAGGATGAGCGCCGGCATCGAGTACGCGGGCATCGTCTCCACCGACCCGCTGGTGGTCGGCGCCGACGCCGGGCACAGCGCGAGCGGCGGCAGCGGTGTCTCGGACTACTTCTCCATCGACAACCGCACCGGCAAGCTCCTGGCCCGCATCCCCGTGTCGGGCGACGCCTACGAAGGCGAGTGCGAGACCATCACCCGCGTCGAGGAGTGCAAGGGGGTCGTCGCGGGCGAGGGCAAGCTGTACCTGGCGACCGAGGAACGCAGCGAGAAGGGCGAGCTCGGCCGCACCAACGAGGTCGTCGCCTTCGACCTCGCCACCGGCAAGCAGACCGGCCAGCGCGCCCCGGCCGGCGAGAACTACACGCTCTTCCCGCTCCGTATGGACGGCGGCAACCTGATCGCCTACAAGAAGCCGCCCTACGACAAGGGCGGCCAGGTCGTCAGCATCGACGGCGCGAGCTTCAAGTCCACCAAGCTGATGGAGCTTCCCGCCGACAGGGCCGGCCGCGACCTCCAGACCGGTCTCCAGCCGGCCTACTCGGAGTACCGCTATGCGCAGGGCAAGCTCTTCATGGCGTCGCCGAACGCGGCCAAGCCCCTCGGGAGCTTCGACAAGGACAAGAACCTGTTCGTCGCCTTCGGCACCCGCGACTGACCGAAGCCCGCACGGCAGGCGCCCCGAGCGTGTAACTTCCGGGACATGAGGGACGAGGCGCCGGGGGGCCCTCTGTCCTCGCATACCGGTGGAGTCCATAGTGGGGCATCCATGGGGGGGACTGGGGGGTTGCTCTATGGGAGTGCGGCTCATGGTCGTCGACGACCACCGCCTGCTGGCGGAGGCGTTGGCGTCGGCGCTGAAGCTGCGCGGGCACCGGGTGCTCGCGGCGGCGGCGCCGGCCGCGGGCGCGGCCGAGCTGGTGATATCGCGTGCCCCCGAGGTGTGCCTGCTGGGCACGGCGGCGCCCGCCGAGCCGGGCGCGTTCGACCCGGTGGCACGCATCAAGCGGGAGCGCCCGCAGGTGGCCGTACTGGTCCTCGGCCCCGTGCCGTCCCCGCGCGGTATCGCGGCCGCCTTCGCGGCGGGCGCCGCCGGGTACGTACGGCACGACGAGCGCATCGAGGGTGTCGAGCGGGCCATCATGAAGGCCAGGGCCGGTGAGGCGGCCATAGCCCCCCAGCTGCTGCAGGGCGCCTTCGCGGAACTGCTGAACCCGGCCGTCCAGCCCGACGACGAGGGCCAGCGGCTGCTGCGGCTGCTCACCCCGCGCGAGGTGGAGGTGCTGGTCCGGGTCGCCGACGGCGAGGACACCCGGCTGATCGCGGCCGGCATGGGGATCGCGCCCAGCACCGCCCGCACCCATGTGCAGCGGGTCCTGATGAAGCTGGGCGTCGGCTCCCGGCTGGAGGCGGCCGCCCTCGCGGCCCGCACCGGCCTGCTGGACCGCGCGGGCGCCGTGCCGCACACGACGGGGCCGGAGCTGTAGGTTCCCGGCTCCGGCCCCGTACGGCGCGCGTGTCCCGTCAGTGGACGGGGTCCTCCTCGCCCGCGCCCTCCGCGGGCAGCGGCGGCGGGGTCGGCCGCAGCTTCAGCCAGGCCAGGAAGAACACCCCGAGGATCAGCATGCCGATGCCGGTCCACAGGTTGATGTTGACGCCCTCGGCCTTGTCGATCGCGGCCTGGGAGTCGGTGAGGCCGGTGATGGTGACGATGATGCCGTACACCACGAACAGGCCGCCGATGATGCGCCGCAGGTCGAAGATGCGGGCCGCGGTGGCGGACTTGCCCTCCAGCTCGGTGACCTCGCGCTGGACGTCGTGCTCGGTCGCGCCGTGCTCGGGGCGGGGGGATTCGTCGGTCATGGTTTCCTCATCCTCCCGCGATCAGAACGAGAACGGGATGTAGCAGGCGGCGGCCAGGACGACCGCGCCCCAGCCGAGCAGGGCGGGCTTGCGGTACCAGGCGTCGTCGCCCGCGGCGGGTGCCTCGGTCATGCCCGGCGAGGTGGTGCCGTAGACCAGGCCCTGGAGCTCCTCGGCCGGCTTGGGCTTGGTGAACAGCGACACCGCGACCATCACGACCGCGCCGGCCACGAAGCCCGCGATGGCGGAGACGAAGTTGGCGCCCTGGTCGGAGGGGATCGAGATGATGCCCTCCTTGTAGAACACGAAGTAGTTGACCATCGCGGTCGCGGTACCGGCGAGCAGACCCCAGAAACCGGACTTGGCCGAGGCGCGCTTCCAGAACATGCCGACGATGAAGACCACGAACATCGGGACGTTGAAGAAGGAGAACAGCGTCTGGAGGTAGCTCATGATGTTCGAGAACGACGACGCCAGGAACGCCGTGCCGACCGAGGCGGCCACGCCGACCACCGTGATCAGCCGGCCGAAGCGGACGTAGTAGGCGTCCTCCTGGCCGGGCTTGACGTAGCGGGCCCAGATGTCGGTGGTGAACACCGTGTTGAACGACGACACGTTGGCCGCCATGCCCGCCATGAACGCGGCGAGCAGACCGGTGACCGCGATGCCGAGCACGCCGTTGGGCAGCAGCTCCTGCATCAGATAGGGGATCGCGTCGTTGTACTGGAGCCCGGAGCCGGGCTGGCCGATCTTCGGGACCAGGGCGGCGGCGACCAGGCCGGGGATCATCACCAGGAAGACGATGAAGATCTTCGGGTAGGCCGCGATCAGCGGGGTGCGCTTGGAGGCGGAGAGGTTCTTTGCGGACAGCGCGCGCTGTACCTCGGCGAAGTTGGTCGTCCAGTAGCCGAAGGACAGCACGAAGCCGAGACCGAGCACGATGGTCAGCCAGTTGGCGCCCAGCGGGTTGGCGCTGCCGATGCCGGTGCCGCCCCACGCGGTGGTGAAGTTGTGGCCGTGGGCCGCGTCCAGCTTGTGCGTCAGGCCGTCCCAGCCGCCGGCCTTCTTCAGGCCGAGGATGGTGATCGGGATGAGGGCGGCCAGGATCACGAAGAACTGGAGCACCTCGTTGTAGATCGCCGAGGACAGGCCGCCCAGCGTGATGTAGCCGAGCACGAAGGCGCCCGCCACCACGATGGCCACCCACTGGGGCCAGCCGAGCAGGGCCTCCACCACGATCGCCAGCGCGTACAGGTTCACGCCCGCGATCAGGATGGCGGCGAAGGCGAACAGGACCGAACTGAGCAGGTGCGCGGCCTTGTCGAAGCGCAGCAGCAGGAACTCGGGGACCGAGCGGACCTTGCTGCCGTAGTAGAAGGGCATCATCACCAGGCCCAGGAAGACCATGGCCGGGATGGCGCCGATCCAGTACCAGTGCACGGTGTACGCGCCGTACTGGGCGCTGTTGGCCGCCATGCCCAGGATCTCGGTGGCCGCCAGGTTCGCCGAGATGAAGGCGAGGCCGGTGATCCAGGCGGGCAGCGAGCGTCCGGAGAGGAAGAAGTCCAGGCTGGTCTTCACCGAGCGGCGGGCCGCGAAGCCGATGCCGAGAACCACGACGAAGTAGATGGCCAGGATCGTGTAGTCGAGCCAGTTGGTGGGGAGCCGTAGCTCCGCCGCCAGATAGCTGGGGCCCGCCGCCAGGGGCGCGGGTCCGGTCGGGGGGGTCTGCATGAGAACTCGCTTCGTTGCGCGAACTGATCCAGAGCGGAACCTACGCCGCGGCGTTCATTATTTGAACAGTTCTGTTGGTGTTCTTTGTTCGATTGTGATCGTGCGACCCGTTGTCGAGTTGTGGTTTGTTATGTTTGATTGTGTTGAGTGAGAGCGAGGAGTCCGGTGTGAAGAAGACCTCGACCCGGCTGGCCGACGGGCGTGAGCTGGTCTACTACGACCTGCGGGACGACACGGTCCGCGACGCCGTGGACCGGCGGCCGCTGGACCCCACGGTCACCGTCTCCGAGATCCGCCGGGACCCGCTGCTCGGCGACTCGGTCGCCGTCGCTTCCCACCGTCAGGGCCGCCCGTACCACCCCCCGGCCGACGAGTGCCCGCTCTGCCCGAGCCGGGACGGCCGGCTCAGCGAGATCCCGGACTCCACCTACGACGTGGTCGTCTTCGAGAACCGCTTCCCCTCCCTCGCCGGCGACTCCGGCCGCTGCGAGGTCGTCTGCTTCACCTCCGACCACGACGCGTCCTTCGCCTCCCTCACCGACGAGCAGGCCCGGCTGGTGCTGGAGGCGTGGACCGACCGCACCGCCCAGCTGTCGCATCTGCCCTCCGTCAAGCAGGTCTTCTGTTTCGAGAACCGGGGCGCCGAGATCGGGGTGACGCTGGGTCACCCCCACGGCCAGATCTACGCCTACCCGTTCATCACCCCCCGCACCGCGCTGATGCTCCGCTCGCTCGCCGAACACAAGGCCGAGACGGACGGGGAGAACCTCTTCGACGCCGTCCTGGAGCGGGAACTCGCCGGTGACCGGGTCGTCCTGGAGAGTGAACACTGGGCGGCCTTCGTCCCCTTCGCCGCGCACTGGCCCTACGAGGTCCACCTCTACCCCAAGCGCCGGGTGCCCGACCTGCTCGCCCTCGACGAGGCCGCGCGCACAGAGTTTCCCCAGGTCTACCTGGAACTCTTGAGGCGCTTCGACCGGATCTTCGGGCGGCCGGAGGGTGGGGGGAGTGCCGAGGGCGAACCGCCGACGCCGTACATCGCGGCCTGGCACCAGGCGCCGTTCGGTGAACTCCCCGGCTTCGACGGGGTGACGCGGGACGACTTCGCGCTCCACCTGGAGCTTTTCACCATCCGCCGCACTTCCGGCAAGCTGAAGTTCCTCGCGGGTTCCGAATCCGGCATGAACGTCTTCATCAACGACGTGCCGCCGGAGCACGCGGCCGAGCGACTGCGAGAGGTAGCGAGTTCATGAAGTACCTGGTGACGGGTGGCGCGGGTTATGTCGGCAGCGTTGTCGCCCAGCATCTGCTGGAGGCGGGGCACGAGGTCACCGTCCTCGACAATCTCTCCACCGGCTTCCGCGCGGGCGTGCCCGCCGGTGCCGCCTTCGTCGAGGGCGACATCCGCGACGCCGCGAAGTGGCTCGACCCCTCCTACGACGCGGTGCTGCACTTCGCGGCCTTCTCGCAGGTCGGCGAGTCGGTGGTGAAGCCCGAGAAGTACTGGGAGAACAACGTCGGCGGCACCATGGCCCTGCTCGCCGCCATGCGCGAGGCGGGCGTGAACCGGCTGGTCTTCTCCTCCACCGCCGCCACCTACGGCGAGCCCGAGGAGGTCCCTATCCCGGAGTCCGCCCCGACCCGGCCCACCAACCCCTACGGCGCCTCCAAGCTGGCCGTCGACCACATGATCACCAGCGAGGCGCACGCCCACGGCCTGGCCGCGGTCTCCCTGCGCTACTTCAACGTGGCCGGCGCCTACGGCCCCTACGGTGAGCGCCACGACCCCGAGTCCCACCTGATCCCCCTCGTCCTCCAGGTCGCCCAGGGCCGCCGCGACGCCATCTCCGTCTACGGCGACGACTACCCGACCCCCGACGGCACCTGCGTACGCGACTACATCCACGTCGCCGACCTCGCCGACGCCCATCTGCTCGCCCTCGCCGCCGCCCGGTCCGGCGAGCACCTGATCTGCAACCTCGGCAACGGCAACGGCTTCTCCGTCCGTGAGGTCGTCGAGACCGCCCGCGAGGTCACCGGCCACCCCATCCCCGAGGTCACCGCCCCCCGCCGGGCCGGCGACCCGGCGGTCCTGGTGGCGTCGGCGGACACCGCACGCGACACACTGGGGTGGAACCCGTCCCGCGCGGACCTCGCCGGGATCATCGCGGACGCCTGGGAGTTCGCGCGCGACACGCAGAGGGAGCACTAGTGGGGGCACAGCAGGTCCGGGAACGCTTCACCGAGCTGTACGGAGCCGAACCGGAAGGGGTGTGGGCGGCGCCGGGCCGGGTCAACCTGATCGGCGAACACACCGACTACAACGACGGCTTCGTCATGCCGTTCGCACTGCCGCACCGGGTCACCGCGGCCGTCTCCCGCCGCACCGACGGCCGTCTGCGGCTGCACTCGGCCGACATCGGGGGCGAGGTCGTCGAACTCGCCCTGGACGGACTGGCGCCGGGCACCGACGACGACTGGACGGCGTACCCGGCGGGCGTGGTCTGGGCGCTGCGCGAGGCCGGGCACCCGGTCACCGGCGCCGACGTCCACCTCGCCTCCACCGTGCCGACCGGCGCCGGCCTGTCGTCCTCCGCCGCGCTGGAGGTCGTCATCGCGCTCGCGCTGGACGACCTGTTCGGCCTGGACCTGCCGCGCTGGAAGCTGGCCCGGCTGTGCCAGCGCGCGGAGAACGTCTACGTCGGCGCGCCCACCGGCATCATGGACCAGACCGCCTCGGCCTGCTGCGAGGAGGGCCACGCCCTCTTCCTCGACACCCGCGACCTGTCCCAGCGGCAGATCCCGTTCGACCTGGCCGCCGAGGGCCTGCGCCTGCTGGTGGTCGACACCCAGGTCAAGCACGCCCACAGCGGCGGCGAGTACGGCAAGCGCCGGGCCGGCTGCGAGCAGGGCGCCGCCCTGCTCGGCGTCGACGCGCTGCGCGACGTGGCGTACGACGAGCTGGACGCGGCGCTGGAGCGGCTCGGAACCGAAGAGGGCGCGGCGGACGCGGTGGACGCGGCGGAGGTGCGCCGCCTGGTGCGGCACATCGTCACCGAGAACCGCCGGGTCGAGCGGGTGGTGGAGCTGCTGACCTCCGGCGACGTCCGGGCCATCGGGCCGGTCCTCACCGACGGCCACGCCTCGCTGCGCGACGACTTCCGCATCTCCTGCCCGGAGCTGGACCTCGTGGTCGACACCGCGCTGGCGGCGGGCGCGCTCGGCGCCCGGATGACCGGCGGCGGCTTCGGCGGCTCCGCGATCGCGCTGGTCGAGGTGTCCGCGGTGGACACCCTCACCAAGGCGGTCGAGGAGGCGTTCGCGGCGGCCGGGTACACCGCCCCGCGTGTGTTCGAGGCGGTGCCCTCGCCCGGCGCCCGCCGTCTCGGCTGAGCCCTCGGGCCCCGTCAGCCGAGCGGCTTGGTCAGGGTGAACTCCGTGATCCCCGGCGGATAGTCGGGGATCACGGACACCACGTCGTAGCCACGGTCCCGGTAGAACGCCGGGGCCTGGAAGTCCCAGGTCTCCACGCGGGCCCGCGCGCAGCCACGGTCGGTGTGCGCCGTGCGCTCCGCCTCTCTCAGCAGCCGGGAACCTATCCCGGCGCCCCGGTGCCGGTCGTCCACCCACAGATAGGTGACGTGCAGCCAGCCCGCCCAGGTGTGCCCGACCAGCCCCCCGGCCAGTTCGCCCGCCGCGTCCAGCGCCCACACATGCAGCGGCGTCTGCCGCTCGCCCGGCGAACCGCGCAGCGCGGCCAGTACCGGGGAGGCCGCCGTGTTGGTGTCCCGCAGCCGCGCGCGCAGCAGATCACGTCGGCCTTTGTCGACTTCCGCCTCGATACGAAACATGCGCCACACCATAAACGCGGCGCCCGGCAAGTTCCGTCAATCGGCTGCCCCCGACGGCACCCGCCCGTACGCTGAGAAGCGGTACCGGCGGGGGGCCGGTGCCTCATCAGGGGGCGAGACAGGCGGGTACGGCGACCGCGGTGGGGGTAGCAGTTTCCGCGACGGCGGCGGCCGCGCGGTTCACCTCGCTGCCGCGGGTGCCGTGCCCGTGAGCCGTCGTCGTTCTCCGTACCTGGGGTGACCCCTGCTCCGTGCGGAGCCTGGGGATAGGGGGTTTCGTGGTTCGCATCCGAGTCCTGGTCGTGGACGACCACCGCATCTTCGCCGAGTCACTGGCGGCGGCGCTCGCCGCCGAGCCCGATGTGGACGTCTCCGCCGCGGGCAGCGGCCCGGCCGCGCTGCGCTGCCTGGAGCGCGCCGCCACCGAGGGCCGCCGTTACGACGTACTGCTCGTCGACGCCGACCTCGGCCATGCGCTCCCCGGCGGCCGGCCGGCCGTACCGGTGCAGGCGGGCGACGCGGAGGGCCTGGTCGACGGGATCTCGCTGGTCGCCGGGGTGCGCTCGGCGCAGGCCGGGGTGCGCACGGTGGTCCTCGCGGAGAAGGACGACCCCCGCCGGGCCGCTCTCGCGCTCCAGGCCGGGGCCTGCGGCTGGGTCGCCAAGGACTGCTCGCTGTCCCGGCTGCTCACCGTGATCCGGGGCGTGCTGCGGGACGAGACGCATCTGCCGGCCGCGCTGCTCACCGGCGTGCTCAAGGAGCTGACGGCGGCGCGCAAGCACCGCAGCGAGAGCGAGCGGCTGGTGCAGTCGCTGACCCCGCGCGAGCGGGAGGTGCTGCGCTGCATGGTCGCCGGGCTGGGCCGCAAGGCGGTCGCGGAGCGGCTGTTCCTCTCCCCGCACACCGTGCGCACCCATATGCAGAACGTGCTGGGCAAGCTCGGCGTGCACTCCACGCTGGCCGCCGTGGCGCTGGCCCGCCGGGCCGGGGTGGGCCCGGTCGACCTAACCGGGGACGTTGTCGAACGGGGCGGTCAACTGGCGTAGCAGCCCGGCGAGTTCGCCGCGCTGGGCGTGGGACAGCTCGCCGAGGATGGCCCGCTCCTGGGCCAGCAGGCCCGCCAGTGCCTCGTCCGCGCGGTCCCGGCCGGTGTCGGTCAGCCGCACCAGCACACCGCGCCGGTCGCTGGGGTCGGGCAGCCGCTCCACCAGGCCCTTCTTGGCCAGCCGGTCGATCCGGTTGGTCATCGTGCCCGAGGTGACCAGCGTCTGGGTGAGCAGCTGTCCGGGGGAGAGCTGGTACGGGGTGCCGGCGCGGCGCAGCGCGGTCAGCACGTCGAACTCCCAGGGTTCGAGCTGGTGCTCGGAGAAGGCGAGCCGGCGCGCGCGGTCCAGGTGCCGGGCCAGCCTGCTCACCCGGCTCAGCACTTCCAGTGGTTCCACGTCGAGGTCCGGGCGCTCCCGGCGCCACGCTGCGACCAGCCGATCGACCTCGTCCTCCATGGAGATCAGTGTAGTGGTTGTGTCGACGTGAAGTCTCTTGAAGCTGAGTATCTTGACGTCGAGATACTTGCTCCGGGAAGGTGGGGAACATGACGACGACACCCTCCTGGGACCCTGCCCAGTACCTCCGTCACTCCGGCCACCGGCTGCGCCCCTTCGTGGACCTCCTGGGCCGTGTGCCCGCCCTGCCGTCCGAGCGGCCCCGGATCGCCGACCTCGGCTGCGGCCCCGGCAACGCCACCGCCCTGCTCCGCGAGCGCTGGCCCGCCGCGCGCGTCACCGGCTACGACAACTCGCCCGAGATGCTGGAGCGCGCCCGCGCGGAGCACTCCGGGCCGGACTTCGCCTTCGCCGACGCCCGCACCTGGACGCCCGAGGGCCCGCACGACCTGCTCTTCTCCAACGCCACCCTCCAGTGGGTGCCGGGCCATCTCGACCGGTTCGCGGACTGGATCGCCGCGCTGCAGCCGGGCGGGGTCTTCGCCTTCCAGGTGCCGGACAACACCGACGCCCCGCTGCACGCCCTGATGCGCGAACTGGCCGCCACGCCCCGCTGGGCGCCTCGCCTGACCGGCGTCCTGCGCGTCCCCGGCTCCGTCCACGCCCCCGGCGCCTACCTGGACCGCCTGGCCCGGCTGGGCTGTGCCACCGACGTCTGGCAGACCACGTACCAGCACGTTCTGACCGGCGAGGACCCGGTCCTGGACTGGGTCAAGGGCACCGGCCTCCGCCCCGCCCTGACCGCGCTGGCCGCCGACCCGGAAGCCAGGGACGCCTTCGTCACCGAGTACCGCGACCTCCTCCGTGAGGCGTACCCGACCGCCCCCTATGGCACGGTCCTGCCCTTCCGCCGCCTGTTCGCGGTCGCGGTCAAGGGGGCGTGAGCGGGCCTCAGCTCTTGCGGTGCCCTATCAGGCGGGGCTTCTGCTCCAGGCCGTCCAGGCCGTGCCAGGCGAGGTTGACCAGGTGGGCGGCGACCTCGGCCTTCTTCGGGCGGCGGACGTCCAGCCACCACTGGCCGGTCAGGGCGACCATGCCGACCAGGGCCTGGGCGTAGAGCGGGGCGAGCTTGGAGTCGAAGCCCCGGCTCTTGAACTCGCGGCCCAGGATGTCCTCCACCTGGGTGGCGATGTCCGAGATCAGCGAGGCGAAGGAACCCGTGGACTGCGGGATGGGGGAGTCCCGGACGAGGATGCGGAAACCGTCCGTGTACTCCTCGATGTAGTCCAGCAGCGCGAACGCGGCCTGCTCGCACAGCTCACGGGGGTGGCCGGCGGTGAGGGAGCCGGTGACCATGTCCAGCAGGCACCGCATCTCCCGGTCCACCACCACCGCGTACAGCCCCTCCTTGCCGCCGAAGTGCTCGTACACCACCGGTTTGGAGACCCCGGCTTTGGCCGCGATCTCCTCCACCGACGTGCCCTCGAAGCCCTTCGCCGCGAACAGGGTCCGACCGATCTCCAGCAGCTGCTGGCGGCGCTCCGCACCGGTCATACGGGTCCGGCGGGTCCGCCGCGTCTTGTCGTTGCTCGAGGTGCTGCTGGAGTCGGTGGCCACGGCGTCAATCATGCCGCCTTCGCGGCAGCCTTCCCGCGCCGGGAGGAACCGTCGCCGTCGGTGCGGCGCGAATCGATACGCGAGCGTGACGGCCAGCGCACGTCATAGGCCCAGCCGAGCTTCTCGAACCAGCGGATGATCCGCGCCGAGGAGTCGATCTGCCCGCGCTCCACACCGTGCCGCGCGCTGGTCGGGTCGGCGTGGTGCAGGTTGTGCCAGGACTCGCCGCAGGACAGCACCGCCAGCCACCACACGTTGCCCGAGCGGTCGCGCGACTTGAACGGGCGCTTGCCCACCGCGTGACAGATCGAGTTGATCGACCAGGTCACATGGTGCAGCAGCGCCACCCGGACGAGCGAGCCCCAGAAGAACCCGGTGAAGGCGCCCCACCAGGACATCGTCGCCAGCCCGCCGATCAGCGGGGGCAGCAGCAGCGAGACCAGGGTCCACAGCGCGAACTGGCGGGAGATCGCCCGCATGTCCGGGTCCTTGACCAGGTCCGGCGCGTACTTCTCCTGCGGGGTCTGCTCCTCGTCGAACATCCAGGCGATGTGGGCCCACCACAGGCCCTTCATCAGCGCGGGGAGCGTCTCGCCGAAGCGCCACGGCGAGTGGGGATCGCCCTCGGCGTCGGAGAACTTGTGGTGCCTGCGGTGGTCGGCCACCCAGCGCACCAGCGGCCCCTCCACCGCCATCGACCCCATGATCGCCAGCGCGATCCGCAGCGGCCGCTTCGCCTTGAAGGAGCCATGGGTGAAGTAGCGGTGGAAGCCGATCGTGATGCCGTGGCAGCCGAGGTAGTAGAAGAACACCAGCAGGCCCAGATCGAGCCAGCTCACCCCCCAGCCCCACACCAGCGGCACCGCCGCCAGCAGGGCCAGGAACGGCACGACGATGAACACGAGCAGCGCGATCTGCTCGATCGAGCGCTTCTGTTCGCCGCCCAGCGTGGCGGAGGCGCCGTCGGCCTGGACTTCGTCGATCACATCGGAACTACGGGAGGTCATGCGCGTCCCCTGTGGGGTCGAGGGCGGGGGTCGAGACGGTGCCGGACAGGTATGGAACGGACGGTACGTCCCTACGGTTCCGTAACCTACGGCGTCGTAAGTATGTCAGCGGTCAGGTCGGCGGCAAGAGCCCGAGATCCTGCGCGTCCGCCGGGACACCTATCCTGGGAACCGGTCGGACAGCGCGGTCCGCTCTGTTTACTTCCCGGACGTTCCGGCCGGTATGCGGCGTTTTGCCGTGTGATGGATGGGTGTCCGGGTTCCCTCCCGGATGAGCTTCAACACCGCAAGGAGCCGCACCTGTGAGCAGTGTCGACGACCAGGCCACCACCAACGGCCAAGCGCTGCGCGCCGACATCCGGCGCCTCGGCGACCTCCTGGGCGAGACCCTCGTCCGCCAGGAGGGCCCCGAGCTGCTGGAGCTGGTCGAGAAGGTCCGCCGTCTCACCCGCGAGGACGGCGAGGCCGCGGCCGAGCTGCTGCGCGGCACCGAGCTGGAGACCGCCGCCAAGCTGGTGCGCGCCTTCTCCACCTACTTCCACCTCGCCAACGTCACCGAGCAGGTGCACCGGGGCCGCGAGCTGCGCGCCCGCCGGGCCGCCGAGGGCGGTCTGCTCTCCCGCACCGCCGACCGGCTCAAGGACGCCGACCCCGAGCACCTGCGGGAGACGGTGCGCAATCTGAATGTGCGCCCGGTGTTCACCGCCCACCCCACCGAGGCCGCCCGCCGCTCGGTCCTCAACAAGCTCCGGCGGGTCGCCGAGCTGCTGGACACCCCTGTCCTCGACTCCGACCGCCGCCGCCACGACGTCCGGCTCGCCGAGAACATCGACCTCGTCTGGCAGACCGACGAACTGCGCGTGGTCCGCCCCGAGCCGACCGACGAGGCCCGCAACGCCATCTACTACCTGGACGAGCTGCACGCCGGCGCCGTCGGCGACGTGCTGGAGGACCTCACCGCCGAGCTGGAGCGGGCCGGCGTCACCCTGCCCGCCGACACCCGCCCGCTGACCTTCGGCACCTGGATCGGCGGCGACCGCGACGGCAACCCCAACGTCACCCCCCAGGTCACCTGGGACGTGCTGATCCTCCAGCACGAGCACGGCATCAACGACGCGCTGGAGATGATCGACCAGCTGCGCGGTCTGCTCTCCAACTCCATCCGCTACACCGGCGCCACCCAGGAACTCCTGGACTCCCTGGACGCCGACCTGGAGCGCCTGCCGGAGATCAGCCCCCGCTACAAGCGGCTCAACGCCGAGGAGCCCTACCGGCTCAAGGCCACCGCGATCCGCCAGAAGCTGGAGAACACCAAGCAGCGCCTGGCCCGCAACACCCCGCACGAGGACGGCCGGGACTACCTCGGCACCGCCGAGCTCCTCGCCGACCTGCGGATCATCCAGACCTCCCTGCGCGAGCACCGGGGCGCCCTGTTCGCCGACGGCCGCATCGACCGCGTCATCCGCACCCTGGGCGCCTTCGGCCTCCAGCTCGCCACCATGGACGTCCGCGAGCACGCCGACGCCCACCACCACGCCCTCGGCCTGCTCTTCGACCGGCTCGGCGAGGAGTCCTGGCGCTACGCCGACATGCCCCGCGAGTACCGCGCCAAGCTGCTCGCCAAGGAGCTGCGCTCCCGCCGCCCGCTCGCCCCGAGCCCGGCCCCGGTCGACGCGGCCGCCGCCAAGACCCTGGGCGTCTTCCAGACCGTCAAGCGGGCCCTTGAGGTCTTCGGGCCCGAGGTCATCGAGTCGTACATCATCTCCATGTGCCAGGGCGCCGACGACGTGTTCGCCGCGACCGTGCTGGCCCGCGAGGCCGGACTGCTCGACCTGCACGCCGGCTGGGCCAAGATCGGCATCGTGCCGCTGCTGGAGACCACCGACGAGCTGAAGGCCGCCGACACGATCCTGGAGGACATGCTCTCCGACCCGTCCTACCGGCGCCTGGTCGCGCTGCGCGGGGACGTCCAGGAGGTCATGCTCGGCTACTCCGACTCCTCCAAGTTCGGCGGCATCACCACCAGCCAGTGGGAGATCCACCGCGCCCAGCGCCGGCTGCGCGACGTCGCCCACCGCTACGGCGTCCGGCTGCGCCTCTTCCACGGCCGCGGCGGCACCGTCGGCCGCGGCGGCGGCCCCTCGCACGACGCGATCCTCGCCCAGCCCTGGGGCACCCTGGAGGGCGAGATCAAGGTGACCGAGCAGGGCGAGGTCATCTCCGACAAGTACCTGATCCCCTCCCTCGCGAGGGAGAACCTGGAGCTGACGGTCGCCGCCACCCTCCAGGCGTCCGCCCTGCACACCGCCCCCCGCCAGTCCGACGAGGCCCTCGCCCGCTGGGACGCGGCGATGGACGTCATCTCCGACGCCGCCCACACCGCCTACCGCCGGCTCGTCGAGGACCCCGACCTGCCCACGTACTTCCTCGCCTCCACACCGGTCGACCAGCTCGCCGACCTGCACCTGGGCTCGCGGCCCTCCCGCCGCCCCGGCTCGGGCGTCTCGCTCGACGGCCTGCGCGCCATCCCGTGGGTGTTCGGCTGGACCCAGTCCCGGCAGATCGTCCCCGGCTGGTTCGGCGTCGGCTCCGGCCTGAAGGCGCTGCGCGAGGCGGGCCTGCGGCAGGAAGGGGACACCGTGCTCAGCGAGATGCACGAACAGTGGCACTTCTTCCGGAACTTCATCTCCAACGTCGAGATGACCCTCGCCAAGACCGATCTGCGCATCGCCCAGCACTACGTCGACACCCTCGTCCCCGACGAGCTGAAGCACGTCTTCGACACCATCCGCGCCGAGCACGAGCTGACCGTCGCCGAGGTGCTGCGCATCACCGGCGAGAGCGAACTCCTGGACTCCCAGCCCGAGTTGCGACAGACCCTCGGCATCCGCGACGCCTACCTGGACCCGATCTCCTACCTCCAGGTCGCCCTGCTCAAGCGCCAGCGCGACGCGGCCGCCGCCGGCGAGGAACCCGACCCCACCCTCGGCCGCGCCCTGCTGCTCACCGTCAACGGTGTCGCGGCCGGACTGCGCAACACCGGCTGACCGGACGCGAGTACGGCGGTGCCCCCGGAACCTTCCCGGTTCCGGGGGCACCGCCGTGTCCGGCTCAGGACAGGACGAAGGCCGCCGTCAGCAGGGCCGCGCCCGCTCCCGCCAGCAGCCAGGCGAGGCGGGGCATGCGCATACCGCCCGCGACCACCACCGAGGCCAGCAGCAGCGCGCCGCCGAGCGGCAGCCAGGCCAGCAGGACACCCGCGATGCCCGCGCGTGCCGCGAGGTTCGTACCGGGTTCTATGACGACGTCGTAGCTGTGCCCCTCGCGCACCGCCACCGACCGGTCGATCTCCACCGACGGCCTCGCCCCGGCGCCCGGCGACAGCGGCACGAAGGTGCCGCCGCAGCGCTCCGGCAGACAGTCCGTCACCGTCAGCGTGCCGCGCTCGCGGCCCTTGGGGAGCATCGCGTGCTGGGCGGTGCCCCAGGACCCCCACACCCCGGCGAACAGGATCAGCGCGGCGAACGCGCCCGTGACCACGGTCCGCCCCCACCAGACGGCGGAGCCGGGGCGAGCGGAACTGGCGGAGGCAGGCATGGCCGGGATCATTGGCCATACCCCTACGGCGGGTCAACTCGGGGCGGGCGCCGGGCCCGAATCGCGTGCTTACCGGTCCCGGGCAGCAGGACGGAACCCGCACGAGAGGGCCGTTCAGAGGACAACTTGCCTAAGATGAAAGACAGGTGAACCCGCGCGGTACGAGGGACAATCGGGGGAGAGCGATGAGTGCGCTGCTGTTCGTCCATGGCACCGGGGTCCGGCAACCCGCGTACGGCGAGACGCTGGAACTGCTCCGCGCCAAGCTGGCCGAACTCGCCCCCGACGCCCAGGTGCACGACTGCTACTGGGGCGACACCTTCGGCGTCCCCGCCGACATCGGCGCCGCCGCCCTGCCCGGCGCCCCCGTCCCCGACATCCCCGTCCCCGACACCCCGGCCGCGGACCCCGCCCCGGCGGCGGAACTCACCCCCGAGGACCGCCAGGCCGTCGTCTGGGGCGCCCTCTACGACGACCCGCTCGCCGTACTCCGCCGCCCCGACGGCGACGGACCGGGCCTTGGCGCCCCCGCGTTCGGCGACCGCTCGGGGCCCGACGTCGAACACCGCGCCCGCGCACTGGCCGAGGACCCGCCCGAGCGGCTCGCCCGCCTCCTCGACGCCGCCGGGGTCCGCGCCGGCTTCCGGACCTCCCTGACCGCCGTCCTCGACAGCGAACCAGGCCGCGACGCCCTCACCCACGGCCTCGGACCCGGCGCGCTCCCCCAGGCCGTCGCCACCGCCACCGTCGCCCACCTCCTCGGCGGCGCCCTGCGCCGGGGCACACCCGTACTGTGGACCACCGCCCAGCGCGACGAGGCCGTACGCCTCGTCACCGGCGAACTCGGCGGCCAGGCACGGGGGATCGGGCTCGGCATGCTCGCGCTGCACGGCTGGGCCGCCCACCGCTTCGGCGTCATGCGGGCCGTGGAGAAACGGCGCGCCCGGCTCATGACCCGCATCCACCCGCAGGCCGGCGACATCCTCAAGTACCTCGCCCGGGGCGCCGCCCTGCGCACCCTCGTCAAGGACCGCGTCACCGCCGTCGCCCGCGACCACGGCCCGGTGACCCTCCTCGCGCACAGCCTCGGCGGCATCGCCGCCGTCGACCTGCTCGCCCAGGAGGAACTGCCCGGCGTACGCCACCTGGTCACCGTCGGCTCCCAGGCCGCCCACCTGCACGAGATCGGCGCCCTGCCCGGCCTCGACCCCGGCAAGCCGCTGCCCGAACACTTCCCGGCCTGGACCAACGTCTACGACGCCCGCGACCTGCTCGGCTTCCCCGCCGAACCCGTCTTCCCCACCCGCGTCACCGACCTCGAACTCAGCAGCGGCCAGCCCTTCCCCGCCGCCCACAGCGGCTACTTCCCCAACCCCGACGTCCACCGCCTGCTCGCCCGCCTCCTCGGGGCATGACCGGCGCCCTCGACGGCGTCGACCCGCGCTCCACGTACGCGATTCTCGTCGGCATCGAGAAATACGAGGACGACGCCTACCTGCCCACGCTGCACGAGAGCCCCGCCGCCGACGCCCTCGCCCACGCCACCTGGCTGCGCGCGAACGGCGTCCCCGCCGAACAGATCCGGCTGTGCCTGTCCGTGGAGGACGCCCGCCGGGAGAACGTCGAAGCCGAGGCCGCCACACTCGGCATCCAGGTGCGCGGCGCCACCCAGGCCGACATCTGGGCCGTCCTCGCCACCGAACTCCCCACCTGGAAGGGCGACCTGCTCTGGCTCGCCTGGAGCGGCCACGGCGCCCTCGACCCCGGCACCGGCGAGCAGTACCTCTTCTACGCCGACGCCGTCCGCTTCCGCGAGTACACCCTGTCCACCGAGAACCTCCAGGACACCCTGCTGCACAACCCCCTCTACGCCGGCATCCCCCGCACGGTCCTCCTGGCCGACGCCTGCCGCCAGTACCTGCCCGGCTTCGCCGGCGCCGGCGGCATCCGCTTCCCCGCCCCCACCCAGCACAGCGCCGGCTCCCAGCTGATGAGCCTGTACGCCACCCAGAACGGCGCCACCGCCTCCAACGGCCGCTCCGGCCGCGGCGGCGCCTTCACCAGCGCCCTCATCGCCGAACTCGCCGCTGCCCCCGCCTGGCCCCCCGACCCACAGACCCTGATCGAACCCGTCCGCGCCCGCCTCACCGCCGACCGCACCCGGCAGACCCCCTACCTCGACGCCCGCCACTGGAACGGCGACCGCCGCGACTGGGGCCGCACCACCCCACGCCACGCCGCCGTCCTCACCCACGACCAGGCCCTGCACCGCATCGGCCCCAAAGGCCGCTACCTCAGCGACGACCACCTCCCCTACGTCCCCCCGGAAGACCCCCGGCACCCCGCCGCCCCCGCCAACCTCCTCGACCGGCTCGCCGACCCGCCCACCACCGAGTTCGGCGAACCCGTACGCGGCGTCCTGCTCACCGCACCCTGGGGCGCCGGCAAGACCCGCACCTGCCTGGAGACCGCCGAACTCGCCCAGGAACAGGGCTGGCACGTCCTGCACATCGCCCAGCCCGAAGGCCGCACCGGCGCCACCCGCCTCCTCGTCGACGACCTCCTCCACGAGATCCGCGAAGACACCGAGGAAGACCCCGAACGCCGCTTCCTCCTCGTCTTCGACTACCTCGACAGCCAGCGCTACCTCGACCTGCGCGCCCTCGCCGAAGCCCTCGTCGCCGAAGACCCCGACGGCAGCCGCATCGCCTGCCTCGCCTCCGTACGCCCCGGCGCCCTCGACCTCGTCCACCAGCGCGGCTCCCAGGAACTCTTCGAGGAGATCCGGCTCGCCGATGACGACCCCGACCAACGCGCCGTCGCCGCCCGCATCTTCGAACGCGTCGCCCCCCGCGCCCTCGAAGCCTGGGGCCACACCCGCATGGCACGCGCCTGCGGCACCCGGCCCGTCCTCGCCCTGCTGCACGCCCTCGCCGTCGAGAAGAACCTCGAGAAACTCCTCGCCGAAGGCGACACCGCACCCGGCAACCAACGCCTCGAACCCACCGCCGCCCGCTCCGAGACCCTCCTGCGCTGGCTCCACCGCCGCACCGGAGAAGGACTCACCGCCGCCGACGACCCCAGGGAAGAGCGCGCCCTGCTGCTCGCCGTCACCGTCGCCGCCCTCGCCTGCACCCAGCCCCGCGACGCCGTCGAGACCGCCGTCGACCGCTGCCTGACCCGCACCGGCACCGACTTCGACGACGGCCAGAGCGTCGTCAACCGGCTCGTCGCCCTCGGCTGGCTGCTCCCCACCACCGACCTGCCGGACTCGGTGGAACTCATGCACGACATCGTCGCCGAGGCATTCCTCCAGCAGACCTGCCTGCCCCGCGCCGTCGCCCTGCACACCGCCCCACTGATCCAGCTCCTCGACACCTTCCTCGGCGACCTCCCCTCCTTCCGCCGCGCCGTGGAACACATCGGCCGCTGGGCCAAGGAACTCGAACCCGACCGGCAGCGCGAACTCGTCCGCGCCTGCGCCAACTGGACCGCCGACCGAGCCTTTGACCTCGTCGACATGCTCGTCACCGACCCCCAGGACGGCATGCGCGCCCTCACCGCCATGGTCTCCGACACCCCCTGGCGGCACGGCGTCATCGACGCCTGGGACACCGTCATCACCCCCTGGATGGAACGCGCCGACGACCCCGCCCTCGTCCGCACCTTCCTCACCGACGCCGTCCGCAACACCCGGCAGCCCCCCGACAGCCTCCTCGACTGCGCCCGCACCTGGCTCGGCCACCACATCACCACCGCACCGGACTCCCTCGCCCTCATCAACGTCCTCGCCCGCGTCCCCGACCTCCCCGACAGCCACCGCGCCGACCTCGACCGGCTCACCCACACCTGGCTCCGTGAACACGGCGACACCCCCGAAGCCCGCGACCGGCTGCGCACCCTGCTCCAGCACGACGGCCACAGCCCCACCGTCCGCGCCGCCGCCCAGCGCACCGCCATCGCCCTCGCCCACCGCCTGCGCGACGACCTCGACACCGGCGAACTCCTCACCGCCCTCACCCACACCACCGGCGCCGACGCCGAGGACTGGCCCGTCCTCACCGAATCCCTCCACGACTGGCTGCGCCGCCACACCACCCGCGAACGCGCCGCCTCCCTCTACGCCGCCGCCCTGCGCCACCCCCAACTCCCCGACAGCAAAGCCGAACACATCGCCAAACTCGGCATCCGCTGGCTCGGCGGCCACGGCCGCAAAACCGTCGCCGGACACCTCCTCACCGTCCTCCTCGACCGCCCCGGCATCCCCACCCGCCAGGTCGAAGACGCCACCCACCTCGCCCACACCTGGCTCCAGGACCACGGCACCCGCAAACGCGCCTCCTACGTCCTGGCCCGCCTCCTCAACCACGCCCGCACCGGCACCCCCGTCGCCCCCGCCCGCACCCTGACCCACACCCTGAACTGGCTCGACCGCTACGCCGACAGCACCGCCGCCGACTACGTCCTGCGCCTCGTCCTCCGCGTCCCGGCCACCGCCACCGCCGACCTGAGCGCCGACCTCGTCGCCGACCGCACCTTCGACCACGCCCTCACCTGGCTCGACCGCCACGGCGCCGGCTCCGCCGACACCCAGGTCCTCGTCTACCTCCTAGGCCGTGCCGCCGAACTGACGCCCCGCCGGCTCGACCGCGCCACCACCATGGCCCTGCGCCGACTGAAGCGCCCCCAGCCCGTCGAAACGGGCGACCGCTACCTGCTCCAGCACCTCCTCAAACGCGAAGAGCAGTTCCCCGACATCGAGGAACTGCTCCACACCACCGCCCTCACCTGGCTCGACCTCCACGGCCACGCCGCCGAAGCCGCCTACGTCCTGCCCTCACTCATGGGCCGCGCCCGCGCCCAGGACCGGCCCGACGACCTCGCCGCAGCCGTCGAACGCGTCCTGGACTGGCTCGAGATCCACCACACCATCGACACCGCCGGCCGCGTCCTGCGCGTCCTGCTCATGTGCCAGGGCGTCACCACCGCCACCCGCGACGCCGACACCGTCGCCCACCAGTCCTTCGAGCACACCCTCGCCTGGTACGACGCCCAAGACGTCCCCGAGGACACCGACGACCTCGCCCACCTGCTCAAACCCCTGCACAGCCTCGCCCCCCGCGCCGGCGAACTCACCCCCGGACAGGCCGAACGCGCCGCCCGCCACATCATCACCTGCTACCGCGGCCAGCACCGCGGACCCGACACCGAGGAATGGCGCTACGCCCTCGACGGCGCCCTGAAATTCCCGCCCCTGGAACCCGACACCGAGACCGGACTCGTCCGCACCGCGAAGAAATGGCTCGGCCACCGCCACGACCGCCTCGCCGTCACCGACACCTTCACCCTCGCCCCCCTGCTCAGCAGAGTCCGCGAAGCCCCCGAACCCGACGGCGCCATCCTCCGCATCACCCTCGGCTGGCTCAAACGCTTCGGCCACACCCCCGAAGCCACCTTCCTCCTGCACCACCTGCTGAAGACGGCCGCCCTGCCCCGCGACACCCTCGACACCGCCCTCGGCCACGCCGTGATCTGGCTGCGCGCCCACGGCACCAGCCCCGGCGCCTCCTACATCATCGCCCCCGTCCTCACCCACCTCACCGAACGCGGCGGCTCCGACCGGGGCACCGTCGACCGCGCCCTCGACTGGCTGCGCGCCCACCCCCGGCTCGACGAACACCCCCAGCTCGGCGAGAGCACCTGGCGGGTCCTCAGCACCCTCGCCGCCCACCCCGCCGCCACGCCCCACCACCCCGAACTGCGCGAACGCGCCCGCATCTGGACCGCCGCCCACCCCGACGCACCCGAGCGCAACGCCGAACTCGCCACCCTGCTCGGCCTCGAGAACGCCCCGGACGCTACGAGTTGTACGCCGACTGAGCCCGCTCCAGCCCCTCGATGACCAGACACTCCGCCGCGTCCGCCGCCCGGTCCACGAAGTAGCCCAGCTCCTTGCGCTCCGCCGACGCGAAGTCCTTCAGCACGAAGTCCGCCACCTGCATCCGCCCCGGCGGCCTGCCGATCCCGAACCGCACCCGGTGATAGTCGGCGCCCATCGCCTTCGTCATCGACTTCAGGCCGTTGTGCCCGTTGTCACCGCCGCCCAGCTTCAGCCGCAGCGCCCCGTAATCGATGTCCAGCTCGTCATGGACCGCCACCACCTGGGAGAGCGGCACCTTGTAGAAGTCCCGCAGCGCGTTCACCGGGCCGCCCGACAGATTCATGAACGACATCGGCTTCGCCAGGATCACCCGCCGGCCCGCCGGACCCACCGGACCGATCCGGCCCTCCAGCACCTGCGCCTGCGCCTTGCCCGCCCGCTTGAACTTCCCGCCGATCCGCTCCGCGAGCAGATCCACCGCCATGAAACCGACGTTGTGCCGGTTCATCGCGTACTCAGGCCCCGGATTACCGAGCCCGACCACCAGCCAAGGGGCGTTTTCGGGGGTGCTCACGACCACGTCTCCTCACGTGCGACAGCCGCCGCTCCCCTCCAGGGAAGCAGCGGCTGGAGCTCAACACAGGCACCACCGCGGGCGCGGCGGCGAACCGGGGATCAGGCCTCGGCGGACTCGTCGCCCTCGGCGGCAGCGCCCTCGGGGGCCTCCTCGACCTGGGCGGCCAGGACCTGGAGCACGACAGCGTCGTCCTCGACGGCCAGGGAGACGCCCTTGGGCAGCTTGATGTCCTTGGCGTGGATGGAGGCACCGGCCTCCAGGCCCTCGACGGAGACCGTCACGGACTCGGGGATGTGGGTGGCCTCGGCCTCGACCGGCAGCGCGTTCAGCACGTGCTCGAGCAGGTTGCCGCCCGGCGCCAGCTCGCCCTCGGTGAGGACCGGGATCTCGACGGTGACCGTCTCGCCACGCTTGACCAGCAGCAGGTCGACGTGCTCCAGGAAGCCCTTCAGCGGGTCGCGCTGCACGGCCTTCGGGATCGCCAGCTCGTTGGTCTTGCCGTCGATGTCCAGGGCGATCAGGACGTTCGGCGTACGCAGCGCCAGCGACAGCTCGTGGCCCGGCAGGCTGACGTGCAGCGGCTCGGAACCGTGGCCGTAGAGCACACCGGGAACCTTGTTGTCACGGCGGATGCGACGGGCGGCACCCTTGCCGAACTCGGTGCGGGACTCAGCGGCGAGCTTGACCTCGGACATACGGATCACTCCTCGTACAGGTTGATGCGGACGGGTCACCCGGCCACGAACGGCCTGCTACGAAGAGCGCGTCGATAACGGACAACCGGCACCCGTGGAACACACGAGCGCGGCCTCCCTCGCCGAGCAACTTCGGCAGTCTACTCGGCAAGGGAGGCCGCACCCAAAAGGATCTTCCGCCGCCCGCCTCAACGGGCCCGCAGAAACCTCACTGCTCGTCGAAGAGGCTCGTCACCGAACCGTCCTCGAACACCTCACGCACCGCGCTGGCGATCGTCCCGGCGATCGACAGCACCGTGATCTTGTCCAGGTCCGCCGCCAGCTCACCCGGCGTCGGCAGCGTGTCGGTGAACACGAACTCGCTCACCCGCGAGTTCTTCAGCCGGTCCGCCGCCGGACCCGACAGCACACCGTGCGTCGCCGTCACGATGACGTCCTCGGCCCCGTGCGCGAACAGCGCGTCCGCAGCGGCGCAGATCGTGCCACCCGTGTCGATCATGTCGTCGACCAGGACACACACCCGGCCCTCGACCTCACCCACGACCTCATGGACCGTGACCTGGTTCGCCACGTCCTTGTCCCGGCGCTTGTGCACGATCGCCAGCGGCGCACCGAGACGGTCGCACCAGCGGTCGGCCACCCGCACCCGGCCCGCGTCCGGGGACACCACGGTCAGCTTCTCCCGGTCCACCTTCGTGCGCACGTAGTCCGCCAGCAGCGGCAGCGCGAACAGGTGGTCCACCGGACCGTCGAAGAAGCCCTGGATCTGGTCCGTGTGCAGATCCACGGTCAGGATGCGGTCCGCACCCGCCGTCTTCATCAGATCCGCGATCAGCCGCGCCGAGATCGGCTCACGGCCCCGGTGCTTCTTGTCCTGACGGGCGTACCCGTAGAACGGCACGATCACCGTGATCGAACGCGCCGACGCCCGCTTCAGGGCGTCGATCATGATCAGCTGCTCCATGATCCACTTGTTGATCGGAGCCGTGTGGCTCTGGATCAAAAAGCAGTCCGCGCCGCGCGCCGACTCCTGGTAGCGCACATAGATCTCACCATTGGCGAAGTCGAAAGCCTTCGTCGGGACGACCCCGACACCCAGCTTGTGGGCGACCTCCTCGGCAAGCTCGGGGTGGGCGCGGCCGGAGAAGAACATCATCTTCTTCTCGCCGGTCGTCTTGATCCCGGTCACAGCACTGTCTCCTCAGAGGTTCTCAGCCAGCCGTCAGCCGGGCGACCTCTCGACGGGGCATGAGAGGGCCGAATCAGCTGGTAGGGGTGCGGTTGTGCACTTATCACGGTACGCCGTGTTTGACGCACTCGTGTCCGACGGGCCTTCGCTCAGCCCTCGTCCACGCCCGGCCGGGACGCCGCCTCCGCCGCCTTCGCGGCCGTGCTCCCCGGACGCTTACGAGCCACCCAGCCCTCGATATTCCGCTGCTGGCCACGGGCCACGGCCAGCGAACCGGGCGGCACATCCTTCGTGATCACGGACCCCGCACCGGTGTACGCGCCGTCCCCGACCGTGACGGGAGCCACAAACATGTTGTCCGAACCGGTCTTGCAATGCGACCCCACCGTGGTGTGGTGCTTGCTCTCACCGTCGTAGTTCACGAACACACTCGCCGCGCCGATGTTGGTGAAGTCACCGATCGTCGCGTCCCCCACGTACGACAGATGCGGAACCTTCGTCCCCTCACCGATCGACGCGTTCTTCGTCTCCACGTACGTACCGATCTTCGCCTTCACCCCCAGCCGCGTACCGGGACGCAGATACGCGTACGGACCCACCGTCGCGCCCTCGCCGACCACCGCGCCGTCCGACACCGTGTTGTCCAGCCGGGCGCCCTCGCCCACCACCGTGTCGTGCAGACGGCTGTTCGGGCCGACCTCCGCGCCCTCGGCCAGCCGCGTCGCACCGGTCAGCTGCGTACCCGGATGCACCACCACGTCACGCCCGAAGCCGACCGTCACGTCCACCCACGTCGTCGCCGGGTCCACCACGGTCACACCGGCCAGCATCGCGGCCGTCAGCAGACGGTCGTTCAGCGTCCGGCGAGCCTCCGCCAGCTGCACCCGGTTGTTGATCCCGGCGATCTCCCGGTGGTCACCGGCCACCGACGCGCCGACCCGGTGCCCGGCCGCCCGCAGGATGCCCAGCACATCGGTCAGATACTCCTCGCCCTGGCTGTTGTCCGTACGCACCTGCTTCAGCGCCTGGGCCAGCAGCCGGCCGTCGAACGCGAACACACCGCTGTTGATCTCGCGGATCGCCCGCTGCTCGTCGGTGGCGTCCTTGTGCTCCACGATCGCGGTCACCGCGCCGTTCGCGCCGTCCCGCACGATCCGGCCGTAACCGGTCGCGTCCGGGACCTCGGCGGTCAGCACGGTCACCGCGTTGCCGTCGGTGTCGTGGGTGGCGGTGAGGCGGGCGAGGGTGTCCGCGGTCAGCAGGGGGGTGTCGCCGCAGACCACCACGACGGTGCCGTCCACGGGGCCGCCCAGCTCCTCCAGCCCCATCCGCACCGCGTGCCCGGTGCCGTTCTGCCGCTCCTGCACGGCCGTGCGGACCCCGGGGTCGATCTCGGCGAGGTGCGCGGCGACCTGCTCACGGGCGTGGCCGACGACGACGACCAGCTCGGCGGGGTCCAGTTCACGGGAGGCGGCCAGTACATGACCGACCAGGGAACGGCCGCAGATCCGGTGCAGGACCTTCGGTGTGGCCGACTTCATACGGGTGCCCTCACCCGCTGCGAGAACGACGACGGCTGCCGGGCGAATGGCGCTCACGGGGTTGCCTTTCGGCTCTGGGAGAAGGTGGTGACTGCCCGCAGAATACCGGGGCGGTTTCTGGCGGACATGAGACTGGGTCCCGACAGTACTGTCAGGACCCAGAAGGGCAGCTCCGCCGCTAGGACTCGAACCTAGACCGAACACCTCCAAAGGGTGCCGTGCTGCCAATTACACTACGGCGGATCACTGCGTCAGACCTTACCGGAGGGCGGCGGCATCGTAAGTCCCGAGACCGCATCGACCATGCCGGTCCACCATCCTTCGATGCGACGGTACAGATCGGCACCCTGAAGGACATTGATCACCAGACAACCCCGGTAGTTCTCGCCCACGTTCTTGCGGACGGTCCTCGGGTTGTGCTTCTTGATGGTCGTCGGCTGGAACGCTGATGTGTCGACGCCGACCAAGCCGGCCCAGTAGCGCTGTGCGCCCTCGACGTCGGCGGTCATGTGGATCATGACTCGGTACCGCAGACGCTCGCGCTCCACCCCGAGCAGATCGAGCCAGGCGACGAACACCCGGATCACTCCCGGGTCGCTGTTGACGAACTGCACGTTCTCGCGCCTGGCGTACGGCTTGTCCTTGGACCCTTCGGCCCAGTACAGGGCCACACCGGTCATGAACAGCTCGCGGGGGGTCATCGCGCCGATCTCCTCGGCGGCGGTCTTGGTCCTGCGGCGCTGGTCGTCGCGGATCGCCAGCTCGTGATCCCACCTCTTCCGTGCGGCCAGCGTCGCCTGCTCGGTCGGGTTCCGGCGCTCGGGCTTCGGCAGGTCCCGCACCCACAACGACACCGAACTGCGTGAGCAGCCCAGTGCCGCTTCGATCTGGTCGTAGGTCCAGCCCTGGCGGCGGAGTTCTCGGGCCTGTTCTCGGAGGTCGTCCTTGGCGTTCGGGCGTCTTGTCCATTCCGGGGCGGGCTCGCCCCGGACCAGGCGGTTGAGGAGGTCGTTGTTGTGGATCTTCAGGTGGTTCCGGATCTGGCGGAGGCTCAGGCCCTGGCGGCGGAGGGCGATCGCCTGTTCGCGGAGTTGTTCGAAGTTCGCGTACTTACTGGTTTTGCCCGGTGAATGTGCCATTTGAATATCGTCCGGGCGGAATGTGGGCTTCCGGGGGGCAGGCGGTGGAGTTCAGTAGTTCGAGTGACCCCGCCGGGTTTCGGGGCCGGACGGGTAGGCGAAAGTCACCGGAAAAGCCGCCCTGGGCGCCCGTAGGCTGGAGGGCATGACCACGACGGGGGAAGACCACACCAGGGCGCCGACCGGCCCGTGGTGGTGGGAGAGACGGCGCGGTGCGGTGCTGGACGTCGGCCTCGCGCTGGCGTCCGCGGTGGAGTGCGGCGCGGAGGGAATCCCGTTCGCGCGGGACGCGGGTGTGCCGCTGTGGCTGGGCATCATGTTCGGGCTGCTCGCGGGCTCGGTACTGCTGGTGCGCCGGAAGTGGCCGGTCGCGGTGGTGCTGGTGGCGATCGCGGTGACGCCCGCCCAGATGGGTTTCCTGATGGGCATCGTCGGCCTGTACACGCTGGCGGCGTGCGAGCTGCCGCGCCGGGTGATCGTGGCGCTGGCGGGCATGTCGCTGGTGGGCACGATGATCGTGACGTTCGTCCGGGTGCGCCAGGACATGGCGCGCGGCGATCTGACGCTGGGCGACTGGTTCGTGCCGTTCGCCGCGGTGACCACGTCGCTGGGCCTGACGGCGCCCCCGCTGCTGCTCGGGCTGTACGTGGGTGCGCGGCGCCGGCTGATGGAGAGCCTGCGGGAGCGGGCGGACAGTCTGGAGAGGGAGCTCCAGCTGCTCGCGGAGCGGGCCGAGGAGCGTGCGGAGTGGGCGCGGAACGAGGAGCGCACGCGGATCGCGCGGGAGATGCACGACGTGGTGGCGCACCGGGTGAGTCTGATGGTGGTGCACGCGGCGGCGTTGCAGGCGGTGGCACGCAAGGACCCGGAGAAGGCGGTGCGGAACGCGGCGCTGGTGGGGGACATGGGCCGGCAGGCGCTCACCGAGCTGCGGGAGATGCTCGGGGTGCTGCGGTCGGGGGACGGGGTGCGGCGGCGTGTGCAGCCGGTGCCGGTGCCGTTGGCGGCGGTGGGTGTCGCGGCGGCGGAGGCGGCGTCGAAGGCGGCGGCCGAGGTGGTCGTGGTGGACGGGCCGTGGTTGTCGGAGCTGGAGGAGCTGGTGGGGCAGTCGGCGGCGGCCGGGATGGTGGTGGCGCTGTCGGTGGAGGGTGAGCTGCGGTCGTATCCGGCGGAGGTGGAGCAGACGGCGTACCGGGTGGTGCAGGAGGCGTTGACGAACGTCCACAAGCATGCGGCGGGTGCGAAGACGTATGTGCGGCTCGCCCATCGGTCGGCGGAGATCGCGATGCAGGTGGAGAACGATTCGCCGCCGGAGCCGGGGTCGGCGTCGGCGGGGTTGCCGTCGGGTGGCAATGGTCTGGTGGGGATGCGGGAGCGGGTCGTGTCGCTGGGGGGTGTGTTCGTGTCGGGGCCGACGGATGCGGGGGGTTTCCGGGTGTCGGCGGTGATTCCGGCGGCCTAGGGCCGCGTTTTCCGGTGGCCGCTTCTGGCGGTTTCGCGGCGCAATCCTCGGTAGGTGCTGAATCCACCCATTGGATGAACGTGCCTGTTCGGCGGCATGCGGGGGGCTTCTGAGACGCAGTGTGTCGGTGTGTCCCGAGGGGATCGGGGCGAGTCGACGAGAGGGTCTGGGGAGTCATGCGTACTGAGGCCATCGACCGGGTGACGCTGGTGTTCTCGCTGTTCGACGCGAATGGCAACGGTCATCTGGACCCGGAGGACTTCGAGCTGATGGCGGCCCGTGTGACGGAGGCGGCCGAGGGTTCGGGCGAGGGTGCGCGGGCGCGGATGTCGGCGGCGTTCCAGCGGTACTGGGAGACGCTGGAGGCGGAGCTGGACGCGGACGGGGACGGGGTGATCACGCTGGAGGAGTACCGGGCGTGTGTGCTGGCGCCGGAGCGGTTCGCGGGGACGGTGCGGGAGTTCGCGGAGGCGCTGGCGGCGCTGGGTGATCCGGACGGGGACGGGGTGATCGGGCGTCCGTTGTTCACGGCGTTGATGCGGGCGATCGGTTTCGCGGGTCCGAACATCGACGCGCTGTTCGACGCGTTCGGTCCGGACGAGGGGGACCGGATCGCGGTGGCGACGTGGGTCGGGGGGATCGAGGACTTCTACGCGCCGGACAAGGCGGGGATTCCGGGTGACCACCTGGTGGGCGCGGCGGGCTGAGGCGGGGCGGTTCGGGGAGAGGGGCGGCCGGGGTGACGGTTGTGGGGCTCGCCGTGGGGCGGGGTACGGGCGCTGAGGTGGCCGGTGTCTTCGAGCGGGTGCTGGGGCAGCTGGCGGGGGCGTTCGGGGTGCCGGTGCGGGTGGAGCGTGCGGAGCGGGTCTATCACTCGTATGTGTCGCTGCGGGGTGAGGCGCCGGAGCGGATCGCGGCGCTGACGGCACAGGACGCGGCGCATTACGAGGGGTTCTGCCGGGGGCTGGCGGGCCGGGGGGTCTCGGCGGTGTTCCGTACGGCGATCAACGCGCAGTCGTTGTATCTGGTGCGGCAGCGGTTGCGTGCGGTGAAGGTGGACGGGCTGGGGGGTCCGCCGGGTGGGGTGGCGCCGGAGTTGTTGCTGGTCCGGGATCAGGCGCAGGGGTTCTACACGGGGGAGAACCGGCATGGGCCGGGCCGGGTGGTGCGGACGATGGAGTTCACCGAGGAGATCACGAACGAGGTGATCGACTGCGCGCTGGGGCGGGCGCGGCTGTTGTGGCCGGGGGGCGGGGCGGCGCGGGTGGTGATGGCGTACAAGTTCCATCTGCTGGACGGGGCGCTGGACGACTGGGTGCGGGGGGCGGCGGCGCGTCATGGGGTGGAGATCCGGTTGTGCCAGCCGGACACGGTGAACCGGGATCTGATCGCGCATGGTCTGCCGCCCAGGACGGTGGTGGTGGCGGGGAACGAGTGGGCGGACATCATGCATGTGGTGCTGCTGGACCGGTTCGGGGGTGAGCGGCAGGAGAGCCGGTTCACGGAGAACGTGCACTTGCGGCCGGATGTGGCGGGGCTGGTGGAGTTCCAGACGGTGCATGGTTCGGCGGACGATCTCGAGGGGCGGGACGCGGTCAATCCGGTGGCGGCGATCCGGGCGGCGGCGGCCGTGGCGGAGCGGCATGTGGGGTGTCCGGGGGCGGTGGCGGCGGTGGAGGGGGCGCTCGCGGGGCTGGCGGACCGGGGGGTGTGCACGGCCGATGTGGGTGGGTCCGCGTCGACCGGTGAGGTGGTGGCCGGGGTGCTGGCGGGGCTGGGGGTGCCGGGGCCGGGGGCGGGTGCTGGGGCGGACGCGCTGGTGGCGGGGGCGTGAGGGTGGCGGGCGGCGGTGTGGTGCTGGTGGTGGTCGATCTGCAGAACGACTTCTGCGACGCGTCGGCCGCCGCCCGTCATGGCGGTGATCCTCAGGTGCTGGCGCGTGCGGCGGGGGCCGCGGCCGAGGTGGTGGGGGCGGCGCGGGAGGCCGGGGTGGAGGTGGTCTTCGTCCGGTTCCTGGGGGATGTGGAGCATCAGGGGCGGAGCTGGCGGCGGCGGGACCGGGTGCGGGGCAAGCGGGCGAAGTGCCTGACGGGGAGCCGGGGCGCGGAGTTCCACGGGGTGGTGCCGGCCGCGGGGGAGGCGGTGTTCACCAAGTACGCGTGTTTCGACGCGTTCCTGGCGGAGGGGTTCGAGCGGCATCTGCGGGACCGGGGGGTGGTGCGGCTGGTGTTCGCGGGGGTGTTCGCCGATGTGTGTGTGGATTCGACGGCTCGGACGGCGTTCCAGAAGGGGTTCGAGGTGACGGTGCTCACGGACTGCACGACGCCGTTGCATCTGCCGGAGCCGATGGTGTGGTCGTTCATGCGGCGGGTGTACGGGGCCCGTCTGACGACGCGTGCGGACCCGGAGCTGTGGGCCGCGTATCCCCCGACCGAGGAGGAATCATCGCAGCCGTCGGTACGGCGGACCGGCCCGGTGCCGGTGACTTCGGAGTGGACGCGGGAGTAGGGGTGACCGCGCTGCTGGTCGCGGCGGCGCGGGCGATCGAGGCGCGCCGTCCGGACGCGCTGGCGCGTGATCCGTGGGCGGAGTGTTTCGTGCGCGCGGCGCCGGTGTCGGCCGGGTGGCCGGTGTGTCCGGAGCAGGTGCCGCGTGGGGAGGCCGATCCGGTGTGGGGCCGGCTGGGCCGGTATTTCGGGCTGCGGACGCGGGTGCTGGACGATGCGCTGCGGTCGGCGGCGCGGGCGGGGACGCGGCAGTTCGTGCTGCTGGGGGCGGGGCTGGACACGCGGGCGTTCCGTCTTGACTGGCCGTCGGGCAGCACGGTGTGGGAGGTGGACCGGCCCGGTGTGCTGGGCTTCAAGGAGCGGGTGCTGGCGGGTGCGGGTGCGGTGCCGTCGGCCGGGCGGGTGCCGGTGCCGGTGGATCTGCGGGGGGACTGGGCGGCGGCGCTGCTCGGCGCCGGTCTTGAGCCCGGGCTGCCGACGGCGTGGCTGGCGGAGGGGCTGTTGCTCTATCTCCCGGCCGATGCCGAGCGCCGGCTGATCGCCGTGGTGGACGAGTTGAGCGCGGCGGGCAGCATGCTGGGCTACGAGGTGAAGCTGCTCAAGGAGGCTCGCGCGGTGCGGGACAGCCCGGTGTACGCGGAGGCGCGGGAGCGGCTGGGGGTGGATCTGCTGGCCCTGTTCGACGGCGATCCGCGTCCGGACTCGGCGGCGGATCTGGCGGGCCGGGGCTGGCGGACCGAGGTGGGTACGCCGTACGACCATGCCCGCAGGTACGGCCGGGGGCCGCGGCCGGAGCCGGACGACGCGCTGGCCGCCAACCGCTGGGTGTGCGCGGTGAAGGGGGCGGCGGGGGTCAGCCGGCGGTGAGGCGGACGGGCTGGGTTCCGGCGATGAGCGCGGTCAGCGCGTGGTCGATGCCGGGGCCGAGGTACCAGTCGCCGGTGTGGTCGAGGGTGTAGACGCGGCCCTGGGTGTCGATGGCGAGGAGGGCGGCGGTGTCGGTCTCCTCGCCCAGCGGGCTGAGTTCGGTGCCCAGCGCGCGGCCGAGGTCGCCGAGGGTGCGGGCCAGGTGCAGGCCCTGGAGCGGGTCGAGGTGGAGGACCGCCGGGGCGATCTGGCGTCCGGTGCCGGTGGGGGTGACGTGCAGTCCGCCGAACTCGGCCCAGGCTTCGACGGCGGCGGGGAAGACGGCGTGCCGGTGTCCGGCGGGGGAGAGGTGTTCGCGCAGGGTGTCGGCCCAGATCTCGGCCTGCTTTATGTCCCAGCGGCCGGGGTGCCAGCCCGCGGTGCGCAGCGCGTTGTCGACGGCGCCGGGGAAGCGGGGTGCGGTGCCACCCGGCCCGTGGGGTGCGGCGAGCCTGGGGGAGGAGGTGCGGTCGGGGTGCATCTGCCCTATCGATCGTCGTGCTGGTGAGCTGGTACGGGGGCCCGGCGGGGCGGGGTCAGTCGCCGGTGGTGGCCGGGTCGACGACGCGGACGCCGAAGTGGGCGCTGAGGGCGGCGCAGGCGCGGCAGGGGGTGGCGAAGCTGCCGTGCAGCGGGTCGCCGTCCTCGCGTATGCGGCGGGCGGTGAGCTTGGCGTGCTTCAGCGACTTGCGGGCCTCGCCGTTGGTCATGGGCCGGCGGGCGGAGCGCCTGCTGCGGGTGGCGTCGGCGGCGGTGAGGTGCCGGGAGATGAGGATCGTCTCGGCGCACCGGCCGGTGAAGCGGTCGCGCTGGCCGCTGGTGAGGGTGTCGAGGAAGTCCTGCACGAGGTGGTGCAGGGGGGCGGGCTGGTCGCCGCGGGCGGCGGTGCCGGTGAGGGTGGCGCCGCGTACGGAGAGGGCTGCTGCGACGGCGGGCAGGATGCCGTCGCGGCGGTGCAGCAGGGCGGGGGCGGGAGCCTCGTTGGTGTCGCTCCAGCCGATACGAGGGTCGCCGGCCCGCACGTCGGTACCTCCTGTCGGCATGGTGTTCATGATCGTCTTCCCTCCCCTGGGCCCGCGCCCGAGGGACACAGAGTGCCAAATGCCGTGGCCACTGCGGAAGCTGGGGCGGTGCGACACGCCAGGGCGGGGTTCACCCGTCACGTGTGGTGACGGCTGGTCACACAAGTGACGGGCTTTCGGTGGGGTGTTCGAGGGGGTCGGGGGTGGCGGGGGTGGAGGACCGGGGTCCGGTGGGCCGGTGACCGGTGTGCGCGTACCGCATAGGCTGTCGGCACCGCGCCGGGGCGCGGCCTTTAGGCGTCGGTGACGTTGAAGACAGTCGGATACGGGTCGGGGCGTACCGGAGAGGGTGCGGTGCCCGGCTCGTACAGAGTGCCGCAGGGGGCAACCGCCATGACGACAGGTCGGCTCGGGCAGGAAGCCGCGCCGCCGAACGCGGCCTATGCCGGGCAGGTCGTGCACTTCCCGGACCCGGTCCGGGCGGCCCGCCATCCGCGCGGTGTGCGGATCGACGAGCACGGTCATCCCGACTTCGCGCCGTACGCGCGCGCGGCGGCCGAGATCGCGGAGCCCCCGGAGGGGTTCGGCGTCGACGAACTGCGGCTGACGGACTACGTGTCGGCCAACGCGGTGCTGGCGGCGTCGGGGCACGAGCTGTGGGACACGGTGCCCGAGGTGGCGACGCCGCACGGCTGGACGTGGCACCACGTGGCGGGCTCGCGACGGCTGGAGCTGGTCCCGGTCGAGGTGAAGGCGCTGCTGCGGCATCACGGCGGGGTGGCGACGGCGGTGGTGGACCACGCCAAGCGCGGCACCCGCCCGCTGAACGAGACGCGTCCGGCGCACTTCGCGCTCCCCAAGTCGGGGATCGCGGTGACGGAGTCGCAGGTGCAGGGCGTCGAGGAGGACCTCGGCTACCGGCTGCCCGGCGCCTACCGCTCGTTCCTGAAGGCGGCGGGCGGCTGCGCGCCGGTGGGCGCCGCGCTCGACGCCGAGCTGGGCCTGCTGCTGGACCAGCCGTTCTTCACGGTCCGGGACGAGGCCGCGGTCAACGACCTGGTGTACGTGAACAAGTGCCTGCGCGACCATCTCACCAAGGACTACCTGGGCGTCGCGTTCGTCCAGGGCGGTCTGGTCGCGGTGAAGGTGAAGGGCGAGCGGGCCGGCTCGGTGTGGTTCTGCGCGTACGACGACGTGCGGGACGTGGACCCGTCGTGGTCGGCGGCGGAGCGCGTGGAGCGGCTGCTGCTGCCCTGCGGCGACGACTTCGACGCGTTCCTGTCCCGGCTGGCCGGTGATCCGCCGGAGCTGGACACGGTGGCGAGTCTGATGGTGGACGGCGGCTTCGCGCGCGCCGTCCCGGTGTCTCCGGCGTCCTCGGCGTCGGCGGGGGAGTGAGGTCCGGGTCATGGTGACGTTTGCGCGCGCGCAGGAGCGCGGCGAGGAGTGGATCAACGGGGACGTCCCGGCGTACCAGCACCGTGAGGTGCGGGTACGGGAGTTCGACCTCGGGTTCGTGGTGTGGGGCGAGGACCGTGCCGACGGCCCGCGTTCCGACGCGGGCGGCCAGCGGCTGGTCATCGCGCGGGACAGCGGCGAGGCCACGCTGTGGCCCGCGCTGCCGGTGGGCGAGGTCATCCGCCGGTACGAGGAGCTGTACGGCCGTCCCGACGACGTCGAGGACGCGGCACCGGTGCCGCCCGCCGCGCGGGTGGACCTGAACCAGACGTCGTTCCTGCTGAGTCCTCCGGAGTGGTTGCAGGAGGCGGCGGACAAGCTGGGTATCCCGGACCGTAGGTCGGGGTCGGGGTCGGACCAGGGTTCGCCTTCGGTGCCGGCTCAGGGTTCCCCCGCAGGGCTCGCCCAGACGCAGGCCGGCCTGCCCGCCGCCGCTCCGGACAGCGGGGCCGCCTGGCCCGCCGCCAAGGGCGAGGCGGAGGAGAACCGCGACGGGGACACCCCGTGGGCCGGTACGGACACCAACGCCGAGGGTGGCGAGGACCGTTCGGTGCCGCTGCCCGCGACGGTGTTCGCGCCGCCGCTGAACGACGGCACCCCGCGTCCGCCCGCCGCCGCGCCGGACGCGAAGACGGCACTGATGTCGGGCGGCAGCCAGCTCCCGCCCACCGCGGTCGCCCCCGCGGTGGACGACGCCGGCACACCGGCCCCGGCCCAGGGACCCGGTACTCCTCCCGCTCCGGCGCGGCCGCTGCCGCCGCACGCCGGGGACATCGCCGACGCCGCGACCAGCAAGGCCGCGCCGCCGCCCCGCAAGCGTGGCCCCGGTCTGCCCCCGCACCCGCCGGGCGCCCCCGGAGCACCGGGCGCGCACCCGGGCGGCGAGGGCTACGTACCGACGCAGCTGGTCTCCTCGCTCGGCCCCGAGAACCCCTCCGGGCCTGGCGGGACGCCGCAGCCGCCGGCCGCTCCGGGCACCCCGGCCCCGCCCCGGCCCGCCGGAGCGCCCGGTGCCGTGCATCACGCGGAGACCGTGCTGTCCCCGCCCTCGCCCGGCGGTCCCGGCGTCCCCCCGCCGCCGTCCGCCCCCGGCACGCCCCCCGCGCCCGGCACCCAGCCGACGGCGGGGATGCCGCCCGTACCCGGCATGCCGCAGGCCCCCCCGCCCGCGCCGCAGCCGATGCCGCACGCGGGGCCGCCGCCGCAGGGCGCGCCCATGCCCCCGCCCGGTGCCATGCCGCCTCCGGGAGCGATGCCGCCGGTGGCCGGTGCCATGCCGCCGCCCGGCGCGATGCCGCCCCCGGCCGCGCCGATGCCGGGACAGCCCGCCGCGTACGGGTATCCGCAGCCGGGGCAGCCCATGGTGGGACCCGGTTACCAGGCGGTGCTGCGCTACCGCGCGCAGGACGGCTCGGAGCAGCAGCTGATCCGGCGTTCGGCGCCGGGCACCCCGCACCCGGAGTGGCAGATCTTCCACGAGCTGCGCGCGATGAACGTGCCGCCGGACCAGGTGCTGGAGCTGCACACCGAGCTGGAGTCCTGTGAGCTGCCGGGCGCGTACTGCGCGCGGATGATCCGGGAGCAGTGGCCGCAGGCGCGGATCGCGTCCATCGCGCCGTACGGCACGGACCACGCGAGCCGGCAGGAGGGCATGCAGGAACTGCTGGCCCATCAGGGCGAGCTGCACCAGGTCGCGGACGGTCCCGCGCGGCCCGCGCCGGTGCGGGCGCCGCTGCCGCCGGTGCCGCCCGCGCCGCCGATCCCGCCGGAGGGCGTCGCGCAGGAGCTGGCGGCGGTGTTCGGTCCTGGCGTGTACCGGTTCGAACAGCAGGCGGTGGCCCGGCAGGGCGTGCCGCCGGTCGTGGCGCACACCCTGGTGGTGGCCGGACTGCCGCTGGACATGGGCCCGTTCTTCTGGGCGCAGGCCCAGCCGGGCCGTCCGGTGCCGACGCTGGCGGAGCTGGCGGCCGAGCGCGGGGTGGCCCCGGCCTCGGACGCGGGGTCGTACCTCGTGATGGGCACGGACTTCGGCAAGGCGATCTGTGTGCAGTACGGGACGGCGAACATCGTGGCCGTGCCGGTGGAGAGCGGGCCGGGCGGTGCTCCGGTGCCGCCGCAGTTCGTGAACTCCGGGCTGCCCGAGTTCGCCCGCTGTCTGGGGCTGCTGGGCCGGATGTGGCGGCTGCGCTACGGCCTGAACCAGGAGCAGGCGGCCCGCTGGACCGTCGACTTCCAGGCCCAGCTGGCGGCCCTGGACCCGGCCGCGCTGGCGTCGCCGGAGAGCTGGTGGTCGGTGCTGCTGGAGCAGATGTGGGACGGGCTGCTTTAGCGAGCGCGTCCGCTGAAACGTGGGGCCCTTCACCGGTTCGGGTGAAGGGCCCCACGGCGTTTCCTGCCCGCTTCTGACCCGGTGTCATCGGCGGAGTGTCGCGTTATGAACACCTATGACCCAACCGGCAGGATATGCGGGAAATCATCATGTCGGGTATGTCCGACGGAGAGGGGTCCCTGGGTGAGCGGCACAGCGAGGACACCGCGCGGTTACCGCCCCGACCAGGTCGACGCGTTCCTGGCGGCGCTCTCCCGCGACCGGGACGCGGCCTGGGAGCGCGCGGCCCGGCTGACCGTGCTGGCCAGGCGCATGGAGGCCGAGTCCGCGCGGCTCGGCGAGACGGCCGCGGGGCTCGCCCCGCAGGAGTACGACGCCCTCG
This sequence comes from Streptomyces sp. NPDC085596, assembly GCF_044541565.1. Taxonomy (NCBI): domain Bacteria; kingdom Bacillati; phylum Actinomycetota; class Actinomycetes; order Kitasatosporales; family Streptomycetaceae; genus Streptomyces; species Streptomyces sp. NPDC085596. The sequence goes on along the minus strand of NZ_JBITTC010000007.1, from coordinate 12,457 downwards.
GCGAGCGGGCCCGGCACGCGTTCCGGCTGCTGCGTGAGGAGGCCGCCGCCGTGCGCGAGGCGGCCCATGAGGAGGCGCGGCACCGGGTCGCGCGGGCCGAGCGGGACGCGGCCGGCGTGGTGCGGGCCGCGCGGGAGGCGGCGGAAGCGTTGTGCGCCGAGGCCGAGGAGGAGGCCGGGCGGCTGCTGCTGGCGGCGCGCACCGAGGCGGACGGGGTGCGGGTCGGCGCCCGGCGCGAGGTACGGGAACTGCGCGGGCAGGCCCTCGCGGCACTGCGCGAGGCGCGGACCCACGCCGCCACGATGCCCGCCGCGCAGGAGGCCGGGCACGCGGAGCGCCGGGCGGCGGCCGAACGCGCGGACGCGGAGCGGGCGGTGGCCGCCGAGGCCCGCCTCGCCGAGCGGACGGCCCGCGCGGAGGCCGAACTCGCGGCGGCCGGACGAGCCCTGGAAGAGGCGACGGCCCGGGCCCGCCACCGCCAGGACGACGCACACGCGCGTGCCGCCGAGATCGTCGCCGGGGCCCGCCTCCACGAGGAACGCACCGCCCGCGAGACGGAACACGTGCTGCGCGAACACAGCGACACCTGGGACGACGTACAGGCCCAGACGAGCCGCGTACGCGACCACCTCACGGAGCTGACCAGCCGGGCCGCCACCGCGCGGTGATGCCGCCTCATGGAAGGGATGCCCTAGGGGGCGGGTTGACCCTGACGTGGCGTAAGGGTGGAGGCTGAGCCGGGTCCGGGGTGGAGACGACCCTGAGAAGGGCTCCACCCGGCGGTGGAGTACCCCTAGGGGTATCTCCGTACGAGGGCTCGGGGAGGGTTCGTCCCCGCGGAGGACGAGGGCGGCCCTGCCCCGTCCTTAGTCTGGCTTTATGCCGTCGGGGGGCGGCAGGCCGAACCTCGGGGGTAGGGATTTCCCCCCTGGAAACGGGGGCCCGCACCAGCGTGCGGCACCCCCCGCCACGGCCAGACTCAAGGCGTAGCGCACGGACGTACCGGCCCGCACCACTCCGCATCGCACCGCGATCCAGGTCGCCCGCGATCGACCCGCATAGGAGACATACCGTGACATCGGCTGTGACCATTCCCAGGCACGGGGGCACTGGAGGGCCTACGGCCGTAGCCGCGCGGGCGCGGCAGGTCGTGAAGGCTTACGGGGCCGGGGAGACCCGCGTCGTCGCCCTCGACCACGTCGACGTGGACATCGCCCGCGGCCAGTTCACCGCGATCATGGGCCCCTCCGGATCCGGCAAGTCCACCCTGATGCACTGCCTCGCCGGTCTGGACACCGTGACCAGCGGTCAGATCTATCTCGACGAGACCGAGATCACCGGTCTGAAGGACAAGAAGCTCACCCGGCTGCGCCGCGACCGGATCGGCTTCATCTTCCAGGCGTTCAACCTGCTGCCGACGCTGAACGCGCTGGAGAACATCACGCTGCCCATGGACATCGCGGGCCGCAAGCCGGACCAGGCGTGGCTGGACCAGGTCGTGGAGACCGTCGGGCTCGTGGACCGGCTCAAGCACCGGCCCGCCCAGCTCTCCGGCGGCCAGCAGCAGCGCGTCGCCGTGGCCCGCGCGCTCGCCGCCCGGCCGGAGATCATCTTCGGTGACGAGCCGACCGGAAACCTCGACTCCCGCGCCGGCGCCGAGGTCCTCGGCTTCCTGCGCCGCTCGGTGGACGAACTGGGCCAGACCATCGTCATGGTCACCCACGACCCCGTCGCCGCCTCCTACGCGGACCGCGTGCTCTACCTGGCCGACGGCCGGATCGTGGACGAGATGCGGGGGCCCACGGCCGAGCAGGTACTGGACCGCATGAAGGACTTCGACGCGCGGGGGCGCACATCATGACCGTCCTGAAGACCTCGCTGCGCAACTTCCTCGCGCACAAGGGCCGGATGGCGCTCTCCGCGATCGCGGTCCTGCTGTCGGTGGCGTTCGTCTGCGGCACGCTGGTGTTCACCGACACCATGAACACCACCTTCGACAAGCTCTTCCAGGCGACGTCCTCCGACGTCACCGTGAGCGCCAAGGGCGCCTCCGACACCGGGGAGACCACCTCCGACACCGGCAAGCCGCCCGTACTGCCCGCCGCCGTCGTCGGCGAGATCAAGGGGGCGCCGGGTGTGAAGGCGGCCGAGGGCACGGTGTTCTCCACCTCGGTCACCGTGGTCGACGGCGACAAGAACAAGCTGTCGCCCACCAGTGGCGCGCCGACCATCGTCGGCAACTGGAACGGCAACGACGCCCGCACCATGAAGATCACCACCGGTGCGGCGCCCAAGGACTCCGGCCAGATCATGGTCGACGCCGACACCGCCGACAAGCACCACCTGAAGCTCGGCGACGACATCGGCGTCATCACCGCCCTCGGCACGCACCACGCGCGCGTGTCCGGCATCGCCACCTTCACCGTCACCAACCCCGGCGCGGCGATCTTCTACCTGGACACGAAGACCGCCCAGCAGACCCTGGTCGGCCGCACCGGCGTCTACACCAACGTCAACGTCACCGCCGCCCAGGGCGTCACCGACGCCCGCCTGAAGCAGGACGTGAGCGCCGCCCTCGGTGCCGGCTACAAGGTGCAGACCGCCAAGGAGGTGGCCGACGCCAACCAGCAGGACGTGAAGGGCTTCCTCGACGTCATGCGGTACGCGATGCTCGGCTTCGCCGGGATCGCCTTCCTGGTCGGCATCTTCCTGATCATCAACACCTTCTCGATGCTGGTCGCCCAGCGGACCCGCGAGATCGGCCTGATGCGTGCCATCGGCTCCTCCCGCCGCCAGGTCAACCGCTCGGTGCTGATCGAGGCCCTGCTGCTCGGCGTCATCGGCTCCGTGCTCGGTGTCGGCGCCGGAGTCGGCATCGCCGTCGGCCTGATGAAGCTCATGGGCCAGATGGGCATGCACCTGTCCACCGACGATCTGACGGTCGCCTGGACCACCCCGGTCGCCGGTGTGGTGCTCGGTGTCGTCGTCACCGTCCTCGCCGCCTACCTGCCGGCCCGCCGCGCGGGCAAGGTCTCCCCGATGGCCGCCCTGCGCGACGCGGGCGCCCCGGCCGACGCCAGGGCCGGTGTGATCCGCGCGGTGATCGGTCTGGTCCTCACCGGGGCGGGCGCGGCCGGTCTGTTCGCGGCCGCCGCGGCCGACAAGGCCACGACCGGCTCGGCGTGGCTGGGCCTCGGCGTGGTGCTGACCCTGATCGGCTTCGTGGTGATCGGCCCGCTGCTCGCCTCCGGCGTGGTGCGCGTTCTCGGCGCGGTCGTCCTCCGGGTCTTCGGCCCCGTGGGCCGCATGGCCGAGCGCAACGCGCTGCGCAACCCGCGTCGCACCGGCGCGACCGGCGCCGCCCTGATGATCGGCCTCGCCCTGGTGGCCTGCCTGTCGGTGGTCGGCTCGTCCATGGTGGCCTCCGCCACCGACCAGCTCGACAAGACGGTGGGCGCGGACTTCATCGTCCAGAGCGACAACGGCGCCGTCATCACCCCGCAGGCCGTCGACGCGCTCAAGGGCACCCCGGGGCTGGAGCGGGTCACCGAGTACAAGATCCTCCCCGTGACCATGACCACCCCGGACGGCAAGGTCTCCAAGAACGAGTCCCTGAACGCCGCCGACGCCACCTACGCCGAGGACCTGCGCACCGAGACCGTCCAGGGCGACCTCGCCGACGCCTACGGCGCCGACTCCATGTCCGTCTTCGCCGGCTTCGCCAAGGACCACGGCATCAAGCTCGGCTCCAAGGTCGACGTCGCCTTCAAGAACGGCCGCACGGCCCGGCTGACGGTCCGCGCGATCACCAGCGACGACGTCGTCGTCGACAAGGGCGCGATGTACGTCTCCATCGCCACGGCGAAGAAGTACGTACCCGCCGACAAGATGCCGCTCGACCTGCTGCTCTTCGCCACGGCCAAGGACGGTCAGCAGGATGCCGCGTACAAGGCGCTGAAGGCGTCCCTGCACGACTACCCGCAGTACACCGTGCGCGACCAGACCGACTACAAGCGGGCCCTCAAGGACCAGATCGGCCAGATGCTCAACCTGATCTACGGCCTCCTGGCCCTGGCGATCATCGTCGCCGTCCTCGGCGTGGTGAACACCCTCGCCCTGTCGGTGGTCGAGCGGACCCGCGAGATCGGCCTGATGCGCGCGATCGGCCTCTCCCGCAGGCAGTTGCGCCGCATGATCCGCCTGGAGTCGGTGGTGATCGCCCTCTTCGGCGCCCTCCTCGGCCTGGGCCTCGGCATGGGCTGGGGCGCCACCGCCCAGAAACTCCTGGCCCTCCAGGGCCTCACGGTCCTGGAAATCCCGTGGCCGACGATCATCACGGTGTTCATCGCCTCGGCCTTCGTGGGGCTGTTCGCGGCGCTGATCCCGGCGTTCAGGGCGGGGCGGATGAATGTGCTGAGTGCTATCGCCACAGAGTGAGGTGGGGTGAACGGGGGATTGGTGCCGGGGGCCCACGGGGGGCTCCCGGCACCGGCGTGTCCGGGGGGCGCTTTTGGGCGCGGGCGTTCCGGCTGCTCCCGAGACGCGCCCAGCCTGTCCCACCCGAGACGCCCGCCTCTCAGCCAACAGAGACAGGCGGGCTGGGTGGGAAATCGGGGGTCCAGGGGGCAGAGCCCTCTGGTACACGCGCTGCAGCACATGGCACCCAGGAAACAGACGTTATCCACAGCCCCCGCCAAGCCGGACCGCAGCGTCGTACGCTGGAAGCACCCCCGGCCCGTACGACGAGTCGGGTCCTTCGCGTTCCCACCTCCCTGGACGGAAAGCCCCCTCCATGAGCCTGCACGGTCTGCTCGACGCCGTCGTCAAGGACCCCGCCCTCGCGGAAGCGATCACCGCGGCCACGGACGGCAACCGCCCCCACATCGACCTCGTAGGTCCCCCCGCGGCCCGCCCCCTGGCGATCGCCGCCCTGGCCCGCGAGACCACCCGCCCGGTGCTCGCCGTCACCGCCACCGGCCGCGAGGCGGAGGACCTGGCGGCAGCCCTGCGCTCGCTGCTGCCGTCCGAGGGCGTCGTGGAGTACCCCTCCTGGGAGACGCTGCCGCACGAACGCCTCAGCCCGCGCAGCGACACAGTCGGCCGCCGCCTGGCAGTCCTGCGCCGCCTGGCCCACCCCCGCCCGGACGACCCCGAGACCGGCCCCGTCTCCGTCGTCGTGGCCCCCGTGCGCTCCGTGCTCCAGCCGCAGGTCAAGGGCCTGGGCGACCTGGAACCCGTATCCCTGAAGACCGGCCAGACCGCCGACCTGAACGAGATCGTGGAAGCCCTCGCGGCCGCCGCGTACGCGCGCGTGGAGCTGGTCGAGAAGCGCGGCGAGTTCGCCGTACGCGGCGGCATCCTGGACGTGTTCCCGCCCACCGAGGAACACCCCCTGCGCATCGAGTTCTGGGGCGACGACGTAGAGGAGATCCGCTACTTCAAGGTCGCCGACCAGCGCTCCCTGGAAGTCGCCGAACACGGCCTGTGGGCCGCGCCCTGCCGCGAACTGCTGCTCACCGACGACGTGCGCGCCCGCGCGCGTGCCCTCGCCGAGGAACACCCCGAGCTGGGCGAACTGCTCGGCAAGATCGCCGAGGGCATCGCGGTGGAGGGCATGGAGTCCCTCGCCCCCGTCCTGGTCGACGACATGGAACTGCTGCTGGACGTGCTCCCCAAGGGCGCGATGGCCGTGGTCTGCGATCCGGAGCGGGTCCGTACCCGCGCCTCCGACCTCGTCGCCACCTCCCAGGAGTTCCTCCAGGCGTCCTGGGCGGCCAGCGCGGGCGGCGGGGAGGCACCCATCGATGTCGGTGCGGCCTCCCTGTGGTCCATCGCGGACGTACGGGACCGCGCGCGCGAGCTGGACATGATGTGGTGGTCCGTCTCGCCGTTCGCCGCCGACGAGGAGTTCGACGGCGACACCCTCAAGCTCGGCATGCGCGCCCCCGAGACCTACCGCGGCGACACCGCCAGAGCGCTCGCCGACACCAAGGGCTGGCTCTCCGAGGGCTGGCGCACGGTGTACGTCACCGAGGGCCACGGCCCGGCCACCCGCACGGTCGAGGTCCTGGGCGGCGAGGGCATCGCGGCCCGGCTGGACGCCGACCTCGCCGAGCTGGGCCCCTCCGTGGTGCACGTCTCCTGCGGCTCGATCGACCACGGCTTCGTGGACGCGGCGCTCAAGCTGGCCGTCCTCACCGAGACCGACCTGACCGGTCAGAAGGCCGCCGGCCGCGAGGGCGCTCGGATGCCTGCCCGCCGCCGCAAGACCATCGACCCGCTCACCCTGGAATCCGGCGACTACATCGTCCACGAGCAGCACGGCGTCGGCCGCTACATCGAGATGGTGCAGCGCACCGTCCAGGGCGCCACCCGCGAGTACCTGGTCGTGGAGTACGCGCCCGCCAAGCGCGGCCAGCCCGGCGACCGGCTGTACATCCCCACCGACCAGCTGGAGCAGATCACCAAGTACGTCGGCGGTGAGGCGCCCACCCTGCACCGCCTGGGCGGCGCCGACTGGACGAAGACCAAGGCGCGCGTCAAGAAGGCCGTCAAGGAGATCGCCGCCGACCTAATCAGGCTGTACAGCGCCCGCATGGCCGCCCCCGGCCACGCCTTCGGCGCAGACACCCCCTGGCAGCGCGAGCTGGAGGACGCCTTCCCGTACGCGGAGACCCCGGACCAGCTCACCACCATCGCCGAGGTCAAGGAGGACATGGAGAAGTCGGTCCCGATGGACCGTCTGATCTGCGGCGACGTGGGCTACGGCAAGACCGAGATCGCGGTCCGCGCCGCCTTCAAGGCCGTCCAGGACGGCAAGCAGGTCGCCGTCCTGGTGCCCACCACCCTGCTGGTGCAGCAGCACTTCGGCACGTTCTCCGAGCGGTACTCGCAGTTCCCGGTCAATGTGCGCGCCCTGTCCCGCTTCCAGACCGAGACCGAGGCCAAGGCGGTGCTGGAGGGGCTCAAGGACGGCTCCGTGGACATCGTCATCGGCACCCACCGCCTGTTCTCCTCCGAGACCAAGTTCAAGGACCTCGGCCTGGTGATCGTCGACGAGGAGCAGCGCTTCGGCGTCGAGCACAAGGAGCAGCTGAAGAAGCTGCGCGCCAACGTGGACGTCCTCACCATGTCCGCCACGCCCATCCCGCGCACCCTGGAGATGGCGGTCACCGGCATCCGCGAGATGTCCACGATCACCACCCCGCCCGAGGAGCGCCACCCGGTCCTCACCTTCGTCGGCCCGTACGAGGAGCGGCAGATCGGCGCCGCCATCCGCCGCGAACTGCTGCGCGAGGGCCAGGTCTTCTACATCCACAACCGGGTCGAGTCCATCGACCGCGCGGCCGCCCGGCTCCGCGAGATCGTCCCCGAGGCGCGGATCGCCACCGCGCACGGCCAGATGTCCGAACAGGCCCTGGAACAGGTCGTGGTGGACTTCTGGGAGAAGAAGTTCGACGTACTGGTCTCCACGACGATCGTCGAGTCCGGTATCGACATCTCCAACGCCAACACCCTGATCGTGGAGCGCGGCGACAACTTCGGCCTCTCCCAGCTGCACCAGCTGCGGGGCCGCGTCGGCCGTGGCCGCGAGCGCGGGTACGCCTACTTCCTGTACCCGCCGGAGAAGCCGCTCACCGAGACCGCGCACGAACGGCTCGCCACCATCGCCCAGCACACCGAGATGGGCGCCGGTATGTACGTGGCGATGAAGGACCTGGAGATCCGCGGCGCGGGCAACCTGCTGGGTGGTGAGCAGTCCGGCCATATCGCGGGCGTCGGCTTCGACCTCTATATGCGCATGGTGGGCGAGGCCGTCGCGGACTACCGGCGTCAGTTGGAGAGCGGCGGGATCGAGGAGGAGCCGCCGCTCGAGGTCAAGATCGAGCTGCCGGTCGACGCGCATGTCCCGCACGACTACGCGCCCGGCGAGCGGCTGCGTCTCCAGGCGTACCGGTCCATCGCCTCCGCCAACTCGGAGGACGACATCAAGGCCGTCCGCGAGGAACTCACCGACCGCTACGGCAAGCTGCCCGAGCCGGTGGAGAACCTGCTGCTGGTCGCCGGTCTGCGCATGCTCGCGCGGGCCTGCGGTATCGGCGAGATCGTCCTCCAGGGCAACAACATCCGCTTCGCTCCGGTGGAGTTGCGGGAGTCGCAGGAGCTGCGGCTGAAGCGGCTGTATCCGGGCTCGGTCATCAAGGCGAACGCGCGCCAGGTGCTGGTGCCGCGTCCGAAGACGGCGAAGGTCGGCGGCAAGCCGCTGGTCGGCCGTGAACTGCTGGGCTGGGTCGGGGAGTTCCTGGCTTCGATCCTGGGGTCCTGAGCCGGTCGCTGGAGAGGTCGCTCGAGAGGGTCGGGGGAGCAGAGGCTCCTCCGACCCTCTCGGCTGCACCGGCCCGGTGTCAGTCGGCCGCCGAGTGGAACAGCATCGCCGTGAGCGCGCGGAACGTCTCCTCCGGGTCCTCCGCTCCCACCTGGCCGTCGAGGTTGTGGCCGAGGAGCAGCGTGGCGTAGCCATGGGCGAGCGACCAGGCGGCGATCCCGGCCAGCCGGGCGTCGGGGCCCCGGTCGCCGGGGTCGACGGTGGCGACGGCCTGGCTCAGGGCGTCGGCGGCCAGCGCGCGGGCCGTGGTCAGTTCGAGGTCCTTGGCGCGCAGCAGCTCCGGGCCGAACATCACCTGGAAGTGCGCGGGGTGTTCGCGGGCGAAGCGGACGTAGCGCACGCCCGCCTCGCGCAGTCCGGATGCTTCCCCCAGCGTGTCCGCGAGCAGTGCGAACCCCTCGGCGGCTATCGCGGTGAGCAGTCCGGTGCGGTCCTTGAAGTGGTGCGCGGGCGCCGCGTGCGAGACGCCGGCCCGGCGGGCGAGGTCACGCAGGCTGAGCGCGCCGGGGCCGTCGGAGGCGATGACGTCGAGCGCGGCGGACAGCACGGCGCGCCGCAGGTCGCCGTGGTGGTACGACCGCCGGTCTGCGGACGCGGACTTCGAGGGGCTCATGGAAACCAGAATACGCGGAATCTAGTCATTGACAAGTTCTTCCCGGTCCGGCAATCTAGTCAGTGTCAAGTCGAAGGCGGCCGGTCGACGGTCGCATCCGGGGGAGGAGACCGGCATGTCCGCGAAGGCACTGGAAATGGTGGAGACAGCTCGCGTTCGCCAGCTCTGGCATCTGCTGGAGCCGTTCCACGCACTGCTCTACTTCGCACCCGAGGTCGAGCAGGAGATGGCCGCGCTCGGGTACGGAACACAGGACCGCTGGCCCGCCTACTTCCCTCTGCGCGCAGCTCCGTTGGGCGAGGTCGGCGCCGAGCGGGTGACCTCCGCCTTCTACAGCTTCAGCCCGCGCATGGTCACCGAACACATGAAGCGGGCGTGGGACATCGCCGGCCCCCAGGAGGTCCTGGCGGCCCGCCTGCGCGGCATGGACCGCGCCTACCGCGCCATCCTCGGAGACCGTGTGGACGGCCCCGGCCTGGCCGAGGCCGCCGCCCTGGCCCGCCGCGCGGCGGAGTCCGCGGGTACCGAGGGGCGTCCCCTCGCGGCGGCCAACGCCGAACTGCCCTGGCCCGAGGCCCCGCACCTTCAGTTGTGGCACGCGGCCACGATCCTCCGGGAACACCGGGGCGACGGCCACCTGGCCGCCCTGCTCGTCGAGGGGCTCGATCCCGTGGAGTCCCTGGTGTCCTTCGCGGCGATAGGCGCCGCGTCCGTGGAGCGTTTCGAAAGCCGTGGCTGGAGCCGCGAGGAATGGGCGGCCGCCCGTGAACGCCTCGCCGTGCGCGGTCTGGTGGAGCCGGACGGTGCGGCCACTCAGGAGGGCCGCGCCCTGCGCCGCCGCGTCGAGGACCACACCGACCGCCTGGCCGCTGCCCCTTGGCAGTCCCTCGGCCGAGCGGACGCCGACCGCCTGGCCGACCTCCTCGGCGACCACTGGGTCGCGGTCCTCTCCTCCGGCCTGCTGCCCTCCGAATCGACCCTGGGGATAGGCAAGGTCTGAGCGAGGCGCGCGAACCGGCAGACGCCCAGAGCCCCGAATGACCCTGTACGCCCCTTTGGTTCCTATCCATCAAGCGCGGCCCGGCGGTTACGGTGGAGAGCGGATCTCTCCGCCCGCGTCCGCGGACGGACCAGGGCGAGCGAGGGGGACGTGCCGTGAAGCGTCTGTGGGGCGGGGCAGTCACCGCCATGGTCGTGATGACCGCCGTGACGGGCTGCAAGGCCGAACCGGTCAAGGGGTCTTCGGGCGCGGAGGAGACCGGTGCCCGTGGCGCCGCCCTGACCGCCGCCGACTCACTCGAGGTCAAGGGCCGCGCACCCAAGACCGGTTACTCGCGCGAGCGCTTCGGCAGCGCCTGGGCCGACACCGACTCCAACTCCTGCGACACCCGCGACGACATCCTCAAGCGCGACCTGAAGGAGGTGAAGTTCAGCGGCGGCAAGTGCAAGGTCACCTTCGGGGTGCTCGAACCCGATCCCTACTCCGGCAAGACGGTCACCTACCGGCGCGGCCGCAGCCTGGTCGACATCGACCATGTCGTCGCCCTCTCGGACGCCTGGCAGAAGGGCGCCAAGTACTGGGATGCCGGCAAGCGCATAGCCCTCGCCAACGACCCCCTCAACCTCCTGGCGGTCGACGCGAGCACCAACCGCGGCAAGGGCGACGGCGACACCGCCAGCTGGGTCCCTCCGGAGAAGAAGTACCGCTGCACCTACGTCGCCGCCCAGGTCGCCGTGAAGAAGAAGTACGACCTCTGGGTCACCTCGGCGGAGAAGTCGGCGATGAAGAAGATCCTCGCCGACTGCCCCACCCAGAAACTCCCCACCGGCGGCAACCCCACCAACGCCCCGTCCCGCTTCCGGGCCCGCTGACGCGGCTCGTCGACACCTTCCGGTCGTCCATGCATTGCATCGGTGTGCACTCGCTCATGAGACGGCAAAAATGTTCACAAGCTGCAAAGGGGTGTTTATCGACAAACTGGCCGGGTTGAGCAAGCGGCGTTCAAGAGTTGCGCAAGATCGTCCCTCGCGCCCGCCCACAGGGTGTTCACAACGGCAAGATCAATGGGCTTATCTGTCGCTTATTGATCGCTGGAGTCGAACCCGTGCCTATAAGGCCACTCAGTCGACCTAGACCCGCACGACGTGCTCAACGTCTGCGGCGTTCTGTCGCCGTTCTCGTACTCACCGCACTCGCGTTGATGTTCACGACTGATCAGGCCCTTGCCGAGGGCCTTGAACTCGGTCGCATCAAGTTGCCGAGTGCGAGTCTGTCCTCGTGGGCCTCCTGGTTCACCGACCCCCACTGGGGCAAACTGCCCCACCAGCAGTCCGGCACCGCGGCCGGCAAGCGGCACCATGTGTCGGCCGCCGCGACCCGCGCGCACCGGGGTGCGGGTCACAAGCCGGGTCACGGCCGCGGCGAACTGGGCGCGTACAAGGCGCACAAGTCCTCGGCGAAGGCCGGGCTGAGCGCCTCGTTCCGTGGGTTCAACCCCCGCACCAGCAAGCGGGTGTCGAGCCGGTCGACGCAGAAGTCGACGTACTACCACAACACGGACGGATCGTTCAGCCGGAAGGTATCCCCCTTCCCCCTGAACTACAAGGACCCCAAGGGGGAATGGCAGCAGATCGACACCGCTGTCGCCCGTGGTCCTGACGGCCGGTGGGTCGAGAAGTCCAACGCGGTGGATGTCGGTTTCGCGCCGAGGGCTGCGGATGAGGATCTCGCGTCGTTCGGCAAGGACGGGAAGAGCGTCGGGTTCGCTCTTGAGGGTGCCGCGAAGGTGGCCGGTGTGGCGAAGGGGTCGACGGTCGCCTATCCGGAGGTTCTTCCGGGTACGGACCTGGAGTTGACGTCCACGTCGGTCGGTCTGCGGCAGGCGCTGGTGCTGCATTCGGCGGATGCGGCGAACTCGTGGGTGTTCCCTCTTCATCTGAAGGGGTTGACGGCGGGGCTGAACAAGTCCGGTGGGGTGGATCTGCGGGACGCGAATGGTAAGGGTGTCGCCTCGATCCCGTCGGCTTATGCGTTCGATTCGAAGATCGACAGGGTGTCGGGTGAGCGGGCGACGACGCACGCGGTGTCGTACGAGCTGGTCACTTCGCATGGTGAGTCGGCGTTGCGGATGACGTTGAACCCGGCGTGGCTGCATGCGAAGGCGCGGCAGTTCCCGGTGACGGTGGATCCGGACACGTCGGTGTGGGACTACGTGCACAGTACGTACACGGAGTCGGGTTATCCGGTGGCGGACCGGTCGCAGGAGCAGACTCTGAAGATCGGCTCTTACGATTCCGGTTCGCACTCGGCGGTCTCGTTCGTGCAGGACTGGCGGGACAGCTTCGATGGTTCGGGTGTCTCTCTGGTCTCGGCCAATCTGCATCTGTATGACATTTGGGCCTCGACGTGTACGCCGGAGGCGTTCAGCGTCGCGCAGGTGTCGGCGGCGTGGGACCCG
>NZ_JBITTC010000006.1:0-426903 GCF_044541565.1 Streptomyces sp. NPDC085596 | reverse complement strand
TTCCGACTCTATCAGATCGTTTTCCGATCCGATTTCCTCGGTGCTTTCCAGGTTCTCACTTCGGCGTTTCCGCTTCCGTGTTTCCCTTTCCGGCGATCCAAACTCTACCAGGGTTTTTCCGTGTCCCTGACCAGTCGATCGCAAGCATGCGAGAACTGATCCCGAGATAGGATCTGACGAGTTTGGGTGCTGCCGAGGTTGAGCGCGCTGTCGCGCCGCCCGGTCTCAGGCAGGACGATGACTGTACACAAGTTCTGGCGATGACGCAAACCCCCGAGGTTGGTGGTCTAGACCACTAGCTGCTAACTTCTCTGAGGAACCGCCACCACCCCACTCTCTGGGAGGCTTCCCATGACCACCGTGACGTCCCCGCTCGCTGGACGCGCCATCGGACTGGCCAACGTGCCCGATCCGGTCTTCTCCGGAGCCATGGTCGGCCCCGGTACCGCGATCGACCCCGTGCGTGAGCCCTCCGAGGTCGTGTCCCCCGTGGACGGCGTCGTCGTCTCCCTGCACCCGCACGCCTTCGTCGTGGTCGACGAGAGCGGGCACGGTGTGCTCGTGCACCTCGGCATCGACACGGTCCAGCTGAACGGCGACGGCTTCGAGCTGCTCGTTAACAAGGGGGACACCGTGGCACGCGGCCAGGCCGTCGTGCGCTGGGACCCCGCAGCCGTCGAGGCCGCCGGCAAGTCCCCCATCTGCCCCGTCGTCGCGCTCGAGGCCACGGCCGAGTCACTCGCCGAGCTGCGCGAGAGCGGCGATGTGAAGACCGGCGACAGTCTCTTCTCCTGGTCCTGATCTCCTTCTCCTGACGGCACGGCCGTCCGACGGTATGTACGACAACCAACGTGGCGGCGGGGGCCGCCGCATTAGCGGAGACGGTGAGATGGAGACAACGCTGCGAGGCGTCGGTGTGAGCCACGGTGTGGCGATCGGCGAGGTCAGGCACATGGGTACGGCGGTGCTCGAACCGCCGGCCAAGCAGATCCCGGCGCAGGACGCGGAGCGCGAGCAGGGCCGCGCCCGGCAGGCCGTGGACGCCGTGGCCGCCGACCTGACGGCACGCGGCAACCTGGCGGGGGGCGAGGCGCAGGCCGTGCTGGAGGCGCAGGCCCTGATGGCCCAGGACCCCGAGCTGATGGCCGACGTGGAGCGGCGGATCGTCGGGGGCAGCACCGCCGAGCGCGCGGTGTACGACGCGTTCGCGGCCTACCGCGAGCTGCTGGCCAACGCCGGTGAGTACCTGGCCGGGCGGGTGGCCGACCTCGACGACGTGCGGAACCGCATCGTGGCGCGGCTGCTCGGTGTGCCGATGCCGGGTGTGCCGGACAGCGACCACCCCTATGTACTGGTGGCGCGTGATCTGGCTCCCGCCGACACCGCGCTGCTCGACCCGGCGCTGGTGCTCGGCTTCGTGACCGAGGAGGGCGGGCCGACCAGCCACAGCGCCATCCTGGCGCGGGCGCTCGGGGTTCCGGCCGTGGTCGCGCTGCCGGGCGCGGGTGAGCTGGCCGAGGGCACGGTGATCGCTGTCGACGGCAGCTCGGGCGACATCTTCGTGAACCCGAGCGAGGAGACGACGGCCCGGCTGGAGACGGCTGCCGCCGAGCGGAAGGCGGCGCTGGCCGTGTCGACCGGTCCCGGTGTGACCGCCGACGGGCACAAGGTGCCGCTGCTGGCCAACATCGGTGGTCCGGCGGACGTGCCGGCCGCGCTGGCGGTCGGAGCCGAGGGTGTGGGGCTGTTCCGTACCGAGTTCCTGTTCCTGGACGACAGCAAGAACGCGCCGTCCGAGGAGAAGCAGGTGACGGCCTACCGGCAGGTACTGGAGGCGTTCCCCGAGGGCCGGGTCGTGGTGCGGGTGCTGGACGCGGGTGCGGACAAGCCGCTGGAGTTCCTGACGCCGGCGGACGAGCCGAACCCGGCGCTCGGTGTGCGGGGTCTGCGGACGCTGCTCGACCACCCGGAGGTGCTGCGCACGCAGCTGACCGCGCTGGCGAAGGCGGCCGAGGGGCTGCCGGTCCACCTGGAGGTCATGGCGCCCATGGTGGCGGACCGCGCCGACGCCAAGGCGTTCGCGGACGCCTGCCGGGAGGCGGGGCTGCGGGCGAAGTACGGCGCGATGGTGGAGATCCCGTCGGCGGCGCTGCGGGCGCGTTCGATCCTGCGGGAGGTCGAGTTCCTGTCGCTGGGCACCAATGACCTCGCGCAGTACACGTTCGCGGCGGACCGCCAGGTGGGTGCGGTGTCGCGGCTCCAGGACCCGTGGCAGCCCGCGCTGCTCGACCTGGTCGCGCTGTCCGCCGAGGCGGCAAAGGCCGAGGGCAAGAGCTGCGGGGTGTGCGGTGAGGCCGCGTCCGACCCGGTACTGGCGTGTGTGCTGACGGGTCTGGGTGTCACCTCCTTGTCCATGGGTGCGGCGTCGATCCCCTATGTGCGGGCGACGCTGGCGAAGCACACGCTGGCGCAGTGCGAGCGGGCCGCGGCGGCGGCGCGTACGGCGGACAGTGCCGACGAGGCGCGGGCGGCGGCTCAGGCGGTGCTGTCCGGCGAGTAGCCGGTTTCGCGCGGACGTACGTGTTCGTGGCGGTCAGGGGCGTCCCATCCTTCGGGTGGGGCGCCCCTGGCGCGTTTCAGTGGTGGTGTCCCCGTTCCGGGGCGTCGTCCGCGAGGTCGGGGGCCGCGCGGTAGTCGACGCCCGACTCGGGTGCGATGAGGTCGCCGGTGTCGATGTCGGTGCAGTAGGCGTCGAAGACCTCGGACGCGGTGAGCGGCTGGAGGTGTCCGGCGCGCAGGCGCCAGCCGTGGACGCGGTCGGGGCGGTCCGGTGCGCTGACGCGGATGACGAGGCCGCCGGGGCTGCGGGTGGCGAGGCCGAGGGCGAGGACGCTGGTGAATTCGAGTGCTTCGGCCTGGTCCGGTTCGGCGGTGCCGTGGGCGTCGGCGTCGGCGTGGAGGACGGCGACGAGGGTTTCGGGTGGTCCGGCGACGCTGCAGACGAGATGCTGGGCGCCGGGTGGCGCGGTTTCCAGGACACGGGCGAGGAGGGCGGAGGCGCGGATGAAGGCGGCGCGGCCGATGTCCTCGCCGCAGGTGGCG
This sequence comes from Streptomyces sp. NPDC085596, assembly GCF_044541565.1. Lineage (NCBI taxonomy): Bacteria > Bacillati > Actinomycetota > Actinomycetes > Kitasatosporales > Streptomycetaceae > Streptomyces > Streptomyces sp. NPDC085596. The sequence continues at coordinate 423,801 of NZ_JBITTC010000006.1, read as the reverse complement.
CAGGGTCCGAGGCGGGTCAGGAGGGTGGTCGCGTACTCCCAGGTGGCCTGGCGGACGGCTTCGCCGACGAGGGCGGGCAGGAGTGCGGTGAGGGGTTCGCCGTCGTAGGGGATGGTGGGGCCGAGGGCCGCGAGTTCGGCGGTGAAGCGGCTGCGGCTGGCCGGGGCTTCGGGGTCGATGCCGGTGGCGGTGCAGAACTCGGCGTACTCGTCGGGGTCGAAGAGGGCGAGGGCTGTGTGGCTGCCCTGGGCTACGCGGGATTTGAGGACGGCTTCCATCTGGCGCAGGTAGGTCGTGTGGTCGTCGAAGGTGAAGCTGCGGTAGCGCCGCATGGCGCGGAAGTCGTGTTCGTCGGTGAGCAGGCCGACGGTGCCCGCGATTTCGCGGCGCAGGACGCGTCGCATGGTCTGGTGGCCGGTGTGCGCCATGGTTTCCCCCTGTGTGCGCTGTCGATCAGTGCTCACTCACGGTAACCGGGGGCACTGACAACGGGGTCGGGCGGAGGCGGTCGCGGACCAGGCGGTGCTGGATTCCGCAGGTCAGGGCGATGGTGGTGCCGAGGACGGTCCAGCCGAGGGGGCCGAGGGTGAGGGCGGCGGTGACGGCGAGGGGGCCGAGGGAGCGCTGCGCGGCCTGGGCGAGGCCGTGGACGCCGAGGTAGGCGCCCTGGGCGTCGTCGGGGGCGAGGGCGACGGAGAGTTCCCAGGAGATGGTGGCGTGCACCATCTCGGCGAGGGTGAAGAGGGTGGCCGAGGCGGTGAGCAGGCAGGTCGCGCGGAGCGCGTCGCCGGTGGCGGACAGGGTCATGGTGAGGCCGCCCAGGGCGAAGGCGGCGGAGAGCGGCACGAGGAGGCGGCGGGTGGCTTCGGTGGTGGTGCCGAAGCGGGCCAGCGGCACCTGGAAGGCGACGACGAGGACGCTGTTGAGCACGAGGAGCAGGGGCGCGAGGCCGTGGGGGACGCCCGGGGTGTGGGCGATCCAGAGCGGCAGGCCGATCTTGAAGTAGGTGTCGTCGAGGAAGAGGACGGTCTCGGTGCCGACGTAGGCGAGGTAGGTGCGGTCGCGCCAGGGGGTGCGGGGGCGGGACCGTGGCTCGCCGTCGGCGGTGGCGGCGACACGGCTCGTCGAAGGGGGTTCGGCGCAGGTGAGGGTGAGCAGGGCGACGAGGACGAAGGAGAGCGCGTCGCCGGTGAGGAGCCAGCGGTAGGCGGTGGTGGTGCCGAGGGTGAGGGCGGCGGCCGCGGCGAGGCCGCCGAGGGCCCAGCCGGCGTTGGACGCGGTGCGGTTGATGGCCTGGTAGCGGACGCGGTCGGGTCCGGCGACGCGGGTGGCGTAGAGCTTGGTGAGGATGCTGGCGGCACGGTCGCCGAGGGCACCGACGGCGGAGTAGGCGAGAAGGAGCCCGTAGTGGTCGGTGGTGAGGAGGGCGAAGGAGGCCAGGGCGCGCAGGAGTTGGAGGGCGATCAGGACGTGGGTGAGCGAGAAGCGGTCGGCGAGGCGGCCGCCGAGGGGTGCGCCCGCGATGCCGATGGCGCCGGAGACCGCAGCGAGGCTGCCGACCTGGGCGACGGAGAGGTGGGAGACGTAGGTGAAGTACAGGACGGAGACGGAGGCCCACAGGCCGCTGCCGATGCGGTCGAGGAGGGTGACGGCGAGCATCCGGCGGCCGTCGCGGCCTCCCGGGACGCGTGCTCGGTGGCTGGCTGCGCCGGGCTTCTCGGCCACGTTTCCCCCTTGCCTCGATTTATGTACTGATACATAATCAGATACGTGGCAACACAATATGAGATCAGTGGTACGAGCGCCAAGGGGATTACCCGATCCGTCGAACGAGGCGTGTCCGAGGGCGTGTTGGCTCCGGGAGCGGCGCTGCCTCCGGTGCGGCGGCTCGCGGAGGAGCTGGGGGTGAGTCCGGGCACGGTGGCCACCGCGTACAAGGAGCTGCGGCGGCGCGGGATCGTGGTGACCCTCGGCCGGGGCGGGACGGTCGTGGCGGAGGCTCCTTCGGTGGCGTCCCGGCGTCCGCCCAGGGTGCCCGAGGGCCTGCGGGACCTGGCCGGCGGGCACCCCGACCCAAAGTTGCTGCCCGCCCTGGCGCCGCCCTCGCGCCTCTCCCCCGGTGTCCGCTCGCACCGCTCCGCTCCCCGGCTCACGTGGCTGGAGGACGCGGTGCGGGACTGGATCGGGGCGGACGGGGTGCCGGTGGAGCAGGTGACGTTCGCGCACGGGGCACTGGACTTCATCGGCCGGGTGCTCTCGGTCGAGCTGCGGCCGGGTGACGCCGTGGCGATGGAGGACCCCGGCTATCACCATCTGCTGGACCTGGTCGCGGCGTTGGGGCTGCGCTCGGTGCCCGTCGCGGTGGACGACGAGGGAATGCGCCCGGAGGAGCTGCGGGGCGCGCTGCGGGCCGGGGTGCGCGCGGTGGTGCTCAGCCCTCGGGCGCAGAATCCGTTCGGCGGGGCCTTCTCGGCGGCGCGCCGGGACGCGCTGGCCGAGGTGCTGCGGGAGGCGCCGGACGTGCTGGTGCTGGAGAACGACCACGCCTCCGACGTGTCCGACGCCCCCCTGCGCTCGCTGGCCGGGGCGGGCCCGGCCCGCTGGGCGCACGTGCGGACGGTGAGCAAGTTCCTCGGTACCGACCTGCGGTGGGCGGCGGCCGCGTGCGACCCGGTGACGCTGGCCCGGCACGACGGGCGGCTGCTGCTGACCTCGGGCTGGGTCAGTCATCTGCTCCAGGAGACGGTGCACGGCCTGCTGACGGACGCGGGTACGAGCGCGCTGGTGGCACGCGCGCGTGCGGAGTACGCGCTGCGCCGGACCGCGCTGGCGGAGGCGCTGGCCGAGCGGGGCGTCCCGGCGCACGGGGTGAGCGGGATGAACCTCTGGGTGCCGGTGCGCGACGAGTCGGCCGTGGTGAACGGGCTTCGTTCGCGCGGCTGGTGGGTGGCGGCCGGGGCTCGCTTCCGGCTGGCCTCGGCGCCGGGGGTGCGGATCACGACGACGGACCTGGAACCGCCGGAGGCGGCCCGGCTGGCCTCGGACTTCGCGGCCGTACTGGGCGAGTCCGAGGCCACCTACGGGGGCTGACGGGGATCAGGCGCGTTTGCGGGCCAGTTCCTCGTAGAAGCCGAGCAGGGTCAGGTCGTCGATGGAGCCGGGGTTGACCGCCTTCTCCAGCGGGGTGCCCTGGAGGAGGCGCTTGACCGGGACCTCGATGCGCTTGCCGGTGAGGGTGTGCGGGACGCCGGGCACCTCGATGATCTCGTCCGGGATGTGCCGGGGCGAGAGCTCTTCTCGGATGGCCTTCTTGACGCGGTCCCGGAGGGCGTCGTCCAGGACGGCGCCGGGGGCGAGGTGGACGAAGAGGGGCATCCAGTAGCCGCCGTCGGGCTGTTCGATGCCGATGACCAGGGATTCCCTGATCTCCGGCAGACGCTCGACGACCTCGTAGATGTCGGCGGAGCCCATGCGGACGCCCTGCCGGTTGAGGGTGGAGTCGGAGCGGCCGTGGATGATCACCGAGCCGCGTGAGGTGACGGTGATCCAGTCGCCGTGCCGCCACACGCCGGGATAGGTCTCGAAGTAGCTCTCGTGGTAGCGGCTGCCGTCCGGGTCGTTCCAGAAGCGGATCGGCATGGACGGCATGGGGTTGGTGACGACCAGCTCGCCCACCTCGTCCACCAGCGGTTCGCCGCTCGGGTCCCAGGACTGGAGGTCGGTGCCGAGTCCGGGCGCCTGAAGTTCGCCGGTGTACACGGGCAGGGTCGGCACGGCTCCGGCGAAGCAGGAGCAGACGTCGGTGCCGCCGCTGACGGAGGCGATCCAGAGGTCGTCGCGGACCTCGTCGTGCAGCCAGCGGAAGCCGTCGGGGGGCAGCGGGGAGCCGGTGGTGGCCACGCACTGGACCGTGGTGAGGTCGAAGTCGCGGGCCGGGTGGACACCCGCCTTGCGGCAGGCCATGACATAGGCGGCCGAGGTGCCGTAGAGGGTGGTGCCGGTGCGTTCGGCGACGCGCCACTGGGCGCCGGTGTCGGGGTAGCCGGGGCTGCCGTCGTACAGGACGATCGTCGTTCCCGTGAGCAGGCCGGAGACGAGGAAGTTCCACATCATCCAGCCGGTCGAGGTGTACCAGAAGAAACGATCCTCGGGGCCGAGGTCGCAGTGCAGGCCGAGCTGTTTGAGGTGTTCGACGAGGATGCCGCCCTGGGACTGGACGATGGCCTTGGGCAGGCCGGTCGTCCCCGAGGAGTAGAGCACCCACAGCGGGTGGCCGAAGGGGACCTGTTCGTAGACGGGCTCGGTGTCGCCGGCCGTCAGCTCCGTCCAGTCCAGGGCACCCTCGGGAGCCTCGGTGCCGAGCAGCGGGATGTGCACGACCGCGCGCAGGGTGGGCAGTTCACGGCGCAGTTCGGCGACGGTGTCACGGCGGTCGTGCTCCTTGCCGCCGTAACGGTAGCCGTCGACGGTGAACAGGACGACGGGCTCGACCTGCTGGAAGCGGTCCAGGACGCTCCGGGCGCCGAAGTCGGGCGCGCAGGAGGTCCACACGGCACCCACGGCCGCGGTGGCGAGCAGGGCGACGACGGCTTCGGGGATGTTGGGCAGGTAGCCGCTGACCCGGTCGCCGGGGCGTACGCCGAGGTCGCGGAGGCGGGCGGCGAGCGCGCCGACCTGGCGGCGCAGTTCGGCCCAGCTCACCGGACGGGGCTCGTGGCTCTCGTCGACGTACAGCAGGGCGGGCTCGTCGGCCCGTTCGGCGGCGGCGCGCAGGGCGTGCTCGGCGTAGTTGAGGGTGGCGCCGGGGAACCACTCGGCGCCGGGCATGGCGCGATCGCCGAGCACGCGCGCGTAGGGCGTCGAGAAACGCACGTCGAACCACCGGGTCACGGCCGCCCAGAAGTCCTCCGGTTCGGCGACGGACCACTGGTGCAGGGCCGGGTAGCCGCCCTCGGCCGGGGCGCCGTGGTGCTCGGCCGCCCATGCCTGGAACCGGGTGATGCGGGCACCGGCGATCCGCTCGTCGGTGGGCTGCCAGAGCGGCTGCGGATTCGCGGTGGACATGAAGCGGCTCCCGGACTGTACGCGTCGTTGCGTCGTCCGCACACGGCCTGGTGGGTGCGCGGGACAGGGCTGACAGGGACGATGCCATGTGATCGACTTCGGCACCAGGGCACGCCCCACATAGTGCGTGTGTCGACGATGTGGTCCCACCACGGTGAACGGCAGTTGAACGGCGCACGCGCGTGGGGCGCACAGTGACAGGGTGAGCAGCATGAACGGTCGTGACCTGGTGCGTTCGTGGGGTGGGGTCGGCGCGGGGCGCGCCGCGCGAGGGATGCGGGCGGTGCGGGCCGCCTGGCACCGCAGGCGCAGCGACGCCGTGGGGCTGCCGCCCAGGGGCGCGGAGCGGGCGCGGGTGCCTGGTCAGGTGCTGGGCGCGGAGCCGGAGCCCGGTGGCGGGGTGATCCGGTTCGCGCGCTCGGAGCTGCGGATCGTGGTGGCGGTCGGCGGGGCCGTGTTCCTCGGCTGGGACGGGGCGGCGCCGGAGCCGTCGTACGCGCTGGCCGGCGGTCCGCCCGAGGTCGATTGCCGGGTGGTGCTGGAGCCGGACAAGGACGGCGGCTGGCGGGTGGTGGCCGAGCGGCTGACGGTGGTGGTGTCCCGGTACGGGGCGGTGGAGGTGTGCACGCCCGGCGGTCTCGTGCTGCGCCGGGAACTGCCGCCGCGCTGGTGGGAGCCGGTGAACGGGGGTACGGCGCGCTGGACGCAGCGGGCCGAGGTGGCCGCTGACGCGCGGTTCTTCGGGCTGGGCGGGCGGACGTCGGGGCCTCGGCTGCGGGACGGCGCGTACCGGCTGTGGAACGGGGCGATACCCGTGGCCGTGCCGGTGCAGCTGGTGGTGGCGGACGCCTCGGCGCATCTGGTCTTCCACGACACCACATGGGACGGGACGGTGGTCCTGCGGGAGGGCGAGGAGGGTGCCGGTTCCGGGCACGACCGGGCCGGGCGCTGCGAGGTGCGGATGGACGGGGGTCCGCTGCGCTGCTGGGTGATCGTGGGCACCCCCGCGCGCGTGCTCAACGCCTGGGTGTCGCTGACCGGCGCGCCCGCGCTGCCGCCCGCGTGGGCGCTGGGACACCAGCACGCGCGGGACTTCGCGGACGAGCAGGGAGTGCGCGAGATCGTCGCGGGTTACCAGGAACGCGATCTGCCGCTGGACGCCGTCCACCTGGACGCCGGCCACCACGACGACGGGCGGGCGTTCACCGTCGACCAGGACCGTTTCCCCAAGCTGCCGGTACTCGCGGAGGAGCTGCGCCGGGACGGGGTACGGCTGGTGGCGGCCGTCGACGCGGCGGTGCGGGTGGTGCCGGGGGACACGGTGTACGAGGGCGGGTCGGCCGTGGACGCGTTCATACGGGACGCGTCGGGGCGGACGGTACGGGGTGAGGGACGGGGCGGGGAGTCGGTGTTCCCGGACTTCACGCACGCGCGGGCACGCGCGTGGTGGGGCGGCCTCTACGAGGAGCGGCTGGAGCAGGGGTTCACCGGGTTCTGGCACGGCGCCCATGAGCCGTCCGCGCGGGGCGCGTTCGGGGAGCCGTCGCTGCCGCGCTCGGCCCGGCACGCCCTGGAGGGGCGCGGCGGCGACCATAGGGAGGCGCACAACGTGGACGCCCTGTGCATGGCGCGGGCGGCGTACGAGGGTCTGCGTGAACTCTCGCCCGAGGAGCGGCCCTTCGTGCTCTCCCGGTCCGGCTGGGCCGGGTCGCAGCGGTACGGGGGTGTGTGGTCGGAGGACGCGGGGACGGGCTGGCCGGGGCTGCGGGCGTCGCTGTCACTGGTGCTCGGGCTGGGCCTGTGCGGGGTGCCGTACTCGGGGACGGACATCGGCGGACTCGGCGGTGATCCGTCGCCCGAGCTGTATCTGCGGTGGTTCCAGCTGGGCGCGTATCTGCCGCTGTTCCGCACGCACGCGGGCGCGCGTGCGGGGCGGCGGGAGCCGTGGGAGTTCGGTTCGGGGGTGCTGGAGCACGCGCGTGTGGCGCTGCTCGAACGGCGTCGGCTGCTGCCGTACTTCGTGACGCTGGCGCATCTGGCCCGCTGGACGGGGTCGCCCTGTGTGCGGCCGCTGTGGTGGGGGGTGCCGGAGGACCGGGCGCTGCGGGACTGCGAGGACGCGTTCCTGCTGGGTGACAGCCTGCTGGTGGCGCCCGTGCTGGACCCCGGCACCGAGCGGCGCGCGGTGCGGCTGCCGCGGGGGCGCTGGTACGACACGGTGACGGAGCGGGCGTACGAGGGTCCGGGGCAGGTGCTGGTGGACGCTCCGCGGGCGCGGATTCCGGTGCTCGCGCGCGCGGGTGCCGTCGTTCCGGTGCGGGGTGCGGACGGCGCCCTGGAGCTGGAGGTGTGGGCGCCCGCGCCGGGGCGGGCGGGGGGTGGTCTGGTGGTGCCGGACGCGGGCGACGGCTGGGCCGCGCCGGAGGTCGAGCGGTACGTCACCCGCTGGGACGGCCCGCGCGTGGTCGTCACCAGGGAGTGGGACGGCGGCACCGCCGAGCCGTCCCGGCCGGTGCGGGTGCGGGGGCTCGGCGGTGCCGCCTCCGGTCAGTAGCGGCCCTCGAACCAGGCGCGGACGGCCAGGGAGTGCAGCGGGAAGGCGAGTTCCTCGGGGCCGCGCAGCAGGTGCCAGCCCTCGGTCTCGTCGGTGGCGGCGGAGGCCGGGAGGTCGTTGGCCGGGCGTTCCGGGAGGAGCCCGAAGAGGAGCAGGTGGCCGTCGGGTGAGCTCATGGCGTCCACCAGGCGCAGATCGCGGGCGTCGGCTTCGATGCCGGTCTCCTCGCGCAGTTCGCGGACGGCGGCGTGCTTCCAGTCCTCGCGGTCGTCGATGAAGCCGCCCGGCAGGGCGACGCCTCCGCGCTGGGGGGCGACGGTCCGGGTGATGACGACGAGGGCGGCTCCGTGGGTGTCGTACACGGGCTGGAGCACGACGGCCACCGGCAGCGGGTTGCGGTAGGCGGTGGTGCCGCAGGAGGGGCAGGTGCGCGGCCAGCCGGAGACACCGTCCCCGTAGGAGGCTCCGCAGCTCGAACAGTGGGAGCCGGGGCCGGAGTTGGCGGTCGGCTGCTGAATCTCGGACACGCGCGGACTGTATCCGATCGCGGCGGGTGTGTCGCGGGGTGGTGGTGGGACAGACGGGGCAGGCCGCCCCACGGGTCAGGTGGCGAGGGCCCGGCGGCGTTCGGCGGCCAGCTCCATGGCGTGCTGGACGACCCCGATCAGCACGGCCTTGACCGATTCCCGGTCGCGGGCGTCGGTCAGCAGCACGGGCACGTCCGGATCGAGGTCGAGCGCCTTGCGGACGGACTCCACCGGGTAACGGGCGGCCCCCTCGAAGCAGTTGACGCCGACGACGAACGGGATCGACCGCCGCTCGAAGTAGTCGACGGCGGCGAAGCAGTCCTCCAGGCGCCGGGTGTCGGCGAGGACGACGGCGCCGAGCGCGCCCTCGGAGAGCTCGTCCCACATGAACCAGAACCGCTGCTGGCCGGGCGTGCCGAAGAGATAGAGCACGAGGTCGGCGCGGAGGGTGATGCGTCCGAAGTCCATGGCCACCGTGGTGGTGCGCTTTCCCTCGACGCCGTCGGTGTCGTCGACGGGCCGCCCGGCCTCGGTCAGCACCTCCTCGGTGCGCAGCGGCCGGATCTCGCTGACCGCGCCGACCATGGTGGTCTTGCCTACGCCGAACCCCCCGGCCACCAGGATCTTGAGCGTGACGGGCTCGACGGGTGGCTTGCCGCGTTCAGCTCGGCGCTCGAAGACCATCGCTCGCTTCTCCTGCTCGGTGGGGATCTGTCGGGTGGGCGTCTTTGTCAAAAGGGTCGGGCGGTGGCGTGCCGTAGCCCCCGCCACCTGGGGTTTCGACGACGAGTACGTCGCCGGGTGAGACGTCGGCCGAGCCGCTGGCGCCCAGGTCGGTGACCGTGCCGTCGGCGTGCTCGACCCGGTTGGCGCCCAGGGCGCCGGGTGCGCCGCCTGCCATACCGTACGGCGGGACGCGGCGGTGCTGGGAGAGGGCGGAGACCGTCATGGGTTCGAGGAAGCGGATGCGGCGCACCGCGCCGTCCCCGCCGCGCTGCCGCCCGGCGCCGCCGCTGCCCCGTCGTACCGCGAACTCGTCGAGGCGGACGGGCAGTCGCCACTCCAGCACCTCGGGGTCGGTGAGCCGCGAGTTGGTCATATGGGTCTGCACCACATCGGCGCCGGGGAACGTGTCGCCCGCACCCGAACCAGAGGCGATCGTCTCGTAGTACTGGTGGTCGTCGTTGCCGAAGGTGACGTTGTTCATCGTGCCGGAGCCCTCGGCCTGGACGCCGAGCGCGGCATAGAGGGCGCCGGTGAGGGCCTGGGAGGTCTCCACGTTGCCCGCGACGACGGCGGCGGGCGGCTCGGGGGCGAGCATGGAGCCGGGCGGTACGACGATGTCGAGCGGGCGCAGGCAGCCGTCGTTGAGCGGGATGTCGTCGGCGACGAGGGTGCGGAAGACGTACAGCACGGCCGCGTCGACGACGGCGGAGGGGGCGTTGAAGTTGGTGCCGAGCTGGGCGGAGGTGCCGGTGAAGTCGATGGTGGCGCGGCGCGTGACACGGTCGACGCGCACCTGGACGCGGATGACGGCGCCCGCGTCGGTCTCGTAGGCGTACTCCCCGTCGTCCAGGGCGTCGATGACGCGGCGGACGGCTTCCTCGGCGTTGTCCTGGACGTGCCGCATGTATGCCTGGACGACGTCGAGGCCGAACTGCTCGATCATGCGGCCCAGTTCGTCGGTGCCCTTCTGGTTGGCGGCGATCTGGGCGCGCAGGTCGGCGAGGTTGGTGGCGACGTTGCGGGAGGGGTACGGGGCGTCGGTGAGCAGGCGGCGGGTCTCCTCCTCGCGGAGGCGGCCGTCCTCGGTGAGCAGCCAGTTGTCGAAGAGGACGCCCTCCTCCTCGATGGTGCGGCTGTCGGCGGGCATGGAGCCGGGGGCGATGCCGCCGATCTCGGCGTGGTGGCCGCGTGAGGCGACGTGGAAGAGGATCTCGGGGTCACTCCCCGTGTCCGTCGGCGCGCGGGTGCCGAAGACGGGGGTGATCACGGTGACGTCGGGCAGGTGGGTGCCGCCGTGGTACGGGTCGTTGACGGCGTAGGAGTCGCCGGGCCGCAAGGCGGAGCCCCGACGGCGGATGACCTCCTTGACGCTGGTGCCCATCGAGCCGAGGTGGACGGGGATGTGCGGGGCGTTGGCCACCAGGTTCCCGTCCGGGTCGAAGAGGGCGCAGGAGAAGTCCAGGCGTTCCTTGATGTTGACGGACTGGGCGGTGGACTCCAGCCGGGCGCCCATCTGTTCGGCGATCGACATGAAGAGGTTGTTGAAGACCTCCAGCAGGACCGGGTCGACTTCCGTGTCGGGTCGGGAACTCTCCGTGACGGCCGTCCGTTCCATCACCAGATGTCCGTCGTCGTTCGCGGTCGCGTGCCAGCCCTCGTCGACGACGGTCGTGGTGCCGGCCTCGGTGATGATCGCGGGGCCGGTGACGGTGTCGCCGGGCGGCAGGGCCTCCCGGCGGTGGAGGGGTACGTCGCGCCAGGCGCCGCCGGTGTGCAGGCGGACGGTGTCGAGGGCGGCGGGGGTGCCTTCGTAGGGGGCGAGGGCGGAGAGATCGGGGGGTGGGGTGATGCCGGTGGCTTCCACGGAGAGGGCTTCGACGACGATGTGGCGGTCGAGGGTGAAGGAGTAGGTGGCGCGGTGGCGTTCTTCGAAGGCGCGCTTCATGACGCCGGGGTCGGTGAGTTCGACGGTGAGCGCGGTGTCGGTGCCGTCGTAGCGGAGCTGGGCGCGGCGGACGGTCCGGACGCGGTCCTCCGGCACGTTCTCGGCGCGGAGTTCGGCTCGGGCGGCCGCCTCCAGTGCGTCGGCGGTCTCGCGGACGCCGGGCATGGCCGCCTCGGTCAGGGGTGCCTCGACGGACTGCTCGCGCATCGCCGTGGTGTCGGCGAGCCCGATGCCGAGCGCGGAGAGGACACCGGCCATGGGCGGCACCAGGACGGTGCGGATACCGAGGGCGTCCGCGACCCGGCAGGCGTGCTGGCCGCCGGCGCCGCCGAAGGTGGTGAGGGCGTAGCGGGTGACGTCGTGGCCCTGCTGGACGGAGATCCGCTTGATCGCGCCGGCGATGTTGGCGACCGCGATGCGCAGGTATCCCTCGGCCACCTGCTCCGGGGTGCGGTCGTCACCGGTGGCCTCGCGGATCTCGCGGGCGAGCGCGGCGAAGCCGTCGCGTACGGCCAAGGCGTCCAGCGGCTGGTCGCCCTCGGGGCCGAACACGGCCGGGAAGCGGGCGGGCTGGATTCGGCCGAGCATCACATTGGCGTCGGTGACGGTGAGCGGGCCGCCCGCGCGGTAGCAGGCCGGGCCGGGGTCGGCTCCGGCGGAGTCGGGGCCCACCCGGTAGCGGGAGCCGTCGAAGTGGAGCACGGAGCCACCGCCCGCGGCGACGGTGTGGATGTCCAGCATGGGGGCGCGCAGCCGGACGCCCGCGATCCGGGTGGTGAAGACGCGCTCGTACTCCCCCGCGAAGTGCGACACGTCGGTGGAGGTGCCGCCCATGTCGAAGCCGATGACGCGGTCGTGTCCGGCGAGGTGCGACATGCGGGCCATGCCGACGATGCCCCCGGCGGGCCCGGACAGCACGGCGTCCTTGCCGCGGAACTGCCCGGCCTCGGTGAGCCCGCCGTTGGACTGCATGAACATCAGCCGTACGTCCCGCAGTTCGTCGGCGACGTGCCGGACGTAGCGGTGGAGCACGGGCGAGAGGTAGGCGTCGACCACGGCGGTGTCCCCGCGCGGGACGAGCTTCATCAGCGGGCTGACCTCGCTGGACAGCGAGATCTGGGGGAAGCCGACGCGTTCGGCCAGCTCGCCGACGGCCCGCTCGTGGGCCGGGTGGAGGTGGCTGTGCAGACAGACGACGGCGACCGCGCGGATGCCGTCGTCGTACGCCCGCCGCAGCTCGCCCTCCAGCGCGTGGAGGTCGGGGGCGCGCAGTTCGGTGCCGTCGGCGGCGAGGCGCTCGTCCACCTCCACGACGCGCTCGTAGAGCTGCTCGGGCAGCTCGATGTGGCGGGCGAAGATGTGCGGACGGTTCTGGTAGGCGATCTTCAGGGCGTCGCGGAAGCCGCGGGTGATCACCAGCAGGGTGCGTTCGCCGGTGCGCTCCAGCAGCGCGTTGGTGGCCACCGTGGTGCCCATCCGGACCGCGTCGACGGGCTCCGGGGAGCCTCTCAGCAGTTCGCGGACGCCCGCCACGGCGGCGTCGTCGTACCGGGCGGGGTTGTCGGAGAGCAGTTTGCGCGTGAGCAGGCCGCCGTCGGGGCGGCGCGCGACGATGTCGGTGAAGGTGCCGCCCCGGTCGACCCAGAACTCCCAGCCTGTCACGTCACTACCCCGCTTCCGCGCTGGTCACAGCGCCCGGAGGCCGTCGATCACGTCGCGCAGAATACTCTCGTCCGGCAGCTCGGCCGGGGGCACCGGACGCGTCACATGGACGAGTTCGGCGTGCACGAGGTCGCCGATCAGGACGCGTACGACGCCCACGGGGAGGTCGAGTCCGGCGGCGAGTTCGGCGACCGACTGCGGTTCGTCCCGGCAGAGCCCGACGATCTCCACATGCTCCGGGCCCAGCGTCGGGTCCTCCTCGGGGTCGCCGGCGTCCAGTTCGGTGACGACGACCGCGATCAGGTCGAGGACGTGCTGCCCGGGGCTGGTGGTGCGGCCACGTGTCATGGCGTACGGGCGGACCACGGGGCCCGCCTCGTCGTCGAACCAGTGGCCGCTTCTCTGACCCTCTCCGCTCATGTCTTGACGACTACCCGCCCGCGGGCGGGTCGCTGCGCGGGGCGCTGCCCAGATGGACACCGACCCGCTTGACCAGGAGCGTCATCTCGTAGGCGACCTGACCCACGTCGGAGTCGGCGTCGGAGAACACGGCGAGGCAGCTGCCGTCACCGGCCGCGGTCACGAAGAGGAAGGCGTCGTCCAGCTCGACGACGGTCTGGCGGACGCTGCCCGCGTCGAAGTGGCGGCCCACGCCCTTGGCAAGGCTGTGGAAGCCGGACGCCACGGCGGCCAGGTGTTCGCTGTCCTCCCTGGTCAGGTCCGTGGACACCCCCATGGCCAGGCCGTCGCCGGACAGGACGACGGCCTTGCGGATGCTGGCGACCCGGTCGACCAGGTCGTCGAGGAGCCAGTTCAGCTCCTTCTTCTTGGTGTCCGTGTGGCCGGTCGCGTTCGGTGCGGTCATCGACCGTCTCCCTCAGTCGTTCCTTGTGCTGTGCCGCTGGGGGCTCGGTCGCCCTCAGCGTTCTCCTCGCGGCCGCGCTCCCAGCCGCGCTGGAGCGAGGCCATCCGGGAGCGGACCTCGTCGGCGTCGCGTACGGCGGGCTCGAAGGTGCTCTCGGCGCGCCGGTCGGGGTCGCGCCGCAGCTGCGGCGCCAGGTTGGCCTGGCGTACGCGCCGGGGCAGCGCGGCGGTGCCGTCGGGCGCCGCGTCGGCGGATTCGGGGGTGCTCCGGGGGGCCGCCTCGGTGGGCGCGGCTCCGTGGGAGGCCGCCGAGCTGATCGGGTCGGGGGTGCCCTGGGCGGGCCGGGATCGTCGCGGGAGTTCCGGGGCCGCCGCGTCGGGGCCGGCGGACGGGGGTTCGGGCCGCTCGGCCGTGGCGGTGCGGGCGGTCCGGGGGGTGGGGCGCCTGCCGGAGTCGCCGCGGCGGCGGGTGGGCAGCGGGGGCGGGCCGTCGGGCTCGGCGCCGAAGGCTTCGGCATGCGGGGCGACGGGTTCGCCGTGCGAGCTGACCAGCTTCGGCGGCTCGCGCCGGGGCGGCGGGACGAGGGCGGCGGGGTCCAGGATGTCGGCGGGTGCGAGGCGGCGGGCGCGGAAGATGCCGCCCAGTTCACTGTCGTCGTCCGCCAGGACGCCCGGGAAGTCCTCGGACTGCGCGTCGAGGGCGCGGCGGTCCACGGAGGCGCCCAGCTCGGCCGGGTGGCCGTCCGTCGCACGCGCGACGGGCTGGGGCCGCGCGGTGCCGCGTTCCCTGGTCCGTTCGGTCTCCTTGGAGAGGTCGCCGAGCCGGATGCCGATGCCGTTGGTGTCGGGGGCGTCGTCGGTCAGCAGCGCGTCGGGGATGAGGACGACGGCGGTGGTGCCGCCGTAGGGAGAGGGCTGGAGGGAGACGCGTACGTGCTGGCGCCGGGCGAGGCGGCTGACCACGAAGAGGCCGAGCCGGTCGGTGTCGGACAGCTCGAACTCGGGGGTCTCCGCGAGCCGGAGGTTGGCGTCGAGCAGCGCCTCGGCGGTCATGCCGAGGCCGCGGTCGTGGATCTCCAGGGCGAAACCGTTGGCGACCCGCTCGCCCACCACATGGACATTGGTGTGCGGGGGTGAGAACAGGGTGGCGTTCTCCAGCAGTTCGGCCACGAGGTGGGTGAGGTCGGAGACGGCGGGGCCGATGACGGCGACGCGGGGCAGCCGCCGCACCTCGACGCGCTCGTAGTCCTCCACCTCGGCGACGGAGGCGCGGACGACGTCCATGAGCCGTACCGGGCGGCGCCACTGCCGTGAGGGTGCGGCGCCGGAGAGGATGACCAGGCCCTCGGCGTGCCGGCGCATGCGGGTGGTCAGGTGGTCCAGCCGGAAGAGGTCGGCGAGTTCGTCGGTGTCCTCGGTGCGGCGTTCCATGGTGTCCAGCAGGGTGAGCTGCTTGTGCAGGAGCACCTGGCTGCGGCGGGCGAGGTTGACGAACACCTCGGAGACACCGGCGCGCAGCTCGGACTGCTTCACCGCGGCCTCGACGGCGGCCCGCTGGAGGGTGTTGAGGGCCCGGCCGACCTCGCCGATCTCGTTCTGGTCGTACTCCGGGTGGGGCACCTCGCTCTCCACGTCGACCGGTTCGCCCGCGGAGAGGCGGCGCATCACGTGGGGCAGCCGTACCGCGGACGCCTCGTGCGCCTCCAGCCGCAGCCGCTTCAGGTCGCGGATGAGGCGGCGGCCGACGCGCACGGACAGGATGAGGGAGACGAGGAGGGCCGCGAGACCGAGTACGCCCGCGACGGCGGCCTGGGCGATGACGCCGTAGGCGACGGGCCGCACCCGGTCGCGGAAGCGGGAACCGGCCTGGTCCTCCATCGTGCCGAGGTCTTCGAGGACGCCCCCGGCGACGGCGTGCCAGCTGGCGGTGGTGACACCGCGCGGGATGCCGGCGCCGGTGTCGATGACGTCGCGCTCCGCCGTCCGCAGGGGTGCGGTGGCGGCGTTGCGCCAGTAGCTCTCGTACCGGTCTCGTTCCGGGCCGGGCAGCAGGGGGAGGCTGACGTCGTAGAGCAGGGTGCGCTGGGCGACGAGGTCGGAGATCTCGCGGGCCTCCTCGCGGGAGAGGCTGCCGACCACCAGCGCGGAGCCGAGCAGGGCGTCCTCGCGGGAGAGGAGTTCGCGGGCGCGGCCGGTGTTGACGAGGGCTCCGGCCTGCTTGTCCATCTCCACGTCGTCGACGCCGTCGACCGCGGCGACCAGGGCGTAGCAGGGGTCGACCAGTCGGTTGTAGAGGTCGAGGGCCTCGGCGCGGGTGACGGTGCGTTCCTCGACGCTGCGGCGCAGGGATTCGAGGCCGCCGAGGGCGTCGAGCGCGCTGGTGAGGCGTTCGCCGTCCTCGCCGCGGATCGCGTCGCGGGTCTCGCGGTCGCGGGCGTTGGCGCGGAGGGTGGCGAGGGCGTGGTCGGTGGCGGTGCGGGAGCGGTGCAGCGTGGCGAGGGCGTCGGCGGCGCGCGGGTCGGCGAGGTAGACGAGGCTCTGGCGGCGCTCGCGCTGGAGGTCGCGGACGGTGTCCTCGGTGGGGTGGCCGATGTCCTTCACGGCGCGTGAGACGCGCAGCAGCTGGGCGACCTCGCTTCCCGTGAGCACGGTGGCGAAGCCCCAGACCACGATCAGGGACACCAGCGGCACGAGAAGCAGCGCCACGATCTTCCGGCGGATCGACTTCCCGCGAAACCGCATGGCCTCCCCCAGCTCGACCCCGTCGGTCGGGGCACGTGTGTCCGACTCGGAACGGCGTGAGCCTACTACCGCCTCGCAGGTGACTCGAAGGCGCCTCTGATGCGTGAACTCCCTTATGGGGGACGAGAGATGGCGAGTTGTCAGGGCATTGGGGGAGATTGCGGCCGCGAAGGGAGGGGTCCAGGGGAAGCGGGCCGAAACAGTACGGACACCGGTTGGCCGGAAATTTTCACAAGTCGGGAATCTTCGAGGCGTGTCGTTCGTCGTTCACATGGGGAGACGGGGACGGAATCGGCCATTGGAGCCGCATCCTTCGCCCCGGCCGCGTAAAACAGCGCAAGCCGGGCAGCCACTGGGGAGTCGGGGCCTTCGGGTCCCGGGGCGAGCGGTCTGCCGGCGGTGGGGAGTGACACGGTGATGGGCACGGCGGAGCGGCGCGATGCGCCCGAGGTGAGCGTGGCGGAGCGCCCGGCGCGGATTCCGGGCCAGGTGGGGTCGGAGCGTGGGATACCGCCGCGCACGCCGGGTGGCGTGAGAGCCGGCCGGCAGTCGGCGTACCGGCCGCTGTGGGTGGAGGAGCCCGCGCGGCGGCGCCGGATGGCGGACCCGGTGCGTACGGCCGCGGTGCGGGCGGTGCTGATCATCGCGGTGACGCTGATCCAGGCGATGGTGGCGTTCCTGTGCACGCTGGCCGGGTCCTGGCTGGCTTTCCCGATGGTGATCAGCAGTGTGGCCAGCACGGTGGTGGCGACCTGGGCGGTGGTCGACGTATGGGTGACCCGCCAGGTGTGGAACCAGCGGTACGGCGTGGTCTCCGAGCCGAGCAGCACGGCCCGGCAGCTGCGCCGGGAGCGCCGGGCGGCGCGGCGGCGGGAGCGGACCGCGCGGCGGGACCAGGCGCGGATAGCCAGGCGGGGCGGCGCGAAGCAGCTGTCCCACCCCTGAGATCCAGGTGGCCCGCTCGGGCCCGGGGCGTTCACATCGTGGCGGTCTCGGCCGTCCTGCCGAGTTCGCGCCGGGCGCGGGTGAAGGGGCGGGACCGGTCCACCGCGAGTACGGCGACCGTGTTGCCGGCGCGTTCGTAGCGGGCCAGGAACCCTGCCTCGCCCGGACCCTCGTCGAGGAGTTCGCCCTCGGTGACGCGGACGGTGTCCCCGGCCCGGTACCGGCCGGCGAACTGGATGCGGGAACCGTACTGGTCGGACCAGAAGTAGGGCACCGGCCGCAGGGTGGCGAGGGTGCGGCCGGCGAGCAGGTTGGTCACGGCGACGCGGGGCTGCTCGGTGGCCGAGGTCCAGTGCTCGGCGCGGGTGCCGCCGGCGCGGGCGACATCGCCGACCGCGACCACCTGGGGCAGCGCGGTCGCACAGCCGTCGTCACAGCGGACGCCATCGCCCAGGGCGAGGGCCGAGCCCGCCAGCCAGGCGGTGTTCGGGACGGCGCCGATACCGGTGATCACGATGTCCGCGGTGAGGGTGTGACCGTCGGTCAGCTCCACGGCCGTGGCCGCCCCGGTGCGCCGCAGGCTCGCCACCCCGGTGCCGGTGCGGAGCCGTACGGCGCCCCGGCGGTGCAGCGTGGCGCACACGGCGGCCATCTCCGGGCCGAGTTGGGACAGCAGCGGCAGCGGGGCCGCTTCGATCACGGTGACTTCATGGCCGAGGGCGGCACAGGACGCGGCGGTCTCGGCGCCGATGAAGCCACCGCCGATCACGACCACCCGCCGGGCGCCTTCGGTGAGCCGGGCGCGCAGCGCGCGGGCGTCCTCCAGGGTGCGCAGGGTGTGGACGTCGGCGGGGGCACCGGGCAGGCGCCGGGCCGTGGCGCCGGTGGCGATGACGAGACCGTCCGTGGTGAGGGCGCGGCCGTCCTCCAGCAGGACGGTGCGGGCTCGGGTGTCGAGCCCCCGCGCGCGGACGCCGAGCAGCCATTCGGCGTCCAGTTCGCCGGTCTCCTCGGTGTCCAGGAGGGCGAGTCGGTCCTCGTCCGTTTGGCCGGTGAGGAAGTCCTTGGAGAGGGGAGGGCGGTCGTAGGGCGGGTGCGGTTCGTCGCCGACGACGACCAGCCGGCCGTCGTACCCCTGCGCGCGCAGCTCGCGTGCCGCGTACAGCCCGGCGAGGGAGGCGCCGACGATGGTCACGGTCCTCATGTGCGATGACTCCTTGTCCGCGGGGGCGCGTTCAGGCGGCCGTTCCCTCGCGCACCGTGACATGGACGTGGATCACGCCCTCGTCCACGGTGACGAGGTGGGTGCGCAGGGCGTGCCGGGCCGGGAGGCAGGTCGGGGTGCCGGTGCGCAGGTCGAACGAGGCGGCGTGCAGGGGGCATTCGATCAGGCAGCCCTCCAGCCAGCCCTCGGAGAGCGAGGCGTCCTGGTGGGTGCAGGTGTCGTCGACGGCGTAGAGGGAGCCGTCGTCGGTGCGGAACACGGCGATCGGCGGGGCGGTGTCGATACGGACGGACTCGCCCTCGGGAAGGTCTTCGAGGCGGCAGACGGGAATCACGGGTCCCCCCTCTCGGTCCGGGACGCTCGGTCCGGACCGGGTAGGCGCAGACGGCAGGGATGCGGGAGGTGCGGGGAGGTACGAGAAGGTGCGGGAAAGCACGGAAGGGGTGTGGGACAGGGTGGACCGGACAGGTCCAGGAGATCCGCGCCCCTTCCGGGATACGGACGCTTCGGTAACATGATGTTCCACATGGCGCACGAACCAGCGCTGTGCGCAACAGAATCCGCGCGGGACGACCGTCGCGTCAAGGGCTTCCCGCAGATGCGGCCCGAACCGGGCCGGCAGATGGGGAGAGTTGAGCCATGAGCCGCACGCAGAAGCGGTCCGGCCCCGGCGAGAAGACCAGGGCGGACGACGATTCCACGGAGCCGAACAGAGGTCGCGGCGCGGCCGGTTCCGTGCAGTCGGTGGACCGTGCCGTGAGCGTGCTGGAGATCCTCGCCCGGCATGGTGAGGCGGGCGTCACCGAGATCGCCGACGAGCTGGACGTGCACAAGTCCACGGCGTTCCGGCTGCTCGGTGTCCTGGAGAACCGGGGCCTGGTGACCCAGACCGGCGACCGCGGCAAGTACTACCTGGGAGCCGGTGTGCTGCGCCTGGCGGGCGCGGCGGCGGCGCGGCTGGACATCTCCCAGGAGGGCGTGCCGGTCTGCCGCGAGGCCGCCGACGAACTCGGCGAGACCGTGAACATCGCGGTGCTCGACGACGACGCCGCCGTCAATGTCATGCAGGCCCGCGGCACCGCCTCCGTGACCGCGCAGAACTGGCTCGGCAGACGCACCCCGCTGCACGCCACCTCCAGCGGCAAGGTGCTGCTCGCGCACATGCCGCTCCCCCTGCGCGAGGGCTTCCTCGCCCGGCCGCTGTCCCGGTTCACCGAGCGCACGGTCACCGGAGCCGCGCTGCTGCGGACCGAGCTGGAGACCGTGCTGGAGCGGGGATACGCCGTGACCACCGACGAGTTGGAGCTGGGCCTCGCGGCCGCCGCCGCGCCGATCCGGGCGCACGACGGCAAGGTGGTCGCGGCGATCAGCGTGTCCGGGCCGGTGTACCGGCTGGGCCCGGAGCGGCTGTCGGTGGTGGCCAAGCGGATGGCGGCGGCGGGCGAGGAACTGTCCCGGCGGATGGGCTACGGCTTCTGACGGAGGGCCGGGCGGACGTTCGTCGGACCCGGCCGGCGACAGCCACACCAGGGCGATCTCGGCGCGGCACCAGGGAGTTCCCGGTGCCGCGCCGCCGTGCGCTGGGGGTTCGGGCGGCCATGTGCCGGGGCGGTTTCGGCGCCCCGGATTCGTTTTGCCAAGGGTTAACTCGCACCTCTTGACGATGCGTTCACCGCGTTCTCAATATGTTCCTCACCGCGCAACCCATCGTGCAATGCGCAACAGTAGAGGAGCCCTGACCCGGCGCCCCCGACCCGAGACTCCGGTCCCCCATCCCCGCCCGCACAAGGAGGGGCATGTCCGCCACGCCCGAAGAACGCACGCACCCGTCCCCCGAGACCTCCCCGCGCGTCGTCATCGTCGGCGCCGGAATCGTCGGCTGTTCCCTCGCCGACGAGCTGACCGCGCGCGGCTGGACGGACGTCACCGTCCTCGAACAGGGACCGCTGCCCGCTCCCGGCGGCTCCACCTCCCACGCGCCGGGGCTCGTCTTCCGCACCAGCCCGTCGAAGACGCTGACGGAGTTCGCCCGGTACACCGTCGAGAAGTTCGGCTCGCTCAGCCACGACGGCACCCCCTGCTTCGAGCCGGTCGGCGGCCTGGAGCTGGCCACCACCCCCGAACGCCTCGCCGACCTGCACCGCAGGGCCGGGCTCGCCGCGGCCTGGGGTGTGGACGGCGAGGTGGTGAGCGCCGCCCGCTGCAAGGAACTCTGGCCGCTGCTGGACGAGTCGGTGGTGCTGGGCGGCTTCCACACCCCGGCGGACGGGCTGGCCCGCGCCCTGCCCGCCTGCCGTGCCCAGCTCGACCGGGCCACCGCGCGGGGTGCCCGTTTCCTCGACCGGCACACCGTCACCGGCATCGAGCGGGCGGACGGCCGGGTCACCGGTGTGGTGACCGACCGGGGCGTCTTCCCCGCCGACCATGTCGTCTCGGCGGCGGGCTTCTGGGGCCCGGTGATCGGCCGGATGGCCGGGATCGACGTACCGCTGCAGCCGCTGGCGCACCAGTACGCCCGGACCCGGCCGCTGCCCGAGCTGAGCGGGGCGTCCCGCGAGGCGACCCTGCCCATCCTCCGCTTCCAGGACGCCGACCTGTACTTCCGGGAGCACCACGACCGGATCGGCATCGGCTCGTACGCGCACCGCCCGCTGCCCGTGGACCCGTTCGGCGTGCCGGGGTACGACGAGGCGCGGGCGCGGGACATGGAGATGCCGTCCTCGTACCCCTTCACCGAGGAGGACTGGGCGCCCAGTTGGGCGGACGCCCGGCGGCTGCTGCCCGCGCTGCGCGGGGCGGAGGTGGAGAGCGGGTTCAACGGGGTCTTCTCCTTCACCCCGGACGGCATGCCGCTGCTGGGCGAGTCCCGTGGGCTGCGCGGTCTCTGGCTGGCCGAGGCGGTCTGGGTCACCCACTCCGCGGGTGTGGCCAGGGCGGTGGCCGAGTGGATGGTCGACGGCCGGCCGTCGATCGACGTGCACGACTGCGATGTCACGCGATTCGAGGAGGCGCAGCGTTCACCCGCGTATGTCCGTGAACGCGGTTCACAGCAGTTCGTCGAGGTGTACGACGTCATCCACCCGCTCCAGCCGATGGAGCGGCCCCGCCCGCTGCGCGTCAGCCCCTTCCACGCCCGGCAGGAGCAGCTCGGCGCGTACTTCCTGGAGGGCGGCGGCTGGGAGCGCCCGCACTGGTACGAGGCGAACGCCCCGTTGGTGGCGGAGCTGGGCCCGCTGCCGGAGCGGGACCCCTGGTCCGCCCGCTACTGGTCCCCGATCGCCGTCGCCGAGGCCCGCGCCACCCGCGAGGGCGTCGCCCTGTACGACATGACCCCGCTGCGCCGGCTGGAGGTGACCGGCCCCGGCGCCCTCGCGTACCTCGACCGCATGACCAGCAACAAGCTGCGCAAGAAGCCCGGCGCGGTCACGTACACGCTCCTCCTGGACGAGACCGGCGGCATCCTCTCCGACCTCACCGTGGCCCGGCTGGCCGAGGACCGCTTCCAGGTGGGCGCCAACTCCCCCGCCGACCTGGACCATCTCCTCCGGCACGCCCCCGCCGACCTTCAGATCCGGGACATCACCTCCGGCACCTGCTGTATCGGGGTCTGGGGCCCGCTGGCCCGTGCCCTGGTGCAGCCACTGACCGGGGACGACTTCTCCCACGAGGGCTTCGGCTACTTTCGGGCCCGGCGGACCCACCTCGGGCATGTCCCGGTCACGGCCATGCGGCTGAGCTATGTCGGCGAGCTGGGCTGGGAGCTGTACACCACCGCCGACCTGGGCCTCAGGCTCTGGGACACGCTGTGGGAGGCGGGCCGGGAGCTGGGGGTGATCGCGGCCGGGCGGTCGGCGTTCAACTCGCTCCGGCTGGAGAAGGGCTACCGCGCCTGGGGCACCGACATGACCGCCGAGCACACCCCGTACGAGGCGGGTGTCGGCTTCGCGGTGCGCATGGACAAGGGCGACTTCGTCGGCCGGGACGCACTGCGCGACCGCCCCGAGCCCACCCGCCGGCTGACCCCGCTGCTGCTGGACGACCCGGCCGCCGTGGTACTCGGCAGGGAACCGGTGTCGGTGGACGGCACGACGGCGGGTTACGTGACCAGCGCGGCCTACGGCTGCACGCTGGGCCGGTGCGTCGCCTACGCGTGGCTCCCGGCGGGCCTCGCCCCCGGCACCGGCGTGCACATCGACTACTTCGGCGAGAAGGTCCCCGCGACCGTCGCCGAGGAGCCGCTGTTCGACCCGGGGATGACCCGCATCCGCCGCTGACCGACCGGCGCCGTCCCAACCCAGGAGGCCCGTCCCACCCCAGGAGGTCCGCAGAAGTGTCCCCCACCTACGACGTGATCGTCATCGGGCTAGGCGGCATGGGCAGCGCCGCCGCCCATCATCTCTCCGCGCGCGGCGCCCGGGTGCTCGGGCTGGAGAAGTTCGGCCCGGTGCACAACCGGGGCTCCAGCCACGGCGGTTCCCGTATCACCCGGCAGTCCTACTTCGAGGACCCGGCGTACGTGCCACTGCTGCTGCGCGCCTACGAGCTGTACGAGGAGCTGGAGCGGGCCACCGGCCGGGACGTCGCCGTCCTGTGCGGCGGCGCGATGGTCGGCCCGCCGGGCTCCCGTACCGTCTCCGGCTCGCTGCGCTCGGCCACCGAGTGGGACCTGCCCCACGAGATGCTGGACGCCAAGGAGATCCGCCGCCGCTTCCCCACCCTGACCCCGGCCGACGACGAGGTCGCCCTGTTCGAGGCGAAGGCGGGCCTGCTGCGCCCGGAGAACATGGTCGCCGCCCATCTCCAGCTGGCCACCCGGCAGGGCGCGGAGCTGCGCTTCGAGGAGCCGGTGGTGCGCTGGGAGCCGTACCGGGACGGGGTGCGCGTGCACACCGGCGAGAACACGTACACGGCCGGGCAGCTGGTGATCTGCCCCGGCGCCTGGGCGCCCCGGCTGCTCGCGGACATCGGCGTGCCGATCACGGTGGAGCGGCAGGTCATGTACTGGTTCCAGCCGAGGGGCGGCACCGGGCCGTTCGTGCCGGAGCGCCATCCCGTCTACATCTGGGAGGACGCGGACGGCGTCCAGGTGTACGGCTTCCCCGCCATCGACGGACCCGAGAAGGGCGCCAAGGTCGCCTTCTTCCGCAAGGGGCAGGTCACCACGCCGGAGACCATGGACCGGACCGTGCACGAGCACGAGGTCCGGGCCATGGCGGACCACGTGTCCGCGCTGATCCCCGATCTGCCCGGCACCTTCCTGAAGGCCGCCACCTGCATGTACTCCAACACCCCGGACGAGCACTTCGTGATCGCCCGGCATCCCGCGCACCCGGAGTCGGTCACCGTGGCCTGCGGTTTCTCCGGGCACGGCTTCAAGTTCGTGCCCGTCGTCGGCGAGATCCTGGCCGACCTCGCGCTGACCGGCGTGACCGCGCATCCGACCGGCCTGTTCGACCCCGCCCGCCTCACCGCCCCGGCCGCCCGAGGAGCCCAGCCATGACGACGACCCCGGTCTCCCCCAGCCTGATCGCCACCCTCCCCGGCCGCTACTACACCGACCCCGACGTCTTCCGGCGGGAGCAGGAGGCGCTGCTGGAGTCGATGTGGTTCTGCGCGGTGCGCGGCGCGGACCTGGACCGGCCCGGTGCCTTCCGTACGGTCCAGGTCGGCCGGGAGAGCGTGCTCGTCACCCGCGACCGCACCGGCGCGCTGCGGGCCTTCCTCAACGTCTGCCGCCACCGGGGCGCCCGGCTGTGCACCGAGGAGTCCGGCGAGGTCCGCCGCAGCCTGCAATGCCCGTACCACGCCTGGACGTACGGGCTCGACGGCAGGCTGGTCGCCGCGCCGAACCTGACGAAGATGCCGGACGTGGACCGGGACCGGTACGGGCTTGTCAAGGTCGCCTTGCGGGAATGGCTGGGCTATGCCTGGGTGTGCCTGGCCGGTGAACCGCCCTCCTTCGAGGAGACGGTGCGGCAGGCGGCGGTGGAGCGGCTGGGCGACCCGGCGGCCATCGAGCACTACGGCACCGAGAGTCTGGCCCTCGGCAAACGCGTCACCTACGACGTGCGGGCCAACTGGAAGCTGATCGTCGAGAACTTCATGGAGTGCTACCACTGCGCCACGATCCACCCCGAACTCACCGAAGTGCTACCGGAGTTCGCGGACGGCTACGCGGCCCAGTACTACGTGGGCCACGGCGCGGAGTTCGGCGCGGGCGTCGAGGGGTTCACGGTGGACGGCAGCGCGGGCTTCGGCCGGCTCCCGGAGGTGGCCGCCGAGCAGGACCGGCGCTACTACGCCATCACGGTCCGGCCCAATGTCTTCGTCAACCTCGTCCCCGACCACGTCATCCTGCACCGCATGTTCCCGCTGGCCGAGGACCGCACGGTGGTGGAGTGCGACTGGCTGTACGCGCCCGAGGTGGTGGCGTCCGGGGCCGATGTGTCGAAGTCGGCGGAGCTGTTCCACCGGGTCAACGTCCAGGACTTCGAGGCGTGCGAGCGCACCCAGCCCGCCATGTCCTCGCGCGCCTATCGCGGAGGCGGGGTGCTGGTGCCGACCGAGCACCACATCGGGGCGTTCCACGGGTGGCTGCTGCGGATGCTGGGCGAACAGGCTCCGTGAGCGCCGAAGCGGGGTAGGAACCGGCCGCCTCTTCTTGTCCCACGGCCCCCAGGAGTCCCCATGACCACCCCAGGCCCAGCACCGGACGCGCACGGCGAGGACGACAGCGAACTCGCGGAGTTCGGGTACCGGCCCGAACTCAAGCGCACCCTCGGCAACTTCCACACCTTCGCCGCCGGGATCAGCTACATCTCGATCCTGACCGGCACCTTCCAGCTGTTCTACTTCGGCTACGGCAGTGGCGGACCCGCCTACTGGTGGTCGTGGCCGCTGGTGTTCGTGGGCCAGTTCGCGGTGGCCCTGTGCTTCGCGGAGCTGGCGGCCCGCCATCCGGTGGCGGGTTCGGTCTACAACTGGTCGAAGCGGATAGGCAATCCGCACCTCGGCTGGCTGGCCGGGTGGATGATGCTGATCGCGTCCATCGTGTCGATCGCGGCGGTGGCGCTGGCCTACCAGCTGACGCTGCCGCAGATCTCGTCCGCCTTCCAGTTCGTCGGGGACGGCACCGGCACCTATGACGTGGCGACCAACGCGGTGGTCCTGGCTGCCGTGCTGATCCTGTTCACCACCCTGGTCAACGCCTTCGGGGTGAAGCTGATGGCCACGATCAACGCGATCGGGGTGTTCATCGAGCTGGTCGCCAGTGTCGTGCTGATCGTCATGCTGGCCGTCCATATCACCCGCGGGCCGCAGGTCGTGCTGGAGACCAACGGCACCGGGACGGGCCACGGTGCCGGCTATCTCGGCGCGTTCCTGGTGGCGTCGTTGGCGTCGGCGTACGTCATGTACGGCTTCGACACCGCCGCCTCGCTCGGCGAGGAGTCGCTGAACCCGTCCCGGAACGCGCCCCGCGCCATCCTGCGGGCGATCATCGCCTCCTTCGTGCTGGGCGGTCTGGTGCTGCTGCTGGCGCTGATGAGCGTCTCCAGCCTCAAGGGCGAGAAGCTGTCCACGGACGGGCTCCAGTACGTGGTGCTGGACGTGCTCGGTCCGACGGCGGGCAAGGGCATGCTGTGGTGCGTGCTGATCGCGGTCACGGTGTGCGCGCTGGCCGTGCACACGGCGGCGATCCGGCTGGCCTTCGCCATGGCGCGGGACAACAACCTGCCCGCCTCCTCGCTGCTGGCCCGTGTGAGCCCGCGTTTCCGGACCCCGGTGGTGCCCGCCGTGGTCATCGGTGTGCTGGCGCTGGCGATCCTGGTGGTCAACATCCGCCAGCCGCAGATCTTCACCGTGGTCACCAGCATCGGCATCATCATGATCTACCTGGCCTACCTCGGGGTCACCGCGCCCATGCTGGTGGCGCGGCTGCGCGGCCGGTGGACTCCGGCCGGGGAGGGGCGGTTCTCGCTGGGCCGCTGGGGGCTGGCCGTCAACGTGGTCGCGGTGGTGTGGGGCGCGGGGATGACGCTCAACCTGATCT
Source organism: Streptomyces sp. NPDC085596 (assembly GCF_044541565.1). Taxonomy (NCBI): domain Bacteria; kingdom Bacillati; phylum Actinomycetota; class Actinomycetes; order Kitasatosporales; family Streptomycetaceae; genus Streptomyces; species Streptomyces sp. NPDC085596. The sequence continues at coordinate 397,497 of NZ_JBITTC010000006.1, read as the reverse complement.
GGCCGCGCCCGGCCGTCTACAACGCGAGCGCGCCCTACCACTGGTATCTGCGGTGGGGCGCGGTGCTGTTCGTCGCCGTGATCGCGGGCGGCGGCTTCGCCTACTACTGGTTCGTCCAGCGGCACCGGACGGGGGTGCTCGCCGAACACCGGCTGGAGGCCCCTGTGCCCGCTCCCGCGTCCGACTGATCAGGGGCGCGGGGAACTGCGCGACCGGCCCCCGCCGGCCCGCAGTTCCTCACCGGCCTCCACCTAGGAAACGCCCGCCGACGGCCGCTTGTACATCCTGGTCGCGGTGATCTCGCTGCGTACCGCCTCCCCCGCCTGCGGCTGCTGCGGCAGGCCGGGCCGGAGGTGTTCCTCGACGCTGATGTACTTCAGCCCCGCCCGGAGGTCGGCGTCGTTGCGCAGCCGGATGACGAGCGGGAACTCGGCCAGCGCGGTGGTGTCGAACAGGCCGGTGGTGTAAAGCAGTTGGACGCCGAGCGCGTCGGACACGGCCCGCTGGAGCTCCAGCAGATACGTGGCGTTGGCGCGGCCGATGGGGTTGTCCAGGAACAGCGTGCCGGCGTGCCGGTGCTTGTCGCGGCCCCGGTCGTTGGAGCGCAGGGCGGCCATCGTGCAGTACAGCGCGATGGCGGCGGTGAGCAGCTGGCCGCCGGAGAACACGTCGCCCATCTGGCCGACGGGTACGCGCTCGGCGCGCAGCACGGCGTCCGGCTTGAGGATCTCCACCGCGATGCCCTTGGGCTGGAGCGCGGCCGCGACTCCGCGCAGCAGCAGGGACATGCCGTCCCGGCGCAGGTCGGAGTTCTTCTTGACGGCGGCACGGGTGGCCTCGTCGATGACCTCGCCGAGGCGCTCGGCCAGCGTGGCGTGGTCGGGCTCCTCGAAGCGGATGCGCAGGAACTCCTGGCCGGACCACTCGCCGAGCCCCTCGGGCAGCCGGGACAGCCGCTGGGCGGAGCGGAGCGTGGCGAGGGAGGACTCGACCAGGCCGCGGAGCCGGTCCACGATCGAGTCGCGGTTGCGTTCCAGCTGGGCCAGCTCGTCGGTGAGGACGCGCAGCCGGGGCGCGAAGGCGTCGGCCCACTTCTGGGCGTGCTCCGGGATCGCGGCGGCGGGCAGCTCGCGGATCTGCTGCCGGGCGGGGGTGCGGACCTGCTCGTAGCGGGTGGAGTTGGCGTGCCGGACCAGGATGTCGCCGGCCTCGCGGACGGCGGTGTCGGCGGTGGAGAGGTCGGCGGCGCAGCCGCGCAGCGAGCGGCGGGCCTCGGCTGCCGACTGCCGGGCCTCCTCCAGGGTGCCGGAATACGGCTCGGGGTCCTCCCGCTCGTCCTCGGGTGCCGGTTCACGCAGCTGGTCGCGGAGCATCGCCGCGATCTCGTCGAAGCCTCCGGCGCCGTCCTCGGCGGCCCGGTGGGCCTGCTGGAGCTCGGTGTGGGCGTCGCGGGCCTCGGTCAGCGCCTCGGTGCGGGTGGCGAGTTCGGCGGTGGCGGTGCGCAGCAGGGCCTGGGCGTGCTCGGCGTCGCGCGGGACCAGTTCCTCGGACAGCTCGGTGTGCGCCTCACCCTCCTCGGGGGCGTGCCGTTCGGCCTCGCCGCGCAGCCGGCCGAGCTGTTCGCTCGCGGTCGACATGCGGGTCTCCAGCAGCTGCACCAGTTCCTCGGCGCGGGCGGCGGCCGACTGCCGCGAGGGGCCGTCGGAGCCGTCGGTCGACTGGAGGAGCTGTTCGGCGCGGGTGCGGACCTTGTTGCTGAGCCGGTCCAGGTCGGCGCGGGCGGCGCTCTCGTCGCTCTCGGCGCGGGCCTGTTCGGCGCGCAGGTCGGCGCCGACGCCGACCTTCTCGTACAACTGGGAGGCGGCCCGGTACGCCTCGCGGAGCGCGGGCAGGGACGTCTTCGAGGCACCCTCCTCGGCCTCGGGCACGTCGTCGGGGGCGCCCGCGATCTCGGCGCGCTCGGCACGCAGGGCGCGGGCGGTGCGGCGGGCGTCGTCGGCGGCGCGCTGGGTGGCGCGGCGGTCCTCGTCGGCGGCGCGGGCGCGTTCCAGGCAGGACTGGGTACGGGCCTCGGACTCGGCGGCGTCGTCGGCGAGTTCGCGCAGCCTGACCTGCCAGGTGGCGCGTTCGCGCAGCCGGTGGGCGAGTCCGGCGAGGGCGTCCGCGACGCGGCTGGCGCGCTGGGCGGCCTCCTGCCGTTCGTCGCGCAGCCGGGTGGCCTCGGCGGCGGTCTCCTCGGCCTCCGCGCGGGCGGTGCGGGCCTCGGTGAGTTCGGCTTCGGTCTCGTCGGCGAAGGCGCGGGCCTCCTCGGCGCCGGCGGCGAGTTCGACGATCCGTCCGGCGGGGCAGCCGGTGCGCCAGGAGGCGAGGCGGGCGGCGAGTTCGCGGTCCTTGCCGAGGCGGGCGGCGAGCGTCCGGATCTCGTCGTCGCGTTCGGTGGCCCGCGCGCGCAGCGCCTGGCGTTCCTCGTCGGCGGCGTGTTCGTCGTGCATGGCCGGGTTCGGCGGCACGAGAAAGACGTCTGAGGGCTGCGCGTCCGCTGCGGGGGCCGGGGCGAGGAGGGCGGCGGCGGTGCCGACGGCGACGGCGGAGCGGGGCAGCAGGGCCGCCTCGCCCAGGACCTCGCGGGCGCGGGCGTGGGTGTCCGGGTCGGTGATGATCACACCGTCGACCAGTTCGGGACGGGTGGCGAGCACGCGCGCGTGGTCGGCGGGGTCGACGGCCTGGGCGAGGTAGCGCCAGCCGGGCAGGGCGGGGATGCCGTGCTCGCCCAGGAACTCCACGGTGGCCAGTACGTCGGGGCCGGGCGGGAGCAGGCCGCCGTCGCCGAGGGCGGAGAGGATGCGGGTGTCGTCGGCGGCGGCTGTGCGCAGGTCGAACAGGGTGCGTTCGGCGGCGGACACGGCGTCGTCGAGGAGGCCGCGCAGTTCGTCGGCGAAGCGGTCCAGTTCTTCGGCGGTGAGGGGGCCCTCGGTGGCGCTGTCGCGTACGGGCTCGGCGGAGCCGGAGCCGTCGCGCGGGGCGGGGATGGCCGAGCGGGCGGCGCCGGCGGCGGGCAGGCTGAGCAGTTCCGCGAGCCGCTCCTCGGCGGCGAGCGCCTCAGCGAGCCGCCGTTCGGCGTCGTGGGCGCGTTCGGCGGCGGTGGCGGCGTCGGCCGCGCGGGCGGCGGTGAGTTCGGCGCGGGACTCGGCGGCGGCCGTCTCACGGGCGTGCTCGACGGCCGCGCGGGCCGCCTCGCGGGCGGTGTCCCAGGCGGCGACGGTGGTCTTCGCGGCGTCGCTCGCGGCGAGCGCGGCCCGCGCGGGGTCGGCGTCGGGGGCGCTGTCGTCCAGCCAGCCCGCGCGGACGGCCTCGGCCGTCTCCTGCTCGACCTCGGTGAGGCGCTGGCGCAGGTGCCCGATCTCGCTGCGGGCGCGCTGAGCGTCGGTGGCGGCGGAGGTGGAGTCGCGGTAGGCGCTGTCGCTGACCTCCTGGAGGGCGGCGGAGCGCTCCTCCTCCTCGTTGGCGAGCGCCTCGGCGTTCCCGGCGGCGGCGTGCAGGGCGCGTACGAGGTCGACGGCGGCCCTGGCGCGGGCGGCGAGCGCGGGCGCGGCGTCCCGCTCGGCCTCCTGGATGGCGACGGAGACCCGGGCCACGCGGTCGGCGGCGGCGCGGTGGCGCAGTACGGCCTCGGCGGCCTGCCAGGCGGAGTACAGGGTGCGGGCGTCGGCCAGTTCGCGCTTCTGCGCGGCGGCGGCCTTCTCGGCGGCGGCCAGCGCCAGCGAGGCGTGCCGGTAGGCGAGTTCGGCCGCGACCAGCGCGCTGCGCTCGCGGGCGCCCTCGGAGTAGGTGACGGCGTAGGCGGCGGCCGTGACCCGCTGGGCGAGGTCGGAGGCGCGGACCCGCTCGCGCACGCCCCGCGCGGACAGCCGCCGGGCCAGGGTGCGAGTGCGGCGCTCGGCGCCGGTGTGCACGTCCCGCGCGCGGGTGCGGGCGTCGGCCGCCTCGACGATGCGGCCGAGCAGGTCGACCGAGCCGGCCGTGAAGTCCCGTTCCGCGATGAGTTCGGCGCGGCGGCCCAGCTTGTTGCCGAACCCGCTGACCAGGTCGGCGAGGCCGTCGGTGTCGCGGGTGTCGGTGACGGCGCGCAGCAGCAGGTCGGTGAAGTCGGAGTCCTTCTTGACCGCGAAGAGACCAGCCGCCTCGCCCTCGTCGGCGTTCATCTCGCGCTGGTAGCGGAAGAGTTCGGGGTCCAGGCCCAGATCGCCGAGGTGCTCGGTCCAGCGCTCGTGGGTCTCCTCCCAGTGCGCCTCCAGGTGCGGGTAGTTCTTGCCCGCCTCGGTGAGGGCGTCACGGAAGCCCTTCATGGTGCGGCGGCGCCCCTGCGCGCCGGAGGCGCCCTCCACCGGGGGCCGGACGGCGGTGGCCTCGGCGACGGGCAGGTTGTCCAGGCTCAGACCGGGGCCGGGCCGGAAGGAGTACCAGGCTTCGGCGAACTTGCGCGGGTCGTTGGAGACCTGACGGCCGCGCCATTCGCTGACCTTGCCGACGACCACGCACTCGCCGGTCTGCACATGCTGCCACTCCAGCGCGACGTGCCCGCAGTCGTCGGCGAGCAGGAACTTGCGCAGCACGCCGGAGCTGGCGCCGCCCAGGGTGTTGCGGTGGCCGGGCAGCATCACCGAGAAGATCAGCTTGAGCAGGACGGACTTGCCGCCGCCGTTCTCCAGGAACAGCACACCGGCGGGCGCGGGGCGGCGCGGCGGGCCGACCGGCTCCTCCTCGAAGAACTCCGCCTGTGTGGGGGCCGGGTCGGGCACGGGCGCGCCCACGCCGCGCATGTCGAGCACGGTGTCGGCGTAGCGCGCGCCGGCGGGCCCGATGGAGTAGAGGCGGACGCGGGACAGCTCGTACATGGCGGACTCTCGTCGTAAGTCTTCGAAAAGGTGCGGTCGTCGGGGAAGGGCGGGTCAGGAGTGGAAGGGCAGTCCGGCGTCGGCCACCAGGTCCAGGTCGTCGGTGTCCTCGGCGGGCAGCAGGCTGGCGGTGCCGCCGGTCTCGGTCACGACGCCCAGCTCCAGCAGTTCGCCGAGCGCGGCGCCGCCCGCCATGTCCCGCACCTGGAGCTGGTAGCGGGCGGTGGTGCGGTAGGTGCCGCCGTGGTCGTCGCCGGTGCGCTGGAGGAAGCCGGAGTCGGTGAGGAATCCGAGCGCCTTGGCGACGATGCCGGTGGTGGAGGCGGCCGGGCGGCGGGCGTCCTTGGTGGCACCGGTGGCGCTGCGCCGGGCCCAGATACGCCAGGCGGCCTCCAGCCCGGGGGCGTCGGTGACCGGGTCGGTGTTCTCCCCGGACTGCTCGGCCCGCTCCTCCAGCCTGCGGCACGCCTGCCGTACGAAGGCGTCGACGCCGTTGACCGTGACGCGGCCGATGTAGGAGTCGTCGGCCAGGTCCTCGGGGCGCGGGAAGGCCAGCGCGGCGACGGCCAGGTGGGCGAGGCCGTGCAGGAACCGGTCGGCGGAGTCGGCGGTGGTACGGCGGGCGTAGTCGCCCATCCGCACGGCGAACACCGAGTCCTCGGCGGCCGTCACGGCCATCCCCGCGCGCGGCGACACCTCCAGCACGACGAGCCCGAGCCCGGTCGCCACGGCATCGGCGAGCCGAGCGAACGAACCGTCCTCCCGGTACCGCCGCAGCAGCTCGGTGTACTCCTGGTCGCGGGCGGGCTGCAGCTTGGGCTGCAGCCCGAAGGCGACGAGCCGGGCCGCGTCGGCGGCGTCGGCAGGGGTGACGGCCGGCGGCGGCGCCGGCGCTTCGACGTCACTCCACTCGACGTGCTCGGTCACGACGCAAACTCCTTGAACTCGAAACAGGGGGTAACTGGAGCCCACCCAGGGGCGCGGGGCTGTGTTCGATCATGCGGCTCCGCCGCGCGGGCGCGACCAGCCACGACGGCGGGAAAGCCACTCATCCCGCCACCGCCCGATCGCTGGCCATCCCCACCGCATCCAACAAGGCAGTCCCCACGATCAGATCCGCCCCACCAAAATCCGGATCGTCCAGCTCCGCACCGTCATCGACAGCGAACAACAACTTCGCCTCCCCCTGCCGATAAGCGGTCCCCACAGCAGGACTGGCCGCGTGAATAGCCATCAGCGCGACGAGATACGCCAGCTCGAACCCCTCAGCACCCCGAGCCTCCGCAAGCAGCCCGGACAGTCTCCGAGGAGCGTCGGCCGGCAAATCCAGCAAAGCCCGGGCGGCAGCGACCTGCTCCTCGGAGAACCGACTGTCATCCGGCGTGGCGATGAGATCCGGCTCGGGCATCTCCGCCCCGAGATGCTCCCGCTCGACCGGCGGAGTCAGCAGAATGTCGACAAGGTCCCCCACCCGCACCGACACCGGCGTACGCAACCCCACCCCACTGGCGAAGAACGCGTCGGTCACCCGGATCGCCTGCTGGAGCGGCAACGGCAGCACAGGTGCGACCAGATGGCCATACAGGTCGAGACCGGAGGCACCCGTAGGCGTGGCGAACGCCTGCCGGTCCTGCTCCGCCCGGAACAGCGGCCCCGCTTCAAGCAGCCGGGACTGGAGCTGGGTGTGGCGCCGGATGCAGTCCTTGACGATGTCGACCAGCTCGGCGGCGCGCCGCTTGTGCTCGGGCTCCTCGGTCTCGTCGCGGGCCTTGCGGATGTTGGTGAGGATCGCGTTCTCGTGGCGGTAACGGTCGGCCACGTGGTCCAGCGCCTCGGCGATCATGTCGGGCACGGAGTTGAGCCAGTCGACCGCGCGGACGTTGCGCCGGGTGGCGTCCAGGGCGCGGCGCAGGGTCTCGGAGTACTGCACGGTGCGGTAGCGGGCCTGCTCGGCGGCGAGCTGGGCGTCGGCCAGCCGGCCCCGGTTGATCAGCACCTCCAGCTTGACCTCGGCGGCGATCTGGGCGCTGGTGACGTCGGTGTCGAGGGCGCCGACGAGGACGTTGACGGCTTCGTCGGTGGTGCGCAGGTAGACCGTGCCGCCGGGGCCGGGGACCTCTTCGATGAGCTTGAAGTCGTAGTCGCGGCGGACATAGGTGCCGTCGGAGGCGAAGGTGCCGTACACCGCGCGGAAGCCCCGGTCGGCGCTGCCGACGTTGATCAGGTTCTCCATCACCCAGCGGGCCACGCGCTCGTGCTCGGCGGTGGTGCGGTGGGGGGCCTGGGCGGCGATGCGGGGGACGAGCCGGGCGACGATCTGCTCGTGGTCGGCGCCCGTGTCGAAGTCCATGTTGAGCGTGACGAGGTCGATGGCGGCGAGCGCCACCTCGGCCATGCCGTACGTCGAGTACTCACCGGCCAGGTTGGCCTTGCGGGCGTCCAGGTCGTGCAGCGGCGCCGTGCAGGCGAGCGCGCGCAGCCGCCGCGCCAGGCCCTCGTCGGCGGCCGGGCCCGGCGCGGGGCGCGGCGCCGCGCTGAGCTGGGGCGGAACGCGGTCCGTCGGTGCAGGCGAAGTCACGGTGCACAGATTAGGTCCTCGGTCCGACAACAACCCAAACGGTGCGGAAGCGACGGCCGTCACAGCGGCGCCAGACCCCCCGTACCGGCGGCCGGGACGTCCGTCGTGTCACTCCTCGTCGACCCGGCGCCGGTAGACCTCCAGCACCCGTTCGAGGGAGTCGGCGAGGTAGGTCGCCAGCAGTTCTTCCGCCGCGTCCCGGTCTCCGGCGCGCAGGGCGTCGAGGATCTGGCGGTTGCGGGCGAGGTAGGGCTCGTGGAGGCGGCGCGGGTGGTCCACGTGGTGGAAGGCGAGCCGGAGTTCGGCGAACACGCTGCGCATCAGCTCGTCGGTGCGTTCGCTGCGGGCCAGCGCGACCAGTTCCCGGTGGAAGTGGAAGTTGGCCGTCCCCAGCGATTTCCAGTCATTCTCCCGCGCGGCCGACTCTCCTTCGGTGACCGCGTCGGCGAGTCCGTCGAGGACGTACGGAGGCTCGCCGAGGCCGCGTACGACGGCGCACTCGACCAGGGTGCGGGTGCGGTAGATGTCCTCCACGTCCGCGACGCTCAGCACCCGGACGAAGACGCCCCGGTTGAGTTCGTGGACGAGCAGCCGTTCATGGGTGAGCAGCCGGAACGCCTCCCGCAGGGTGTTGCGGGACACCCCGAGGGCGCCGCCGATGCTGTCCTCCGACAGCCGGGTACCTGGCGGGAAATAGCCCTCCGCGATGCGGCTCCGGAGGATGTCGGAGACGCGTTCGGCGGTGCTGGTACGGCCCAGGAGGGCGCGATCGTCGGCGAGTTGGGTCAACTGCTCTGCCATGCCCGGAATTCAACCGCACAGCCGGGGCCGGAACAACGTACCCATTGAAGGATCGTTGAACGATCCTCTACGGTGCTCCGCACGGCCCTTCCCCACGAGGCCCGCACCGCACGACCCGCACTGCTCACCGACCCGCACCCCCCTCACGCTTCTGCGAGGTGCCGCCCATGAGCACGACTCCCCCACCCGAGCTGACCGCCGTCCCGGATCGATCCGTGCACGAAGAAGGGCCGTTGGGCTGGTTCCGCGCCCTCGGCCCACGCGGCCGCCGCGCCTTCGCCGGGGCCTTCGGCGGCTACGCCCTCGATTCCTACGACTACTTCACGCTGCCGCTGACCATGGTCGCGCTGGCCGCGTACTTCCACCTGGACAGCGGCCAGACCGGTCTGTTCACCACGGTCACGCTGGTGGTGTCCGCCGTGGGCGGCGCGCTGGCGGGTGTGGTCGCGGACCGGATCGGCCGGGTCCGGGCCCTGATGATCACCGTCGTCACCTACGCGGTGTTCACGGTCGCCTGCGGCTTCGCCCCCAACTACGAGACGCTGCTCCTCTTCCGGGCCCTCCAGGGGCTCGGTTTCGGCGGCGAGTGGGCGGTCGGCGCGATCCTGGTCGCCGAGTACGCGAGCGCGCGGCACCGGGGGCGCACCCTCGGCGTCGTGCAGAGTTCCTGGGCGGTCGGCTGGGGTCTGGCGGCGATCGTCTACACGCTGGTGTTCTCCTTCGTCGGCGAGGACCTCGCCTGGCGGGTGATGTTCTGGACCGGGGCGCTGCCCGCGCTGCTGGTGGTGTGGCTGCGGCGCCAGGTGCACGACGCGCCCGAGGCCGCGGCGGCCCGTGAACGCAGCCCGGAACGCGGTTCGTTCGCGGCGATCTTCCGGCCGGGCACGGCCGGGGAGCCGGGCCTGCTGCGCATCACGCTCTTCGCGAGTCTGCTGTCCACCGGGGTGCAGGGCGGCTACTACACGCTGGCGACCTGGGTGCCGACGTATCTGAAGACCGAGCGCGGGCTGTCGGTCGTCGGCACCGGCGGCTATCTGGCGCTGCTGATCTCCGGAGCCTTCCTCGGCTATCTGACGGGCGGCCACCTCACCGACCGGCTGGGCCGGCGCCGCACCATCTGGCTGTTCGCGCTGCTGTCGGCGGTCTGTGTGCTGGCGTACGCGAACATCCCGTCCGGCGCGGACACCCTGCTGCTGGTGCTGGGCTTCCCGCTCGGCTTCTGCATGTCGGCCATCTTCAGCGGCTTCGGCTCCTACTTGAGCGAGCTGTACCCGACCCCGGTGCGCGGTACGGGGCAGGGCTTCACCTACAACACCGGGCGCGCGGTGGGCGCGGTCTTCCCGACGCTGGTGGGCTTCCTGGCCGACAGCTGGGGCCTGGGCGGCGCGCTGGCGTTCGGCGCGGCCGGCTACGGGCTGGCGGCGCTGGCGCTGTTCGGGCTGCCGGAGACGCGCGGGCGGGAACTGGCGTGACGCGCCCCGACCTGACCGGCGACCGGCCGGTGACCCTGGCCGACGCCGGCGCGCGGGAGTGGAGCCCGCGGACCGCGCGGGCCCGCTTCCGGGCGGGTCTGGCGGGGCCCACGGCGGGCGTCGCCGCGGGCCACACGCAGGCCAACCTGATCGCGGTGCCCGCCGACTGGGCCTACGACATGCTGCTGTTCTGCCAGCGCAACCCGCGGCCGTGCCCGGTGCTGGACGTGACGGACGCGGGCGCGGTCACCACCGTCCTCGCGCCGGGCGCGGATCTGCGCACCGATCTGCCGCGTTACCGGGTGTGGCGGGACGGCGAGCTGGTGGCCGAGCCCGCCGACGCGCGGGAGCACTGGCGGGACGACCTGGTGGCGTTCCTGCTGGGGTGCAGCTTCACCTTCGAGTGGGCGCTCGCCGGGGCGGGTGTGCCGATCCGCCATGTCGAACAGGGCCGCAATGTGCCGATGTACGTGACCGACCGGCAGTGCCGTCCGGCGGGGCGGCTGCGCGGGCCGATGGTGGTGTCGATGCGCCCTGTGCCGCCGGAGCATCTGCGGGCGGCGATCCGGGAGAGCGGGCTGCTGCCCGCCGTGCACGGCGGCCCGGTGCACTGCGGCGACCCGGCCGCCCTCGGCATAGCCGATCTGGCCCGGCCCGACTTCGGCGATCCGGTGGACATGGCGCCGGACGACATCCCGGTGTTCTGGGCGTGCGGGGTGACCCCGCAGGCCGCGGTGATGGCGTCCCGGCCGCCGTTCGCCCTCACCCACGCGCCGGGGCAGATGTTCCTGACCGACGCGCGCGACGAGCAGTACCGCGTGGTCGGCGTCGACTGATCCCGCGTGTCCGAGCAATGGAGGTGCCGTACCCGATGACCGTGATCGAACCGGTCGATCTCAACGCCGACCTCGGCGAGGGCTTCGGCCGCTGGCGGCTGACCGACGACGAGGGGCTGCTGTCGGTCGTCACCAGCGCCAATGTGGCCTGCGGCTTCCACGCCGGGGACGCGGCCACCATGCGCCGGGTGTGCGAGCTGGCCGCCGCGCGCGGGGTGACGATCGGCGCCCAGGTGTCCTACCGGGACCTCGCCGGTTTCGGGCGGCGCGCGATGGAGGTGCCGTCCGCCGAGCTGTCCGCCGAAGTCGCTTATCAGATAGGCGCGTTGGAGGTGTTCGCGCGGGCGGCGGGCGCCTGTGTGGCGTACGTCAAGCCGCACGGCGCGCTCTACAACCGGGTCGTGCGCGACGAGGAGCAGGCCCGCGCGGTGGTCGAGGGGGTGCTCCTCGCGGACGCCCGGCTGCCGGTGCTGGGGCTGCCCGGCTCGCGCCTGCTGGAGGTGGCCGCGAAGGCGGGCCTCGGCGCGGTACCGGAGGCGTTCGCGGACCGCGCCTACACCGACGAGGGCACGCTCGTGCCGCGCGACCGGGAGGGTGCCGTGGTCAGCGACCCGGAGGCGGTGGTGGCGCGCTCACTGGACCTCGCCCGCTCCGGTGAGGTGGACGCGCTCTCGGGGGCCCGCATCCGGGTACGGGCCCGTTCCCTGTGCCTGCACGGCGACACCCCCGGCGCGGTCGAGCTGGCCCGGCGGGTACGGACCCGGCTGGCCTCGGCGGGCGTGCCGGTGGAGGCGTTCGCGTGAGGGCGCTGCCGGTGGGCGAGCACGCGCTGCTGGTGGAGGTCGGCTCCGCCGAGCAGGCGCGGGCGCTGCACACCGAGCTGCTGCGGCGGCGCGCCGCGGGCTCGCTGTCCGCCCGCGAGATCGTCCCGGCGGCCCGTACGGTCCTGCTGGACGGCGTGGACGACCCGGTACGCCGGGCCGCCGAACTCACCGCCGCCGAGGTGCCGCCCGCTCCCCCGGCCGCCTCCGCCCCGGTCGAACTCCCGGTGCGCTACGACGGACCGGACCTCGCGGAGGTCGCCGCCCGCTGGGGCGTGTCCGCGCGCGAGGTGGCCGAGATCCACGCGGACACGGAGTTCACGGTGGCCTTCTGCGGCTTCGCCCCCGGCTTCGGCTACCTCACCGGCCTGCCCGAGCACCGGTACGTACCGCGCCGGGCCACCCCGCGTACGGCGGTGCCGGCCGGGTCGGTCGCGCTGGCCGGACCGTACACCGGCGTGTATCCGCGCTCGTCGCCGGGCGGCTGGCAGCTGATCGGCCGCACGGAGGCCGTGCTGTGGGACACCGCGCGCGAACCGGCCGCCCTGCTGGCACCGGGCACGCGCGTGCGCTTCGTCCCGGTGGAGGTCGCGTGACGGACCGTGCGCTGGTGGTGGTGCGGGCGGGTGCGCTGACGACCGTGCAGGACCGGGGGCGGCCCGGCCATGCCCACCTGGGCGTCCCCCGCTCCGGCGCGCTCGATCCGCCCGCCGCGGCGCTCGTCAACCGGCTGTCCGGCAACTCCCCGGACGCGGCGGTACTGGAGACGACGCTCGACGGCTGTGCCGTACGGGCCCGTTCGGCGGTCACCGTCGCGGTGGGCGGCGCGCCCTGCCCGGTGACGGTGGGGGGGCGCCCGGCCCCTTGGGGCGCGCCGGTCCGGGTGCCGGCGGGCGAGGTGCTGGAGGTGGGGGCGGCCGTGGCGGGGGTGCGGACCTATGTCGCGGTGTCGGGCGGTGTCGCGGTGGAACCGGTGCTCGGCAGCCGCGCCACGGACCTCCTGTCGGGCCTGGGCCCACCGCCCCTCACGGACGGCGTGGTGCTCCCGCTCGGTCCCCCGACCGCCCCTCCGGCCCGCCTGGACACCGCCCCACAGCCCGCGCCGCCGACCGAGCTGGTCCTGCGGATCACTCTGGGCCCCCGCGAGGACTGGTTCACCCCGCGGGCCCTGAGAAACCTGACCACCCGCACCTACCGGGTCTCCCCGGCGAGCAACCGCATCGGCCTGCGCACGGAGGGACCCACCCTGGAGCGCGCCCGCGCGGGCGAACTCCCCAGCGAGGGCATGGTGTCGGGGGCGATCCAGGTTCCCCCGGACGGCCATCCCCTGATCTTCCTGGCCGACCACCCGACGACGGGCGGCTACCCGGTCCCGGCGGTGGTCCACCCGGCGGACCTGGCGGGCGCGGCCCAGGCGAGGCCGGGCACCCCGCTGCGCTTCGTGCCCGTACGCCGCCGCTGACCGGGCGGGGGCCCGCCGGTGTTCCGGCGAGCCCCCCGCCCTCACAGGGTCTGCGGGTCCTGTTCGAAGCGGCTGCGGACCGCTGTCTGGACCTCGTCCTCCTCGGCGGGGTCGGCGGCCAGGCGGCGGAGGCGTTCGACGACGCGGGCGTCGCCGGTCTCGGCGTGGCGGGCGGCCAGTTCGCGGGTGGTCTCCTCGCAGTCCCAGAGGCACTCGACGGCGAACCCGGCGGCGAAGGACGGGTCGGTGGCGGCGAGGGCGCGGGCGGCGCGGCCCCGCAGATGGGAGGAGGCCGTCTCCCGGTAGACATGGCGCAGCACGGGCGCCGCGCAGGCGATGCCGAGACGCCCGGCGCCGTCGACGAGGGTCCACAGAGTCTGCGCGTCGGGGCCTTCGCCCCGTACGGCCTCGCGCAGGGCGCCGAGGACGAGGTCGCTGTCCTGGGCGCCGCCCCGGCAGGCCAGGACGCGTCCGGCGGCGGCGCCGAGCGCGTCGGGCCGCTGGGCCCAGCGGCGGGCGCGGTCGACGGCGGCCGGGGTCCGCATCCGCTCGAAGGCGTCGAGGGCGGCGTCCACGACGACCCTGGGCCCGTCCGCGACGGCGGCCTCGACCAGGTCGAGCGTCTCGGGCGCCTCGCTGTCGGCGAGGTAGCGCAGGGCGGTGCAGCGGGCGCCGTCGATGCCGGAGCGGGCGGCGGCGAGGATCTCCGGCCGGTCCTCGGGCGCCGCGACGGCGACCAGACAGCGGGCGGCGGGGACATGGAGGGCGGCGCCGCGCTCGATGCCCTGCTGGGCCCACGCGAAGACGGCGTCCACGCTCCAGCCGGGGCGGGGCCCTGTGGGCCGCATCTGCTGCTGCCAGCGGTCGAAGCTGCCGGCCTCGCGGGCGGCCCGCACGCGGGTGGAGACGGATTCGCGCGGGTCGTCGGCCCACAGGCGCCAGGGCCTCGGTTCGAAGGCATCGCGGACGACGGCGGCGAGCTCGGCCTCGCCGGCCGGGTCGGTGCCGAAGCGGGCCAGTACGGGGGCGGCGAGGGCGCGCAGGCCCGCGTCGTCGTCGCGCAGGGCCAGCTCGTCCAGCGCCCAGGCCCAGTTGGCGCCCTGGGCGGCGTACCGGCGCAGCAGGGCGAGCGCGTCGAGCCTGCCGTAGGAGGCGAGGTGGCCGAGGACGGCGAGGGCGAGTCCGGTGCGGGACTCGTCGGTGTGCAGGGCGTCCTCGGAGTCGAGGAGGTGGGCCTCGATGGCGTCCAGCTCGCCGTGCAGGTCGAGATAGAGGCGTGCGTAGTACAGGGAGCGGTTCTCCACCTGCCAGTCGTGGCGGGGATCGTGGAGCACGCAGTGGTCGAGGGCCTGGAGCGCTTCCGCGCGGGGGGCGGTGAGCGCGTGCAGGGTGCCGTCGCCCCGGCCCCGCTGGAGCAGGCCGAGCAGGGTACCGCTGGGCGCTATGACCGGATCGAACATGGGAAACAGCCTCACATCAAGCGTCGACGCAACCGGGGATCACTCATCACCTGGCCGCGTGACACAACGTCGGAGCGCCCGCCGTCTTCTGCTTGCTGCTACCCATTTCTCTCTGCCTCTCGTCGGGGCCCCTTGCGGGCCGCTTCACGGCCCGCGTGGTGCGGCAACACCTGCCCAGCCATCGCGTCCGTGAATCACGTCGTCATGATGACCCGCGGTTTGTGCCGCCGCGACCGTATTTCCCGGCGGTCCCCCTCCGCCTCCCCCCGTTGATCTCCGCCCCCCGAAGGGGCCGGTTGCCGAAGTATCAGCGCGCGCCGAACAGTTCCAGCAGTTCCGTCTTGCCGAACATGCGGGCGGTGTCGACGGCCGAGGGGGTTCCCGCGGCCGGATCGGCGCCATGATCGAGCAGGGCCCGGATGACCGCCGTCTCGCCCTTGAAGACGGCTCCGGCGAGCGGGGTCTGCCCCCGGTCGTTGATCCGGTCGGCGTCGGCGCCGCGCTGGAGCAGCGCCCGGACCGCGTCGGCGTGCCCGTGGTACGCGGCGAGCATCACGAGGCAGTCACCGCGGTCGTTGGTGAGGCCGACCGGGACGCCCGCGTCGACGTACGCCACCAGCTCCTCGGTCCGCCCCTGCCGGGCCAGATCGAAGATCTTGGTCGCCAGCTCCACGACCTCCGGGTCGGGGGCTTCGCTCATCGGCCGGACCGCCTCTCATGACTTCCGTTCGGGTGAATCGCCAGCGTACTGGCTCGCGCACCGGCGCGGGCGCGCTGCCCGGCCGGGTGATCGACAGCTCCACCACCCGTGGGAAAAACACCGAATTTCACCCACTTGCACCTTTTATCGTATGGATACATTCTGTGATCCTGGAAGTACTCATGGTGACTGTCCCCCCTTCGACACCAGGAGGTCCCAAATGATCCTCTCCATGTCCGGCGTGGTCCTGCTCGGCATCATCGTCTTCCTGTTCTTCCGCAAGGACGGACTCAAGGGTTCGCACGCCGTCGTCTCGGCCCTGTTCGGCTTCTATCTGGCGAGCACGGCCATCGCCCCCAGCATCAAAGCGGGCGGCGAGAGCCTGGCGAGCCTCCTCGGCGGCATCAAGTTCTGACCCGCCCCTCCCCCGAGGCCACGCGGACCGGCGGGTCCCGTCCGAGGGGGAGTCCCCCACGCCCGTACGCACCAACAGGAGACAGCAGTGGCCCGGCGCCCACTCCCCCGCATTCTGAGCAAGGACAGTGCGCAGATCGCCCGCACACAGCTCGCCCGGAGCCGGGAGCTGGCCCGGACGGCGGCAGACAGCGCCACGGACGTCCTCCACCCCCTGATCACGATCTCGCGCGGCCTGCGCCGGCTGGCCCTGGCCGGACGCGCCAAGTGGGCGGCCACCCCCAAGGACAAGCGGGGCCCGCTGCTGTTCCTGGCGGCCGCCGTGATCATGGCCGTGGCGCTGATGCCGTACGGCCCGCTGCTGGCCGCCGTGAGCCTGATGGTGGCGGCGGCCTGGTACGGACGCGACCACGTCCCGGCCGCCCCCGAGGGCCCCGACGACGCGCAGCTGGAACGGCTCCAGTCGCTGTACGAGGCCCTGGTGCCGTGCTTCTCCATCGCCGACGACCCGGCGCCGCTGTACGCGCACGGCGGCGAGTGGGAGGCGGTCTTCACGGAGCACGAGTTCGACGACGGCGGGCGGCTCGAGCGCATCGTCATCCGCTACCCGGCGTACTTCCCGGACGGCGACCCGGGGACCCGCGCGCGGGTCGAGCGGCTGCTGACCGCGAAGGCGGGGCGGGGCCGGGAGTACCGCTTCGCGTGGGAGGAGGAGGGCAACCGGCTCACGCTGAGCGTCCTCGCCGCCCTGCCCACCGGCATCACCGCCCAGCGCTTCGTCACCGCGCCGGGTGAGACGGTGCTCGGCTTCACCGACCCCGACGAAGTGCAGCGCACGCTCCCGCTCTCCTACGGCGAGGAGGAGCGCGACGTACCTCCGGTGGTCTGGCGCACCGGCAGCCGGTCGCCGGAGCCGCATCTGCTGATCATGGGCCAGCCCGGCAGCGGTACGTCCACGCTGGTGCGCTCCATCGCCCTCCAGGCGCTGCGGCACGGCGACGTCATGATCGTCGACGGCGGCGGCGCCGGTGAGTACTCGTGCCTGATCGGCCGGGAGGGCGTGCTGGCCGTGGAATGCGCCCCGGCGGGGGCGGTGGCCGGTCTCGAGTGGGCCGCGCAGGAGACCGAGCGGCGGCTCATCGCGGTCAACCAGGCCCGGCAGGCGGGCAGTCCGCCGCCGGAGGACACCACGCGTCCCCTGTGGGTCCTCCTGGACCGCCCGACCGTCTTCACCCACCTCGCGGAGGCGGAGCACCGCACCGACCCGCAGGCCCTGCTGCAGGTCCCGCTGCGGCACGGGCGCGCGGCGGGGGTGACGGTGGTGGTGGCCGAGCAGTTCGACAGCGCGGACAACCTGAGCGAGGCGATCGGCCAGCACACCCGAGCGCGGGTGGTCCTCGGCCCGTCGTCCCCCCAGCAGGTCGCCGCGTTCCTGGGCGCCCCTCCGCACACCACACCGCCGGACCAGATCCCCCCCGGCCGCGGCTACGCCCGCCTGGGCTCCGGCCCGGTCCACCGCCTCCAGGTCCCGGCCACCCCGGACCCCTACGACGAGGCGACCCCCGAACCGGCCCGCCAGGCGGTCCTGTCGTTGCTCCCCCCCCGCACGACGCCCGCCGAGACGGACACACCGCGCTCCCCCGAGGTCGTCTCCCCTGCCGAACCGGCGGAAGCCATCCCGGCGGACCGGGCCTGATCCGCACATACGAACGTGCCCGCTCCCATCCCTCGGAGCGGGCACGTTCGCGTGTGACCACCCCGAACACGGCGGCATGCCGACCGCACGGCAGGGACCGCGGCACCCCTACGCCACGAACGCCCCCGGCGCCTCCCCGCCCCCGGTGACCCCCGACTCCACCAGCCGGGCCGCCGACGCCAGCCGGGAGGCCGCCTCGTCCGCCACCGCGCCGCCCACCGTGAACGGCAGCCGCAAGTACCCCTCGAAGGCGCCGTCCACGCCGAAGCGGGGGCCGGAGGGGACGCGGACGCCCACGCGCTCACCCACTTCGGCGAGGCGGGAGCCGGAGAGGCCGCCGGCGCGGACCCAGAGGGTCAGACCGCCGGACGGCACCTCGTACTCCCAGTCGGGCAGCTCGCGGCGGAGGGCGGTGATCAGGGCGTCACGGTTCTCGCGGGCCTGGGCGCGGCGGAGCGCCACGGCCTGCTCCCAGCCGCCGCTGCTGAACAGCCAGTGCACGGCGAGCTGTTCGAGGACGGGCGTGCCGAGGTCGGCGTAGGCCCGCGCGGAGACCAGGCTGCGGATGACGTCCGGGGCGGCGCGCACCCAGCCGATGCGCATCCCGGCCCAGAACGCCTTGCTGGCCGAGCCGACCGTGATGACGGTGGAACCGGCCGGGTCGAAGCCGCACATCGGGCGCGGCATGTTCCGGCCCAGCTCCTCCTCGAACCACAGCTCGCTCATCGTCTCGTCGGCGACCAGCACGGTCCCGGCCGCGCGGGCCGCGTCGACGAGCCGGCGCCGCTGGTCCTCGTCGGCCAGCGCGCCCGTCGGATTGTGGAAGTCGGCGACGACGTAGGCGAGCCGGGGCGCGGCCTCGCGCAGCACCTGGCGCCAGCGTTCGAGGTCCCAGCCGGTGAGCCCCTCGGCCATGGCGACGGGGACGAGCCGGGCGCCGGCCTCCCGCATCAGCTGGAGGATGTTGGCGTAGGAGGGCGACTCCACGGCGATCCGCTCGCCCCGGCCCGCGAAGAGATGGCAGATGGCGTCGATGGCGCCCATCGCACCGGTGGTCACCATGATCTGCTCGGGCATGGTGGGGATGCCCCGCGCGGTGTACCGCTCGGCGATCATGGCGCGCAGCGCGGGCAGCCCGGCCGGGTAGTCGCCGTGGGTGTGGGCGTAGGGCGGCAGGTCCTCCAGCGCGCCGGTGACCGCGCGGGTGAGCCACGGCTCGGGGGCCGGAAGGGCCGCGCAGCCCAGGTCGATCATGGAGCCGAGCGCCTCGGGCGGGAGGGGCTCCAGTCCGCGCGCGGGCAGCGGGTTGCCCGCCGGGACGGCCGTCCAGCTGCCCGCACCGCGCCGGGACTCCAGGAAGCCCTCGGTGCGCAGGGTCTCGTACGCGGCGGCGACGGTGGTGCGGCTGACGGAGAGGGCGAGGGCCAGTTCGCGTTCGGCGGGCAGCCGGGCGGCCACAGGGACCCGCCCTTCGAGGACGAGCAGCCGGACGCCGTCGGCCAGGGCACGGTAGGCGGGCGGGCGGCGCGTGCCGGGGCCGCCCGGGCGGTCCTGCTGGGAGCCGAGCAGCCGGGCGAGCTGTGCGGCACCCACCGCAGAGGTCCAATGCGCCATGAAGATCAGTCCACCTTCCCCGGATTGGCCATGGATGGCCGTCCGTCCCAAGCCACAGAGTGGCACGGGTCAGTCCACTGTCACCACCCCAGGGGGGTATCCCATGTCCACTCCAGGCCGTCTCGGCCGCCGGCTGTTCCAGCTTTACGCCGGACTCGCGCTGTACGGGGCGAGTTCGGCGCTGCTCGTCAGGTCGGGCCTCGGCCTGGAGCCGTGGAATGTGCTGCACCAGGGGCTCGCCGGCCTCACCGGCCTCAGCATGGGCGTGGTCCTGACCCTGCTCGGCGCCGCGATCCTGCTGCTGTGGATACCGCTGCGCCAGCGTCCCGGCCTGGGCACGGTCTCCAATGTGCTGGTCATCGGGTTCGCCATGGACGCCACCCTGTCCGTGCTGCCCGGCGCGCACGGCCTGGCGGCGCGGATCACGCTGCTGGTCTCCGGGATCGTGCTCAACGGCGCGGCGACCGGTCTGTACATCGCGGCGGACTTCGGCCCCGGCCCGCGCGACGGTCTGATGACCGGACTGCACCGCCGCACCGGCCGCTCGATCCGGCTGATCCGCACCTGTGTGGAGGTCACCGTGGTGGCGACCGGCTTCGCCCTCGGCGGCACGGTGGGCGTCGGCACCGTGCTGTACGCGCTCTCGATCGGCCCCCTCGCCCAGTTCTTCCTGCGTGTCTTCGCGCTGCGCCCGGCGCCCGCGACAACCAGGGTGGTTGCCACCAGCGCGCCGGAGCGCGCGATACTGCGCCGGTGACCGAGCCGATACGCCATCCGTACCTGGACCATCCCGGCCCCATCGCCTTCGCCCACCGGGGCGGGGCGGCGGAGGGGGTGGAGAACACCGTGGCGCAGTTCCGCCGGGCGGTCGAGCGGGGCTACCGCTACATCGAGACCGACGTCCACCTCACCGCGGACGGCACGCTCGTCGCCTTCCACGACGACTCCCTGGACCGGGTCACCGACGGCACCGGCCGCATCGCGGACCTGCCGTGGGCGGACGTCCGGCACGCGCGCGTGGGCGGCAAGGAGCCCGTACCGCTCTTCGAGGAGCTGCTGGAGACCTTCCCCGAGGTCCGCTGGAACGTGGACGTCAAGGCGGAGGCCGCCCTGCTGCCCTTCCTGGACCTGGTCGGACGCACGGACGCCTGGGACCGCGTCTGCCTGGGCTCCTTCTCGGAGGCGCGGGTGCGGCGCGCACAGCGGCTGGCCGGGCCGAGGCTGGCCACCTCGTTCGGCACCCTCGGCGTACTGGGGCTGCGGCTGCGCTCCTGGGGGCTGCCCGCCCCGGTGCGCGGCTCCGCCGTCGCGGCGCAGGTGCCGGAGGCCCAGTCGGGCGTCCCGGTGGCCGACCGGCGCTTCGTGCGGGCGGCGCACGCGCTCGGGCTCCAGGTGCATGTGTGGACGGTCAACGAACCCGGGCGGATGCACCGGCTCCTGGATCTGGGAGTCGATGGCATCATGACCGATCACATCGACACGTTGCGCGAGGTCATGGAGGACCGCGGCGTCTGGGTCTGACCCGGCCCGTGACGCCTCCCCCGCCTTGGCACGGCACTGCGGCGGGGAAGCGAGGGCGCGGGGTGGGTATCGACACCGTGCGGGCGGGGGCGCCCGAGGAGACGGCGGGGCTACGGCGCGAGCAACGCGGCTGGTACATGTACGACTGGGCGTGCTCGGTCTACTCCACGAGCGTCCTGACCGTGTTCCTCGGCCCGTATCTCACCGCCGTGGCCCGGCACGCGGCCGACGCCGACGGCTATGTGCACCCGCTCGGGGTGCCGGTGCGGGCGGGCTCGTTCTTCGCGTACACCGTCTCCCTGTCCGTGATCGTCGCGGTGCTGGTGATGCCCCTGGTGGGGAGCCTGGCCGACCGTACGGGCCGCAAGAAGCCGCTGCTGGCGGCGGCCGCGTACACCGGGGCGGCCGCGACCACGGGCATGTTCTTCCTGGACGGCGACCGCTATCTGCTCGGCGGGCTGCTGCTGGTGGTGGCCAACGCGGCGCAGTCGGTCGGGATGATGCTCTACAACTCCTATCTGCCGCAGATCGCCCCGCCCGCCGAACGCGACGCGGTCTCCTCGCGCGGCTGGGCCTTCGGCTACGCGGCGGGCTCCCTGATGCTGGTCGCCAACCTGGTGCTGTACTCGGCCCACGACTCCTTCGGGCTCTCCCAGACCGCGGCCGTGCGGGTGTGCCTGGCCTCGGCCGGACTGTGGTGGGGAGCTTTCGCGCTGATCCCGCTGCGCAGACTGCGCGACCGGCACGCGCGCGTGGAGGGCGCCGCCCCGACCGGCCTGCGCCAGCTCGCGGCGACGGTGAAGGACATGCGCCGCCACCCCCGCACCCTCGCCTTCCTGCTGGCGTACCTCGTCTACAACGACGGCATCCAGACGGTGATCACCCAGGCGTCGGTGTACGGCTCGGAGGAGCTGGGGCTCGGCCAGTCCACGCTGATCGGCGCGGTGCTGCTGGTGCAGGTGCTGGCGGTGGCGGGCGCGCTGGCGATGGGCCGGCTGGCGCGGGTCCACGGCGCCCAGCGCACGATCCTCGGCTCACTGGTGGCCTGGACGCTCACCCTGGCCGCCGGGTACTTCCTGCCCGCCGGGGCGCCGGTGTTCTTCTACGTGCTGGCGGCCGCGATCGGGCTGGTGCTCGGCGGCAGCCAGGCGCTGTCCCGCTCGCTGTTCTCGCATCTGGTGCCGTCGGGCAAGGAGGCGGAGTACTTCGCCGCGTACGAGCTGAGTGACCGGGGCATGAGCTGGCTCGGTCCGCTGCTGTTCGGGGTGACCTACCAGCTGACCGGAAGCTACCGTTCCGCGATCGTCTCGCTGGTGGCCTTCTTCGTGATCGGCTTCGTCCTGCTGGCGCGGGTGCCGGTGCGGCGTGCGATCGACGAGGCGGGGAATCAGGTCCCGGAGAGAATTTAGCGTTCAACACGAAAGGGCGGTAGTGTACGCGTTTGGCCTGCCAGGCGTACCGTTACTGCGCGTCAAAGACAGTGAAACGCTGGGTCATATCTGCGAGCAGATGTGACAAACCGGACGCCTGTGGGTAGAACAAGGGGCGACTACGACGGCGACGCGCGGCCCGGAACGGGACTCCGGACGGGAATCTTTACCGCCGACCGGACGTTGACCGGATGACGACGACAGCGACACCTGTCCTGTGGGCGACAAGCCCGGGAGGCACGATTCATGAGTGAGCGAGCTCTTCGCGGTACGCGCCTCGTGGTGACCAGCTACGAGACGGACCGCGGTATCGACCTGGCCCCGCGCCAGGCCGTGGAGTACGCATGCGAGAAGGGGCATCGTTTCGAGATGCCCTTCTCGGTCGAGGCGGAGATTCCGCCGGAGTGGGAGTGCAAGGTCTGCGGGGCCCAGGCACTCCTGGTCGACGGCAACGGCCCTGAGGAGAAGAAGGCCAAGCCCGCGCGTACCCACTGGGACATGCTGATGGAGCGGCGCACCCGCGAGGAACTCGAAGAGGTCCTCGAGGAGCGCCTGGCGGTCCTGCGTTCGGGCGCGATGAACATCGCGGTACACCCGCGCGACAGCCGCAAGTCCGCGTAGCCCCGAGGGGCTGCGCCGGATCGAGCGCACAGTAGAACCGCGGGCGCCGTACATCGTCACGATGTACGGCGCCCGCGGTTCTGTGCTGTCCGGACCCCGCCCGAGCGCGAGACCCGCCCCGGCTCAGCGGTTCAGCGGCGGCCGGGGCTCGTCGGTGGGGTCGTCGCGGCGCTCGTGGATGACCTCGCCCTGCACGACCTTGCCGTCCGGGCGGTGGATACGGGCCTGCTGGAAGGCGTCGCCGAGGGAACCCTGCCTGGCCCCGCCCAGCTTGCGGCTCACCACGTGCTCGGTGCGGCGGCGTACGAGGTTCTGCACCGGGGGCAGCAGCAGGAGCAGTCCGGCCACGTCGGAGAGCATGCCGGGGAGCATCAGGAGGAGCCCGGCGAGCATCAGCAGGCCGTTGCTGCCACCGCCGGAGGCGGGCGCGGTGCCGCGGCGCAACGCCTCGTCCAGATTCCGGAAGGCGCGCCGGCCGGCCCGCTTCACGACGACCGCGCCCGCGACGAAGCCCGCGGCCAGGATCAGGAACACGGCGAGGCCCCCGGCCGCGTCCGCGACCAGGATGAGCAGCCAGATCTCCAGCATCAGCCAAGCCGCGATGGCGAGCGGCAGATACGTGCGCAGCGCCGAGCGCTTGGGCCGTCCGGTCCGCGGAGGGGTGGGTGCGCCAGTCGTCATGCTTCCAGTGTGCCTGGGCCCGGCTCAGCGCCGCATAAGGGGTGGATCATCCACGCCCGCCGGGCCCGTCGGGCGCTACCTGCCCTTGGCCTTGATCTTGCCGACGCGGTCGCCCACGCCCCACGCGGTGACCCGCCACAGGGCCTCCACGAGGATGTCCCGGCTCATCTTGGAGTCGCCGAACTCGCGCTCCACGAAGGTGATGGGGACCTCCACCACGTGGTAGCCGGCCTTGACCGCGCGGCGGGCCAGGTCGACCTGGAAGCAGTAGCCCTGCGAGGCGACCTCCTCCAGACCGAGCCCCTGGAGCGTCTCGGCGCGGAAGGCGCGGTAGCCGCCGGTGATGTCGCGCAGCGGCAGGTCGAGGGCGATGCGGGAGTAGAGGCTGCCGCCCCGGGAGATGACCTCACGGGACCTGGGCCAGTTCACCACCCGGCCGCCGGGCACCCAGCGCGAGCCGAGCACCAGGTCGGCACCCTTGAGGGCGGTCAGCAGGCGGGGCAGTTCCTCGGGCTGGTGGGAGCCGTCGGCGTCCATCTCGACCAGCACGCCGTAGCCATGCTCGAGGCCCCAGCGGAAGCCGGCGAGGTAGGCGGCACCCAGGCCCTCCTTGCCCTTGCGGTGCAGCACCTGGACGTTGTCGTCCGCGACGGCCAGCTCATCGGCCAGCTTGCCGGTGCCGTCCGGGCTGTTGTCGTCCGCCACGAGGACGTGCGCCTCGGGGACGGCCTTGCGTACCCGGCCCACGATGGCCTTGATGTTCTCCGCCTCGTTGTAGGTCGGAATGATCACCAAGGCCGTGCCGAGCGGACCGAACTGCCGCCCCCTGGCCTTGGCCGAGAGGGTCCCGTCGCCGTCGTTCACTGCTGCCCCTTCATGTCGTGCGCAGGCGTCCACCATAGTGGCCACGGCCTGCGATGACGCTGCGGCACGGGCCGCGGGCGGTGTCGGAAGCCGGCGATCGGGGTAGGAACGCGCTTTTCGGCAACTTTTCAGAGATTTCTCGGAGGCTTCTCGGAGGCTTCTCGGCGGGTTTCCCGCGGCGGATGGGGGCCCGGCGTTCTTCGGGCCGGCCTGGGACCCGCTGGCTGCGGGTCGACCGAGAGCCGTTGTCTACTGAGCGCGCGGGCCCCATCCGGGTCACACCTTGCCGACCGGCCGGAGCGCTCCCTCGTCGGCGCGAGCACTGCGCCTGGCTGCCGTCGACGGTGCCCCGGTACGGCACACCGTCCTGACCCAGTGGCGCTGCGACGAGTGCGCGAACACTCCCCGGTCGAACGTCCGTTGGTGGACTCGGCCGAACCTACCGGCCCGCCGCTGTCGGCTGTCAACAGCCCTCTGGCCTGCGCGTACGCCGGTCAGGGCGCGGAAAACGGCGGGGATGCGCAGGTCGGACGCCCGGGCGGGGCCACCCGTTCGGCGGGACGCCGGGGCGGGAGATCACTCGCCCGGCCGTACGAACACCGTCCGTCCCCCGACCACCGTCCGCAGGCAGACCGGGAGTCCGGTGCCGGGGGTGAGGTCGGGCAGGCCGGGGGTGCCGGAGCGCGGATCGGTGGACCAGCGGGCCACCCGGTCGTCGGGGGCCTGCACGATCAGGTCGCCGGTGTGCCAGACCGCGTAGTCGGCGGGCGCGCCCGGCACCAGGACGCCCGCGTCGTCCCGGCCGATGGCGCGCCAGCCGCCGCGCGTGTGCGCGGTGAACGCGGCCCGCACGGAGACCCGGTGTTCGGGCGTGCGGTGGAAGGCGGCGGCGCGGACGGTGCCCCAGGGGTCGAGCGGGGTGACCGGGCTGTCGGAGCCGAAGGCGAGCGGCACCCCGGCGCGCAGCAGGGCCGCGTACGGGTTGAGGGTGCGGGCCCGCTCGACGCCCAGGCGGCGCGCGTACATGCCGTCGTCGCCACCCCAGACGGCGTCGAAGGCGGGCTGCACGGAGGCGATCAGGCCCAGCTCGGCGAAGGCGGCGACGGTGTCGGGGGTGAGCATCTCGGCATGCTCGACGCGGTGCCGGGCGGCCCGGACGCGGGCGAGGCCGAGCTTCTCGGCGGCGGCGCGGACGCCCTCGACGACGGCGGTGACGGCGGCGTCACCGATGGCGTGGAAGCCCGCCTGGAGCCCGGCCTCGGTGCAGGCGACGACGTGTTCGGCGACCGCGCCGGCGTCCAGGTAGGCGGTGCCGGTGTGTGGGACGTCGGCGTACGGCTGGTGCAGGCAGGCGGTGTGGGAGCCGAGGGCGCCGTCCACGAAGAGGTCGCCGGCCGCGCCCACCGCGCCCAGTTCGCGCGCCTTGTCGACATCCCGGTCGGCCCAGTAGCCGACGACGCGGGGGCCGGGCAGCCCTTCGGCGAGCCTCAGCAGGCCGGTGAAGTCGTCCTCGGAGGAGATCTGGGGGCCGCCGCACTCGTGCACCGAGCCGATGCCGAGGGAGGCCGCGTGGGCGAGCGCGGTGCGCTGGGCCTCGGCGCGCTGGGCCGGGGCGAGCGCGCCCAGGGCGGCCTCGCGGACGGTGTGGTGGTCGTCGGCGGTGAGCGGGGCGTCGGCCCGGCTCACGCCGGCCGGCACCAGGTCCAGCAGGGCGGTGGTGACGACGGCCGAGTGGACGTCGGCGCGGGAGAGGTAGAGCGGGCGGCCCCCGGTGGCGGCGTCCAGTTCGGCGCGGGCCGGCGGGCGGCCCCCGGGCCAGCGCGCGGAGTCCCAGCCGTGGCCCAGCAGGACACGGTCGGCGGGGCGGGCGGCGGCGAAGTCCCGGACGAGGCCGAGGGCCGCCTCCAGCGTCGGCGCGCCGGAGAGGTCGAGCCCGGTCAGGGCGAGTCCGGTGGCGGTGGTGTGGACGTGGGCGTCGGTGAAGGCGGGGGTGACCAGGGCGCCGTCGAGGTCGATCACCTCGTCCACCCCGTCGGCGAAGGCGTCAGCGGCGCCCTCGGAGCCCACCCAGGCGACCTGGCCGCGCTCCACCACCATCGCGGTGGCGAAGGGGTCGGCGGGGCTGTGGACCTCTCCTCGGCGCAGGAGGACGGTCGTGGGGTCGGCGGGCTGCTCACTCATGCCCACCAGTCTCTCCCGTACCCGCGAGGCGCCCGGTACCGGGGCGCGTGTCGGGTGGCTCAGGAGATCTTCGGCGGGCGTGCCTCGTACGGCGTGGACAGCACGACCGTGGTCCGGGTGGAGACCCCGGCCAGGGAGCGGAGCCGGGCGAGCAGTTCCTCCAGTTCGTGCGGGGTGGCGACCCGCACCTTGAGGATGTAGTTCTCGTCGCCGGCGACGCTGTGGCACGCCTCGATCTCGGGGACGCCCGCGAGCCGTTCGGCGATGTCGTCGGGGGCGCTGGGGTCGAAGGGTTTGACGGAGATGAACGCGGTCATCGGCAGCCCGACGGCCTCGGGGTCGACGACGGCGGCGTAGCCGCGGATGACACCCCGCTGTTCGAGCCGGCGCACCCGCTGGTGCACGGCTGACGTGGACAGGCCCGTGGCCTTGCCCAGGTCCGTGTAGCTCATCCGCCCGTCCTTGACGAGCAGCTGCACGATCTGACGATCCAGCTCCTCCATGCCGCCAAAACCTACCGTGCCGACGCGCGCGCGTGCGCGCGGGAGAGCTTCGGGGATCTCCGATGGCGCGGCTCGCGGCATCTGGGCGGATATCCACCGTTAGCCTGTGACGAACGCCACACCACTTGAACGCGCTCCGTGAGGTTCTCACGATTACCGGCGAGACTCGACGGGAAGTGCTTGCTGTGGTCGAGGCCGCAGTGCCTTCACGGCCCAGCCTTAGGGGGAGAATCCCATGCAGAGTGTCAAGCGCCCCGTGCGCTCCGTCGCCAAGCGGCAGCAGTCGGTCGTCGAGCCCGAGCCGGAGTGCGTCGAACCCGACTCCGGTGACGCCTACGGCCTCGACGCCGACTACGACACCTTCGAGATGTACCGGGTGATCTGCCCGGACTGCGCGCAGGCCATCGCGCTGCTGGCGGACGAGGAGTCCCTTCCGGAGCACGCGCTGTGCGCGTCGCCGTGGAACCCGTTCGGGCTGACGGCCTGCGCCGGCACGGGCCGCGCGGCGGCCGACGCCCGCCCCGCCGACGAGTCCTTCACGCCGCAGGAGCAGGACACCGCCCTGCTCCTGACGCTCCCCCAGGGCCTGGACTGGCGGACACAGCCCTTCTCACACGTGGGCGGTGCGGGCTCGCGTCCGCTGCAGATGCCGTTCATGCGCGGCCAGGCCGCCGCCTGAGCCCGTCAGGGCCGCGAACGTTCCCGTGACCCCGCAGCAGGGCGCAGCGCGCCCTGCTGCGGGGTCACCGCGTTCGGGCGGGGTGTGGACGGCGCTGAACTGACGCTCGATTCCCCGCGCCGGTGACCCGCCCGGCCACGCTCGCGTTGGCCAGGCATGACTCCCACTCAGACGGCCACCGGGCGTCAGCGCCGCGTCTACCTGCCCCGGCCCGCGGAATCGGCTTCGTCCCCGCAGCACCCGGACCCGCCCATCTACACCGAGCTGATGCGGATCTGGGCCGACCGGGGCCGCACACTGCCGGGGCGCCATGACCCGGAGTGGACCGAGCTGGCGGCCCCGACCGTGCGCAGGGGGCAGTTCAGCGACTCTCCGGCCCCGCCAGATGACGAGCGATGACCATCCGCTGGATCTGGTTCGTGCCCTCGACGATCTGGAGCACCTTGGCCTCGCGCATGTAGCGCTCGGCCGGGAAGTCGGCGGTGTAGCCGTACCCGCCGAGGATCTGCACGGCGTCGGTGGTGACCCGCATCGCCGTGTCGGTGCAGTGCAGCTTGGCCATGGCGGCCTGCTTGGCGAACGGCCTGCCCGCGTCCTTCAGCCGGGCCGCGGCCAGATACAGCGCCCGGCCGGCCTCGATCTGGGTGGCCATGTCGGCCAGCATGAAGCGCAGTCCCTGGAAGTCCGCGATGGGGTGGCCGAACTGCCGGCGCTCGGCCGCGTAGGACACCGCCTGGTCCAGAGCCGCCTGGGCGACTCCGATGGCGCAGGCGGCTATGCCGAGCCGGCCCGAGTCGAGGGCGGACAGGGCGATGCCGAAGCCCTGGCCCTCCTCGCCGATGCGGCGCTCGTCCGGGACGCGTACGCCGTCCAGGTGAACCTGGGCGGTGGGGCTGCCCTTGAGGCCCATCTTCTTCTCCGGCGCGGCCGCGCTCAGGCCCTCGGCGTCGCCGGGCACCAGGAAGGCGGTGATGCCGCGCGGGCCGTCCTCGCCGGTGCGGGCCATCACGGTGTAGAAGTCGGCGATGCCGCCGTGGGTGATCCACGCCTTGGTGCCGCTCAGCACCCAGTCGTCGCCGTCCCGGACGGCCCTGGTGCGCAGGGAGGCGGCGTCGGAGCCGGAGGACGCCTCCGACAGGCAGTAGGCGCCGAGCAGGCCGCCGCCGAGCATGGCGGGCAGGTGCTCGACCTGCTGCTGCTTGGTGCCGTGGGTGGCGAGCGCGTACGAGGCGAGGGTGTGCACGCTGACGCCGAGGCCGACGGTGAGGCGGGCCGCGGCCAGCTCCTCCAGCACCTGGAGGTAGACCTCGTAGGGCTGCTCGCCGCCGCCGTGCTCGGGGTCGTAGGGCAGGCCCAGCAGGCCCGCTTCCGAGAGCAGGGTGAAGACCTCGCGGGGGAAGCGTCCGGCGTCCTCCTCCTCGGCCGCCTTCGGCGCGATCTCGCGCTGTGCGATGTCCCGGACCAGGGCGAGCAGATCCCTCGCCTCGTCCGTGGGCAGTTGACGCTCCACCGGCTGCGTTTCGCGGTCGGACATGGCGTCGGACTCCTCCCTGTGCGGGCACATCGACGGATGTGCGCCTTGGGTGGGGCGGCTCCGCGCGATCGCTCCGGTTGCGCCGAGGGCGGGCTTCCGGGTCTCGGAAGCGGCTGACCAGCGGCTTGTGCCGTGAGTATGCCCGATCGGGGACCTCCCGTCACCAGTTAACGACCGCTTACTTCAAGAATCCAGCCGGGGCTGTTCCGGGGACTCTTTCAGCCGTCGCGGCGGGCCGGCGGCGGGGCCGGGCAGGAGGGGTCCAGCTCCTCGACGGCGCGCAGGGTGCCGCCGAGCGTCTTCACCAGCAGCTCGCCGAGGGCGGCGCGGGTCAGCTCGGGGCGGCCGATCCAGTCGAGCGTGGTGCCCTCGACGCTGCACACCCAGGAGAACAGTCCGGTGCGGGCCAGCGGGCCGATGTCGGTCCTGCCGTACGCGCCGTCGGCGATGGTGGCGACGATGGCCTCGCGCACCCCGTCCCGGATGGCGTGCACCTCAGCGTCGAAGCCGACGCCGCCGCTGACGATGGTGCGGTAGGCGGCCTGGTGGTGCTCGGCGAAGCGGAGATAGCCGTCGATGGTGCGCTGGAGGCGGTCCACGGCGGGCAGCTCGGCACCGCTGGCGGCGAAGGCGACCAGCTCGGCCACGGAGTCCTGGACGATCGCCAGGTAGTAGCCGCGCTTGGAGCGGAAGTAGTAGTAGATCAGGCCCTTGGCGACATGGGCCTGGCGGGCGATGTCGTCCATGGACAGCGCGTCGTAGGAGGTGTCCGCGAACAGCGCGCGCCCGATGGCGATGAGCTCGGCACGGCGGGCCGCGGAGCGTTCGGTGCCGCGCGCCCGCACGGGGGCGCCTCCCGCGCGGCCCGGGCCGTGGGCCGGAGGGTGGGCGGCGGCACGCTGTTGACGCATGTTCACTTTCGACCCTGGTCTCGGCAGTTGGCAGGACCTCGCAGTATGACAGAGGGCGCCGGGCGGGCCGGAGGGCGCCGTCGGGGGCGCACGTGGCGGGCGGCGGGCGGACCGGAGCCCGCCCGCCGCCCGGCACGTCAGCGCACGCCCACCGCCGCGAGCGCGCGCAGCTGACGCGGGGTCGGCCGGGCCGGGAAGTACAGGTAGCAGACACCGCCCGTACCGCTTCTGACCTTGCCGTCCGCGTCGTAGCGCTTCGTCCGCAGCCAGATGTTCTCCCACTCCCGGCGTGCGTAGACCCGGCGCACCTCGGCGTCGCTGGGTGAGGCCGGGTCGTTGGCGATGATGTCGCCGGCGGCGGTGAAGCCGATGACCGTCATCAGGTGGCCGGAGGTGCCGTAACCGGCTCCGGCCAGCTCGGTCTTGAGGAAGGACTGGGAGGTGATGGCCGGGATGCCCGCCGCGATCAGGGTCTCCAGATCGGTGAGCGAGGTCAGCCGGGTCACCACGCCCTGGATGCCGGGGAAGGTGGCCGCGTAGGCGGCGTTGAACGGCCAGTTGCCGCAGCCGGTGTACTGGTGGTCGTAGGTGTACCGGGCCGCGTGGTCCACCTGCGGGTCGGCATAGGTGGGGTCGACCCAGGAGAGCTGCTCCGGGGTGAGCCGGCCGCCCCAGTACTCGATGATCATCTGCGAGGAGGTCGGGCTGCACCACGCCTCGCCGCCGTTGTCGTACTGCGGGTACTGGCCCTTGTGGATCTCCTGCGAGTAGCGCGGTACGACGAGTTCGCGGGCGAGGCCGGGGGTGGACGCCGGGACGGTGAAGCGGTCGGGGATGTCGGAGCCCATCGCGCCGACCCGCCACACGGTCGGGGTGCGGCGGGTGCCCGGCGTCCGGTACAGGGTGAGCCGCAGCCGGTACGCCACCGCGCGCAGGCCGGTGCTCGCGTCGTCGATGGCGAAGGTGTCGGTCCACACCGAGCTCTTGCCGTCGCTCTGGTCGTCCACCGAGGTCCGCTTGATGTCCTCGTCGCCCGCGGCCCAGCGGCCCATCACGTACCAGGGGGCGGCGGTGCCGTCGGAGTACGTGGCCTGGAGCTCGATCTGGAGCCAGGTCCCGGCCGGGGTGTCCGCGTTCCAGGAGGCGATCAGCTCGGTGGCGGGCACCCCGAGCCGGTGGACCGGGGAGGTCCAGGTGGCGTACTCCCAGGTGGCGGTGGTGCCGGTGTGCGGGTCGGTGTAGTCGGTGCGGCCCACGGGCGCGCCGATGGCGACGCCGGGACGGCGGCCGGGGACGGTCCGGACGCCGCGTCCGGTGCCGCCGCGCCAGTCGGGATACGTGGTCCAGGCGCGGTTGTCGACGGGACGGGCGGGCGCGCGGCCCGAGTCGTCGGCGTCGGCGGCCGCCGGTGCGGTGGCGGCGGCCGCGGGTACCGTTCCGGCGGCCACCGCGACGGCGAAGGCTGCGGCGAGAACGGTTCGGCGGGACGGCTGCTGGGCTCTGCTCATGGGCGCGACTACCCCCAGGTGTCCGGGTCGGGACGGTTCAGGTGCACGGTTGTGCGCCAACTATGGGGCAGGCGACATGCCCCTGCCAGCACTTCGGCGCATGCCGCGCCCATGAATATTGGTCTTGGCCAATGAAGCCCGTTCCGTCGGAGGGATCGGCGGACCGGCACAGGACGGCCCCGGTGCGGGCGGGACGCCGCGCACCGGGGCCGTGGCGAGCCCGCCATGGCAGGCTCATGTCATCCGGAAACTCAGACCAGGTCCATCGCCGCGACCTCGTCGGGGCGGCCGTAGCTGACCGGCCCCTGGAAGCGGCGGCGGGCCGTGGTGAACCACCACACCGTGGCGATGAGCAGGACGGCCGCCAGCGCGATCGGCGCGTAGTTGAAGGAGTCCGCGGTGATCGGGGACGCCTGCGGGAGCATGAACAGGACGCTGCTGAGCAGGATCCAGGTCACCGCGACCCAGCCGATCGGCTTGCCCCAGCGGCCCAGGTGCCAGGGGCCGGGCTGGAACGCGTCGCCGAGGCGCAGCCGCAGGAAGATCGGCACCGCGTAGGCGAGGAACAGCCCGACCACGTTGACGCTGACGATCGCCGTGAACGCCGTGTGGGACCACCAGCCGGGCACCACCAGGGCGAGCGAGCAGGCAACGGCGAGCCACACCGCCTTGACGGGCGTACGGGTGCGCGTGGAGACCGAGTGCCACCAGCGGGAGCCGGGCATGGCACCGTCCCGCGAGAAGGCGAAGATCTGCCGGGTGTTGCTGGTGAGGTTGGCGAGGCCGCAGAAGAGCATGGCGCCGATGACGATGAGCAGCATGGCCTTGGCGGTGCCGAGGCCGAGCCCGTCGATGAGAATCTGGACGGGAGGGGCGTCCGAACCGGCCACCTTGGTGTAGTCGCTAATGCTGTAGACCAGCGCGAGCATCAGGATCAGGCCGGTGATCGCCGAATAGCCGATGGCGCGGGTGATGCCCTTCGGCGCGTTGACCGTCGCCTGGACCGTTTCCTCCGACATGTGGAAGCTGCCGTCGAAGCCGGTGAAGGTCCAGCTGGTGACCAGCAGGCCCAGCATGCCGCCGTAAAGACCGTTGGTGAAGCCGGTGTTGTTCTCGAAATGCGTCACGAAGGACGCCGACTGATGATGATCGGGAATCACGATGAGTGCGCCCACGATCACCACGAGTCCGATCAGCAGCCACCACACAGAAATCCGGTTCAGCACCGCGACGAGCTGGACGGTGTAGGTGTTGGCGAACCCCTGGAGCACGATGATCAGCGCGGTGATCAGTACCGTCTGGTGGGCGGTGGGCTCGTACGACGGCCACTGCAGGGCGACGAACGCCTGGATGAAGGTGGCGGCGGCGTAACCCGTGGCGGCGGTGCCGCCGATCTGGCCGACGAAGTTCAGCCAGCCGGTGAACCAGGACCAGGCGCCCTTGTGCCGCTTGGCGAGTTTACCGGCGGAGAAATAAAGCGCCCCGCTCGTCGGATAGGCGGAGGCGACCTCCGCCATGGCGGCGCCGATGAACAGCACCATCACCGAAACCCCGATCCAGCCGAACACGAGAACACGGGGGCCACCCGCACTCAGGCCGAATCCGAAGGACGAGAAAATACCCGAGAGGATATTGATGATGGTGAAGGAGATCGCGAAATTGTCGAACGCCTTGAAACGACGCGTGAGTTTACGCGGATAACCCATCGCGTGCAGGGTCGCGTCGTCGTCGAGCACGACCGGGTCCTCGGCCGCCGGAGCCTTGGCCCCTGGCGGCGATATCCGTTCCGACACTGATCTGCCTTTCTGTTGGGGGTGGACGCGGTAGATGTGGTTCTCAGGCGGGTCCGGGGACGGGCAGACCGCAGGCGCGCCGGGCGCGGGAGAGCTGTTCGGCGGGGTCGCCGAAGGCGCTCCAGGGCATGCGCGAGGCGTACGGGCCCATCGCCGCGAAGACCGCACGTGCCTCGAACTCGCTCTGGCCCATGACCAGCGCGTGCGCGAGGTAGGCCAGGTCGAGCACCGGGGTGAAGCGGCAACCGGCCACCGCGGGCAGCCAGTTGCGGTAGGCGGCCAGCGCGGTGGAGCGCCACTGTGGCTGCTCCCAGACCCGGTCGGCGAGGAGCTGGGTCGGGTTGTAGCTCTCCACCAGCGCGACCAGCGGCAGCAGTCTGAGCGCGGAGTCGGCGGGCGCGCGCTGGCTGAGGAAGGCGGCCACGTCCCAGGCGGCGTTGACCGAGCCGCCGTGCCGGGTGAAGAAGAAGGAGAGGAAGCGGTGATGGCCCTCGCGGTGCCAGGGGTCCAGGGACAGGATGTGGGCGAACAGCCGCCAGGGGCCGGGCGGCGCGGTGAGCAGGCCCTGCGGCGCCGGTTCGCGCAGCTGGTGCAGCCGGGCCATGGCCAGCTTGGCGACCCACGGCGTGGGGTCGCCGGGGGCGAGGGCGGCGGCACGCTCGCAGGCGGTCAGCGCGATCCGCTCCAGCGCCTCGGCGCGCTCGTCGCGCGCGTCGGCGGCCCGCATCGCGCGCTGCACGGCCACACGGGCCCACATCAGCGCGGCCTCGGGCGACGGCTCCTCGGCGAGCCAGCGCTCCACGAGGTCGGTGCCGGCGGCCTCCGAGGCCAGCACCAGCGAGCGGTGGGCGCGCAGCGCGAAATCGGACCGGGTCTCGGCGAGGGCCTCGTAGGCGTAGCGATGACGTCCGGCACGCACATCGACGCATACGCTCGCCAGGACGCGGTCGTCGGCCGCCGGGTGCCAGACGTACTGCCCCTCGAATAACTCCGCGGCCATGCTCCCCTGTCCGTCCCGATACGACGCGTCGCAGTTGTGCAGGACGCACCTTACTCACCGGCCGACGCACCTGGAACGCCTAATTTCACATATCGGTCGGCGGATTCCGAGTGAAAATCTCCACCGATTGACCTTGGGTCAGCGGGCGGTTCGGGAAGTGGCGTTTTCCCGCCGCCGGGCACCGCCCCCATCGGCCCCTACTAGACTGTTTCCGGCAGAACTCCCCCACACCGCACCACACCTCAGGAATCACCATTCGCGACCTCGCCGGCCGCCTGCGCGGCCTCCCCCCGTCACTGGGGCCGGTCCGGCTGATCGGCGTCGACGGGCACGCGGGCTCCGGGAAGTCCACCTTCGCCGGACAGCTGGCCGCCGCGCTCGGCGGGGCGCCGGTGCTGCACCTGGACGACATCGCCAGTCATGCCGAACTCTTCGCCTGGACCGGCCGGTTCACCGCCGAGGTGATCGAGCCGCTGGGCCGGGGTGAGAGCGCGCGGTACGCCCCCTACGACTGGAACCTGCGCGCCTTCGGCCCGCTCCGCACCCTGCCGCCCGCCCCGGTGATCCTGGTCGAGGGCGTGGGCGCGGGACGCCGGGAGCTGCGCCCGCACCTGGCGTCGCTGCTGTGGATGGAGCTGCCCGCGCGGGAGTCCTGGGCGCGCGGCCGCCGCCGGGACGGCGCCGCGCAGCGGGCGTTCTGGGACGGCGCCGCGCAGCGGGCGTTCTGGGACGGCTGGACCGCGGCGGAGCGCGCCCACTTCGCCGCCGACCCCTCGCGCCCCCACGCACACCTCCTGGTGCGCGCGACGCCGGCGGGGTACGAGGTGCTGCCCGGGCCCGCGAGCCCCCTCTGACCGAGCTCGCCCCATCCGAATTTTCACTCACGGTGACGGCTCATCCGCTGTGTGCTGAACTTGTGAAGACGGTGGCATCGGAACTTCGTTCAGGGGTCCAACTTCGCTTGACCCGGCGCCCGTACAGGTCTTACGTTCTCTACACACGGCCCGTCGCGGACCGTCCGAAGACACGAAGCCCCCGATCGTTCCCCCGTGATCGGGGGCTTCGTACTGCCCCGAGCCGGTTTCCGGGGAGCCGGACGCATCGATCTGATCACCCTCGGTGACCGCGCCCCTTGCGCCCCGCATGCTCCCACCTCGTCAAACACCGTCTGCGGCACCCTTCGGCAGCCGGTGTTCCCACGGGTACGATGCCCTCGGTGCGACCTTCGAGCGGCTGCCTCGCGCACCTGCAACTCCGGTCCGCGGTACAGCGGTTCGACCGCGGAGACCGCCGAGCGCCTGCCCGGCGGGCAACCAACGGGGGGCACGGTTCGTGGGGGACGTGATGGACTTCGGCACGCGGGGCCCCGAGGCCCCGGCCGACCTCGCCTGGATGCGAGGCGTGGACGCCTACACAATGGGCGCCTACCCGCAGGCGGAGGAGGAGTTCCGCGCCGCGGCGCGGATGGACCCGGGGATGGCCGACGCCTGGCTCGGACTGCACGCGCTCAGGGTCGACACGACCACCGCGCTGCTCAGGATGTTCCGGCACCGCGACCGCTTCGGCGAGCAGCGCGCCCGGCACCGCCGCGCCCTCAACTCCTGGTACTGGCTGGGCTGGTGGGTGCAGCCGGTGCTGGAGAGCCCCCGCGATCTGCTGCTGGCGCACGCCTCGCACTGGCTGGACGGCCGCCATGTGCCGGAGCTGGACCGGGCGCTGGCCGGGCTGCCGCCCGTGGACACCGACCCGCAGGTGCGGTTCCTGCACGCCTGCCGCGCCTATCTGGTCAAGGACTGGGACCAGCTGGTCCGGCACACCGACCCGCTGCTGGACGACCCCCTGCTCGGGATAGAGGCGGGCCTGTTCGGCGGCATGGCCCGGGTCCGGCTGGAGACGTTCGGGCAGGCCGAGCCGCTGCTCGCGGCCGCCCTGATGCGCTGCCGCAGCGAACAGCCGCAGCGCAAGGAGCTCCGGTACTGGCTGGCCCGCGCCCACGAGGGGACCGGCCGCAGCGCCGCCGCGCTGCCGCTGTACCGGGCCGTGCACCGGGTCGACCCGGCCTTCATGGACACCTCCGCCCGGCTCGCCGCCATCGCCGAGGGCGACGGGTACGACGACCCGGCCGACTTCGCGGCGATCACCCTGTCCGGCGCCGGGCAGGACACGATGGACGGCCCCGACACCCTCGACCCGGTGTTCGGCACCGAGGGCCGCGATCTGCGGCTTTCCGAGCCCGACCTGCCGACCGGGCCGCTCCCCTCGGTGCCGGACCGGACGGTCCGGGTGAAGAGCGGTGTGTCCTCCCCGCACCTGCCGGCCGGGCCGACCGATCCGGCCTTACTGGAGGAGGCGCTCGCGGAGCTGGAACGCATGGTGGGTCTGGAACCCGTCAAGCGGCAGGTGAAGGCGCTCTCCGCGCAGCTGAACATGGCCCGGCTGCGTGCCGGGCAGGGGCTGCCGGTGCAGCCGCCGAAACGGCACTTCGTCTTCTCCGGCCCCTCCGGCACCGGCAAGACCACGGTGGCCCGCATCCTCGGCCGGGTCTTCTACGCGCTGGGGCTGCTCGGCGGCGATCACCTGGTGGAGGCGCAGCGGGCCGATCTGGTCGGGGAGTACCTGGGCCAGACCGCCGTGAAGGCCAATGAGCTGATCGACTCGGCCATCGGCGGGGTGCTCTTCGTGGACGAGGCGTACGCGCTGTCCAACTCCGGGTACGGCAAGGGCGACGCGTACGGCGACGAGGCGCTCCAGGTGCTGCTGAAGCGGGCCGAGGACAACCGGGACCACCTGGTGGTGATCCTCGCCGGGTACCCCGAGGGCATGGACCGGCTGCTGGCGGCCAACCCCGGTCTGTCGTCCCGCTTCACGACCCGTGTGGACTTCCCCTCCTACCGGCCCGCCGAACTCACCGAGATCGGCCGGGTGCTCGCGGCGGAGAACGGCGACGAGTGGGACGAGGAGGCAGTGGAGGAGCTGCGCTCCATCGCCGGGCACGTGGTCGACCAGGGCTGGATCGACGAACTGGGCAACGGCCGGTTCCTGCGCACGATGTACGAGAAGAGCTGCGCGTACCGGGATCTGCGGCTGTCCACCTGTCCGGGCGTGCTCTCCCGCGAGGACCTGGCCACCCTGCGGCTGCCTGACCTGATGCAGGCGTACGGCGAGGTGCTGTCGGGCCGGGCACCGCAGGACCCGTCGGCGATGTGACGGGCCCTGCGGCTGGTGCGGCCTAGGTGGCCAGTGCCTGTTCCGGTTCGCCGCTCTGGCGTGGCCGGGCGGGGGCCGGGCGCAGGGGCACCGGTTCCGTCTTCGGCGCGGGCTCCGGGGTGTCCGGGTGGGCCGGGTCGTGGACCTCGCCCACCAGCAGCTCCAGGGCGTCCTCCAGCGCGACCAGGCCGAGTACCCGGCCGGAGGCGTCCGCCACCTGGGCCAGATGCGTGGCGGCCCGGCGCATGACGGTCAGCGCGTCGTCCAGCGGGAGTTCCGCGCGGAGCGTGGCCATCGGACGCCAGACGTGCTGCGGCACGGCCCGGGTGGAGTCCTCCAGGTCGAGGACGTCCTTCACATGCACGTACCCCATGAAGGCGCCCGTGCCGGCGGCCACCGGGAAGCGGGAGTAGCCGGTGCGCGCCGTCAGCTCGACGATCTCCCCCGGTGTCACCGACGGGGGCACCGTCACCAGGGACTCGCGCTTGAGGAGGACGTCGGTGACCGGGCGGGAGCCCAGCTCCAGCGCGTCCTCCAGCCGCTCCCGCGCCTCCGGGTCGAGCAGGCCGGCCTGGCCCGAGTCCTCCAGCAGGCGGTTGAGCTGCTCGCTGGTGACGACGGCCTCGACCTCGTCCTTGGGCTCGACGTGGAAGAGCCGCAGGATGCCCCGCGCACAGGCGCCGAGCGCCACGGTGACCGGCCTGCAGATCCGGGCGAAGTACACCAGGCCGGGGCCGAGCCACAGCGCGGCCTTCTCCGGCGCGGCCATGGCCAGGTTCTTCGGCACCATCTCGCCGATGACCAGGTGGAAGAAGACCACCGCGGCCAGCGCGATCACATAGCCCAGCGGGTGGATCACACCCTCGGGGAGGTGGACCGCCTCGAACACCGGCTCCAGCAGCTGGGCCACGGTCGGCTCGGCCACCGCGCCCAGGGTCAGTGAGCAGACGGTGATGCCGAACTGGGCGGCCGCCATCATCTGCGGCAGCCGCTCCAGACCGTGCAGCACCTGGCGGGCGCGCGCGGTGCCGAGCGGCTCGATCTGGCTGCGGCGGACGGAGACGAGCGCGAACTCGGCGCCGACGAAGAATCCGTTGGCGAGGACGAGCAGCGCGGCGAAGAGGAGTTGGACGACGCTCATCGGGCGGCCTCCGTCGGCTGGGCGATGGGTGCCGTCCGGACCAGGCGGACCCGCTCGGCGCGGTAGTGGCGGACCTGGCGCACGGACAGCCGCCAGCCGGGCAGTTCGGCCCGGTCGCCGGGGGCCGGGATGCGGCCGAGCAGGTCGGCCACGAGTCCGGCGACGGTCTCGTAGGGCCCCTCGGGGGCGTCGAGACCTATGCGGGTGAGGACGTCGACGCGGCAGCCGCCGTCCACGTCCCAGGCGGGCCGGCCGTCCTCGGGCGGGGCGGGGGCGAGTTCGGGCACGTCCTGGCGGTCGTGCTCGTCGCGGACCTCGCCGACCAGTTCCTCGACGATGTCCTCCAGCGTGACCACGCCCGCGGTGCCGCCGTACTCGTCGACGACGACCGCGATGGGCTGCTCGCTGCGCAGCCGGGTCAGCAGGGGGCGCACCGGCAGGGTCTCGGGGACCAGCAGCGCCTTGCCGGCGATCCGGGCGACCGGCGTACGCAGGCGCTCGTGCGCCGGGACCGCCAGCGCGTCCTTGAGGTGGACCATGCCGACGATCTCGTCGATCTTCTCCCGGTAGACGGGGAAGCGGGACAGGCCGGTGGCACGGGTGAGGTTGACGACGTCCTCGGCGGTGGCCGAGTCCTGGAGCGCGCTGACCTTCACGCGCGGGGTCATGACGTGCTGGGCGGTCAGGTCGCCGAGGGACAGGGTGCGGACGAACAGGTCGGCCGTGTCCTGCTCCAGCGCTCCGGCCTGGGCGGAGTGCCGGGCCAGGGAGACCAGCTCGCCGGGGGTACGGGCCGAGGCCAGTTCGTCGGCCGGCTCGACACCGAGGGCGCGCACCAGCCGGTTGGCGACCGTGTTGAGCACGGCGATCACCGGCCGGAACAGCCGCGAGAACAGGTGCTGCGGGCCCGCGACGAACCGTGCGACCTGGAGCGGCTTGGACACCGCCCAGTTCTTGGGGACCAGCTCACCGACCAC
Organism: Streptomyces sp. NPDC085596; assembly: GCF_044541565.1. NCBI lineage: Bacteria > Bacillati > Actinomycetota > Actinomycetes > Kitasatosporales > Streptomycetaceae > Streptomyces > Streptomyces sp. NPDC085596. The sequence goes on along the minus strand of NZ_JBITTC010000006.1, from coordinate 358,197 downwards.
CATCTGGATCGCGGAGGCCAGCAGCATGCCGACGACCACGGCGACACCGGAGACGGCGCCCTCGGGCACACCGAGCGCCCTGAAGGGCCCGCTGAGCAGGTCGGCCAGGGCCGGTTCGGCGAGCATGCCGACGACGAGCGAGGTGATGGTGATGCCGAGCTGGGTGCCGGAGAGCTGGAAGGAGAGTTCCTTCAGCGACTCCACGACCGTACGGGCGCGTGTGTCGCCCTCGGCCGCGGCCTGCTCGGCGTCCTGGCGCTCGACGGTGACGAGGCCGAACTCGGCGGCCACGAAGAAGCCGTTGGCGAGGATCAGCAGGAAGGCCGCTCCTAGGAGCAGCAGGGGGGTGCTCATGATGCCGCCGCCTCCGCGTGCACGCGGACCGGGTCCGCGGTATGTCGGCAGGGGGCGGCGCAGGTACTACAGGACGATCCGTCCATCGCCGGAGAGGGTCACTCCTCGGATAGCAGGGAAAACCTCCGCGCGCCGGGCGTGGCACGACGGAGGCGGAGGCGCCATGGAAACGCCTCCGCCAACAGATTAGTCAAGACCGGGGCAGGTGCGGCAAGGGTGGCCGCCCCTGAATGGCCCCTGATGCGGGACCCCGAGGGGCCCCTGAGCCCGCCCGGGACTCAAGCGCGGGGCAGCTCCGGATCGCGCGGCGCCTGCTGCTCCACCAGTGTGCGCAGGGTCCGCGCGTCGGCGATGGCGCGCTGCTTGGCGACGCCGGGCTGGATGCCGAGCGCGGCCAGGCTGGTGCCGTCGCTGAGGTCGAGGAACACCCAGGGGTCACCCGGACGCAGGTTGACCTGGACGATCTCGGCCCAGGCCAGGCGCCGGCTGCCCGCGATGTTGACGACGGTGACGCCGGACTGCTCGGCGACGACCTTCACACGGGCCAGCCGGGCCAGCACCCAGGCCATGAGGGCCCCGGTGAGGATGAAGGTGAGCCGCTCCCCCGGGCCGAGGTCCAGCAGCAGGGCGATGACGGCGACGACCACGAAGATCGCCACACCGGCGGTGAGCAGGATCACCCGGGTGTGTCCCGGCCGGAAGGTGACCGGCAGGGCGGGCTGGGCGGGTGGCTGGGGAAGCTCGGACATCTGGTTCGGGTTCCTCAGAGACGGCAGGCGTGGATGGCCGTGGTCAGGATGGCCCGGGCGCCGATGGCGTACAGGTCGTCCATGATCCGCTGGGCCTCCTTGGCGGGGACCATGGCGCGGACGGCGACCCAGCCCTCGTTGTGCAGCGGGGAGACGGTCGGGGACTCCAGGCCGGGCGTGAGCGCGACGGCCTTCTCCAGCTGCTCGACCCGGCAGTCGTAGTCCATCATCACGTAGGTCCGCGCGACCAGGACGCCCTGGAGGCGGCGCAGGAACTGCTGGACCTTCGGCTCCTCGGCTTCCGCGCCGGTACGGCGGATGACGATGGCCTCGGACTTCATGATGGGCTCGCCGAAGACCTCGAGGCCGGCGTTGCGCAGTGAGGTGCCGGTCTCCACCACGTCCGCGATGATCTCCGCCACGCCCAGCTCGATCGCGGTCTCCACCGCGCCGTCGAGGTGCACCACGGAGGCGTCGATGGCGTTGTCGGCGAGGTGGCGGCCGACGATGCCCTCGTAGGAGGTGGCGACCGTGCGGCCCTTGAGGTCGGCCGTGCCGGCGAACGTGCCGGGCCGGGCGGCGAAGTGGAAGGTGGAGCGGGCGAAGCCGAGCGGGAGGATCTCCTCGGCGCCGGCGCCGGAGTCGATCAGCAGGTCGCGGCCGGTGATGCCGATGTCGAGCTGCCCGGAGGAGACGTAGATGGCGATGTCCCGGGGGCGGAGGTAGAAGAACTCGACCTCGTTCACCGGGTCCACGGTCCGCAGTTCCTTGGACTCCCGGCGCTGCCGGTAGCCGGCCTCATGCAGCATGTCCCCCGCAGGTCCGGACAGGGAACCCTTGTTGGGGACGGCGATGCGCAGCATGAGGACGGCTTCCTTCGAGTGACGGGGTGGTGCGGTGGGTGAGGCGTGTGGGGCGACGGATCACAGGTGGGCGTAGACGTCGTCCAGCGAGATACCGCGGGCGACCATCATCACCTGGACGTGGTAGAGCAGCTGCGAGATCTCCTCGGCGGCCGCTTCCTTGCCCTCGTACTCGGCGGCCATCCAGACCTCCGCGGCCTCTTCGACGACCTTCTTGCCGATGGCATGGACGCCCTTGCCGACCAGTTCGGCGGTGCGGGAGGTGGCGGGGTCGCCGGTGGCTGCCTTGTGCTGGAGCTCGGTGAAGAGCTCCTCGAACGTCTTATTGGACATGGTGGTCCTCACCCTACGCGGTCCGGGCGGTGTCTCAGTGCCAGGGTTCGGACACCGAGCGCAGGGTGGCCGCAGTGGCCACCGCCGCGGTGACGGCCTCGTGGCCCTTGTCCTCGCTGGAGCCCTCGATGCCGGCCCGGTCCAGGGCCTGCTCCTCGGTGTCGCAGGTGAGGACGCCGAAGCCGACGGGGACGCCGGTCTCCACCGAGACCTGGGTGAGGCCCTGGGCGACCCCCTGGCACACGTAGTCGAAGTGGGGGGTGCCGCCGCGGATGACGACACCGAGGGCGACGACGGCGTCGTAGCCGCGGCCCGCCAGGACCTTGGCGGCGACGGGGAGTTCGAAGCTGCCGGGGACCCTGATCAGGGTCGGCTCGTCGATGCCGAGGTCGTGCAGGGCGCGCAGGGCGCCGTTCACCAGGCCGTCCATCACCTTGTCGTGCCACTGCGCCGCGATGACGGCGACCCTGAGGTCGCTCACATTGCGTACGGACAGTTCCGGTGCACCCTTGCCGCTCACGTTGCTCCTTCGTGCTGTTCGCTTACTGGTTGCCGCAGGTGGACACGGTGGGGGTGTCCAGCCAGGGCAGGTCATGGCCCATCCGGTCGCGCTTGGTGCGCAGGTACCGGACGTTGTGCTCGTCGGCGTGGACCGGCATCGGCTCGCGGCCGGTGACCTGGATGCCGTGCCGGGTGAGCGCGTCGGTCTTGTCGGGGTTGTTGGTCATCAGGCGGACGTCGCGCACGCCGAGGTCGGCGAGGATCTGGGCGCCGGCCGCGTAGTCGCGGGCGTCGGCGGGCAGGCCGAGTTCCAGGTTGGCGTCGAGGGTGTCCCGGCCGCGCTCCTGGAGTTCGTAGGCGCGCAGCTTGGACAGCAGGCCGATGCCGCGCCCCTCGTGGCCGCGCAGGTAGACGACGACGCCCCGGCCCTCGGCGTGGATGCGGGCGAGGGCGGCCTCGAGCTGGGGGCCGCAGTCGCAGCGCAGGGAGGCGAAGACGTCTCCGGTGAGGCATTCGGAGTGGACGCGGGCGAGCACGCCGGTGCCGTCGCCGAGGTCGCCGTGGACGAGGGCGACGTGTTCGACGCCGTCGGGGGCCCGGTAGCCGTAGGCGGTGAAGGTGCCGTGGCGGGTGGGCAGGCTGGTCTCGGCCTCGCGGCGCACGGTGGGCGCGGCCACGAGGGGCGCGGTCACGGCCTGCTCGTGCTCGACGGCGGGCGCGGGGACGCGCAGGTGGGTGACGAGGTCGGCGATGGAGATGATCGTCAGGCCGTGCTTGCGGGCGAAGGGGATCAGCTCGGGCAGGCGCAGCATGCGGCCGTCCTCGCCGGCGATCTCCACGATGGCTCCGGCGGGGCGGAGCCCGGCGAGGCGGGCGAGGTCGACGGCGGCCTCGGTGTGTCCGTCGCGGACGAGGACGCCGCCTTCCCTGGCGCGCAGCGGGAAGATGTGGCCGGGGCGGACCAGGTCGGTGGGCTTCGCGGTGCCGCTCGCCAGCAGCTTCAGGGTGGTGGCGCGGTCGGCGGCGGAGATGCCGGTGGTGACGCCGTGCAGGGGCGAGGCGTCCACGGAGACGGTGAAGGCGGTCTTCATCGACTCGGTGTTGTCCTCGACCATCTGCGGCAGCCGCAGCCGGTCGAGTTCGGCGCCCTCCATGGGGGCGCAGATCAGGCCCCGGCACTCGCTCATCATGAAGGCGACGATCTCGGGGGTGACCTTCTCGGCGGCGATGACGAGGTCGCCCTCGTTCTCGCGGTCCTCGTCGTCCACGACCACGACGGGGCGGCCCGCGGCGATGTCGGCGATCGCCTGCTCGACGGGGTCGAGGCGGAAGTCTTCGATGCTGTCGCCGGGGTGCAGCGGGGGTGCCGAGGTCATGCGGGCGTTCCTTCCAGGACGGGCCGCGTGTCCTTGCGGGAGCGCAGCCACCAGTCGCGCATGCCCCACAGGACGAGCGCGCCGTAGATCACGTAGACGAAGCCGGAGAAGGCGTAGCCGGCTGTGAAGTTGAGCGGGACGCCGACGAGGTCGACCAGCAGCCAGGCGATCCAGAACTCGACCATGCCCTTGGCCTGGGCGTACATGGCGACGATGGTGCCGACGAAGATGTAGGCGTCCGGCCAGGGGTCCCAGGACAGGGACGGGTACGCGGTGAAGAGCAGGGCGACGGCGACGGTGCCGGCGGCGGCCGCGGCGGCCATGATGGCGCGTTCGCGCCAGGTGGCGAAGCGGGGGGCGATGTGGCCGTCGGCGGCCTTGCCGCGGTTGCGGCTCCACTGCCAGAAGCCGTAGACGGCGACGGCCATGACGACGACCTGCTTGCCCGCGCTGCCGGCGAGGTGGCCGTAGAACGCGGCGAAGAGGATCAGGCCGGAGACGAGCTGGACCGGCCAGGTCCACAGCGAGCGGCGCCAGCCGAGCGCGAGGGCGGCCAGGCCGAAGAGGTTGCCGATCATGTCCGACCAGAGGATGTGCTGGCCGAGCAGGGTGAACGCCTCGGTGTTGAGCGAGTTCACGCGCCTGCCTCCTGTCCGGCCGCGAGCAGCCGCTCGACGTACTTGGCGATGACGTCGACCTCGAGGTTGACCGGGTCGCCGGGCTGCTTGTGGCCGAGCGTGGTCAGGGCGAGGGTGGTGGGGATGAGGCTGACGGTGAGGAAGTCGGGGCCCGCTTCGACCACGGTGAGGCTGATGCCGTCGATGGTGATGGAGCCCTTCTCCACGACGTAGCGGGAGAGGGCGGCGGGCAGCGAGATCTTCACGATCTCCCAGTGCTCGGACGGGGTACGGGCCAGCACCTCGCCGGTGCCGTCGACATGGCCCTGCACGATGTGGCCGCCGAGGCGGGCGCCGACGGCGGTGGGGCGCTCCAGGTTGACGCGGGAGCCGACGGCGAGCGCGCCGAGGCTGGAGCGCTTCAGGGTCTCGGCCATCACGTCGGCGGTGAACTCGTCGCCCTCGTGGTCGACCACGGTGAGACAGACGCCGTTGACGGCGATGGAGTCTCCGTGCCGGGCGCCTTCGGTGACGACGGGGCCACGGAGCCGGAAACGGGAGGCGTCGCCGAGGTTCTCGACGGCGGTGACCTCGCCCAGCTCTTCCACGATTCCGGTGAACACTTCCCCGGTCCTCCTGCCTCTTCGGGCACGGACTCCGGGGGCCGGTCGATGACGACGGCATGGACGGGTGGAACGCACCGGTTCACGACGCCGAGACGGACCCGTCCGGATACGGACGAGACCGGAAATACGGCGGCGCGCATGGTGATGCTCGCCCGCCGCGCACTGCCTCCCATCCGGACTTTAACCGTCGGTCCAGGAATTTCACCTGGTCAACCGGCCGCTGGAAGCGACCGGGTCGCGGACTGTAACCGCCGGTTCGGACTTTCACCGACCCCGGAGTGCGCTGCTTCTGGTACACGGCAAGTCTGCCACGCCCGCCCGTCGGCCATACAGGTGACCGGTGTGTGCTGCCTCACAGCCAAGCCGTCCGAGTGAACGCCCGAGCCAACACCCCCGCATCACAAGGCAATTGAGCTTGGTCCGGACCTATTGACCGGAGTGGTCTAGTCCTTTTATGGTGCGACCGGACCCGGCGGCGGTGACGAAGGCCCTTGCCCGCCGCCGGGTCACCCCAGCACCCCGGTGGCCGCCACGGCCGGGGCATGTCACATTTCCCGGGGGTGGCGCCGTCACAAGGTCAGGGGCGTGCCGACCGGGGCGCCCGAGACCTTCAGGGAAGGCGAACGGCATGACCACGATCCTGGTGACGGGTGGCACGGGCACGCTCGGACGGCTGGTGGCCGAGAAGCTGCGGGCGGACGGCCACGAGGTGCGGGTGCTCAGCCGGCACAGCGAGCCGTACGCGGTCGATCTGCGCGCGGGCGGACCCGCGCTGGACGCGGCGCTGGCGGGCGTGGAGCGCGTGGTGCACTGCGCCAGCTCGCCGGGCGGCGGCGACGAGAAGGCCGCCGAGCGGCTCACCCGGGCCGCGCGGCGGGCCGGGGTGGCGCATCTGGTGTACATCTCCATCGTCGGCGTGGACCGGGTGCCGCTGCCCTACTACCGCGCCAAGCTCGCGGTGGAGCGGCGGATCGAGGAGTCGGGGCTCGGCTGGACCGTGCTGCGTACGACCCAGTTCCACGACCTGATGGTCACCTTCCTGGGCAAGCTGACCGCGCCCCCGCTGGCCCTGCTCCCGGCCGGGCTGGCGGACCAACCGGTGGAAGTGGCCGAAGTGGCCGACCGGCTGGCCGAGTTGGCGCTCGCCGCGCCCGCGGGACGCGTGCCCGACATCGGCGGTCCCGAGGTCCGTTCGGTGCCTTCCCTGGCCCGCGCCTACCTGCACGCCACCGGCAGGCGACGCCGCCTGCTGGAGGTCCCGCTGGCCGGGCGGACGTACGGGGCGTTCCGCGCCGGCGGGCATCTGGCACCGGAACAGGCGGTGGGGAAGGGGACGTTCGAGGAGTACCTGGCCCGCCGGTTCGGCTGAGGTTGCCGGTCGCCGGAAACAGGCACGTCCACCACCACTTCAACGACATCGACGGCGTGAGCGCCCTACGGGACCGCGGCTGAGCCTCCTACGGCGCGAACAGCTCGTCCTGTGCCCGGTCGCGGGCCGTCAGCAGGGCGCCCCGCAGCACCGCCGCACCCCCGAGGGCGCCGGGGCGCACCTCGGTGACCAGCGGGGACATCCGCCCCAGCCGGGCGCCGACCCGCGCCGCGAGCGCCTCTCCCCCGGCCTGGCCGACCTCGCCCCCGAGCACCACGCAGCCGGGGTCGAGGATCGCGGTCACGGCGGCGGCGCCGATGGCGAGGCGGTCGGCGAGGGCGTCGAGGAAGCGGGCGGCGGGCGCGGCACCGTCGGCGACCGCCTCCGCGACCAGCCGAGCGGCGCCCGGCCCGTCCAGCGGACCCTTGACCGGCAGCCCGTGTTCACGGGCGAGGGCGCCGATCGCGGCGGCGCCCGTCAGGGCGTGGAAGCCGCCGTCGCAGTCGGTGGCGGAGGGCAGCGAGCCGGTGCCGGGGACGGGCAGGAAGCCGATCTCGCCCGCGCCGCCGGAGGCGCCCCGGCGGAGGTGGTCGTCGAGGACGACGGCGGCGCCGACACCGTGCCCGAGCCAGAGGAGGACGAAGGTGTCCCGGTCGCGGGCGGCGCCCTCGCGCTGCTCGGCGAGGGCCGCGAGGTTGGTCTCGTTCTCCACGGTGACCCGTGCCTCGGGCAGCCGCCGCTGGAGCGCGGCGACCAGGCTGCGGTGCCAGGCGGGCAGCCCGCTGGAGTCACGCAGGTCTCCGGTGGCGGGGTCGACCAGTCCGGGCGCGCCGATGCCGACGGTGTGCAGCCCGGTCCAGACGTCCGGGCCCGCCTTCCGCGCCGCCTCCTCCACTGCGGCGACCGCCTGCTCGACAGCCGGCCCGGTGCCGCTTTCGGCGTCGATGGGCACCGCCACCTCCGCGAGCACCCGCCCGACGAGGTCGGAGACGAGCACGAGGACTCCCCCGGTGCGTACGTCGAGGGCGGCGAGATGGGCGCGGTCGGCGGCGATGCCGTACAGCCGGGCGTTGGGGCCACGGCGCTGTTCGCCGGACTCCCCCACCACCCGGATCAGGCCGGAGACGGTGAGGCGTTCGACGAGGTCGCTCACGGTCGGCCGGGACAGGCCGGTGAGCTGTTTGAGCTGTCCCGCCGTCAGCGGGCCCTCGTGCTGCAACAGCCGCAGGGCGAGCCGGTCGTTGATGGCCCGTGCGGTGCTCGGTGATGCGGGCATGACGGGAATCCTCCCAGAGGCGGGCTGCCGTAGGCACTCTATCTATCAGGCAGGGTCCCTGATAGTTTGCGCGGGTGCCGAGGACGGTACAGCGGGCGACTCCCTGGGGAGGGACGTGAACATGGGTGACGTGAGCCGGCCGGCCGGGGAGGTCAGGCGTGCCCGGTACGCCGTGGCCGCCGTGTTCGCCGTGCACGGTGCCGTGACGGGTTCCTTCGCCACCCGGGTGCCCTGGATTCAGGACCACGCCGGACTGAGCACGGGACAGCTCGGCTTCGCCCTGGCCTTCACCGCGCTCGGCGCCTCCTGCGCGATGCCGCTGGCGGGACGGATCAGTCACCGCTTCGGCAGCCGTACCGCCCTGCGCGGGCTGCTCGCGCTGTGGACGCTCTCCCTGGTGCTGCCCTCGCTGGCGCCGAACCTGATCACGCTCTGCCTGGGGATGTTCGCCTTCGGCGCCGCCTCCGGCATGGCGGACGTGGTGATGAACGCGCTCGGGGTGGAGATCGAGCGGCTGCTCGGCAAGTCGATCATGTCGGGGCTGCACGGCATGTGGAGCACGGGCGCGCTGACCGGCTCGGCGGCGGGCACGCTCGCCGCCCACCTGGGCTCGGACGCACGGCTGCACCATGTGCTGGCCGCCGCCGTGCTCACCGTGCTGGGCCTGCTGGCCTGTGCCTGGGTGCTGGACGTGCAGCCCGCCGAGGACGAGGAGCCGCCGCCGAGGTTCGCGCTGCCGCCCCGCTCGGCCCTGCTGATCGGCGCGGTCGGCTTCTGCGCGGTGTTCGCGGAAGGAGCCAGCCTGGACTGGTCGGCGGTGTTCCTGCGGGACCGGCTGGACGGCTCGCCGGGCCTGGCGGCCGCCACGACGACCGGGTTCATGCTGACCATGGCCGTCGCCCGGATCGCCGGGGACGCGGTGGTGAACCGCTTCGGCGCGGTACGGACCGTCCGGGCGGGCGGCCTGCTGGCCGGGCTGGGCGGGCTGCTGGTGGTCCTCGCGGACCGGCCGCCGCTGGCCATGACCGGCTTCGCGCTGATGGGCCTCGGCATCGCGGTGGTCGTCCCGCTGTGCTTCGCGGCCGCCGGGCACGCGGGCCCCAACCCGAGCCAGGCCATCGCGGGCGTGGCCACCATCACCTACACCTCGGGGCTGATCGCGCCGAGCCTGATCGGCGGGGTGGCCCAGATGACCAGCCTGACCGTGTCGTTCATCGTGGTGACCGTGCTGGCCTGCGCGCTGGCCGCGTTCGCGGGCGTGCTGCGCACCGCCGAGCGCGGCGGCACCGAGGTCAGTCCGAAGGCCGCAGCAGTTCCCGGCCCACCGTCCTGAACCCCTCGCTCCAGGGCGCGGGCCGCAGCGTGGCCGCGTCCAGCCGGACCAGGACGCGGGTGCCGCGCGCGTAGGTCGTGGCGCCGTCGGCCGAGCAGAGGCGGAAGCCGTAGGTGAGGCCGGTGGTGCCGAGCCGCTCCAGCCAGAGGTGGACGGCGTAGGTGCCGGGGCGGGTGACGGGTGTCTCGTAGCCGATGACGAGTTCGCGGACCGCGTTGCAGGCGTCGCCGGCCGCCGCCCAGTCACCGTCGAAGCGGACCCCGTGGCCGTTCCACAGCTCGGTCCAGGCACGCTCGACCAGCAGCGGACAGCGGGCGTTGTGCAGGAGTCCGAGCGCGTCCAGATCGTCGAAGTGCACGGCGACGGGGACCAGTTGCCCGTAGGGGACGGCGGGGACGGTCGGGGCTTCGGCGGTCACGGGCGGGACTCCCGGGCGTGGCGGGTGGGGCGGCGCGCGCCCCCGGACACCTACATACTAAGCGCCCGCTCAGGACCCCTGGCGGGGAACTCCCCTGGTCAGACCGGGTCGTCGGCGGGCGCTCCGGACGCGCGTTCCCGGCGCGCGAAGGGGACCGCGGGCGCGAAGCGCACCTTCGTACCCCTGACAATGGTGCAGACCGTCTTCAGTACAGAGAAAGCGAAACCCCACCATGGACCTCGGCGTGCGCTGGAAGCTGCACGGTGACGGGAAATCACCCGCACCCGGAGCGGTGGTACGCCCCGACGAACGGCTGACCTGGCCGCGCACGATGGGACTGGGCGCCCAGCACGTCGTGGCGATGTTCGGAGCCTCCTTCGTCGCCCCCGTGCTCATGGGCCTGGACCCCAACCTGGCGATCATGATGTCGGGTGTGGCGACGGTGATCTTCCTGCTCGCCACGCGGGGCCGGATTCCCAGCTACCTGGGCTGCTCCCTGTCCTTCGTGGGCGTCGCCGCCGTGATCCGCGCGGACGGCGGCAGCAGCGCGACCGTGACCGGCGCGATCCTCGTCGTCGGCGTGGCGCTGTTCCTGGTGGGTCTCGCGGTACAGCGGTTCGGCGCGCGGATCATCCACGCCGCGATGCCGCCCATCGTCACGGGCGCCGTGGTCATGCTGATCGGCTTCAACCTGGCCCCGGTGACCGCCACGACGTACTGGCCGCAGGACCAGTGGACGGCGCTGCTGGTGATGCTGTTCACCGGTCTGGCCGTCGTCTGCCTGCGGGGTTTCTGGTCGCGCATCGCGATCTTCCTGGGCCTGGTCTTCGGCTACCTCATCTCCTGGATCTTCGACCTGACCCTCGGCAAGATCCACTCGGCGGACGCGAGCGGCAAGGTCACCGACCACTGGCGTCTGGACCTCTCCGGCGTCTCCAACGCGGACTGGATCGGGCTGCCCACCTTCCACGGGCCGTCCTTCCAGTGGTCCGCGATCCTGGTCGCGCTGCCCGTCGTGATCGCCCTGGTCGCGGAGAACGCGGGCCACGTCAAGGCGGTCGGCGAGATGACCGGCGACTCCCTGGACGACAAGCTCGGCACCGCGATCTCGGCGGACGGCGTCGCCTCCGTGCTGTCCACCGCGGTGGGCGGCCCGCCGAACACCACCTACTCCGAGAACATCGGCGTGATGGCCGCGACCCGCGTCTACTCCACGGCCGCCTACTGGGCCGCCGCGTGCTTCGCCCTGCTCTTCGGTGTCTGCCCCAAGTTCGGCGCGGTGGTGGCCGCGATCCCCGGCGGTGTCCTCGGCGGCATCACCGTCATCCTGTACGGCATGATCGGCCTGCTCGGCGCGCAGATCTGGCTGCACGGCAAGGTGGACCTGCGCAATCCGCTGAACCTGGTCCCGGCGGCCGCGGGCATCATCATCGGCGTCGGCAACGTCACCATGAAGTTCACCGACACCTTCTCCCTGAGCGGCATCGCGCTCGGCACCCTGGTGGTCATCACCGGCTACCACGCCCTGCGCGCCTTCGCCCCGGCACACCTGAAGACACAGCAGCCGCTGCTGGACGAGGGCACGTCGTCGTACGACGAGTCGGCCGAGGGCCCCTCCGACGGGTCCGGCAAGCCGTAACGGCAGCCGTACCGGCCCGGCGTTCGCTCGTTTTGGCGAAGCACCGGGCCGGTGGGCCCACCGCCCGGTGCGCGGCTGCCACCCTTCCCCCATGGCGCTGCCGCGATACACCACCACCCCCGTCGACGCCGTCCTGTCCCGGATGCGCGCGCTCGGCACGGAGCTGCCCGAGCGGGACGGGGTCGCCGTGTTCAACCGGGTCTACCTCGCCGTCACCGAGGAGGTGGACCGGCGGCTGGACGCCGGGGAGTTCCCGGACCCGTGCGCGGCGGCCGCGCTGGACGTGCGGTTCGCGGAACGGTACCTGGCGGCCGTGGACGCGGTCACCGAGGACCGCCGTCCGCCCGCCTGCTGGCGCCCGCTGTTCCAGCTCCGCCGCCATCCCGGCGTACGGCCCCTGCAGTTCGCACTGGCCGGCATCAACGCGCACATCGGGCACGACCTGGCGCTCGCCGTGGTCGACACCTGCCGGGCGCTGGGGTGCGCTCCGGCCGAGCTGGAGGACGAGTTCGACCGGGTCGGCGAACTGCTGGTCGCGCTGGAGGAGCGCATCCGCGAGGATCTGATGCCGGGTCCCGACCTGCTCCAGATCGCCGACCCGATCACCCATCTGCTGGGCGCGTGGAGCCTGGAGCGGGCCCGCGACGCCACCTGGTCGGCGGCCCGTGTGCTGTGGGCGCTGCGCCGCTGCGGCGACGTGGCCGAGGAGTTCACCGCCCGGCTGGACGCGGCGGTCGGCTTCGCGGGCCGGATGCTGCTGACGCCGCTCGGCGACTGAGGTGGCTTGAAGTCACCCCAACGGGTGACTTTCGGAACAGCCGGGCGAGGGCCGCGCGTTGAAGGGACATCCCGACGCGAAGGAGCACCGGTATGACGACCAGGCTCGGCCTCGGCCTTCCCCAGATGCGCCAGTACGACATCGGCAGGGACGTGCCCGACGTGGCGCGCGCCGCCGAGGAGATCGGTTACGACAGCCTGTGGGTCTTCGAGCGGGCCCTGGTCCCGGAGCCCGCCACCCAGGGGCTGTACGGCATACCGGGTCTGCCCTGGCCGGAGGGGTACCGGGGCGTCGCCGACCCGCTGGTCACCCTCACCCTGGCCGCCACCGCGACCTCGCGGTCCGAGCTGGGCTCCAGCGTGCTGGTCGCCCCGCTGCACCTGCCGTTCCAGCTCGCCAAGTCCCTGGCCACGCTGGACGTGGTGAGCGGCGGCCGGGTCATCGCGGGCTTCGGCACGGGCTGGTCCCTGGACGAGTACGCGGCCTCGGGGGTGCTCCCCTTCGAGGAGCGCGGCACGGCGCTGGACGAGGTGATCGCGGTGTGCCGGGCGGTGTGGGGTCCCGATCCGGTCGTCCATCACGGGAAGACCACCGACATCGCCTCCGCGATCGTCGGCCCGAAGCCGGTGCGGCCGGTCCCGGTCCTGCTGGCCGCGGGGAACCGGCGGGCGATGCGGCGGCTGGTGGACCAGGCCGACGGCTGGCTGCCGGGCGCGTACGGTCCGGAGCAGCTCGCCGCCCAGTGGCGCGACCTGCGGGAGCTGGCCGAGGAGCGCGGCCGCGCGGAGCCGGTCCGCACGGTCATCAGGGTGAACGCGCGGGTGGCCCCCAAGCCGTACACCGGCGCGGACCGCCCGCTGTTCGAGGGGGACACCGACCAGATCGTGGCCGACATCGCGGCGCACACCGGCATCGTCCCGGACGCGGAGATACTCCTCGACGTCCAGAGCGACGCGCGGGACGCGGCGGAGCTGAAGGACACCGCGGCCGAGGTCTACGAGAAGGCGAGGGCGGCCGGGGTCTGAAGTCCCGGCCGCCCCCGCTCCCGCTCAGTCCTCGGACATCAGTCCTCGGGCAGCTCGACGGGCGCGATCTCGTCGTAGAGGTCGCCGGGGCCGGGGTTGGTCGGGTCGGTCTCGCCGCCGAAGTGGCGCATGACGCCCCAGACCGCGTTCAGCGCGGTCTGGACCGCGCCCTCGGCCCAGCCGGCCGTCCAGGAGATGTCGTCCCCGGCGAGGAAGACGCCCCGCTTGTCCTCGGGCAGCCGGTCCTGCATGAAGTGCGTGAACAGGCGGCGCTGGTAGCGGTAGTGGCCGGGCAGGTTGGCCTTGAACGCGCCCATGAAGTAGGGCTCGTTCTCCCAGGAGACGGTCACCGGGTTGCCGATGATGTGCTTCCTGATGTCGACCTTCGGGTAGATCTCGCCGAGCGACTTCAGCATGACCTCCATCCGCTCGTGTCCGGACAGCGGCAGCCACTTCAGGCTGTCGTCGCACCAGGTGTAGGAGAGGCAGATGACGGCCGGCTTGTCCGGGCCCTCGTCCAGCAGGTAGGTGCCGCGCGTCATCCGGTCGGTGAGCGTCATCGACATGACGTCCCGGCCGGTTTCCTCGTCCTTGTCCAGCCAGAAAGGCCGGTCGACCGGCACGAAGAGCTTGCTGGACTCCATGTAGTGGGTGCGCTCGATCGCGGTCCAGTGGTCGATCGGGAAGAGCGAGTCGTCGCAGGCGATCTTGGAGAGCAGCATCCAGGACTGGGCGGTGAAGATCGCCGCCCGGTAGGTGCGGATGTCGCCGTTGGCGTCGGTGACGGTGATCCGGTTGCCGGAGGTGCGGTTCAGCCGGGTCACGGCCGGGCGGGGCTCGCCGCCCACGTGCAGCGAGGCCAGCGAGGTGCCGTAGGGCCAGTGGACGATCTTCTCCGGCTCGCGCTCCCACATCCGCAGCGGGAGCTGCTGGGAGCCGCCGACGATGCCCCGGTGGTGGTCGTCGGCCTCGGTGTAGACGACGCGCAGGATCTCCAGGATGGAGTTGGGGAAGTCGGTGTCCCAGCCGCCGGTGCCGAAGCCGACCTGGCCGAAGATCTCGCGGTGCCGGAAGGACTTGAACGACTCGGAGTCGCAGAGGAAGCCGTAGAAGGTCTGGTTGTCGAGCTTCTCGACCAGGTTCGCCCAGATCTCGCGGATGCGCGGCACGTCACGCTCGCGCATGGCCCGGTTCATGTCCGAGAAGTCGGCGCCCTCCTCCAGGCACTTGTTCCACGCGGCGGCGACATCCCGGTAGACCTGCGGCAGATCGGCGACGGTCTCCGCGTAGTGCGACTCGCCCTTGAGGTCCACGACGGTCGACGGGGTGCCCTCGGCCAGCGGGTTGGGGAAGGGAGTGGTGTGCAGGCCGACGAGGTCGATGTAGTGCTGGAGGGCCGTGGAGGACGGCGGGAAGCGCATCGCGCCCATCTCGGCGGTCAGCGACTCGTCGCAGCCCTCGAACCCGACCGTGCGCAGCCGTCCGCCGAGCTGGTCGGCCTCGTAGACGACGGGCTTGAGGCCCATCTTCATCAGCTCGTACGCGGCGACGATGCCGGACAGGCCGCCGCCGATGACGGCGACCTCGGTGCCGTGCTCGGTGGCCGGTATCTGGCCGAGGCCCGCCGGGTGGGCGAGGAAGTCGTCGTAGGCGTAGGGGAAGTCCGGGCCGAACATGGTGATCGGCGGCTGCTGCTCGGCGGCGTGCTCGACGGCGTTGGGCACCGTGGACGTCATGGGGTACGGACTCCTTGCGCGGAAGTACTGCGAGGAACTGCGAAGAACTGAAGAGGGGGGCGGGAGGTTCAGGCGGTGCGGGTGAGGGACCCGTACAGGCCGGGGCGGCGGTCGTTCAGGTACGGGTTGGCCTCACGGGAGGCGGCCAGGAAGGCCGGGTCGGCGTCGGCGAACACCAGCTGGGCCGAGGAGCGCCCGGCGCGGACCCGGGCGACACCGTCGGGGCCGGCCAGCGTGGACAGCCCGACGAACTCGAACTCCCCTTCACGGCCGACCCGGTTGACGTAGGCCACGTACATCTGGTTCTCGAAGGCGCGCACCGGGATCATCGACTCCGGCACGAACTGGTACGGGTGCATCTGCGCGGTCGGCACGATCAGCAGGTCGGTGCCGGCCAGCGCGTGGGCGCGTACGTTCTCCGGGAACTCGACGTCGTAGCAGATCATCAGGCCCACGGTCAGGCCGTTCAGCTCGGTCTGGACGACCGGCTGCTCGCCCGGGGTGAAGTGGTCGCGCTCGAAGCAGCCGAAGAGGTGGGTCTTGCGGTAGTTGGCGAGACGGGCGCCCTCGGCGGAGATGAGCTGGGCGGAGTTGTACACGGTGTCGCCGTCGCGCTCGGGGTAGCCGTAGGCGATGGCGAGGCCGTGCCGGGCGGCGATGTCGGCGACGGCGTCGGCCGAGTCGCCGTCGGCGGGCTCGGCGAGGTGCGGGATGTCGCCGCCGATGGCGTACCCGGTCAGGAACATCTCCGGTGCGGCCAGCAGCCCGGCGCCCGCCTCGGCGGCGCGGCCCGCGGCCTCGTCGAGGACCTTGAGGTTCTCGACGACGGAGCCGGGGTGGCCGGAGCTCTGGAGCAGGGCGGTGCGCATGGGTGATCCTCACCGGAAAAATGGGGGTTCGGGTGGCATCGAGAAGCCAGTAAGACGGTACGGTCGGCGCGCTCACCCGGACAAGAAGCACCTGTTGCGCGCCGGTGGGCGGTTCATTGCGTCGACGCGGCCGGAAGCGGCGATTCATTGCGCCTGCCCTGGATGCACGCGCGTAGAAACAACTACAGCTCGCGCAGTCGGCGCACGATCTCCCGCAGCAGTTCGGGGTCGGCGGCGTCGTGGACCGGGAGGCGGCGGGGCGCGTCGATGCGGATCAGGCCCTGTTCGGCGAGGTCACCGAGGAGCACGCGGACGACGGTGAGGGGCAGGTCGGCGTCGGCCGCCAGCTCGACCACCGGGCGCGGACCCCGCCGGACATGGCCGAGCAGCGCCGCGCGGGCGTGGTCGACGCCGGGGCCGTCCGGGCCGGGCTCCAGTGCCGTGACCCGTGACATCAGGTCGATGGCGTGCCGGTCCGAGGGCCGGGTGCGGCCTCGGGTCACGGTGTAGGGGCGGACCATCGCCCCGGTGTCCTCCTCGTACCAGAACTCCTCGTCCACCGCCGGTCACGGCGCCGAGCGGGCCGCGGCGTCCAGATGGCGGCCGAGGCGGCGGACGAGGAGGGCCATCTCGTGGGCGAGCTGCCCCACGTCGGTGCGGGCCTCGCACAGCACGGCGAGCCGGCTGCCGTGTCCGGCGGGCGTGATGAAGAGGTAGGCGTCCTCCAGCATGACCATGGTCTGCCGGACCTCGCCGGAGGCGAACCGCTCCCCCGCCGAGTCGGCGAGCCCCTGGAGGCCCGAGCAGACGGCGGACAGGTGCTCGATGTCGCGGCGGCGCATGCCGTCGGAGCTGCTGAGCGGCAGCCCGTCGGCGGTGAGGAGCACGGCCTGGCGGACGTGTTCGGTGCGCGACACGAGATCGTCGAGCAGCCAGCCCAGGTCGGTGCCGGGCGCGCCCTGGGGCACGGCCGGGTTCTCCGGGTTCAGATCGTCACCGTACATCGTCGGTGTCCGTCCCTTCGTCGGCGTTGACGTCGGCGGGATTGCGGGCGCCGGCGTCGGCGGGCAGGCCGTTGCGGCCGTCGTGCAGGCCCCGCTGGAAGGCGGCGAACAGCGCCCGCATCTCCTCGGGGTCGGCCGCGCCGAGCGGGGCGTCGTCGGTGGGCGGCGGGTCGGTGCGGAGTTCCGGTGCGAGCGACGCCTGCCGGGTGCGGGTGGGCAGCGCGGCGGTGCCGGGGGTGCCGGACACCGGTACCGGCGCGCGTACCGGTCTGCGGGGGCTCTGCGGTGCCGTCGCCGCCCGGCCCGAGGGCCGGGCCCCGGCGTGTTCGACGGCCGCCAGTACCCCTGCGGGGAGCCGCACCGTGGCGGTCGTGCCTCCGTAGGGGGATTCCCCGAGGCTCACCTCGATGCCGTGCCGGGCGGCGAGGCGGCCGACCACGTACAGGCCGAGCCGGTCGTGCCGGGTGGGGTCGAAGGCGTCCGGGTCGCGCAGGGTGCGCTGGGCCTCTTCGCGCTGTCCGGCGTCGAGACCGAGGCCCCGGTCGTCGACCCGCAGGACGAGCCGGCCGTCCTCGTGCTCGGTGCGCAGGGTGACCTCGGTGTGCGGGGGCGAGAACAGGGTGGCGTTCTCCAGCAGTTCGGCGAGCAGGTGCACCACGTCGGCGACGGCGTCGGCCGCGATCCCGGCCCCCGGCATCGGCGGCACGACCACGCGGGTGTACGCCTCGATCTCGCCGACCGCCGAGGCGACCACGTCCGCGACCGGTACGGGCCCGCGCCAGCGGCGGCCGGGTGCCGCGCCGGAGAGGATGATCAGGCTCTCCGCGTGGCGGCGCATCCGGGTGGTGAGGTGGTCGATCCGGAACAGCTCACGCAGCATGTCCGGGTCGTCGGTGCGGCGCTCCAGGGTGTCGACGAGTTTCAGCTGCCGGTGTACGAGCGCCTGGTTGCGGCGGGCGATGTTGAGCAGGACCGCGGACAGGCCCCGGCGCAGGGTGGCCTGATGGACGGCGGCCTCCACGGCGGCGAGCCGGGCGGTGTTGAAGGAGCGGCCGACCTGGCCGATCTCGTCGTCGCGCACCTCGTCGACGGTCAGCGGCGGGGCCTCAGCGGCCGCGTCGACCTGTTCACCGGCGCTCAGGCGCCGCATCACGTCCGGGAGTTGGCGGGTGCTGAGCAGGTCGGCGGCGTCGCGCAGGTTCTCCAGCCGGCGGGAGACGCGCCGGGCGCCGCGTACCGCGAGCCACAGGGAGAGCGACGCGGCGGCCAGTCCGACCGCCCCGACGACGGCGGCCTTGGTCAACTCCCGGTAGGCGAAGGCGCGTCCGCGTGCGGCGGAGTGCTCGGCGGCGCTGGAGCACAGCCGCATGTAGCTGTGCACGGCCCGGTCCGCGACCGACCGCCAGGTGTCCGCGGCGACGGCTTGGTCCGCGCCCCCGACCCCGGCGGTGAGCAGCGCGTCCTCGGCGCGTTCCAGCGCCCGGTGCAGGTCGCCGTCGCGGAACTTCTCGTACAGGGCGCGGGAGTCGGCGGGGAGGTCGGGTGCGTAGGTCCGCTCGAAGAGGCGGCGGTCCTCGATGGTGGCGGTCAGCAGGCCGTACTCGGCCGCGGTCAGGGTGCCGGCCGCCCGTGCCCCGGCGACCAGAGCGTCCTCCCTGGAGACGAACTCCCTTACCCGCACGAGCTCGATGACGGTCTGGGATTCGCGGGCGAGCTGTCCGGCCTGGAGGGCGGTGAGCGCGGACTGGACGGCGAAGCCCGGTTCGACCAGGGCGCTGTACCGGGTGACGGCCCGGTCCCAGCCGATCCGCCGGGACAGCACGTCGCGGCGCAGCGCCTCCAGCTTCGTGGTGGCCGTGACCATGGTGTCCAGGGCCCGGCGCTGGCGGGCGGTGAGCCGGTCCCGGTCGCCGCTCGCCATGGCCCGCCGCATGGCGGTGACCGCGCGGTCGGTGCGGCGCTGCTGGGCGAGGAGGGCGGCCGCCGGTGCGGTCGCGCGCGGGTCGCCGAGGTAGGCGGCGGACATCCGGCGCTCGATCTGGATCTGCCCGATCGCGGTGTCCACGGGGGTGCCGTAGTCCTCGTACACCCCCTGGAGCCGGATCAGGGCCCGTAACTCGCCGGTGACGGAGACCATGGCGAAGCTCCACAGCACGGTCAGGGCGAGGGCCGGAGCCAGGGCGAGGGCGATGATGCGGGCGCGGACGGTACGGGGACGGCAGACGGGCCAACGCATGGATCACCTGCCGGTTACCAGTCGGTAGAAAGTGCCGGACAACCTACGGGATCGCTCCGGGGAGCGCAATGGTTACCGTAGGTAGCCCGGCCCCGCGATCAGCCCGGCGCACCCGACGAGAAGCGCCGCAGCAGCGGCGAGAGCACCAGCACCGACTTGGTCCGCTCCACGAAGGGTTCCCCGGCGATGCGCTCCAGGACCCGCTCGAAGTGGCGCATGTCGGAGGCGAAGACCTGGGCGATGGCGTCCGCGTCCCCGGTGACGGTGGAGGCGGCCACGACCTCCTGGTAGCGCTCCAGACCGCGCAGGATGGTCTCCGGCGAGGTGTTGCTGCGGCAGTAGATCTCGATGTACCCCTCCGTCTCCCAGCCGAGGGCCGCCGGGTCCACGCGGACGGTGAATCCGGTGATGGCTCCGGTGGCCCGCAGCCGGTCCACGCGCCGCTTCACGGCGGGTGCGGACAGGCCGACCAGTTGCCCGATGTCCGCGTAGGAGCGGCGGGCGTCCTCGGCGAGGGCGTGCACGATGCGTTCGTCGAGATCGTTCAGCACAGGGGGTGGTTCACTTCTTCGGTTCGGTCACTTCTCCTACGAAGTAGAACACGAGCCCCACCCGTCCCCACACCTGGAGAGCTCCCAGGTCACCGCGTGTGCGGGGTCAGCTCCAGCTGGCGTGCAGGGGCATGCCCTCGGCGTACCCGGCCGCGCTCTGGATGCCGACGATGGCCTTGTCCGCGAACTCCTCCAGCGAGCCGGCGCCCGCGTAGGTGCAGGAGGAGCGGACGCCCGCGATGATCGAGTCGACCAGGTCCTCCACGCCCGGCCGGGCCGGGTCGAGGAACATGCGGGAGGTGGAGATGCCCTCCTCGAAGAGCCCCTTGCGGGCGCGGTCGTACGACGACTCCTCGGAGGTGCGGTTGCGCACCGCGCGCGCGGACGCCATGCCGAACGACTCCTTGTACAGGCGGCCGTTGGCGTCCTGCTGAAGGTCGCCGGGCGACTCGTAGGTGCCCGCGAACCAGGAGCCGACCATGACGTTGGAGGCACCGGCCGCGAGGGCCATGGCCACGTCGCGCGGGTGGCGGACGCCGCCGTCGGCCCACACGTGCTTGCCGTACTTCTTCGCCTCGGCCGCGCACTCCAGCACGGCGGAGAACTGCGGGCGGCCCACGCCGGTCATCATCCGGGTGGTGCACATCGCGCCCGGTCCGACACCGACCTTGATGATGTCGGCGCCCGCCTCGATCAGATCGCGGACGCCCTCGGCGGAGACGATGTTGCCCGCGACGATCGGCACCTGCGGGTCGAGGGCGCGCACGGTGCGGACCGCGTTGATCATCGACTCCTGGTGGCCGTGCGCGGTGTCGATGACGAGGGTGTCCACGCCCGCGTCGAGCAGCTGCTTGGCCTTGCCCGCCACGTCGCCGTTGATGCCCACGGCCGCCGCGATGCGCAGCTTGCCGTCGGCGTCCACCGCCGGGGTGTACAGGGTGGCGCGCAGGGCGCCCTTGCGGGTGAGGATGCCCGCGAGACGGCCCTCGGCGTCGACGGCCGGGGCGTAACGGCGGTTGGCCGCGTCCAGGGTGTTGAACGCCTCGCGCGGGTCGATGCCGGCGTCGAGCAGCAGCAGGTCGCGGGACATGACCACTTCGAGCTGGGTGAAGCGGTCGACCCCGCTGAGGTCCTGGTCGGTGACGACACCGACGGGGCGGTAGTCGGCGTCCACGACGACCCCGGCGTTGTGCGCCCGCTTGGGCAGCAGGGCCAGCGCGTCGGCGACGGTCTGGTGCGGGGACAGCACGATCGGGGTGTCCAGCACGAGGTGACGGCTCTTCACCCAGGCGACGACCTCGGCGACCACGTCGTCGGGAATGTCCTGCGGGATGACCACCAGGCCGCCGCGCCGGGCCATCGTCTCCGCCATCCGGCGCCCCGCGATGGCGGTCATGTTGGCGACGACCAGCGGAATGGTGGTGCCGGTGCCGTCGGGAGAGCCGAGGTCCACCGCCTGCCGCGAGCCGACCGCGGAACGGCTCGGCACCATGAAGACGTCGTCGTACGTCAGGTCGTAGGCGGGCTGGATGTCATTGAGGAAACGCACGTGCCGCACATCCCGGTCGATCAGAGGTGACCCCCTGACGGGTGCGCCAGGGGGAAAGAGCACGTACCTCATTCTCCCATGCCAGGGGCCTGATCATGCCCCCGCTGAACCTCCAGGGACACCGGGTCACAGCTCGGAGGTTCCTCCAAGGGCGAGCATCACGTCGAGGAAGGAGGTGCGGTCGACCGCCTCGGAGAACACGTCCCGCGCGATGCGCCACTCCTGCCCGTTCAGCTCGGCGAACGGCTCCCAGTTCCGCACGACGACCAGCAGCCCGCGCTCGATGGCGGCCGGGGGCCAGACGGTGGTGTCGGAGAGGGAGTCCAGCAGGGCGTCCCAGTTGCGGCCGAACCAGTCGGGCAGGTTCAGCGCGTTCACGACCTGGTCCATCAGTCCGGCCTTGTCGCGGACCCCCTTGAGGTCGAGGGTGACCGCGTACCGGTCGACAAGGTCTTCACTCATCTCAGCACCGCCCGGAACGAGTTGTAATGATCATCGGTGTAGTAGAACTCCCCGCCGTCCCCGGTGACCATGCGCCGGGCACCCCGGCTGCCGACGCCGGGGGTGGGCACGGTGTACTCGTGGTAGTAGCCGCGCGGGTGCCCCGGGAGATGCCTCTCGAAGTTCCCGAAGACGATCCCGTCCCGTGAGTACGGGTAGGGGCCGCCCTTGTCGATGAGGGCGAGGGTCCGCCGGGCCTCGGCGGGCAGCCGGGACTCGGGGACGGTGGCCATGCCCTTGGCCCACGCCGGGGCCGAGGTGGCGGGACTGGCCTTCCGCGAGGCGGCCGGCGGCTCGGTGGCCGTGTCCGGCCCGGCGCAGCCGGCCAGCAGGACACCGAGGACGGCGAGCACACCGGCGAGCAGGCGCAGGGGCGCCCGGCCTCTGCTTCTTTGGAGGATCTGGGGGACGAACCGCGACAGCATGCCGCAGATGCTGCCACGGCCCGCCCGCCGTGGCAGCGTTCCGCCGGATTCCGCCCCGCCCGGGCTCAGACCCCGTCCGGGTCCGCGCGGCTGAGCGCGGGCTTCGGTGTGGGGCCCGCGGTGAGCAGGTAGTCAGCGGCCGAGGTGTCCGTCACCAGGCTGGTGACCAGCCCGGAGCGCAGCACCGCGTCGATCGCCGGGCCCTTGCGCTGGCCGCCCGCGATGGCCACGACCTCCGGGATACGGCGCAGCTGGTCGGTCTTGACCGTGATGCACCGCTCCCCCAGGTCCCGTCCGATGCGGCGGCCGTCGGCGTCGAAGAGGTGCGCGGACATCTCGGCGGCGACACCGAGCGAGGCGTAGTGCGCGCGCTCCTCGTCGCTGAGCATGTCGTGCACCGTGGAGATGCCCGGTTCCCAGGAGCCGATGGAGACGCAGGCGACCGTGACCTTGTCGAAGTACTCGAAGGCGCGGGCGATCCCGGTCTGGTTGCGCAGGGCGGCGGCGGTGGCCTCGTCCGGCAGCAGCATCGGCGCGTAGATGGGGTGGGCGTCGCCGCCGGACACCTGGGCGGCGCGGCGGACGGCCTCGACGGAGCCGCGCTCCGCCGTCCCGGCGTCGTACACGCCCGTCAGCTGCACCACCGTGCACGGCGGCAGCCGGTCGAGCGCGGCCGCCATGTGGATGGTGGAGCGGCCCCAGGCGAGGCCGAGGACATCGCCCTCGTCGACGAGTTCACCGAGCAGGTCGGCGGCGACCTCGCCCAGGTTCTCCGGGTCGGGGGTCTCCTCGGCGTCGGCCGGGGACTCGACCACGACGGCGTGTCTGAGGCCGTACCGGGCACGGAGCGCGTCCGAGCGCTCGGCGTCCAGTTCGGCCGGGACGCGGATCTCGATGCGTACGAGATCCCGTTCGAGGGCGGTCTCCAGGACCCGGGCCACCTTGAAGCGGCTGACGCCGAACTCCTCCGCGATCTGGATCTTGGACTTGCCCTCCAGGTAGAAGCGGCGGGCCATGGCCGCCGCCTGCACCAGCTCAGCGGGCCCCATCCGCATGGCTGACCGGCCCGCCGACATACCCGACACGGCGATCTCCTCACTGCTGTTCACACTCTGGATTCGCCGTTCATCCTCGCAGATCCGGCGCCGCGGATCCGCCCTGATGGGTGGCCTTCTCTCAACCGTTCACCTCGGCGTGGCTCAGTGGCCGCACGCCCAGGACGAATCAGCGATCGCCCGGTCCGCCTGCGCGCGCAGTGCCCGCACCGCCTCGGCCGGGTCCTCGGCCCCGTACACGGCCGATCCGGCCACGAAGACGTCCGCTCCGGCCTCCGCGCACCGCTCGATCGTCTCGGCCGAGACACCGCCGTCGACCTGGAGCCACATCTGGAGGCCGTGCTTGGCGATCAGCTCGCGGGTGCGGCGGATCTTGGGCAGCGTGATGTCGAGGAACGCCTGCCCGCCGAAGCCCGGCTCGACCGTCATGATCAGCAGCATGTCCAGCTCGGGGAGCATGTCCTCGTACGACTCGATCGGCGTCGCGGGCTTCAGGGCCATGGCGGCGCGGGCACCCTTGGCGCGGATCTCACGGGCGAGCCGGATCGGGGCGTGGGCGGCCTCCACGTGGAAGGTCACCGAGGAGGCGCCCGCCTCCACGTACTGCGGGGCCCAGCGGTCGGGGTCCTCCATCATCAGGTGACAGTCCAGCGGGATGTCCGTGGCGCGGGCCAGGGACTCCACGACCGGGGTGCCGAGCGTGAGATTCGGGACGAAGTGGTTGTCCATGACGTCGACATGGAGCCAGTCGGCGCCCTCGACCGCCTTCGCGTCGTCGGCGAGGCGGGCGAAGTCTGCGGACAGGATGCTGGGGTTGATCTGCGCGGCCATGCCCCCAAGCCTGCCATGCCCCTCCGGGGGGAGCGGCGTCGGGCCGTGGGAGGTGTGGTTGTTGTTCGGGTGCGGGCCCGCTGGGGCTTGTCGCGCCGTTCCGGGCGCCCCTGGTTTGGCTGCCCCAAGCGGGGTTTCAAGGGCGCCCGGAACTATGCCTCACGCCGTGCGGCGGATCAGGGCCAGGTACATCGCGTCCGTGCCGTGGATGTGGGGCCAGAGTTGGATGTCCGGGCCCTCGCCGAGGTCGGGGACGCCGGGGAGGAGGGGGCGGGCGTCGATGAGTTCGGCTTCGGGGTGCTGCTTGAGGAGGTCGGCCACCACCGCGCGGGTTTCGGCCAGGTGCGGGGAGCACGTCGCGTAGCCGACCACTCCGCCGACGCGGACGGAGTCCAGGGCGGTGCGCAGCAGGGCGCGCTGGACCGGGGCGAAGTTCTCCAGGTCCTCGGGGCGGCGGCGCCAGCGGGCCTCGGGACGGCGGCGGAGGGCGCCGAGGCCGGTGCAGGGGACGTCCATCAGTACGCGGTCGAAGGTGCCGGAGCGCCACGGCGGGCGGGTGCCGTCGGCGGTGATCACCTGGTAGGGGCCGGGGTTGCCCGCCAGCGCCTTGGCCACCAGGCCCGCGCGGTGCGGCTGCTTCTCGGAGGCGAGGAGCGTGGCGCCGCGTTCGGCGGCGAGGGCGGCCAGCAGCGCGGCCTTGCCGCCGGGGCCGGCACAGCCGTCGAGCCACTTCTCGTCGGGGCCTTCCAGGGGCGCGTTGGCGAGGGCGAGGGCGACGAGCTGGCTGCCCTCGTCCTGCACACCGGCCCGTCCCTCGCGCACGGCCTCCACCGCGCCCGGCTCGCCGCCCTCGGTGAGCCGCACCGCGTACGGCGACCAGTTGCCGGCCACGGCGGCGTCCTCGGTCAGCAGCTCCTCGGTGGTGGACCGGCCGGGCCGCGCGACGAGGGTGACCTCGGGCCTCTCGTTGTCCGCCGCGAGCAGCTCCTCGATGCCCGCGCGGCCGCCGCCGAGGGAGTCCCACAGCGCGGAGACGACCCAGCGGGGGTGGGAGTGGACGACGGCGAGATGGTCCTCGGGGTCCTCGTCATAGGGCGGCGCGACCAGTTCCAGCCAGCCGTCCAGGTCGTGCTGGGCGATCTTGCGCAGCACGGCGTTGACAAACTTGGCCCGCCCGTCGCCGAGCACCACGCGGGCCAGCTCGACCGAGGCCGACACGGCGGCGTGGGTGGGGATACGGGTCCCGAGCAGCTGGTGCGCACCCAGGTTCAGGACGTCGAGCACCGGCGGGTCCACCTCGCGCAGCGGCCGGTCGACGCACCGGGCGATGATCGCGTCGTACGTGCCCTGGCGGCGCAGCGTGCCGTAGACCAGCTCGGTGGCGAGGGCGGCGTCCCGCGCGTCGAAGTCGCCGTTCTCCCGCGCCTTGCGCAGCAGCGGGGGCAGCACGAGGTTGGCGTAGGCGTCCCGTTCGTCCACCGCGCGCAGCGCGTCGAAGGCGAGGACGCGGACGGGGTCCTTCTGGGGGCGCCGGTAGGGCTTGGCGGGCCGGTGCGGCCGACGGGACTGCTCGCTCACGAGAAAGGTGCTCCGGATGTGCAGAGGGGGGTGCGATCACCAGCGTACGTCGGCGGACCGTCACCCCCCACTCGCGGGGTGTCAGCCGCCGAGCGTCTCGCCCTCGGCGATACGGGCCCCGCGCGCCCAGTCGGCGGCCCGCATCGGCTTCTTGCCCTGGGCCTGCACCCACAGCAGCTCGACGGCGTACGAGCCGGTGCCCACGTGCACGCTGTTCTTGCCGACGGCGAGCGCGCCCGGGGCGAGGCCGGTGCGGTCGGGCACGGGCGCGGCCTGGACGAGCTTGAGCCGCTCGCCGCGGAAGGTGGTCCAGGCGCCGGGCGCGGGCGTGCAGCCGCGCACGATCCGGTCGACCCGCAGCGCCGGCGCCGCCCAGTCGACCTGGGCGTCCTCGACGGTGATCTTCGGCGCGAGGGTGATGCCGTCGGCCGGCTGCGGTACGGCCTTCAGGGCGCCGTCCTCGATGCCGTCCATGGTCGCGACGAGCAGCCCGGACCCGGCGAAGGCGAGCCGGGTGAGCAGGTCGCCGCTGGTGTCGGTGGGGCGGATCTCCTCGGTGACGGTGCCGTAGACCGGGCCGGAGTCCAGGCCCTCCTCGATGAGGAAGGTGGCGGCGCCGGTGATCTCGTCGCCCGACATGATCGAGTGCTGCACGGGCGCCGCTCCGCGCCAGGCGGGCAGCAGCGAGAAGTGCAGGTTGACCCAGCCGTGGGCGGGAATGTCGAGGGCGACGCGGGGCAGCAGGGCGCCGTAGGCGACGACCGGGCAGCAGTCCGGGCCGATCTCCTTCAGCCGCTCCAGGAACGCCGGGTCGCGGGGACTGGCCGGCTTCAGCACCTCGATCCCGGCCTCCTCGGCCCGCTCGGCCACGGGCGAGGCGACCAGCCTGCGGCCCCGCCCGGCGGGCGCGTCGGGCCGCGTGACGACGGCGGCCACCTCGTGCCGCCCGGAGGCGATCAGAGCGTCCAGGGCGGGAACGGCGACCTCGGGGGTACCGGCGAAGACGAGCTTCATGGGCGGGATCGAGCCTCTCGATCGGCGGCGGACGGGCAGCGGACAAGTCTATGACTGCCTGCGGCCACGACGACCGTCGGCCGGCGACGGCGATCGGCCCCCACATGTTGTCCGCCCCTCGACCAACAGCAAACGGGTGGTGCGCGGTGGGAGACCCCGGCGTACAAACACACTCCGCACGCCCCCACCCCGTGACCAGCGGAGCGTCCACGCGTTGGTCAAGAGAGAGTTGACCACCTCGGGCCGCTTCAGCCGCCCACTTCCTTTCAACGCCGGTTCGAGAGGCTTGTTCATGGCCGACCACGCAACCCACGACGCCCAGGCCCGTGCCAGCCTGCACTTGCTGGTGCGGGACATCGAGCGGGTCCGCCGGCAGGTGGACGCACTGCGCACCCTCACCGCCCAGCTCGGCAACGTCTACCGCCCCCGCCGCTCCGGCCCGTCCACCGGCTTCGTCGTCTACGGACGCGCCCCCGCCCCGACGGTCCGCCTCGCCCAGGAACTCCGGGACAGCGTCGAGACCCTGGTGACGGCGGCGGTGGACTTCGACCGCTCGCTCGGCTTCTCGTGGGACGCGGTGGGTTCCGCGCTCGGCGTCACCAAGCAGGCCGTGCACCGCCGTTACGGCGCCCGCCGGGCCGCCGCCCAGGCCGCGGCCGAGGCCGAGCGGGCCACCGAGCCCTCGGGCACCCGCACCATCAACACCGGCATGCCGACCGTCCCGGCGGCCCGCTCCATGCCGACCCAGCCGACGGGCAGCCCCACGCTGCGCGACGACCCGAGGCCCCCCGCCTTCCCCGGCCCGCGCAACGGCTGAACCGGCCCCACCCCGCCCTCCCGGCACCGACCGGGAGGGCGTTCGTATGCCCGGACAGGGCCTCAGCCGATGTCCGGCGGGTCGACCCGCACCCGGACCGGCTCCGCGCTGCCGCGGGCCATCCGGGCCGCCTGGGCCGTCTTGAGGGCGGCGGCCAGCGCGGAGCCGCTGCCGGGCGGTACCCGGATCAGCGCCCGTTCCCACTGCTCCCCCGGCGGTGGCGCGCCGGGCCTGCGCGGGCGGCCGGGCAGGGTCGGGGGCAGCGGCACCGGGCCCAGCACCTCGGCGTCCGGGGGCGATTCGACGGCGGCGAGGAACTCGGCGACCGCCTCGGGCGTCCCGGACACGGCGGCCATCCGCGACACCGGGGGGAAGCCCAGTTCGGCCCGCTCGGCCAGCTCGCGCACCGCGAACCCGACGGGGTCCCACCGCACCAGCGCCTGCACGGGCCGCAGCGTCGGCTCGGCCACGACCACCACGGTCCCCCGCTCCCCCTGCGGCCGTACCAGCGCGGCCGCCCCGATCCACCGGCGCAGCGCGTCCTCGCCGGAGCGCAGGTCCGGCCGGCCGAGCATCGCCCAGCCGTCGAGCAGCAGCGCGGCCGCGTAGCCGCCCTCGGCGACCGGCTCGGCGCCCGGTGTGCTCACGACCAGCGCGGGCGCGTCCGGCACGGTGTCGAGGACATGCTCGCGGCCGGAAGTGCGTACGGGGACGGCGGGGAAGGCGCGCCCCAGCTCCTCGGCGGTCCGGCGCGCGCCGACGACCTGGGCCCGCAGCCGGAAGCCGCCGCACTCGGGGCAGTGCCAGGAGTGCTCCTCCCGCCCGCACCACTCGCAGCGCAGCGCCCCGGCGTCCTGCGCCTGGAGCGGCCCGGCACAGTGCGCGCACCGCGCGGGCGCCCGGCACTGGGCGCAGGCCAGGCGCGGCACGTACCCGCGCCGGGGCACCTGCACCAGCACCGGGCCGGTCTTCAGACCCTCCCGGACGGCCTGCCAGGCGAGGCTGGGCAGGCGGGCGGCGCGGGCCGCCTCGTCGCGCGCGAGGTCGCCGTCGCCGACGGTCCGTACCAGTGGGGCGGCCCGGCGGACCTGGTCGCGGCCGGCGGTCAGGGGCCGCGCCCAGCCGGTCTCGACGAGCTGTGCGGCCTCCACCGTGCAGCTCCAACCACCGACCAGGAAGGCGCACTTGTCCAGCGAGGCGCGCAGCAGCAGGACGTCGCGGGCGTGCGGCTGGGGGGCGTGCTGTTCGCTGTGGCTGTCGTCGCCGTCGTCCCAGATGGCCACGAGGCCCAGGTCCCGTACGGGGGCGAACATGGCGGCGCGGGTGCCGACGACGGCGCGGACGGAGCCGCGCCGTACCGCGAGCCACTGCGCGTACCGCTTCTCGGGTCCGGCGTCGGCGGTGAGCAGCGCGTGGCGGCCCTTGCCGAGCAGCTCGGTCAGCGCGGCGTCGACCCGCGCGGCGGTCCGCCCGTCGGGGACGACGACCAGCGCGCCGCGTCCCGAGGCGAGGGTGGCGGCGACGGCGCGGGCGGTCTCCTCGCTCCACTCGGGTCCCGGCAGGGCGTTCCACACCGCCCGGGGCGAACCGCCGGAGGCCAGGGCGTCGAGGAAGGCGGGACCGTGCTCGTAGCGGGCCCAGGTGCCCGCCTCCGGGGCCGGGGGCGCCGGGAGGGGCTCCGGGGAGGCGCGGCGTTCGGCGCGGGCGCTGCGCGGCGGCACGGCCAGTTGCAGCACGTCGGCGAGGCTGCCCGCGTACCGGTCGGCGACGGCGCGGGCGAGTCCGAGCAGTTCCTCGCTCAGCACCGGCTCCGGGGACACGACCTGGGCGAGGGCGGCCAGCGGGCCCGCGTAGTCGGACTCGGCCCGCCGCTCGATCAGGAAGCCGTCGATGAGGCCGCCGCCCTCGCGGCGTCCGTCCCGCACCCGGTGCCGTCCGGCGCCGAACCGTACGCGGACCCGCACGCCGGGCTGTGCGTCGGCGTCCAGCTCCTCGGGCACGGCGTAGTCGAAGTAGCGGTCGAGGTGGAGCACGCCCTTGTCGACGAGCACCCGGGCCACGGGCCGGTCCTTGGCGAGCGCGGCCCCGCGCCAGGTGCGCGGCTTGGCGCGCGGTACGTCGGCGCCGCGCACGCTCTCCCGGATGAGCGCGAGCTGCTCCGGCGGCGGCCCCTCGGCCCCGCCGTCCCCCGGCCCGTTCTCGCTGCTCACGCTTGCATTCTTACCAAACCCCACTGACAACACCGCCCGCCGTGACGCCCGGAGCATGCCGAGGCCCGGCTCCCCTTCGGGGACGCCGGGCCTCGGTTCTCGCGGTTCGGGTCAGACGCCGGCGGCCTTGCGCAGGGCGTCGACGCGGTCCGTGCGCTCCCAGGTGAAGTCGGGGATCTCACGGCCGAAGTGGCCGTAGGCCGCCGTCTGGGCGTAGATCGGGCGCAGCAGGTCGAGGTCGCGGATGATCGCGGCGGGGCGGAGGTCGAAGACCTCGTCGATGGCCTTCTCGATCTTCTCGGGCTCGATCTTGGCGGTGCCGAAGGTCTCCACGAAGAGACCGACCGGCTCGGCCTTGCCGATCGCGTAGGCGACCTGGACCTCGCAGCGCGAGGCGAGGCCCGCCGCCACGACGTTCTTGGCGACCCAGCGCATCGCGTACGCGGCCGAGCGGTCCACCTTGGACGGGTCCTTGCCCGAGAAGGCGCCGCCACCGTGGCGGGCGAAGCCGCCGTAGGTGTCGATGATGATCTTGCGGCCGGTGAGACCGGCGTCGCCCATCGGGCCGCCGATCTCGAAACGGCCGGTGGGGTTGACCAGCAGGCGGTAGCCCTCGGTGTCGATCTTGATGCCCTCGTCCAGCAGGGCCTTCAGCTCGGGCTCGACCACGAACTCGCGGATGTCGGGCGCGAGCAGCGACTCGAGGTCGATGTCGGAGGCGTGCTGGCTGGAGACCACGACGGTGTCGAGGCGGACGGCCTTGTCGCCGTCGTACTCGATGGTGACCTGGGTCTTGCCGTCGGGGCGCAGGTAGGGGATGGTGCCGTTCTTGCGGACCTCGGAGAGGCGCTTGGACAGGCGGTGCGCCAGGAAGATCGGCAGCGGCATCAGCGTCGGCGTCTCGTCCGTCGCGTAGCCGAACATCAGGCCCTGGTCGCCCGCGCCCTGCTTGTCCAGCTCGTCCTCATCGCCCTCGACACGGGACTCGTACGCCGTGTCGACGCCCTGCGCGATGTCCGGGGACTGCGCGCCGATGGACACCGAGACGCCACAGGAGGCGCCGTCGAAGCCCTTCTTGGAGGAGTCGTAGCCGATCTCCAGGATCTTCTCGCGCACCAGCTGGGCGATGGGCGCGTAAGCCTTGGTCGTGACCTCGCCGGCCACGTGCACCAGGCCGGTGGTGATCAGCGTCTCGACGGCGACGCGGGACGAGGGGTCCTCGCGGAGCAGCGCGTCGAGAATGGTGTCGCTGATCTGGTCAGCGATCTTGTCGGGGTGACCTTCGGTCACGGACTCCGAGGTGAACAGGCGACGGGACACAACGCTCCCTGGGGTTGCAGCGGCTGCTGTCTGATCATTGAAGGACCACGTCGGGAGCTGCGCCCAACGTCGTCCGTGAACAGTTTATCGGTCGCACCTGCCCACAAGGCCACCCGTTCTCGACCAGCGAGAACGCTGTGACCTGCGGCACAGGCATTCTGCACGCTGCTGCGTGGCGTTGACCAGAGCCGCCACGCGCCATCGCGGTATGAAAAAAAGACTCCGGGTGGCCGAAAATGACCGTCCCGTACGGCCCAGCCGGTTCAGCTCAGCCGGGCCGCCACCAGGTCCCAGACGATGTCGGCGAGGGCTTCCTTCGGTCCGTGCGGAACGGCCGTCTCGGTGCCGTCGGCACCGAGGACGACGGCCTCGTTGTCCTCCGAGCCGAAGGTCCTGCGCTCCCCCACCTCGTTCACCACGAGCAGATCGCAGCCCTTGCGGGCCAGCTTGGCGCGGCCGTTGGCGAGCACGTCGTCGGTCTCGGCGGCGAAGCCGACGACGACCTGGCCGGGACGGGCGCGCTCGGCGGCGACCTCCGCGAGCACGTCCGGGTTGCGCACCAGGGCGACCGGTTCGGGCTCCTGGCCGTCCTTCTTCTTGATCTTCCCGCTCGCGTAGGCGACCGGGCGGAAGTCGGCGACGGCGGCGGCCATGACCACGGCGTCGGCGTCGGCCGCGGCCTTGAGCACCGCCTCGCGCAGCTGGACGGCGGTGCCGACGCGCACGATGTCCACGCCCGCCGGGTCGGGCAGCTCGGCGTTGGCCGAGACCAATGTCACGCGGGCCCCGCGCGCGGCGGCGGTCCGGGCGAGGGCGTAGCCCTGCTTGCCGGAGGAGCGGTTGCCGAGGAAGCGCACCGGGTCGAGCGGCTCACGGGTACCGCCCGCCGAGACCACCACATGGCGGCCCGCGAGGTCGGGCTCGGCCACACCCCGCGTCAGTACCCGGCGGCAGACCTCGAAGATCTCCGCCGGGTCGGGCAGCCGGCCCTTGCCGGTGTCGACGCCGGTGAGGCGGCCGACGGCGGGCTCGATGACGACCGCACCCCGGCGGCGCAGGGTGGCCACGTTCTCCTGGGTGGCGGGATGCTCCCACATCTCGGTGTGCATCGCCGGGGCGAAGACCACCGGGCAGCGCGCGGTGAGCAGCGTGTTGGTGAGCAGGTCGTCGGCGAGGCCGTGCGCGGCCTTGGCGAGCAGGTCGGCGGTGGCGGGCGCGACGACCACGAGGTCGGCGTGCTGGCCGATGCGGACGTGCGGGACCTCGTGCACGCTGTCCCAGACCTCGGTGGAGACCGGGTTGCCCGACAGCGCGGACCAGGTGGCGGCGCCGACGAAGTGCAGCGCGGAGGCGGTCGGCACCACCCGCACGTCATGGCCCGACTCGGTGAACCGTCTGAGCAGCTCACAGGACTTGTACGCCGCGATGCCACCGCTGACGCCCAGTACGACCTTCGGCTTGTCCACCGTCTCTCCCCGGACTTTCGAGAACCTTCGAGAACCTATGACACCCATGACACACCACAGGCCCGGCAGGGTGACTGCCGGGCCTGTGGATAAGTCAGCCGCGATCTGAAAGTACGACCGCAACCAGAAGGAACTACTGGGCCGGGCCCTCGATGGCCTCGGACGTCAGCAGACCGGCGTTGATCTCCCGCAGGGAGATCGACAGCGGCTTCTCGTGGACGTGGGTGTCGACGAGCGGACCGACGTACTCGAGGAGACCCTCACCGAGCTGCGAGTAGTACGCGTTGATCTGGCGGGCACGCTTGGCCGCGTAGATCACGAGGCTGTACTTCGAGTCGGTGGCCTCGAGGAGCTCGTCGATCGGAGGGTTGATGATGCCCTCGGGCGCGGTGATGGAAGAGGACACGCTCTGCCTTCCGATGGGTGGGAAAGATTCAGTCGGTGAGAATCGCCGCGACCGGTGGGTCCGATTGACGGACGGCGGTCACGATCACACAACGTCCATCAAGGCTAGCAGCTCCGCGGCCACGTCCTCGACGGAGGTGTTGACCAGGGTCACGTCGAACTCGGGCTCGGCCGCCAGTTCCGTCCTGGCCGCCTCCAGCCGGCGTTCGATGACCTCGGGCGACTCGGTGCCGCGACCGGTGAGCCTGCGCACCAGCTCCTCCCAGGAGGGCGGGGCCAGGAACACCAGCTGGGCGTCGGGCATCGACTCGCGGACCTGACGGGCGCCCTGGAGATCGATCTCCAGCAGCACCGGCTCGCCCTTCTCCAGCCGCTCCAGCACGGCCGCGCGGGGCGTGCCGTAGCGGTTGCCGGCGAACTCGGCCCACTCCAGCAGCTCGCCGTTGGCGATCAGCTTGTCCATCTCCTCGTCACTGACGAAGAAGTAGTGGACGCCGTGCTCCTCGCCGGGGCGCGGCTTGCGGGTGGTCGCGGACACCGACAGCCAGACGTCGGGGTGTTCCTTGCGCATATGGGCGACGACCGTGCTCTTACCGACCCCGGAGGGGCCGGAGAGCACGGTCAGCCGCGGACGTGCGTCCGGGGGTACGGGGGACGTCCCCCGGAATGTTCCAGCCATGCAGCGATTATTCCAGCAATCCCGGAGTGTCCGGGACTCCGGTCCGGGCAGCGCCCGGACTCAGGAGCCGGTGCTGCCGAACTCACGCTCCAGGGAAGCGATCTGGTTGGAACCGAGACCGCGGACACGGCGGCTCTCGGAGATGCCCAGACGCTCCATGATCTGCTTGGCGCGGACCTTGCCCACGCCCGGCAGGGACTCCAGCAGGGCCGAGACCTTCATCTTGCCGATGACCTCGTTCTCCTGGCCCTGCTTGATGACCTCGTGCAGCGAGGCGCCGGAGTGCTTGAGTCGATTCTTGACCTCGGCCCGCTCCCGGCGAGCCGCGGCGGCCTTTTCGAGCGCGGCTGCGCGCTGTTCAGGGGTAAGGGGCGGAAGAGCCACGCCTACGTCACCTCGGATGTCGAACTGTCGGATACGGACCGGTGAGGAACCTAGTCGCCCCACACCTGGGGAGCGACGAGCAACACGCTCGCCCGCTCTCACTGCTCGGAGACTAGCGGGCAAGTTCGCCGGAGTCAGCGAGAACAGCGGAAAAGTCCTGGTCAGCCTCCGTGAGGCCGGACTTTTCCGGCATACTGCCCATGATTCGGGGATGTATTCGTCTCTCGGACCCCCGGTCGAGCCCGTCCGCCGTGCTCAGACACCCGCGACGGCGGCCCGGATCTCCGTGGCGAAGGTCCCGGTGGCCGCCCGCAGCGCCTCGATGCCGGGACCGTGCCGCAGCACACCCCGGCTGACGTTCGGCACCACATTGCCCACGGCCCGCCCGAACACCGCCGGAAGGTCGGCCGGGGTCGCGCCCTGCGCGCCGACGCCGGGGGCGAGCAGCGGGCCGTTGATGGCGAGGTCGTAGGAGGACAGGTCGCCCACGGTGGCGCCGACGACCGCGCCGAAGGAGCCGAGGGGCTCGGCACCCGCGTTCTCGGCGGCGAGGTGGCCCAGCACGGTCGCGGCGACCGTACGGCCGTCCGCGCGGACCGCGTGCTGCACCTCGGGGCCCTCCGGGTTGGAGGTCAGCGCGAGCACGAACAGCCCGGCGCCGTTCTCGCGGGCCAGCTCGAACGCCGGGGCGAGCGAGCCGTAGCCGAGGTACGGGGAGACGGTGAGCGCGTCCGAGAACAGCGGGGCGTCCTTGTGCAGGAACGCCTCCGCGTACCCGGCCATGGTGGAGCCGATGTCGCCGCGCTTGGCGTCCATCACGACCAGGGCGCCCGCCGCGCGGGCCTCGGCCACCGTGCGCTCCAGGACGGCGACACCGCGCGAGCCGAACCGCTCGAAGAACGCGCTCTGCGGCTTGATGACGGCGACCCGGTCGGCGATCGCCTCCACGACGGTGCGGCTGAACCGCTCCAGGCCGTTCACGTCGTCGTTCAGGCCCCAGTCGGCGAGCAGCGAGGCGTGCGGGTCGATGCCGACGCACAGCGGGCCGCGCTCGTCCATGGCGTGGCGCAGACGGGTACCGAAAGGCTCGCTCATGCGGAGTTCCTGACATCGGCGCCGACCGCGTCGGCGAGGGTGGCGTAGGGGCTGGCGGCCAGCCGGGCGGCGAGGCCCTTGTGGACGGCGCGGGTCCAGAAGGGGCCCTCGTAGACGAAGGCGCTGTAGCCCTGGACCAGGGTGGCGCCGGCCAGGATGCGCTGCCAGGCGTCCTCGGCGGTCTCCACGCCGCCGACGCCCACCAGGGTGATGCGGTCACCCACGCGCGCGTACAGGCGGCGCAGCACCTCCAGGGAGCGTGCCTTCAGCGGGGCGCCGGACAGGCCGCCGGTCTCCTTCACCAGCGAGGGCGCGGAGCGCAGGCCGAGGCCCTCGCGGGCGATGGTGGTGTTGGTGGCGATGATGCCGTCAAGACCGAGTTCCACGGCGAGGTCGGCGACGGCGTCGACGTCCTCGTCCGCCAGGTCGGGGGCGATCTTCACCAGGAGCGGGACGCGGCGGTCCCCGGTGGCGCGGTCGGCGGCCTCGCGCACGGCGCTCAGCAGCGGGCGCAGCGCCTCGGTGGCCTGGAGGTTCCGCAGACCCGGGGTGTTCGGGGAGGAGACGTTCACCACGAGGTAGTCGGCGTGCGGGGCGAGCCGCTCGGCGGACTTCACGTAGTCGGCGACGGCGTCCGCCTCGGCGACGGCCTTGGTCTTGCCGATGTTGACGCCGACGACCGTACGGAAGACCGGGCGCCGGGAGGCGAGCCGGGCGGCGACGGCGAGGGAGCCCTCGTTGTTGAAGCCCATGCGGTTGATCAGGGCGCGGTCGGCGACCAGCCGGAACAGCCGCTGCTTCGGATTGCCGGGCTGGGCCTCGCCGGTGACGGTGCCGATCTCGACATGGTCGAAGCCGAGCATCGACAGGCCGTCGATGCCGACCGCGTTCTTGTCGAAGCCGGCCGCGAGCCCGAAGGGGCCGTGCATGCGCAGGCCGAGGGCCTCGGTGCGCAGTTCCGTATGCCGGGGGGCGAGCGCGGCGGCGGCGAAGGTGCGCAGGACGGGGACGCGGGCGAGGGCGCGGACCCAGCGGAAGGCGAGGTGGTGCGCCTGTTCCGGGTCCATCCGCTTGAAGAGCAGCCGGAAGAACAGCTTGTACATGTGGGGAGTCCTCAAAGGGGCCGGTCGGGGCGGGCGTGCCTCATGAAGAGGGGGACACCGTTTCCGGTGTCCCCCTCGGCGCGGCTAGTCGCGGGCCGCGTTCAGGTGTTCCGCGTGCTCCTGGAGGGAGCGGACGCCCACGTCCCCGCGGCCGAGGGCGTCGATGCCCTGGACGGCGGCGGCGAGCGCCTGGACGGTGGTCAGGCAGGGGACCGAGCGGGCCACGGCCGCCGTGCGGATGTCGTAGCCGTCGAGGCGGCCGCCGGTGCCGTAGGGCGTGTTGACGATGAGGTCGACCTCGCCGTCGTGGATGAGCTGGACGATGGTCCGCTCGCCGTCGGGGCCGGTGCCCTCGGACTGCTTGCGCACGACGGTGGCGTTGATGCCGTTGCGCTTGAGGACCTCGGCGGTGCCGGAGGTGGCCAGCAGCTCGAAGCCGTGGGCGACCAGCTCGCGGGCCGGGAAGATCATCGAGCGCTTGTCGCGGTTGGCGACCGAGATGAACGCGCGGCCCTTGGTGGGCAGCGGGCCGTACGCGCCCGCCTGCGACTTGGCGTAGGCCGTGCCGAAGACGGAGTCGATGCCCATGACCTCGCCGGTGGAGCGCATCTCCGGGCCGAGCACGGTGTCCACACCGCGGCCCTGGATGTCCCGGAACCGGGACCAGGGCATCACGGCCTCCTTGACGGAGATCGGCGCGTCCAGCGGGAGTTCGCCGCCGTCGCCGGTGGCGGGCAGCAGCCCCTCGGCGCGCAGCTCGGCGATGCTCGTGCCCAGCGAGATGCGGGCGGCGGCCTTGGCGAGCGGGACTGCGGTCGCCTTGGAGGTGAAGGGGACCGTGCGGGAGGCGCGCGGGTTGGCCTCCAGGACGTAGAGGATGTCGCCCGACATGGCGAACTGGATGTTGATCAGTCCGCGTACGCCGACGCCCTTGGCGATGGCCTCGGTGGAGGCGCGCAGCCGCTTGATGTCGAAGCCGCCGAGCGTGATCGGGGGCAGGGCGCACGCCGAGTCGCCGGAGTGGATGCCGGCCTCCTCGATGTGCTCCATGACGCCGCCGAGATACAGCTCCTCGCCGTCGTAGAGGGCGTCGACGTCGATCTCGATGGCGTCGTCCAGGAAGCGGTCCACGAGGACCGGCCGGGACGGGCTGATCTCGGTGGACTCCTCGATGTAGGCGGAGAGCCGCTCCTCCTCGTACACGATCTCCATGCCGCGTCCGCCGAGGACGTAGGAGGGCCGGACCAGGACCGGGTAGCCGATCTCGTCCGCGATGGCCTTGGCCTCGGCGAAGGTGGTGGCGGTGCCGTGCTTGGGGGCGGGCAGGCCGGCCTCGGCGAGGACGCGGCCGAAGGCGCCCCGGTCCTCGGCGGCGTGGATGGCCTCGGGCGGGGTGCCGACGACCGGCACGCCGTTGTCCTTCAGCGCCTGCGCGAGGCCCAGCGGGGTCTGGCCGCCGAGCTGCACGATCACACCGGCGATCGGGCCGGCGAGGGACTCCGCGTGGACGATCTCCAGCACGTCCTCCAGGGTGAGCGGCTCGAAGTAGAGCCGGTCGGAGGTGTCGTAGTCG
The DNA here is from genome assembly GCF_044541565.1 of Streptomyces sp. NPDC085596. Taxonomy (NCBI): domain Bacteria; kingdom Bacillati; phylum Actinomycetota; class Actinomycetes; order Kitasatosporales; family Streptomycetaceae; genus Streptomyces; species Streptomyces sp. NPDC085596. The sequence goes on along the minus strand of NZ_JBITTC010000006.1, from coordinate 320,539 downwards.
GTGGAGACGGTCTCCGGGTTGCAGTTGACCATCACGGTCTCGTACCCGGCGTCGGAGAGCGCGAAGGAGGCGTGGACGCAGGAGTAGTCGAACTCGATGCCCTGGCCGATGCGGTTGGGGCCGGAGCCCAGGATGATCACGGCGGGCTTCTCGCGCGGCGCGACCTCGCTCTCCTCGTCGTAGGAGGAGTAGAAGTACGGCGTCTGCGCGGCGAACTCGGCGGCGCAGGTGTCGACCGTCTTGTAGACCGGGCGGATGCCGAGGACGTGCCGGACCTCGCGGACGACGTCCTCGCGCAGGCCCCGGATCTCACCGATCTGGAGGTCGGAGAAGCCGTGCCGCTTGGCCTCGGCGAGCAGTTCGGCGGTCAGCTCGGGGGCCTCGGCCAGCTCGTCGGCGGTCTCCTTGATCAGGAAGAGCTGGTCCACGAACCACGGGTCGATCTTCGTGTACTCGAAGATCTCCTCCGGCGTGGCGCCCGCGCGGATGGCCCGCATGACGGTGTTGATCCGGCCGTCGGTGGGGCGCACCGCCTCTTCGAGGAGGGCGGTCTTGTCGCCGGGCTCGCCCACGAAGGTGAACTGGCTGCCCTTCTTCTCCAGCGAGCGCAGCGCCTTCTGGAACGCCTCGGTGAAGTTGCGGCCGATGGCCATGGCCTCGCCGACCGACTTCATGGTGGTGGTCAGCGTGGAGTCGGCCTGCGGGAACTTCTCGAAGGCGAACCGGGGGGCCTTGACGACGACATAGTCGAGCGTGGGCTCGAAGGAGGCCGGGGTCTCCCGGGTGATGTCGTTGGGGATCTCGTCCAGGGTGTAGCCGACGGCCAGCTTGGCGGCGATCTTGGCGATCGGGAAGCCGGTGGCCTTGGAGGCGAGCGCGGAGGACCGGGAGACGCGCGGGTTCATCTCGATGACGATGACCCGGCCGTCCTCGGGGTTGACGGCGAACTGGATGTTGCAGCCGCCGGTGTCCACGCCGACCTCGCGGATGATCGCGATGCCGACGTCGCGCAGGAGCTGGTACTCGCGGTCGGTGAGCGTCATCGAGGGCGCGACGGTGATGGAGTCGCCGGTGTGCACGCCCATCGGGTCGAAGTTCTCGATGGAGCAGACGACCACGACGTTGTCGTTCTTGTCGCGCATCAGCTCCAGCTCGTACTCCTTCCAGCCGAGGATGGACTCCTCCAGGAGCACCTCGGTGGTCGGGGAGAGCGTGAGGCCCTGGCCGGCGATGCGGCGCAGCTCGTCCTCGTCGTGGGCGAAGCCGGAGCCGGCGCCGCCCATGGTGAAGGAGGGGCGGACGACGACGGGGTAACCGCCGAGCGTCTCGACGCCCTGCAGGACGTCGTCCATGGTGTGGCAGATGACCGAGCGGGCGGACTCGCCGTGGCCGGTCTTCTTGCGGACCTCCTCCACGACGCCCTTGAAGAGGTCGCGGTCCTCGCCCTTGTGGATCGCCTCGGGCTTGGCACCGATCAGCTCGACGCCGTACTTCTCCAGCACGCCGCTGTCGTGCAGGGAGATGGCGGTGTTCAGGGCGGTCTGGCCGCCCAGGGTGGGCAGGAGGGCGTCGGGGCGCTCCTTGGCGATGATCTTCTCGACGAACTCGGGGGTGATCGGCTCGACGTAGGTGGCGTCGGCGATCTCCGGGTCGGTCATGATCGTCGCGGGGTTGGAGTTGACGAGGACCACGCGCAGGCCCTCGGCCTTGAGCACGCGGCACGCCTGGGTGCCGGAGTAGTCGAACTCGGCGGCCTGACCGATGACGATCGGGCCGGAGCCGATGACCAGGACGGACTGGATATCGGAGCGCTTAGGCACGCTGGCCCTCCCGGACTGTGCTCATCAAAGACGTGAAGCGGTCGAACAGGTAGGCGGCGTCGTGCGGACCGGCCGCCGCCTCGGGGTGGTACTGGACGGAGAAGGCGGGCTGGTCGAGCAGCTGGAGTCCCTCCACCACGTCGTCGTTCAGGCAGACGTGGGAGACCTCGGCGCGGCCGAACTTCGTCTCGCTGACCCGGTCGAGCGGGGCGTCGACGGCGAAGCCGTGGTTGTGCGCGGTGACCTCCACCTTGCCGGTGGTGCGGTCCTGGACCGGCTGGTTGATGCCCCGGTGGCCGTACTTCAGCTTGTAGGTGCCGAAGCCGAGCGCGCGGCCGAGGATCTGGTTGCCGAAGCAGATGCCGAACAGCGGCGTCCTCCGCTCCAGGACGGCGGTCATCAGGGCCACCGGGCCGTCGGCCGTGGCCGGGTCTCCGGGGCCGTTGGAGAAGAACACACCGTCGGGGTCCACGGCGTAGACGTCCTCGGCCGTGGCGGTCGCCGGGAGCACGTGCACCTCTATGCCGCGCTCGGCCATCCGCTGCGGGGTCATGCCCTTGATGCCGAGGTCGATCGCGGCGACGGTGAACTTCTTCTCGCCGACCGCGGGGACGACGTACGCCTCCTTGGTGGCGACCTCCTCGTAGAGGCTCGCGCCCTTCATGTGCGGCTGGGCCTGGACCCGCGTCACCAGCTCGGCGTCGGGGGCCAGCGCGTCGCCGGAGAAGATCCCGGCGCGCATGGAGCCGCGTTCGCGCAGGTGGCGGGTGAGGGCGCGGGTGTCGATGCCGCTGATGCCGACGACGCCCTGGGCGGTCAGCTCGTCGTCCAGGGAGCGCCGGGAGCGCCAGTTGGACGGCACGCGCGCGGGGTCGCGCACCACGTAGCCGGAGACCCAGATGCGCCTCGACTCGTCGTCCTCGTCGTTCCAGCCGGTGTTGCCGATCTGCGGGGCGGTGGCGACGACGATCTGGCGGTCGTAGGAGGGGTCGGTCAGGGTCTCCTGGTAGCCGGTCATGCCGGTGGAGAACACGGCCTCGCCGAAGGTCTCCCCCACGGCCCCGTAGGCGCGGCCGCGGAAGGTGCGGCCGTCCTCCAGGACGAGTACGGCGGGAGTCCTGGCGGCTCCCCTGGTGGAGGTCGTCATCGTGCGCCTTCCGTGTGGCTGGTCATCTGGTTCAGGGTCTCGACCCAGGTGGTGTGTTCGGCGGCGTGGTCGGAGCGGAAGCCGGAGTCGATCAGCTTCTCGCCGTGCGCCCAGGTCACCACGAGCAGTCCGCCCTCGGTGAGGACCTTGCCCGCGATGCCCTTGTCGAGCCGGGCGCCGCGCAGCGCGTCGACGGGGATGAGGAAGTCGGTGGCGCCGGGGCGCTCGACGGCCAGGCCCGCGTCGGTGAGGGTCAGCTCGGCCCGGCTGCGGGAGCCCAGGCCGTGGGCGACGATCCGGTCCAGCCACTGCCCGGCGGTGGTGGAGCCGTGGTAGCGGCCGCTCATGGTCAGTTTCGCGGGGCCGGGGTTCTCCGGCACCTCGGGCAGCTCGGGCAGGTCGCTCTGGAGGGTGCCGCGCCACTTCCAGCCCTCGCGCATCAGCCAGTAGACGAGGGCGACGAAGAGGGCCAGTCCGATGAGCCAGCCCAGGCGGGCGGCCCAGTCGGTCACCGCGGCCGACTTCTTCTCGTCCGCCAGTCCCGCGGCGAGCGATACGGCGAGCTGAGTTGCAGGTGTCACGTGAGCTTCCCGTCCATGAGCGTGGCCTTGCCCCGCAGCCAGGTGTGGGTGACACGGCCCGGCAGCTCGCGGCCCTCGTACGGGGTGTTGCGGCTGCGCGAGGCGAAGCGCGCGGGGTCCACCTGTCCACGGTAGGCCGTGTCCACGAGGGTGAGGTTGGCGGGCTCGCCCGCCGCGACCGGGCGGCCGTGGCCGGTGGCCTCGCCGATCCTGGCGGGCGCGAAGGACATGCGGTCGGCGACCTCGGCCCAGTCAAGCAGGCCGGTCTCGACCATGGTCTCCTGCACCACGGACAGCGCGGTCTCCAGGCCGACCATGCCCATGGCGGCCGCGGCCCACTCGCAGTCCTTGTCCTCGTGCGGGTGCGGGGCGTGGTCGGTGGCGACGATGTCGATCGTGCCGTCGGCCAGCGCCTCGCGCAGGGCGCGTACGTCGCGCTCGGTGCGCAGCGGCGGGTTGACCTTGTAGGCGGGGTTATAGGTGCGCACCATCTCCTCGGTCAGGAGCAGGTGGTGCGGGCACACCTCGGCGGTGACCTGGATACCGCGGGACTTGGCCCAGCGGATGATCTCCACCGAGCCGGCCGTCGAGAGGTGGCAGATGTGCAGGCGGGAGCCGACGTGCTCGGCGAGCAGCACGTCCCGCGCGATGATCGACTCCTCGGCGACGGCCGGCCAGCCACCGAGGCCCAGCTCGGCGGAGACGACGCCCTCGTTCATCTGGGCGCCCTCGGTGAGCCGGGGCTCCTGGGCGTGCTGGGCGATGACGCCGCCGAACGCCTTCACGTACTCCAGCGCGCGGCGCATGATGACCGCGTCGTCCACGCACTTGCCGTCGTCGGAGAAGACGCTGACCTGCGCGGCGGAGTCGTGCATGGCGCCCAGCTCGGCGAGCTTCCGGCCCTCCAGGCCCACGGTGACGGCGCCGATGGGGCGTACGTCGCAGTAGCCGGACTCCTTGCCGAGCCGCCAGACCTGCTCGACCACGCCGGCGGTGTCGGCGACGGGGAAGGTGTTGGCCATGGCGAAGACGGCGGTGAAGCCGCCGGAGGCGGCGGCGCGGGTGCCGGTGAGCACGGTCTCGGAGTCCTCGCGGCCGGGCTCGCGCAGATGGGTGTGCAGGTCGACCAGGCCCGGCAGCAGCACCCGGCCGTCGGCCTCGACGACCTCCGCGCCCTCGGCGTCGAGGCCGGTGCCGACCGCCGCGATCAGCTCGCCGTCGATCAGTACGTCCTGCGGCTCGCCCCCGAGCACCTTCGCACCACGGATCAGGATCTTGCTCATGGGTCTTACTTCTCCTCGGTACGAAGGTGGGCGGTGCCGGCGGGCTCGTTGCCGCCGAGCAGCAGGTAGAGGACGGCCATGCGGATGGAGACGCCGTTGGCGACCTGCTCCACGACCGTGCAGCGGTCGGAGTCGGCGACCTCGGCGGTGATCTCCATGCCCCGGACCATCGGGCCGGGGTGCATGACGATGGCGTGCTCCGGCAGCCGGGCCATGCGGTCGCCGTCGAGGCCGTAGCGGCGGGAGTACTCGCGCTCGGTGGGGAAGAACGCGGCGTTCATCCGCTCGCGCTGGACGCGGAGCATCATCACCGCGTCGGACTTGGGCAGCGTCGAGTCGAGGTCGTAGGACACCTCGCAGGGCCAGGTCTCCACGCCGACCGGCACCAGGGTGGGCGGGGCGACGAGGGTGACCTCGGCGCCGAGGGTGTGCAGGAGGTCCACGTTGGAGCGGGCCACGCGGCTGTGCAGCACGTCGCCGACGAGGGTGACGCGCTTGCCCGCGAGGTCGTGGCCGAGTCCGGCGTCGGGGCCGATCAGGCGGCGGCGCATGGTGAAGGCGTCCAGCAGGGCCTGGGTGGGGTGCTGGTGGGTTCCGTCGCCGGCGTTGATGACGGGAGCGTCGATCCAGCCGGAGTTGGCGAGGCGGTAGGGGGCGCCGGAGGCGCTGTGCCGGATGACGACGGCGTCCACGCCCATCGCCTCCAGCGTCTGGGCGGTGTCCTTCAGGGACTCGCCCTTGGAGACGCTGGAGCCCTTGGCCGCGAAGTTGATGACATCGGCGGAGAGGCGCTTCTCGGCGGCCTCGAAGGAGATCCGGGTGCGGGTCGAGTCCTCGAAGAAGAGGTTGCAGACCGTGCGGCCGCGCAGGGTCGGCAGTTTCTTGATCGGCCGGTCCGCGACCCTGGCCATCTCCTCGGCGGTGTCGAGGATCAGGACGGCGTCGTCGCGGGTGAGGTCGGCGGCCGAGATGAGATGACGCTGCATCTGTCAGGCTCCGTAAGGCAGTTCAAACGGGAGGATTCGGGCGGAGCGGGGCGCTGTGAGGGCACGCCGGAGCGGCCCGTACGCCTCTGTTCGCTACTGGTCGGCAGACTTGGCACCGAGCAGCACGGTGTCCCGACCGTCCTCCTCGGCGAGCTGGACCTTGACCGTCTCCCGCAGCGACGTGGGGAGGTTCTTGCCGACGTAGTCGGCGCGGATCGGCAGTTCCCGGTGTCCGCGGTCGACGAGGACGGCGAGCTGGACCGCGCGGGGGCGCCCGATGTCGTTCAGGGCGTCGAGGGCGGCTCGGATGGTGCGGCCGGAGAAGAGCACGTCGTCGACGAGCACCACCAGGCGGCCGTCGACACCGTCGCCGGGGATCTCGGTGCGGGCGAGGGCGCGTGGGGGGTGCATGCGCAGGTCGTCGCGGTACATGGTGATGTCGAGCGAGCCGACCGGGATCTTCCGGCCGGTGACCTGCTCCAGCTTGACGGCGAGCCGCTGGGCGAGGAAGACGCCTCGCGTGGGAATGCCGAGGAGCACCACGTCGTCGGCGCCCTTGGCGCGTTCGACGATCTCGTGGGCGATGCGGGTGAGAACGCGGGCGATGTCGGGCCCTTCGAGCACGGGCCGGGCATCGGAGTTGAGCGGATTGGCGTGCGTGTCCATACGAAACGGACCCCCTTCTCCGCCTCACGGGACGGACTTTAAAGGACGTCGGATTTGCGCCATCCACACTAGCAGGTCGCCGGGAGGCCCCGTTCACCCGCTTGGCCCAACGGGCCGCCACTACCACGGAAGAGTCGGTGTGGACCATTCGGCTTGACGCAGGAGAATCACGCTGCGTAACCTCACAGTGAGTTACCAGCCGCGCGGTGGGAACACCTGCCGACCGCGTCTACACAGTGTCCGGGAGCTATATGTCCAGCGAATACGCCAAACAGCTCGGGGCCAAGCTCCGGGCCATCCGCACCCAGCAGGGCCTTTCCCTCCACGGCGTCGAGGAGAAGTCCCAGGGACGCTGGAAGGCCGTGGTGGTCGGTTCCTACGAGCGCGGCGACCGTGCCGTGACCGTGCAGCGCCTGGCCGAGCTGGCCGACTTCTACGGCGTTCCGGTGCAGGAGCTGCTGCCTGGCACCACGCCGGGCGGGGCCGCCGAGCCGCCGCCGAAGCTGGTCCTGGACCTGGAGCGGCTGTCCACGGTGCCGGCCGAGAAGGCGGGCCCCCTCCAGCGGTACGCGGCGACGATCCAGTCCCAGCGCGGTGACTACAACGGCAAGGTGCTGTCGATCCGCCAGGACGACCTGCGCACCCTCGCCGTCATCTACGACCAGTCCCCCTCGGTCCTCACCGAGCAGCTGATCAGCTGGGGCGTCCTGGACGCGGACGCGCGCCGCGCGGTGGCGCACGACGAGGGCTGACCGTCCCGCACCTGAGCAGAAACGTGCCGCCGGGGTGGCCGGAACTTTGCGGTTCCGGCCACCCCGGCGGTTTTTCCGATGGTGGCGAAGACGCCGGAGGGCCCGCAGCAGGCGCGCTGCGGGCCCTCCGGCGTCTTGTCGTACCGTTTACGCCTCATCCCGGCGCAGGGACGGCTTGAGCTCCTTGAAGCGGCCCAGGAGGCCGTTCACGAACGCCGGCGACTCGTCCGTGGAGAACTCCTTGGCGAGCTGCACCATCTCGTCGAGGACGACCGCGTCCGGGGTCTCGTCCTCCCAGATCAGCTCGTACGCGCCGAGGCGCAGCAGGTTGCGGTCGACGACCGGCATCCGGTCGAGCGTCCACCCCACCGCGTACTGGGCGATCAGGTCGTCGATACGGCGGGCGCGCTGCGCGTACCCCTCGACGAGCTGCATCGTGTACTCGCTCACGGGGGGCTGCCGGGTGTCGCTCCGGGAGAGCCGGACCCAGTCGGCGAGAACCGTGATGACGTCGGTGCCGCGCTGGTCACCCTCGAAGAGGATCTGGAAGGCGCGCTTGCGGGCCGTGTTGCGGGCGGCCACGGTTAGCTGTTCACCCGGCCGAGGTAGTCGCTCGTGCGAGTGTCGACCTTGATCTTCTCGCCGGTCGTGATGAAGAGCGGGACCTGGATCTGGTGGCCGGTCTCCAGCGTGGCGGGCTTGGTGCCACCGGTGGAGCGGTCGCCCTGGACGCCCGGCTCAGTCTCCGAGATGACCAGCTCGACGGCGGCCGGCAGCTCGACGAAGAGCACCTCGCCCTCGTGCTGCGCGACGACGGCGGTGAAGCCCTCGATCAGGAAGTTCGCGGCGTCGCCGACGGCCTTCGGGTCGATGTGCAGCTGGTCGTACGTCTCCATGTCCATGAAGACGTAGTACTCGCCGTCCTTGTACGAGAACTGCATGTCGCGCTTGTCGACAGTGGCCGTCTCGACCTTGACACCGGCGTTGAAGGTCTTGTCGACCACCTTGCCGGAGAGGACGTTCTTGAGCTTGGTGCGCACGAAGGCCGGGCCCTTACCGGGCTTGACGTGCTGGAACTCGACGACGGACCAAAGCTGGCCCCCGTCGAGCTTGAGCACCATGCCGTTCTTGAGGTCGTTCGTGGAAGCCACGGTTGCGGAATCTCCTGGACTGACGTAGGACCCCGGCGCACGCACCTGTCTACAGGGCGAGCAGTTCCTTGGTCGTGATGGTGAGTAGCTCGGGTCCGCCGTCCGCCTCGGGGCGGACGACGAGCGTGTCATCGATCCGGACTCCGCCCCGGCCCGGAAGGTGGACCCCCGGCTCGACGGTGACCGGCACGCAAGCGTCAAGTTTACCCATGGCCGCGGGGGCGAGCTGCGGGTCCTCGTCTATTTCGAGTCCGACGCCGTGTCCGGTGACCGGCTGGAGGGCGGCGCCGTATCCGGCGGAGTCCAGCACCTGGCGCGCGGCGCGGTCCACGTCGCGGCAGGCGGCGCCCGGAACGAGGGCCTCGCGCCCGGCCCGTTGGGCGGCGAACACCAGGTCGTACAGCTCGATCTGCCAGTCGGCGGGCGAGGTGCCGATGACGAAGGTACGGCCGATCTCGCAGCGGTAGCCGCGGTAGGCGGCGCCGAGGCAGACGGAGAGGAAGTCGCCCTCCTCCACCCGGCGGTCGGTGGGACGGTGGCCGCAGCGGCCGGAGTTGGGACCGGTGGCGACCGAGGTCGGGAAGGCCGGACCCTCGGCGCCGTGGTCGACCAGCCGGCGCTCCAGCTCCAGCGCGAGATGCCGCTCGGTGCGGCCGACCAGGATGGACTCCAGCAGCTCACCGAGGGCCTGGTCGGCGATCTCCGCGCCGATGCGCAGACAGGAGATCTCCTCCTCGTCCTTGACCAGCCTGAGCTGCTCCACGGCCGTGCCGAGCCCGGCGAGGCGCAGTCCGGGCGCGACCGCGTCGAGGGCGCGGTACCGGGCGACGGTGAGGTGGTGCTCCTCCACGGCGAGGGCGTCGCTGCCCTGGTTCCCGGCGAGGTCGGCGGCAGCCACGGCCGGGTCGCGGCCGGGGGCGGACAGGACGTGCAGGACCAGGGATTCGTCGGGGCGCCCGTCCACGGGCCGGTCCTCCGGCGGGACGGGGCACACCAGCTGGTCCTGGTGCCTGCCGAGCAGCAGGACGGCGCCCTGGGGCGCGGCGCCCGCCAGGTAGCGCACATTGGCGGGGCGGGAGATGAGCGCTGCCGCGGTACCGGCCGCGTTGCAGCGTTCCCTCAGCCGGGATCGACGGGTCGCGTACACCTCTGACATGAGACGAGCGTAGAAGTTATGTCCGGTTCGTGCCGGTTGGCGGGGGCCGAGTGGGCGGCCCGCCTTGCTGGGGGCGGCGTCCCTACCAGTTCGGCGGGCTGGCGATCGCGCGGGCCAGGACCTCGTCCAGCACCCGTGCGGTGCCGGGGACGTCCAGCTGGGAGTTGTCGATGATGGGCAGCCCGGAGCCGTACCAGCCGGCCATACGGCCGTGGATGCGGGCCACCTCCTCGTCGGTGAGACGGCGGTTGCCGGAGCGCTCGGCGTTGCGCTCCAGGACGATGTCCAGGCCCGGCAGGAGGACCACCGGGAGCAGGCCGGGGCCCACATGGCGCTTCCAGCCGCCGAGCCCCACGACCGGGCGGTCCGGGAAGACGGCGTCGTCGAGGATGCAGGAGATCCCGTTGGCCAGGAAGTTGCGGGCGGCGAAGCCGCAGGTGCGGCGGGCCAGGCGGTACTGGGCCTCGGAGTGGTCGTTCCACCCGGTCTGCGGGTCGGCGAAGCCGGAGCGGACCCACTCGCGGACGTCGTCCAGGCTGATGTGGGCGGTGGGGGCCCGGCGGTGGTCGGCCCAGTACTTGGCCACGCTGGTCTTGCCCGCGCCCGCCGGGCCGATCAGCAGCACGGCGAGCGTGGTGGCGGACGGGTCGGGGGCGGTCATCGCGGGCGGCGCCGTGGGAACACCGACGGGACCGCCGGGCGGCAGCCTCACATGCCCGGAGACGTCGGGCGCGGGCGGCGGGGCCAGGGGGTGCTGCGAGGGCACGGGGTGCTGCGGGGCCAGGGGGTGCTGCGGGGCCGGAACCTGCGCGGGCGGAGCCGGAGGTGTGGGCGGCGCCGGCGGTACGGGGCCCGCTCCGGAGAACCCCGGTGGCCCGGCGGCCGGACCCTGCGGCGCCCCCGCGGCCGGTGCCCAGCCGGTGTGCGGCCCGTGCCCCGGCTGGTGGGGCGGCGGCAGCGGAGATCCCACTGCGTGCTGCATCCGTTGCCACTCCATCTCGTACACACACTCGGCGCCGGAAGGCGGGTACGGAGCCCGCACCCTACCGAACGGTACCGCCCCCGGCCGTCGTTTGGTGAAACGGCCTGGGGCGGTGCGAAGTGCCCGCCCCAGGTGGGTAATCGGGCACACCGGGCGGTACGGGACCTACTGGCCGACCTCGCCGTAGGCGGCGAGGAGGACGGCCGGGTCGGGGCCCTCCAGCACGGTGGGCCGGGCGAGGCCGTCCAGGACGATGAAGCGCAGCATGTCGCCGCGGGACTTCTTGTCGACCTTCATCGCCTCCACCAGCTTGGGCCACTGGTCGTGCCGGTAGTGCAGCGGCAGGCCGACCGATTCGAGGATCGCGCGGTGCCGGTCGGCGGTGGCGTCGTCCAACCGGCCCGCCAGGCGGCCGAGTTCGGCGGCGAAGTGCATGCCGACGGCGACGGCGGCGCCGTGCCGCCACTTGTACCGCTCGTTCTTCTCGATGGCGTGGCCGAGGGTGTGGCCGTAGTTGAGGATCTCCCGGCGGCCGGACTCCTTGAGGTCGGAGGAGACCACGTCCGCCTTGACCCGGATCGAGCGCTCGATCAGCTCGGCGGTGTGCGGACCGGCCGGGGTGCGGGCGGCCTCGGGGTCGGACTCGATCAGGTCGAGGATCACCGGGTCGGCGATGAAGCCGGCCTTGATGACCTCCGCGAGCCCGGAGACGTAGTCGTGCACCGGCAGCGAGTCCAGCGCGGCCAGGTCGCACAGGACGCCGGCCGGGGGATGGAAGGCACCCACGAGGTTCTTGCCCTCGGCGGTGTTGATGCCGGTCTTGCCGCCGACCGCCGCGTCCACCATGGCCAGCACGGTGGTCGGGACGGCGATCCAGCGCACCCCGCGCAGCCAGGTGGCGGCGACGAACCCGGCGAGGTCGGTGCTGGCGCCGCCGCCGACACCCACGACCACGTCGGTGCGGGTGAAGCCGGACTGGCCGAGCGCCTTCCAGCAGTAGGCGGCGACCTCGGCGGTCTTCGCCTCCTCGGCGTTCGGCACCTGGATGGCGACCGCCTCGTAGCCCTGCCCGGCCAGGTCGGCGCGGAGCGCGTCCCCGGTCTCGGCGAGGGCCTCGGGGTGGATGACGGCGACCCGCTTGGCCTTGGGACCGATCAGCCCGGCCAGCTCGCCCAGCAACTGGCGGCCCACCAGAACCTCGTAGGGCTCGGTGCCGGCCGTCCCGGCGATCTGAATGCGGGTGACTGCCTCGCTCATGCTTCCTTCAACTCCAGTGCGTCCAGGACGGCTCGGGCGACGTCCTCGGGGCCGCGCCCGTCGGTCGTCACGACGGCGGTGGCGACCTCCTCGTACAGATGGCGGCGGGCGTCCATCAGCGTGCGCCACTGCTGGCGCGGGTTGACCGCGAGCAGCGGCCGGGCGGCGTTCAGCCCGGTGCGGCGCACGGCCTCCTCGACGTCCATCGAGAGGTAGACCACCCGCTGCGCGGACAGCAGCGCCCGCGTGTCCGCGTCGAGGACGGCGCCGCCGCCCAGCGCGAGCACGCCCGCGTGCTCGGCGACCGCCGCGGCCACCGCGCGCTTCTCCAGCGCGCGGAAGACGTCCTCGCCGTCGTCCACGAAGATCTCGGCGATGGTGCGGCCCTCATGGGCCACGATGTCGTCGTCGGTGTCCCGGAACGCGGCGCCCAGCCGGTCGGCCAGCAGCCGCCCCACGGTGGACTTGCCCACGCCCATCGGCCCCACCAGGACGACCACGGGCACGGCGCTCATCCGATCGCCAGGTTCTCGAGGTAGGAGCGGACGTTGCGGCGGGTCTCGGCCACGCTGTCGCCGCCGAACTTCTCCGCGACCGCGTCCGCGAGGACCAGGGCCACCATCGCCTCGGCCACGATGCCGGCGGCCGGGACGGCGCACACGTCGGAGCGCTGGTGGTGCGCCTGCGCGGCCTCGCCGGTGGCGACGTCGACCGTGGCCAGCGCGCGCGGCACGGTGGCGATCGGCTTCATGGCCGCGCGCACCCGCAGCAGCTCACCGGTGGTCAGACCGCCCTCGGTGCCGCCGGAGCGGCCGGTGGCGCGCTTGATGCCCTCGGGGGTGGCGAGGATCTCGTCGTGCGCCTTCGAGCCCGGCACCCGCGCCAGCTCGAAGCCGTCGCCGACCTCGACGCCCTTGATCGCCTGGATGCCCATGAGGGCGGCAGCCAGCCGGGCGTCCAGCCTGCGGTCCCAGTGCACGTGCGAGCCGAGGCCGACCGGGACGCCGTACGCCAGCACCTCGACCACACCGCCGAGGGTGTCGCCGTCCTTGTGGGCCTGGTCGATCTCCGCGACCATCGCCTTCGACGCGTCCGCGTCCAGGCAGCGCACCGGGTCCTCGTCGAGCCGCTCGACGTCCGCCGGGGTGGGGTACACGCCGTACGGCGCCTTCGCGGAGGCCAGCTCCACGACGTGGCTGACGATCTCGATCCCGGCGGTCTCCTTCAGGTACGACCGCGCCACCGCGCCGAGCGCGACCCGCGCCGCCGTCTCCCGCGCGGAGGCGCGCTCCAGGATCGGCCGGGCCTCGTCGAACCCGTACTTCTGCATGCCGGCGAGGTCCGCGTGGCCGGGGCGCGGGCGGGTCAGCGGGGCGTTGCGCGCGAGACCGGCCAGCACCTCCTCGTCCACCGGGTCGGCCGACATGACCTGCTCCCACTTCGGCCACTCGGTGTTGCCCACCATGACCGCCACCGGGGAGCCCATCGTGAGCCCGTGCCGTACACCGCCGAGGAACGTGACCTCGTCACGCTCGAACTTCATCCGCGCGCCACGCCCATAGCCGAGCCGCCGCCGCGCGAGATGATCCGCCACCATCTCCGTGGTGATCGGCACGCCGGCGGGAAGACCCTCCAGCGTCGCGACGAGTGCGGGACCGTGGGACTCCCCCGCGGTCAGCCAACGCAGCCTGCTCAACGGTGCTCCTCAGTTCTCGCGCCCACTACTGCCCCGCTCACGCGTGTCCGCGCCCGCGGCGGCGGCTCGGCCGGGTGCGCGATCCCGGCCCGCCACCTCCGATCCTCCCACGCCGTGCCCGGTATCCGGGCCTCGGTCCGGATACCGGGACCTGGGTGCGGGGCCGGGCGGCGGGCACTCAGCGGGCGGCGAGGGCCCGTTCGCCCGCGTGCCGCATGGCCTCCAGCGGGGCCGGGGTGCGGCCGGTCATCCGCTCCACCTGGAGCACGGCCTGGTGGACGAGCAGGTCCAGACCGCCGACCACGGCACCGCCGAACATGGACCAGCGGGCGGCCAGCTCGGTGGGCCAGGGGTCGTACAGCACGTCGAAGAGGGTGGCCGGGCGCTCGGGTACGGCGGTGGCGAGGGCGTCCGCGGTGCCGGCCGGCGTGGTGGCGATCACCAGGGGTGCCCGCAGCGCCTCGGCCGCGTCCGCCCAGTCGGCGGTGCGGACCTCCACGTCGAGCCGTTCGCCCCACTCCCGCATCTCGGCGGCGCGGGCGGCGCTGCGGACGTACACCACGACCTCGCCGGCGCAGATCCGGGACAGCGCGGCGAGCGCGGAGGAGGCGGTGGCGCCGGCGCCGAGGATCGCGGCGGACTCCACCTCCTCGATGCCGTGCTCCCGCAGGGCGGCCACCATGCCGGGGATGTCGGTGTTGTCGCCGACCTTGCGCCCGTCCTCGGTGAACACGACCGTGTTGACCGCGTCCACGGAGGCGGCCGTCTCACTGACCTCGTCCAGCAGCGGCATGACCGCCCGCTTCAGCGGCATGGTCAGCGACAGGCCCGCCCACTCGGGCCCCAGCCCCTCGAAGAAGCCCGGCAGCCCCGCCTCGTCGACCTCGAACCGGTCGTACGACCAGTCCGTGAGCCCGAGTTCGGCGTAGGCCGCCCGGTGCAGCACCGGGGAGAGCGAGTGGGCGATGGGCTTGCCGAGCACGGCGGCCCGGCGGAGGTCGGTTGCCCCTGCAGTCATCAGTTACCCGCCTGCTTCCGGGCCTCCTGGTATTTCTCCACGTTCCGGTTGTGCTCTTCGTTGGTGACGGCGAACACCGTCTCGTTCTCGTTGATCGACACGAAGTAGTACCAAGGACCCGGGGTGGGGTTCAGCGCGGACTCGATCGCTTCGCTGCCGGGGTTGCTGATGGGACCCGGCGGAAGTCCCTTGATGTCGTACGTGTTGTACGGATCGGCGATCTTCCGCAGATCGGCGACCGAGCCGACGTCCAGGGTGCTCTGACCCTTCAGGTAGTTGACCGTGGAGTCGAACTCCAGCCTGCCCGCCGTCTCGACGTTGTCCGGCTTGAGACGGTTGTACACGACGCGGGCGACCTTGCCGAAGTCGTGCTTGTACTTGCCCTCGACCTGCACGAGGCTCGCCACCGTGAGCACCTGGAGCGGACTGTCCAGGCCCAGGTCCTGAGCCTTGCCCGCGAGGTCGTACTTCTTGTACTGCTCGTTCGAGCGCTCGACCATGCTCTTCAGGACGGCCTCGGGCTTCATGCCCTTCGCCACCGCGTAGCTGGACGGGTAGAGGAAGCCCTCGAGGGGGTCCTTGACGTCCTTGTCGCTGTTCGCCCAGGAGGGCAGGCCAAGGTCCTTCCAGTCGTCCTTGGCGATCTTCGCCGTGGTGCCCTTGGCGAGCTTCAGGCGGGTGTCGATCGCCTGGTACACCCAGATGTTGCGCTTCCCCTCGGGAATGACGAGGTTGTCACGGCTCTTCGGGCTGAGCATCAGTTCCACCGCGCTCGCGGCGGACATGTGCTTCTGGAGCGTGTAGACGCCGTCCTGGAGGGACTTGCCCTTGGGGTTGGCGAGCTGGGCGGAGACGAAGGCGTCGACGCTCTGGACGACGCCGGCCTCCTTCAGCTCGCGGCCGATGTCGACGCCGACCGCGCCCTTGGGGATCTCGACCGTCACCGCTTCGCCGTTGCCGCTGCCCGCGTAGTCCGGGGCCGGGGCGAAACGATTTTTGTAGAACTGGTAGCCGAAGTAGGCCACGCCGCCGAGACCGCCGCCGAAGACCACGATGACGACCATCAGGGCGCAACCGGTGCGCCCCTTCTTGCTCTTGACGGGTTTGCGGCCCTTGCCGCGCCGCTCGGTGCGCGGCTCCCGGCCGTCGGCCTCGGGGTCGCCGTCGTCGTCGCCTCCGGCGGGCAGGGGGTGCTCGTCGGGGTCCGCCTGGGGGTCCCAGCCGGCCTCGTGGTCCGGTTCGGGGTGCCGGTGGCCGGGGGGCTGGGGCGGCGGGTAGGCGTCCTCGGTGACGTAGTGGTCGGGCTGCTCGGCGCCGTAGGCCGCGGGGTGCTGCCCGTAGGGGTCGCCCGGGTCGGCGGCGTAGGGCACATGGCCGTGGGTGCCCGTCGCGTCCCAGCCGCCCTGGTGCTGCTGGTGATGCTGGTGCTGCTGACCGGTCTGCTGGGGATCGAAGTGCTGCTGGCCCTGCCCGTCGTACTGCGGGTACTGCTGGCCGCCGTAGCCCGGCTGCTGGTCCTGGGACCATTCGCCGTACTGCTGGTGCTGCGGATGCTGCGGCTGGCCGCCGTAGGGGTGCTGCTGGCCCCCGTGGGCCTGCTGCGCTCCCCATCCGCCGTCCCCGTACAACGGGTCCTCCGGATGCCACGGTTCGGTGCCTGGGCCCCGGCCATACTCAGTCATCGATCCCCTAGAGCCGCGAGGTCGACGGTCGCCCGGCTCCAGGACCGGCTTCCGTTCCGCCTCTTGCTGTGCGGCGGCTGTTCGAACACCGCCGCATCGCGCGGAACGTTACCGCACCGCGATCAGATGACCACTTCGACGCCCTCACCGGGTGCTTCACCTGACACCCGTTCGGATTCCAGGGCCTGCTGGAGGATGATGACCGCCGCCGCCTGGTCGATGACGGAACGGCCCTTCTTGGACTTCACGCCCGAGGCGCGCAGTCCCTGGCTGGCCGTCACCGTGGTCATCCGCTCGTCCACCAGCCGTACCGGCACCGGCTTGATGCCGCGCGCCAGCTCCTGCGTGAACGCGCGCACCTTGACCGCCGCCGGGCCCTCGCCCCCCTTGAGGGAGCGAGGCAGGCCGACGACGACCTCGATCGGTTCGTACTCCTCGACCAGCTGCCGCAGTCTGCGGTACGCGGCCGGGATGTCACGTCCGGGAACCGTCTCCACCGGAGTGGCGAGGATCCCGTCGGGGTCGCACGAGGCGACCCCGATCCGGGCGTCCCCGACGTCGATGGCGAGCCGGCGTCCTCTGCGCATGGTGCCGGGCCTACTTCGCCGTGTCGGCGACGAGGCGCTCGACGGCGTCGACGGCCTCGCCGACGGCGGCCGGGTTCTGGCCGCCGCCCTGGGCGACGTCCGGCTTGCCGCCACCGCCGCCGCCGAGGGTCTTGGCGGCGGTGCGGACCAGCTCACCGGCCTTGAGGCCGCGCTCGCGGGCCGCCTCGTTGGTGGCGATGACGGTGAGCGGCTTGCCGTTGTTCACCGTGAACAGGGCGACCACGGCGGCCCGGCCGCCCTGGATGCGCCCGCGCACGTCCAGGACCAGCTTGCGCAGGTCGTCCGGGGCGGTGCCGTCCGGGACCTGACCGGCGACCAGGGCGACCCCGCGCACGTCCTTGGCGGACTCGGCGAGACCGGCGGCGGCCTGGAGCACCTTCTCCGCGCGGAACTTCTCGATCTCCTTCTCGGCGTCCTTCAGCCTGCCGAGCATCGCGGAGACCTTCTCCGGCAGCTCCTCCGAGCGTCCCTTGACCAGCTCGCTGAGCTGGTTGACGACCGTGTGCTCACGGGCGAGGAAGTTGTAGGCGTCCATGCCGACCAGCGCCTCGATACGGCGTACGCCGGAGCCGATGGAGGACTCGCCGAGCAGCTTCACCAGGCCCAGCTGGGCGGTGTTGTGGACGTGCGTGCCGCCGCACAGCTCCTTGGAGAAGTCGCCGATGGTGACCACGCGGACCCGCTCGCCGTACTTCTCGCCGAACTCGGCGATGGCGCCCTGCTTCTTGGCCTCGTCGATGCCCATGACCTCGGCGTGCACGTCCAGGTCGTGGGAGAGCACCTCGTTGATCTTCTGCTCGACGTCGGTCATCACGGCCGTCGGAACGGCGGCCGGGGAGCCGAAGTCGAAGCGGAAGCGGCCGGGCTGGTTCTCCGAACCGGCCTGGGCGGCCGTCGGGCCGAGGGCGTCGCGCAGCGCCTGGTGGGTGAGGTGGGTGGCCGAGTGGGCGCGGGCGATGGCCTTGCGGCGGCGGGCGTCGATGGACGCCTGGGCCTTGGCGCCGACCGTGACCTCGCCGACCTGGACGACGCCCTTGTGGACGTAGACGCCCGGCACCGGCTTCTGGGTGTCGCGGATCTCGATGACGGCACCGGTGTCGACCTTGATGCGGCCGGTGTCACCGATCTGGCCGCCGCCCTCGGCGTAGAACGGGGTGCGGTCGAGGACGATCTCGACCTCGTCGCCCTCGGTGGCGGCCGGGGAGGAGACACCGTCGACGAGGATGCCGACGATGGTGGTCTCGCTCTCGGTGTCGCTGTAGCCGATGAAGTCGGTGGCGCCGGAGGCGTCCGCGATCTCACGGTAGGCGCCGAGGTCGGCGTGGCCGGTCTTCTTGGCGCGGGCGTCGGCCTTGGCGCGCTCCCGCTGCTCCTTCATCAGGCGGCGGAACCCGGCCTCGTCCACGGCGAGGCCCTGCTCGGCGGCCATCTCCAGGGTGAGGTCGATCGGGAAGCCCCAGGTGTCGTGGAGCAGGAACGCCTTGTCGCCGGAGAGGACGCTGCCACCGGACTGCCTGGTCTCGGTGACGGCGGTGTCGAGGATGTTGGTACCGGCCTTGAGCGTCTTGAGGAAGGCGTTCTCCTCGGCGACGGCCACCTTCTCGATGCGCTCGCGGTCGGTGATCAGCTCGGGGTACTGCTGGCCCATCATGGCGATCACGACGTCGATCAGCGGCTTGACGACCGGACCGGTGGCACCCAGCAGGCGCATGTTGCGGATGGCGCGGCGCATGATGCGGCGCAGCACATAGCCGCGGCCCTCGTTGCCGGGGGTGACGCCGTCGCCGATCAGCATGGCGGCGGTGCGCATGTGGTCGGTGACCACGCGCAGGGAGACGTCCGACGCCTGGGCGTCGCCGTAGGCCACGCCGGTCAGCTCGGTGGCCTTCTCGATGACGGCCATGGAGGTGTCGATCTCGTACATGTTCTGCACGCCCTGCAGAATCATGGCGAGGCGTTCCAGGCCGAGGCCCGTGTCGATGTTCTGGCTCGGCAGGTCCCCGAGGATCTCGAAGTCGTCCTTGCCGATGCCCTCGCCCCGCTCGTACTGCATGAAGACGAGGTTCCAGATCTCGACGTACCGCTCGTCGTTGACGGCGGGGCCGCCCTCGACGCCGAACTCGGGGCCGCGGTCGTAGTTGATCTCGGAGCAGGGGCCGCAGGGGCCGGGGACGCCCATGGACCAGTAGTTGTCCTTCATGCCCAGGCGCTGGATGCGCTCCTTGGGCACGCCGACGACGTCGTGCCAGATGCGCTCGGCCTCGTCGTCGTCCTTGTAGACGGTGATCCACAGGCGCTCGGGGTCGAGGCCGTAACCGCCCTTGTCCTGGGGGCTGGTGAGCAGCTCCCAGGCGAACTTGATGGCGCCTTCCTTGAAGTAGTCGCCGAAGGAGAAGTTGCCGCACATCTGGAAGAAGGTGCCGTGGCGGGTGGTCTTGCCGACCTCTTCGATGTCGGGCGTGCGCACGCACTTCTGCACGCTGGTGGCGCGCGCGAAGGGGGGCTTGACCTCACCCAGGAAGTAGGGCTTGAAGGGCACCATGCCGGCCGGGACGAGGAGCAGAGTCGGGTCGTCCGCGATGAGCGACGCCGAAGGGACGACGGTGTGCCCGCGCTCCTCGAAGAAGCTCAGCCAGCGGCGGCGAATCTCGGCCGACTCCATCAGTGGTCCTCATTCCGGTTGTACGAGTACGTCGTGTTCTCGATGTACTTCACTGTGCTGCTGTTGTTCTCGATGGCGGTGATCCGCCGGGGCTCCGGCAGGGCGGGGTTCTCGTGGATGCCGAGCGCTTCCTCAAGCTCCGCTTCCCGCTGGGCCATGTTGTCGCGGACGTCGAGCGCGAAGCCGACCGCCGCGTCCTTGAGCCGGTGACCGGTCTCCAGGGCCTTGTTGGCCGCGGTGACGGCGAGGCTCTCGGGAGTCAGCTGCTTCAGCTTGCGGTTGACCTTGGTGGTGGCCCACACACCGGCGGCGACGCCCGTGCTGAACCAGAACGTACGGCGGAACATCGCGGTTCTCAGTCCTTCTTTCGCTTGCCCCGCCGTGCGGCCGGGACCGTCCGGCCCACGATCACCGTACGTCGCGGCGTCTTCGCGGGCGTGGCCTCGTCGCGGCCGCCGAGCGCGCGGCGGACGCCGTAGCCGAAGGCGGCCACCTTGACCAGGGGGCCGCCGAAGGTGGAGGCGACGGTGGAGGAGAGCGCGGATGCGTTCGACGTCACCTCCTGCACGTCGGAGGCGATCGCGTCGACCCGCTCGATCTGGGTCTGCGCCGAGCGCACCGCCGTGGACGCGTCGGCCAGCAGCGGGACGGCCTGGTCGGTCACATCCGCCACCAGCTTGGTGGTCGCCTTGAGCGTCTGGGCCAGCCTCGCCAGCGCTACGGCGAGGAAGGAGACCAGGATCGCCCAGAAGACGGCCACCAGGATCCCGGCAACCTCTCCACCGGACACTGTGCGCACCAGCTCCCTGAAACGTGCTTGAGCATCGATAAATTCGTGCACCGAGCCTATCGCGCCATGGGCGGGGCTCCGTACCGGATTACCGGGCCCCGGCGGGGGCGCGGGTTCCGGGAACGCGCGAGCCCGCCGTCCCGTCCGCCGGAGGGCGGGGGGACGGCGGGCTGTGGTGCTGCGCCGGGGCTGGGATCAGCGGGCGTAGTACTCGACGACGAGCTGCTCGTCGCAGATCACCGGGATCTCCTTGCGGTTCGGCTCACGGTCCAGGCGGAACGCCAGGGCCTTGAGGTTCACCTGCAGGTAGCGCGGGGTCTCGCCGTCGGCGGCGAAGCCACCCTCGCGGGCGACCTGGAAGAGCGTCTTGTCCTTGGAGCGGTCGCGGACCTGCACGACGTCGTCCGGACGGACACGGAAGGAGGGCTTGTCCACCTTCTGGCCGTTGACCTGGATGTGGCCGTGGACGACCATCTGGCGGGCCTGGTAGATCGTGCGGGCGATGCCCGAACGCAGGACCAGCGCGTCGAGGCGGCGCTCGAGCTCGATGATCAGGGCCTCACCGGTCTTGCCCTGAACCTTGGAGGCACGGTCGTAGGCGCGGACGAGCTGGCGCTCGGACACGTCGTACTGCGCGCGCAGACGCTGCTTCTCGAGCAGACGGACCTTGTAGTCCGAGTTCTGCTTGCGGCCGCGGCCGTGCTCGCCCGGCGGGTAGGGGCGGGCCTCGAAGTACTTGACGGCCTTCGGGGTCAGCGCGATGCCGAGGGCACGCGACTTCTTGACCTTGGGGCGGGACTGGTTCGCCATGAACCAAACACCTCGTTTTATCTGTGCGAATACGGCTTCACCAGGGTTAGGGGAGGTCGCATCCGCAGCCGGGGAGACCCTGCCTGTCCTCATCGGACGGGCCGGGCAGCCGTTCCCCGAACTGGGCACATACGTGCAGCACGCGAGTGGCCCACCGGCCCGTTCCGGCTGCTGCCGGAGGGTGGTGGGCTGCCCGCGACACCTTCGACGGTGCGCGACGCTCCTGGAGAACCCCGCCCGAGGGCCGGACTCTCCGGCTGGATGTCCCGCTCTGGTGAGCCGTTCCCCCGAGACGAGGGCCCGGACACGGGACTCAGCACTTCGAGGCAGTCTACAGGGCGCTCAGGACCGCTTTCGACCGAGGTGCTTCCTGGTCCATTCGACCGCGTCCGCGTACCGCGCCTCGGCGCCGTGCCGGGTGGGGGTGTAGTACTCGCGGTCCTTGAGGGCGTCCGGGGCGTACTGCTGGGCGGCGATGCCGTCGGGCTGGTTGTGCGGGTAGACGTAGCCCTGGGCGTGGCCGAGCTTCTTGGCGCTCTTGTAGTGGCCGTCCCGCAGGTGCGGGGGCACCGGTCCCGCGTGGCCCTTGCGCACGTCGGCCATGGCCTCGCGGATCGCGATGGTCGCGGAGTTGGACTTGGGGGCGAGCGCGAGCGCGATGGTGGCGTGGCTGAGGGTGAGCGACGCCTCGGGGAAGCCGATCATGGCGACGGCCTGGGCGGCGGCGACGGCTATCGGCAGGGCGCCCGGGTCGGCGACGCCGATGTCCTCGCTGGCGGAGATCATCAGGCGCCGGGCGATGAAGCGCGGGTCCTCGCCGGCCTCGATCATCCGGGCCAGGTAGTGCAGGGCCGCGTCCACGTCGGAGCCCCGGATGGACTTGATCAGGGCGCTGGCCACGTCATAGTGCTGGTCGCCGTCGCGGTCGTACTTCACGGCGGCGCGGTCGACGGTCTCCTCCAGCGTCTGCAGGCCGACCTCCCTCTCGCCCTTGTCGAGGGCGGCGCCGGCGGCGGCCTCCAGGACGGTGAGGGCGCGCCGGGCGTCGCCGCCGGCGACCCGGAGGATGTGCTCCTCGGCCTCCTCGGGGAGGGTGAGCGCGCCGCCGAGGCCCCGCTCGTCGGTGAGGCTGCGGCGCACCAGCTCGCGCACGTCGTCGTCGGTGAGCGGTTCGAGGGTGAGGAGCAGGGAGCGGGAGAGCAGCGGGGAGATGATCGAGAAGTAAGGGTTCTCGGTGGTGGCCGCGATCAGGGTGACCCAGCGGTTCTCCACGGCCGGGAGCAGGGAGTCCTGCTGGGCCTTGCTGAAGCGGTGGATCTCGTCGAGGAAGAGGACGGTCTCCTTGCCGAAGCCGCCGGTGGCACGGCGGGCGCCGTCGATGACCGCGCGGACCTCCTTGACGCCGGCGCTGATGGCGCTCAGCTCCACGAAGCGCTGGTCGGTGGCCCTGGACACCACATGGGCGAGGGTGGTCTTGCCGGTGCCGGGCGGGCCCCACAGGATCACCGAGGAGGGTCCGGCCGGGCCGCCGCCGCCCTCGCCGACCAGTCTGCGCAGCGGTGAGCCGGGCTTGAGCAGATGGCGCTGGCCCACCACCTCGTCCAGAGTGCGCGGGCGCATGCGCGCCGCCAGGGGACTGCCCGCGGGGTCCTTCTCCTGGCGTTCTTCGGCTGCGGCGGTGAACAGGTCGGCTTCCACGCTGAAAACCCTAAATCACGCCACTGACAACGGCCCCGCCGGTCGCCGGCTCGGCCAGCCCGGTCAGCTCGTCCAGAAGCTCCACCAGCGGGTCAGGATCAGCATGCCGATGATCCCGATGTGCAGCACGGGCAGGACCCAGGTGAACTCGCCGAAGAAGGACCTCAGCGGGCGTGGGGCGGGCAGGAAGCCCTGACGCACGTTGAACGAGGTCACGTACCAGAACATGATGATCGTGGCGACCCAGGCCAGCGAACACCACAGGCACAGGGCGTTGATCCGGTACAGGGACTGGAACTGGAGCCAGGTGCAGAAGGCGACCCCGAAGAGCGTGCCGGCGTTGAAGGTCAGCCAGTACCAGCGGGGGAAGCGGGCGCGGGCGAGCAGGCTCACACCGACGCAGATCACGATGCCGTAGGCGACCAGGCCCAGCATGGGGTTGGGGAAGCCGAAGGCGGCGGCCTGCTTGCTCTCCATGACGCTGCCGCAGGAGACGACCGGGTTGAGGCTGCAGCCGGGGACGAAGGTCTTGCCCTCGACCTTGGCTTCCAGCAGCTTGAACTTGTCGATCGTGATGACCCAGGCGGCGAGCAGTCCGGCCGCGCCGGTGATCAGCAGCATCAGGGCGAAGGCGCGGCTGCCGCCCTCGACGCGGGCCGTGCCGCGAGCACGTTCGGGCCCGGACTCCGTGGAGACGTCGTTGACTGTCGTCTTGCTCATCACGCCGATTCCGTCACTCGCTAGATCGGACCTGCTTCGGGCATCGGTCATTGTGCCGCACAGGCGCCCCCGCGCACCGTTCGCTGTGCATAAGTTCGAAGCGGGCGGGGCACGCTGCCTCTATTTTCGGCCGGTTCGGCCCGGACGGCAGCACAGGCGATCGAACGGTGACGGGCCGGACGGCTGTCCGCCGCCCGGCCCGTCGACCGCTCGCTGCCCCGGAGGGGTCAGAGCCGGGACTCCAGCTCCGCGACGACCTCGTTGATGCCGACCGCGGTCTGCTCGCCGGACTCCATGTCCTTGACCTGGACGAGGCCCTCGGCGAGGTCGCGCTCGCCGAGCACCAGCGTGTAGCGGGCGCCGGAGCGGTTGGCGGCCTTCATCGCGGCCTTCAGGCCCTTGCCGCCGTAGGAGAAGTCGGCCGCGATGCCGACCTTGCGCAATTCGGTGACCTTGGCGAACAGCACCCGGCGGGCCTCATCGCCGAGCGGGACGGCGAAGACGCTGGTGGCGGACGGCAGGTCCAGCTCCACACCCTCGGCCTCCAGGGCGAGGACGGTGCGGTCGACGCCGAGCGCCCAGCCGACGGAGGGCAGCGCGGGGCCGCCGATCATCTCGGAGAGGCCGTCGTAGCGTCCGCCGCCGCCGACGGCGGACTGGGAGCCGAGGCCGTCGTGGACGAACTCGAAGGTGGTGCGGGTGTAGTAGTCCAGGCCGCGGACCAGCCGGGCGTCGTCCTCGAAGGCGACGCCGGCCGCGGTGATCAGCTCGCGGACCTCCTCGTGGTACGCCTTGCAGGCGTCGCACAGGTAGTCGCGCAGCAGGGGGGCGCCGGTGAGCTGCTTCTGCACCGACTCGCGCTTGTCGTCCAGGACGCGCAGCGGGTTGATCTCGGCGCGGCGCAGGGTGTCCTCGTCGAGGTCGAGTCCGCGCAGGAAGTCCTGGAGCGCGGCCCGGTACACCGGACGGCACTCCTTGTCGCCCAGGCTGTTGAGCAGGATGCGGAACTCGCGCAGGCCCAGCGAGCGGTACGCCTGGTCGGCCAGGATGATCAGCTCGGCGTCGAGCGCGGGGTCCTCGGCACCGATCGCCTCGGCGCCGACCTGGGAGAAGTGGCGGTAACGGCCCTTCTGCGGGCGCTCGTAGCGGTAGTAGGAGCCGGAGTACCAGAGCTTGACCGGGAGGTTGCCCGCCTTGTGGAGGTTGGCCTCCAGGGCGGCGCGGAGCACGGAGGCGGTGCCTTCGGGGCGCAGGGCGAGCCGGTCGCCGCCCTTGGTCTCGAAGGCGTACATCTCCTTGGTGACGATGTCGGTGGACTCGCCGACCCCGCGCGCGAACAGCTCGACGTTCTCGAAGCCGGGGGTCTCGATGTAGCCGTACCCGGAGTCGCGCAGGGGGGCGGCGATGGCCTCGCGCACGGCGAGGTACTTGGCGGACTGCGGCGGGATCAGGTCGTACGTGCCCTTGGGGGCCTTGAAGGTGCTCAACGGAAGCTCTCTCGTCACATTCCTCGTCGGGGAGCCGGGCCGGCTCCCTGGCCGGCGGCCACCTGCCGCAGATAGGGGTTGGTGGCGCGTTCCTGGCCGATGGTGGTCTGGGGGCCGTGGCCGGACAGCACCACGGTGGAGTCGTCGAGCGGCAGGCACACGCGCGCCAGCGACCCGAGCATGTCCTGTGCCGATCCGCCCGGCAGGTCGGTGCGTCCCACGGAGCCGGCGAACAGCAGATCCCCGGAGAAGAAGACCGACGGGATGTCGGCGCTCTCGGGCATCCGGAAGGTCACCGACCCCTTGGTATGGCCCGGCGCGTGCGCGACGGAGAAGTCCATCCCGGCGAGCTGGAGTTTCGCCCCGTCGGTCAGCTCCCGGACGTCGTCCGGCTCCCCCACGGTCAGCTCGCCCATGAGCGGCATGCCGATGGACCGCCCGAGCGCCTTCTCGGGGTCGCTCAGCATGTAGCGGTCGTCGGGGTGGATCCAGGCGGGCACGTCATGCGCGCCGCAGACCGGGACGACGGAGGCGACATGGTCGATGTGGCCGTGGGTGAGGACGACGGCGGCGGGCTTGAGGCGATGCTTCTTCAGCGCTTCCTCGACGCCGGGGGCGGCCTGATGGCCGGGGTCGATGATCACGCACTCCTCACCGGCGGCGGGGGCGACGAGATAACAGTTCGTCCCCCAGGCCCCGGCGGGGAACCCGGCAATGAGCACGATCGTCCTTCGTTGTGTCGGTACGGGAGGGCTCGCGCGCGGGCGGCCCGTGGTCCCAGAGCCTACCGGCGCTGCCGTTTCCTCAGCGAACCCATATACGGTACGGGGCTACACGCGCCTGTCGGATCACAGGACGCACGCGTACCGGTCGGCATACGACACGCATGAGGAGAGAACCCGGTGGTCAGCCAGGAGCAGCGACGGCGTCAGCTCGCACGGGAGAAGTTCTTGCGGCAGCAGCAGCGGCGCACGGACTCGCGACGCAAGGCGCGCATGCGCAACTCGGTGATCGCGTCGGTGCTCGGCGTGATCGTGATCGGCAGCGTGGCGCTGTACACGACGGGCGTGATGAAGGGCGACGACGACAAGAAGGTGGACGCGGCCGCCGCGTCGCCGAGCGCGAACGCGAGCCCGAGCAAGGCGCCGGACCCGTGTGCGAAGCCGGCCAAGGGCTCGGTGAAGAAGCAGTCCTGGAAGAAGGAGCCGGCGATGTCGATCGACACGTCGGCCGACTACACCATGAAGCTGGCCACCACCTGCGGTGACATCGGTGTGGACCTGAAGGCTTCGGCGGCCCCGCACACGGTGAACTCCTTCTCCTACCTCGCGGACAAGGGCTTCTTCGACCACACCAAGTGCCACCGGCTGACCACGAACGGGATCTACGTCCTGCAGTGCGGCGACCCGACGGGCACCGGCACCGGCGGGCCGGGCTACACGATCCCGGACGAGAATCTGAAGGACAAGAGCCTCAAGAAGAACACGTACCCGGCGGGCACGGTGGCGATGGCCAACACCGGGCAGCCGCACACCGGCGGCAGCCAGTTCTTCCTGGTCTTCAAGGACAGCCCGCTGCCGCCGTCGTACACCCCCTTCGGCACGATCGACAAGGCCGGGCTGAAGGTGCTCGACAAGATCGCCAAGGCGGGCGAGAACACCGGCCAGGGCGACGGCGCCCCGAACGCGACGGTCGTGATCGACAAGGCGACGGTCACGAAGTCCTGACGCCGCCGCGGCGTTCCGGTCCGCGCTCGCGGGCCGGTCGCCTGCGGAATTCGCTGCCGCCGGATGCGGACAGGCAACCTGCTGGTCGCCTATGTTGGCGATGACGAAACTGTGGACGATGCCAGGGGGCCGGGAGGCACCTCGCAGGCATCATGTGGAGGAGGCGCTGTGAGCAGCGACCCGTGGGGCCGCGTCGACGAGACGGGGACCGTGTACGTGCGTACGGCCGAGGGCGAGCAGGTCGTCGGATCGTGGGCGGCCGGCTCCCCCGAGGAGGCGCTTGCCTACTTCGAGCGCAAGTACGAGGGCCTGGTTGTCGAGATCGGCCTCCTCGAGAAGCGTGTGCAGACCACCGATCTGTCCGCCAAGGACGCCCAGACCGCGATCGGTCACATCCGCGAGCAGGTGGACGCGCACCACGCGGTGGGCGACCTGGAGGCGCTGCGGACCCGCCTGGACAAGCTCGTCCAGCAGGTCGAGTCACGCCGCGAGGAGCGCAAGGCGCAGCGGGCCAAGCAGTCCGACGAGGCCCGCAAGGCCAAGGAGGAGCTGGTCGCGGAGGCGGAGCAGCTGGCGGCGTCCGACCAGTGGCGGGTGGCCGGTGAGCGGCTGCGGGCCCTGGTGGACATCTGGAAGGGGCTGCCCCGGCTGGACCGCAAGTCCGACGACGAGCTGTGGCACCGTTTCTCGCACGCCCGGTCGGCGTTCTCCAAGCGCCGCAAGGCGCACTTCGCGCAGCTGGACTCGCAGCGCGAGGACGCCCGGCGCGTCAAGGAGCGGCTGGTAGCGGAGGCGGAGGCGCTGTCCGGTTCGACGGACTGGGGCACCACGGCGGCCCGGTACCGCGAGCTGATGGCGGACTGGAAGGCCGCGGGCCGCGCCCAGCGCGAGAACGAGGACGACCTGTGGAACCGCTTCCGGGGCGCGCAGGACGTGTTCTTCGCCGCGCGCAGCTCGGTGTTCGCCGAGCGGGACGCGGAGCAGGGGGAGAACCTGAAGCTGAAGGAGGCGCTGGCCGATGAGGCCGAGCAGATCCTTCCGGTCGGGGACCTGAAGTCCGCGCGTGCCGCCTTCCGTTCGGTCAACGAGCGGTGGGAGGCCATCGGTCATGTGCCGAGGGACGCACGTGGCAAGGTCGAGGGCCGGATGCACGCGGTCGAGCGGGCGATCCAGGAGGCCGAGGAGACCGAGTGGCGCCGGACCAACCCGGAGGCGCGTGCGCGTGCCGCGGGTCTGACCGGTCAGCTCCAGGCCGCCGTGGACAAGCTCCGCGGCCAGGCCGAGCAGGCGCGCGCCCAGGGCAACAACTCCCGCGCCGACAAGCTGGAGCGTGAGCTGGAGGGCCGCCAGGCGCTGCTGGACCAGGCTCTGAAGGGCCTCCAGGAGTTCGGGGGCTGACTTATCCCCCACCGCATACGCCGAGGGCTCCGTACGCAGCGTACGGAGCCCTCGGCGTATGCGGTCGCTAGGTGCGGTTGCGGGCCGAGGTGACGCGGTAGACGTCGTAGACGCCCTCCACGCCTCGGACGGCCTTCAGGACGTGGCCGAGGTGCTTGGGGTCGCCCATCTCGAAGGTGAAGCGGGAGGTGGCGACCCGGTCGCGGGAGGTCTGCACGGCCGCGGACAGGATGTTGACGTGCTGGTCGGACAGGACGCGGGTGACGTCCGAGAGCAGCCGGGAGCGGTCCAGCGCCTCGACCTGGATGGCTACCAGGAAGACCGAGGACTGGGTGGGCGCCCACTCGACGTCGAGGATGCGCTCGGGCTCCCGCGACAGGGACTCCACGTTGACGCAGTCGCTGCGGTGCACCGAGACGCCGCTACCCCGCGTGACGAAGCCGATGATCGGGTCGCCGGGTACCGGGGTGCAGCAGCGGGCCAGCTTCACCCACACGTCGTCGACGCCCTTGACGACGACGCCGGGGTCGGAGCTGGAGCGGCGCTTGCGGCTGCGGCGGGTCGGCGGGACCGGCTCCTCGATCTCCTCGGTGGCCGCCTCCTCGCCGCCGAGCGCCTGGACCAGCTTCTGCACGATGTTCTGCGCGGAGACATGGCCCTCGCCGATCGCCGCGTACAGCGCGGAGATGTCGGAGTAGCGCATCTCGTGGGCGAGCGTGACCAGGGAGTCGCCGGTCAGGATGCGCTGGATGGGCAGGTTCTGCTTGCGCATCGCGCGGACGATCGCGTCCTTGCCCTGCTCGATCGCCTCGTCCCGGCGCTCCTTGGAGAACCAGGCGCGGATCTTGTTGCGGGCGCGCGGTGACTTGACGAAGCCCAGCCAGTCGCGGGACGGTCCGGCGCCGGGCGCCTTGGAGGTGAAGACCTCCACCAGGTCGCCGTTGTCCAGGGTGGATTCGAGCGGTACGAGGCGCCCGTTGACCCGCGCTCCTATGGTGCGGTGGCCGACCTCGGTGTGCACCGCGTAGGCGAAGTCGACCGGGGTGGCCCCGGCCGGGAGCGCTATCACGTCGCCCTTGGGCGTGAAGACGAAGACCTCGTTGCGGGACAGGTCGAAGCGCAGGGACTCCAGGAACTCGCCGGGGTCCTCGGTCTCCTTCTGCCAGTCGAGCAACTGGCGCAGCCACGCCATGTCGTTGAGGTGGTCGTCCTTGCCCTTGCCGGAGGTCTTCGGCGCGTCGGTGCGCACCTTGGAGGCGCCGGCGACGGCCTCCTGCTTGTACTTCCAGTGCGCGGCGATGCCGTACTCGGCGCGGCGGTGCATGTCGAAGGTGCGGATCTGGAGCTCGACCGGCTTGCCGTTGGGTCCGATGACCGTCGTGTGCAGCGACTGGTACATGTTGAACTTCGGCATGGCGATGTAGTCCTTGAACCGGCCGGGGACCGGGTTCCATCGCGCGTGGATCGTGCCGAGCGCCGCGTAGCAGTCCCGGACGGTCTCCACCAGGACGCGGATGCCGACCAGGTCGTAGATCTCCGCGAAGTCACGGCCGCGGACGATCATCTTCTGGTAGACGCTGTAGTAGTGCTTGGGGCGGCCGGTGACGGTCGCCTTGATGCGGGCGGCGCGCAGGTCGGCCTGCACCTCGTCGGTGACTATGGCCAGGTACTCGTCGCGCTTGGGGGCGCGCTCGGCCACGAGCCGCACGATCTCGTCGTACATCTTGGGGTAGAGGATGGCGAAGGCCAGGTCCTCCAGCTCCCACTTGATGGTGTTCATGCCCAGCCGGTGGGCGAGCGGCGCGTAGATCTCCAGGGTCTCGCGCGCCTTCTTCTCCTGCTTCTCGCGCTTGAGGTAGCGCATGGTGCGCATGTTGTGCAGGCGATCGGCGAGCTTGATGACCAGGACGCGGGGGTCCTTGGCCATGGCGACGACCATCTTGCGCACGGTCTCGGCCTGCGCGGCCTCGCCGAACTTGACCTTGTCCAGCTTGGTGACGCCGTCCACGAGCAGCGCGACCACGTCACCGAAGTCCCGGCGCAGGTCGTCCAGGCCGTACTCGGTGTCCTCGACGGTGTCGTGCAGCAGCCCGGCCATCAGCGTGGCCGGGTCCATGCCCAGTTCGGCCAGGATGGTGGTGACGGCGAGCGGGTGTGTGATGTACGGGTCGCCGCTCTTGCGCTTCTGGCCGCGGTGCCAGCGCTCGGCGACCTGGTAGGCGCGCTCGATCTGGCGGAGCGTCGCGTTCTCGATCTTGGGGTCGTTGCTGCGCACTATCCGCAGCAGCGGTTCCAGCACCGGGTTGTACGGGTTGGCGCGCTGCACGCCGAGGCGGGCCAGGCGGGCGCGGACGCGGTTGGAGGAGCCGGAGCGGGGCGTGGCCTGACCGGCCGCCGGGCGCACGGGGGCCGGCTTGGGGCGCACGGTGTCGGCGCTCTTCTCCACCGGCGCGGACTGGGCGTGCTCGACCGATCCGCGCGCGTCGTTCTTCGCGTCGGACGCGTTCGGCGCGGGCTTCACCGCGGGGGCCGAAGCGGGCTCCGGCTTGGCGGCGGTCAGTGGCTGGGCCTCGTCTGGCAAGAGGACTCCTAGTGCGCGGTCCGGGTCCCCCGGTCAGGCTCCGGAAACCCCATGGTAGCGATCCCGCGCCTCACCATCTCCTTCAGCCTGACGGGAGAGCGGTCCACCAGTGGAACACGTGGGGCGGCTGGGGGATTCCGCGGGCCCGGCCCCGGGACGCGGAGCGGCCGCGAGCGCGGGCCGGGGAAGGCTTGGCCCGCGCTCGCGGCCGCTCACGGTCCGCTCGGATCGGTCAGACCTGGAGCAGCGCCTCCAGGGGCGCGCCGTTCAGGGCGGGCTCCAGGCGGGCGCGGCCTTCGAGGAAGCCCAGCTCCATGAGGACGGCGACGCCGGAGACCCGCGCGCCGGCGCGCTCGATCAGCTTGATCGCGGCCTCGGCGGTGCCGCCGGTGGCGAGCACGTCGTCGACGATGAAGACGCGGTCACCGTCGGACAGGTCCTCGGCGTGCACCTCGATCTCGGCCGAGCCGTACTCCAGGTCGTACGCCTGGCGCAGCGTCGCTCCGGGGAGCTTGCCGGCCTTGCGGACGGGGATGAAGCCGAGGCCCGCGCGGACGGCGACCGGCGCGCCCAGGATGAAGCCCCGTGCCTCCAGGCCGACGATCTTGGTCGCCCCGGTGTTCGTGGCGAGCTCGGCCAGCGTGTCGGTGAGGGCCGTGAACGCGGCGGGGTCGGCCAGGAGCGGGGTGATGTCCTTGAACATCACGCCCGGCTCCGGGTAGTCGGCCACGTCGCGGATACGGCTGAGCAGCAGCTCCTGGATGGAGGTCATCGGCGCTTTCCAGAGGGTCGGCCGCGGCCCCGGTTGCGGGGCGCGGACTGGTCGCGCGGGCCCACCACGGCGGGCGACGCGTCGTCGGACGGTTCTCCGGCGGCGGACCGGGACTCCCCCTGCGCCTCTCCGGCCGCGGCCTGGGCACGCTTGGCCAGGACCCGCTTCCTGAGGGCCTTCATCGCGGGCTCGCGCTCCTTGAGGTCGGCGACGAGCGGCGTGGCGATGAAGATCGAGGAGTACGCGCCGGCCGCGAGGCCGACGAACAGCGACAGGGAGATGTCGTTGAGGGTGCCCGCTCCGAGGAAACCGCCGCCGATGAACAGCAGGCCCGCCACCGGGAGCAGTGCGACCACCGTGGTGTTGATGGAGCGCACCAGGGTGCTGTTGATCGAGTGGTTGGCGATGTCGCTGTAGGTGAAGCGGGTCTGCTTGGTGATGTCCTTGGTCTGCTCCTTGAGGCTGTCGAAGACGACGACCGTGTCGTAGAGCGAGTAACCGAGGATGGTCAGCAGACCGATCACCGTGCCGGGCGTGACCTCGAAGCCGACGAGGGCGTAGATGCCGACGGTGATGGTGATGTCGTGGATCAGCGCGACGAGGGCCGCGATGGCCATGCGCCACTCGAAGGCGATCGCCAGGTAGATCACCACGAGCACCATGAAGATCGCCAGGCCCTGCCACGCCTTGTTGGCGATCTGCTCGCCCCAGCTCGGGCCGACCAGGTCGGCGTTCAGGCGCTCGGAGTCGATCTTGAGGTCCTTGGCGAGAGTCTCCTTGATCTCGTCGGACTTGCCCGTGTCGATGCCGGCGATCTGGATGCGCAGGCTGCCGTTGCCGAGCTTCTGCACGACCGCTTCGTGGCCGGAGGCGTCGCGGGCGTACTCCTCGACCTGGGCGACCGAGGCGCTCATCTTGGTCGGCGTGGTGAAGACGGCACCGCCCTGGAAGTCGATGCCCATGTTCAGCCCGCGCACCGCCAGGCCGAGGATGGCCGTGATGGTGATCAGGATGGAGACGCCGTACCAGATCTTGCGCTTGCCGATGAAGTCGTAGCTGACCTCACCGCGGTGCAGCCGCGCGCCGAGGTTACCGAGTTTCGACATCGCTCACGCCCCCTTGGGGTCGACGGGGCCCGCGGAGGGACCGGAGGGACGGCGGGTGCGGCGCAGCGGCGGCTTGGCACCCAGGCTCTGCGGGTCGAGCCCGGACCACTTGTGGCCGTCCGCGAAGAACTTGCGGCGGGCGAGCAGCGTCATGAGCGGCTTGGTGAAGAAGAAGACCACCACGACGTCGAGGACGGTGGTCAGGCCGAGCGTGAACGCGAAGCCCTGGACCTTGCCGACCGTGACGATGAAGAGCACCGCGGCGGCGAGGAACGACACGAAGTCGGAGACCAGGATGGTGCGCCGGGCGCGCGGCCAGGCCCGCTCGACGGCGGGGCGCAGCGTACGGCCCTCGCGGATCTCGTCCCGGATGCGTTCGAAGTACACGATGAACGAGTCCGCGGTGATACCGATGGCGACGATGGCACCGCAGACGGCGGGCAGGTTCAGCGCGAAGCCGATGGCCGGGCCGAGCAGCGACATGATCACGTAGGTGAGGATCGCGGAGATCAGCAGGGAGGCCATGGCCACGAGCGACAGGCCGCGGTAGTAGGCCACCAGGTAGATCACGACCAGGACGAGGCCGATGGCACCGGCGAGGAGACCGGCCTTGAGCTGCTCGCCACCGAGCGCGGCGGTGACCGTGGTGACGGTCTCCTCCTGGAAGGACAGCGGGAGCGCGCCGTAGGACAGCATGTTGGCGAGGCTCTGGGCCTCCTCCTGCTTGAAGCTGCCGGAGATCTCCGCCTGGCCGCCGGTGATGGCCTGCTGCACGAACGGGCTGGAGACCACGTCGCCGTCGAGGACGATGCCGAACTCGTTCTGCGGGGGCTGGTTCTTGGCCAGCTCGCCGGTGATGTCGGCGAACTTCTTGGCGCCGGAGGAGGTGAAGTTCATCTGCACCTGCCAGCCGGAGGCGCCCTGGGTGTCGAAGACCGCCTTGGCGTTCTTCACCTCGGTGCCGTCCACGGCGGCGGGGCCGAGGAGGTACTTGTACCAGACCTTGTTGACCTCACCGCAGGCCACGGCGGGCTCGCCGGGCTTGCCGGCCTGGCCGACCTTGGCGCGTTCGGCGGGCGTGCTGCAGTCCAGGGCCGCGTACTTGGCCTGGAGCTTCGCGGTGTCACCGGTGGCGGGCGCGGAGGGGCTCGCCGGGGCGCCGGAGGGCTTGGTGCTCGGGGAGCCGGTGGGCGACGGGGTGGCGTCGGCCTTCAGCGCGTCGCTGACGGCGCGGCCCTGCGAGGTGGCCGAGGCGTTCGGCGAGGCGGCACCGGAGGGCGCGGACGCCTTCTGGTCGCCGGAGGGGCTGGCGGACGGGCTCGGTGAGCCGCTGGCGCCGGAGGAGGTGCTCGGCGACGGCTTGGGGGTCGCGCCGCCGCTGGGCTCGCTGGCCAGGACCGGGCGGAAGTACAGCTTGGCGGTGGTGCCGACCTGCTGCTGGGCCTCCTTGGAGTTGGTGCCCTTGGGGATGTTGACGATGATGTGATCGTCGCCCTGGGTCTGCACCTCGGCCTCGGAGACACCAAGGCCGTTGACACGGCGGTTCATGATGTCGACCGCGGTGTCCATGTTGGCCTTGTTGATCGCCGACCCCTGGTCGGCCTTCGCCTTGAGCGTGATGCTCGTACCGCCGGCAAGGTCGATGCCGAGACGCGGGGTGGTGTGGCCGGAGAGGAACATGCCTCCGGTCATCGCCACGATGGCGATCAGGATGAGGACCAGCGAGCGCCCTGGCTTGCTCTGGGCGCTCGCGCCCCGGCCCTTCTTAGGTGCTGCCACCTTCTCGTACTCCCTCTCGGGCCTCCCGGTACGCCGTGGGCGCCGGTGGCCATGACATGGTGTCGGGATTCCGTGCGGGAAACAGAGGCGTCCGGGGCGTGCCGCGCGCCCGGTGAAAGGCGCCGGGACGCCCCGGAGACGTGACTACTTCGCGTCGGTGTCGCCGTCGGTCTTCTTCGGCGCCTCGGCGGGCTCGGCCTTGTCGGCGACGGCGTCGTCCTTGACCTCGGCCTTGTCGGCGGCCTCGGCCGTCTCGGCGACGGTCTTGTCCTCGGCCGGAGCGGCGTCCTCGGCGGTGTCCTTCTTGCCGAAGTCGACGGCCTTGTGGTCGGCCTGGTCGGCGTCGGTCCCGGTGAGGGAGGAGGCGTCGTCCGGGACGAGGTCGGAGTCCGACTTAAGGTCGTGCTCGACGCCGTGGATGATGCGGTTGTACTCGTCGTCGGAGAGGACGGCGCCGATCGCGTTCTTCGCGAAGATCAGCTCGACGCCCGGCCCGGCGTCGAGGAGGACGGTGTCCTCCGAGACCTCCTTGACCGTCGCGTACATCCCCCCGATCGTGCGGACGCCCGAACCGGGCTGCACCTCGTTACGCATGTTGGCGGCCTGCTGCTGCTTCTTCTTGGCCGAGCGCGTCATCAGGAACATGACCGCGATGAGCACGATGAAGGGGAGAAGGGTATAGACATTCACGAGACGGAATTTCCTTCGCGCGACCGCGCGGTGAGCGGCCTGTTGGAGGGGGCTGGTCGGCGTCGCCCACAAGGGCGGCATCGGCGGAGTCTAAGCGAGTCCGCGTGCATGGAACAACGCTCAGCATGGCACCTGGGTTCCTCCTGGGGCCAATGCGCCCGTCTCACGCCCCGAACAGGTCCTGTTGTCCGTTTCCCGTGGCCCGTCCCTGGGGCGGGGTGAGGCCCAGATGCGCCCAGGCGGCGGGGGTGGCGACGCGCCCGCGCGGGGTGCGGGCGAGCAGGCCCTCACGCACCAGGAACGGTTCGGCGACCTCCTCCACCGTCTCCCGCTCCTCCCCCACCGCGACGGCCAGTGTCGACAGGCCCACCGGGCCGCCGCCGAACAGTTTCAGCAGCGCCTCCAGCACGCCCCGGTCGAGCCGGTCGAGGCCGCGCGCGTCCACCTCGTAGACGGCGAGGGCGGCGGCCGCGATGTCCTCGGTGATCAGGCCGTCCGCCTTGACCTGGGCGTAGTCGCGCACCCGGCGCAGCAGCCGGTTGGCGATACGGGGCGTGCCGCGGGAGCGGCCGGCGATCTCGGCGGCGCCGGACGGCTCGATCTCGACGTCCAGCAGGACGGCCGAACGGTGCACGACCCGCTGGAGCTCGCGCGGCTCGTAGAACTCCATGTGCGCGGTGAAGCCGAAGCGGTCGCGCAGCGGGGGCGGCAGCAGGCCCGCTCGGGTGGTGGCGCCGACCAGGGTGAACGGGGGCAGCTCCAGCGGGATGGCGGTGGCGCCGGGGCCCTTGCCGACGATGACGTCGACCCGGAAGTCCTCCATCGCCATGTACAGCATCTCCTCGGCGGGCCGGGACATGCGGTGGATCTCGTCCAGGAAGAGGACCTCGCCCTCCTGGAGGGAGGAGAGGATCGCGGCGAGGTCGCCGGCGTGCTGGATGGCGGGGCCGGAGGTGATGCGGATGGGGGCGCCCATCTCGGCCGCGATGATCATCGACAGGGTGGTCTTGCCGAGGCCGGGCGCGCCGGAGAGCAGGACGTGGTCGGCGGTGGCGCCACGCGCGCGTGCGGCGCGCAGCACGAGGTCGAGCTGTTCGCGGACCTTCTCCTGGCCGATGAACTCGCCGAGGTCCTTGGGGCGCAGGGCGGCTTCGACGGCCTGGTCCTCCCGGTCGGCGGCGGTGTCCACCAGCCGTTCCGCGGCGGCGCCGTCCGTCGTGTCGTCCCAGTTCACTTCAGGTGCTCCTAGCAGTGGCGCGTCAGCGGGCGCGGTTCAGGGTCTGGAGGGCGGCCTTGAGCAACTGGCCGACCTGGGGGGTGCCGCCCGCCGCCTCGGCCTGGGGGGCCACCGCGGACACGGCCTCGTCGGCCTCGCGGGTGGCGTAGCCCAGGCCGATGAGGGCCGCGTGCAGCTGGTCGCGCCAGCCCTGGGTGACCGGGGCGCCGACGACGGGGGCGCCGATGGGGGCGCCGAGCCGGTCCTTCAGCTCCAGCAGCAGCTTCTGCGCGCCCTTCTTGCCGATGCCGGGCACGGCGGTGAGGGCCTTCTCGTCGGCGGTGGCGACGGCGCGGCGCAGCGCGTCCGGGCGGTGCACGGCGAGCATCGCCTGGGCGAGGCGGGGGCCGACGCCGCTGGCGGTCTGGAGCAGCTCGAAGATCTGGCGCTCGTCGTCGTCGGCGAAGCCGTACAGGGTGAGGGAGTCCTCGCGGACGACGAGGGAGGTGTGCAGCCGGGCCTCCTGGCCGAGGCGGAGCTTCGCCAGGGTGTCGGGCGTGCACTGGACGGCCATGCCGACCCCGCCGACCTCGACGACCGCCGAGTCGGGGGCGAGGGCGGCGACGGTGCCGCTGACGAAGGCGATCATGCCGTTCGGCCTTTCGTTGCGTGGGCGGTGTGCCGGGCTGTGTGCTGGGCGACCGCTTGCTGGAGCCGGTTCTGCGCGGGGGCGCGCCAGATGTGGCAGATGGCGAGGGCGAGGGCGTCGGCGGCGTCGGCGGGCTTGGGGGGCGCGCTGAGCCGGAGCAGCCGGGTGACCATGGCGCCGACCTGGGCCTTGTCGGCGCGGCCGGTGCCGGTGACGGCGGCCTTGACCTCGCTGGGGGTGTGCAGGGCGACGGGGATGCCGCGCCGGGCGGCGCACAGCATGGCGACGGCGCTGGCCTGGGCGGTGCCCATGACGGTGCTGACGTTGTGCTGGCTGAAGACCCGCTCCACGGCGACGAACTCGGGCTTGTGCTCGTCCAGCCACTGTTCGAGGCCCTGCTCCACGGCGAGCAGCCGGTGGCTCAGCTCGGCATCGGGGGGCGTACGGACGACCCCGACGCCGACCATGGTGAGCGGGCGCCCCGCGACCCCGTCGACCACACCCACCCCGCACCGCGTCAGTCCGGGGTCGACCCCGAGTACGCGCACCTGCTGCCCCCTGGACTCGATCACTTGTTTGTGCAGGCTATCGGGTGCCACCGACAACGCCCCGCAACCGGGCCCCGGCAACGGCGACGGGCCGACGGGATTCCCCGTCGGCCCATGACCACTGCGAAGCTCGCGGCGCGTTACGCGTCGACCTTCTCCATGACCTCGTCGCTGACGTCGAAGTTGGCGAAGACGTTCTGGACGTCGTCGCTGTCCTCGAGGGCGTCGATCAGCTTGAAGATCTTCTTGGCGCCGTCCTCGTCCAGCTCGACCTGCATGGTCGGGACGAAGTTGGAGTCGGCGGAGTCGTAGTCGATGCCGGCCTCCTGGAGGGCGGTACGGACCGCGACCAGGTCGGTGGCCTCGCTGAGCACCTCGAAGGACTCACCGAGGTCGTTGACCTCCTCGGCACCGGCGTCCAGGACGGCGCCGAGCACGTCGTCCTCGGTCAGCTCGCCCTTGGGGACGATGATGACGCCCTTGCGGTGGAACAGGTACGACACCGAGCCGGGGTCGGCCATGTTGCCGCCGTTGCGGGTCATGGCGACGCGGACGTCGGAGGCGGCGCGGTTGCGGTTGTCGGTGAGGCACTCGATGAGCACCGCGACACCGTTGGGGCCGTAACCCTCGTACATGATCGTCTCGTAGTCGGCGCCGCCGGCCTCCAGGCCGCCGCCGCGCTTGACCGCGGAGTCGATGTTCTTGTTGGGGACCGACTGCTTCTTCGCCTTCTGGATGGCGTCGTAGAGCGTCGGGTTGCCCTCGATGTCGACGCCGCCCATGCGGGCCGCGACCTCGATGTTCTTGATGAGCTTCGCGAAGAGCTTGCCGCGCTTGGCGTCGATCACGGCCTTCTTGTGCTTCGTCGTAGCCCATTTAGAGTGGCCGGACATCTGCCTGTCTCCTTCGCGTAACCCAATCCTGAACGGACTCCCCCGGCGCTGGGAGAGCCTGAGGGGTACCGCCGCAGATCCTACAAGGACTACGGCGTCCGGTTCTCGCGGACCATGTCGACGAAGAGCGCGTGCACGCGGTGGTCTCCGGTCAGCTCCGGGTGGAACGACGTGGCGAGCACGTTGCCCTGGCGGACCGCGACGATGTGGCCGTCGTGCTCGGCGAGCACCTCGGCCTCGGCTCCGACGGACTCGACCCAGGGGGCGCGGATGAAGACGCCCTCCACAGGATCGCCCTCGACTCCCCTGACGGCGACCGCCGCTTCGAACGACTCGTTCTGCCGGCCGAAGGCGTTGCGGCGCACGATCATGTCGATACCGCCGATGGTCTCCTGGCCCGAGCGCGGGTCGAGGATCTTGTCGGCGAGCAGGATCAGCCCGGCGCAGGTGCCGTACACGGGCAGCCCGGCGCGCACGCGGGCGCGCAGGGGCTCCATCAGGCCGAAGAGGACGGCCAGTTTGGAGATGGTGGTGGATTCGCCGCCGGGGAGGACGAGGGCGTCGACCTCGGCGAGCTCTTCGGGGCGCCTGACCGGCCTGGCCACGGCGTCGGCCGCGGCCAGGGCGATGAGGTGCTCCCGTACGTCGCCCTGGAGGGCCAGGACGCCGATGACGGGGGTGTGCATGGTGATGGGGGTCCCTACCAGCCGCGGTTGGCGTAGCGCTCGGTCTCGGGGAGGGTGTCGCAGTTGATGCCGACCATGGCCTCGCCGAGGTTGCGGGAGGCGTCCGCGACGATCTTCGGGTCGTCGTAGAAGGTGGTGGCCTTCACGATGGCGGCGGCGCGCTTGGCCGGGTCGCCGGACTTGAAGATGCCGGAGCCGACGAAGACGCCCTCGGCGCCGAGCTGGCGCATCAGGGCGGCGTCGGCCGGGGTGGCGACGCCACCGGCGGAGAAGAGGACGACGGGCAGCTTGCCTAGCTCGGCGACCTCCTTGACCAGCTCGTAGGGGGCGCGCAGCTCCTTGGCGGCGGCGAACAGCTCGTTGTGGTCGCAGCCGCGGAGCTTGGCGATCTCGCCCTTGATCTGGCGCAGGTGGCGCACGGCCTCCACGACGTTGCCGGTGCCGGCCTCGCCCTTGGAGCGGATCATCGCGGCGCCCTCGGCGATACGGCGCAGGGCCTCGCCCAGGTTGGTGGCACCACAGACGAAGGGGGTGGTGAACGCCCACTTGTCGGAGTGGTTGACCTCGTCGGCCGGGGTGAGCACCTCGGACTCGTCGATGTAGTCGACGCCGAGGGACTGCAGGACCTGGGCCTCGACGAAGTGGCCGATGCGGGACTTGGCCATGACCGGGATCGAGACGGCGTCGATGATGCCCTCGATCATGTCCGGGTCGGACATACGGGCCACGCCGCCGTCCTTGCGGATGTCGGCCGGGACCCGCTCCAGGGCCATGACGGCCACGGCGCCGGCGTCCTCGGCGATCTTCGCCTGCTCGGCGTTGACCACGTCCATGATCACGCCGCCCTTGAGCTGCTCGGCCATGCCGCGCTTCACACGGGCGGTGCCGGTCTCGGGACCCTGGTTGTCGATGATGGACACGCGTGACCTCACTGGTGGGTAAAGACGGTTTCTGCACCGCCGAGGAAACGCGACCGGACCAAGCCACATCAAGGGCCAATGGGAAGCCGGTGGATCATTTTGTCCCGGCGTGCCCCTGTGGGAGCCCGCTCAGGCCACCCGCTCGACGAGCGCGGCGGGCGGTTCGTCGTCCATCTCGAAGGCCAGCGGGAACGGCGCGTGCCCGGCCAGGCGGAACCAGCGGACCTTGCGGTGCTCACGCAGCCGGCGGGCGGCACCCACGGCGTCGTTGTGGAAGCGGCGGGCCATCGGCACCCGGCGGACCGCCTCGGCCAGCTCGTGTGCCGCGTCCTCGCCGCCGGGCGCGGCCCGTACGCCCTCCACCTGCCGGGCGTCCTCGAACACGGCGCGCAGCGCCTGGCTCAGCTCGCTCTCCGCGACCTCTCGCTGCTCCTCCTCGGCCTGCCGGGCGGCGTGCGCGGCCTCGTAGAGCACGATCGAGGCGGCCGGGTCCAGGACGCCGGAGGTGGCCAGCTCCTGCGCCACGGACGCCCGGCGCAGCAACTGCGCGTCCAGGGCGGCGCGGGCGGCGTCCATGCGTACGTGCAGCCGGTCCAGCCGTCCGGCGGTCCAGCTCAGGTAGACGCCGACCGCCAGCAGTGCGACGAGAATCCAGATGAGGGTGGGGATCACGCGCGAAGGTTATCGGTGGAGGGCGAGGCACTCGCTTCCGCGTCCCGCTCACGGGCCAGGCCGAACCTCGACCACAGGCCCGGCCGCTCGTCGGTGGCGACCGCGGTGGTGCCGGTGGTGACCGTCTCGTACACCGAGAGGATGTCTGCGCCGACCGTGGACCAGTCGAAGCGCCGCACATGGGCGCTGCCCCGCGCGCGCAGCTCCGCCCGGCGCGCCGGGTCCGCGAGCAGGCGTACGGCCTTCTCCGCGAGCGCGTCGGCGTCCTCGCCCGCGAAGACCTCGCCCGCCCTGCCCTGATCGAGGACCTGGACGAAGGCGTCGAGGTCGGAGGCGAGGACGGGGGCGCCCGCCGACATGGCCTCGACCAGGATGATGCCGAAGCTCTCGCCACCGGTGTTGGGCGCCACGTACAGGTCGACGCTGCGCAGGAAGCGGGCCTTGTCCTCGTCGCTGATCATGCCGAGGAACTCCACGCGGGAGCGCAGCTCCTCGGGCAGGTCCTCGACGGCCGCCTCCTCGTCGCCCCGGCCCGCGATCAGCAGCCGGGTCTCCGGGTGGGCGGCGACGATCTTCGGCAGGGCCTTCATCAGCACCGGCAGGCCCTTACGGGGCTCGTCGATGCGTCCTATGAAGCCGATGGTGCCGCCCTGCCACTCCGCCTTGGGCTCGGCGCCGGCGAAGAAGTCGACGTCGACCCCGTTGGGGATCACCACCGCGTCCCCGCCCAGGTGCTCGACCAGGGTGCGGCGGGCGTACTCGCTGACCGCGATCCGGGCGCTGATCTTCTCCAGCGCGGCCTGGAGGATCGCGTAGGCGGCGATCATCGCGCGGGAGCGCGGGTTGGACGTGTGGAAGGTGGCCACGATGGGACCCTGCGCCGCCCAGCAGGTGAGCAGGCCGAGGGAGGGCGACGTCGGTTCGTGGATGTGCACCACGTCGAACGCGCCGTCGTGCAGCCACCGGCGCACCCGTGCCGCCGAGAGGAACCCGAAGTTCAGCCGGGCCACCGAGCCGTTGTACGGCACCGGCACCGCGCGGCCCGCCGAGACCACGTAGGGCGGCAGCGGGGTGTCGTCGTCGGCCGGGGCGAGCACGGACACCTCGTGGCCGAGGCGGATGAAGTACTCGGCGAGGTCCCGGATGTGGAACTGGACGCCACCGGGCACGTCCCAGGAGTACGGGCAGACGATCCCGATTCTCACGCGGGTCCCTTCGCCGGGTCGAGGTCGGCGAGCCACAGCCGCTGGAGCATGTGCCAGTCCTCCGGGTGATCGGCGATCCCGGTGGCGAAGGCGTCGGCCAGCGCCTGGGTCATCACGGCCGTCTTCTCGGTCCGCGTACCCGCCTGGGGCACCTCGACCGGCGGATGCACCTTGCCCCGCATCACGGGCGACTCGTCGTACCAGAGGGTGACCGGGAGCAGCTGGGCGCCGGTCTGCTGGGCGAGCAGGGCGGGGCCCGCGGGCATCCGGGCGCGCTCACCGAAGAAGTCGACCTCGACACCGCTGGCCGACAGGTCCCGGTCCGCGACCAGACAGACCAGGCCGCCGTCGCGCAGCCGCCGGGCCAGGGTGCCGAACGCGGAGGCCCCGCTGTGCGGCAGCACCTCCATGCCCAGGCCCTCGCGGTAGGCGACGAACCGGTCGTACAGCGTCTCGGGCTTCAGGCGCTCGGCGACGGTGGTGAAGGGGATGCCGAGGCTGGTGGTGACCCAGGCGCCCGCCAGGTCCCAGTTGGCCAGGTGCGGCAGGGCCAGTATCACGCCCTTGCCCGCGGCCAGGCCGTCCGTCAGATGGTGGGCGCCCTTGGGGTCGAAGCCGGTGCGCACCCGCTCCGGGCTCCAGGCGGGCAGCCGGAAGGACTCCATCCAGTAGCGCAGGTAGGAGCGCATGCCCGCGCGGGACAGCTCCGCGAGGCGCTCGGGGGTGGCGTCCGGCACCACGCGCGCGTAGTTGGCCTCCAGCCGCTCGACGCCCTTGCCGCGCCGCTTCCAGGCGATGTCGGCGACGGTCCGGCCCAGCCGCGCGGCGACCGGTTCGGGGAGCTTCTTGACGGTGCTCCAGCCGAGCCCGTACAGGCCGTCGGTGAGGCGGTCGGCGGCGCTCACTTGGCCGCCTCGCTCCCGGCGTCGAGCCGGGCCGCCTCTTCCGCCTCGGCGGACTCCCGGCGCACGGTCACGACCCGCTGGACCAGCGTGACGAGACTGCCGACCGCGACGATCCACAGGGCGATGGGCAGCAGGTACTGGATGCCCGGCACACCGAACTTGTGCAGGCCCGCGAAACCGGCCGCGACCAGCGAGATCACCAGCCGCTCGGCCCGCTCCACCAGCCCGTTGACCGCCACCGGCAGCCCGATCGACTCGCCGCGCGCCTTGGTGTACGACACCACCTGGCCGCTGGCCAGACAGAAGATGGAGACCGCGCACAGCACGTTGTCATTCCCGCCGCCCGCGTACCAGAGGGCGAAGCCGCCGAAGATCGCGCTGTCCGCGACCCGGTCCAGGGTGGAGTCCAGGAAGGCGCCCCAGCGGCTGGAGCGGCCCAGCTGCCGGGCCATGTTCCCGTCGACCAGGTCGGAGAAGACGAACAGCGTGATCACGATCGTCCCCCAGAAGAACTCTCCTTGGGGATAGAAGACCAGCGCACCCGCGACCACACCGGCGGTGCCGATGAGCGTCACCGCGTCGGGGCTCACCCCCCGCCGGATGAGAAACGCGGCGAACGGCGTGAGAACACGCGTGAAGAATGCACGCGCGTACTTGTTCAGCATGGCCTTCCCGACGGTCGGTGTCGCCGTGGCCCGTGGTGGCCGTCGGCTGGCCCATCGTAGCCACGCGCGCCCGCGCACGGGGGCGCACACCCTCCGCCACGGCACGATCCGTGACCATCCAGACGGTCCCCCACAGCCCCGCCGCGTCTGTCGGGGGTCCGTCGTATGGACGCGGCATGACGGGAGTGGAAAGCTCGAAGGACCGCGGGCGCCGCCGGAGCCGCCGCATCCATGCGGGTCCCCGCCGCGTTCGCGTCCCCGATGACCTCACCGTGCACGGGAGGCAGGATCATGGGCGACAAGACTCACACACACCCCGGAGCCGC
This sequence comes from Streptomyces sp. NPDC085596, assembly GCF_044541565.1. Lineage (NCBI taxonomy): Bacteria > Bacillati > Actinomycetota > Actinomycetes > Kitasatosporales > Streptomycetaceae > Streptomyces > Streptomyces sp. NPDC085596. The sequence continues at coordinate 276,849 of NZ_JBITTC010000006.1, read as the reverse complement.
CGGCAGGGCAATGACGGCCGACCACCCCGCGTCCGTACGGAACGTGGTGCTGGTCGGCCCCTCCGGATCGGGCAAGACCACCCTGGTCGAAGCCCTCGCGCTGACCGCGGGGGCGGTGAACCGGGCGGGCCGCGTCGAGGACGGCGGCACCGTCTCCGACTACGACGACATCGAGCACCGCCAGCACCGCTCCGTACAGCTCTCGCTGGTCCCCGTCGAATGGGACGGCATCAAGATCAACCTCCTCGACACCCCCGGCTACGCCGACTTCGTCGGTGAGCTGAGGGCCGGTCTGCGCGCGGCGGACGCGGCCCTCTTCGTCGTCTCCGCCTCCGACGGCGTGGACGGCTCGACCCGGATGGTGTGGGAGGAGTGCCAGGCCGTCGGCATGCCCCGCGCCATCGTGGTCACCCACCTGGAGTCGGCGCGCGCCGACTTCGAGGAGATGACCCGGGTGTGCGCCGAGGCGTTCGGCGCCGACGACCCCGACGCCGTCCTCCCCCTCTACCTCCCGCTGCGCGGCCCCGCCGGACCCGACGGCCACGCCCCGGTGACCGGCCTGGTCGGCCTGCTCTCGCAGAAGCTCTTCGACTACTCCGCCGGCGAACGCAAGGAGTCCGAACCCGGCGAGGACCAGCTCCCCGGCCTGGAGGAGGCCCGCAACCGGCTGATCGAGGGGATCATCGCCGAGAGCGAGGACGAGACCCTCATGGACCGCTACCTCGGCGGCGAACAGGTCGACGTCAAGACACTGATCGAGGACCTGGAGCGGGCCGTGGCACGCGGCACGTTCCACCCCGTCCTCGCCGCCGCACCCGCCGCCGAGGGCGCCAGGCAGGGTCTCGGCACCGTGGAACTCCTGGAGCTGATCACCCGAGGGTTCCCCACCCCCTTCGAGCACCCCATGCCCGACGTCGCCGAGATCGGCGGCGCCCCCCGCGAGCTGAGCCCCTGCGACACCGAGGGCCCCCTCGTCGCCGAGGTCGTCAAGACCTCCTCCGATCCCTACGTCGGCCGCATCTCCCTGGTCCGCCTCTTCTCCGGCACCCTGCGCCCCGACGACACCGTCCACGTCTCCGGACACGGACTGGCCGACCGCGGCCACGAGGACCACGACGTCGACGAGAAGGTCGGCGCCCTCTCCATGGCCTTCGGCAGACAACAGCGCCCGGTCCCCCAGGCGGTCGCCGGCGACCTGGTGTGCGTCGCCAAACTGGGCCGCGCCGAGACCGGCGACACCCTCTCCGCCAAGGACGACCCGCTGCTCATGGAGCCCTGGCGGATGCCCGACCCGCTGCTCCCCCTCGCCATCCAGGCCCACAGCAAGCCCGACGAGGACAAACTCTCCCTCGGCCTCTCCCGGCTCGTCGCCGAGGACCCGACCATGCGACTCGAACAGAACCAGGACACCCACCAGGTCGTCCTGTGGTGCCTCGGCGAGGCCCACGCCGACGTCGCCCTGGAACGCCTCCGCAGCCGTTACGGCGTCCAGGTCGACGTCGTCCCGCACAAGGTGCCGCTGCGCGAGACCTTCGCCGGCAAGGCCGCCGGACGCGGCCGGCACGTCAAACAGTCCGGCGGCCACGGCCAGTACGCCATCTGCGAGATCGAGGTGGAGCCCCTGCCCGGCGGCTCCGGCATCGAGTTCGTCGACAAGGTCGTCGGCGGCGCGGTGCCCCGCCAGTTCATCCCCTCCGTCGAGAAGGGCATCCGCGCCCAGGCCGCCAAGGGCGTCGCCGCCGGCCACCCCCTGGTGGACGTACGCGTCACCCTGCTCGACGGCAAGTCGCACTCGGTGGACTCCTCCGACGCCGCCTTCCAGACCGCGGGCGCCCTCGCCCTGCGCGAGGCCGCCACCGAGACCCGCATCCACCTGCTGGAACCGGTCGCCGAGGTCAGCGTCCTGGTCCCCGACGACTACGTCGGCGCCGTCATGAGCGACCTCTCCAGCAGGCGCGGCCGCGTCCTCGGCACCGAACAGACCGGTTCGGGACGCACCCTCGTCCGGGCCGAGGTACCCGAGTTCGAGATCGGCCGCTACGCCATCGACCTGCGCTCCCTCTCCCACGGCACGGCCGCCTTCAGCCGCGCCTACGCCCGGCACGAACCGATGCCGCCCCAAGTCGCCGAGCGACTGCGCGAACAGGACGGGGACACCCCGTAACTCCCGGCGTCGGCGGGCGGCTTCGGCCGTCCGCCGACGCACGAGGGGCGGCTGCCGATACCCTGGCCGCGAGGTCCCGGCCCGGCCGAACCCGCGCCGTGGCCACGGGACATCGCAACGATGTCCGGTTCGACAGGTGTGCGCGGCGGGGAAGCCGGGAAGGCCGCAGGAGCGACACGGCGGCGATGGGGGCGGGAATGTCGGTTGGGACGGAGTGGGACGGGCCTCAGGTGCCCGTCTCCGGCGACGAAGGCCAGGCGGCGACCCTCGCACTGGCCTCGGCGGCCTACCGGGACAACATGATCGAGGACATCAAGAAGGCCGACAACGAGTGGCACGAGTCCACCGTCAAGGCCGGCCGCATCCCGCTGTTCCGCCCCAACCTGGGCGAAGCCTTCTCCCGCTCCGTCGCCGACCGCATGCTCGCACCGGGCCGCAAACCCCTGATCCAGTCCTTCGGCGCCGACCCCCAGGTCGTCGTGGAACACTGCCTGGCCGCCAACAACATCCGCCGCGAACGCGACAACAAACTGTCCCTCGTGATGGTCGTGTGCGGCCTGATCTTCCTGCCCGGCCTCCTCGCCTGGCTCCTCGTCTTCCTGCTCCGCTCCTTCCTCGCCAAGCGCGAGGGACGAGCCGGAGCACTGGGCACCGCGCTGCTCGCCGGAGTCGGCGTCCTCGCCGTGCTCTTCCTGCTCAAGCTGCCCTTCGGCGGCTTCTGGGGCTGGTACACCCGCGGGGCCGTCATCGTCCCCGTACTGGGCTGGTTCTGGGCCCGCCGCATCTGCGAACGCACCGCCGCCGACCTGCGCGAACGCTGGGCCGGCCTGCTCTCCGGCAGCAGCATCGGCGCCAAGGTCCCCGAAGCCGTACCGCGCGGTCCCGGCGAGACGGCCGCCGAACAACTCCGCCAGTCCCTGGCCCGGCTCGGCGCCGAACAGCGCTCCAACTCCGTCTTCTACGCCGGCCCCAAGGGCATCCTCGGCATGGGCACCCGCTGGGGCTCCTGGCAGCTCGCCGAGGACCTCGTCTCCGCCGACCCCCCGCGCGAGATCCACCCCTTCCGCAGCTGGGACGTCATACGCGCCATCCACGACCAGCTGCGCATGCTGGAGCGCGGCCCGCTCAACACCGGCGGCTTCCCCCGGCCGTCGATACGGCACTGGATCGTCACCCCGATCGGCGAGAACGCCAAGGAGGTCTCCCGCCCGGAGGGCACCGACGTCGAGGCGTTCCAGATCAAGCAGCACGCCATACAGGAGATCTGCAACAAGCAGCAGTTCGGCAGCGGCGACCGCCACTATCTGGGCGTCCAGTGGACCCTCTGGGACGGCCAGCTCGTCCTCACCATGATGATCACGGTGACCGTCCTCCACGAGACCCTGCGCATCGAGGTCACCGGCCACGCCCTGGGCCCGGTGAACCCCCTCTTCCACGCCAAGCCGGCCGCCCCCACCAAGGAGGTCGCCAAGTCCCTGAAGCCGTGGGAGAACCGCACCGTCAAGCTCCCCCTGGTCCCCACCGACGAGGTCGTACGGCTCGCCGTCCGCGCCCCGCTCACCTGGTACTCCCCCGCCCTGAACTGGCTCGGCGGCTCCATCGCCCTCCCCGAGCCCTTCGGCCTGCGGCACGCCTGGGCCGACCAGCCCTGGCGGCACCGCTTCATGGCCGACGACGCCCTGCGCGCCGCCACCCCCGTACTGCGGGTGGTGCACGCGGCCGCGATCAAGGTCCTGAAGGAGAACGGCGTGAACACCGACAAGTTCGGCGCCCGCTCGGCGTTCCTCAGCGGCCTGGTCCAGGACCCGGCACCGAGGAAGGCCGACCTCTACGACGCGTAGGAGCGATCAGCTCGCGGGCCACGCCTCCGCGAGCATCTTGCGGGTGTCGCCCAGCAGTTGAGGCAGCACCTTGGTGTGGCCGACCACCGGCATGAAGTTCGTGTCGCCACCCCAGCGCGGCACGATGTGCTGGTGGAGGTGGGCCGCGATGCCCGCACCGGCCACCGTGCCCTGGTTCATGCCGATGTTGAAGCCGTGCGCACCGGACGCCGTACGCAGCGCCGTCATCGCCTGCTTGGTCAGCTCCGCCAGCTCGGCGGTCTCCGGCGTGGTCAGATCGGTGTAGTCGGCCACATGCCGGTAGGGCACCGTCATCAGATGCCCGCCGTTGTACGGGTAGAGGTTGAGCACCGCGTACACATGCTCACCCCGGCGCACGATCAGGCCGTCCTCGTCCGATTTGGCCGGGATGGAGCAGAACGGGCAGCCGTCGTCCGCTCCGGGACCGCTCGGCTTGTTCTCGCCCTGGATGTAGGCCATCCGGTGGGGCGTCCACAGGCGCTGGAACGCGTCCTGCGTCCCCACTCCGATCTGCTGCTCCGGCTCACTCGTCATGCAAGGCAGCATATGGCTTCGCCCGTTCGCGGCGTGTCGCCGGGGCGGGGAGAAGGGAGCCACCGGCGAAGCTGGGCCGGTGCACCACGACAGCCCCAGGACGCGCTGGGAGAAACGCGCCGAGATGCCTCTCACCGTGGCATCCCTGACGTTCCTCGGCTCGTACGCGGCCCTCGTCCTCGCCCCGCGCTTCGGCACCGCCTGGGACGACCTGTGGCTGGTGCTGCTCCTGGCGTGCTGGGCACTGTTCTCGGTGGACTACGCGATGCGCTGGAGGATGAGCGGCCAGGGCCCGCGCTTCGTCCGCACCCACTGGCTGGACACTCTGGTCCTGATCCTGCCGCTGCTGCGCCCACTGCGGATCGTGCGGATCTACGAGTCCCTGGAGCACCGGCGCGGCCTGCCCCGGCTCCCGCTGTACGCGCGGGTCATCGCCTACTCGGGGATCTCCACCCTGCTGATGGGCTTCACCGGCGCGCTCGCGGTCTACCAGCAGGAGCGGGGAGCGCCGGCCTCGCACATGCGGACCTTCGGCGACGCCGTCTGGTGGGCCTGCTCCACCCTGTCCACCGTGGGCTACGGCGATGTCGTCCCGGTCACCACGGGCGGCCGGATCATCGCGGCGGCGATGATGGCGGGCGGCCTGGCCCTGCTGGGCGCGGTGACGGGGTCGTTCTCGTCGTGGCTGCTGCAGGTGTTCTCGCGGGAGGAGGACGAGGAACCCCCGAGGCGGCGGTGATGCCTCGGGGGTTCGTCGGGGTCGGGCAGGATCAGACCTGGACCCGCTCCGCCACGACCTTCTCGATCTTGGCGATGGCGTCCTCGAACGGGATGCCGTTCTCCTGCGAGCCGTCGCGGTAGCGGAACGAGACGGTGTCCGCGTTCATGTCCTCGTCACCGACGATGATCATGAACGGCACCTTCTGGCGCTGGGCGTTCCTGATCTTCTTCTGCATCCGGTCGGAGGAGGAGTCCACCTCGACCCGCAGACCCTTCCGCTTGGCCTCGGCCGCGAACTTCTCCAGGTACTCGACGTGCCCGTCCCCGATCGGGATACCGACCGCCTGCACCGGAGCCAGCCATGCCGGGAAGGCACCCGCGTAGTGCTCCAGGAGCACGGCGAAGAACCGCTCGATGGAGCCGAACAGGGCGCGGTGGATCATCACCGGCCGCTGCTTGGAGCCGTCGGGGCCCGTGTACTCCAGGTCGAACCGCTCGGGCAGGTTGAAGTCGAGCTGGATGGTGGACATCTGCCAGGTCCTGCCGATCGCATCCCGAGCCTGCACGGAGATCTTCGGACCGTAGAACGCGGCGCCACCGGGGTCGGGCACCAGCGGCAGACCCTGCTTCTCGGCCACCTGACGCAGGGTCTCGGTGGCCTCGTCCCAGGCTTCGTCCGTGCCGACGAACTTGGTCTCGTCCTTGGTGGACAGCTCCAAGTAGAAGTCGGTCAGGCCGTAGTCGCGGAGCAGGCCGAGGACGAAGGTGAGCGTCCGGTCCAGCTCCTCGGACATCTGCTCACGGGTGCAGTAGATGTGCGCGTCGTCCTGGGTGAAGCCGCGGGCCCGGGTGAGGCCGTGCACGACGCCCGACTTCTCGTACCGGTACACGGTCCCGAACTCGAACAACCTCAACGGCAGCTCACGGTACGAGCGGCCGCGCGCGTCGAAGATCAGGTTGTGCATCGGGCAGTTCATGGGCTTGAGGTAGTAGTCCACGCCCTCGTCGAGCTGCATGGGCGGGTACATGCCGTCGGCGTACCAGTCCAGGTGGCCCGAGGTCTCGAAGAGCTTCCCCTTCGTCGCGTGCGGGGTGTAGACGAACTCGTAGCCCTCCTCCTCGTGGCGGCGCCGCGAGTAGTCCTCCATGACCCGGCGGATGATGCCGCCCTTGGGGTGGAAGACGGCGAGGCCGGAGCCGATCTGCTCCGGGATGGAGAAGAGGTCCAGCTCGTTGCCGAGCTTGCGGTGGTCGCGCTTCTCGGCCTCGGCGAGGAACTCCAGGTGCGCCTTCAGCTCGTCCTTGGACGGCCAGGCGGTGCCGTAGATGCGCTGGAGCTGCTTGTTCTTCTCGCTGCCGCGCCAGTACGCCGAGGCGTTGCGCATCAGCTTGAACGCCGGGATGTTCCGGGTGGAGGGCAGGTGGGGACCGCGGCAGAGGTCCTTCCAGCACAGCTCGCCGGTCTTGGCGTCCAGGTTGTCGTAGATCGTCAGCTCGCCGGCGCCGACCTCGACGTCCGCGCCGTCGTCGGAGGAGGCCGAGCCCTTGAGGCCGATCAGCTCCAGCTTGTACGGCTCGTCGGCCAGTTCCGCGCGGGCGTCCTCGTCGGTGACGACGCGGCGGGAGAACTTCTGGCCCCGCTTCTGGATCTCCTGCATCTTCTTCTCGATGGCCTTGAGGTCATCGGGGTGGAAGGGCTTCTCCACGTCGAAGTCGTAGTAGAACCCGTCCTTCACCGGCGGGCCGATACCGAGCTTGGCCTCGGGGAACAGCTCCTGCACGGCCTGGGCCATGACGTGCGCGGTGGAGTGGCGCAGGATGTTGAGCCCGTCCTCGGACGAGATCTCGACGCCCTCGACCTCGTCGCCGTCGGACAGCTCGTACGCGAGGTCCTTCAGCTCGCCGGCCACGCGCGCGGCGATGATCGAGCGCTCGCCCGCGAAGAGGTCGGCGGCGGTAGTGCCCGTCGTCACCACGCGTTCTTCCCGCTCGGAATCGCGTTGGATGATCACACGGACGTCTGACACCGGTCTCTCCTGACTGAAGGCTTAAGTGCGGCGCCGTACCAGGAGCGCGCGCACAAGGGATCGTACCGACCCGCCCCCGCCGACCGCGAAACGGTTACTTTCCGTCGCCGTCCCCGTACGCCTCTCCGCATGCCTCCTCGAAGAAGTCGAGGTTCTCCTGGAGGGACTTCATCAGCCGGTCGCGTTCGGTCTCGTCGACCCGCACGGGGACGACGCCGGTGGCGCCGGTGAGCCTGCGGAAGCCGCCCCGGCGCTCCAGCCGGCCGCGCACCCGTACGGGGAGGCCGACGAGGTGGGCGTGGCCCGCTATCCGGTAGTCCTCCTCGCCGAGGGTGAGCCGCAGATACGGAATCTCGGCGCCCGCGAGGACCCGCAGCCGTACGGTGCCCTCGCCGCGCGGCCCGGAGCGGCGCAGCCGGACGACGACGCCGGTGACGTTGACCGGTACGGAGGGTTCGGCGCGCAGGTAGCGGGTGCCGGCGGCGCGCAGTGCGGGGAGGTCGCCGGGTGAGAACTCGACGGGTCCGGCCAAGGCTGCGCAGCCTTCGGGGACTCCGGCGGCGGGCGCCCAGGCGATGGCGACGCGGGCGCCCTCGGTGCCTCGGACGAGTGCGGTGAGGGCTTCGGTGAGTTCGCGGCTGACGCCTGCTTGCACCGCGCCGTCGAAGGCGTCCATGGCGCCGGTGGCCCGCTGGTAGTCGATGGCCTCGCGGGTGGCGTGCAGGGCGTGGTGGAGGCGGATGGTGAGGGGACGGCCGGTGGGGGCGGGGGCGAAGGCGGTCAGGGTGCGGCCTTCGGCGGCGGGGCCGAGAAGGACGTCGGCGAGGAGGGCGGTGGCGGGGCCGCGGTGCCGGGCGCCGTGGTAGCCGGTGCGGGCGCGGGTGGCGAGGGCGGCGGCGAGGAGGGTCTGGCGGGCGGCGGTGCGCAGGCGTTCGTCGACGGTCCAGGGGGTGGCGCCGTCGACGGGTCCGGCGGGGGTGTCGCGGTGCCAGCGGATCTCGTCGCTGGGGACGGCGAGGGCGATGAGGATCTCTCGGGCGGAGGGGGCGGCGGCGCGGTGGAGGGCGTGGAGGGCTTCGCCGAGGAGGTCGTCGGCGTCGGGGAAGGCGCGGCTCTCGGGGACGAGGAGGCTGGTGGGGCCGTCGGCGGGGGCGGGCGGGGTCCAGCGGCCGTAGCGGCCGGGGACTCCGCCGCGGCGCTGCCAGCCGTGGCGGCGCAGCAGGGTGGCGAGGACGGCGGGGTCGACGCGGCCGGGGTCGGGGGGCCGGTGCCAGGCGGAGTCGTCGGGGTGGGGGCGGAGCATGCGCAGGGGTTCGTCGGAGGTTGTCATGGCCTGCCTCCCGTACCGACCCGGGTCATGATCTCGCACAGGGCCCGGTCGTCGAAGATGCGCGCGGTGGGGACGCGGACGGTGGTGCGGGTGCGTCCGGTGATGGGGTGTCCGGCGAGGTTGACCCAGTAGCAGCAGTGTCTGAGGTCGAGCCGGTCGTGTCCGGCGCGCAGCCAGTCGTCCTGGGAGCGCGGGACGATCATGACGACGAGGATCTTGTGCACCGAGACGGGGGTGCGGGCGAGTTTGCGCAGATGGTCGTTGTCGAGGGTGAAGGAGAAGTGGGGGCCTGGGGGCCGGGGGGCGAGCTGGTAGGTGCATTTGAGCTGCACCTTGATGGTGACCTCGTCGTCCACGGTGTGGCCGGGGGCGCTGTGGCTGACGTGCCAGTCGATACCGTTGTCGGGGAAGGGCTGGGACAGCGAGCAGCCGGCCGCGGCGGCGACCGCGTGCAGATAACCGACCTGCAGGGTCTCCATGCAGGCGGTGGTGGCGAGGGTGCCGCGAAGGTGGCCCGTACCGGCGGGCAGCAGCCCGCCTCGCTCGGGCTGCGCCATGGCCATGACCAACAGCCTTCCGAACCAGGGGTTTCCCCACTGCGGGCCGCTGAACTGCAAAGACCCGTACTCCTGTTGTCTCCTCCCGGCGTACGGCGCAAACGGGCCGGGTATCACCAAACGGGCAGAAGACGGAACGTCAGCCGCCATGTGCGGGCGAGGAGTTGGGTTGGTATGACGTGCTGGTACGAAGGGGCGCTGGCCGCCTTCGACACGGAGACGACAGGCGTGGACGTCGAGACCGACCGGATCGTGTCGGCCGCTGTCGTCGTCCAGGACGCGCCGGGGACGCGGCCGCGGGTGAGCCGCTGGCTGGTCAGTCCGGGGGTGCCGGTGCCCGAGGGGGCGACGGCGATACACGGGCTGACGGAGGAGCATCTCCAGCACAACGGCCGCTGGCCGGCGCCGGTGGTGTACGAGATAGCCCAGCAGCTGGCGGAGCACACGGCGATGGGCCGGCCGCTGGTGGTGATGAACGCGCCCTTCGATCTGACGCTGCTGGACCGGGAGTTGCGCCGGCACCGGGCGTCGTCGCTGGACCGCTGGTTCGAGTCGGCGCCGCTGAGGGTGCTGGACCCGAGGGTGATGGACAAGCAGTTGGACCGTTACCGCAAGGGCCGTCGCACGCTGGGCGATCTGTGCGAGCAGTACGGGGTGGCGCTGCGGGAGGCGCATGACGCGGCGGCGGACGCGATGGCGGCGCTGGATGTCGTGCGGGCGGTGGGGCGCCGGTTCGCGGCGCGGCTGGAGCGGCTGTCCCCGGCGGAGCTGCACGCGTTGCAGGTGGGCTGGCACGCGGCGCAGGCCCGGGGGCTTCAGGCGTGGTTCGCGCGCAGTGGTTCGCCGGAGCTGGTGAGTACGGAGTGGCCGCTGCGGCAGGAGTTGTCGGCGGCGGCGTAGCCGGGTGGGGCTCCGGCGGGCGCGGGGCTCCGGACAGCGGAAGAGCCGGCCCGCTGTGTGCGGACCGGCTCTCGTGCCGGTGGGCGATACTGGGTTCGAACCAGTGACCTCTTCGGTGTGAACGAAGCGCTCTCCCACTGAGCTAATCGCCCGGCAACGCAGTGAACCATACAGGTCCGGGCGGGGTGAGTCCAAACCGCCGCTGCCCGGCCGGGGGCCCCGAGTGCCGTGCGTGCGGTGGGGGATGGAAGTGACCGGGAATCAGAAGGGTTTCCGCAATGGGGACTTGATGGCGCCGGGAATTCACATGTTGTCGCACTTGCGGGAAATCCGGACGCTTTCCGTCGGAATATCGTCTGCATTTCCGCCGTCGGCCGGAATCCGTCGCTCGCGGGCCGGGTCCGGTTCGTCCGGAAGGGGACCTTGACGGCGTCCGCCGCTTTTTACATGCACACGCCGAAGGCCCGCCTGCTGTTCGCAGACGGGCCTTCGGTCCAGGGTGGGCGATACTGGGTTCGAACCAGTGACCTCTTCGGTGTGAACGAAGCGCTCTCCCACTGAGCTAATCGCCCTGGGCGCAGGAAGAACATTACCCCATGTCAGAGGGTGCCTGTGACCGCCCGCGGCACCGGCTCACTGGTCCTTGATCTTCCATGGCATCACGACGCCGAACTTCCAGAGGTAGATCCCGACGAGCACGCCGATGATCACCAGGCCGATCGCGGTGAGGGTGATGTTGCGGCGGCGCACCCGCGGGTCCAGGGCCTTCTGGGCCGCCTCGGTCACCTTGCGCTTGGTCCAGCGCAGCACGAGCTGGGCCCAGACGAACTCGGTCGCCCAGATCGCCATGCCACCAAAGATCACGACCCAGCCGGGTCCGGGCAGCGGGAGCATGACGATGCCCGCGACGACCACGGCGAGCCCGAGCACGAAGACGCCGACCTGCCAGCTCAGGTGCAGGGCCCTGCGCCGCTTGATGAACTGCGGCGCCTTGGAGCCGAGGCCGTCCCCGGCCGACTCCTCGCCCGTCTCCGCCTCGTTCGGCACCACGGCGACCTCACCCGGCTCGTCACTCCCCGTATTCATACGGTCAAACCCTACCGGAGTGAATGAGTCACTGGAATGGTGGCAGATCCGGTTCGACTTCTCGGCCGGAAGAGGTACGTAAAGCCACGCAAAACCCTCGAAGGGGTTTACAACGGCACCGTAGGTGGCATGTCGATTTCGCCGACGTGCGAATCCCCGAGCGCACACTGAGCGAAAGGCCCTGGCGCTTATGAACACCACGGTCAGCTGCGAGCTGCACCTGCGCCTCGTTGTGTCGAGCGAGTCCTCCCTGCCTGTCCCCGCAGGCCTGCGGTACGACACGGCCGACCCCTACGCCGTGCACGCCACCTTCCACACCGGAGCCGAGGAGACCGTCGAGTGGGTGTTCGCCCGCGACCTCCTCGCCGAGGGGCTGCACCGCCCCACGGGCACCGGCGACGTCCGCGTCTGGCCATCGCGCAGTCATGGTCAGGGGGTCGTCTGCATCGCCCTCAGCTCTCCGGAGGGCGAAGCTCTGCTGGAGGCCCCCGCACGGGCCCTGGAGTCCTTCCTGAAGCGAACCGACGCCGCCGTGCCGCCCGGCACGGAACACCGGCACTTCGATCTCGACCAGGAGCTGTCGCACATCCTGGCGGAGAACTAGGCCACGACACCCCACCGAGCCGCCCGGCGCCGTCCACTCGGGGAGACGGCGCGGGCCGAGACAACCGCATAGGGCACCCGGCGGCGTCGCCACCGTGAGCGATCACGGAGGCGGCGCCGCCGTGCGTGCGCGCCCTGTGGGCGCCCTGTGGGGACCTCGCGCGGGGGCTTGGGGAACCCCGGCGGCCGGGCGGGCGTTGCACGGGCAGGGGTCGCAGCGAGGCGGCGGCCGGTGGGGCGGGCGCGGTTGTCGCTACCATCTGCCCCCATCGGCGGGCGCCCGCCCGACCCTCAGGCCAGGGAGCGAAACGTGCTGATCACCCACGACACCCGGTGCGCGCTCGACACCGTGGTGGATCTGGTGAACACCGCGCCGGAGGACGACGCGGCGACGGACGGGCTGCCGGATGTGGCGGCGCTGGCGGATTTCACGGACGGCCACGCCGTCAGCGACATCGGCACGCTGTCCGAGTCCGACCTCTCGGCCGTGCGCGAGGTCCGCGGCCGGTTCGCGGGGATCTTCGCCGCGCCGGACGGCCGCGCGGCGGCCGAGATGATCAACGAGCTGGTCGCGGCCGCGGGCACCACCCCGCGCCTGACGAACCACGACGGCTACGACTGGCATGTGCACTACTTCGCCCCCGGCGCCTCGCTGGCCGACCATCTCGCCGCGGACTGCGGGATGGCGCTGGCCTTCTTCGTGGTGGCCGGGGAGCAGGAGCGGCTGCGGCGCTGTGAGGCACCGGACTGCCGGCGCGCCTTCGTGGACCTCTCCCGCAATCGCTCGCGCCGTTACTGCGACAGCCGGACCTGCGGGAACCGGCTGCATGTGGCCGCCTACCGGGCACGCCGCAAGGAGGCGGCGGGCTGAGCCGGGGGCTCACCGGGTACGGGGCGGTCCGACGCCGGTCCCGGCGGGTGACGCCGGGACAGACGCGTACGGCTCACAGCAACAGCAGATCGTGCAGCGCAGCCATGAGGATCAGACACCCGATCACCGCTAGGAAGATCATCAGCGGTGGCTGGGAAAGGGCGAAGAGGCACCCGCGCGGCTCGTCCTTCTGCGGCGCGGCCTCGCTCTGTGTCGTGTCGACCATCTCGCGGTGATGATGGCCCAGGTCAGGCCCTGTGCGCGATCAACACACACGGAAAGTGCGGGACTTCATCGAATTCGTACCGTAGCTTTCGCGTCGCTCCGCGTGGTGAACGGTTTCGTGCGCGCCATGACGGTATGTGGCGACTGGTCCGTCATGCCCAGGTCATCGGTGGCGGCATATGCCACTGGCTCATATGCCGTGCTTCTTGAGGATGGCCTCGATGTCGCTGAAGTCGTCCGGAGAGCCCGAGGAGGAGGCGGAGGACGACGAGCGGGAGGAGGGCGACGTGGCGGGCCGGGAACCTCGCTCCGCGCCCTGGCCCAGGGCGGGCGCCGAGGCGGCAGGGCTCACCGGGGCGGCCTTGCCGTCACCGGCGGCGGTCCGCTCGGCGCGGGTGCCCCGGCGGCGCTCCACGGCGCGGGTCAGGGCGAACAGCGCCCAGGACGCGCCGAGCACCCCGAAGCCGGCCCAGGCCAGCGGACTGAACGCGGTACCGGCGAGCCAGCCGACGGCGCCCGTCATCACCAGGCCGACCGGGACCAGTGAGTAGGCCGCTATGCGCACGGCGGTCAGGAAACGCTTGCGGTAGGCGGTGACCGCGGCGATGCCCAGGCCCGCCGCGGACACGGCGGAGCAGACGGTCTCGGCGAGCATCCGGTCCTCCTGGCGGGGTCGGTCGGTCCTCCGGTCCGGTACTCCGGGCCGGGGCGGCGAGGGCACCGGCGGTGCGCTTCGTCCCTTCCATCCTGCACCGCCCGACCCCGGCGGGGCCATGGTCCGGCCCGGAGATCAGGGACTTCTCAGGGATGCCCCCGGCTCCGCTCGGGGTCCCCGCCAGGCAGGCTGCCCGCCGCCGGGATTGGGCCGGGCCCCGCCCGCCTGGAAGACTGGCCCCTATGAGCGACACCTCCCCCGCACACCCCGAGCCCGTCGTGCTCGACATCTGGTGCGAACTCCAGTGCACCGACTGCCGCAGCGCCCTGGACGACGTACGCGCCCTGCGTGCCCGCTACGGCGACCGGCTGGAGATCCGGCTGCGGCACTTCCCGCTGGAGAAGCACAAGCACTCCTTCGCCGCCGCTCAGGCCGCCGAGGAGGCGGTGGAGCAGGGGCAGGGCTGGCCGTACATCGAGGCGGTGCTGGCGCGGGCCGAGGAGCTGGACCGGCGGGGCGAGGCCGTGCTGGTCGACGTGGCCCGTGAACTCGGCCTGGACGCCGAGGAGTTCGACGTCGCCCTGATCGACGGGCGGCACACCCTGATCGTCGATGCCGACCAGGCCGAGGGCAAGGCGATCGGCGTCACCGGCACCCCGACCTATGTGATCGGCGGCGAGCGCCTGGACGGCGGCAAGAGCCAGGAAGGGCTGCGCGAGCGGATCGAGGAGATCACCGACCGTCTGCTGGCCGAGCCGCGGGCCTGAGCCGCTACAGCAGCGGTTTGTTCAGGGTGCGGTACGTCGTCTCGTAGCCGAGCGACTCGTACAGCCGCTCGGCCGGGGTGTTGCCCGCGAAGACGTTGAGACCGAGGGTGTGCTCGCCCTCGGCGATCGCACGGGCCTCCGCGAGGAGCATGAGGGCGCGGCCGTGGCCCCGGCCACGCCGGGCCTCCTCGGTCTGCACGTCGTAGATCCAGCGCTCGTCCCCGCGGCGGCCCAGCCAGACGTGGCCCACCGGGGTCCCCTCGTGCTCCAGGACGCCGAACCACGTCCCTTCGCTGGCGAGCCCGTCCGGGAGGACGGCGGCGTGGTCGCGCCGGGCCTTGGCGTGCGCGTCGGCCTCGGGTACGCCGCGCTCGATCCACTCCCCCGCGTACCGCACCCGTTCCGCCGCCTGCCAGGCCGTGAACTCCGCCTCGGTCATCGGGCGCGCGGTGCTGCCCGGCGGGAGCGGCGGGGGTTCGTCCCCGAGCCGCTTGCGCATGCCGCGGTTGCGCGGGACGTAGCCGAGGGCGTCGGCGAGCCGGGACGCGGCCTCGTTGCCGGCCGGGAGTGTCAGCTCGATCTGGCGGCAGCCCCAGCCGCGCGCGACCTCCTCGGCGGCGAGCATGGCCACCGTGCCCCGGCCGCGCCGCCGGTCGGGTTCCTCGATCCGCAGCTCGGTGACGCGGGCCACCGAGGGGCCGAGGAACGGTGAGGTGTCCAGGTGGACCTCGCCGGCCGGGCGGCTGTTCACGCACACCTGGAAGCGGCGCGAACGGGTGCCGTCCGCGTGCTGTTGAAGCGGCTCGGTCGGCCGCAGTGTCGTCGTCATCACGGGAGTTGTACCCGTTCGGCGGCCCCGGTTCAGCCCAATTACCGGCGCCCACCGGGCAAATGGGATCTCACGGGTTCAGGTCGGCGCCCGACCGCTCCTCGAAGATCCGCATCGCCTTGGCGGTCACCGGGCCGTGCGCGCCCGGCAGTTCACGGCCGTCGACCAGGTGCACGGCCTGTACGTCGCGCAGCGAGGAGGTCAGGAAGATCTCGTCGGCGCGCTCCAGCACGTCCAGCGGCAGGTCGGTCTCCTTGGCGCCCGTCCACTGGACGGTCAGCGCGCGGGTGATGCCGGCCAGGCAGCCGGAGGCGACCGGCGGGGTGTGGATCTCGCCGTCGAGGACGACGAACACGTTGGAGCCGGTGCCCTCGCAGAGCTGTCCCACGGAGTTGGCGAACAGCGCCTCGGACGCGCCCTGTTCGTGCGCGCGGGCCAGCGCGACGACGTTCTCGGCGTACGAGGTGGTCTTCAGGCCGGTGAGGGCGCCGCGTTCGTTGCGGACCCAGGGGACGGTGACGACGGCCGTGGAGTCGGGGCGGCGGGTGGTCTCGCTCAGGGCGACGACCAGGGTCGGGCCGTGTGCGCCGCGCTCCGAGCCGAGGGGGGCCTGACCGCCGGTGTAGGTGACGCGCAGCCGCCCGAGCGGCATGGGGTTGGCCTCCAGCACGGCCGCGCAGGCGCGGGCGACCTCGTCGTGGTCGGGGTCGGGCAGGCCGAGGCCGCGGGCGGAGCGGGTCAGCCGGTCGAGGTGCCGGGTGAGCGCGAACGGTTTTCCGTCGACCACCTTCAAAGTCTCGAAGACGCCGTCGCCCACGGTCAGCCCGTGGTCGAAGACGGAGACGCTCGCGGTCGTGGCGTCCCGCAGGGCGCCGTCCAGCCAGATGCTCATGTGCGGGCCTTTCCACTTTCCTGGTACTGCCCCGACGCTACCGCTAGCAGCCGGGACGCCTTCAGTTCGGTCTCGCGCCACTCCGCGTCGGGGTCGGAGCCCCAGGTGATCCCGGCGCCGGTGCCGAAGCGGAGGGCCCCGGCGGCCCGGTCGATCCAGAAGGTGCGGATGCCGACGGCCAGCTCGGCGGTGCCCCGGTCGGCGTCGACCCAGCCGATGCCTCCGCAGTAGGGGCCGCGCGGCGCGGTCTCCAGCGCGGCGATGATCGTGAGGGCGCTGGGTTTGGGTGCGCCGGTGACCGAGCCGGGCGGGAACGTGGCCGCGAGCAGCTCGGGCCAGCCGGTCCCGGCGCGCAGTTCGCCACGCACGGTGGAGACGAGGTGGACGAGTCCGGGGTGCTTCTCGGTGACGCACAGGTCGGGGACGGTGACGCTGCCGGGGGCGCAGACGCGGCCGATGTCGTTGCGGACCAGGTCCACGATCATCACGTTCTCGGCGTGGTCCTTCTCCAGCAGGTCGGCCTCGGTACGGCCGGTGCCCTTGATGGGGCCGGACTCGACGGTGCGGCCGGTCCGGCGCAGGAACAGCTCCGGCGAGGCGGTGGCGATCTCCACCCCGTGCTCCGGCAGCCGCACGGTGCCCGCGTACGGGGCGGGGTTGCCGCGGGCCAGCAGGGCGGTGAGGGCGTCGATGTCGGCGCCGGGGGCGGCCGGCGCGCTCAGCACCCGGCAGAGATTGGCCTGGTAGACCTCGCCCGCCGCGATGTGCTCCCGGATGCGGTGGACGGCACGTACATAGGCGGTGCGGTCCAGGGAGGTCGTCCACTCCTCGGGGGCCGGGCCGTGCCAGGCGCCCGGCACCGGGGCGGGCACGGGGGCGTGCCGTACGTCGGCGAAGCGTGCGCAGGTCAGCTTTCCCTCGAAGTCCGCGACGACGGCCCAGAAGCCGGTGGAGTCGAGGGCGGCGGGATCGCTGGTGACGTCCAGAAGGCCGGTGGCGACGCGGTCGCCGAAGCGGGCCAGAGGAGCCGGGAAGGGGGCGGCGGCCGGAAGGTGGAGCACGTGGCCGAGTCTAGGCCGGGTGTCCGAAAGCCGAGCCGGACGGAGGCTCGCGATGGTCTTGACCATGGTGTCCGCCGGGTGCACCGCAGCACGCTGCGCAAACGCGTTTTTGTGCTGGCTCAGGAATCCGCTAGAGTTCAACACGTCGCCGGGACGCGCAAGCGGTCCGAAACGACAGGCGGACGTAGCTCAGTTGGTAGAGCGCAACCTTGCCAAGGTTGAGGTCGCGAGTTCGAGCCTCGTCGTCCGCTCGCAGGAAACAGGGGTCTTCCCGGTCCCCTACACTCCTGGTGGAGTGGCCGAGAGGCGAGGCAACGGCCTGCAAAGCCGTCTACACGGGTTCAAATCCCGTCTCCACCTCCAAGGACGATTAGCTCAGCGGGAGAGCGCTTCCCTGACACGGAAGAGGTCACTGGTTCAATCCCAGTATCGTCCACTGGATCTTCTCGAAGGTCCCATCCCGCGCGATTAGCTCAGCGGGAGAGCGCTTCCCTGACACGGAAGAGGTCACTGGTTCAATCCCAGTATCGCGCACGCAGTGCCCATGATCCGCTCCATGAAGTGACATCGAGTGATCGTGGTCCCGAGGACGATTAGCTCAGCGGGAGAGCGCTTCCCTGACACGGAAGAGGTCACTGGTTCAATCCCAGTATCGTCCACACATCGAAGAAGCCCCCGGCCGCCTTGTGCGGCCGGGGGCTTCTTCGTGCCGGGCTCAGCTGGAGAACAGCATGTGGCCGAAGCTCTTGTGGCGGTGGTGGCCGCCGTAGTGGCCGCCACCCTGGTGACCGCCGTGCGGGGCGCCCCAGGCGGGCGCGGGCGGAGCGGCGGCCGGGTAGCCCTGCGGGGCGGCCGGCGGGGGGCCGGGCTGGGTCCACTGCGACTCCAGGCGGGTCAGCGCCTCCAGCTCGCCGTAGTCGAGGAAGATGCCGCGGCAGCCGTTGCACTGCTCTATCTGGACGCCGTTGCGGTTGTAGGTGTGCATCGGCGCATGGCATTTCGGACACTGCATGGTTCGGCTCAACTCCTCGCCGTCGGGTGCTGCTTGGTGTTTCCCCAGGACAGACTCCGTCCTGCCCCGGTCGGTTGCAGCCTATTTGAGGAAATCGCGGGCCAACTGGGCGGGGGTGGCCGTCATTCGGGCACAGGCGTCCACGACCGCCTGTGCCACCTCGTCCAGCGGCCGGCCCTCCGTGAGCGCCTTGGTGAGGGCGAGGGCGGCGGTCTGGACGGTGAGCGCGCGGGCGGGGACGTCCAGTACGGGCCAGGGGTCGCCGTGCGCCGGGACGGCCGGTCCGCCCGCCGCCTGGTAGGCGGTGAGGAAGCGCAGCCATTCGTCGGGCGGGAGGAGGCCGCAGGCGTACCAGGCGGCGGGGCGGGCGAGGTCCCAGGCGGGAGCGCCGAGTCCGAGGTCGTCGACGTCGATCAGGTGCCAGGGGCCGTCGGGGGCGGGGTGGCGGACGAGTTGACCGAGGTGCAGGTCGCCGTGGCAGAGGAATGGGGTGCCGGGGGCGGGGACTTCGGCGCGGGCCCAGGGCGGGAGGGTGACCCAGGCTTCCAGGACGGGTGTGGCCGCGGTGGAGGGGTGATTCCGGAGGGTACGGCGCAGCCGGGACATCGCCCGGGCCGCTTTGGCCGGGCCGCGCATCGGGGGCAGCCCTGGGGGCGGCGGGGTGCGGTGGAGGCGGGCGAGGAGGGTGGCCGTGGCCTCCCAGGGGGCGGCGTCGGGGTCGTCCCGGTCGACCGGGGTGCCGTAGGGCCAGTGGGTGACGAGGCGGTCGTCCAGGTGGGCCGGGGCCGGGGTGAGCGGGGGCAGCAGGATGCCGGGGAGGCGGGCGGCCGCGGTCAGGCGGAGGCCCAGCTCGCGCGGGTCGGTGTCCGGGGCGTGGGCCTTGGCGACCGTCGCGCCGTGCCGGACGACGGTGGCGTCCGGGCGGTCGGCCAGCGGGCCGCAGACGCAGGCGCACGGCCCGGCGCCGGGGTGTACGGCCGTCCTGAGGCGGGCCGTCAGGGCCGGGGCTGCTTCTGGGGTCACGGGAGGTGAGCGTACTGGGGTGCGGGAAACGCAATGCCGGCGCAGCTCCCCAGCTGCGCCGGCATTGCGTGCCGTCCGTCGCACCCCCGTCCCCACGGGGTTTCCTGGATGGGAGGGAAATCCCGCCCGGACCGCTCTTCCGGGCCTGGTCCGCTTCTCAGCGCCCCAGCATCGCACCCACGGACGACGCCTGTGTGGCCACCGTCTCCCAGCCGTCGAAGACGAGGAGGAGCAGGGCCGCCAGGGGAAGGGCCATGAGTGTCGCCACCAGAGGGTGGCGGCGGCCCGCGCGGCGTCGAGCGAACGCGTCGCGCCTCGGTGCCGTGGGGGCCATGGTTCCTTCTCCCGGCCGATTCGGTTGTTGACAGCGGCGGGCGTCCAGCCTCGGGGGGCGAGCGCCGCACCCGCCGCTTGACCTCAAATCTAGGTTCGCGGCGGTGGGCGGGCGTCATGCCCTCGTACCGAATGGCGGGCCTCCCGGAGGATGAGCCTCCTCTCGCTGAGTACTCCCCTGGGTGGAGACGCGGGGAGGAGTCTCAGGGTCTTCCCGGAAGGGTCGCGGCCGCCCGCCCCCGTGTCTCCTCCCAGGGGTGGATTGGCGTGACTTCAGTCACTTTGGCCGACCGGGCTCGGGGTCCGGCGCGGGGATGATGCCGCGAACTGCCGGAGCGGCGGCCGCCCGTTCCTCCTCCGCGCTCTGCCGTAGACTCCGGTGGAGCCAATTGACTTAAAGTCAATATCCGTACCAGGTCAGAGGGTTGATGGCGTCTTTACATCAACCACACAGCAAGATCCGTGTCGCTGACCGCGTTTCACCTCCGGCGTGGGGTAGGCGCAATCCATCGGCCCGAGAGGGCGCGGCCTCTGCGCGCGGGCGGCCGTGGAAACGTAAGCTGGGCACGTCACAGGGACCGGGCAGCGGGGATGAACATGGCGATGATGCGCCTGAGGCGCGAGGACCCGCGCGTCGTCGGCTCGTTCAGGCTTCACCGACGGCTCGGCGCGGGCGGGATGGGCGTGGTCTATCTCGGCTCCGACAAGAAGGGCCAGCGGGTCGCGCTGAAGGTGATCCGGCCCGATCTCGCGGAGGACCAGGAGTTCCGGTCGCGGTTCGCGCGCGAGGTGTCGGCGGCCCGGCGTATCCGGGGCGGCTGCACGGCGCGGCTGGTGGCGGCGGACCTGGAGGCCGAGCGGCCCTGGTTCGCCACGCAGTACGTACCCGGCCCCTCCCTGCACGACAAGGTCGCCGAGGAGGGCGCGCTGTTCGCGGCCGACGCCGCGGCGATCGGCGCGGCCCTGTCCGAGGGGCTGGTGGCGGTGCACGAGGCCGGTGTGGTGCACCGGGACCTGAAGCCGTCCAACATCCTGCTGTCTCCCAAGGGCCCGCGGATCATCGACTTCGGCATCGCCTGGGCCACGGGCGCCTCCACGCTCACGCATGTCGGTACGGCGGTGGGCTCCCCCGGCTTCCTGGCGCCGGAGCAGGTGCGCGGTGCGGCGGTCACCCCGGCCACGGACGTGTTCTCGCTGGGCGCGACCCTGGCGTACGCGTCGACCGGTGACTCGCCCTTCGGGCACGGCAGTTCCGAGGTCATGCTGTACCGGGTGGTGCACGAGGAGCCGCAGCTGCACGGGGTGCCGGACGCGCTGGCCCCGCTGGTGCGGGCCTGTCTGGCGAAGGACCCCGAGGACCGGCCGAGCACGCTCCAACTGTCGCTGCGGCTCAAGGAGATCGCGGCCCGTGAGGCGCAGGGTCTGGGTGGGGCACGGCCGCCCGGGCCGCGTGCGCCGATGCCGGAGCGGCCCTCCGGGCGGCTCGCGGACACCTCGCCCGACCAGCAGCGCACCACGCAGCGCCGGGCCGCCCCCGGCACCCCGCCGCCGCGCGGCGCCGCGCCCTCCCGTGGCGGGGCCCCTTCGCGCGGCGGTGTCGCCTCCCGTCCCGGTACCCGCCCCAACCCGGCGCCGCGTGGCACCGGCAACCGTTCCGCTCCGCGCAGCGGCGCGGGCCGCCCGGCTCCGCGCACCACGGGCACCAAGCTGCGCCCGGCCAACCCCCGGCTGCTGCGGCAGCGGCTGACCGTGTTCGTGGTGGTGACGCTGATGGTCGCCCTGGGCATCGCGGTGGCGCAGGGCTGTACGGGTCCGGCGCGCGGCCTGGGCGGGGACGGCGGCGAGCGTCGCACCGGCATCCAGCAGGCCCCCGTACCGCGGGACAGCGGCGGTCCGCTGCCGCCGGAGTACGACCCGACGCCGCGCCCCACGTCCGCGGGGCAGTGAGGCCGGTCGGTCAGGGGCGGGTCGCGTAGAAGGCGACCGCCGAGGCCGCCGCCACGTTCAGGGAGTCGACGCCCGCCTCCATCGGGATGCGCACATGGACGTCGGCCGCCGCGAGCGCCGCCGGGGACAGGCCCTCGCCCTCGGTGCCCAGCATCAGGGCGAGCTTCTCCGGGCGGCGGGCGGCGAGTTCGTCCAGGGTGATGGAGTCGTCCGACAGGCACAGGGCGGCCAGCTCGAAGCCGTGCGCGCGGAGCGTGTCCGCGTCGTGCGGCCAGGAGTCCAGGCGGGCGTAGGGCACGGCGAAGACGGTGCCCATGGACACCTTCACCGAGCGCCGGTACAGCGGGTCGGCGCAGCGCGGGGTGAGGAGTACGGCGTCCACGCCGAGGGCGGCCGCGTTACGGAAGGCGGCGCCCAGGTTGGCGTGGTCGACCATGTCCTCGAAGAGGGCGACCCGGCGTGGGGTGCCCTCGGGTCCGGCCGACTCCAGCAGCTCGGCCGGGGTGGGCAGCGGGTTGCGGGCCATGGAGGCGAGGGCGCCCCGGTGGACGTGGTAGCCGGTGACGCTCTCGGCGAGCTCGGGGGTCACCACGTAGACGGGGCAGGTCAGTTCGTCGATCAAATCGGCCATCGTGTCGACCCACTTGGGCGTGAGCATCATCGAGCGCATGCCGTAACCGGCGTTCCCCGCACGCCGGATGACCTTCTCACCCT
Organism: Streptomyces sp. NPDC085596; assembly: GCF_044541565.1. Classification (NCBI taxonomy): domain Bacteria; kingdom Bacillati; phylum Actinomycetota; class Actinomycetes; order Kitasatosporales; family Streptomycetaceae; genus Streptomyces; species Streptomyces sp. NPDC085596. Next base: position 254,737 of record NZ_JBITTC010000006.1, on the reverse strand, counting down.
CGGCGATGAACAGTCCCTCGGCGGGCTCGCGTCTGCGGCGCAGGGCCACGTCGGTGAGATTGGTGTAGTCGTGCAGGCGCGGGTCGGCGGAGTCGTCGACGGTGATGAGCTGGGCCACGGGGTGCTGCTGCCTTGTTCTTCGGAGTTCTTCGGAAGCGTTCTTCGGATACGGGCGGGTCAGGGCTGTTCGGCGGGCGGGGCCGCTTCCACCACGGCGCCGATGACGATGACCGCGGGAGGCTTCACGGCCTCGGCTCGTACGGTCTCCGCCACGGTGGCGAGGGTCGCGTCCACCCGGCGCTGGGCGGCCGTGGTGCCCTCCTGGACGAGGGCCACGGGGGTCCCGGGGTCCTTGCCGTGCGCGATCAGGGTCTCGGCGATCCTGCCGATCTTGTCGACGCCCATGAGGACGACGAGGGTGCCGGTGAGGCGCGCCATCGCGGGCCAGTCGACCAGGGAGCGTGCGTCGTCGGGGGCGACATGGCCGCTGACCACGGTGAACTCATGGGCGACGCCGCGATGGGTGACGGGTATCCCGGCCGCGGCCGGCACCGAGATCGAGCTGGAGATGCCGGGGACGACGGTGCAGGGGATGCCCGCCTCGGTGAGCGCCTGCACCTCCTCCATGCCCCGGCCGAAGACGAACGGGTCGCCGCCCTTGAGCCGGACCACGGACTTGCCCTGCCTGGCGTGCTCGATCAGGGCGTTGTTGATGGCCTCCTGGGCCATGTACCGCCCGTAGGGGATCTTCGCGGCGTCGATGACCTCGACGTGCGGCGGGAGTTCGGCGAGCAGGTCGCGCGGGCCGAGCCGGTCGGCGATGACGACGTCGGCCTCGGCGAGCAGCCGCCGCCCGCGGACGGTGATCAGGTCGGGGTCGCCGGGGCCGCCGCCGACCAGGGCGACGCCGGGTGTACGGGTGCGGTGGTGGGGGGCGACCAGGGTTCCGTCGCTGAGGCCCGCCACGACCGCGTCGCGGATGGCGGCGGTGTGCCGGGGGTCGCGGCCGCGCGCGCTGGTGGTGAGGACGGCGACGGTCACGCCCTCGCTGGTGCCGGTGGCGGGCGTCCACGCGGTGGCCTGGTCGGCGTCGTCGGAGCGGACGCACCAGACGCGGTGGTCCTCCGCCTCGGCGGAGGCCCTGGCGTTGGCGACGGCGTCGCTGGTGGCGATCAGGGCGTACCAGGCGCCGGAGAGGTCGCCCTCGGCGTACGGGCGGCGCAGCCAGGTGATCTCGCTGGCGTCTGCCATCGCCTCGACGGAGGGGGTGGCCTCCGGGGAGACGAGGAGGATGTCGGCGCCCGCCGCGATCAGCGCCGGAAGACGGCGCTGGGCGACCTGGCCGCCACCGAGGACGACCACGCGGCGACCGGTCAGGCGGAGGCCCACGGGGTAGGCGGGGTGTTCGGCCATGAGGTGCGGCTCCTCGTGCGGTGTGCGGTGGGCGCGCCGCGCCTTCGGAGCGGCCCTGACGTGCGGATCTTAATGTCTGGGCCCGCCTGAGGGCACGGGTGGTCCGGCTGGTGAACTCCGGGCCGGACCACCCGTGGCCGTCGGCTACTTCTCGGTGACGCCCGCCGAGTCGAACGTCGCCACCTCGTGCATCGCGCGGGCCGTGCTCTGCACCAGCGGCAGCGCCAGCAGCGCGCCGGTGCCCTCGCCCAGGCGCAGGTCGAGGTCGACCAGCGGGCGTAGGCCCAGCTTGTTGAGCGCGGCCACATGGCCGGGCTCGGCGCTGCGGTGACCGGCGATGCAGGCCGCCAGCACCTCGGGGGCGATGGCGCGGGCGACGAGCGCGGCGGCACCGGCACTCACCCCGTCCAGGATCACCGGTGTACGCAGCGAGGCGCCACCCAGCAGCAGACCGACCATGGCCGCGTGCTCGAAGCCGCCGAGGGCCGCGAGGACACCGATCGGGTCGGCCGGGTCCGGCTGGTGGAGTTCCAGCGCGCGGCGCACGACGTCGGTCTTGCGGGCCAGGGTCTCGTCGTTGATGCCGGTGCCCCGGCCGGTGACCTCGGCCGGGTCGGCGCCGGTGAAGACGGAGATCAGCGCGGCGGAGGAGGTGGTGTTGCCGATGCCCATCTCGCCGGTGAGCAGCGCCTTGTTCCCGGCGGCGACCAGGTCGCGGGCGGTCTCGATGCCGACCTCGATGGCGGCTCTGGCCTCCTCGCGGGTCATCGCGGGCCCGGTGGTCATGTCGGAGGTGCCGCCGCGGATCTTGCGGGGCAGCAGACCCGGGGTGGCGGGCAGGTCGGCGACGACGCCGACGTCCACGACGCACACCTCGGCGCCGACCTGGTTGGCGAAGGCGTTGCACACCGCGCCGCCGCCCAGGAAGTTGGCGACCATCTGGCCGGTGACCTCCTGCGGCCACGGGGTGACGCCCTGGGCGTGCACTCCGTGGTCACCGGCGAACACGGCCACGGCCGCGGGCTCCGGGATGGGCGGCGGGCACTGCCGGGACAGGCCGGAGAGCTGCGCGGAGATGATCTCCAGCATGCCCAGCGCGCCGGCCGGCTTGGTCATGCGCTTCTGGCGCTCCCACGCCTCGCCGAGCGCCTTGGCGTCGAGCGGGCGGATCTGCGCGACGGTCTCGGCAAGCAGGTCGTGGGGTTCCTCTCCGGGCAGGGCGCGGCGGCCGTACGTCTCCTCGTGCACCACCCAGGACAGCGGGCGGCGCTTGGACCAGCCGGCCTGCATCAGCTCGGGCTCGTCCGGGAACTCGTCGACGTACCCGACGCACAGGTAGGCGACGACCTCCAGGTGCTCGGGCAGGCCGAGCGCGCGGACCATCTCGCGCTCGTCGAAGAAGCTGACCCAGCCGACCCCGAGGCCCTCGGCGCGCGCGGCGAGCCAGAGGTTCTCCACCGCGAGCGCGGAGGAGTACGGGGCCATCTGCGGCTGGGTGTGCCGGCCGAGGGTGTGGCGGCCGCCGCGGGTGGGGTCGGCGGTGACGACGATGTTCACCGGGGTGTCGAGGATGGCCTCGATCTTCATTTCCTTGAACTGCTTGGCCCGGCCCTTGGGCAGCGACTTGGCGTACGCCTCGCGCTGGCTCATGGCGAGGTCGTGCATCGCGCGCCGGGTGTCGGCGGAGCGGATGACGACGAAGTCCCAGGGCTGCGAGTGACCCACGGAGGGGGCGGTGTGGGCCGCCTCCAGGACGCGCAGCAGCACGTCGTGCGGGATCGGGTCGCCGCGGAAGCCGTTGCGGATGTCGCGGCGCTCGCGGATCACCTTCAGCACGGCTTCGCGCTCGGCGTCGTTGTACGCGGGCGCGGCCGGGCCCAGGGGCAGGGCCGGCTCCGCCTCGGCGGGCACGGGCTCCTCGGCCTGGTCGGCGTCGGTCGTGACCAGGTCCTCGGCGTGCTGGACGAAGTCCGGCTCGGACTCGTCGGCCGCGCGGGGCGTGGGCACGGCGGCCACGGGGCCCTGGGGGGCGAAGGCGTCCAGGTCGGGAAGGATCAGGGGCTGCGGCGGGGTGGGGGCCAGGTGCGGGGTGGTCGGCACCTGGCCGTCGACGGCCACGAACTGCCCGAGCGGCTGCGCCGGGTGCGGCGCCGGCGGAAGGCCGGAGGGCAGCGGCTCCGCGGGGGCGGGGGCCTCTTCGGGGGCCTGGAGCTGGGGGCGCGCGGGTGCTTCGTGGGCGGCGGGTGCCTCGGCGGGGGCCGGGGGTACGGGCTGCTCGGGGGCCTCGAAGACCGGAGGCTGCGGGGCGGCCACGGGGATGACCTCGGGCTCGGCGGGGATCTCGGGCTCGGGGAGCGGGAACTCGTCGGCGGGCAGCGGGGCTTCCGCCTCGGGAGCCTCGGCGATCGCCACGGCCTCCGGTACGGCTTCCTCCACGGCCTCCTCGACCGGGACGGCCGGGATCACGGGGACCTCGGGCTCGGGAGCCGCGACGGGCTCGACGGCCTGCGGAGCCTCCTCGACAGGAGCCACCACGTCCTCAGGAGCCTGCGGAGCCTCCTCCTCGGCCTCTGGGACGACAGCCTCCGGGACGACAGCTTCCGGGACGACAGTCTCGGGGACGACGAGAAGCTCGGGCGCCACCTCGACGGCCTCGGCAGAGACTTCCGCCTCGACGACCTCGACGAGAGCCTCCTCGATGGCGGCCTCGGCCTCGTGGCCCGGAGCGGCCTCGGGCACGGCCTCCACGGCCGGCTCGGGCACCTCCGCCTCCGGCACCTCGGCCACGAGGGGGGTCTCCGGCGCCTCCTCCACGGCGGCCTCGGCCTGCGCGGTCAGCCGGTCGACGGCGGCCTGCGCGGCCTCCGCCGGCTCGACGGGCGCGCCCTCCGCGTCGGGCAGAACCGCGTCCGGGAGAACCGTCTCCGGGACAACCACGTCCGGGACAACCGTTTCGGCCACCGGTGCCACCGCCTCCGCCGGGGCGGTGCCCCAGGGCGCGGCTGCCTGCGGGGCCGGGTCGGGCAGCGCCTGCACATCGAGGTACTCGGGGCCGGCCATGGGCCTGAGCGGCACTCCGGCGGGGCCGCGGTCGGCGAGGGAGCGGACCGGGCTCGCGGAGGCGTCCGGGATGGGCGGGCCGAGGTGCAGCGGACGGCGCGGCGGCTGAACGGCCGTCGGCGCCTCGTGCGCGGCCGACGGCATGGAGCCGGGTCCCTGCTCGGGCAGCCGTACGCCGGTGAGGTCGACGGAGCCGGTGTCCCGGCCTGCCGTCTCGTGGGCGCCGGGCTGGTGGACGGCCTCGACGATCGGTTCCGGGGCGGGCGGCGGCATTTCGTTGCCCCACGCGCCCTGAGCGCCCGGCAGCAGCAGGTCCTCGTCCTCGGCGGGCGCCTCGGCGAGGTAGGTGTACGCGCCGTGCCCGAGGGCGCCCGGCTGCTCCACCATGCCTGCGCTCTCCGGCTGTCCCTCGGCCGGGACCTGGCCGGTGTCGGTCATGCGTACCCCTCGCCCATCGGTTTAGTGCTCCTACGACCAGCTCACCCGGAACGGCGCACCGACCGCCCGTAGTGAGAACGAGCGTCCGTGCGCATCGGCACGAACGACCCGCCAGAAATGGCGACAAAGCCATTCGGTGGCATTCTCGCGGCCGTTGTGCCGTCGTGACAGCGAGATCACGCGACAGCCCGTTGTGGACTGCGCCACGTTGCGCGTCCTCCGGTTTTGCCGTACCTCACCCACCGCCCCAAACCGGGCGAGCTTTCCGGACATTGACGAACGAACTTCCGGACCGCGGGTGCGGTACAACGATCGGCCAGCCTACCGCGCGCGGTACGACAACCGGATCACGGGGCGAATCGGGCGGGGAGGTACGGCGGTGGTTCAGCGCGGGGTCTCGCGCGGCGGCAGGTCGCCGGTGAGCAGGAAGACGACGCTCCGCTCGTTCTCCGTCCAGGACTTGGTGTCGAGTCCGACGGCCTGGAGGAGGGCGCACTCGACCCGGTAGCCGTGCTCGGTGAGGTCCCGGCCGATGAGTTCGGCGGCGTCGCGGGTGGCCGCGTGGGCGACGATGCGCTGCGGGCGCCGGTCGGCCACGGCCGAGACGACGGCCGCTCCCCCGCCGCCGACGCGTACGACATCCGGCTCCGGCAGGTTCTCCAGGATGTGCGGCGCCTCGCCGCGCACGATCTGGAGCTGGACCCCGAACTGCCGGGCGGCGGCGTCGGTGCGGGCGCAGGACTCGGGGTCCTGGTCGACGGCGAGGACGGCGGCACCGGCGCGGGCGGCCTCGACGGCGAAGGCGCCGGAGCCGCAGCCGATGTCCCAGACCAGGTCACCGGTGCGCGGGCCGAGCCGGGCGAGCTGGGCGGCGCGGAGCAGTTCGTTCTCGCCCTCGCCGAGGACGCCGCCGTACACCTCGTCGGGCTGGGTCCAGCCGCGCGGGCCGGTGCCGGGGTCGCGGCCGGCGATCCAGCCGCCGCCCTCGACGACGGCCGCGGGGCCGCCGATGACGATGACGACGTTGGGGTCGCGCCAGGTGTGGTCGGGGGCGTTGTCGGAGGTGAGGACGCTGACGCGTTCGTTCTCGGTGCCGAGTTCCTCGCAGACGACGAAGGTGCGGTGCACCTCGTCGAGGAGCAGGCCGAGCTCGGCGGGTCCGGCACCGGGTGCGGTGAGAACGGCAACCTTGGTGTGGGCACGGCATACGTTCACGGCGCGGCGCAGCGTGCGGGGGTGTGCGACGACCACATGGGCGTCGTCCCAGGGCATGCCCGCGCGGGCGAAGGCGGCGGCCACGGAGGAGACGCCGGGCACGACCTCGACCTCCAGGCCGAACTCCGGTGCGCGCAGGGCGCGGACGACGCCGAAGAAGCCGGGGTCGCCGTCGGCGAGCACGACGGCGGTGCCGCGGTGGGCGGCGATCCGGCGGGCGGCCAGGGCGACGCTGCCGAGGCGGACGCGTTCGGCGGCGGCCGGGATCTCGGGCAGCGCCAGATGGTGGGGGGCGCCCGCGACGAGCGTGGCGGCGCCGAGGGCGCCGCGTGCCGCGTCGGTCAGCGGCGAGCCATCCCAGCCGATCACCGTGACCCGGTCGGCCATCGTCGTCAGTCTCCAGGTCTTCGTCGTCAGAGGTGGCCCGGATACGGGCTTCGTGAGGTTACCTGGTGGTGGGGCGGAGCGGGGCGGCGGGGCGGGGTCAGTTCCACTGGGCGTAGGAGCCGAAGCCGCGGCTGTCGGCGAGCTGTTCGTCGCTGCCTTCGAGGTCCTCGGGCAGCAGGCTCCAGATGATGAAGTCGGTGCGCATGTCGGTCCAGGTGCCGTCCTCGGTGCGCACATGGACTATGCAGGCGTTGCGCAGCACGCCCTCGCTGATGCAGCCGATCTTCTGGGCGACCTGCTGGGAGGCGGTGTTGTCGGCGGCGGTGCGCAGCTCGATGCGCTCGAACCGCTGGTCGCCGAAGAGCCACTTGGCGGTGGCGAGCGCGGCCTCGGAGGCGTAGCCCTCGCCGCGTGCCCAGGGGGCGATGATGTACGACAGCTCGGTGGACCGGATGCGCCAGTTGGTCCTGCCGAGCTGGACGATGCCGACGAGGCGCTGGGTGAGGAACTCGGTGACGGCGAGGTCGATCCCGCGTCCGGCGGTGCGTTCGGTGGGCGCGTACTGGGTGATCCAGCGCCGGGCGCCGTCCTCGGTGAAGGGCTGGGGGACGTCGGTCCAGGCGGCGACCTGTTCGTCGTTCATCATCTCGGCCAGGGCGGGCAGGTCGTCCTCGTCGAGGGGACGCAGCACCAACCGCTCCGTCGAGATGGAGATGTTGGGGAAGGTGCTAGTCATGCGCCGCTCCGTAACCTTCGAGGTTTCTTGAGGGTCCGTCAGGACCTGCTGAACTGCCCAGCATGCAGCATGACAGCACCGGAACGCACGCACGGGCCCGCCCCCTGCCGCCCCTTGCGGGAGGAGGAGGCGGGCCCGTGCGCGAAGGTCAGTTGCCGCTGACGGGCAGGACCGACCCCTTGTACTTGTCCTCGATGAACTTCTTCACCTCGGGCGAGGTCAGCAGCTTCGCCAGCTTCTTCACCCGCGGGTCGTTCTCGTTGCCCTTCTTCACCGCGAGAAGGTTGGCGTACGGGTTGTTCTTCGCGGACTCCAGATAGACGGCGTCCTTGGTGGGGCTGAGGCCCGCGTCCTGGGCGAAGTTGTTGTTGATGACGGCGGCGTCCATGTCGTCCAGCGAGCGGGGCAGCTGGGCGGCCTCCATCTCCTGGAACTTCAGGTGCCGGGGGTTGCCGGTGACGTCGGCCGGGGAGGCGTCGGCGCCCGCGCCGGGCTTCAGCTCGATGACGCCGGCGGCGGCGAGGAGCTTCAGCGCACGGGCCTCGTTGGTGAGGTCGTTGGGCACACCGACGGTGGCGCCGTCACGGAGCTTGGTGACGTCCTTGGCCTTGTGGGAGTAGACGCCCATGGGCGGCAGGTACGCCTTCACCACCGACACCAGTTCCGTGCCCTTGGACTTGTTGAAGTCGTCCAGGAACGGCTGGTTCTGGTAGAGGTTCGCGTCGAGCGTGCCCTCCTGGAGCGCGGTGTTCGGCAGGACGTAGTCCGTGAACTCCTTGATCTCCAGCTTGAGTCCGGCCTTGGCGGCGAGCTTGTCGTCGATGTGGTGGAGGACTTCACCGGCGGGGACGGGGGTGACGCCGACGACGAGCGGGCCGTCGTCACCTCCCTTGCCGGCGGCCGAGCCTGAGCCGCAGCCGGTCAGGCCGAGCGAGAGGGCCGCGGCGGTGGCCGCCGCGAGCCATACGGTCTTGCGCATGTGTCGATCCCCTAAGCGGGTCGGGGTCTGGCTGCCGGGAGCGGTCAGAACGAGGGGATGACGGAGCCCTGGTACTTGTCCTCGATGAACTTCTTCACCTCGGGCGAGGTGAGCAGCTTGGCGAGCTTCTTGACCCGGGGGTCGTTCTCGTCGCCCTTCTTCACCGCGAGGAAGTTGCCGTAGGGGCTGTTCTTCGCGGACTCCAGGGCGATGGCGTCCTTGGCGGGCTTGAGGCCGGAGGATATGGCGTAGTTGCCGTTGACGACCGCCGCGTCCACGTCGTCCAGGGAGCGCGGGGTCTGGGCCGCCTCGACCTCCTTGAACTTCAGGTTCTTGGGGTTCTTGGTGATGTCGGCGGGGGTGGCCTCGTTGCCGACGCCGTCCTTGAGGGTGATCAGCTTGTTGGCGGCCAGCAGCTTGAGGGCGCGGGCCTCGTTGACGGCGTCGTTGGGGACGGCGACGGTCGCACCGCTCTTGAGGTCGTCGGCCTTCTTGACCTTGTGGGAGTAGAGGCCGAGCGGTTCCAGATGGACCGTGACGACTGGCACGATGTGGGTGCCGCGCTTCTTGTTGAAGTCGTCGAGGTACGGCTGGTTCTGGAAGTAGTTGGCTCCGACCGAGCCGTCCTCGGTGGCCGTGTTCGGCGTGATGTAGTCGGTGAACTCCTTGACCTGGAGGTCGAGTCCGGCCTTCTTCGCCAGGTTCTTGCTGACGAAGTTCAGGATCTCGGCGTGCGGGGTCGGGCTCGCGGCGACGATCAGCGGTCCGCTGGTGTCGGTGGAGCCGGAGTCCTTTCCGGAGCCGCATGCGGAGAGCCCGAGGGTGAGGGCTCCGGCGGCGAGGACGGCGGTGGTGAGCTTGGCGGCGTTACGCACGAAAAGTGCCTTTCCTTAAAGAGGTGGTGCGACCCCGGGCTTGGGTGGCCGGGGAGTCCTGAAGGGGGACGGGCGCGCTCAGGCGACCTTGCCGATGTCGGCGGCGGCCGGCTCCTTGGCCTTGAGCAGGCGCAGCTTCGGCACCGGTCCGGAGCCGCCGCGCCCGTGCAGGGAGCGGGCGGCGAAGTCGCCGGCGAACTGGATGAGGGAGATGACGACGGCGAGGATGCCGACGGTGAGCCACATCAGTCCGGTCTCGAAGCGCTGGTAGCCGTAGCGGACGGCGAGGTCGCCGAGGCCACCGCCGCCGACGGTGCCGGCCATGGCCGAGTAGCCGATGAGCGCGATGATCGTGGTGGTGGTGCTGGCGATCAGCGAGGGCAGCGCCTCGGGGACGAGGACCTTGCGGACGATGGTCCAGCTGCTGCCGCCCATGGACTGCACGGCCTCGACGAGTCCGCCGTCCACCTCACGGACGGCCGTCTCGACCAGCCGGGCGAAGAACGGGATGCCGCCGATGGCGAGCGGCACGATCGCGGCGGTGGTGCCGATGGTGGTGCCGGTCACCCAGCGGGTGAAGCTCATCAGGGCGACCATCAGGATGATGAACGGCATGGAGCGGCCGACGTTCACGACCTGGCCGATCACCTTGTTGGCGACGACGTTCTGGAGCAGACCGCCCCGTTCGGTGAGGACGAGGAGGATGCCCAGCGGCAGGCCGAGGGCGATGGCGATCAGGGTGGACCAGAGCACCATCGAGAACGTCTCGGAACACGCCTGCGACAGCAGCGGCTGTATCTCGGACCAGGTCACTTCGCACCTTCCTTCACCAGAGCGGGCTCCTGGCCCTCACCGTCGGCACTGTCGCGGCCGACCACGTCGATCTGGAGGCCCTGCTCGCGCAGGAAGCCGACCGGCACCACGTTGTCCTCGTAGCGGCCGGGCAGTTCGATGCGCATCCGGCCGATCTGGAGGCCGCCGACGGTGTCGATGGCCGCGCCGAGGATGGAGATCTCGATGTTGTAGGTGCGCGCCAGCTGGGAGACGACCGGCTGGGTGGCGGCCTCGCCGTGGAAGGTGATGTCGAGGACGGTGCGGTCGTCGCCGGTGGCCTCGCCGCCGACGGGGAACAGGGCGGAGGCCAGCTGGGAGCCGGGGGTGGCCAGCAGTTCGCTGACGGTGCCGGATTCCACGATGCGTCCCTTCTCCATGAGCGCGGCGGAGTCGCAGATCGACTTCACCACGTCCATCTCGTGGGTGATCAGCAGGACGGTCAGGCCCAGCTGCTGGTTCAGGTCGCGCAGCAACTGGAGGATGGAGCGGGTGGTCTCCGGGTCGAGGGCGCTGGTGGCCTCGTCGGAGAGCAGCACCTTCGGGTCGCCGGCCAGCGCGCGGGCGATGCCGACGCGCTGCTTCTGGCCGCCGGAGAGCTGGGCCGGGTAGGACTTCGCCTTGTCGGCGAGACCGACGAGGTCGAGGAGTTCCAGCGCCTTGCGGGAGCGCTCCTTGCCGGACTTGCCGAGGATCTCCAGCGGCAGCTCGATGTTGTCCTGCACGCTCCGGGAGGACAGCAGGTTGAAGTGCTGGAAGACCATGCCGATGTGGCTGCGGGCCCGGCGCAGTTCCTTTCCGGCGCGCGGTCCGCGGCCGGCGAGGGCGGTGAGGTCCTGTCCGGCGACGCTCACGGTGCCGGCGGTGGGGCGCTCCAGCAGGTTGACGCAGCGGATCAGGGAGGACTTGCCGGCGCCGGACTGGCCGATGACGCCGTAGACCTCTCCTTCGCGGACGTGGAGGTCGACGCCGTCGAGGGCGGTGACCTCACGGCCGCGCGAGCGGTAGACCTTGGTCAGGCCCGAGGTGGTGATCACAGGGGTTTCCGTCACTGTCGAGTGCCGGGCGCGGGTGTGCCAGGCACAGGTGCATGGGATTGCATTTCAGGGACGCGGCACGGTTCTCGCGGTGGCGAGGAAACCGGGGAGAACAGCGTGTGCGCGAACGGCACGGGTCCGGTACGCCGGTGTTCCGGAGCCGGGCCGGGCCATGGCTCTCGCTTCGGGGCGCGAGGCTCTCGGGTGGTGCGGGGGCCCTCTAGAAGGCGCGCATTCGGCACGTCATGCGACACATACAACGAGCACCGGGCGTATTGGTCGCCTCGGTCGCAAGGGTGCGGCTGCTCGTCGTGGTCATGCGGTCAGTAAACCAGACCGGCCGCGCGGACCGGAGAGCCCTGTCCGCATGCTGGACAGACGTGGATGGTACCGGTGAGACACAGGGGGCGGGCCGATCGCCGGTCGCCCGCGTCACCAAGGGGCAGGAGCCCATCGCGGCCGGGCGGGGACCCGCGCTTCGGCAGGGTCCGCTGTGGCCAACGCCACGATGGCCGTCCGGGCGCCGGGGGCGGCGGCGGGCGTCCGTTTCGGCCGTAATAAGGTCTCGGCATGCTCAATGCCCTGACGCTGGCGACCGGGATCGCCGCGCTGCTGCTGGCCGCCTGGTGCGGCTGGGCCGCACACCGGGACCAGCCGACCAAGGACTGGCACTTCATCGGCATGGCCGTGGTGTCCCTGCTTGCCGTGGTTCAGCTGGTCGTCGGGATCGTGCTGCTGGCGCGGGGCGAGAAGCCGGACCAGGGCACGACGATCTTCCTGGCGTATCTGCTGGGCGCGCTGGCCTGCGTCCCGGCGGCGGGCTTCATGTCGCTGGCCGAGCGCACGCGCTGGGGTTCGGTGACGGTCGCGGCGGGCGGCGTGGTGCTGGCCGTTCTCGAAGTACGGCTCTTTGACATCTGGGGAGGCTGACATGACGGCGCTGGAGGAGAAGCCGGCCCGGCTGATCAGCGGGCCGGGCATGCTGCTGGTCTGGTTCTACGGCGTGATGGTGGTCGGCGCCGTCTCGCGCTCGGTCTACCAGATCGCCACGGAGTTCGACCGGGCACCGCTCGCGTACTCGCTGTCGGCGCTCGCGGGCGTGGTCTACGGGTTCATCACGTACACCCTGGTCCGGGGCGGCGAGACGGCCCGTCGGGCGGCGGTGGTGTGCTGCGCCGCCGAGCTGGCGGGCGTGCTGATCGTGGGCACCTGGACCCTGGTGGAACCGTCCGCGTTCCCGGACGCCACCGTGTGGTCGGACTACGGGATGGGGTACGTCTTCATCCCGGTGCTGCTGCCGGTGACCGCGCTGTACTGGCTGCGCGAGGCGCGACGGCGGCAGGCGGCCTGAGGCCGCCCGCCCCGCCCCGGCGGCTCAGGCGGTGGTCGCGTAGGCCGCCGCCGGTTTCTCCAGCACGATCATCTCGACGCCGTCGGCGCCCAGCGAGCGGCCCACGGCCCGGTAGCCCAGCTTGCGGCACAGCCGCAGGCCGCCCTCGCTGCGGTGGCCGGTGCGCAGCCGGTACGTGGTGGCGCCGCGCTGCTCGGCGAGGGCCTTCTCGGCCGCGCCGAGGAGGCGGGCGCCGATGCCGTGGCCCTGGAGGCGGGGGTGGACGCAGAGCGTGCCGATGGCCGCCGCGCCGTCCTCGGTGAGCCTGCCGCGCACCGAGCCGACCACTTCGTCACCGAGCCGGGCGACGAAGACGCAGTCGGCGGCGACCTCCTCGCGGACCTGGTCCAGGCTCTGCACGAGCGGGTCGATGCGGTAGTTGCCGTAGCGCGCTGCCTCGCTCTGGAAGCAGAGGTACTGGAGCCGGAAGATCTGCTCCGCGTCCGGCTCGGTCGCCGCCGAGATGGTCACGCTCATGCCCATGTGCGCATGCCTCCCGCTCACCTGATCACTGTTGTCCCCCACCTCTATCCCCGTGCTTCGGGACTGGCAACCTCCGCCGCGAGCATTCGTCGGAGACATCCCAGACATCTGGAGCGTTCCGGTCCGAGACTGCCCTGTGAGATGCCCAACTCCCCCGCGATCTCGCGGTAGGTGAGGTCGCGCGGGGAGAGCAGGGCCGCCATGATCCGGGGGCAGCGGCCGGGCAGTCTGCGCACCGCCTCGCGCACCACCCGGTGCCGGGCTTCGCTCAGGGCGAGCTGTTCGGGGCCGTGCCGGGTGTCGTCGGCGGGTTCGCCGTCGTAGGGGCGTTCGACGCCGTGGGCGTGGCGGCTGAGCCGGCCCTCGTCGCGGACGGCGTCGCGGAGCCAGCCGGACGGGTCCGGCGGCGGCCCCTGGGTCTCCAGCCGTTCCAGCAGCCGGAGCCAGACGGCCTGTTCCAGATCGCCGGGTTCGCTCCCGGAGGCATATGCCTCGGCGGACGCCTCCGCGGTCAGGAGCGGGCGCAGCTCGGTCAGCAGGTCGTGGGTCATATGCGTCGAGACGCGCCGTCCCGGCGTCGGGTTTCCGGGACGGCGCGCTGTCACCCTCATCGGGGTGTGCGGGGCCTCGGTGTTGACGCCCCGCCCGGTTCCGGTGCGGGGGCCCTCAGTGGCCGAGGAAGTCGGCGCGGGCCAGCACGCCGGTGTCGGCGTTGTCGGTGAAGACGCCGTCGATCCCGGTGGCGAAGTACGTCCGGTACGCGCCGAAGACGTCGCCGTAGCCGTCGGGGGCGCTGCCCTTGCGGAACTCGGCCGGGAGGAAGGGGTTCTCGTTGCGCATGGTGTACGGGTGCAGGATCAGCCCGACCTTGTGGGCGTCGGAGACCAGCCGGGTGGGCTCGCCCAGGGTGCCGTCGGACTTCTTCGGGATGACCAGGTCCAGGGTGGGGCCGATGCCCTGGGCGTAACCCGCGATCTCGCGCAGGCCCCTTGGGGTGACGAGGTCGGCCACCGTGCGGGGGTCGCCGGTGGCGACGAAGTCGTAGGGGCGGCTGGTGGCCGCGTCGAGCAGGACGACGAGCGGGTTGTCGACGATCCGGTTGAGCCGCTCGATGCTGGTCGGCTCGAAGGACTGGAGGATGACCGGCGCGTTCCGGCTGTCCTTGCCGTACTTGCGCAGCAGCTTGGCCACCCGCTCCTCCAGGCCCAGGCCGAGGCGGCGGAAGTAGGTGGGGTGCTTCAGCTCGGGGTAGATCCACACCTGGCGGCCGCGCTCGCGGGTGCGGGCGTCCTGCCACTTCAGGACCTCTTCAAAGGTCGGGATCTCCCACCGGCCGTTGTAGAGGGTGTTGTGCGGGCGGTTGGCCGGGATGCGCTCGACGGCGCGCAGTGTCTTCAGCTCGGCGAGCGTGAAGTCCTCGGTGAACCAGCCGGTGACGGAGACCCCGTCGAGGACCTTGGTGGTCCTGCGGCCGGCGAACTCGGGGTGCGAGGCGACGTCCGTGGTGCCGCCGATCTCGGGCTCGTGGCGGCAGACGAGATGCCCGTCCTTGGTGGGCACCAGGTCGCCCGCCTCCACGATGTCGGCGCCGAGTTCGAGCGCGAGGTCGTAGGAGCCGAAGGTGTGCTCGGGGCGGTAGCCGCTGGCACCCCGGTGGCCGATGATCGTCGGCACCGGCAGGCTCTTCAGGCCGCGTCCGCCGGACCCGGCCGTCCGGGTGCCGGCCGCGTGGGCGGCCGAGGGCAGTCCGAGGACCGCCCCGCCCGCACCGAGCACCGCCGCACCGAGGACCGCGCGCCGTCCGGTCGCGCGCGAGGGCTGGTTGGTCCGGTCGCTTTCCATACGCGTCTCCCGCTGTCGTTACGCAGGTCTTTTCGGGTCTGACCTGGCTGTGGTTCTTGGGTGCGCGCCGATCGTAGGGGCGTGGACATGACGAAGGGGAGACCTCGGCGGGAACACGCGGGTGACGCCTGATGTCCCGCCGGGTTTTTCAGCGGCAGGTGAGCCCATGTCAACAACACGTAAGACCTCGGTGAATCGCGCGGCTCGATGTGCGCTTTTCCCATAGCCGCGAGTAATGTCCTCACCTGCACAGACTCATATCGCCCGCTCGGCCTGGAGGACCCGTTGTCCCGCTTCGCGCTCATCAAGGCAGTGCTCGCGCCGGCCATGCGCCTGATGTTCCGCCCCCAGGTGGAGGGCCTTGAGCGCATTCCCGGCGAGGGCCCGGTGATCCTGGCGGGCAACCACCTCACGTTCATCGACTCGATCGTGCTCCCGGTGGTCTCCAAGCGGCAGGTCCAGTTCATCGGCAAGGACGAGTACGTCACCGGCAAGGGGATCAAGGGCCGGGCGATGGCCTGGTTCTTCACCGGCGTCGGCATGATCCCGGTGGACCGGGACGGGGCGAACGGCGGCGTGGCGGCCCTGATGACCGGCCGCCGTGTGCTGGAGGAGGGCAAGGTCTTCGGGATCTACCCCGAGGGCACCCGCTCCCCCGACGGACGGCTGTACCGGGGGCGTACGGGCATCGCGCGGCTGACCCTGATGACCGGGGCGCCGGTGGTGCCGTTCGCCATGATCGGCACGGACAAGCTTCAGCCTGGGGGGAAGGGGTTTCCCCGGCCGGGCAAGGTCACTGTGCGGTTCGGTGAGCCTATGGAATTTTCGCGGTACGAGGGCATGGACCGGGACCGGTATGTGCTCCGTGCGGTGACCGACTCTGTGATGGCTGAGGTCATGCGGTTGTCGGGGCAGGAGTATGTGGACATGTACGCCACCAAGGCTAAGGCTGCCTGAGGTCGTTTTTCGGGCGCGGGGGCGTTGGGGCCGGTCGCGCGGTTCCCCGCGCCCCTGAAGGCTAAAAGCCCTTGTCGAGCCGTTGGCCTCGCAGCAGGAACCATGCTGCTGCTGACGTTGCCAGCAGGACCGCCGCTCCCGCCCCCGACGCCAGGTGCAGGCCGTGCACGAAGGACTCTCTGGCCGCGTCCAGCAATGCCTGGGACGTCGGGGCGGGCATCCCCGCTGACGCCTCCACTGCCGCGCCCAAAGACTCGTGGGCCGCTTCCGGGGTGCCCGCCGGAGCCGTGAAGTCGCGGTAGGCGGCCGTCACGATCGAGCCCAATAGGGCGATTCCCAGGGCCGCGCCGAGTTCGTAGGCCGTCTCGGAGACCGCTGAGGCGGCGCCCGCGCGGTTGCGGTCCACGCTGGAGAGGATCACGTCGGAGGTGACGGTGAAGGAGAAGCCCGCGCCGACGCCGACGATCAGCAGGGCGGCGCCGAGCAGCGGATAGCCGGTGGACCGGTCGAGCGTGGTGAGGACCGCGAGGGCCACGCCGATCGCGGCGAGGCCGCCGGAGACCACCGCACGCACCGAGAAGCGGCGCGCCGCGCGGCCCGCGACCAGCCCGGCCACCACCGCGCCCACGGCGGCGGGCAGTTCGGCGAGGCCCGCCTCGAACGGGCGCCTGCCCTGGACCAGTTGCAGGAACTGGGACAGGAAGAACACCAGCCCCGACATCCCGAGGACCGTGAGCAGATCCGCGAGCACCGCCCCGCTGAAGCCCCGGTGCCGGAACAGCCGCATGTCCAGCAGCGGGGTGGGCAGGGTGAGCTGGCGGCGGACGAAGCCGTACAGCGCGGCCGCGCCCAGCAGGCCCGTGGCCAGGGTGAGGGGGCTGAAGCCGTGGGTGGCGGCCTCCTTGACCGCGTAGACCAGGGCGAGCATGCCGACCAGGGACAGCAGCACGCTCGTCAGGTCCCAGGGGCCGGGGTTCGGGTCGCGGGACTCGGGCAGGGTGCGGATGCCGACCAGGACCAGGACCGCCATCACCGGCAGGTTGATCAGGAACACCGAGCCCCACCAGAAGTGCTCCAGCAGGAAGCCGCCCACGATCGGGCCGACAGCCGTGCCGGCGGAGGCGGTGGCGCCCCAGATGCCGATGGCGAGGCTGCGCTCGCGCGGGTCGTGGAAGAGGTTGCGGATCAGGGCGAGGGTCGCGGGCATCAGGGTGGCACCCGCGACGCCGAGCAGGGCCCGCGCCAGGATCATCAGGCCGGGGGTGGTGGCGTAGGCGTTCAGGACCGAGATCGCGCCGAACGCGGCCGCGCCGCACAGCAGGACGCGCTTGCGGCCGACGCGGTCGCCGAGACTGCCCATCGAGACGAGGAGCCCGGCGATGACGAAGGAGTAGACGTCGCCGATCCAGAGCAGCTGGGTGCCGGAGGGGTGCAGGTCCTCGCTGATGTAGGGCGTGGCGAGGCCGAGGACGGTGGCGTCGACGGCGACGAGCAGTACGGCGAGGACGAGCACCGCGAGCGCGAGCCAGCGGCCGGGACGCCGCTCGGTCTCGGTCCGTAGGGGGCGCAGGGTGCTGGTCATGACTCCGTCCGGCGCAGCGCGCCGCCGAGCAGCAGTTCGGCGACCATCGTGGAGAAGTCACGGGAGGCCACGCGGCCGTCCAGCGCGGCCCAGGCGCACGAGGTGATCAGCCCGTAGAAGGCTTCGGTGAGCCAGCCGGGGGTGAGGTCGATACGGAGGTCGCCGTCGCACTGGCCGCGCTGGAAGAGGGCGCTGATCCGGGTGTCCAGGCCCAGCCAGCCGGTGTTCTGTCCTTCGCCCTCCCAGAGCTGGTTCTCGCCGTAGAGGAAGGCGAGCAGTCCGGCGGCGGGCTCGATCTCGCGGACCAGCCGGCGGACGGCGTCGGCGGCGGGGCCCTCGTCCAGCCGGGCGCGGTCGAGCGCCGCCTCGCACTCCGCGATGCCGAGCGCCTCCAGCGCGCGGACCAGCGTGTCGCGTCCGGCGAAGTGGCGGTGGAGGGTGGCGCGGCTGATCCCGGCGGCCCGGGCGACCTCGTCCATGGTCGCGGTGGACTTGCGGGTCAGCAGGGCGGCGGCGGAGCGCAGGACGTGGTCACGGTCGAGAGCCATGAGACAAGAGTACCTCGCATGAGACATGAGTGTCTCATTGCGGGCATGCGTGCCTCATCGGGGCCGGCCGGGGCGGGTCTCAGTGCCAGGGCAGCTCGCCGCGCCGCTTCCAGTACGCGCGCGGGTCCTCCGCGAGGGCGTCGAGGCGGGCCCGCTGGTCGTCGGTGAGGTCGACGGCGGCGGCGTGGAGGTTGGAGCCGAGCTGGGGGACGGTCGCGGCGCCGGACAGGACGACACCGGCCCAGGGACGGCGGAGGATCAGCGCGAGGGCCACGGCGTCGCAGCCGAGGCCGGTCTCCTCGGCGATGTCCTTGAGGGCCTGGGGCGCGTGCTCCGGGGCGAGCCGTCCGTTGGCCATGCCCTCCTTGACGATCACCGTCAGCCCGGCGTCGTGCGCCTCCGCCAGCGCGGGCCCGGCCGAGGTCTCCAGCGCGTTGTACGTGGACTGCACGGTGCCGAAGAGCGGGGCGCCGTCGACGGTGATCTCCAGCGCGGCCCGGATGGTGTCTGCCTGGGCGGGGCCGCTGGTGGAGAAGCCGATGGTGAGGCCGCCCGCGGCCGCTTCTGCGAGGCGGGCGTGCAGCTCGCGGTCGGTGAGCGCGGGGCTGTCGGGGGTGAGGGAGTGGATCTGGTAGAGGTCGAGCCGGTCCCCGAGGAGGGCGTCGGTCTCGGCGCGCTGCCGCTCGTACGTGGCGAGGGTGTGGTCCTTGACCTCGTGCCGGTCGGCCTCCGTGGACCAGTCGGCGGTGTAGGTGTAGCCCCACTTGCTGCCGACCACCACGTCGTCGGTCTCCAGGCGGGCGTTCAGCCAGTCCGCGAGGAACTCCTCGCTGCGGCCGTAGGAGCGGGCGGCGTCGAAATAGCGCACGCCCTGGGCGTAGGCGGCGTCGAGGAGTTCATGGGTACGGGCGCGCAGCGCGTCGGCGCTGCGGTCCTCCCCGAGGTCGCGGTCCCGGCCCAGGTTGATGTAGCCGGGGCGGCCGACGGCGGCAAGCCCCAGGCCGAGGTGGCTGGTCGGGGTGGTCGCGGAGGAGAGGCGGTCGAAGGGCATCGCGGGCTCCGTTCGGTCGGCTGATCAGCCCCCAAGCTAACCCGCGATGCCCTTCGTTCAGTTCTTCTTGGCGTCGGCCCAGGCATGCTGTTGCGCGAGGTCGGACTTGACCTCCGCCAGTTGCACCGCCACCGCGCTCGGCGCCGTACCGCCCCGCCCGTTCCGCGAGGCCAGCGCGCCCTGGACGTTCAGGACCGTGCGGACCTCCGGGGTGAGGTGGGCGGAGATCTTGGCGAACTGTTCGTCCGTGAGGTCGTCCAGCTCCTTGCCGTCCGCCTCCGCGACCTTGACGCACTCCCCCGCGACCTCGTGCGCGACGCGGAACGGCACGCCCTGCCGGACCAGCCACTCGGCGATGTCGGTGGCGAGCGAGAACCCGGCCGGGGCCAGCTCCTCCATGCGCTCGCGGTTGACGGTGAGGGTGGCGATCATGCCGGTGAAGGCGGGGAGCAGCACCTCCAGCTGGTCGCAGGAGTCGAAGACGGGCTCCTTGTCCTCCTGGAGGTCGCGGTTGTAGGCGAGCGGCAGCGCCTTCAGGGTGGCCAGCAGGCCCGTGAGGTTGCCGATGAGGCGGCCGGACTTGCCGCGCGCCAGCTCCGCGATGTCCGGGTTCTTCTTCTGCGGCATGATCGAGGAGCCGGTGGAGAACGCGTCGTGCAGGGTGACGAAGGAGAACTCCTTCGTGTTCCAGATGATGATCTCCTCCGCGATCCGCGAGAGGTCGATGCCGATCATCGCCGTGATGAACGCGAACTCCGCGACGAAGTCCCGCGAGGCCGTGCCGTCGATGGAGTTGCCGACGCTGCCGCGCTCGAAGCCGAGGTCGCGGGCGACTGCCTCGGGGTCCAGGCCGAGGGAGGAGCCGGCGAGCGCGCCGGAGCCGTACGGCGAGACGGCGGTGCGCTCGTCCCACTGGCGCAGCCGCTCGGCGTCCCGCGCGAGGGACTGGACGTGGGCCAGCACATGGTGGGCGAAGAGCACCGGCTGGGCGTGCTGGAGGTGGGTGCGGCCGGGCATGGCCACGTCCGGGTGGGCCTCCGCGAGGCCGACCAGGGCGTCCTGGAGTTCCGCGATCAGGCCGCCGATGATCCGGGCGTGGTCGCGCAGGTACATCCGGAAGAGCGTGGCGACCTGGTCGTTCCGCGAGCGTCCGGCGCGCAGCTTGCCGCCGAGGTCGGGGCCGAGCCGCTCCAGCAGGCCGCGCTCCAGGGCGGTGTGGACGTCCTCGTCAGCGATGGTGCCCACGAAGTCGCCCGAGGCCACGTCGGCTTCGAGCCGGTCGAGCCCGCCGAGCATGCGGGTCAGCTCGTCCTGGTCGAGCAGGCCCGCGGTGTGCAGCACGCGCGCGTGGGCGCGGGACCCGGCGATGTCGTAGGGGGCGAGCCGCCAGTCGAAGTGGACGGACGCGGACAGCTTCGCCAGGGCCTCGGCGGGGCCGTCGGCGAAACGCCCGCCCCAGAGCCGTACGTCACCGCTGTTGCTGCTCACTGCGTTGCTCCTCGGGTGTGGCTGGGTGTACGACCGCCTCCCCACCCTGGCAGGCGGGGAGGCGGTCGGCCTGCATAACGACGTCGCTTACGCGAGGTCCCGCTTGGCGGCGATCTTCGACGACAGGCTGTAGATGTCGATGAAGCCCTTGGCGGCGGCCTGGTCGAAGGAGTCGCCGGTGTCGTAGGTGGCGAGGTTGAAGTCGTACAGCGACGACTGGGACCGGCGGCCGGTGACGACCGCGCGGCCGCCGTGCAGGGTCAGCCGAATGTCGCCGGAGACGTGCTCGTTGGCCTCGGCGATGAAGCCGTCCAGCGCCCGCTTGAGCGGGGAGAACCACTGGCCGTCGTAGACCAGTTCGCCCCAGCGCTGCTCCACCTGCCGCTTGTAGCGGGCGAGTTCGCGCTCGACGGTGACGTTCTCCAGCTCCTGGTGGGCGGTGATCAGGGCGATGGCGCCCGGAGCCTCGTACACCTCGCGGGACTTGATGCCGACGAGGCGGTCCTCGACCATGTCGATCCGGCCGATGCCCTGGGCGCCGGCGCGCTCATTGAGCTGCTGGATGGCCTGGAGGACGGTGACCGGGCGGCCGTCGAGGGCGACCGGTACGCCACGCTCGAAGGTGATGACGACCTCGTCGGCCTCGCGGGACTCGGCCGGGTTGGAGGTGTACTCGTAGATGTCCTCGATCGGGGCGTTCCAGATGTCCTCCAGGAAGCCCGTCTCGACGGCGCGTCCGAAGACGTTCTGGTCGATGGAGTACGGGGACTTCTTGGTGGTGGCGATCGGGAGGTTCTTCGCCTCGCAGAAGGCGATCGCCTTGTCACGGGTCATCGCGTAGTCACGGACCGGGGCGATGCACTTCAGGCCGGGGGCGAGGGCGACGATGCCGGCCTCGAAGCGGACCTGGTCGTTGCCCTTGCCGGTGCAGCCGTGGGCGACCGTGGTGGCGCCGTGCTTCTGCGCGGCGGCGACGAGGTGCTTGACGATCGTCGGCCGGGAGAGGGCCGAGACCAGCGGGTAGCGGTCCATGTACAGGGCGTTCGCCTTGATCGCCGGGAGGCAGTACTCCTCGGCGAACTCGTCCTTGGCATCGGCCACTTCGGCCTCGACGGCACCGCACGCGAGGGCGCGCTTGCGGATGACGTCCAGGTCCTCGCCACCCTGGCCGACGTCCACCGCGACGGCGATGACCTCGGCGCCCGTCTCCTCGGCGATCCAGCCGATGGCGACGGAGGTGTCCAGTCCGCCTGAGTAGGCGAGTACGACGCGCTCGGTCACGGTTTCTCTCCTCACGTGCATTCGCTGATATGCATGAGTATGCAGAACTCCGCATGATTCGTCAATCGCGGCGGCGGGGTAGTCAGCGGGCATGGGAAAGACATATGAGCGGATCGACGGCCGGCTGCGGAGATTCATCGAGGAGCAGCCCCTCTTCTTCACGGCGACCGCGCCCCTGGCCGGCGACGGCACGGTCAACCTCTCCCCCAAGGGCCTCAAGGGCTCCTTCGTCGTGCTGGACGAGCTGACGGTGGCCTATCTCGACTTCGCGGGTTCCCACGCGGAGACCGTGGCCCACCTGCGGGAGAACGGCCGGATCACCCTGATGTGGTGCGCCTTCCAGGGCCCGCCGAACATCGTGCGCGTGCACGGCCGGGGCGAGCCCGTCTTCCGCGACGACCCTCGCTTCCCGGACCTGCTGGCCGCCTTCCCCGGCATCGACCCGGCCCCGCACGGGCTGCGGGCGGTCATCGTGGTGCGCGCGGACCTGATCCGCGACTCCTGCGGGTACGCCGTTCCCCGCATGGCGTACGAGGAGGACCGCGAGCTGCACGGGCGGCGGTTCGCCCGCGAGGACGACGCCTCGCTCAGTGACTACTTCACCAGGAAGGAGCACATCGCCACGAGCATCGACGGGCTGCCCGGCCTGCCGTTGCCGCTGCCGCCCTCTACGGTCTGAGCCATGCGCCGCCGCCTGGTCACCGCCCTCGTGTCCGCCTCCTTCTGCGCGCTCGGTCTCGCGCCCGCGCCTTCTGACGTGCCGCTGCCCGCGCGCCTGGCGGACACCGGCGGCGGCACCCAGCTCATCACCGCCGAGGCACCGGACACCGGCTCCACCACCGGCACCCTCACCTGGTGGGACCGGCGGCACGGTCACTGGACGGTGGCCGGGACCGCGCCCGCGCGGTTCGGGTCGGGCGGTCTGGTGGAGGGCACCGAGCGGCAGCAGGGCACCAACACCACCCCGGCGGGGCTGTACGACCTGCCGTTCGGCTTCGGCATCGAGGCGGCGCCGCCCGGGACACACGTCAAGTACGCCCCGGTGCACGAGACTTCCTGGTGGTGCCAGGACAACGACTCCCGCGCCTACAACCGCTGGGTGGACCCCCTCCCGACCGACTGCCGCGCCTCGGAGTCCGAGCACCTGGTCTCCTACGCCACCCAGTACGCCCACGCCCTGGTCATCGGCTTCAACTACCACCGTCCGGTGCGCGGGCGCGGCGCGGGCATCTTCCTTCACGTCAACGGCAGAGCGGCGACGGCGGGTTGTGTGTCCGTACCCGCCGACGCCATGGCCCGCGTCCTCCGCTGGGCCGACCCGTCCAGGCGCCCGCACATCGCCATCGGGACGACGGGCGGGGCCACTTCGATCACCGGCTACTGACACCCGCCAGGTCACCCGCCGGGACGCTGAACACTCCGCTCGCACCGCACGTATGTGTGGGTCAAGGGTCAAGTCCCCCGGAGGAACCGTGACCACCACGCTCGCAGGCGGACGTGCCGCCCGCCGCCAGACGATGCGCCGCATCCGCCCGCGCCGCTCGCCGGCCGTCCCACTGCTGCTCGCGGTGTGGGCCGGCGCGGCGGCCGTGTTGTGGCTCTGGTGGCACAACACCCCCTCGATCGCCGACAACGCCGGCCGGGTCCTGAACGCAGGGAGGATCACCGGTCTGCTCGCCGGGTACCTGATGGCGCTGGTCGTGCTCCAGATGGCGCGCGTACCGGCGCTGGAGCGGCGGGTCGGCTCGGACCGGGTGGCCCGCTGGCACGCGATGAGCGGCCGCTACACGCTCAGCCTGGTCCTGGCGCACGTCTTCCTCATCATGTGGGGGTACGCCCTCCAGGCGGGCAAGTCGCTCGGCGACATCGTCCAGCAGACCGTCGACTCGGTGAACCAGCTGCCCGACATGGGCAAGGCGGCCATCGGCACCGGCCTGTTCGTGGTGATCGGCCTCTCCTCCATCGGCGTGGTCCGGCGCAGGCTGCCGTACGACACCTGGTACCACGTGCATCTGCTCACCTACGCGGCGGTGTTCCTGACCTTCTGGCACCAGATCACCACCGGCAACGACTTCGCGGTGGAGCCGTCCGCCAAGACCTTCTGGTACGTGCTGTACGGCGCGGTGACCGCGCTGGTGCTCTGGTACCGGGTGATCGTCCCGGTCCGGCTGAACCTGCGGCACCGGATGCGGGTGGAGGCGGTGATCGAGGAGTCGCCGGGCATCGTGTCGGTGCTGATCTCCGGGCGGAAGCTGCACCGGATGGGCGCGCAGGCGGGCCAGTTCTTCCGCTGGCGGTTCCTGGCGCCGGGGATGCGGTTCAGCTCGCACCCGTACTCGCTGTCGGCGGCGCCCCGGCCGGGCATGCTGCGGATCACCGTGAAGGCGATCGGTGACCACAGCGCGCGGCTGCGCGAGCTGACGCCGGGCACGCGGGTATGGGCGGAGGGCCCGTACGGGGCGCTCACCGCGCAGCGGCGCAGCCGGGGCAAGGTGCTGCTGGTGGCGGGCGGGGTCGGGATCACGCCGATGCGGGCGCTGTTCGAGACGCTGCCGGGGGCCTCCGGTGACATCACCCTGCTGTACCGGGCCAACACCACGCAGGACCTGGCCCTGTGGGACGAGCTGGCCGCGATCGCCGAGGAGCGGGGCGCCCGGCTGATGTACGCGGTGAACAGCCCGGAGGGTGAGCGGCCGGACATCTCGGCGGAGAACCTCCGGCGCAAGATGCCCGACATCGACCGCCACGACGTCTTCATGTGCGGGCCGCCCGGCTTCGCGCAGTCGGTGTACGAGGCACTGCGCGGCGCGGGTGTCCCCGCCCGGCGTATCCATCACGAGTCGTTCGAGATGTGAGCGGAGCTCAGAAGTCATGAGGAAGAGCCACCCCATTCGGCGCGTGATGCTGGCCACCGCGGCCACCGTGTCCGGTGTCGTGCTGCTGCTGTCGCTGAAGCCCGCCTCCGATCCGGCCTCGGCGTCGGCGGCAGCCCCGCCGGCGGCCGCGGCGCAGGAGTCGCCGCAGGGCGGGTCGGGCGGCGACCAGGCGTCGGACAAGGCCGGCACGGTGACCGGGGACGCGGCGCAGACGCCGTACGGTGCCGTGCGGGTCCGGCTGACGGTCAGCGGCGGGAAGATCACCAAGGCGGAGGCCGTCGAGGCGCCCAAGGGCCCGACGAGCGACGAGAAGACCGCGCTGGCCGTGCCCCGGCTGAACCAGGCGGCCCTGGCGACGCAGAGCGCGGACATCGACTCGGTGTCGGGGGCGACGTACACCAGCACCGGGTACAAGAAGTCGCTCCAGTCCGCGCTGGACCAGGTGAAGAAGGGCTCTGCGGGCGGGAGTTCGGGGGCGGCGCAGGCCCGTACGGTCACCGGCAGCGCGGAGCAGACGCCGTACGGGGCCGTCCAGGTCCGGGTGACGCTCAGCGGGAAGAAGATCACCAAGGCGGAGGCGGTCCAGGCGCCCAAGGGCGGCGAGAGCGACCAGAAGACCGCGCTCGCGGTGCCCCGGCTGAACCAGGCGGCCCTGGCGACGCAGAGCGCGGACATCGACTCGGTGTCCGGGGCGACCTACACCAGCACCGGGTACAAGAAGTCGCTCCAGTCCGCGCTGGACCAGGCCGGTGGCTGAGACGGTGGCCGAGCGGGCGGGGACACCGCATGTGCTGCGGCACGCGGAGGAGGTCATGGGGACCGTCTTCTCCTTCGACGTGCGCGGCGGCGACCCCGACGAGGTGCGCGCGGCGCTGGAGACGGCGGTCGCGGGACTGCACCGGGTCGACGCCGTGTTCAGCACCTACCGCGAGGACAGCGAGGTGTCCCGGCTGGCCCGCGAGGAGCTGACGCCGGAGCAGTGCGCCCCCGAGGTGCGCGAGGTGCTGGCGCTGGCGGCCGAGGCGGAGCGGGTCAGCGACGGCTGGTTCAGCACCCGGTACCGGGGGACGCTGGACCCGACCGGGATCGTCAAGGGCTGGTCCGCCGAGCGGGCCGCGCGCACGCTGGCCGCCGTCCCCGGGGTGTGCGGGGTCAGTGTGAACGGCGGGGGTGACGTCCAGATGCTGGGGGCGCCCGAGCCGCACCGGGCCTGGCGGGTGGGCGTGGCCGACCCGCTCCGGCCGGGCGGCCTTGCGGCGGTGGTCTCGGCGGCCGGGGCTAACGAGCTGGCGGTGGCGACCTCGGGCACGGCCGAGCGCGGCGCGCACATCGTGGACCCCCGCACCGGCCGCTCCGCGGTGACCGACCTGGTCGCCGTGACGGTGGTGACCCCCCGGCTGACCTGGGCCGACTGCTGGGCCACGGCCGCCTTCGCCATGGGCTCCCGCGCGGGCCTGGCCTGGCTGGAGTCCCTGCCGGACGTGGAGGGCCTGCTGATCACGGCGGGCGACGAGGTGCGCTGCACCGGGGGGCTGGCTACTCGGCTGGGGTGAGGGGGCGGGGTTCTGTACGGGCCCCGCCCCTCCGTCTCACTACGTGTTCTGGGCCAGCCTCAGCAGATGGTCGGCGAGGGCCTGGCCGCCCGTCGCGTCGCGGCTGATCAGCATGAGGGTGTCGTCGCCGGCGATGGTGCCGAGGATGTCGTGCAGTTCGGCCTGGTCGATGGCCGAGGCGAGGAACTGGGCGGCGCCGGGCGGGGTGCGCAGCACGACGAGGTTGGCGGACGCCTCGGCGGAGATCAGCAGCTCCTGGGACAGGCGCCGCATCCGCTCCTCCTTGGCGGAGCCGCCCAGCGGGGCGCGCGGGGTGCGGAAGCCGCCCTCGCTGGGCACCGCGTAGATCAGGTCGCCGTCGGTGTTGCGGATCTTGACCGCGTTCAGCTCGTCCAGGTCGCGGGAGAGCGTCGCCTGGGTGACGCTCAGCCCGTCGTCGGCGAGCAGCTTGGCGAGCTGGCTCTGCGAGCGCACCGGCTGCCGGTTGAGGATGTCCACGATCCGGCGGTGTCGGGCCGTCCGGGTCTGCGGTACGGCGGGTCCGCCCGCCGCCTGATCGTGGTCCTGCGCCTGGCTCATCGTCGTCTCATTCTCGGGATCGTCCGTCCTCGTCGCTTGCGTCGAGGATGCCGGGCAGCGCCTGGAGGAAGGCGTCCACCTCGTCGTCGCGGAGGTTCAGCGGGGGCATGAGCCGTACGACGTCGGGGGCGGGCGCGTTCACCAGGAACCCGGCCTCCTGGGCCGCCGCCTGCGCCTGCGCGGCGTGCGGCCCGGTGAGCACGATACCCAGCAGCAGGCCCGCGCCCCGGACATGGCCGACCAGCGGGTGGTCCAGCGCCTCGATCCCGGCGCGCAGTGCCTCGCTCTGCCGCTTGGCGTTCGCGAGCAGATCCTCGTCCTCGATGGTGTCGAGGACGGCGAGTCCGGCGGCGCAGGCGACCGGGTTGCCGCCGAAGGTGGTGCCGTGCTGGCCGGGCTGGAGCAGGTCGGCGGCGCGGCCGAAGGCGATGGTGGCGCCGAGCGGCAGTCCGCCGCCGAGCCCCTTGGCGAGGGTGACGACGTCGGGCAGCACGCCCTCGTGGGCCTGGTAGGCGAACCAGTCGCCGGTCCGGCCGACGCCGGTCTGCACCTCGTCCAGGACGAGCAGGGCGCCGGTGGCGGCGGTGATGGCGCGGGCGGCCTTGAGGTAGCCGGGCGGGGGCACCACGACACCGCTCTCGCCCTGGATGGGCTCGATGATCACCATGGCCGTGTCCGGGGTGACGGCCGCGGCGAGCGCCTGCGGGTCGCCGTACGGTACGTGCGTGACGTCGCCGGGCAGCGGGCGGAACGGCTCCTGCTTGGCGGGCTGGCCGGTGAGGGCGAGGGCGCCCATGGTGCGGCCGTGGAAGCCGCCGCTGGTCGCCACCATGTGGGTGCGCCCGGTCAGCCGGCCGATCTTCAGCGCCCCCTCGTTGGCCTCGGCGCCGGAGTTGCAGAAGAACACCTTGCCGTCCCGGCCGAACAGCCGCAGCAGGCGCTCGGCCAGGGCGACGGGCGGCTCGGCGACGAACAGGTTGGAGACATGGCCGAGGGTGCCGATCTGCTCGCTCACCGCGCGGACGATCGCCGGGTGCGCGTGCCCGAGGGCGTTGACCGCGATACCGCCGACGAAGTCCAGGTAGCGCTTGCCGTCGGCGTCCCAGACGGCCGTCCCCTCACCTCGTACGAGGGGGAGCCGCGGGGTGCCGTAGTTGTTCATGAGGGCGCCCTGCCAGCGCGCGGTCAGTTCCTCGTTGCTCATGACTCCCCCGGTGTGTCCGGCTCGTCGGGCACGACCATGGTGCCGATGCCCTCGTCGGTGAAGATCTCCAGCAGGATGGAGTGCTGGACGCGGCCGTCGATGACGCGGGCGGTGCGCACGCCGCCCCGTACGGCGTGCAGGCAGCCCTCCATCTTGGGCACCATGCCCGAGGACAGGTCGGGCAGCAGTTTCTCCAGCTGGGTCGCGGTGAGGCGGCTGATCACCTCGTCGGAGTGCGGCCAGTCCTCGTAGAGGCCCTCGACGTCGGTGAGGACCATGAGGGTTTCGGCGCCCAGCGCAGCAGCGAGTGCCGCAGCCGCCGTATCAGCATTGACGTTGTAGACATGTCCGTCATCCTGGGAGCGGGCGATCGAGGAGACGACCGGGATGCGGCCGTCGGCGAGCAGGGCCTCGATGGCGCCGGTGTCGATCTCGGTGATCTCGCCGACGCGTCCGATGTCGATGAGTTCGCCGTCGATCCTCGGCCGGTGCCGGGTCGCGGTGATGGTGTGGGCGTCCTCGCCGGTGAGGCCGACGGCGAGCGGCCCGTGCTGGTTGAGCAGGCCGACCAGCTCGCGCTGCACCTGCCCGGCGAGCACCATCCGTACGACGTCCATGGCGTCCTCGGTGGTGACGCGCAGGCCCGCCTTGAACTCGCTGACGATGCCGTGCCGGTCGAGGGCGGCGCTGATCTGGGGGCCGCCGCCGTGCACGACGACGGGCCGCAGGCCGGCGTGGCGCAGGAAGACGACGTCCTGGGCGAAGGCGGCCTTGAGGCTCTCGTCGACCATGGCGTTGCCGCCGAACTTGATGACGACGGTGCGGCCGTGGTGGCGGGTGAGCCAGGGCAGCGCCTCGACGAGGGTCTGTGCCTTGGGCAGCGCGGTGTGCTTCCGCGTGGGCGTGCTCATGAGCTGTACGCGCTGTTCTCGTGGACGTAGTCCGCGGTGAGGTCGTTGGTCCAGATGGTGGCGCCCTCGGTGCCGGCGGCGAGGTCGGCGACGATGTGGACCTCGCGGTAGCGCATGTCGACCAGGTCGCGGTCCTCGCCGACCGAGCCGTTCTTGCAGACCCAGACGCCGTTGATGGCGACGTTGAGCTGGTCGGGCTCGAAGGCGGCCTTGGTGGTGCCGATGGCGGACAGGACGCGGCCCCAGTTGGGGTCCTCGCCGTGGATGGCGCACTTGAGGAGGTTGTTGCGGGCGATGGAGCGGCCGACCTCCACGGCGTCCTCCTCGGTGGCCGCGCCCACGACCTCCACCTTGATGTCCTTGCTGGCGCCCTCGGCGTCCCCGATGAGCTGGCGGCCGAGGTCGGCGCAGACCTCGCGGACGGCGTCGGCGAAGTCGTCGTAGCCGGGGGTGATGCCGCAGGCGCCGGAGGAGAGCAGCAGGACGGTGTCGTTGGTGGACATGCAGCCGTCGGAGTCGACGCGGTCGAAGGTGACCTTGGTGGCGGCGCGCAGTGCCTTGTCCAGCTCGGCGGTGGTGAGGTCGGCGTCGGTGGTGAGGACGACCAGCATGGTGGCGAGGCCGGGGGCGAGCATGCCGGCGCCCTTGGCCATGCCGCCGACCGTCCAGCCGTCCCGGGTGACCACGGCGGTCTTGTGGTGGGTGTCGGTGGTCTTGATGGCGAGGGCGGCCTTCTCGCCGCCGTGCTCGCTCAAGGAGGCGGCGGCCTTCTCGACGCCGGGCAGCAGCTTGTCCATCGGCAGGGTCACACCGATGAGGCCGGTGGAGCAGACGGCGACCTCGATGGCGCCGCGCCCGAGGACCTCGGCCGCCTTCTCGGCGGTGGCGTGGGTGTCCTGGAAGCCCTGGGGGCCGGTACAGGCGTTGGCGCCGCCGGAGTTGAGGACGACCGCGCTGACCTGGCCGCTCTTGAGGACCTGCTCGGACCACAGCACCGGGGCGGCCTTGACGCGGTTGGCGGTGAAGACGCCGGCGGCGGCCCGTCGGGGGCCGGTGTTGACCACGAGGGCCAGGTCGGGGTTGCCGTTCTGCTTGATCCCGGCGGCGATGCCCGCCGCGGTGAATCCCTTGGCCGCTGTGACGCTCAAGGCGCGACTCCGATCGTGGAAAGCCCGGTGGTCTCGTCGAGCCCGAGGGCGATGTTCATGCTCTGTACGGCACCGCCCGCGGTGCCCTTGGTCAGGTTGTCGATGGCGCTGATCACGATGACCCGGCCGGTCTCCGCGTCCAGGGCGGCCTGCACCTGGACGGCGTTGGAGCCGGTCACGGCGCCGGTGACCGGCCACTGCCCCTCGGGCAGCAGCCTGACGAACGGCTCGTCGGCGTACGCCTTCTCGTAGACCGCGCGGACCGCCTCCGCGGTGACTCCGGCGCGGGCCTTGGCGCTGCACGTGGCGAGGATGCCGCGTGGCATGGGGGCGAGGGTCGGGGTGAAGGAGACGCTCACCCGCTCGCCTGCCGCCGCGCTGAGGTTCTGGATCATCTCGGGGGTGTGCCGGTGGCCGCCGCCGACGCCGTACGGCGTCATGGAGCCCATGACCTCGCTGCCGAGCAGGTGCGCCTTGGGCGCCTTGCCGGCCCCGGAGGTACCGGAGGCGGCGACGATCACGGCCTCGGGCTCGGTGATCCCGGCGTCGTATGCGGGGAAGAGGGCGAGGGAGACGGCGGTCGGGTAGCAGCCGGGTACGGCGATGCGCTTGGCGCCCTCCAACGCGGCGCGCGCACCGGGGAGTTCGGGCAGGCCGTAGGGCCAGGTGCCGGCGTGCGGGGAGCCGTAGAACCGCTCCCAGTCGGCGGGGTCCGTGAGCCGGAAGTCGGCGCCCAGGTCGATCACGAGCACATCCGGGCCGAGCTGCTCGGCGACGGCGGCGGACTGCCCGTGGGGCAGCGCCAGGAACACCACGTCGTGCCCGGCGAGCGCCTCGGCGGTCGTCTCCGCCAGCACCCGGTCGGCCAGCGGCGCGAGCTGCGGCTGCAGCTCCCCGAGTCGTCGGCCCGCGCTGGAGTGCCCGGTCAGCGTCCCGACCTCCACCCCGGCATGCCCGAGCAGCAGCCGCAGCAACTCCCCACCCGCATACCCACTGGCCCCGGCCACCGCCGCGCGCACCACCATGTCAACCTCCTTCAACTGGCATGACTATACGTAGCTCCGCAGGTTTATGCAATCAGGTGTGCGAAGGAGGGGCTCGGTGGGGTGGCTGCCACCGCCGGCTAGGACCGCGTCGCTCTCCCGCACTCGTCCCCGGAGGATCCTCCCCGCCCGAACGGCGTGCGGCGGTCGTACGGGTCGACCTCCCTGCCGGTTTCCTCCGCCCGGCGGTCGGGGCCGAAGGGTGGGACGAAGTAGCCGGTGGGGATGCCGCAGCCGCCGTTGGTCATGTCGTACTTGTACGAGACGATCGAGAACGTGCCCGGCTCGGTGATCACCTTGCCGGGGTCGTCCCAGCTCAGGACCAGCTCCCGTCGGACGATCGTGCGCACGATCTCGTCGTCGCCGCCCGTGCGGGCGACCGGGTAGACGAAGGTGACGTCGGCGGTCACCTGGAGGGCGCCGTGCTCGCCCTCGCGGTAGGTGAGCGCGCCGCGCGTCTTCACGATGTCGCCGACCAGGTGGGCGCGGGAGGGCTGGAAGCGGCTGAAGAGGAGGAGGGGGTCGTTCTTCTCGCCCGGGGTGCGGAAAGCGGTTCTCAGCAGGTCCTGGACGTCCTTCTGGTGCGGGTTGATCAGTGCGATCGCCTTCTCGGGGCGCGCGCCCCGCAGCACCCCCCGGTCCAGGCTGGACGCGACGAGGAAGTCCCGGCTGCGGTCGAGGGCCCGCCCGACCTCGGCCGCGCTCATCCAGCCGACCGCCTTGGCCTCCTTCGGCATGGTGATCCCCGCCGCTCCGCTCGCCCAGGTCGCCGCCGGTGAACCACGGAACGGGTCCTGAGCGGTGGGGCGTTGGGCGTCCGGCCGCGACGAGTCGGAACCGGTGACGAGGTCCACCACCCGTCCGGGTGCGAGCGCCACGAAGAGCAGGGCCAGCACGGCCAGCAGTCCGACCACGTACCAGCCCACGCGGCGCTTGGGCCGCTCAGGCGGGTGGCCGCGCCAGCCGTCCGGGCCTCTGTCGGGCTCCGTGCGCAGCCGTCTCGCCACCTCGCGGGCCCGCGCCGAGGGCTCCTTGGGCGCGTCGGTGGTACCCGCCACCGACTCGCGCAGAAACCGCTCCCACTCCTCGTCGGACCTGGACGAGCCGTCCGGCTCCGTACCCGCACCCATTCCAGCCCCCTGGCGATCAGTGAACCGCGGCCCACTCCCCTGGGACGCGTCCGCATGATGACACAGGGCGCCGACAGTGAGGCCGGGCCAACTGGCCGATCCAGGTGCGGCCTTCACGCGTACAGCGCCGCCACCGCTCGCCTCCGGGGCGTTCCAGCGGCGTACAGCCCCGCTACGGCAGATGCCGCTGCCCGAGCGCAGCGGCGACCGAGGTACCGCCGCGCCGCGCGTACGCCACCTGCTCACGCACCTCCCGCAGCGTCCGCGGCCGCTCCCCCGGCCCACCGCAGCAGCTCTTGTGGAACCCCACCCCGGCCCGGAGCAGCACGGCCAGCGTCCGCCAGTCCGCGAGATCCCGCCGCCGGGGCGCCGCGAACGCCGACCCGGCGTGGATCAACGGCCCGGCACAACTCGGACAGGTTCGCTGCCGCGCCCTGTCGTACCACTGCTTGTACGAGACACGGCAGGAGAGGCAGACGTAAGAGGTCTTTCCGTGAGTCATCGGGCCAGCCTGGAGATCGTTCCGCGGAGGGGCTGTCGCTTTTCGGCGCGAACGTCGGCCCTGGGCTCGGCCTCACGCACGGTGACCAGCAGACAGATCAACCTCCGGATGCCCTCACGGACCCACGCATAGGATCACCGCCATGGGACTGCGACCTGTGCACGTCAATATCAAGGCGGTTGACGCCCCGGCGGTCGGGCGGTTCTGGGCTGAGGCCCTGGGGTGGGATGCCTACAGTCCCGGTGTGACGACCTATGTCGGGCCTCCCGGTGGGCTCGTCTGGCCGGACCCCGTGGTGGTCGGTGTGGATTTCGTGCCGGTGCCGGGGGCCAAGACTGCGGCGAAGAACCGTACGCATCTTGATCTCGCCACGACCTCCCTGGATCACCAGGCGGGGCTGGTGGCGCGGTTGAAGGATCATGGCGCCACGGCTCTCGACATCGGGCAGGGGGACGTGCCGTGGACGGTGCTCGCCGATCCGGAGGGGAACGAGTTCTGTGTGCTGGAGCCTCGGGAGCGGTACCGGGACACCGGGCCGATCGCGGCGGTGGTCGTGGACTGTGTGGAGCCGCGGGCGATGGCCCGGTTCTGGGGTGAGGCGATGGGCTGGACCGTGCACCGGGCGACCGACGACCTCGTGTTGCTGCGGTCGGCCAACGGCACTGGTCCGTATATGGAGTTGTTCCGCTCGCCCACAGCGGACACGGCGCCCGACCGCGTCCATCTCGACCTGCTCCCCGACCCAGGCGACGACAAGGCGGCGGAGGTCGCCCGGCTGAAAGCCCTCGGCGCCACCGATCTGGACCTCGGCCAGGGCGACGTCCCGTGGACGTGTCTGACCGACCCCGAGGGCAACGAGTTCTGCGTGCTCGCGCTGCCCTGAGGGATCAGTCCTTCACCGCCTCGAGGACGGTACGCGCGGAGTGGAGGGGCTACGGGTGGTGGACGCGTCGGTGTTTCCCGACATCCCCGGTCTGTTCATCGCCTCCGCGGTCTACCTGGTCAGCGAGAAGGCGAGTGAGACGCTGCTGGCCGAGTACCCGGCGCCGTGACCTCGGCCTCGCCGAACCACTTGGGCAGGTGGATGAGCAGGTCCTCCTGGCTCTCCCCCACCCACGCCACATGGCCGTCCGGGCGCAACAGCACGGCAGGCACGTCGAGTTCCTCGCTGACGTCGATGACGTGGTCGACCCGGTCCGCCCAGCCTTCCACCGAGAGGCGGCCGGTCCGGTCGAGGAGCAGGCCGCGGGCGTGGTGCGTGTGCTCGTAGAGGCGCCCCTGCTTCAGCTTGACGTCCCGTAGCCGCCTGCCGAGGAGTTCATGGCCGTCGCCGAGGTCGTAGCGGACGTCGACGGCGGTGATCATGCCGGTGATGTAGCGGTTCACCTCCTCGAAGTCCATGAGCCGGGAGAAGAGTTCGCGCAGCGCGGTGGCGCCGGGGTCGGTGCCGAGGAGGGTGATTCCGGCGCGGGTGTTCTCGAGTACGCGGGCGCCGACCGGGTGGCGTTCGGTGTGGTAGCTGTCGAGCAGGCCGTCCGGTGCCCAGCCGTGCACCTCGGCGGCCAGCTTCCAGCCGAGGTTGAACGCGTCCTGCACCCCGAGGTTGAGCCCCTGGCCGCCGGTCGGCGGGTGGATGTGGGCCGCGTCGCCGGCCAGCAGTACCCGGTCGACGCGGTAACGCTCGGCCTGCCGGGTGGCGTTGCCGAAGCGGGACAGCCAGCGGGGTGAGTGCACGCCGAAGTCGGTGCCGGCGACCGCCCGTAGCTGCTTGCTGAACTCCGCGAGGGTCGGCGGGGCCGACCGGTCCTCGGAGACACCGTCGGCGGGCACGATGACGCGGTACAGCCCCTTCTGGCCGTCCACGTCGGGTGAGAGCCCGAACCGCAGCTGTGTCTTGCGGACCTCTTCCACGACGGCGGCGATCGTCGCCGGGTCCTCGGTGGCCTCCATGTCGCCGAGCAGTGTCTCGACCGTGGCGGGCTCACCGGGGAAGCCGACGCCGAGCAGCTTGCGTACCGTGCTGCGGCCGCCGTCGCAGCCGACGACGTAGCGCGAGCGCAGTTCGCCGCCGTCGGCCAGCCCCACGGTCACCCCGTCCGCGTCCTGGCTCAGCGCGACCACCTCCTGGCCGCGCCGGATCTCGGCGCCGAGTTCGCGGGCCCACGCGTCGAGCAGCCGCTCGGTGGCCGCCTGCGGCGTGGCGAGGCCGTACGGGTGCGCGGTGTCCAGCCGGTCCGGCCACGGCTTCATGATGCCGCCGAAGAGCCCGCCGACCTGGAACTTCTCGCTCTTTGCGAGGAACCGGTCCAGCAGGCCCCGCTGGTCCATCACCTCGACGCTGCGCACGTGCAGGCCACGTCCGCGGGACTGGCTGCTCGGCTCGGCCAGCCTCTCCAGCACGACGACTTCCACCCCGCCCAGACGCAGCTCCCCGGCCAGCATCAGCCCGGTCGGCCCGCCGCCGACCACGATCACGTCAGTCATCCACCCACCCCATCAACGAATTCGAGCGCAAGCCGGATAAAGCGACGTGCATTCCACGAACGCGCCATTTCCCTCACTCCCGGCCGCGGCCGCCCATTCTGCGACACCACCGGGGCCTTGCCGCAA
Source organism: Streptomyces sp. NPDC085596 (assembly GCF_044541565.1). Classification (NCBI taxonomy): domain Bacteria; kingdom Bacillati; phylum Actinomycetota; class Actinomycetes; order Kitasatosporales; family Streptomycetaceae; genus Streptomyces; species Streptomyces sp. NPDC085596. The sequence continues at coordinate 219,588 of NZ_JBITTC010000006.1, read as the reverse complement.
GGCCCCCCGTGCGCTATATCTTGAGAGTGGCAAGGGGTTTCCGAACTCCTTGCCTTCGCTGTTTTCCGGGCAGCCCCGGTCAGTGCTCCGACCGACCACCCGACAGAATCGGGCATGGATTGTCGGGTGCCGGGTTCCCCCTCGCGCCTAGCGTTCCCGGTGTCAAAGGAAGGGAACGGGACGTGCTGGAGCGGCTCAATCAGGCGATGGAGCACGTCGAGCGGGGGCTCGACGGGAGTGTCGATCCGGAGGAACTCGCGCGGGTCGCGGGTACGTCGGTGTATCACCTGCGGCGGCTGTTCTCCGCGCTCGCCGGGATGCCGTTGTCGGAGTACGTCCGGCGCAGGCGGCTCACGCTCGCGGCCGCGGAGGTGGTCGCGGGGCGGGAGACGCTGCTCGACATCGCGGTGCGCTACGGATACGGCTCGGGCGAGGCGTTCGCCAGGGCGTTCCGGGCGATGCACGGCGTCGGCCCGAGTGAGGCCCGGCGGGCCGGTGTCACGCTCAGCTCACAGCCCCGGATGTCCTTCCGCCTCGTCATCGAAGGGAACAGCGACATGCGACACCGGATCGAGCGGAAGCAGGCGTTCGGCGTGGTCGGATTCAAGGCCCGGGTGCCGTTGGTGCACGCGGGGCCGAACCAGGCGATCATGGACTTCGTCCGGGGGATCGGCCGGGAGGATCTGGAGCGGCTGGCGAAACTGTCGGACCAGGAGCCGGAGGGCGTCGTCGCGGTCTGCGACGACCTGGACCCGAGCCGGGCCGAGGGCACGGAACTCGACTACTACCAGGGCGTGGTCACCTCGTCCCCCGCCCCGGAGGGCCTGGCCACGCTGGCCGTCCCGGCCGGCACCTGGGCGGTGTTCACGGTCTCCGGGCCCATGCCGCTGGCGGTCCAGACGCTGTGGCGGGACGTGTTCACGCAGTGGTTCCCGTCGAACCCGTACGCGAGCCGCCCCGGCCCGGAGATCCTGCGCGTGCGGCCGTCCGGGGACGGGAGCGAGGCGGACGCGGAGCTGTGGCTGCCGGTGGAGGGGGCGGACCGGTGAGCCCGCCGGAGGGTGGCCCGTAAGCTCGGTCGTATGAACGCGTTGGTGCCCTACCTGATCCTCTTCGGCGGGCTGGCGGTGGTGCTGGGGGCCCTGACCTGGCCGGCCCGGTTCGTGCGGCGGCGCGGGGGCGGAGGCGGGGTGCTTTCGGCGTACGAGGAGGCTTTCCGGGCCACCAGTCATGTCGCGCATCACGAAGTCAGGGCGCAGGCCCGGCGGAAGAGGCCGGTCGGGTCGCCCGACGGGCCGCGCGGGGGGTCCCGGTGGACGCGGTGAGCGACGGGGGCCATCTGCCCGTTCCCGATGTGCTCGGGTTTCTCGCCGGGCGCTGGCGGGTCACGCGGACCGTGCGGGATCTGGCGGGCGCGGACGAGGGGTACTTCGAGGGGCATACGACCTTCGGGCCGTCGCCGGACGGGCTGTTGCACGAGGAGGCCGGGGAGTTCACCTGGCAGGGGGTGACGCGGCCCGCCATGCGGACGTTGCGGTTCGTGCCGGGGGCGGTGCCGGGTACGGCGGAGGTGCGGTTCGCGGACGGGCGGCCCTTCCACGACCTGGATCTGCGCAGCGGGCGGCACATCGCCGGGCACCCTTGCGCGGCCGACTTCTACCGGGGTGAGTTCACCGTCACCGACGCCGATCACTGGCGTTCGGTGTGGCGGGTCGGCGGGCCGAAGAAGGATCTCGTGCTCACCACGGATTACGTGCGCGAGGGCTGAGGGGACACCGCGTCCAGGCGCAGGGTCCAGCGGCCCGCGCGGCCGGCGACCGTGATCGTGGACAGCGGGCGTACGTCGATGCTCCAGAAGGCGGCCGGGGGTGCCTGGAGGGCGTAGACGAGGGCCGCGCGGATCACGGACGGCTCGGCCACGGCGACGATGCGGGCGTGGTCGTCGCCGGGCCGGGTGTCGAGCCAGCCGCCCACCCGCGAGATGAAGGCGAGCATCGACTCGCCGCCGTGCGGGCTGGCCCTCGGGTCGGCGAGCCAGACGTCCACCGCCTGCGGCTCGCGGGCCATCGCCTCGGCCACGGTCAGCCCCCGCCAGCGCCCCATGTCACAGTCGCGCAGGGCGAGTTGGGCGAGGGGAGCGTAGCCGAGCGCGTCGCCGGTGGCGCGGCTGCGCGGGGTCGGGGAGCAGTAGCGCAACTCGGCCGCGGCCAGCGGCAGCAGGTACCCGACCGAGCGCTGCACCTCGTCCCAGCCCGCCTGGTCCAGCGGCCGGTCGTCCTGGAACCGCTCCGCGTGCGACGGGGAACCGTGCGCTGCGGCCACGAACGTCACCCGAAGTGGCATGCGGTGATGGTGATCCCAGGACGGGGGCCGGTCAAGAGCCATTGCCCCGGCCGGTTGGAGGGTGACCGGAAAACATCGTCCCGCCTGTCTCAACACCCGCATTTTCTCAGCGACTTGAGTGACTTCACCGTATTTCGTCCCACGCCGCCCGCAGCCGCCGAACCCCCTCCGCGATCTCCCCCGTACCCGCGACCGCGGCGAAGCTCAACCGGATGTGGTCCGCCGGGGGTTCGGCGCTGAAGTAGGCGCGGCCGGGGGTGATGGAGATGCCCGCGCGGAGGGCGGCCGCGGTCAGGGCCGCCTCCGTGACGCCCTCGGGCAGGCGGAGCCAGAGGTGGAAGCCGCCGAACGGGATGTGCGGCAGGGCGAGTTCGGGCAGCCGGTGGGCGAGCGCGCCGGCCATCGCCTCGCGCCGCACGGCCAACTCGGCCGACAACGACCGTAGATGGCGCGGCCACGCCGGTGAGCCGACGAGTTCGAGCGCCGCTTCCTGGAGCGGCCGGGGCACGAAGAAGCTGTCCACGATCTGGATGGCGCGCAGGCGTTCCAGTACCGGGCCGCGCGCGGCGAGGGCGCTGACCCGGAAGCTGGGCGAGGTCGCCTTGGTGAGCGAGCCGACGTGCACGACGACGCCGTCCGGGTCGTCCGCCGCCAGCGGCCGGGGCAACGGGGGCGCGTCGGCGTGCGCGAGGCGGCGTACGTAGTCGTCCTCGATCACGAAGGCGCCCGAGGCACGGGCGATGCGCAGCACCTCGGCGCGGCGGCCGGGGGCGAGCACGGCGCCGGTCGGGTTCTGGAAGAGGGGCTGGCAGACGAAGACGCGGGCGCCGGTGGCGCGGAAGGCGTCGGCCAGCAGGTCGGGGCGTACGCCGTCGGCGTCGACCGGCACCGGTACGGGCCTCAGGCCGGCCGCGCGGGCGAGGTCCAGCATGCCGGGGTAGGTGGGTGACTCGACCAGGACCGGTGCGCCGGGCGGGGCGAGCGCGCGCAGGGCGGTGGCCAGCGCCGATTGGCCGCCGGCCGCGATCAGCACCTCGGCGGCGGTGACGGAGCCGCCGATTCCGCGCGCGAACCACTCCCGGAGCTCGGGCAGCCCCTCCAGCGGCGGCCTCCCCCAGGCGCCGGGGCGCCGTCCGGCGCGGGCGAGGGCCGCGGCCATGGCCTGCTCGGGCTGGAGGCAGGGGTGCGGGTAGCCGCCGCTCAGCTCCAGCACGCCGGGCGGCGGCGCGGGCAGCGAGACCATGACCCCGGAGGCGTCCACGGTGCGGGGTACGACGTCGCCGGCGGCGTCTGCGCTCAGCGCGACCTCCTGCCAGGAGGTGTCCCCGGCGGGCGGGGTGGCGGCGCGCGGCCGGGCCCGGAAGGCGCCCGCGCCGGGCCGGGTGACGACAAGGCCCTCGGCGGCGAGCTGGGCCAGCGCCCGCGAGACGGTCACCGGGCTGACCCGGAACCGTTCGACCAGGGCCCGGCTCGACGGGAGCTTTCCATCAGGTGAGTAGCGGTCCAGCTCCCTGCGCAGCTGGTCCGCCAGTTCCCGCACACTGCTACGCTCGTTCATGAGAGCACAGAGTAGCGCTACCGATACGACCCCGATAGCAGTCACCATGCCCCGCGAGCCCCTGCTCCTGGGCAGCGGCCAGGCCGCTCTCGGCGTCGTCGCCTTCTCCCTCACCTTCCCCGCCACCGCCTGGGGCCTGGAGAGCTTCGGCCCCTGGTCGCTCGTGGCGGTCCGGGGTGTCCTCGCGGCCCTGGTCGCGGGCGCCTGCCTGCTGCTTCTGCGGGTGCCGCTGCCCGCCGCCCGCCATCTGGTGGGGCTGGGAGTGGTCGGGGCCGGCACGGTGCTCGGCTTCCCGCTGCTGACCACCCTCGCCCTCCAGACCTCCACCACCGCGCACGCGGCCGTCGTGGTGGGCCTGCTCCCCCTGACCACCGCCGCGGTGTCCGCCCTGCGTACCGGCGTGCGCCCCTCGCGCCGGTTCTGGACGGCCGCGCTGGCGGGCGCGGCGGCCGTGGTCGCGTTCACGGTCACCCAGAGCGGCGGCGCGCTGACCAGGGCGGACGCCTATCTCTTCGCGGCGCTGCTGGTGTGCGCGGCCGGATACACCGAGGGCGGCAGGCTGGCCCGTGTCATGCCGGGGTGGCAGGTCATCGGCTGGGCGCTGGTGCTGTGCCTGCCGCTGAGCGCGCTCGGCACCGCGCTGGCGCTGGGCCACGAGCCGGTACGGCTCACCGCGCACGGGGTGGCGGGGGTGCTGTGGGTCGCGGTGGGCTCGCAGTTCCTCGGGCTGCTCCTCTGGTACCGGGGCATGGCGGCCGTCGGCATCCCGCGGGCCAGCCAGTTGCAGTTGGCTCAGCCCCTGCTCACACTGGTGTGGTCGGCACTGCTACTGGGCGAGCACGTCCCCGCGGCCGCACCGCTGACCGCGCTCGCCGTGCTCGTGTGCATCGCCGTCACCCAACGGTCGTGACCGTGAGGAGGGCCCGAAGATGCGTGCGACCAAGGGCGACCACCTTGTCCAGCACGGACGAGTGGTCGGCCAACACGATCAGGTCACGGAAGTGGTCGAAGTGATCGGCGAGGAGGGCGAACCGCCCTACCGCGTCCGCTTCGAGGACGGGCACGAGGCCATCATGTCGCCCGGCCCGGACTGCCAGGTCCGTCACCACGAGGACGAGACGAACTAGACGAGACGAAGCAGACGAAGGCAACGGGGTCAGCGCGGGGGTCTCGCCGGCCGGCGGTAGTGGTCGGCGACGACCCGCGCCATCGCGCCCAGCGGATCGCGGGCCACCTCCTGGGCGGCGAAGAAGACATGCCCGCGCACCTGCGGATACCCGGCGGCCAGGGTGAGGTGCCGGGACAGTTCGGCGGGGTCCTGCCAGGCCGGGGGCTGCCCGGCCGCGCCCGCCTTGTACAGCGCCTCCCCCACGTACAGCCGGGTCCGGGTACCCGCCGCCTGCTCCGCCCACCAGTCGAGGAGGCGGGCGTAGTCGGCGGCCGGGAAACCGATGTTCCAGTAGATCTGCGGGACGATGTAGTCGATCCAGTGCTCGCGGACCCACTTCCGGGTGTCCGCGTACAGGTCGTCGTACGTCTGCACGCCCGCCTGGGTGTCGGAGCCGCGCGGGTCGGTGGCGGCGTTGCGCCACACGCCGAAGGGGCTGATCCCGAAGCGGGTGCCGGGCCGTACGCGCCGGATGCCCGCCGCGACCTCCCGCACCAGCCGGTCGATGTTGTCGCGGCGCCAGGCGGCCCGGTCGTCGAAGCCGCCCCCGTAGGCGTCGTAGGCGGCGTCGTCGTCGAAGGTCTGCCCGGCGACGGGATACGGGTAGAAGTAGTCGTCGAAGTGGACGGCGTCCACCGGATAACGGGCGACCGCGTCCAGCATGGCCCGGCGGACGAAGTGCCGGACCTCGGGCAGGCCGGGGTTGTAGTACAGCTTGCCGCCGTAGGGCACGACCCACTCCGGGTGCCGCCGCGCCGGGTGGTCCGGGACGAGACGCGTGGGGTCGGTGTGGTTGGCGATGCGGTACGGGTTGAACCAGGCGTGCAGCTGAAGCCCGCGCGCGTGGGCCTCCCGTACGGCGGTGCCCAGCGGGTCCCAGCCGGGGTCGCGGCCCTGGGTACCGGTCAGGTACTGGGACCAGGGCTCGTACGGGGAGGGCCACAGGGCGTCGGCGGTGGGGCGCACCTGGAAGATCACGGTGTTGAGCCGGGCCGCCACCGCCCGGTCGAGGTGGGCGATCAGCTCGGCCCGCTGTTCCTCGGCCGGGAGCCCCGGCCGCGAGGGCCAGTCCCGGTTGGCGACGGTGGCGAGCCAGACGCCGCGCATCTCCCGGTGGTGCCGCCCGGAGGCGTACGCCGGGGTGCTCCCGGCCGTCGTCAGAGCGGCGAGCACCCCCAGGGCGACGGTCCGCCGCGAGACGGCCCCCGCCGGAGAACGCGTACCGGACATCGCACGAGCCGCCATCCGTACCTCCCACACGCTCCGAGTCCGCCCCGTGACGGATCGTCCCGGAGGCACGGCTTGTCCCTACCCCGTCGATCGATCATCGATACTTGGCGGTAACGTGCACGATCGGAGCAGGCACCGAAACCGGACGCCCTGCACGAGCCGTAGAACCAGCGAAGGGGACGATGTGACGGACTTCCGAGCCGGAGACATCTCGCGCGTCGGAGTCGTGGGCTGCGGCCAGATGGGCGCGGGCATCGCCGAGGTGTGCGCACGCGCGGGACTGGACGTGATGGTCGCCGAGACCACGGGCGACGCCCTGGAGTACGGCCGTACCCGGCTGCACAACTCCCTGGCCAAGGCGGCGGAGCGCGGCAAGATCAGCGAGGAGGAGCGCGACACGGCCCTCGCCCGGCTGAGCTTCACCACCGACCTGGGCGAGTTCGCCGACCGCGACCTGGTGATCGAGGCCGTGGTGGAGAACGAGCAGGTGAAGACGGAGATCTTCCAGGTGCTCGACCAGGTGATGACGCGTCCCGACGCGATCCTGGCCTCCAACACCTCCTCCATTCCCCTGGTGAAGCTGGCGGTCGCCACCTCGCGCCCCGACCACGTGATCGGCATCCACTTCTTCAACCCGGCCCCGGTACAGAACCTGGTCGAGCTGATCCCGGCCCTCACCACCTCCGAGGGCACGCTCAGCCGGGCCCAGATCTTCGCGGAGAAGGTCCTCGGCAAGCACGCCATCCGCGCCCAGGACCGCTCCGGCTTCGTCGTGAACGCCCTGCTGGTGCCCTACCTCCTCTCCGCGATCCGCATGTTCGAGTCGGGTATCGCCAGCCGCGAGGACATCGACAACGGCATGGAGATGGGCTGCGCCCACCCGATGGGCCCGCTGAAGCTCTCCGACCTCATCGGCCTGGACACGATCGTCTCGATCGCCAACTCCATGTACATGGAGTACAAGGAACCCCTCTACGCCGCGCCCCCGCTCCTCCAGCGCATGGTCGAGGCCGGCCGCCTGGGCCGGAAGTCGGGTTCGGGGTTCTACTCGTACAGCTGACCTGACCGGCACGCCCCTCCCTCGTCGGAGGACAGCGATCGCCGTCGCGCCGAGCCGCTCGTCGGCCCGGCGCGGATGGCGGTGAAGGCGCTGTCCTCGTGCTCACGCTCGTGTCATCATCGGCACACGCCGCGCCGACTTCACGGGGGAATTCCATGACGGAGCAGGTCAGTTCACGTCGCGCGCCCTATTGGGCCGCCGGCGCGGTCGGCGGCAGCGTGGCCGGGCTGAGCATGACCGGCGACATCATCTTCGACCTCTTCCACGGGCCGGCCGCGGTCGCTGTCTGCGGCGGGGCGGCCGTACTGGTCGGCGGCCTGGCCTGGTACCACTCGGCTCGCCCCCAGACCGAGCCGCTCACACCCGCGGCCGCGCGGAGAGCCCCGCGGCACGAACTGCCCGGTACGGCGCCCTGGGTGGGACGGGAGGTCCTGCTCGACGGCTTGCTCGCCGTGCTCCGGGACGTTCCGGCGTCGCCCGGCGGCGCATTGACCCTCGACCCCTTACACGGGCAGTCGAAGATCGTCGTCATCCACGGGGCGCCGGGTGCGGGCAAGACGGCCCTCGCTCTGAACGCGGCACACCGGGTGCGGGACGAGTATCCCGACGGCCAGCTCTACCTGGAACTGCGGGGCGACGCCGACGAGCCCCGGACCAGCGCCGAAGCCCTGGAGCAACTCCTGCGGCGACTCGAGGTCGCGCACGAGGACATCCCGGCCGGGGTCGCGGACCGAGCCGCGCTGCTGCGCGCCCTGACCAACGACCGGCGCCTGCTGATCGTGCTCGACAACGCACACAGCACCGAACAGGTCCGGCCGCTGCTCCCCGTGGGTGCGGGGTGTGCCGTGCTGATCACCAGCCGCAAGGCGCTGTCCGCCGGAGACGTCGCGCGTCCTCCTGTGCAGGTCGTCCTCCCGGACGAGAACGACGCACTGGATGTCCTCGCGCACTACGCCGGTCAGGACCGCGTCGCGGCCGACCCGGCCGTCGCCCTGCAGATCACACGGTTCTGCGGGCGGCTCCCCCTGGCCCTGCGCATCGTCGGCTCCAAACTCAGACAGCGCCCGGACCTGAGCCTGGCACGGATGCAGGCCCGTCTCGAGGACGAGCGGCACCGGCTGCGGGAACTCGTCCACGAGGACAAGAGCCTGGATGCCTGTCTGGCCTTCACCTACCGGGAACTGGGAGAAGCCACCCGCGCGGCCTTCGGGCTGGTCGCGTCGCTGCCGGCTGGACGGCTCAGTGACTGGCACTTCGCCGCTGTCGCGGGCTCATGGGAGTCAGCGGTCGCGGCGTGCGACGAGTTGATCGAGGTCAGCCTGATGGAAGCTCGCGGTGACGACAGCGCGGCGGACGCCGGCTATCACATCCACGACCTGATCCGGGTCTACGCCGCGGAGCAGTCCGACCAGTTGCCGCCGGACGAGCGGCAAGCGCTGGAAACCCGTCAGGTGCGCGCTTTCCGGGACGCCGTGGTCCAGCTGGCCGCTCGGCGCGCGCCGGAGCTGGCGGCAGAGGTACCACCGGAGCGGACCGGCGACCTGGACCGGCTGCCGGCGGCCTCCTGGGTGTCGGGCGAGCAGGAGCGGCTGCTGTGGGCCATCGGGCGGGGCCGCAGTCTCGGCATGGACGTGGAGGCCGCAGAGATCGGGGAGGCGTTGTCGTACTTCCTCGACGACATCACTCTGCCCGTCGGCTCCGCGAACTGGCTGTTCAGCGCACCGCCCGAGGCCCGGCCGCGGACTGCTGGAAGCCTGCGACGCGCACGTGCGGCCGTGGCGCTGACCGAGGGCGTGCCCGACACGGCCCTGACTCTGCTGACCGACGGAACGGAATGCGGCGGGGCGACGGACCCGGTGGACCGTGCCAGGGACGAGATGGTCGTCGCCCGCGCCCACGCGGCGAAGAGCGACTACCGCGAGGCCCTGCGGCACATGAGCACCGCGACGGACGGGCTGCGGGCCGCCGGCGACTCCTGGCACGTCCTCAACTCGCTGGAGAAGCTGGGCGAGTTCCAGAGATGGCGGGGCAAGCCGGAGCTCGCCGAGCAGAGCCAGCGGGAAGCGCTGCGGCTGGCCGAGGACTCCGGTGACCGTCGGGCGCGGGCCCGGCTGCGGCGGACCCTGGCGGAGACGCTCGGCTATCTGCGGCGGCCGGAAGAAGCGGCACCGCTGCTGGAGGCAGCCATCCACGACTTCCGGGTGCTGAAGGATCGCAGATGGGAAGGGGCCTGCCTCTACGCCCTGGGCAAGATCTACCGCCTCCTCGGCCGCCGCGAGGAGGCCCTTGACCGCTACCGGCGCGCGGAGGAGATCTTCGGGCCCATGGGTGAGCAACTCTGGGTCGGGCGGGTCACCAACGCCAGGATCCGTGTCCTCGCGGGCATGGGCGACCTGGCCGAAGCATCCAGCACGGCCAGGACGGCGCTCGGCGTCTTCCAGCGGATCGGCGACAAGATGTGGTTCGCCCACACCCAGCGGGACGTGGGTTGGCTGCACCTGAAGGAGGGCAGGCCGGAGGAGGCCCTGGCACCGCTGACCCACGCCGTCGAGGTGACCGGGCGCGCGGGAGATGCCTACGCCGGGGCCATGGCGCTTCACTTGCGCGCGGTCGCGTACCGGGACCTTGGCCGCTACCCGGAGGCGCACGCCGATTTCGAAGCCGCCCTCGAGGTCTACCGGTCGGGTGACTACGAGTGGAACGAAGCGGCCGTCACCCACGACGTCGTCCTCGCCCTGCGCGCCGAGGGGCGGAGCGAAGAGGCCGAACGCCTGGAGACGGCCACCGTGGCGGTGAACCCGGTCTTCGTCCGGATGCGCGGGCGGAACGGAGCCGAGGCGGTACCGGACGAGGACTGAAACACATGGGCCCGGCACCTATAGGTGCCGGGCCCATGTGTTTCACACTCCGTGTGCGCCGGGGGCTCGCATATGCCGGTCGCACACGCTCCCCCTGGGTCCGCCGGGGCGGTTGACTCTGCATGCGCATGCAAGGGATGCGGAGTCGTCCCGTCCGACCATGGAGAGGAGTGGACCCGTGACCGTCGAACCGGAGCAGGCCGTGGTTCACGGAGAACTGGCCGAGTTACGCCGCCGCCTCGACGTCGCCTACGCGCGCGTCGAAGGCGGGCTGGCGTTGCTCAGTCACCGTACCGAGGAGACCGCCAAGGAGCTGGATGAGCTGAACTCCCGGGTGAACTCGCTCGAACACGCCCGCTGGCCGTTGCCCTCGGTCGCCGCGCTCACCGCCCTGGGGGCGCTCGCCGTCGCCGTCTGGCAGGCGCTGGCTCACTGACCGTCGGCGAGCCGGAGATGGTGCAGCAGGAGTAACGCGGCCGCCATGTTGGCGGCCGGGACCTCCCCACGGGCGATCAGGTCGGGGACGAGTTTGAGCGGGACCCACTCACGGCGGTCCGACTCGAAGTCGTCCACGGGATGACCGGTGTACTCACCCTGCTCGGACCAGTACACGTGGTGCCGGGCGTCGGTGAGGCCGTTGGACGGCTCCACGCTCATCAGGTGGTGCAGAGGCCCCGGCCGCCAGCCGGTCTCCTCCTCCAGTTCCCTCGCGGCCGCGCTCATGATGTCCTCGCCGTCCTCCACGACCCCCGCGGCCAGCTCCCAGCCCCAGCTGTCGGTGATGAAGCGGTGCCGCCACAGCAGCAGGACCTCGTTGGCCTCGTTGACCACCGTGGCGACGGCGACCGGCCGCAGCCGGATGAGGAAGTGGTCGAGATGTGAGCCGTTGGGCAGCTCGACATCCGCCAGATTGACGCTGAACCAGCGGTTCGCGTACACAGTTTGTTCGTTCTGTTTCGTCCACTGCACGGTTCTGCCACCTTCCGCCGAGTAAGTGGCAATATCGCAGCAGGGACTATTCCCGGCCTACAGGGCGCTCGCTTCGGCGGCGCGCGCCCCCCGCCCGTTACAGCGGTACGCGCAGCGCGCCGTCGATCAGTTCCGCCGCGTCCGCGGTCCCGGCCGAGCCGCAGCGCACCAGGTACTCGCGCACCGCCCGGAGCCGGTCGCGCAGTCGCTGGGACTCCATGCCACGCGCCTGCTCGGCCATCTGCACGGCGGTCGCCACCGCCTTGTCGGCGTTGCCCTGCCGCAGCTCGATCGTGCTCAGCATCGCCAGCCGGTGCACCCGGCCCCGGTCGTGCGCCGGAGTGTCCACGGCCGCCGCCGCGTGCTCCCGCGCGGCCGACAGCTCACCGAGGCTCAGCAGCGCCTCCGCCACCTGGACGTTCACCAGGCCCGGCTGGACGTACCCCGTCTCGTCCGGTTCGGTGCCCGGCCGGATCTGCCCGGCCGCCGTCTCCGCCCGCCGGATGCCGGACAGCGCGCCGCCCCCGTCGCCGAGATGCGCGTACGCCTTGGCCTGCATCGCGTACAGGTCGGAGGCGAGCGCCGGGGTGATGTGACGGCCGGCCGTACGCAGCGCGGCCTCCGCGAAGGCGACCGCCTGCCGGTACTCCCGCATGAACAGCGACTGGTTGACCAGCAGCGCTATCACGTACGCCCCGAGCCCCCGGTCCCCGCTCGCCTTCGCCAGCCGCAGCGCCTGGTGGAAGTAGCGCTGGGCCAGCCCGTGCGCGTCGGAGTCGTAGGCGCAGATGCCCGCGATGGCCACCAACCCGCCCGTGGCACGGTGCAGTTGGCGTCCGGTGTCGTCGGGGTAGCTGCCGCGCAGCAGCGGCGCGGCCTCGGCGTTGAGGAAGCCGACGATGCGGGTGCGGGTCGCCACGCCGCCGGCCTTGCGGTACATCTGCTCGTAGTGCGCGCGGGCCGCCCGCAGGGTGCCGATGTCCGCCTCGGTGACCCGGTGCTGTCCGCCGCGCGACACGTCCACGTCCTCCGGCGGGTTCTCCCACTCCCACACCGGCATCACCGCGGGCGTACCGGTGACGGCGGGCGCGCCCAGCACATGCGGGCGCTGCTGTTCGTCGGAGCGCCACAGCGCGGTGGCCCGCTCCACGAACCCGGAGAGCGAGCCGGCGTGGGCGGTGGCGGGTTCGCCCGGCACGCCGAGGCCGATGTCGTCCAGCGTGACCGGGCGCCGTAACCGTCCCGCGAGCACCTCGCAGATCAGATCCGGCACCTGGCCTCTCGGCCGCTGACCCTTCAACCACCGTGCGACGGCGGTGTGTTCGTATCTGAGCGCGAGTCCCCGGCGGCGGCCGGCCTGGTTGACGTGCGCGGCGAGCCCGGCGTGCGAGATCCCCGCCTCGTCCAGGATCGCGTCGAGCAGGGTGTTGGGCTGCATCAGTTGGCCCCCCGAGTGGCGTGGTGCCGTAAGCGTAGTGCGAACGGGTTCACACGGGGTGTGAGCGGAGTGCGCGCATCCGCGTCCCGCGCGCACTGTCGGGCATACCGGTCGGACGGCTTCACTTGGTGCCCCGCCTCGCGAGAGGCGGGCCGGGCCGTCCGCTCCCCCTCACAAGGCGGCGGTCCGGCCGAGCGCCCCCGGGTGTCGGGCGGAGCCCCGCACTTCGCCGCCGCGCGGAACCGGTACCGCGTCGCCGGTACGGCCGTAAGGCCACCGGCCCGCGTTCGCGCGGCGGCAGCCGGGCAGCCGGCCCGGTGGGCGCCGGGAACGGCGCCGGCCGGTCACGGATCGAGTCCGTGACCGGCCGGTGCCTTCGGGTTTACAGCGGGGGTCAGCCGCGCAGCTCCGCGCCCGTGCGCTCGTTCGCCAGGGCGATGGCGGCGTCGCGCGCGGCGGACGCCTCGTCCACGGTCAGCGTGCGGTCGCCGGCCCGGAAGCGCAGCGCGTACGCGAGGGACTTGCGGCCCTCGCCGAGCTGCTCCGGGTTCTCGTACACGTCGAACAGCCGGATGGACTCCAGCAGTTCGCCCGCGCCCTCGCGCAGCGCGGCCTCGACGTCGGCGGCGGGCACCGGCTTGTCGACGACCAGGGCGACGTCCTGCGTGGCGACCGGGAAGGTGGAGATTCCGGGCGCCTGCGGGGTGTCGTCGCCGACCCGCTCCAGGGCGTCCAGGTCCAGTTCCATCGCGCAGCTGCGCTCCGGCAGGCCGAGGGCCTTGAGCACGCGCGGGTGGAGTTCGCCCGCGTGGCCGACGACGCGCTCGGCGCCGTCCTCGACGACCGCCAGTTCGGCGCAGCGGCCGGGGTGCCACGGACCGTACTGGGCCTTGCGCACGATCAGCTCGGCGCCCGCCTCGTGGGCGACGGTCCGGGCGGCCTCGATCGCGTCGGCCCAGTCGGCCGGGCGGCCCTTGCCCCACCAGCCGGACTGCTCGCGGGCACCGGCGAGGACGACGGCCACATGGCGCGGCTGCTCGGGCAGCACGGCGTCCAGGCGGGCGATCTCCTCGTCGGTGGGACGGCGGTCGACGGGCAGGTGCCCGGCGACCGAGCCGGCCTCGCGCGGGTGGAAGACCAGGCCGGTCTCGAAGAGCGCCAGGTCGTGCGAGCCCCGGCCGTCGTTGCGGCGCAGGGCGCCCAGCAGGCCGGGCAGCAGCGTGGTGCGGAGCGCGGGCTCCTCGTCGCTGAGCGGGTTGGACAGCTTGACCACGCGGCGGGCCGGGTCACCGGCGTCCAGACCGAGCTGGTCGAAGACCTGCTCGGCGACGAACGGGTAGTTCGGCGCCTCTACGTAGCCCGCTCCCGCCAGGGCCCGGCCGATCCGGCGGTGCAGCCGCTGACGGTGGGTCAGGCCACGGCCGGAGGTGGGCTTGGGCAGCGTGGAGGGCAGGTTCTCGTAGCCCTCCAGGCGGATGACCTCTTCGGCCAGGTCGTTGGCCTCGGTGAGGTCGGGCCGCCAGGACGGGACGGTGACGATCAGCTCGTCCTGCCCGTACACGTCGCAGCCGATCTCCTGGAGGCGGCGGACGACGATCTCGCGGCCGTAGGTGACGCCCGCGACCTTGTCCGGGTGGTCGGCGGGGATGGTGATCGTGCGCGGCGCGAACGGCGCGATGATCTCCGTGACGCCGGCCTCGGCGGTGCCGCCCGCGAGCAGGACCAGCAGGTCCACGGTGCGCTGCGCGGCAGCGGCGGCGGCCTCGGGGTCGACACCCCGCTCGAAGCGGCGGGACGCCTCCGAGGACAGCTTGTGACGGCGGGCCGTCCGCGCGACGGAGACGGCGTTGAAGTGGGCGGCCTCCACGACGACGTCGGAGGTGGACCGCTCGGTGTCGTCGTGGTCGGCGATCTCCGTGTCGGCGCCGCCCATGACACCGGCCAGGCCGATGGGGCCGCGCTCGTCGGTGATGACGAGGTCCTCGGCGTGCAGCGTGCGCTCGGCCCCGTCGAGGGTGACGAGCTTCTCGCCCTCCTCGGCACGGCGGACCCCGATGGCGCCCTGGACCGAGGTGCGGTCGTAGGCGTGCAGGGGCTGGCCCAGCTCCATCATCACGTAGTTGGTGATGTCCACGGCGAGGGAGACCGGGCGCATGCCGACCTTCTGGAGCCGGCGGCGCAGCCAGATCGGGGACCGCGCCTCGGGGCTCAGCCCGGTGACGGTGCGGGCGGTGAAGCGGTCGCAGCCCATCGGGTCGGAGACCTTCACCGGGTAGCCGTAGGCGTTCGGCGCGGGTACGTCGATCAGGGCCGGGTCGCGCAGCGGCAGGCCGTAGGCGATGGCCGTCTCGCGGGCGACACCGCGGATGGACAGGCAGTCGCCGCGGTTGGCGGTGACGGCGATGTCCAGGACCTCGTCGACCAGCTCCAGCAGCTCGATGGCGTCCTTGCCGGTCTCGGTCTCCGGCGGCAGCACGATGATGCCGTGGGTGCCGTCGTCGCCCATGCCCAGCTCGTCGGTGGAGCAGATCATGCCGTGCGAGGTCTTGCCGTACGTCTTGCGCGCGGCGATCGAGAAGCCGCCCGGCAGGGTGGCGCCGGGCAGGACCACGACGACCTTGTCGCCGACGGCGAAGTTCCGGGCGCCGCAGACGATCTCCTGCGGCTCGCCGGTGCCATTGGCCTGGCCGACGTCGACGGTGCAGAAGCGGATGGGCTTCTTGAAGCCCTCCAGCTCCTCGATGGTCAGCACCTGGCCGACGACGAGCGGGCCCTTGAGGTCGGCGCCGAGCTGCTCGACGGTCTCGACCTCCAGCCCGGCCGAAATGAGCTTGGCCTGGACGTCACGGCCGGTTTCGGTCGCCGGCAGGTCGACGTACTCCCGCAGCCAGGAAAGCGGGACCCGCATCAGATCTCCATCCCGAACGGCCGGGTGAACCGGACGTCACCCTCGACCATGTCTCGCATGTCTTCGACGTTGTGGCGGAACATCAGCATCCGCTCGATGCCGAACCCGAAGGCGAATCCGCTGTACTTCTCCGGGTCGACGCCGCAGGCGGTCAGCACCTTGGGGTTGACCATGCCGCAGCCGCCCAGCTCGATCCAGCCCTCGCTGGAGCAGGTACGGCAGGGGCGGTCGGGATTGCCGACGGACTCGCCCTTGCAGACGTAGCAGAGCATGTCCATCTCGGCGGACGGCTCGGTGAACGGGAAGAAGTTCGGCCGCAGCCGGGTCTTCATGCCGGGACCGAACAGCGACTGGACCATGTGGTCCAGGGTGCCCTTGAGGTCGGCCATGGTCAGGCCCTCGTCGACGGCGAGCAGCTCGACCTGGTGGAACACGGGGGTGTGCGTGGCGTCCAGCTCGTCGGTGCGGTACACGCGGCCGGGGCAGATCACGTAGACCGGCGCCCCGCGCTCCAGCAGGGAGCGGATCTGCACCGGCGAGGTGTGGGTGCGCAGGACGACACCGGACTCGGTGCCGCCCTTCTCACCGCGGACGAAGAAGGTGTCGGCCTCACCGCGCGCGGGGTGGTCGGGGCCGATGTTGAGGGCGTCGAAGTTGAACCACTCGGCCTCCACCTCGGGGCCCTCGGCGACCTCGTAGCCCATGGCGACGAAGACGTCCTCGATGCGCTCGGAGAGCGTGGTCAGCGGGTGCCGGGCACCGGCGGGGACGCGGTCGTACGGCAGGGTGACGTCGACGTCCTCCTCGACCAGCACGCGGGCGTCCCGCTCGGCCTCCAGCTCCACCTGGCGGGCGGCCAGCGCCTTGTTGACCGCGCCGCGGGCCATGCCGACGCGCTTGCCGGCGTCGGCCTTGGCGTGCGGGGGCAGGGCGCCGATCTCGCGGTTGGCGAGGGACAGCGGGGAGGCCGGGCCGGTGTGGGCGACCTTGGCCTCGTGGAGCGCGTCGAGGGATTCCGCGGCACCGAAGGCGGCGAGCGCCTCGTCCCGCATCCGCTCGATCTCTTCCGGTTTCAACGCCTCGACCTCGACAGGGTCGTACGACTTATTCGGTGCCGACATCTCTTCCCGTGCTTCCGATTGGGTGGCTGGTGGTCCCGTCACCGCCCGAAGGGGTCCCGGCGGGCCGCGTGCGGACACAAAGGTGCCAGGGGCCGAGTCTAACGGGGACGGGCTGGGCGAATGGCCCGCGGGCGGCTCAGGCCAGGTAGGCCGGGGCGCTCACGGGCAACGTAAACCGGAACTGCGCGCCGCCGCCGGGGGCGCGGCCGACCGTGATGGTGCCGCCGTGGGCCTCGACGATGCCCTTGACGATGTAGAGCCCGAGGCCGGTGCCGCCGCGCTTGCTGCCCCGCCAGAAGCGGGTGAAGACGCGGTTCATGGACTCCTCCGGGATGCCGGGCCCCTCGTCGCTCACGGTGACCGACGTGCCTGTCTCCTCGCCCTCGCGCGGGGACGGGGCGGGCGTGACGTCGATCGTGACAGTTCCGGCGCCATGGCGCACCGCGTTTTCCAGCAGGTTGCTGAGCACCTGGTCGACCTTGTCGGGGTCGGCCCACAGGGCGGGCAGCGGGTGCTCGACGCGGAGCAGGAAGCGGCCGGCGGGCTGGCCGGCGGCGACATGGGCCTGGATGTGGCGGCCGACGGCGGCGGCGGTGTCGACGGGCTGGCGGCGCACCTCCAGGCGGCCGCTGTCGATGCGGGAGATGTCGAGGAGCTCGGCGATCAGCCGGGTGACCCGGTCGGCGTCGGCGTCGACGGTCTCCAGCATCAGCCGTTTCTGCTCGTCGGTGAACCGCTCCCACTTGGCCAGCAGGGTGGCGGTGAAGCCCTTGACGGAGGTGAGCGGGGAGCGCAGCTCGTGCGCCACGGTGGCGATCAGCTCGGCGTGGCTGCGCTCGGTGCGGCGCCGGGCCTCGGTGTCCCGGAGGGTGACGACGAGGCGGTGCAGCGGGCCGAGCGGCTCGTCGCGTACGTAGCGGGCGGCGACCAGGACCTCCCGGCCGCCGGGCAGCAGCAGGTTCCGCTCGGGCTGCCGCACCCGGATGGCGAGGCCGCCGTAGGGATCGGTGAGCTGCCACCAACGGCGCCCTTCGAGGTCCTCCAGCGGCAGCGCCTTCTCCAGCGGCCGGCCGAGAGCGTCGGCCGGGCGGACGGCGGTGATCCGGGCGGCGGCGGCGTTGAACCGTACGACCCGCCCGTGCTCGTCGGCGACGACGAGGCCGTCGGGGAGCTGGTCGGGGTCGATCGCGTCGGCGGGGTCCCCCTGCGGGGACGCGCGCACGTCCTGCCCGTCCGGCGCCGTGCTCGTGCCGACCACACTCATCCCCGTACCCCACCTCTCAGCCTGCGCAGGGCCCCCGAGTGGGTCACCCTACTAGGTCGGGGTGACGGAACGGCAGCCTCCGGGGGCGCGCTGGGCGCGGGCCGACGCGTACAGACATACGGCGGCGGCGGTCGCCAGGTTCAGGCTCTCGGCCTTGCCGTGGATGGGGACGCTGACGACGGCGTCGGCCAGGGCACGGGTCTCCTCCGGCAGCCCCCAGGCTTCGTTGCCGAACACCCAGGCGGTGGGGTCGCCCATGGCGCCCTTGTCCAGCTCCGCGTCGAGGTCGCGGTCCCCGGCGCCGTCGGCGGCGAGGATGCGCACCCCGGCGTCCTTCAGCCCCCGGACGGCCTGCTCGACGGGCACGCCCATGGCGACGGGCAGATGGAACAGGGAGCCCACGGAGGCGCGTACGGCCTTGGGGTTGTACAGGTCGACGGAGGCGTCGGTGAGGATCACCGCGTCGGCACCGGCGGCGTCGGCGCAGCGCAGCACGGTGCCCGCGTTGCCGGGGTCGCGGACGTGCGCGAGGACGGCGACGAGCTTGGGGCGGGCGGCGAGGATGTCCTCGAACGGGGTGTCGAGGAACCGGCAGACCCCGACGACACCCTGCGGGGTGACGGTGGTGGAGATGTCGGCGATGACGTCCTCGTCGGCGAGGTGCACACGGGCGCCCGCGGCACGGGCCTCCCCGATGATGTCGGCGTACCGCTCCGCGGCCTCGACGGTGGCGAACAGCTCCACCAGCGTCGGCTCTCCCCCGGCCCGGTGCCCGGTGGCCTCCCGCACGGCCTGCGGCCCCTCCGCGAGGAACAGCCGCTCCTTCCCCCGGAAGTTCCGCCTCCCCAGCCGCCGCGCGGCACTCACACGCGCGGAACGGGGAGAGATCAACTCAGGGTTGGCGGAGCCCATAGTCCTAATCACCTTCGACAGAGATCCCAACGTCAAGCGGGGGGTTTTCAGGGGCGCGGGGAACTGCGCGACAAGCCACGAAGGCGCCGCACCCGACGACACACCAGGCCCCCCAACAGCAGGACCCGCAAGCTCAATAGCCTGCGGGTCCTGCATTCAACCGGCTCAAGGCCAGCGCAGCGTCACGCGGCCTTCGGCGCGTTGACGTCCGCGGGGAGCGCCTTCTGGGCGACCTCGACGAGCGCGGCGAACGCACCGGCGTCGTTGACGGCCAGCTCGGCCAGGATCTTGCGGTCGACCTCGATGTTCGCGGCCTTCAGACCCTGGATGAAGCGGTTGTAGGTGATGCCGTTGGCGCGGGCAGCGGCGTTGATGCGCTGGATCCACAGCTGACGGAAGTCGCCCTTGCGCTTCTTGCGGTCGTTGTAGTTGTAGACCAGGGAGTGGGTGACCTGCTCCTTGGCCTTGCGGTACAGGCGCGAGCGCTGACCACGGTAGCCGGAGGCCTGCTCGAGGATCGCCCGGCGCTTCTTGTGGGCGTTGACTGCCCGCTTGACGCGTGCCACTTGTTTAACTCCTTGTAGCGGGGCCGTGGAGTGGACTCAGACTCACACGACCCGGAAACGATTGGGTCCCGGTGAAGACGTACGACGCTCGGTGCGAGCGCCGCTCACGTCACTTGCCGAGAAGCTTCTTGATCTTCGCGGCGTCGCCCGGAGCCATCTCGGCGGTGCCGGTGAGGCGGCGCGTCACGCGGGACGACTTGTGCTCGAGCAGGTGGCGCTTGCCGGCGCGCTCGCGGAGCACCTTGCCGGAGCCGGTGATCTTGAAGCGCTTGCTGGCACCGCTGTGCGACTTGTTCTTCGGCATAGCGCCGTATCTCCTCGTCGGTGGCGCTCCGGTGCCCGGTCGTGAAACCGGGCACGGTGGAGCGTCGCTCTCTTATCGGTTGGTTCCCCGGGACTCGCGTCCCTGGGATCACGCCTCGGCGGAAGCCTCGGCAGGGGCCTCGGTCTTCTCGACCTCTGCGGCCTCGACGCCCTCGGCCTCGACACCCTCGGCCTCGAAGTCCTCGGCGCTGTCGCTGTCCGCGGCGTTCTGCGAGCGGCCGGGGTTGGCCTTCGCGTCGGCCTTGCGGGCCTCCTGCGCCTGGCGGGCCTCGGCCATCGCCTCGGTCTTCTTCTTGTGCGGACCGAGGACCATGATCATGTTTCGGCCGTCCTGCTTCGGGTTCGATTCGACGAAACCGAGGTCCTGGACGTCCTCCGCGAGGCGCTGAAGCAGTCGGTAGCCCAGCTCGGGGCGGGACTGCTCACGGCCACGGAACATGATCGTGATCTTGACCTTGTCGCCCTGCTTGAGGAACCGGACGACGTGACCCTTCTTGGTGTCGTAGTCGTGCGGGTCGATCTTCGGCCGGAGCTTCATCTCCTTGATGACCGTGTGCGCCTGGTTCTTGCGCGCCTCACGGGCCTTCATGGCCGACTCGTACTTGAACTTCCCGTAGTCCATGAGCTTGCACACGGGCGGACGGGCGGTCGCCGCCACCTCGACCAGGTCCAGGTCGTACTCCTGCGCAAGCTCCAGTGCCTTGGCCAGGGGGACGATGCCCACCTGCTCGCCACTGGGGCCGACAAGTCGCACCTCGGGAACGCGAATCCGGTCGTTGATGCGGGGCTCGGCGCTGATGGATCCTCCTCGGTAGCACCACGCGACGGTCTGGCGGACAGCCGCGTAACGTCTGTATCAGTAAGACCTAACCGCGCCGAAGCACAAAAAATGCCCCGGACGATCACATGCGGGGCTCCTCGAACTACCGGAACACCGCCGCGATGGCCGCGGGGCGCTATCGGACGGTGTCCGCCGCGTGGGCGACGAAATCCGTCTGACCGGTGACCCGCCGCCCGTGAGGGTGGTCGGGTGGGAGCTCGAAGCCTCCACTTGTGGGCCGGAGTGCTCGCCAGAGGCGTGCTCGTCCGGCCGGTCGTCACACAAGGTTAGCAGCTCCGGGGAGGAAGGGCTAACCGGGGCCGCCGGGCGCCCGGCCGGAGACCGGCGCCTATCGTGTGGGGTATGAGTGAGACCTCCCCTGAGACGCCCGACTTCGACGCCATGACCCGCGACATCGCCGAGGTCCCCGCCGTCGAGGTGATCGTGACGGTCGCCGTCAACCTGATGAGCGCCGCCGCAGTGAAGCTCGGGCTGAGCGAGGAGGGCGAGAAGTACAAGGACCTGGACGAGGCCCGCAAGCTGATCAGCGCCCTCGCCGGGCTGATGGACGCGAGCACGACCGAGATCAGCTCCTTCCACGCGGCCCCGCTGCGCGACGGCCTGAAGTCGCTCCAGCTCGCCTTCCGCGAGGCGTCCCTCGTCCCGGACGAGCCGGGCCAGGGCCCCGGTGAGAAGTACACGGGGGCGGTCTACGGCTAGTCCCCGGCGGCTCCCTCAGTCGCGTACGTACAAGGGCTCGCCCGGAGGGGTGGTCCCGGCCGGCAGGAGTGCCAGGTCGAGGCCGCGCACCAGGCGGGCCCTCAGTGTCTCGTCGGCGGCCAGCCGCTCGGCGACGGCGCGGGCGGCGGGCGCGGGCGGTGCGGCGGGGTCGAGGACGAGCGCGAGGGTGCCGTCTGCCGCACCGGGGCCGAGGTGGGCGGAGCGCACGGCGGGCTCGGCGGCGACGGCCGCGCGGACGGCGGCCACGACGGCCGGGTCGGTGAGCGGGTCGACGCTGGTGCGGCCCTCGGCCAGCGCGAGCAGCGCCGCGCCGCTCAGCTCGAACGGCACGGGCCCGGCGAGGTCCAGCACGACCGTGTCGGCCTTCTCGTGGGCGGCGGCCTGGAGCGCCTGGTGGAGCGGTACGGCGACCGGCCGGGCGGCGGGGTCCCAGCGGGCCAGCGACTCGGAGGAGGTGAAGGCGGGCAGCGCGGTGCGCCCGGCGGCCTTCAGCGTGGGAACGGCCATGTCGCTGGTCTTCTCCCGGCGCAGCCCGTTCTCGTCCACCTCCACCTCTCCGAGGACGGCGACGACGGGGACGAGCAGCCGCGCGCCCTTGAGGGCCTCCAGCACGGGACCGAGCGCCTTGCGGTCCCCGGCCCAGGCCGCGAGGGCGGCGCTCAGCCGGGGGTCGGCGGAGCCGTCGTCGTCGGAGAAGCCGGAGTCGGGAATGTTCTTGTTCGCCACGGTCCCGACCTTATCGGGGCCGGTAAGGGGCCGCGCCGACGGGAGGCACCGGTGGAAGCGCTGAGCGTGGAGGTGCCCGAGGGCGCCCGGCTGTCGGTGGGGGTGCTCGATCCGGGCTCCGGGCGGAGCGCGGTGCACGGCGACGGCGTCCACGACACGGCGAGCGTCGTCAAGGTCGGCATCCTGGCCGCGCTGCTGCTCCGTGCCCAGGACGCGGGCCGGACGCTGACAGCGGTGGAGCGGGAGCGGGCCGCGCGGATGATCGGGCACAGCGACAACGACTCCGCGACCGCCCTGTGGCACGGGATCGGCGGCGCCGCCGGTCTGGACGCGGCGCACCATCGCCTCGGCCTCACCGCGACGGTGGGCGGTGAGAACGGCTACTGGGGCCTGACCCGCACCACGGCCAGGGACCAACTGACTCTGCTCCAGCACGTGTTCGGGCCCTCTCCCGTGCTGAACGCGACCTCGCGCGCGTACCTGGCCGCCCTGATGGGCTCGGTGGTGCCGGAGCAGCGGTGGGGCATCTCGGCGGTGGGGCCCTGCGCGCTGAAGAACGGCTGGTTCCCCCGCGACGCGACCGGCCGCTGGGTCGTGCACAGCGTCGGCCGGGTGTCCGGGGCCGACGGCGACCGGCTGCTGGCGGTCCTCACCGAGGGCACGGCGAGCCGCGTGGAGGGTGTCGCGCTGGTGGAATCGGCGGCCCGGGCGGCGGTGCGGGCGTTCGCCGCCCCGGCGTGATCAGCCGGTCGCGCCGGGCCTGCGGTTGCGCCAGATCACGGTGACGGCCGCGATCAGCAGGGCGGTACCGGTGCCGCCCGCCAGCCAGGCCGCCCAGCCGGTGGCGCCGGCGGCGGAGTCGGGGCTGTCGGGGCCGGGGCCGAAGTACTTCTTGCCGTAAGCCGCCGGGCGCGGGTTCTCGGGTTCGAGGCGGGCGGCGGTCTTGAGGGCGGCGGCCGGGTCGATCATGCCGAAGCCCCGGGAGTCGTCGCGGCCGCCGGAGGGAGCGTCCCGCGCGGTGTCCTCCAGCACCTTCTTGATCTGGGGCGGGGTCAGTTCCGGACGGTCCGCCTTGAGCAGGGCGGCCGCGCCGGAGACGAAGGCGGAGGCGGCCGAGGTGCCCCAGCCCTCGTAGTAGCGGTGATCGGGGTCGGCGATGACGACGTCCACACCGGGCGCGCTGACGGCGGCGTACCAGCGGCGGGTGGAGAAGGAGGCGCGGGTGCCGTAGCGGTCGACCGCGGTGACGGCGATGACGCCGGGGTAGGCGGCCGGGTAGGAGACGTGGTCGCCCTTGTCGCCGCCGTTGCCCGCCGAGGCGACCACCACGACGCCCTTGCCGAGGGCGTACTGCACGGCCTCGTCCTCGCCGGCCTCGGGGTGCGCGGAGTCGGAGTCGTCGCCGAGGGAGAGGTTGATGACGTCGGCGCCGTGGTCGGCGGCCCAGCGGACGCCGTCCGCGAGGGCGTTGCCACGGGTGACGCGGGCCTTGGCGCGGGCGGGGTCCTTGTCCTCCAGGATGACCCGGACGGGGAGGATCTTCGCCTTGGGCGCGACGCCCATGACCCCGGAGCCGTCGCCGGGTCCGTGTCCGTGACCGGCGATGATGCCTGCCATGGCGGTGCCGTGCCGGGCCCAGGCGCGGTCGCCCGGACCGGCGCCGAAACCGACCATGTCCTTGCCCGGCAGGACGTTGCCCGCGAGGTCGGGGTGGCCGTCCTCCACGCCGGTGTCCAGTACGGCGACGGTGACGCCCTGCCCCTGGGTGGTGCGCCATGCCTCGTCGAGGTGGAGCGCGGACAGCCCCCACTGCTGGGCGCGGATGGAGTCGGCGCGCGCGGCGGAGGCGGGGAGCAGGGCGAGACCGGTGGCGAGCAGCAGGCTCGACGCGGTGCGGGTGCGACGCCTCATGAGGGCTTCTCCGTGGCCGGGCTGACGGTCTGGCGCAGCCGACGCTGGATGCGGTCGGCGAGCCCCTGGGCCTCGTTGCCGAGTCCGGCCTGCGCGGGCGCGGAGGTGGCGCCGGAGCGTACGGCGTCCGGGGCGGGCTGCGGGGTGTCGACGGTGCGGCCGTCGGCCCAGCCGGAGACGGCGAAGGCGACGATGGGGGCGTCGGTGAGGACGCTGACCGTCCAGCTGGCGCGCTGTCTCGCGCCGAACCCGGCGGCGGGGGTGCCCTTGGCGGCGTACGGCAGGGGCAGCAGGTCGGTGCGGCGGTCCAGGTGTTCGTTGTGGAAGCGGGCGGCGAGCCCTGCCATGGCGGCGGGGTCGGCCTTGGTGAACAGCAGGCCGACGGTGGTGACATGGGTCTGGGTGGCGTCGGTGTAGGTGGCGCGCAGCAGGCGGGCGCAGCCGACGGGGGCGAGGGCGCGCAGCAGCAGCGGGTCGAAGGCGCCGGCGCAGCCGGTGTCGGGGGCCACGGCGATCCGGGTCCAGCTGCGGTCGGCTCCGCCGGGTCCGGCGCCGGTGCCCTTGACGGTGGGCGGGAAGAGCTGGTCGACGGGCACGTTGTGCCAGAGCGCCCCGGCGGCGGCGAACCCGCTGTCGGCGCTGCGCTCACCGTCCTCCCCGGTGAGCCAACTCCCGGCCAGCGCACCGCCGATGAGGCCGAGCCCGAGGACGACGCAGATGGCGGCGACGCCGGTACGGCTGCGCAGCCGGGCCACCGGGCCGGGCCCGCGCACGAGTTCCTCGTACGGCTCGGGCTGCCCGAACGCGCCGACCGGCCAGGGGGCGTTCCAGGAGAGGGCGGGGTCGGGCGCGGGGGCGGCGGCCGGGCTCCAGGCGGGCGCGGGCGGCTGGGCGCCCGGTTCGGGGGCCGCCGGGACGGGCCGCAGCCGGGTCGTGGTCTCCGTGGGCGACTCGGCCGGGGCGCGCGTCGGCAGCGGCGGGGTGTCGGGGAAGCGGGCGGAGGCCGGCGGGGGCGGCGGGGGTGTGGTGAGCCGGGCCTCGGGGACCGGCAGCCGGGTCTCGCGGGGCCGTTCGAGGGAGCGGCGCGGGGCGAACACCGAGGGCTCGTCCTCGACCGGTGGTGTGTCCGGTTCGGCTTTCGCCGCGGGTGCGGGGTCCTCGGTGGGGCGCGGCGGGAACGGGGCGCGGCGCGCTTCCGTGCTCATGCACCCCCCGTTTCCTGGCGACCGGGCCGACTGCTCGTACGCGGGCCGTCCTGGGCGGCGGCCGCGGCCCGTCGGACGAGTTCCGTCCGGGCACGCATACCCGTACGGCTGGACCGGCATCCCGGTTCAGCGCTGCGGCCGGGTGTTTTCCGCCGTACGTGCGCGTCACTTTACGGGTTCCGGGCCGGCGGGACGGACCCGGTCCGCGCTGCCGGGGCATCTGCCCGGAACATCCCCCTACCCCGTGGTTATCGCGTCTGGCAGGCTGCCGTCATGACTGCGCGTGCCGCCGACCGGGCCCGGTACGACCGGGCCACCGCCGCCTACGACGCCCCGCTCGCCCTCGTGGATCTGGCCGCCTTCGACGCCAACGCGGCCGATCTGGTGCGCCGGGCGAACGGCAAGCCGATCCGGGTCGCCTCCAAGTCCGTGCGCTGCCGCGCCCTGCTGGAGCGGGTGCTGGCGCGGGAGGGCTTCGCGGGGATCATGTCGTTCACGCTGGCCGAGTCGCTGTGGCTGGCGCGTTCCGGCTTCGAGGACGTGCTGCTGGCCTACCCGTCCGCCGACCGGGCGGGGTACGCCGAGCTGGCCGCCGATCCCAAGCTGGCCGCCACGGTCACGGTGATGGTGGACGACGTGGCCCAGCTGGACCTGATCGACGCCTCCCGCGCGGGCGGGCGTGAAGTGGTGCGGGTCTGCCTGGAGTTGGACACCTCGCTGCGTCTGCTGGGCGGCCGGGTCCGGGTGGGCGCCCGCCGTTCCCCGCTGCACTCCCCCGCCCAACTGGCCGACCTGGCACGGTCGGTGGCGCGGCGGCCGGGCTTCAAGCTGGTGGGCCTGATGGGGTACGAGGGTCATGTGGCCGGAGTGGGGGATGCGTTGGCCGGACGGCCGGTGCGTTCGCGCGCGATCCGGCTGATGCAGGCGGCGGCCCGGCGGGAGCTGGCCGAGCGGCGCGGGGCGGCCGTGCGGGCGGTGCGGGCGGTGGCGCCGGAGCTGGAGTTCGTGAACGGCGGCGGCACGGGCAGTGTGCAGCACACGGCGGCCGAGGAGGCGGTGACGGAGATCGCGGCGGGTTCGGGGCTGTACGTGCCCCGGCTCTTCGACAACTACACGTCGTTCACGGGCCGTCCGGCCGCCCTGTTCGCGCTGCCCGTGGTCCGGCGCCCGGGTGTGGGCGCGGTGACGGTGCTGGGCGGCGGCTACCCGGCGTCGGGTGCTCCCGGCCCGGACCGGCTGCCGGTGCCGTATCTGCCGGAGGGGCTGCGCTACGACCCGCAGGAGGGGGCGGGCGAGGTGCAGACCCCGTTGCTCGGCTCGCCCGCCGATGATCTGCTGATCGGCGACAAGGTGTGGTTCCGGCACGCGAAGGCGGGCGAGCTGTGCGAGCGGTTCGAGGTGCTGCACCTGGTGGAGGGGGACACGGTCACGGCGACCGTGCCCACCTACCGGGGTGAGGGGCACACGTTCCTGTGACGGCCCCTCAGTACACGGTGTCCGCCTGGTCCGGCACCACCGAGCCGTCCGGGCGGCGCAGCGGGGTGTGGCCGCCGTCGGGGGCGTTGTAGGCGGTGGTGGAGCAGGGGTACGGCTCGCTCTTGCGGGGCAGCGGCTCGATGAACATCGGGTTGATCACCCAGCGGCCGTCCGTGTCGTCGTAGGCCCGGCACATCAGCTCGGCCTTGTTGCGGTTGAGCACCAGGTGGGCGCCGGTGGCGTCGGAGACGAAGGTGACGTCGGTGTCCGCGTCGCCGCCGCCGACGGCGATCCGCTTCTTCCAGGGCTGCTTCTGCCAGGCGGCGGGGCCGTGGATTCCGTAGATGTCCTGGTTGATCCAGCACCGCTTGCCGTCGATGTAGGGGATCACGTCGCCCTTGTTCACCCCGACGCCGCCACAGCCCTCGTTACGGGTGGTGATGCGGCCCCGGTGGTCGAGGACGGAGCGGATGGCGATGGTGTGCGCGGCGTCGATGCCGACCCCGCGCGACCAGACCTCGGTGACCGGTTCGGAGCCGGCCGAGACGATGTACACCCGGAACCCGGCCCGCTGCAGGGTGCGGATGAGGTCGCGCTGCTGGTCGTAGTAGCGGACGTAGGCGGGGACGGTGTGGGTGCCCAGGGTGCGGGTGGCGCCGATGGGGGCGGCGAGCGCCTCGGTGCGGGCGGCGGCCGCGTAGGAGGAGAGCTGGGCCGGGGTGCGGCCCGCGAAGAGCTGGGGCACCCAGGCGTACTGCGGGACGGTACGCCGGTGGTTCCAGGTCCCGGCGAAGGCGGCGGCGCCGCTCATCGTGGTGCCCTTCTCCCGGATCTCCACGATCTCGTCCGTGCAGCGGGGCCGGTCCGAGGTGCGCAGGGAGCCGCCCGCGCCGGTGCCGCAGGCGGCGGTGAGCGCCCGGTCCCCGGCGTCGGTGAGCCAGGCGCTGGAGTCCTTCCAGCGGGCGGGGCGGGGCAGGGCGTCGTGGCGCAGGGCCCAGGAGAGGGTGGCGTCGGTGACGTCGTTCTTGGTGACGGTGTTGTCCCAGTCGAACGCGGCGACCGCGCCGCGGTGTCCGGAACAGGTGCCGCGGGCGTCGATGACCTGTTGCAGCTGGGCACGGTTGTGGCCGTACCAACTGGTGCTCAGCTTGGGGCAGTTGGATTCGGCGGCCGCCGCGGTGGGGGTGAGGGCGGGGGCGGCCGCGAGGGCGGCGGCCGCGGTCAGGGACCAGGCGAGTAGCTGTCGCATGGGACGGGGACCGTACACCTTTCGGCTGGAGGGGAGTGACGTACGCGCCGACTACAGGGGCGTGACGTACGCGCCGGAGATGCCGCCGTCGAC
Organism: Streptomyces sp. NPDC085596; assembly: GCF_044541565.1. Taxonomy (NCBI): domain Bacteria; kingdom Bacillati; phylum Actinomycetota; class Actinomycetes; order Kitasatosporales; family Streptomycetaceae; genus Streptomyces; species Streptomyces sp. NPDC085596. The sequence goes on along the minus strand of NZ_JBITTC010000006.1, from coordinate 191,648 downwards.
CAGGAAGTCGGTGGCGTTGACGAAGGAGGCGTCGTCGCTGGCGAGGAAGGCGACGGCGGCGGCGATCTCGTCGGCCCGCGCGAACCGGCCCAGCGGGATGTGCACCAGGCGGCGCGCGGCCCGCTCGGGGTCGGTGGCGAACAGCTCCTGGAGCAGCGGGGTGTCGACCGGGCCGGGGCACAGGGCGTTGACCCGGATGCCCTCGCGGGCGAACTGCACCCCGAGTTCCCGGGACATGGCGAGCACCCCGCCCTTGGAGGCGGTGTACGAGATCTGGGAGGTGGCCGCGCCCATCCGGGCCACGAAGGAGGCGGTGTTGATGATGGAGCCCCGGCCCTGGCGCCGCATGTAGGGGATGGCGGCCTTGCAGCACAGGTAGACGGAGGTCAGGTTGACCTCCTGCACCCGCTTCCACGCCTCCAGGCCGGTGTCCAGGATGGAGTCGTCGTCGGGCGGGGAGATGCCGGCGTTGTTGAAGGCGATGTCGACGCTGCCGTAGGTGTCGTGGGCGGCCCTGAACAGCGCCTCGACCTGCTCGGGGTCGGTGACGTCGGTCTTCACGAACAGACCGCCCACCTCCTCGGCGGCGGCCTTGCCGCTGGTCTCGTCGATGTCGGCGCAGACCACGCGGGCGCCCTCGGCGGCCAGCCGGCGGACGGTGGCCAGCCCGATGCCGCTGCCGGCTCCGGTGACGACGGCGGTACGGCCGACCAGGCGGCGGCAGACGGGAGCTTCGGTCTCGGTCACTTAAGCGGGCCCCTCCGTGCTGAGGAAGACGTTCTTGGTCTCGGTGAAGGCGGTCAGGGCGTCCGGGCCGAGTTCGCGGCCCAGTCCGGACTGCTTGAAGCCGCCGAACGGGGTCCAGTAGCGGACGCTGGAGTGGGAGTTGACGGACAGGTTGCCCGCGCGGACGGCCCCGGAGACGCGCAGGGCGCGGCCGAGGTCCCGGGTCCAGATGGAGCCGGAGAGGCCGTACGGGGTGTCGTTGGCGAGCCGGATCGCGTCCCGCTCGTCGTCGAAGGGCAGCAGGACGGCCACGGGTCCGAAGATCTCCTCGCGGGCGGCCGGGCTGTCGGGGGCCGCGTCGGTGAGCACGGTCGGCGGGAACCAGTGACCGGGCCCGTCCGGGGCGGTGCCGCGCAGGGCGGGGGCGCCGTCGGGGACGTAGGAGCGGACGCGGTCCAGCTGGGTACGGGAGATCAGCGGGCCCATCTGCGTCTTCTCGTCGGCCGGGTCGCCCACGACCACGGCGGCGAGGGCGTCGGCGAGGAAGGCGCGGGCCTCGTCGTGGACCTCGCGCTGGACCAGGACGCGGGTGCGGGCGCAGCAGTCCTGGCCGGCGTTGTCGAGGAAGGAGAACGGGTCGAGGGCGGCTCCCAGGTCGGCGTCGGCGAAGACGATGCTGGGGCTCTTGCCGCCGAGTTCGAGGGTGACCGGCTTGAGCTGCCGGGCGCAGCGCTCCATGACCTCGTGTCCGGTGCGGGTGGAGCCGGTGAACACGATCTTGCCGATGTCCGGGTGGTCCACCAGGGCGCGTCCGGCGGTGTGGCCGTACCCCGGCAGCACCTGGAAGAGGTGCTCGGGCAGGCCCGCCTCCAGGGCGAGTCCGGCGAGGCGGAGCGCGGTGAGCGGGGTGGTCTCGGCGGGCTTGAGGACGACCGCGTTGCCCGCGGCGAGGGCCGGGAAGGAGCCCCAGGCGGCGATGGGCATGGGGAAGTTCCAGGGGGCGATGACGCCCACCACGCCGAGGGGTTCGTGGAAGGTGACGTTCCAGCCGCCGGGCACCGGGATCTGGCTGCCGAGGAGGCGTTCGGCGCCGCCGGCCGCGTAGAGGAGCAGGTCGCGGGCGTTGCCGGCCTCCCAGCGGGCGTTGCCGAGGGTGTGGCCCGCCTCGCGGACCTCCAGCAGGGCCAGTTCCTCGATGTGGGCGTCGACGGTGTCGGCGAAGCGGCGCAGCAGCCGGGCGCGGTCGGCGGGGGCGAGCGCGGCCCAGGCTGCCTGGGCACGGGTGGCGCGGGCGACGGCGGCGTCCACGTCGGCCGCGCTCGCGGCGGGGACGGTGGCGATGGTCTCCTCGGTGGCCGGGTTGATCACCTGGAGTTCGTGCGGGTCCGTCAAGGTGTCACCTTTCCCGGGTGTTCACAGCATTCACGGGTGTTCGCAGTGGGCGTGCCGTTCACAGGCGTTCGAAGGAGCGGCGCAGCTCCCAGTCGGTGACGGCGGCGTCGAAGGCGGCCAGTTCGACGCGGGCCATGTTGGCGTAGTGGGCGACGACGTCCTCGCCGAAGGCGGCCTTGGCCAGCGGGCTGGTCTCCCAGAGCTGGGCGGCCTCGCGCAGGGTCGTGGGCACGTGCTCGTAGTCGGCCGTGTAGGCGTTGCCCTCGCAGGGTTCGGGCAGTTCGAGCCGCTGCTCGACGCCGTACAGCCCGGCGGCGACGAGTCCGGCGACGGCGAGGTACGGGTTGACGTCACCGCCGGGGAGCCGGTTCTCGAAGCGCAGCGAGCGGCCGTGGCCGACGACCCGCAGGGCACAGGTGCGGTTGTCGTGGCCCCAGGCGACGGCGGTGGGCGCGAAGGAGCCGGGCTGGAACCGCTTGTAGGAGTTGATGTTGGGCGCGTACAGCAGCGAGAAGTCGCGCAGGGCGGCGAGCTGTCCGGCCAGGAAGTGCCGCATCACCTCGGACATGCCGTCGCCCTCGGCCATCGCGTTGCGGCCGTCCTCGTCGGCGAGCGAGAGGTGGATGTGACAGGAGTTGCCCTCCCGCTCGTTGAACTTCGCCATGAAGGTGAGCGCCATTCCCTCCTGGGCGGCGATCTCCTTGGCCCCGGTCTTGTACACCGCGTGCTGGTCGCAGGTGCGCAGGGCCTCGGTGTACCGGAACGCGATCTCGTGCTGGCCGGGGTTGCACTCCCCCTTGGCGGACTCGACGGTGAGGCCCGCGCCCGCCATCTCGTTGCGCAGCCGGCGCAGCAGGGGCTCGACGCGGCCGGTGCCGAGGATGGAGTAGTCGATGTTGTACTGGTTGGCCGGGGTCAGCCCCCGGTAGCCGGTGTCCCAGGCGTGCTCGTAGCTGTCCTTGAAGACGATGAACTCCAGCTCGGTGCCGGCCTGGGCGGTGTATCCCAGCGCGGCGAGCCGGTCCAGCTGGCGGCGCAGGATCTGGCGCGGGGCCGCGGTGACCGGCGTCCCGTCCTCCCAGGCGAGGTCGGCCATGAGCAGGGCGGTGCCGGGGTGCCAGGGCAGTCGGCGCAGGGTGGCCGGGTCGGGGCGCATGGCGAAGTCGCCGTATCCCCGGTCCCAGGAGGACATCTCGTAGCCGTCGACGGTGTTCATCTCGGTGTCGACCGCGAGGAGGTAGTTGCAGCCCTCGGTGCCGTGGTCGAGTACCTCGTCGAGGAAGAAGCGGGCGGCGAACCGCTTGCCCTGGAGCCGCCCCTGCATGTCGGTGAAGGCCAGCACGACGGTGTCGATGTCACCGCCGGCGACAAGGGCCCGCAGCTCCTCGACGCTCAGCGGGGGTGTGCGGTCTGCCACGGGAAGGGCCTCCTTGGGCATGCTGCGCGCGGTGCGGCCGGAGCCATAAGGTACGGCCGGGAGCCATAAGGTATGGCGGGGAACCATTGCTTGGGAAGGGGGCGCGACCGGATGGCGGGGAGGACGGGTGCGCGGGAGGCGAGAGAGAGGAGTGACCGGCTCGGGGCGGTGCTGCGGCCGGTACGGGCGGGCAACGGCTTCGAGGAGGCGCTGGAGCAGATCCTCCAGGTGGTCCGGCTGGGCCTCGTACCGGACGGTGAACGGCTGCCCGCCGAGCGGGAGCTGGCGGAGCGGCTGGGCATCAGCCGGGTGACGCTGCGCGAGGTGCTGCGGGTGCTGCACGACCAGGGCCTGGTGGAGTCGCGGCGCGGGCGGTACGGCGGCACGTTCGTGCTGCGCCGCGCGGACGGCGTCGGCGAGGACGAGCTGCGGCGCCGGACGGCCGGGGTCGACATCGAGGACGTGCTGCGCTTCCGCGAGGTGCTGGAGGTGGGCGCGGCCGGGCTGTGCGCGGCGCACGGGCTGTCCGAGGAGGGTGCCGGACGGCTGCGGCGGGCGCTGGACCACACGCGGGACGCGCCGCTCGCGGACTACCGGCGCCGGGACACCCTGCTGCATCTGACCCTGGCCGAGCTGTGCGGCTCGCCGTCGCTGGCCGCCCAGTACGCGGCGGTCCGGGCGGGCGTCAACGACCTGCTGGACTGCATCCCGCTGCTGGTACGGAACCTGGAGCACTCCCAGCGGCAGCACAGCGCGCTGGTGGAGGCGGTGCTCGACGGGGACGCGGAGGCGGCGCGGGAGATCGCGCGCGAGCACTGCGCGGGCACGGCGGCACTCCTGCGGGGCTTCCTGGCCTGACCCCGGCTCTGCAAAGGTATGCGTGAGCACCTTTGGAGGGCACATGGGCGGACGGCCGCTGATCGGCGTGAGTACGTATCTGGAGGCGGGCACCCGCTGGGGCGTCTGGGAACTGGAGGCCGCGCTCCTCCCCGCCGCCTACCCCCGCCTGGTGAGCCGGGCCGGCGGCCTCCCCGCCCTGCTGCCGCCGGACGACCCGTCGTTGGCCCCGGAGGTGGTGGCCCGCCTGGACGGCGTGGTCATCGCGGGCGGCCCCGATGTCGACCCCGCCCGCTACGGCGCCGAACGCACGCCCCGCTGCGGCCCGCCCGCCCCGGAACGGGACGCCTGGGAACTCGCCCTGATCGAGGCCGCGTTGGCCGCGCATGTCCCCCTGCTCGGCATCTGCCGGGGGATGCAGCTGCTCAACGTCGCCCTGGGCGGCACCCTCGTCCAGCACCTCGACGGCCACGCGGAGGCGGTCGGCGTCTTCGGCGCGCATCCGGTGCACCCGGTGCCGGGCACCCTGTACGCGGCCATCCAGCCGGACGGCACCAGCGTCCCGACCTACCACCACCAGGCGGTGGACCGCCTCGCCCCCGGCCTGGTCCCCTCGGCCCACGCCGCCGACGGCACGATCGAGGCCGTCGAACTCCCGTCGGCCGGGGGCGCCGGGGGCTGGGTGCTGGGCGTGCAGTGGCACCCCGAGATGGGCACGGACGAACGGGTGATGCGCGCGCTGATCGCCGCCGCGAGCAAAGGCGGCTCCTAGGGGGTGTCTCGTCGATCACGCCGGGCTCGCGACGCCTGGCACCGCACCCTGATCCGGCCTGATCGACGAGACACCCCCTACTCCCGGGTCAGGGACAGCAGTTCCCTGGCCGGGCCCGTCGGCCGGTGTCCCGTGGGCCAGACGGCGCGCAGGTCCCGGCGCAGGGAGACGCCCTCCACCGGGATGCCGACCAGGCGCCGGGTCGCCAGTTCCTCGCCCACCGCCAGTTCGCTGAGGACGGCGGGGCCCGCGCCGCCGATGACGGCCGCCTTCACGGCCGTGGTGGAGGAGAGTTCGATCAGGGGGCGGGCCGGGGCACCGAGGGCCGCGTCGAGGACCTGGCGGGTGCCGGAGCCGCGTTCGCGGAGGATGAGCGGGGTGGCGGCCAGTTCCGCCGTCTTCAGCGGCCGGGGGCGGCGTGCCCAGGGGTGGGCGGGGGCCGTGACGACCGTGAGGCGGTCGTGGGCGATGACGGCCGAGTCCAGGCCGGTGGGGACCGTGAGGCCCTCCACGAAACCGAGGTCGGCCTCGCCCGCCAGGAGGAGTTCGGCGACCTTCGCCGAGTTGCCGGCGAGCAGGGACACCGCCGTGTCCGGCCGCCCGGCGCGCAGCGCGAGCAGCCAGCCGGGGAGCAGATACTCGGCGATGGTCATGCTGGCCGCGACCCGCAGCCGGGAGTCCCGGGTGGCGCGGAGTGCCTGTGCGCCCGCGTCGAACGTCTCGGCCGCCGCCACGACCTGCCGCGCCCAGTCGGTGACCAGGGCGCCCGCGTCGGTGAGCCGGGAGCCGCGCGGCGAGCGGTCGACCAGGGCGACGCCGAGCTGCCGTTCCATGGAGCGCAGCCGGCTGCTGGCGGCGGGCTGGGTGATGCCCAGCTCGCGCGCGGCCGCCCCGAGGCTGCCCAGCCGGGCCACGGCCAGCAGCAGCTCAAGTCCGCCCAGATCGGGCACCCGGTGCGCCAGCGAACCGCTCCTCGCCTGCTCTTCGCTCATAAGACCACCTTATGCCCCCATAGAAACGAACTCCCTGGTCAGCGCGGACCCGTGCCAGGAAGCTGATGGCATGGTCACCGCAGCCCGCCTCCGCCACCTCGGCCCGAACTGGTACGCCGCCGTCATGGGAACGGCGATCGTCGGCTCGGCGGGCGCCGCCCTCCCCTCCCACGTCCGCTGGCTCTGCGCCGCCCTGTGGACCCTCTCCCTGCTCCTGCTGCTCGCCCTGCTCGCGGCCCGCGCCCTGCACTGGACCCACCACCGCGACCAGGCCCACGCCCACCTCCTCGACCCGGCGACGGCCCCCTTCTACGGCTGCGCCGCCATGGCCCTCCTCGCGGTCGGCGGCGGCGCGCTCTCGGCCGGCCGGTACTGGATCGGCACCCAAGCGGCCGTCGTCCTGGACGCCGTCCTGTTCACCGCCGGTACGGCGCTGGGCCTGGCGGCGGCCGTTGCGGTGCCGTACCTGATGGTGACCCGGCACCGGACCGGCCTCGCCGACGCCACCCCGGTGTGGCTGCTGCCGCTGGTCGCACCGATGGTGTCGGCCGCGCTGGGCCCCGCCCTGGTGCCGTATCTGCCGCCGGGCCAGCCCCGCGAGACCCTGCTGCTGGGCTGTCTGGCGCTGTTCGGGCTGAGCCTGCTGGCCACGCTGCTGATGCTGCCGCTGCTCCTCGCCCGGCTGCTGTGCCACGGCCCGCTGCCGCTCGCGCTGACCCCGGCGCTGTTCCTGGTCCTCGGCCCGCTGGGCCAGTCCACCACCGCCACCGGCGCGATCGCGGACCTGGCTCCGGGGGTGGTTCCGGCGCCGTACGACCGGGGTCTCGCGGTGTTCGCCGTGCTGTACGGGGTGCCGGTCATGGGGTTCGCGCTGCTGTGGCTGGCGTTCGCCGCCGCGCAGGTGGTGCGGGCGCGGCGGCGGGGCATGCGGTTCGCGCTGACCTGGTGGGCGTTCACCTTCCCGGTGGGCACCTGTGTCACCGGCGCGGCCTCGCTGGCCCGGCACACGGGCCTGGTCGTCTATTCGGGGCTGGCGGCCGGGCTGTACACCCTGCTCCTCATCGCGTGGGCCGCGGCGGCCACCGGTACCGCGCGCGGCCTGCTCAGCGGCGCCCTGCTGCCAGCGCCCCGGCCAGCACGCGCGGAGCTTCGAGCAGCGAGGGTCCGTACCAGGTCAGGTGCCGTCCGCTGACGAGGGCGCAGGGCAGGCCGGGGTACGCCTCGGGGCCGTCGTCGGCGGTGAAGCGGTACGGCTCGTCGGGCAGCACGACCAGCTCGGGAGCCGCCGCGGTCAGCTCGTCCAGGGGGACGCGGGGGTAGCGCTCGGGGTGTCCGGCGTACAGGTGGCGTACGCCGAGGCGGGCCAGGACGTCGCCCGCGAAGGTGTCCCGGCCGAGCACCATCCAGGGGCGGCGCCAGATCGGTACGACGGCGCTGACCGGCCGTTCCGGCTCCGGCAGCGCGGCCCAGGCGGCCTCGGCGCCGTCCAGCCAGCCGGGGCGGGATACGGCGCCGCACGCCGACAGCACCCGCTCCAGCTCGGGGAACGCCTGCGGCACCGTCCGCACCTCGGTGACCAGCACCGGGATACCCGCCGCGCGCAGGGCGTCGAGGTCGGGGGCGCGGTTCTCCTCCTCGTTGGCGATCACCAGGTCGGGGGCGAGGGCGGCGATCCGCGCGGTGTCCGGGTTCTTGGTGCCGCCGATCCGGACGACATCGAGGCCCGCCGGGCGCTCGCACCAGTCGGTGGCCCCGACGAGCACACCGGGCAGCGTGACGGCGACCGCCTCGGTCAGAGACGGCACCAGGGAGACGATCCGCACTAGCGGGACCGGTCCTGGACCGCCTCGATGTGTTCGGCGACGGCCACCACGATCACGCGGGTGTCCGGCACGGTGGCCCGCCAGCGGTGGCGGACACCTCCGGTCAGATACAGGGTGTCGCCCCGGCCGAGGCGGTAGGCACGGCCCTCGGCCTCGATCTCGACGGCGCCGTCCGCGACGTACATGAGCTCGTCGTTGCGGTGCTGGAACTCGCGGCCCGCGTCGTGGTCGCCGGTGAACTCCGAGGCGTGCAGCTGGTGGTGGCCGCGCACCAGGGCGCGCGTGCGGGCGGTGAAGTCGCCGTCGGCGACCGGCTCACCGCGTACGACGTCCACGCTGCACGCGGGGTCGGCGGCGGCGAGCAGTTCCACCGCCGTGGTGCGCAGCGCGTCGGCGAGCTTCTCCAGGGAGGTGCGGCTCGGGCGGGCCCGGTCGTTCTCCACCTGGCTGAGGAAGGGCACCGAGAGGCCGCTGCGCTCGGCCACGACCGCGAGGGTGAGTTCGAGCGTCCGGCGGCGCCGCCGGACGGCCGCGCCGACCCGCACGGGCTGTCGCTCTTTGTGGTCGCCCATCGCTGCGGCTCCCTCCTTCACGCGTGGCGCGGCTGCCCGGACGCCCCGTGCCGGGCGTCCCTGTCCTTAGGTTGTCTGCACCCTACGCACGTTCGGCAAACCGTTTCACGCGCCTCTCACATCCCGCGCCGCCGCCGGGCCGGTACCCCACGGTTCGCGCCAGTGCCGCGGTCCGCCGGGCGCGCCCCCTCGGGCCCGCCGTCCTCCGTCCTGCCTCGGACTTCCGCGGCGTTCACCTGCTTCAAGGCCCGAGCGGCCCCAGGTGTTCCCGCCGGGCGGGGTCCGTGGCGCTCCGTGGTTGGCCGGATCTCTACGGTGGTGAAATCGGCGCCCGGGGGCGGACGCGGGCGCCGCGTCCGCCCCTTCAGGTCACCCGGCCGCTTCCTTCTCGGCCTTCCCGGCCGGCGCCCAGGTGTCGGACAGCTTCGGGTGCTCCTTGAGCCAGGTGCGGACGGCGTCCTGCTCCTTGCCCTTGCCGGCCTTCTGGATGCGGGCCTCCAGCCCGGTGAGCTGCTCCTCCGTCATGGAGAAGTCCTTCAGCCACTTGGCGATCTCGGGGTTGTCGGCGGCGAACCCCTTGCGGGCGAGGGTGTGCACGGTGTCGCCCTTGCCCCAGGCGCCCGCCGGGTCCTTGAGCTTCTTCAGCTTGTAGTCGCTGTAGGCCCAGTGCGGGGACCACAGGGTGACGACCACGGGCTGCTTCTTGGCGTAGGCGCGCTTCAGCTCGGTCAGCATGGCCGGGGTGGAACCGTCGATCACCTCGTACTTGCCCTTGAGCCCGTACTCGGGGACGACCTTGTCCTTGAGCAGGCCCATCATGCCCGCGCTGGGCTCGATGCCGATGATCCGGCCGTCGAACTCGGCGGCGTGGTCCTTCAGGTCGGCCAGGGAGTTGACGTCCTTCACGTAGGACGGGACGGACAGCTCCAGGGAGGTGGAGCCGTACCAGTTGCCCAGGTCCTCCATCCGGTCGCCGTACTTCTTCCAGTACTCGGCGTGCGTGGTGGGCAGCCAGGAGTCGGTCTCGAAGTCGAGGCGGCCGGTGGCGAGGCCGGTGTAGAGGGGGCCGGCCGCGTACTGGGTGACGGTGACCTTGAAGCCGCGCCGCTCCAGCAGCTCCTTCCAGAGGAAGGTGGAGGCGATGCCCTCGTCCCAGGGGATGTACCCGAGCCGGATCTCCTTGCCCTTGCCGATGTCCGTGCCGGAGGCCGTGGACGTGGTGGCGCCGGGGCCGAAGACGCCGAGTCCGCCCGCTACCAGCGCGAGCACGACCACCGCGACGACGGCGACGGCCGGGCGCGGCCGGTAGGACCAGGCGCTGGGCCGGGCCTTGGCGGCGGCGCGGCGGCCGAGCGGGGAGAGGTGGGTGCCGAGCGCGCCGGTCACCCGGTCGAGGTAGATGGCGAGGACGACGATGCCGACGCCCGCCTCGAAGCCGTAGCCGATGTCGAGCTGGCCGATGGCCTCGTTGACCGCGCCGCCGAGGCCGCCGGTGCCGACCATGCCCGCGATGACGACCATGGACAGGCCGAGCATGATGACCTGGTTGACGCCCGCCATGATGGTCGGCAGGGCGAGCGGCAGCTGCACCCGCCACAGGGTGTCGCGGGGTGTGGTGCCGAACGCCTCGGCGGCCTCGACCAGTTCGGCGTCGACCTGACGGATGCCCAGCTCGGTCATGCGGACGCCGGGGGCGAGCGCGAAGATCAGGGTGGCGACGACACCGGCGGCCGTGCCGAGCCCGAAGAAGAGCATGGCCGGGATCAGCAGCACCATCGACGGCATGGTCTGGAGCAGGTCCAGCGCCGGGCGCAGCGTGGCGCTCACCGCGCGGGAGCGGGCCGCCCAGATGCCGAGCGGGATCGAGATGACCAGCGCGATGATGGTGGCGACCAACACCAGTGAGAGCGTGGACATGGCCCGTTCCCACAGGTCGAGGGAGTCCACGAGGGCGAATCCGGCGAAGGCGAGGACACCGGCGAGCAGTCCGCGCAGCCACCAGGCGAGGACGGCGAGGATGCCGGCGAGCAGCAGGGGCTGGGGGGCGGTGAGGACGGCGTCGATGCCGTCGTACATGCCCTCCAGGACGGCGCGGATGGCGTCGAAGAGCCAGGAGAGGTGGCCGACCAGCCAGTCGACCCCGGAGTCGACCCAGTCACCGAGCGGAAGCCTAGGCACGGGCGGTCACCTTCCTCTCGTCGCCGCCGTGGTCGCAGGCGATCGGGTCTCCCTGCTCGTCACCGAGGAAGCCGACGAGACGGCTCTCGGGGACGACACCGACGAGGGTGCGGTCGGCGTCGAGGACGGCGACCGGGTGGCTGAGCCGGGCACTGAGCGCGCACAGTTCGGTGAACGGCGTGCCGGGCGCGGCGGTCTCGCAGGCGCAGTCGGCCTCGTCGCCCGTCACGTCGGTGTCCATGACGGCGGCCGCGGTGAGCACGCGGGAGCGGTCGACGTCCTGGATGAAGGAGGCGACGTAGTCGTCGGCGGGGCGCAGCAGGATGTCCTCGGCGGTGCCGGTCTGGACGATGCGGCCGTCGCGCATGACGGCGATGCGGTCGCCCAGGCGCATGGCCTCGTTGAGGTCGTGGGTGATGAAGACGATGGTCTTGCGCAGCGTCTTCTGCAGTTCGAGGAGCTGGTCCTGCATGTCGCGGCGGATCAGCGGGTCCAGCGCGCTGAAGGACTCGTCCATCAGCAGCAGGTCGGCGTCGGTGGCGAGCGCGCGGGCGAGGCCGACGCGCTGCTGCATGCCGCCGGAGAGTTCGTCGGGCCAGGAGTCCTCCCAGCCGGCCAGACCGCACAGGGCGAGCGCCTCGTCGGCGCGGCGTTCGCGCTCGGCGCGGGGCACGCCCTGCACGGCCAGGCCGTAGGCGGCGTTGTCACGGACGCTGCGGTGCGGGAAGAGCGCGAAGTGCTGGAACACCATGCTGATCTTGTGGGCGCGGACCTCGCGCAGCTCGCGGTCCCCGAGGGCGGTGAGGTCCTGTCCGTCGAACCGGACCCGGCCCGCGGTGGGGGCCAGCAGGCCGTTCAGCGTGCGCAGCAGGGTGGACTTGCCCGAGCCGGACAGGCCCATGACAACAAAGATCTCACCGGGCGCGACGGCGAAGGACGCGTCGATGACGGCGGCGGTGCTGCCCTCCCCGCGCAGCTCGTCGCGGTCGGCGCCTTGTTCGAGCCGTTCCACGGCCTGGTCCGGTCGTCTGCCGAACACCTTGTAAAGATGTTCCGCTTCGATTCTCGCGGTCATGCATGTCCCTCGGCTAGGCGGCAAGGAGCAGGAGACGAGGGATCGTTGTCGCTGGAAAAGCAATTGCCTCGTTCCGGCGCGCGGCGCCTGCCCGGTCATATTTGAGCCAAACACCGAAGTGGCCCAGGTCACACCCTCGGGCCCGGCGCGCGGGGCCGCTGTCAGTGCGGTGCGGCATGATGCGAGCGTGACCGGACGACTGATGCTTCTCGACACCGCCTCGCTGTACTTCCGCGCCTACTTCGGCGTGCCGGACTCGGTGCGGGCACCGGACGGCACCCCGGTGAACGCGGTGCGCGGACTGCTGGACTTCATCGACCGCCTGGTCAAGGACCACCGCCCGGACAAGCTGGTGGCCTGCATGGACGCCGACTGGCGGCCCCAGTGGCGGGTCGATCTGATCCCCTCCTACAAGGCGCACCGGGTGGCCGAGGAGCACGAGGGCGCCCCGGACGCCGAGGAGGTCCCGGACACGCTCTCCCCGCAGGTCCCGGTGATCGAGGAGGTGCTGGACGCGCTCGGCATCGCCTGCGTGGGCGTGGCCGGATACGAGGCGGACGACGTGATCGGCACGTTCACCGCCCACGCGGACGGCCCGGTCGACATCGTCACCGGCGACCGCGACCTGTACCAACTGGTGGACGACGCCCGCGAGATCCGTGTCCTGTATCCGCTCAAGGGCGTCGGCACCCTCCAGCTCACCGACGAGGCGTGGCTGCGCGAGAAGTACGGGGTGGACGGCCGGGGTTACGCGGATCTGGCGCTGCTGCGCGGCGACCCGAGCGACGGCCTGCCGGGCGTGCCCGGCGTCGGGGAGAAGACGGCGGCCAAGCTGCTGGCCGAGTTCGGGGACCTGGCCGGGATCATCGCGGCCGTGGACGACCCGAAGGCGAAGCTCACTCCGACCCAGCGCAAGCGCCTCACCGAGGCGGCCCCTTACCTCGCGGTCGCCCCGAAGGTCGTCCGGGTGGCCGGTGACGTCCCCCTGCCCGAGGTCGACACCGCGCTGCCGCACACCCCGCGCGACCCCGCCGCGCTGGACGCGCTGGCGGCCCGCTGGGGTCTGGGCGGCTCGCTCCAGCGGCTGCTGACCACGCTGGAGGCGTGAGAGCGGCCCCCTCCACAAGGGGAATTTTCGGACGAAGGGACCCCCGAGAACAGGGCGACACCGGCGCGAGATGCTAGCTTAGGTAAACCTAACCAAGGCAGCAGGAGGCCGTCATGGCAGAGCGTCCGGGGCGAAAGCCGCGCAAGCTCCATTCCGCCCAGGTGGTGCGCACCGAGCGGCTGACCCCGCACGTCCAGCGGATCGTGCTCGGCGGCGACGGACTCGCCGACTTCTCGGCCGACGCCTGGACCGACCACTATGTGAAGCTCCTCTTCGCCCCGGTGGCCGGCATGACCTACCCCGAGCCGTTCGACCTGGAGCAGATCCGGGCCGAACTCCCCCGCGAGCAGTGGCCGGTGACCCGTACGTACACCGTGCGCGCCTGGGACGGCGAACAGCGGGAGCTGACCCTCGACTTCGTGATCCACGGTGACGAGGGCCTCGCCGGGCCCTGGGCCACCCGGGTCCGCCCCGGCGAGACCCTGCGCTTCTTCGGCCCCGGTGGCGCCTACGCCCCCGATGTGACGGCCGACTGGCATCTGCTCGTCGGGGACGAGAGCGCGCTGCCCGCCATCGCCCGCGCGCTGGAGACCCTGCCGCCGGGCACGCCCGCGCACGCCTTGGTGGAGGTGGCCGGCCCCGAGGAGGAGCAGAAGATCGACTCCGATGTGGAGGTCGTCTGGCTGCACCGCGGGGACCGCCCGGTCGGTGAGGCCCTGGTGGAGGCCGTACGGGCGCTCGAGTTCCCCGAGGGCCGCCCGCACGCCTTCGTGCACGGCGAGGCGTCCTTCGTGAAGGAGCTGCGCCGGATGCTGCGGGTGGAGGCGCAGATCCCGCGCGAGGACCTGTCGATCTCCGGCTACTGGCGCCTGGGCCACAACGAGGACGGCTGGCAGGCGAGCAAGCCGGAGTGGAACGCGCGGATCGAGGCCGAGCAGGAGAGCGCCGACGCGGCTGCCTGAGCCGGTCGCGGGCGCTCAGTCGCCCCTGAGGCGGGCGTGCAGATGCATGTCGTGCCAGCCGTCCGGGTGCAGCAGGGCCCGGCGCCGGGTGCCCTCCACCGCGAACCCGGTCTTGGTGGCGACGCGGCAGGACGCCTCGTTGGCGGTGGCGTGCATCAGCTCCAGCCGGTTGAAGCCGATCTCCTGGAACGCCCAGCGCACCAGCGCGTCCGTGGCATGCCGGGCGACGCCCTGCCCGCGCGCCCGCGCCACGGTCCAGTACGCCACCTCGGCCACGCCGTCGCGCAGCCGGATCTCCCGCAGCGCGGCCCGGCCGCGCAGCTCACCGGTGTCCGCGTGCACGACGGCCCACTGGGCGTCGCACTCGCGCGCCCACTCCGACCGCCACCCCTCGATCCAGCCGGCCGCCTCCTCCTCGGACTCAGAGGACCGCACGTGCCACTGATGCAGCACCGGGTCCTGGAAGGCGGCGTGGACGGCGGGCGCGTCCTCAGGCCGCCAGGGGCGCAGCAGCAGTCCGGCGGCGGCCGGGATGTCGGGCTGCGGCCGGCGGGAGAGGGTCCCTTCGGGCAGCACCGGGCTGGTGAGAAACGGCATGTCCGGCATCCTGCCAAGCGCCTGGCAGCGGGCCAACCGAATTGGGCCGCACCCGTAATCTGGGACTGATGAGACGCCGTACGCAGCCCCCGCCCGCCCCGCTCCCCCAGCGCCGGGGTGTCGACCCCGTGCGGGTGCGGCTGCCTGTGGACGGGGCGTGGGCCACGGTGCGCGAGCATCTCGTGGCGCGGCTCACGGGGGCCGGGCCGGGCATGGTCGAGGCGATGTTCGACGCCGGGGCGGTGGTGGGCGCCGACGGGCTGCCGGTGGCGCCGGACGCGCCGTACCGGCCGGGGATGTTCGTGTGGTTCCACCGTGAGCTGCCGCCGGAGGTGCCGGTGCCGTTCCCGGTCGAGGTGGTGTACCGGGACGAGCACATCGTCGTCGCCGACAAGCCGCACTTCCTGGCCACCACCCCGCGCGGCTCCCATGTCACCGAGACCCTGCTCGCCCGTCTCCGCCACGACCTCGGCCTGCCCGAGCTGGGCGCCGCGCACCGGCTGGACCGGCTCACCGCCGGACTGGTGCTGTTCACCGTGCGCCCGGAGGAACGCGGCGCCTACCAGGGCCTGTTCCGCGACCGCCGGGTGCACAAGGAGTACGAGGCCGTCGCCCGGCACGACCCGGAGCTGGAGCTGCCCCGGACCGTGCGCAGCCGGATTCTGAAGGAACGCGGGGTGCTGGCCGCGCGGGAGGTGGAGGGCGAGCCCAACGCGGTGACGCGGGTGGAGCGGGCCGGACACCGCGAGAAGGACGGGCTGGCCCGCTACCGTCTGCTGCCCGCCACCGGCCAGACCCACCAGCTGCGGGTGCACCTGAACGCGCTCGGCGTCCCCATCCTCGGCGACCCCCTCTACCCGGAGGTCGCCCCCGCGACAGCGCCCGGCGACTTCCGCCGGCCCCTCCAACTCCTGGCCCGTGGGCTGGAGTTCACCGATCCGGTCACCGGCGCCCAGCACAGCTTCGTCAGCGGGCGCACGCTCCAGGCGTGGACCTCCCCCGAGGAGTGGTCCGGCGCCTGATCCCGGCGCGCGGACGGCCCCCTACTCCCCCAGCAGCCACCGCCACATCCGCTGCCAGCGGCTCGGCGGCTCGCTCTCCGGCGCGGGCCAGGACGCGGGCGGGACGGCGGCCGGGACCGGCTCCACCCGTTCCTCCATCCGTTCCTCCACCCTGGCCGCCTTCTCCTCCACCCGCTCCCGCAACGGCTCCGCCCGCTGATCCTCCCGGTGCGGATGGAGGGAGGACATGCTGGGCGCCCGGTTGACGTCCTGCTTCGGCTTGGGCTCGAACAGCACCGGCAGCGACACCAGATGCCGGGACGCGATCGAGGACCGCCAGCACAGATCCTCCTCGGCGCACTCCAGCCGGATGTCCGGCAGCCGGGTCAGCAGGGCGTCCACCCCGATGTCGGCCACGGCCCGCCCGATGTCCTGGCCGGGGCATTCGTGCGGGCCCCCGCCGAAGGCGAGATGGGACCGGTTGCCCATCATGTGCGCGGTCGGGTCGGGGCGTACCCGCGGGTCGAGGTTGCCCGGCGCGGGGGCGAACAGCAGCCCGTCGCCCCGCCGGATGCGCTGCCCGCCCAGCTCGGTGTCCTGCTTGGCGTAGTAGCCGAGGACGGTGCTGAACGGCGGCTCGTCCCACAGGGACTGCTCGATCGCCTCCGGCACCGTCATCTGCCCGCCGTTGAGCCGGGCGCGGAAGCCCGGTTCGGTCAGCACCATGCGCAGTGCGTTGGCCAGCAGGTTGGCGGTGGTCTCGTACGCGGCGAAGAGGAGCAGCCGCAGATGCTCGCGGACCTCGTCGTCGCTCAGCCCCGCCGGATGCGTGATCAGATGGCTGGTGACGTCGCCCTCGGGCCGGGCCCGGCGCCGGGTGGTGAGCCTGCTCAGCGCGCCCATGACGTAGGCATGGCTCTCGTTGGCGGTCTCGGTGCCCTTGAGCGCGTCACGGGCGGCCTGCACCATCCGGTCGTCGTACTCCTCGGGCATGCCGAGGATCTCGCACATCACGGCCATCGGCAGATGCTCGGCGAACTGGGAGACCAGATCGGCCCGGCCGCGCCCGCAGAAGCCGTTGACCAGTTCCTGGGTGGAGCTGTTGATGGAGCGGCGCAGACCGCGGTGGTCGATGGTCGCCATGGCGGCGGTGACGGCCGCGCGCAGCCGCTGGTGCTCGTCGCCCTCGGCGTGCGCGCAGATCGGCTGCCGGGCGATGTGCGGCATCAGCGGGTGGTCGGGCTTGACCATGCCCTCCAGCAGCGGCGTCCAGCCCCGGCTGTCACGGGTGTACTGCGAGGGGCTGCGCACCATGTGCAGGTTCTCGGCGTGCCCGAGGACCACCCACATGGGTACGTCGTCGTGGAGGAGCACCGGGGCGACCGGGCCGTGCCTCTCGCGCAGCCGCTCGTAGAGGCCGTCCAGGTCGAGCGCGTCCGGGCCGTACAGCCGGTGCAGGCCGCCGGGGCCGGTGCCGTGCGCGGGGCAGCCCGGCGGCGGGCCGGGCGCGGTGTCGGGGGTGCCTGTCGGGGTCTGGGGTTCAGGCGTCACAGTGAGGGCTCCGAAAAGAACGGCTGGGGTGGGCTCGTACGGTCGCGGGTCAGGTCAGGGCGCCGGACCGGGCGAGGGAGTGCAGGAAGTGCATCAGCGTCAGCAGGGTGTCCCGGCTGGAGGCGCGGCGGCGTACGTCGCACTCGACGATCGGGATCTCCGGGGCCAGGTCGAGCGCGCCGCGCAGCTCCTCGATCGAGTGGCGGGGCGCGTCCGGGAAGGAGTTGACGGCGACGATGAACGGCACGCCGCGTTCCTCCAGGCGGCCCATGACGTCGAAGCTGACGTCCAGGCGGCGGGTGTCGACCAGGACGACCGCACCGAGCGCCCCCTCGAAGAGGCGGTTCCACAGGAACCAGAACCGTTCCTGGCCGGGGGTGCCGAAGAGGTAGAGGACCAGTTTCCCGGTGATGCTGATGCGGCCGAAGTCCATGGCCACGGTGGTGGCCGTCTTGGTCTCGGAGCCGTAGTCGTCGTCGACGCCGATCCCGGCCTGGGTCATGGTCTCCTCGGTGGTCAGCGGTCTGATCTCGCTGACCGAGCCGACCATGGTGGTCTTGCCGACGCCGAAGCCGCCCACGATCACGATCTTCACCGCGGCCTGGGCGGTCTGCGGGAGCCGCTCCTCGGTGCGCGGGCCGGGGATCGGGGCGGGGACGGCGTCAGAGGCGTTGAAGTCCATGCATCACCGCTTCGAGGAGGGACCGGTCGGGGAGCGCCTGGCGGACGATCGGGGCGCGCGCCTGCACCAGGTCGGCGCCGATCAGCTCGGTGATCAGCGCGGTCATCGCGCTGAACGGCAGGTCGAGGTAGGCCGAGAGTTCGGCCACGGACAGGGGTGCGGAGCAGAGCCGGAGCACGGCCGCCTGTTCGGGGGTGCCGGACGGCGGGGGCGCCGAGCGCGCCACGATCAGGGTGACCAGATCGAGCTGCGCCCGCCCGCCCTCGTGGATGCCGGTGACGGCGTACAGCCGCTCGGGGTTGCTGCCCTCCCCCTCGCCGCCCGCTTCCGGGGCGACGGGCGGCGGGGAGGGCGCCTCCTGCGGCAGGCGCCGTTTGCGGCGCGGGGTCATACGGCCTGCCCGCCGCGCCGGGGCGGAGAAGTGAGGTGGGCGCCGATCCGGACGACGAGGTCGCGCATCATGCCGCCCATCCGGCCGGGCTCGCACACCACGTCGGCGAGGACGGCGAGGTAGGCGTTGTCACCTGCGGCCATCAGATAGAAGTAGCCGCCGTCGATCTCGATGACGACGAGCTTCATCTCGCCGCTGCTGCCGGGCAGTTCCTGGGCGACCGCCCCGGCCAGGCTCTGCACGCCGGCGCAGGCGGCGGCGACCCGGTCGGCGGCGTCGGGGTCGCCGCCGAAGCGGGCGATGCGCAGACCGTCCGAGGAGAGCACCACGATCATCTCGATGCCGGGTACGCCGTCGTGCAGTTGCTTGAGCATCCAGTCGAAGTTGGCACGCTGCTGGATCACTTGGGCTCCCCCTCGTCGCCGGCGCCGGTATCGGCCGAGTCGTCGATCAGATGCAGGTAGGCGGTCGGATTCCGGGTGAAGTCGGTCGGGTGGGCGCCCTCGTTGCCCTTCTTCATGCCCTCCCAGAACGCGTCGACCCACATGCCCGGTTCGCGGTCCAGCAGCTTCTGCCGCTCGGGGTCGGTCTCGGGCCGGGGCTGCGGTTCGGGCTGGGACCAGAGGGTGGGCCGGCCCTCGCGTTCGGCCTGCTCGATGGCGGCCTGTTCGGCGTAGCGCTGGCTGAGCGGCACCGTCACCCGGCTGCGGCGCTGCGGCAGTCCGTTCGCCGTCCACTCGGTGACCTCGGGGACGTCGTCCTCCATCGAGACCGGGGCGGGGATGCGCGGTGCGGTGGGGCGGCGCCGCTTGGGCGGCCGCTTGGGGCCTTCCAGCGCGCCGAGTTCGGGCATCGGCACGGCGGTGGCCCCGATACCGTGCGCGGCGCCGACACCGGGTTCGGTGGTGAGCATGTCGCGCGGTACGACGAGGATGGCGCGGACGCCGCCGTACGCGGAGGCGCGCAGCGAGACGTCCATGCTGAAGGCGTTGCAGAGCCGGCCGACCACGGCGAGGCCGAGTCGGGGGCTGTCACCGAGGTTGTGCGCGTCGTCGTCGGCGCGGGCGTCCAGGATCATCTGCTCGACGCGGGCCCGCCCCTCCTCGCTGAGGCTGACCCCGGCGTCCTCGATCTCGATGGCGAGACCGGTCTGCACCTCGAAGGCGGTGACATGCACCTTGGTCGACGGCGGGGAGTACCGGGTGGCGTTGTCGAACAGCTCGGCCGCCGCGTGGATGATCGGCTCGACCGAGGTGCCCTTGATATTGATGTTGACGATCGAAGCGAGGTTGATCCGGGGGAACTCCAGGATGCGGGACATCGCGCCCCGCAGCACGCTGTAGAGCGAGACGGGCACCGGCCACTGGCGGCCCGGCCGGCCGCCGCCGAGCACCGAGATGGAGTCGGCGAGGCGGCCGATCAGCGCGGTGCCGTGGTCGACGCGCAGCAGGTCGTCGAAGACCTCGGCGTTGCGGCCGTGGTCCTCCTCCATCTCCCGCAGTTCCTTGGCCTGTTGGTGGACGATGGCCTGCACGCGCCGGGCGGTGGTGACGAACGCCCGCTGGGTGGCGTCCCGCATGTTGATCTCGTGCTCGGCACCGCGCAGCGCGATGCGCAGCAACTCGCGCTGAGACTCCGGAAGATGACGCAGCTCGGGGTCATCCTCGACCACGTTGCGCAGTACGTCCCGCAGTCGCTCACCGCGGCGCAGCCGGCCCAGCGCGACGGGGAGCACCTCGGAGCCGAGGCGGACGATCTCCGCGTCATGGGCGGCGATGCGCTGCTCCAGATACGCGGTGTGCCGGGCGTTCTCGTCCTGTACGGACCGGAGTTGACGCCCGCGTCGCACCACTTCGCTCGCGGTGGCGAGCAGCAGCAGCGTGGCCACGGCCCCGCAGCAGCCGACGGCGATCCGGGCGGCGCCCGGCACCAGGAACACGGCGGCCGCGGTCACCGCGACCATCACCAGGGCGGGCGGCAACAACGCCTGCGCATACGGACGTTCACGGACACCGGGAGGTTTCTGAACACTCACCATGGATGCCTTCTGGGAAGAACGGTATATAGGGGAACAGGCGCCCGAATCCATCTCAACCGGGTCCGCCGCGGGCGAGCCTAATCCGACCGGGACACCCCCGTGTCATATTCGGCAAGCACCTGAAATCCCCCGAGCAACAGGAGTACCGTCGCCCCTATTTACACAGCGAGCACCCATTCGAACACACTGAGTAGCACCGTCCAGGCATGCGAAAAGGGCCGGCGAAGCCGACCCTTTCAGGGGCGCGGGGGCTGTATCGATTTGCGGCTACCGCCGCGTGAGCGCGACCAGCCACAGCCCACCCGCACCCGCCCTACAACCTCACCCCACGGACGAGTAGGCCACCACACCCCGCAGCAACTGATCAACAGCCTTACGGGCGTTCTTGGCGACCGTCGAGCCCTCCGCAGGAGCAGCCGCAGCGACCTGCCCCAGAACGTCGATCACCTGCTTGGTCCACCGCACGAAGTCCCCCGCGGGCATCTCCGCCTCGCGAAGCACCTCGTCGAGCCCCTTCCCGGAGGCCCACTGGTGAGCGACCCAGGCGAACCCGAGGTCCGGCTCCCGCTGCCCGACCCCCTCGGTCTGGCTGATTCCGAAGTCCTCCTCCAGCCCGTCCAGCCGCCCCCAGATCCGCACCATCTCCCCGAGCGCGGCCTGGGCCGCCCCGGAGGGCAGCTTGGGCGCCATGGCGTCGTCACTGACCCGCGCCTCGTACACCAACGCCGAGACGCAGGCGGCGAGTTCGGCGGGGCCGAGCCCTTCCCACACGCCCTCGCGCAGACATTCACTGGCCAGCAGGTCCAACTCGCCGTAGAGACGGGCAAGTCGCTTGCCGTTGGCGGTGACCTCGTCGCCCCGCAGATAGTCCAGCTCGGTCAGCAGGGCCACGATGCGGTCGAAGGTCCGCGCGATGGTGTTGGTACGGCCCTCGATGCGCCGCTCCAGCTGCGAGGTGTCGCGCTGGAGCCGGTGGTGTCGCTCGGCCCAGCGGGCGTGGTCCTCGCGGTCGTCACAGCCGTGGCAGGGGTGCGCGCGGATCTCGGTGCGCAGCCGGGCGATCTCCCGGTCGTCGGCGGCCTGTGCGCGCTTCTTGCGGGCGCGCTCCGGCGGGATGTGCCCGGCCTTGGTGCGCAGCGCGGAGGCGAGGTCCCGGCGGGACTGCGGGGAGCGGGCGTTGAACGTCTTCGGGATGCGCATCCGGTCCAGCGCCTCCACCGGTACGGGGAAGTCGATGGACGCCAGCCGCTTGACCTGCCGTTCGGCGGTGAGCACCAGCGGGCGGGGCCCGTCGTGGTGGTCGAAGCCCCGGTGGCCGCCGGTCCGTCCGGCGGGCAGGCCGGGGTCGAGGACCAGGGCGAGGCCCGCGTACTTGCCGGTGGGCACATGGATGATGTCGCCCGCCTTCAGCTTCTCCAGGGCGACGGTGGCCTCGGCGCGCCGCTGGTTGACGCCCTGCCGGGCCAGCTCGGTCTCCCGGTCCTTCAACTCGCGGCGCAGTCGCGCGTACTCGTCGAAGTCGCCGAGGTGGCAGGTCATGGAGTCCTTGTAGCCCTCCAGGCCCTCCTCGTTGCGCTGCACCTGCCGGGAGATCCCGACGACCGACTTGTCGGCCTGGAACTGCGCGAACGACGTCTCCAGCAGCTCCCGCGAGCGGTGCCGCCCGAACTGCTCGACCAGGTTGACCGCCATGTTGTACGACGGCTTGAAGCTGGAGCGCAGCGGATAGGTGCGGGTGCCCGCGAGCCCGGCCAGGTGCTCGGGGCTCATCCCCCGCTGCCACAGCACCACGGCGTGGCCCTCGACGTCGATGCCCCGCCGGCCGGCCCGGCCGGTGAGCTGGGTGTACTCGCCGGGGGTGATGTCGGCGTGCTGTTCGCCGTTCCACTTGACGAGCTTCTCCAGCACCACCGAGCGGGCGGGCATGTTGATGCCGAGCGCGAGGGTCTCGGTGGCGAACACGGCCTTGACCAGGCCGCGGACGAACAGCTCCTCCACGACCTCCTTGAAGGTCGGCAGCATGCCCGCGTGGTGGGCGGCGATGCCGCGCTCCAGACCCTCGAGCCATTCGTAGTAGCCGAGGACGTGGAGGTCCTCGGGCGGGATGTTGGCGGTGCGCTCCTCGACCAGGGCGCGGACCTGCTCCCGCTCCTCCTCGTCATTGAGCCTGAGCCCCGCGTACAGGCACTGCTGGACGGCGGCCTCGCAGGCGGCGCGGCTGAAGATGAAGGTGATGGCGGGCAGCAGGCCCTCGGAGTCGAGGCGCTCGATGACCTCGGGCCGGCTCGGCGTCCACACCCGCGAGCGCTGCCTGCGCTCGCGCTCCCGGTCGGCCTCGCGCATGGAACGGCCGCGCCTGCGGTCCTGGTAGGAGGGCCGGGTGGCCTCCATGCGGGCGAGCCGGGCGAGGTCGGGGTTGACGGCCTTCTTGTGGCCCTCACCCTCCTCGAACAGGTCGTACATCCGCCGCCCGGCCAGCACGTGCTGGAACAGCGGTACGGGCCGGTGCTCGGAGACGATCACCTCGGTGTCGCCGCGCACGGTGTCCAGCCAGTCGCCGAACTCCTCCGCGTTGGACACGGTGGCCGACAGCGACACCAGGGTCACCGACTCGGGCAGGTGGATGATCACCTCTTCCCAGACGGCGCCCCGGAAACGGTCGGAGAGGTAGTGCACCTCGTCCATGACCACATAGCCGAGGCCCAGGAGGGTCTGGGAGCCCGCGTACAGCATGTTCCGCAGCACCTCGGTCGTCATGACGACGATCGGGGCGTCGGAGTTCACGCTGTTGTCGCCGGTGAGGAGGCCGACCTTGTCGGCTCCGTAGCGGCGGCACAGGTCGGCGTACTTCTGGTTCGACAGCGCCTTGATGGGTGTCGTGTAGAAGCACTTCTTGCCCTGTTCCAGGGCGAGGTGGACGGCGAACTCGCCCACGATCGTCTTGCCGGAGCCGGTGGGGGCGGCCACCAGCACGCCCTTGCCGCCCTCCAGCGCGGAGCAGGCTTCCACCTGGAAGTCGTCGAGGCCGAAGTCGTACATCTCGCGGAAGCCCGCGAGCGCGGTGGCCTGCTCGGCTGCCCGCACTCGGGACGCCGCGTACCGCTCGGCCGGTGAGAGGTCCTCTGTCATCGTGCTTTCGAGCGTACCGGGCCGCACCGACAACAGGACGATCATTATCGCTTCCCACGCCCATCGAAACGGAATGACCGGCTCCGCACCGCCCGCGCACACGGGTGAGGGGCCGGACGGAAGATCCGTCCGGCCCCTCACCGCGGGTCGTGATGCGCTCAGGTGACGTCGTCGTAGCCGTCGTACCGGCCCGGCGGCAGGGCCTCGGTCTGGCGGGCCTGCTCGGGCACCGCGGCGGACAGCCGCTCCGCCCCGACGACCGGCTCCGGCCTGAGGTCCAGCGGCGATGCCTCGTCGTCGTCCAGCTCGGCGGCCTCCTCGGCGCGCTCGCGGCGCCGGTCGTTCAGGAGGGCGATGCCGACGGCGATGAAGTACAGCACCACGATGGGGCCGGCCAGCGCGATCATGCCGAAGGGGTCCGTGGTGGGGGTGGCGACGGCGCCGAAGACGAAGACGCCCATGACCACACCGCGCCACCAGCCGGCCATGCGGCGCCCGGTCACCACACCGGCGAAGTTCAGCATGACCAGCAGCAGCGGAAGCTCGAAGGCGCCGCCGAAGATGAGGATCATCCGGACGATGAAGTCCAGGACCTTGTCCATCGGCAGGATGTTCGCCGAGCCGTCGGGCGTGATGCCCAGCAGCACCCGCATGCTGATCGGCAGGATCGTGTAGGCGAGCCAGGCGCCCGCCATGAAGAGCGGCACCGCCGCGGCCACGAACCCGTAGGTGTACTTGCGCTCGTTGCGGTGCAGGCCCGGCGCGATGAACGCCCACAGCTGGTAGAGCCAGACGGGGCTGGAGAGGACCACGCCCGCCATGAAGCAGACCTTCACCGTGGTGGTGAAGGGCGACAGCAGGTCGGTGTAGGCGATGACGGCGCAGGAGCCTCCGGTGGACTCCCCCAGACCCCCGGTGCAGCGCGGGACCGGATGCGAGAGGAAGGACATCAGGTTCTGGCTGTAGAAAGCGGCCACCACGGAGACGACCGTGATCGCCAACATGCCCTTCGCGAGCCGGTTGCGCAGCTCACGCAGGTGCTCCACGAGGGGCATCCGCCCCTCGGGGTCCTTCTCTTTCTTGCGGGCAGACTTGAGCAACCCACGTCCTCATCTCGTGCGGCAGGCCGGGAATGCGGCCGCGGGTCAGCGCTGGGTGGTGTCCGTGGGCTCGTTGACCGGGCGGGCGCTGTTCACGTCGCCGGGAGCGGCCTGGATGGTGCGCTGCGCGGGGGGCTGCTCGCCGGGGGTCGGCGGGGCGGCCGGGGCGGAGGTGTTGCTCTCCTCCTTCATCGCCTTGGCCTCGCTCTTGAGGATGCGCGCGGACTTGCCCAGCGAGCGGGCCATGTCCGGAAGCTTCTTCGCGCCGAAGAGCAGGAAGACGACGACGAGGATGAGAATGATCTCGGTAGGACCGAGCCGTCCGATCATGAGTTTGTACCTTCTCACCGAGGCGGGGGTGGGGGTGCTGTCAGACCGGTCGGACAAGTGTCCGGATGGTCGTACGGACAGCGATCGTAACGCTCAGGGGTAAACGGGAGGCAATCCCCGTGCCTACTCCCGGTCGGCGGTACGCGCCTCGTTCTCCGCACCGCGACCAGCAGCGTACCCGCACGTCTGTCCCGCATGACAGGGCGAAGTGACGCAAACCGCTTGTGGCGTGTCCGGCGCCCTCGCCGCTCCGCAGGTCAGAGCGTGTCGGCGGCGCGGGCGGTGCTCACCGCGGCCCGCTCCAGGTCCTCGGCGGCCCGGCTGATCCGGCGCCCGGAGTCGGCCACCTGGACGCCGAGTTGCCGCGCCGCCAGGAACACCCGGACGGCGAGCACCCCGAGGACGGCGAGACCCAGAAAACCCACGGCTACCGCGAACATCGGCCAGAACATGAGGACGAGCCTAGACCGTCTCAGACGGTGGAGTGCAGCCGCAGGGTCCGCACCCCGGCCCCGCTGAGCAGCTGCACGATCCGCTCCCCGGCGGGCTTGCGCACGGCCGTGCCGCACTCGGGGCAGGTGAAGGAGTAGAACGTGGTCCGGCTGGAGCCCCCGACGGCCAGCCGCAGCGCGCCCGCGGCGAGTTCGAACCGGCCCCGGCAGCCGGGGCAGGCCGCCTTGAACACCACGGGGACGACGCGCCGCATCCCGGCGAACGCGGCGGCCGCCGTCACACCCGTCATGGTGGTCGCACCCGGCACCGCGGACTCGCTCACAGCGTGTGCTCCCGCGACCCGTCCCCCGCGGCCGAGGGGCTTTCGTACGCCGCCAGGGCCTCGCGGGCGGCCCGGCGGGCGCGGTCGGCGAGGTCGGGCGGCGAGGCGATCCGGCCGTCCGGGCCGAGCCGCAGGGCGAGGCGCCGCAAGGAGGCCGGGTCGGGGGTGCGCAGGGTGATGCGCAGGCCGCCGTCGGGCAGCTCCTCGGCGCTGTCGTGCGGGTAGTACTCGGCGACCCAGCGGCCGCCGGGGCCGACCTCGACCACGACCTCCGGGTCCTCGGCGGCGGGCTGCACCAGCCCCTCGGACAGGTCGCGCGGCTCTATCTCGGGCGGCGCGGCCGGCTCGTCCAGAATCCGGATCTCCGCGACCCGGTCCAGCCGGAAGGTACGGCGCGCCTCCGAGCGGCGGCACCACGCCTCCACGTAGGTGTGCCCGACGCTGACCAGGCGGATCGGGTCGATCTCCCGCTCGGTCAGCTCGTCGCGGGCCGGGGAGTAGTAGCGCACCCACAGCCGGCGGCGCTCGGAGATGGCCCGGTCCACGTCGGCGAAGACACCGCCCTCGGACTCGAAGGTCACCGACAGCCGGGAGCTGGCCCCGGCCGCCTCACCGGCGGCGGTCTCCACCTTGGCGGTGGCCCGCACCAGCGCCTGCCGGTCGCTCTCGCGCAGCCCGGGCAGCGTGGCCACCGCGCGGGCGGCCACCAGCAGCGCGGTCGCCTCGTCGGCGGCGAGCCGGAGCGGTTCGGCCGCGTCCTCGCCGAGCGCCGCCGGGTTGTGCCACCAGATGCGCTCGCCATCGGTGTCGATGTCCAGCAGGTCCCCGCCGCGGAAACTGGTGCCGCACATGGGCAGCACGTCCAGGTCGGAGACGAGTTCGTCCTCGGTGATGCCGAAGGCGCGGGCCACGTCCACGATCCGGGCGCCGGGGCGCTCGCGCAGATACGTGACCAGCGACAGCATCCGCCGGGTCTGGTCGATGGCGTTCACGGGCCTTGCCGGTTTACCTGCCATGGTCTTAGCTCCGCTCCCCCTCAGCCCTTGGCCACGGCACGCAGCCGGTCCACCACGTCCGCACGCAGCTCGGCCGGTTCCAGCACCACCACGTCCGGTCCGAACTCCACCAGCCAGGCATCCAGCCCATGCCCGTACGGAATCTCCAACTCGTCCCAGCCGTCGCCCAGTTCCCGTACCTTGCCGGCCTTGGCCCGCAAGGGGTAGCCGGCACCCGAACGCAGCCGGATCAGCGCCGAGCGGTCGGCGGTCTCCCCCGCCCACCCGGCGACGGTCTCCCTGACGGTGACCACATCGGGCACCGGCGCGGTGAAGCCCGTACCGCGCGCCCGGACCTTGCCGGTGATCCGGGACAGCCGGAAGACCCGCTCCGCGCCCCGCTCGCGGTCGTAACCCGCCAGGTACCAGTGGCCGCGCCAGCACTCCAGCGCCCAAGGCTCGACATGCCGGGTCTCGGGGCGGGCGGCGGACGCCTTGCGGTAGTCGAAGACGACCGGGCGGCGGTCCCGGCAGGCCAGCATCAGCGGTTCGAACGCGGCCTCGTGCACCGGGATGCGCGGCTCCAGCGCGCCGTGCGAGCCATAGGGGTCGACATCCTCGGGCAGCCCGGCCGCGCGCAGCTTCTGCAGGGCGCCGCTGGCCGCGCCGGCCAGCCGGGCCTGCTGCCAGACCTTGGCGGCCAGGCCCAGGGCCGCGGCCTCCTCGGCGTCCAGGGTGATCGCGGGCAGCCGGTTGCTGTCGCGGCGGGCGAGATAGCCGACCTCGCCCTCGAGGTTCTCCACGGTCTCGATGACCAGGCCCAGCTCGCGCAGATCGTCCTTGTCCCGCTCGAACATGCGGTTGAAGGAGTCGTCCGACCCCGCTTCCAGGTACGCCTCGATGGACCCGCGCAGCTCGCGCTTGCTGAGCGGCCGCCGTGTGCCGAGCAGGCACAGCGCGAGGTTCATCAGCCGCTCGGCCTTGGCAATGGCCATCGACGCCCTACGCCTTCCCTCAGATGCTTCCGACCGTTGACCGTACCGCTCGCAGGTGGCGCGGCAAAAGCCGAAGCAAAGAACAAGGGCCAATGCGGACGACAAGGGTCAAAGAAGAAGGGCCCGCGCACCCGGCGCGGGCCCCACTTCGATCAGTACCGATCAGGTCAGCGCTTGCCGACGCCCACGAGGTCGCAGACGAAGATCAGCGTCTCACCCGGCGCGATCCGGGCGCCGGCACCCCGGTCGCCGTACGCGAGGTGCGCCGGGATGATCAGCTCACGGCGACCACCGACCTTCATGCCCTGCACGCCCTTGTCCCAGCCCTGGATGACCTGGCCCTTGCCGAGCTGGAAGTCCAGCGGCTTGCCGTGGTTCCAGGAGGCGTCGAACTCCTCACCCGTGGAGAACGCGACGCCCACGTAGTGAACCTTGACGAAGTCGCCCGCCTCGGCGACCTCGCCGTCGCCCTCCCAGATGTCCTTGATCTCAAGGTCCTTCGGCGGCTCGCCGCCCGGAAAGTCGACCTCGGGCTTCTCGATGCTCACGTCAAAAGCTCCTGCTTGTGTACGACACGAAACATGGACAGTCTGTCATCCTCGCAGCTCCGCCGCCCGCAACGGGGCACCCGGCGAGAACGCCCGACACGCTACATCGCCGCGAGGATGTCCACCGTGAAGACCAGCGTGGCGCCCTTCTTGATACCGCTCCCGCTCGGCGGGTTGTCGCCGTAGCCCAGGTCCGGCGGCACCACGATCAGCACCCGGCTGCCGACCTTCTTCCCCGTGACCCCCTGCGCAAGCCCCTTGACGACCTGCTCCATCTGCTCCACCGAGAACTGGCTGAGCCGCCCCGAACCGTACGT
The DNA here is from genome assembly GCF_044541565.1 of Streptomyces sp. NPDC085596. Taxonomy (NCBI): domain Bacteria; kingdom Bacillati; phylum Actinomycetota; class Actinomycetes; order Kitasatosporales; family Streptomycetaceae; genus Streptomyces; species Streptomyces sp. NPDC085596. Next base: position 163,345 of record NZ_JBITTC010000006.1, on the reverse strand, counting down.
CTTCTGGAACGTCTTGCCGCCCTGCCACTCCAGCCCCTGGAACTGGCACAGGATCGCCTGCTTCTTGGTGACCTCGTCCCCGTCACCCTCCAGCACGTAGTTCGACACCAGCTTCTTCGGGGGCGCCGACTTCGGCAGCGTCACCTTCGGCAGATTGCCGTCCGTGTTCGTGGCCACCTTCGGCAGCGCCGCGTCCGTCTGCGGGATCTCCTTGCCCTTCGCCGAGCTCTTGGCGTTGTAGGAGTCCAGCAGATCGATCACGAACACCAGCGTGTCCGTGCCCTTGATCCCCGCCTGCTCATTGCCCGACGGCCCGTACCCCCAGGTCGGCGGCACCGCGATCTCCACCCGGCTGCCGATCTTCTTCCCCGTCAGCGCGTACCGCCAGCCGTCGATGATGCTGCCCTGCGCCAGCTGCAGCACCAGCGGATTACGGTCGTAGGAATTGTCGAAGACCTTCCCCGAGCTCCAGATCTGCCCCAGGTAGTTCGCCCTGATGAAGTCGTTCTCCGCCACCGTGCGGCCATTGCCCGCGATCGCCGTACGGACCGCCAGATCCTTCGACGGGTCACCCGTCCCCTTGGCGACCGTCGGCTTCTGACCGAACTTCGTCCCCGCCGTGATCGCCGGCAGCGGACCGTCCACGATCTTCGGCGGCGGAGGCGAGGACGGCGACGCCGACGCGGACGGGGACGCACTGGTCTTGCTGGACTTCGAATCGCCGTCGCCGCACCCGGCGAGCGTGACCAGTCCAGCGGGAACGGCGGCCAGGAGGAGTGAGCGTCGGCGCACGGGAGATGCCTCGTAATCGGTCGATCTTGCGGATTGGGTGCGCGCAACTCTACGGCGTGACAAGGGCGCCGTACGGTAAACGTACGGCGCCCGTGTGGCGCTCGGTCAATACGGCGCCGAAACCCGCGGCTCACACCGCCACGGCTACATTCCGGCGATCAGTTTCTCCACCCGGTCGTCCACCGAACGGAACGGGTCCTTGCACAACACCGTGCGCTGCGCCTGGTCGTTGAGCTTCAGATGCACCCAGTCCACCGTGAAGTCCCGGCGCTGTTCCTGCGCCCGCCGGATGAAGTCACCGCGAAGCCGCGCCCGAGTCGTCTGCGGCGGCACCGACTTGCCCTCGAAGATCTTCAGGTCATTGCAGATCCGCGCCGCCTGACCCTTCTTCTCCAGCAGGTAGTACAGCCCACGACGCCGGTGAATGTCGTGATACGCGAGGTCTATCTGCGCGACCCGCGGATGCGACATCGTCATGTTGTGCTTCTCCCGGTACCGCTCGATGAGCTTGTACTTCATCACCCAGTCGATCTCGGTACCGATCCGGTCCAGCTCCTCCGTCTCGATCGCGTCCAGCGTCCGGCCCCACAGCTCCAGCACCTGCGCGACCGTCCCCGTACGGATGCCCCGGCGGTCGCAGAAGTCCACCGCCTTGTCGAAGTACTCGCGCTGCACCTCCAGCGCCGACGCCTCCCGGCCACTGGCGAGACGCACCTTGCGCCGCCCGGTGATGTCATGACTGACCTCACGGATCGCCCGGATCGGGTTCTCCAGCGTCAGATCCCGCATCACGGTGCCCGCCTCGATCATGCGCAGCACCAGATCGGTGGCACCGACCTTCAGCAGCATGGTCGTCTCGGACATGTTCGAGTCACCCACGATGACATGCAGCCGCCGATAACGCTCGGCGTCCGCGTGCGGCTCGTCACGGGTGTTGATGATGGGCCTCGAACGCGTCGTCGCCGACGACACGCCCTCCCAGATGTGCTCCGCCCGCTGGCTCACGCAGTACACCGCACCACGCGGCGTCTGGAGCACCTTGCCCGCGCCGCACAGCAGCTGCCGGGTCACCAGGAACGGGATGAGGATGTCCGCGAGCCGGGAGAACTCCCCGTGCCGCGCCACCAGATAGTTCTCGTGGCAACCATAGGAGTTGCCCGCCGAGTCGGTGTTGTTCTTGAAGAGGTAGACGTCGCCCGCGATTCCCTCCTCGTGCAGGCGTCGTTCCGCGTCCACCAGGAGTCCCTCGAGAATGCGCTCGCCGGCCTTGTCGTGGGTGACCAGTTCGGTCACATTGTCACACTCGGGTGTCGCGTATTCCGGATGTGAGCCCACGTCTAGATACAGCCGGGCACCGTTCCGCAGAAAGACATTGCTGCTGCGGCCCCATGACACGACACGGCGGAAGAGGTACCGCGCCACCTCGTCAGGAGACAGACGCCGCTGTCCCCTGAACGTGCACGTGACGCCGTACTCGTTCTCCAGCCCGAAAATGCGGCGGTCCATGACTGAACATTACGCCCGATCCCCTGAACTGAAACGGGGTTCGGCAGCACGATCTGGATCATTTTCCGATGAAGCCGCAACCACACCGCCCCCAACCGGAGCCGTCAGCACCCGCCCCGTGGCCAGCAGCACCAGCAACGACGCACACCCCGCCACCCCCGGCAGCGCGAACCCCCACGACGCACCACCCGACTGGACCACCGGCCCCGCGAGCCCCGTACCCACCGACGCGCCCACCATGAACGTCGTCACCAGCCACGAGAAAGCCTCCGTCACCGTCCCCGCCGGAGCATGCCGGTCCACGATGATGAACGCACACGCGATGCACGGTGCCAGGAACACCCCCGACACCACCGACAACAGCACCATCGCCACCACACCCGGCATCGACAGCAACGGCAGATAACACACCGCCAGCAACGCCACCAGCACCCGCAACCGCCGCTCCGGGACCCCGGCCCACCGCCGCGCCCCGTACACCGTCCCGCCGGCCAGCGCCCCCAGACCCAGCCCCGCCATCATCCAGCCGTACACCGCGTCACCACCGTGCCCGTCCGCGTACGACACCGACGCCACCGTGATCGACCCCATGGCGATCCCCACGAACAGGAACGCCCCCAGCAACGCCAGCAGCCCCCGCGACCTGAGCGCCCCCAGCCAGTGCGCCTCCCGCGGCTCCGACCGCCAGGCCCGCGACGGCGCCGACACCACCACCGACAGCGCCCCCAGCACCCCCACCACGTTCAGCACCAGCAGCGCCGCCCGCTCCGACCACACCGACACGCACAACGTCACCAGCAGCGGCCCGACCGTGAACATCACCTCCTGCGCCACCGCGTCCAGCGCGTACGCCGTGTGCACCTGATCCCCCCGGCGCAGCACCGACGGCCACAACGCCCGCAGCCCGCCCTCCAGCGGCGGCGTGAACAGCCCGGCCAGCACCACCAGCGCGTACGCGAGCCCCAGCGGACCGATCCCGCAGAACGCGAACCCCGCCATCGCCAGCGCCGACGCCACCGCCGCGGGCAACTGCACCCTCGGCTGCCCGTACAGGTCCACCAGCCGCCCCAGCAGCGGCTGCCCCACCGCGTTCGCCACCCCGTACACCGCCGCCAGCGCACCCGCCAGGCTGTACGTACCGCCCTCCGCGCGCACGAACAGCACCATGGCGATCGGCGCCACCGCGTTGGGCAGCCGGCCCACCAGCGTCCCGGTCAGCAGACGCAGCGCATGCCGCGCCCGCAGGATCTCCAGATAACCCGTCGCCATGTCCCGCCCCTTCAGCGGCCGCTCCGGACCGCCGCGACGTCCCCGAAGTGTTACGTATAACTAACGCCTTCATACGTACCATGTGCGCTGTCCGACCGTCCAGAACGCAACCCCGCCCATACCAAGGAGCACGCCCACGGTGGCACGCAGCAGCACGCGCCCGACCAGCCGTGACGTCGCCCGCGCGGCCGGAGTCAGCCAGGCCGCCGTCTCACTCGTCCTCGGCGACAAATGGCGCGGCCGCGTCGCCGAGACCACCGCCGAGCGCGTACGCCAGGCCGCCACCGACCTCGGCTACCGCCCCAACCTCGCCGCCCGCAACCTCCGCCTCGGCCACACCCGCACCGTCCTCCTCGTCGTCCCCGCCCTCACCACCGAGTTCTTCGCCGGCGTCTACACCGGAGCCGCCCGCGTCGCCGCCCGGCACGGCTTCGGCGTCGTCCTCTACCCCTCCCCCGAAGGCGTCGGCCCCGCCCGCGACCCCTTCGCCTCCGCCCAGGCCGCCCTCGACGGCGTCATCGCCTCCTCCATGGCCGCCGACGCCCTCACCGCCATCAGCGGCGACCAGCTCCCCCTCGTCATGCTCGACAGCGACCCCGCCGGCAGCCTCGGCGCCGCCACCGTCAACCTCGACATCACCGACGGCGTCCGCCAGGTCACCGACCACCTCCTCGGCCTCGGCCACCGCCACGTCCTCCACCTCGCCGCCGACGTGCCCTCCTGGACCTTCGAGATCCGCGCCCGCGAACTCGCCGACCGCCTCGCCGCCGTACCCGGCACCCGGCTCGCCACCGCCCACGCGCCCATCACCATCGACGCCGCCCGCGCCGCCACCGAAGCCGCCCTCACCACCCCCGGCCCCCGCCCCACCGCCATCGTCTGCGACGACGACAAACTCGCCGCCGGCGCCTACAAGGCCCTGCGCCGCCTCGGCCTGCGCATCCCCGACGACATCTCCGTCACCGGCCTCGACGACCTCGCCCTCGCCACCGCCCTCGACCCCGAACTCACCACCGTCCGCCTCGACGCCGAACTCTTCGGCGAACGCGGCATGGAAGCCCTCCTCGCCGTCCTGGACGGCCGCGAACCGGAACACGGGGACATCCCCGTCCACCTCATCCCCCGAGCCTCCACGGCCCCGCCACGGCCCTCCTAGGGCCCATCCGGCGCCGGCAACACAAGGTGCCCCCGACCGGAAACCGGCCGAGGGCACCTGAAAAACACCGCGCGAGCGCGCGCCTCACTCCTTCTCGGAGCCCGCCGCACCGGGAGCGTCCGGAGCGTCGTCCGGATCGTCCGCGCTCTCCGCCTCGGTCGTCGCGCCGTTTGCCGCCAGCAGCCGCGACAGCTGACCGCCCACGATGCGCTTGAACTTCCGCTTCTGCGGACGCGTCCGGTCCAGCACCGCCACCTCGAGACGCTCAGCCGGAATCTCCCGCTCACCGCCATTGGTGTCCCGCGACAGCGCCTGCACCGCCAGCTTCAGCGCCTCCGCCAGACTCATCCCGTCCCGGTGCCGCTGATCCAGGAACGTACTGATCTGCTCCGCGTTACCGCCGACCGCCACCGAACCGTGCTCGTCCACGATGGAACCGTCGTGCGGCAGCCGGTAGATCTGGTCACCCTCCGGAGTCGCGCCGACCTCCGCCACCACCAGCTCCACCTCGTACGGCTTCTCGGCCGCCGAGGAGAAGATCGTGCCCAGCGTCTGCGCGTACACGTTCGCCAGGCCGCGCGCGGTCACATCGTCACGGTCATAGGTGTAACCACGCAGATCCGCGTACCGCACACCGCCGATGCGCAGATTCTCGTACTCGTTGTACTTGCCGGCGGCCGCGAAACCGATCCGGTCGTAGATCTCGCTGAACTTGTGCAGCGCACGGGACGGGTTCTCGCCGACGAACACGATGCCGTCGGCATACTGCATGACCACCAGGCTGCGACCGCGCGCGATGCCCTTGCGGGCGTACTCGGCGCGATCCGCCATGGCCTGCTGGGGTGAGACATAGAACGGCGTCGACACCGGTTATCCGTCCCTTTCTGTCATGGTCACTGGATCACCTCACTGCGAAGACCGGACGCCCGCTCAGAGCAGGGCGGCCCGCGGACCGTCCGGCTCCTCCAGCCGCCGCTGCAGCACCGCGCGCGACAGCTCGGACGCCTCCTGCTCGGTCAGCCTGCGGAAGCCCTCGTCGGTGATCACCGTGATGATCGGATAGATCCGGCGGGCGACATCGGGACCACCGGTCGCCGAGTCGTCGTCGGCCGCGTCGTACAGCGCCTGCACCACCAGGGTGGCGGCCTCCTCCTCGGTCAGGTCGCCGCGGAACAGCTTCTTCATCGCACCGCGCGCGAACACCGAGCCCGAGCCGGTCGCCGCGAAGTTGTGCTCCTCGGAACGGCCGCCCGTCACGTCGTACGAGAAGATGCGTCCCCGCTCGCGGTCCAGGTCGTACCCCGCGAACAGCGGCACCACGGCCAAGCCCTGCATGGCCATGCCGAGGTTGGAGCGGATCATCGTCGAGAGGCGGTTCGCCTTGCCCTCCAGGGACAGCTGGGCGCCCTCGACCTTCTCGAAGTGCTCCAGCTCCAGCTGGAAGAGCTTCACCATCTCCACGGCCAGACCCGCCGTGCCGGCGATGCCCACCGCCGAGTACTCGTCCGTCGGGAACACCTTCTCGATGTCCCGCTGCGCGATGACGTTGCCCATGGTGGCCCGGCGGTCACCGGCGAGGACCACACCACCGGGGAAGGTGACGGCCACGATCGTCGTCCCGTGCGGGGCCTCGATCACGCCCTGGACGGGCGGCAGCGTCCGCTTGCCCGGCAGCAGCTCCGGCTGGTGATCGGACAGGAAGTCCATGAAGGAGGACGACCCAGGCGTCAGGAAGGCAGCTGGTAGACGCCCGGTGCCACGAGTATTGGCTTCCACGAGTTTCCTTCCAGATAGGCGGCGGCCCGGCGAGCGGTGTCAGGGTCGTCCCTCAACAGACCAAGGCCGGAATTGCAGTTAAAGCACAGTACGCCACGGACCCTACCCGTCTTGTGGCAGTGATCCACATGAATGGCTGGGGCATCCAGACAGATCACGCAGAGCCCCCGCTGCGAGGCGATCATGGCGTCACGCTCGGCTTCCGTGATGCCGTAGTGGCGTTTGAGGTGGTCTGCACGGCCCTTCGCCGCCCGACACGCCTTGCAACTCGTCGAGAGACCGTCGGAAGCCGTCGCGTTACGATGCCACTCGCTGTGCGGCTTGATCTCCCCGCATCTCCGACAGAATTTGTATCCCTCCGGCGTCTCCACCCTCGGCCGGACGTTCTTGCCCTTCGCCACTTGACGGGTTTGGTGATACGTCGCCGCGCACGGACGGCAGTAAGCCTGTAATCCGTCGCGGGTCGATCTGTTACGGGCGAAGGTTGCTCGCGGCTTGGTCTCCCCGCACCGCGAGCAACGCTTCGGCCTCTCTCCTTGCCCCACCGAGTCCCCCGATACCGCTACCTACGATTCGAAGGAAGAGTGGCCTACTGGCCACCCTTCTGAACGAATGAGCGCACGAAATCCTCGGCATTCTCCTCGAGGACATCGTCGATTTCGTCCAGAACCGAGTCGACGTCGTCGCTCAGCTTTTCCTGTCGTTCCTTGAGGTCTTCGGAGCTCTGTGCTTCCTGGGTCTGCTCCTCGACCTCTTCGGTGGAGCGTGTGGCCTTCTGCTGGCCGCCGCCGGTGTCCTTGGTCGCCATAACCCTCACCCCGCTCAGTTCGCCGTTCGGTGATGATCAGACCCTACAAGCCGGGTCCGACATCGGCCCCCTAGTTCCAGGAACGTACGGGGGCCATCTCGATGATTCCCTGACGCCGGGATTTCCACCCTGCGAAGGGAGCCGAATCAATGCCCCGGGCCGGGGTTTCAATTGCCGGAGAGCACCCTGACCAGCTCGTCGGCGGTCCGGCACCGGTCCAGTAGTTCCTTGACGTGATTTCGCGTTCCGCGAAGCGGTTCCAGGGTTGGCACCCGCTGGAGCGAGTCGCGGCCGGGCAGGTCGAAGATGACCGAGTCCCAGGAGGCCGCGGCCACGTCGTCCGCGTACTGCTCCAGGCACCGGCCGCGGAAGTAGGCCCGGGTGTCCTCCGGCGGCTTGGTACGCGCCCGCTCGACCTCCGCCTCGTCCAGCAGCCGCTTCATGCGGCCCCGGTCGACCAGGCGGTTGTAGAGGCCCTTCTCGGGGCGTACGTCGGCGTACTGGAGGTCGACCAGGTGCAGCCGGGGCGCGTCCCATTCGAGGTCGTCGCGGCGGCGGTAGCCCTCCATGAGCTGCCGTTTGGCGACCCAGTCCAGTTCGCCGGCGAGGCTCATGGGGTCGCTCTCCAGCCGGGTGAGGGTGTCCTCCCAGCGGCCGAGGACGTCCTTGGTCTGGTCGTCGGCGTCGGCGCCGTAGCGCTCCTCGACGTATTTGCGGGCTAGCTCGAAGTACTCCATCTGCAACTGCACGGCGGTGAGTGTGCGCCCGCTGCGGAGCGTGATGAGGTGCTTGAGGGAGGGGTCGTGGGAGACCTGGTGGAGGGTGCGGACGGGCTGGTCCACGGCGAGGTCCACCGCGATGAAGTTGTCCTCGATCATGGACAGGACCAGTGCGGTGGTACCCAGCTTGAGATAGGTGGAGATCTCCGAGAGGTTGGCGTCGCCGATGATCACGTGGAGACGGCGGTACTTCTCGGCGTCCGCGTGGGGTTCGTCGCGGGTGTTGATGATGGGCCGCTTGAGGGTGGTCTCCAGGCCCACCTCGACCTCGAAGTAGTCGGCGCGCTGGCTGAGCTGGAAGCCGTGTTCGTGGCCGTCCTGGCCGATGCCGACGCGGCCTGCGCCCGCGAAGACCTGGCGGGAGACGAAGAAGGGCGTCAGGTGGCGCACGATGTCCGAGAAGGCGGTCTCCCGCTTCATCAGGTAGTTCTCGTGCGTGCCGTAGGAGGCGCCCTTGTTGTCGGTGTTGTTCTTGTAGAGGTGGATGGGCTGGGCGCCGGGCAGCGCGGCCGCGCGTTCGGCGGCCTCGGCCATGATGCGTTCGCCCGCCTTGTCCCAGAGGACGGCGTCCCGGGGGTTGGTGACCTCGGGGGCGCTGTATTCGGGGTGGGCGTGGTCGACGTAGAGCCGGGCGCCATTGGTGAGGATGACGTTGGCGAGGCCGATGTCCTCGTCGGTGAGCTGGCTGGAGTCGGCGGCCTCCCGTGTGAGGTCGAAGCCTCGCGCGTCGCGCAGCGGGTTCTCCTCCTCGAAGTCCCAGCGGGCTCGGCGGGCCCGGTGCATCGCCGCCGCGTAGGCGTTGACGATCTGGGACGAGGTGAGCATGGCATTGGCGTTGGGGTGGCCGGGGACGGAGATGCCGTACTCCGTCTCGATGCCCATTACTCGCCGTACGGTCATGCGGCCCTCCTTGCCCGGCGGCACCCTCTGTCTTGGGTGTCGCTCGCGTACCGCTGGCGCTCCGGTGCGTGTGCGGTGCCCGTCCCCGCACTGCGCGACTCGGCGGTAGGAAAGAGCCTAGAACGCCTTTGCACTGGTGGGGAGATCATTTGCGTCATTGACTACTCCGGTCGTGGCCTGAAAAGCAGGCGGCTGCGGATGCCCGAGGCGGGCATCCGCAGCCGCTCGGCCTTTTACAGGTACTGACCGGTGTTCGCCACCGTGTCGATGGACCGTCCGGTGTCCGCGCCCTGCTTTCCGGTGATGAGGGTGCGGATGTAGACGATGCGCTCGCCCTTCTTTCCGGAGATACGGGCCCAGTCGTCGGGGTTGGTGGTGTTGGGCAGGTCCTCGTTCTCCTTGAACTCGTCCACGCATGCCTGGAGGAGGTGGGAGACGCGGAGGCCCTTCTGGCTCTTGTCGAGGAAGTCCTTGATCGCCATTTTCTTGGCGCGGCCCACGATGTTCTCGATCATGGCGCCGGAGTTGAAGTCCTTGAAGTAGAGGACTTCCTTGTCGCCGTTGGCGTAGGTGACTTCCAGGAAGCGGTTCTCCTCGGATTCGGCGTACATCTGCTCGACCGCCGTCTGGATCATGCTCTGGACGGTGATCTCCCTGTCGCCGCCGTGCTCGCCGAGGTCGTCGGAGTGCAGCGGGAGGCGCTCGGTGAGGTACTTGCCGAAGATGTCCTTGGCCGCTTCGGCGTCGGGACGCTCGATCTTGATCTTCACGTCGAGCCGGCCGGGCCGCAGGATGGCGGGGTCGATCATGTCCTCGCGGTTGGAGGCGCCGATGACGACCACGTTCTGCAGGCCCTCGACGCCGTCGATCTCGGCGAGGAGCTGGGGGACGATGGTGTTCTCCACGTCCGAGCTGACGCCGGAGCCGCGGGTGCGGAAGAGGGATTCCATCTCGTCGAAGAAGACGATGACGGGGGTGCCCTCGCTGGCCTTCTCACGGGCACGCTGGAAGACGAGGCGGATCTGCCGCTCGGTCTCGCCGACGTACTTGTTGAGCAGCTCGGGGCCCTTGATGTTGAGGAAGAAGCTCTTGCCCGATGCCTGTCCGGTCACTTCGGCGACCTTCTTGGCGAGCGAGTTGGCGACGGCCTTGGCGATCAGGGTCTTACCGCATCCGGGAGGTCCGTAGAGGAGGACGCCCTTGGGCGGGCGCAGCTCGTGCTCCTTGAAGAGGTCGGGGTAGAGGTAAGGAAGCTCGACGGCGTCGCGGATGGCCTCGATCTGGCCGCCGAGTCCGCCGATCTGTTCGTAGCCGATGTCGGGGACTTCTTCGAGGACGAGTTCTTCGACCTCGCTCTTGGGCACGACTTCGTAGACGTAGCCGGAGCGGGGTTCGAGGAGGAGGGCGTCGCCGGGGCGGATGGTGATGCCCCGGAGCGGTTCGGCGAGCCGGACCACGCGTTCCTCGTCGGTGTGTCCCAGTACCAGGGCTCGTTCGCCGTCCTCGAGGATCTCCTTGAGGGTGACGATGTCGCCGACGCTCTCGTACTCCATGGCCTCGACCACGTTGAGCGCTTCGTTGAGCATGACTTCCTGGCCGCGCCTGAGGGTGTCGAGTTCGACGCTCGGGCTGACGTTGACGCGGAGCTTGCGGCCGCCGGTGAAGATGTCGGCGGTGCCGTCCTCGTTGGCCTGCAGGAAGGCTCCGAAGCCGGCCGGCGGCTGGGCGAGCCGGTCGACTTCCTCCTTGAGGGCCACGATCTGGTCGCGGGCTTCGCGGAGTGTGTTGGCCAGGCGCTCGTTCTGTGTGGAGACGCCGGCCAGGTTGGTCTGAAGCTCGACGATCCGCTCCTCGAGAATCCTCGTGTGCCGCGGAGAGTCGGCGAGCTTGCGGCGCAGGACGGCGATCTCCTGCTCAAGATAGGCGATCTGCCCGACAGGGTCGTCGGACCCTCGTCCCGAGCGGATGCCGCGGTTGGTGTCGTCGTCGTGGGCTGCCACGGTCCTCACCTCCTCCAAGGGGAGCTGGACGCTTCCAGACCCTACCTGGGTGGGTGTCGATTGAAACCCCTAGATCACAAAGACTGTCAAGGTGTGTCGTCGGTCACCCGGTGCGCTCCCTCTCGCACGGAGGGGATACCCACTGAACGTGATGCGGAAGCCGCTTGTTCCGGGTCGGCCGGTGTCAAGACCCTGCAGGAGTGGCCGGAGTTGTCCTGCGCGGGGTGGTGGGGCGGTTCCGGGGCGGCGGCGAACGGGGCGTGGGGGTTCGTGGGGTCATCACACTGAGCGACGGAGGGGTCCTTCGGTGTCATGTCCAGGGCGGCCGGATGTCGTCGTTCCGGAGGAACCCCCCACCCGGTCGCACACGGCGGGAAAGCGGGCGGCGGAGGTAGGGTCGTGATGTTCGACAGCCGCCGTGCGCATCCGCCCGGCGAACCCAGGTCAGGAGAGATGAGCGTGCAGCAGGAGGCCCCGGACGGCGAGGCGCTGGAGGTCTGGATCGACCAGGACCTGTGTACCGGTGACGGGATCTGCGCCCAGTACGCGCCGGAGGTGTTCGAGCTGGACATCGACGGGCTGGCTTATGTGAAGGACGCCGACGACGAGCTGCTCCAGGGCGTGGGCGCGACGACGCCGGTGCCGCTGCCGCTGCTCACGGACGTGGTGGACTCGGCGAAGGAGTGTCCGGGGGCGTGCATCCATGTGCGTCGCGTTTCGGACAGGGTCGAGGTGTTCGGGCCCGAGGCGGACTGAGTCCGCTCGGGACGGCTTCGGCGAGGACGCGCGCGTGCGGGGCATGCGCGCGTCTCGTGCGTTCGGGGTCGCGGGCGCGTACGGGGTCAGACGCCTCGGGTCTCGGCGGGGGTGGAGCGCAGGAAGGCGTGGCCGTTCCAGTGCCAGGCGGCGGGTTTCCTGACGTCGGGGCAGCAGCTGGGTACGTCGTCGGTGGAGTAGCCGAGCAGAGTGGCTGTCACGGTCCGGGCGCTCAGGTCGAGGTCGGTGACGGTGAGGCGGTCGGCCGGCTGGACGAGGGTGGCGACGACGCGCGGCTTGCCGTCGGCGAGGTTGCGGGTGAGGACGTAGAGGGCGTCGGGCGGGGTGCCCATGGCGGCGTCGCAGTGGACGACGGCGACCGTTTCGGGTTTGCCGTCGCCGTCGAGGTCGCCGCTGGTCTTGCGGGCGACGACGGCTTTGACGGGGCCGCAGTCCAGGGGGAAGGCGACGCCGGTGGTGCCGGGCGGGGTGGTGGCGGTGGGCGCGGGGGCGGGCCTGGCCTCGGTGGCGGTGGTCGGCTGGGCCGCGGTGGCCGGGCCGGGCTGTACGAGGGAGGACAGTGCGATCACGCCGGCGACCGCGGTGGCCGTGGCGACCCAGTGGATGGGCCGGGTGTCCGTGCGGGCGAGCTCCGGGACGGCGGATTGCTGCACTAGGAGGGTCTCCTGTGGGGCTGTGCCGGTGAAGGGGTGGCCAGCATGGTGTCACACGTCACGGTGGGTGGGAACGGCGGGGCGGGTGCGGATTTCACGCGGGCCGGGGGGGGCGGCTGGGGTCAATGCGAGGGCGCCGTGCCCGAGTTCCCGTGGGTGGTGGGGAACTGGGGCACGGCGCCCTCGTGTTGTGCCGGGTGGGTGCGGGTCAGCGGCCCGCGCCGCCGTCGGCGTTGGGTCCGGCGTAGTCGTCGCCGTAGGCGCCCTTGGCGGGGCGGCGGCGGCGCATGGGGGGCTCGACGCCGTCGGCGAGGCGGCGGGCGGTGAGGAGGAAGCCGGTGTGGCCGATCATGCGGTGATCGGGGCGGACGGCGAGACCCTCGATGTGCCAGTTGCGGATCATGCTTTCCCAGGCGGTCGGCTCGTTGAAGCAGCCGATCTCGCGGATGGACTCGACGGTCCGGGCGAGCTGGGTGGTGGTGGCGACGTAGGCGCAGAGGATGCCGCCGGGGACGAGGGCCTTGGAGACGGCCTCGAGGCATTCCCAGGGGGCGAGCATGTCGAGGATGACGCGGTCGACGTCCGTGTCGGACAGGTTGTCCTGGAGGTCGCCGACGGTGAGCTGCCAGGCGGGGTGTTCGCCGCCGAAGTAGCGCTCGACGTTCTGCTTGGCGATCTCTGCGAAGTCCTCGCGGCGCTCGTAGGAGTGCAGCATGCCCTGGTCGCCGATGGCGCGGAGCAGGAAGCTGCTGAGGGAGCCGGAGCCCACGCCCGCTTCGACGACGCGGGCGCCGGGGAAGATGTCGGCGAAGGCGAGGATCTGCCCCGCGTCCTTGGGGTAGACCACGGCGGCGCCGCGGGGCATGGACAGGACGTAGTCGGGGAGCAGGGGGCGCAGCGCGAGGTAGGCGACGTTGCCGGTGGTGCGGACAACGCTGCCCTCGGGGGCGCCGATCAGTTCGTCGTGCGGGAAGGAGCCCTTGTGGGTGTGGAAGTTCTTCCCGGCTTCGAGCGTGAACGTGTAGTGGCGGCCCTTGGGGTCGGTCAGCTGAACCTGGTCCCCGACCTTGAAGGGCCCGCGCCTGCGGGCGGCACCGGTCGGTTCGGACATGTGACCAGCCTACCGGCAGCGGCGGGGGGTGCCGACCACTCTCCCCGGTGCCGCTAGGAGGGGCGGGCCATGGCCTTCACGAAGGCTTTCTCGACATCCGCCGCGGAGAGGACCCCGTAGATCTCGCCCGTGTTCTCGATCACGAGGTACTCGGTGGCGGGAGTGGCGCGGAGGGTGTCGAGCAGTTCCTCGCCCGCGAGCTCGGCGGAGACGCGCATGCCGTCGGTGAGGTCCTGGGCGAGTTCGCTGACGGCGACCCAGGGGCGGCGGTGTTCGGGGACGCCGACGATGGCGGCTTCGCGGACGAGGGAGAGGGGGGTGCCGTCGGCGTCGACGACGACGAGGGCGCGGGCTCCGGCGGCGTTGGCGCGGCGCAGGCCCTCGGAGAGGGGGGTGTCGGTCTGGACGGGGACGGCGCGGCGGGTGAGGGTGCGGGCGCGGAGGTCGGGGAGGTGTTCGCGCAGGCGGGCCATGCGGAGGCTGTTTCCGGCGCCGGTCCAGATGATGGCGGCGAGGATGGCGGCGAGCAGGGCGTCGGTGACGGTGTCCATGCCGCTGATGTCCTGGTCGCCGCCGAGGGCGCCGGACTGGTTGAGCAGGGGCAGTCCGATGAGGACGGAGACGGCGAGGGCGCGGCCGACCCAGGCGGCGGCGACGGTGCCGGTCATGGGTTTGCCGGTGATCTTCCAGACGACGGCGCGGAGCATGCGGCCGCCGTCGAGGGGGAGGCCGGGCAGGAGGTTGAAGATGGCGACGATGAGGTTGGAGATCATCAGGCCGCCGAGCAGGACGCCGGGGACGGTGCCGGGCTGGACGGGTTTGAGGGCGAGGTAGAAGAGTCCGGCGAGGACGAGGGAGAGCAGGGGGCCGACGAAGGCGAGGACGAATTCGCGGCCGGGTGTCTCGGCTTCCTTCTCGATCTCGGAGACGCCGCCGAAGAACTGGAGCTGGATGCGGCGGACGGGGAGTTTGAAGCGGAGCGCGGCGATGGTGTGGGCGAGTTCGTGGACGAGTACGGAGGCGTAGAAGGCGACCGCGAAGAAGAGGGAGACGAGGTAGCGCAGGGCGCCGAGTTCGGGCAGGACGCGGTCGAGCTGGCCGCCGAAGACCCAGGTGATGAGGGCGGCGACGAGGAACCAGCTGGGTGCGACGTAGACGGGTACGCCGAAGGGGCGGCCCATGAGGATGCCGCCGCCGGGTTCCTTGGGGCGCTCGGGGGGCGGGTCGGTGCGGGCGATGCCGGCGTGGGCGAGGGAGCGGTGTTCGTGCTCGGTGCGCTCCGGGGTGTCGCCGGGTCCGTGCTGGTCGGGGGTGGCCCTGTCGTGCTCCGGGCCGGGCTCGGGGTCGTGTTCCGGGTTCGGGGTCGGAGGCACTGGGGGGTGCTCGGCCGGGTGGTTCTCGTCCGGCCGCGGCTGCCCGTTCCCGCCGCTCACGTCCACGGTGTCCCCTCGTTCGAAGCGTCTTCCGCGCGTGGCCGGGCGGAAGGGTCTCGGGTCGATGGTATGCGGCCGGGGTGGCGCGGTCCGCTCCGGCACCCTGGTGTTCTTGGGGCGGAGGGTGTGCGGCTGGGTCGCTGTCGGTGCCGGGCCGTATGGTCTGGGGTCATGGAGAGCAGCGGTGAGGACAGGGCCCCTGAGGGCGTTCGGGGTGGCGAGGGCGGCGCGGAGGGTGTCGCGCGGGTCGTCGTGGCGCCTTCGTCGCTGTCTCCGTCGCGGGCGAGTGATTTCATGCGGTGTCCGTTGCTGTACCGGTTCCGGGTGATCGACCGGCTGCCGGAGAAACCGAGTGAGGCGGCGACGCGGGGCACGTTGGTGCACGCGGTGCTTGAGCGGTTGTTCGACGCGCCGGCGGAGGAGCGTACGGCGCCGCGGGCGAAGTCGTTGGTGCCGGCGCAGTGGGACCGGTTGCGGGAGAGCCGTCCGGAGGTCTCGGAGCTGTTCGAGGGTGATCCGGAGGGTGAGCGGCTGGCGCGCTGGCTGGGTGAGGCGGAGCGGCTGGTGGAGCGCTGGTTCGCGCTGGAGGACCCGACGCGGCTGGAGCCGGCCGAGCGTGAGCTGTTCGTGGAGACGGAGCTGGAGTCGGGGCTGCGGCTGCGCGGGATCATCGACCGGGTGGATGTGGCGCCGACGGGTGAGGTGCGCATCGTCGACTACAAGACGGGCAAGGCGCCGCGGCCGGAGTACGCGGAGGACGCCCTGTTCCAGATGAAGTTCTACGCGCTGGTGGTGTGGCGGCTGAAGCGGGTGGTGCCGAGGCGGTTGCAGCTGGTGTATCTCGGCAGTGGGGATGTGCTGACGTACGACCCGGTGCCGGCGGATCTGGAGCGGGTGGAGCGGAAGCTGCTGGCGTTGTGGGCGGCGATCCAGGAGGCGACGGAGTCGGGGGTGTGGCGGCCGCGGCCGACGAAGCTGTGCGGCTGGTGCGATCACCGTGCGGTGTGTCCGGAGTTCGGGGGTACTCCCCCGCCGTATCCGCTTGCCGTGAGGGCGGCGGAGTCCGGTGCGGATGATGTGGGCAGAATGGGGCCGGTCTAGCGAAGGAGTTCTCACGTGGCCATCCGCGTCCTTTTGGTCGATGACCAGCCGCTGTTGCGTACCGGGTTCCGGATGATCCTGGAGGCGGAGATGGGCATCGCGGTCGTCGGTGAGGCCGGTGACGGTCTGCAGGCGCTCGATCAGGTGCGTGCGTTGCAGCCGGATGTCGTGCTGATGGACATCCGTATGCCCCGGATGGACGGGGTGGAGGCGACCCGGCAGATCACGGGTCCGGAGCGGGACGGTCCGGCGAAGGTGCTGGTGCTGACGACGTTCGATCTGGACGAGTACGTGGTGGAGGCGTTGCGGGCGGGGGCGAGCGGTTTCCTGCTGAAGGACGCTCCGGCGGACGAGCTGGTGCAGGCGATCCGGGTGGTGGCGGCGGGTGAGGCGATGCTGGCGCCGAGTATCACGCGCCGGCTGCTGGACAAGTACGCGACGCATCTGCCGTCGGGTGAGGAGCCGGCGCCGAGCACGCTGCACACGCTGACGGACCGTGAGGTGGAGGTGCTGAAGCTGGTGGCGCGGGGGCTGTCGAACGCGGAGATCGCGGCGGATCTGTTCGTGAGCGAGACGACGGTGAAGACGCATGTGGGGCATGTGCTGACGAAGCTGGGCCTCAGGGACCGGGTGCAGGCGGCGGTGTACGCGTACGAGAGTGGTCTGGTGCGGCCGGGCGCGCAGTAACTATGGCCGAGGGCGCCCCTTCCTCACGGGAGGGGCGCCCTCGGTGTTTTCCGTGGGAGGTGGCTCAGCTCTTGCTGAGTTCCCAGAAGCGGAACACGGTGGAGGCGTCGAGGCAGTACTCCAGGCCGTAGACCCCGTCACGGACGACGGCGTACTGCTTGGCCTGCCAGACGGGCAGGATGGGCAGTTCGGCGGCGACGATGTCCTGGACCTGCGCGAAGTCCTTGTCGGTGGCGGCGCGGTCGCTCTGGGCGGCGGTGGCCGGGAGCAGGGTGCCGGTCAGGCGGCTGTTGTCGTAGCCGTTGGCCAGGACGTTGCCCTTGCCGAAGAAGGGGGCGGTGAAGTTGTCGGCGTCCGGGTAGTCGGGCACCCAGCCCTTGACGTAGACGCCGTACTTGCCGGCGGCGATGTCCTTCTCGTACTGGCCGAAGTCGACGGACTTGACGTCGGCTTCGAAGAGGCCGCTGGCGTTGAGCTGGGCGGCGACGGCGCGCAGTTCGGCGTCGGTGGCGGGGCCGTAGCGTGCGGGGGTGGACCAGAGGGTCAGCTTGACCTTGCCGGTGATGCCGTCGGCGCGCAGGGCCTGGGCGGCCTTGTCCTTGGAGGGGCGGGCGCCGTAGGTGTCGAAGAAGGCGGTGTTGTGGCCGATGATGCCCGCCGGGATGATCGAGTACAGCGGGGTGGCGGTGCCCTGGTAGACGTTGTGGATGAGGGCGTCGCGGTCCAGCAGGTGGGCGATGGCCTTGCGGACGCCGAGCTTTCCGGCGACGGGGTCCTTCATGTTGAAGACGAGGTGCTGGACCTCGGCGCTGCTGCCCTCGATGACGTCGATGCCCTTGGTGCCTTCCTGGGCGTCGATGCCGGTGATGTCGCCGGCGCTCAGGCCGCGGTAGGCGATGTCGATGTCGCCGCCGAGGAGGGCCTTCTTCAGGGCTTTCTGGTCGCCGTGGAAGAACTTGAGGGTGACGCCGGAGTTCTTGATGTCGGCGGTGCCCTTGTAGTGGGAGTTGACCGAGAAGACGGCCTGGCCCTTGTCGAAGGAGTCGAGCTTGTAGGGGCCTGAGCCGATGGCCTTCTTGTCGGTGCGCAGGCCGTCGGCGTCGTACTGGCGGTGGTCGACGATGGAGCCGGCGCCGGAGGCGATCTTGCTGGGGAAGGTCGCGTCGGGGGCGTTGAGGTGGAAGACGACGGTCTTGGCGTCCGGCGTCTCCACCTGCTCCAGCGTCGGGAACATGACAGCCGGACCGGCGGCGTCGTTGATCTTCAGCAGGCGGTCGAAGGAGAACTTGACGTCCTCGGAGGTGAGGGAGTCGCCGTTGCTGAACTTCAGACCGGGCTTCAGCTCGCACTTGAACACGGTGGCCCGCGCGTCACCGAACGCGCAGGACTTCGCCAGCTCCGGCTCCGGCTGGGTGCCGCCGTTGGGGAAGCTGAGGAGCGACTGGAAGACGTTGTTGAACAGCAGCCAGGAGCCGGGGTCGTAGCCGGATGCCGGGTCGGTGGCCAGGACGTCGTCGGACATCCCCATCACCATTGCCTGGCCGGTGCCCTTGGCGTCGTCGGTCCCGGAGCCGCAGCCGGTCAACAGGCCGCAGGCCAGCCCCGCCACCACGGGCAGGACCGGCCACTGGTTGCGCATGTTCACAGCAGTGCCTTGTCGTCGGTTCGTGGCCCGGAGCCGCCGTCGCGGCTCCGGGTACGGGAGACGTCAGCCGCTCACACCGCGGCCGAGCTCCCACAGCTGAAGCGTCGAGGAGGAGTTCAGGGCGTACGAGGTGCCCGTGATGTCGTCCCGTGCGGCGACGTACTGCTTGCCCTGCCACAGCGGCAGCACGGGGACGTCCTCGGCGACGGTGTCCTGGATGTCGGTGAGGCTGTTGGCGGCGTCGAGCCGGTCCGCCTCGCGGCGGGACTCGGGGATCAGCGTCCGCTCGATCGTGCTGTTGCTGTACGGCGAGCCAAGGAAGTTGTCCTTGTCGAGGAACGGCGCCAGGAAGTTGTCGGCGTCCGGGAAGTCGGGGAACCAGCCCATGCCGTAGACGTCGTACCGGCCCTTCTGCTCCGCGGGGCGGAAGGTGGCCCAGGGGTGGCCCTGGATGGTGACGTCGAAGACACCACTGTCGTTCAGCTGCTTCTGCAGGACCTCGAACTCCTCCTTGGTGGCGGAGCCGTAGTGGTCGGTGGTGTAGTGCAGGGTCAGCTTGACCGGGGCGGTGACGCCGGCCTTGGCGAGCAGGGCCTTGGCCTTGGCGGGGCTGGGGTCGCCGTACTTGTTGAAGAACGAGTTGGAGTGGCCGGTCAGGGTGGCGGGCACCAGCGAGTACAGCGGCTCGGCCTGGGTGCCGTAGACCTTGGAGACCAGTTCGCCGCGGTTGATGACCTGGGCCATGGCCTGGCGGACGGCCTTGTCCTTCACGGTCGGCGCGGCGGTGTTGAAGGCGAGGTAGCGGATCTCCAGACCCGGCATGTCGACCAGCTCGGCGTTCTTGTCCGAACCGCCGTCGAGCTTCTGGATCTGACTTGGCGACATGGTGCGGCTCATGACGTCGATGTCGCCGCGGTCGATGGCGGCGCCCATGGCGTCGGCGTCGTCGAAGGAGCGGATCTCCACCTTGTCGTTGTTCACCTCGGAACTCCCCTTGTACGTGGGGTTCTTGGTGAACGTGCCGCTGACCATCGCGTCGCCCTTGACCTCGGCCTTGAAGGTGTACGGGCCGGAGCCGTCGACCTCGAAGCCGTCGCGCAGCTTGTCCTTGGCGTACATCTTGGGGCTGATGATGCCCGCGACCGGGGTGGACAGCTTGAAGGGGAAGGTGGCGTCGGCCGTCTTCAGATGGAAGATGACCTCGCGCTCGCCCTGCGTCTCGACGGTGTCGACGGTGTTCAGCAGGGCCGCGACACCGCTGTCCGCCTGGAGCTTCATCGCGCGGTCGATGGAGTACTTCACATCGGCGGCGGTGACGGGCTCACCGGAGGCGAACTTCAGGCCGCTGCGCAGCTTGCAGGCGTAGCGCTCGTTGCCGGTGTCGGTGAAGCTGCAGCTCTCGGCCGCCTCCGGGACGGGGCTGCCCTCGCCCTTGGGCTGGGTCATCAGCGTCTGCACGGTCTGGCGCAGGACGTTCCAGGTGCCGACGTCGTAGGCGTAGGCGGGGTCGAGGGGCGCGGGGGCGTCGCTCGTGGCCGTGAACCGGTCCGTGGTGCCGACGACGATGGGGTCGCCGTTCTTGGCCCCACTGTCGGTTCCGCCGCACGCGGCGAGAACCGGCGTGAGCAGGCCGGCCACTGCCGGCAGCACCAGAGTCTTGCGGTTCATGCGGGACTTTCTCCAGAGCTGTTTGATTCCGTGAACCCGGCAAGCGGGGTGACGCGGCGGATCACGGGGGTTGGTGCGAGGTTGTCGCGTCGACATTAGTCCGCGCCCGCACGGCGGTTCGCGGCCGCATGAGTTGAGGGCTCATCACGCAGTGAAACCGGGTGTGGACGCACCGAAAAACCGACAGCGGCAGGATTCGTACAACGGTCCATCAATCAGGACACAAGGGCCTGCGCACCGTGCGCGCGACGGGGGTTTCTGCACACGTGGGCAGCCTTGTCGAGGCCACCGGGAGTGGCGAACGTCACAGCGTCAACTGCGGTCCGGGATACCGGAATTCAGCCGGTTCGGCGGCTCGGAATTCCTTCCGGGGGCGCCGTTCGAAGGAATTGCGCCCCTGGTCACCATTGTTTTCGCACGCTGGGTGAACGCCTAGTGCGTGAGCGTCATCAGTCCGCGCAGAAAAGACAGGTCGACCTGTTCCAGCGAGGGTACGACGGTGCGCCTTTCGGCGGGGACGATCGGGGCGATGGAGGGGACCGCGACCACATGGCAGCCGGCGGCCTCGGCGGCGGCGACTCCGGTGGCGGTGTCCTCGATGACGGCGCATCTGGCCGGATCGGCGCCGAGTCCGGCGGCGGCGAGGAGGTAGGGGTCGGGGTGGGGCTTGGTGCGGGAGACCTCGTCGCCGCCGATGGAGAGGGTGAAGTGGTGCGGGCCGAGGGTGGTCAGCACGCGGTCGATGATGCGCCGGTGGGAGGCGGAGACCAGGGCGGTGGGGATGTCGTGCTCGTGGAGTTCGGCGAGCAGCCGGGCGGCGCCGGGCATCAGCGGGAGGTGGCTGCCGATGCGGGCCTCGAAGCCGTCGTTGAGGAGGACGGAGAGTTCGGCGAGGGTGATGGCGGCGCCGGTGGCCTCGATGAGGAAGCCGGCGCTGCGGGTCATGGGGCCGCCGACGACGACATGCCGCCAGGACTCGTCGAGGGCGTGACCGAGGGCGGCGAAGACCTCGACCTCGACGTCCCACCAGAAGCCCTCGGTGTCCACCAGGGTGCCGTCCATGTCGAGGAGGACCGCTTGAAGGGCGGAGCCTTCGGCCGTACGGGTTCCTAGCGCGGGGACCGTGCTGGTCATCCGGGCGCACCTCCTTGAGGGACGATCAGGCCGGTTCCCGGAAAGGGAACCGGCCTGCGGTGGACCGACCAGCATACTTCGTGGGCGCCCGAAGCGCCTGTCGTGTGCGCGTGTCTCCTGGTCAGCCTGGTCAGCGGGCGTTGAAGTACTTCGCCTCGGGGTGGTGGATCACGATGGCGTCGGTGGACTGCTCGGGGTGGAGCTGGAACTCCTCGGAGAGGTGGACGCCGATCCGCTCGGGCTGGAGCAGGTCGGCGATCTTGGCGCGGTCCTCCAGGTTGGGGCAGGCGCCGTACCCGAGGGAGAAGCGGGCGCCGCGGTACTTCAGGGCGAACATGTCCTCGATGTCGGCGGGGTCCTCGCCGGCGAAGCCGAGTTCGGCGCGGACGCGGGCGTGCCAGTACTCGGCGAGCGCTTCGGCCAACTGGACGGAGAGGCCGTGCAGTTCGAGGTAGTCACGGTAGGCGTTGGCCTCGAAGAGCTTGGCGGTCTCCTCGCCGATGCGGGAGCCGACGGTGACAACCTGGAGGCCGACCACGTCCCGCTCACCGGACTCCTCCGGGCGGAAGTAGTCGGCGAGGCAGAGCCGGCGGCCCCGGCGCTGGCGGGGGAAGGTGAAGCGGGTGCGTTCGTTGCCGTCCTCGTCCAGGATGATCAGGTCGTCGTCCTTGGAGACGCAGGGGAAGTAGCCGTAAACGACGGCGGCTTCCAGCAGGTTCTCGGTCTGGAGGCGGTCGAGGAGGCCGCGCAGCCGGGGGCGGCCCTCGGTCTCGGCGAGTTCCTCGTAGGTGGGGCCGTCGCCGGTGCGGGCCTGCTTCAGCCCCCACTGGCCCTTGAAGAGGGCGCCCTCGTCCAGCCAGGAGGCGTACTCCTTGAGCTGGATGCCCTTGACGACGCGGGTGCCCCAGAAGGGCGGGGCGGGCACCGGGTTGTCGGTGCGCACGTCGGAGCGGACGTGGCCCTCCTGCGGGCTCTCCTCGGGGAGGGCCGGGGCGGGGGTGGCGCGGACGCGGCGCTGCTTGAGTTCGGGGAGCTGGGCGCCGGGGCGGCCGCGCTTGACGCCGATGAGGGCGTCCATCAGGCGCAGACCCTCGAAGGCGTCGCGGGCGTAGCGGACCTCGCCCTCGTAGATCTCGTGGAGGTCCTGTTCGACGTAGGCGCGGGTGAGGGCGGCGCCGCCGAGGATGACCGGGTAGTCGGCCGCGAGTCCGCGCTGGTTCAGCTCCTCCAGGTTCTCCTTCATGATCACGGTGGACTTGACCAGGAGGCCGGACATGCCGATGACGTCGGCGCGGTGTTCCTCGGCGGCTTCCAGGATCGCGGAGACGGGCTGCTTGATGCCGAGGTTGACGACGTTGTAGCCGTTGTTGGACAGGATGATGTCCACGAGGTTCTTGCCGATGTCATGGACGTCGCCGCGCACGGTGGCCAGCACGATCGTGCCCTTGCCCTCGGCGTCCGACTTCTCCATGTGCGGTTCCAGGTGCGCGACGGCCGTCTTCATGACCTCGGCGGACTGGAGCACGAACGGGAGCTGCATCTGGCCGGAGCCGAAGAGTTCACCGACGGTCTTCATGCCGTCGAGCAGGGTGTCGTTGACGATGTCGAGGGCGGGGCGGTCCTGGAGGGCTTCGTCCAGGTCGGCTTCGAGGCCGTTGCGCTCGCCGTCGATGATGCGCCGCTTGAGGCGTTCGTCCAGGGGCAGCGCGGCCAGTTCCTCGGCCTTGCCGGCGCGCAGGGACTTGGCGGTGGCGCCCTCGAAGAGCGCCATCAGCTTCTGGAGCGGGTCGTAGCCCTCGGCGCGGCGGTCGTGGATGAGGTCGAGGGCGGTCTGCACCTCTTCCTCGCTGAAGCGGGCGATGGGCAGGATCTTGGAGGCGTGCACGATGGCCGAGTCCAGGCCCGCCTTGACGCATTCGTCGAGGAAGACGGAGTTCAGCAGGATGCGGGCGGCCGGGTTGAGGCCGAAGGAGATGTTGGACAGGCCGAGGGTGGTCTGGACGTCCGGGTGGCGCCGCTTCAGCTCGCGGATGGCCTCGATGGTGGCGACGCCGTCCCCCCGGGACTCCTCCTGACCGGTGCAGATGGTGAAGGTCAGGGTGTCGATGAGGATGTCCTCCTCGCGGATGCCCCAGTTCCCGGTGAGGTCGTCGATGAGCCGTTCGGCGATCTCGACCTTCTTCTCGGGGGTGCGGGCCTGGCCCTCCTCGTCGATGGTGAGCGCGATCAGGGCGGCGCCGTGTTCCCGGGCGAGGCGGGTGACCTTGGCGAAGCGGGAGTCCGGGCCGTCGCCGTCCTCGTAGTTCACCGAGTTGATCACCGCGCGGCCGCCGAGCTTCTCCAGGCCGGCCTGGATGACGTCGACCTCGGTGGAGTCGAGCACGATGGGGAGGGTGGAGGCGGTGGCGAGGCGGCCGGCGAGTTCGGCCATGTCGCTGACGCCGTCGCGGCCGACGTAGTCCACGCACAGGTCGAGCAGGTGCGCGCCCTCACGGATCTGCTCGCGGGCCAGCTCCACGCAGTCGTCCCAGCGGGCCTCCAGCATGGCCTCGCGGAACTTCTTCGACCCGTTGGCGTTGGTGCGCTCGCCGATGGCGAGGTAGGAGGTGTCCTGGCGGAACGGGACGGACTGGTAGAGGGAGGCGGCGCCCGCCTCGGGGCGGGGCTGCCGCTCGGCCGGGGTGAGGTCGCGGACGCGCTCGACGACCTGGCGCAGATGCTCGGGGGTGGTGCCGCAGCAGCCGCCGACCAGGGAGAGGCCGTACTCGTGGACGAAGGTCTGCTGGGCGTCGGCCAGCTCGGGGGCGGTCAGCGGGTAGTGCGCGCCGTTCTTGCCGAGGACGGGGAGGCCCGCGTTGGGCATGCAGGCCAGCGGGATGCGGGCGTTGCGGGCGAGGTGGCGCAGGTGCTCGCTCATCTCGGCGGGGCCGGTGGCGCAGTTCAGGCCGATCATGTCGATGCCGAGGGGTTCCAGCGCGGTGAGCGCGGCGCCGATCTCGGAGCCGAGCAGCATGGTGCCGGTGGTCTCGACGGTCACGGAGACGATGACGGGCAGGTCGAGGCCGAGGGCGTCCAGGCCCCGCCGGGCGCCGAGGACGGCGGCCTTGGTCTGGAGCAGGTCCTGGGTGGTCTCGATCAGCAGGGCGTCGGCGCCGCCGGTGACCAGTCCCTCGGCGTTGCTCTGGTAGGCGTCGCGCAGGGTGGTGTACGGGGCGTGGCCGAGGGTGGGCAGCTTGGTGCCGGGGCCCATGGAGCCGAGCACCCAGCGGGGGCGGCCGTCGCGGGCGGTGAAGTCGTCGGCGGTCTCGCGGGCGACGCGGGCGCCGGACTCGGAGAGTTCGTGGACGCGCTCGGGGATGTCGTACTCGCCGAGGGCGGAGTGGTTGGCGCCGAAGGTGTTGGTCTCGACGCAGTCGACGCCGACTTCGAAGTACGCCTCGTGGACGGAGCGCACGATGTCGGGACGGGTGAGGTTGAGGATCTCGTTGCAGCCCTCGAGCTGCTGGAAGTCGTCGAGGGTCGGGTCCTGGGCCTGGAGCATGGTGCCCATGGCTCCGTCGGCGACCACCACACGGGTGGCGAGTGCCTGACGGAGCGCGGACGCACGGGTCCGGCTGTCGGCGGAAGGGGACGTCGGCGACGAGGCCATGAAGGGGCTCCCTTGGATGCGACGGCTGTCGGCTATGCGCCTGTCCAGGACGGACCTGGGCGTGGGGCACGGCGCCAGAGTAACCGCCAGTGGGCTTGGATGGGCACAGGCGTCCACGACACGGACGCGGATGGCGGAGTCCGGCCGGGCGAGTGCCGTGGCCGGAGACATGGGTGTTCCGGGGCGGTCCTGCTCATTGGCGGGAGGTCGGCATGGACCGGTAATGTTCGGCATTGCCGAACGTGTGTGGGATGGCTCGGCGGTGGCCGATGCGGACGGAGGCAGAACGGCGATGGCACGGAACATCCAGTCGCTCGAACGGGCGGCCGCGATGCTGCGTCTGCTCGCGGGCGGCGAACGGCGGCTCGGCCTCTCCGACATCGCCTCGTCGCTGGGTCTGGCCAAGGGCACCGCGCACGGCATCCTGCGCACGCTCCAGCACGAGGGTTTCGTGGAGCAGGACGAGGCTTCGGGCCGCTATCAGCTGGGCGCGGAACTGCTGCGGCTGGGCACCACGTATCTGGACGTGCACGAGCTGCGCGCGCGGGCGCTGGTGTGGACCGACGACCTGGCCCGCTCCAGCGGGGAGAGCGTGTACCTGGGCGTGCTGCACCAGCGGGGCGTGCTGATCGTGCACCACGTCTTCCGCCCGGACGACAGCCGTCAGGTGCTGGAGATCGGGGCGATGCAGCCCCTGCACTCCACGGCGCTGGGCAAGGTGCTCTCCGCGTACGACCCGGTGGCGCACAGCGAGGCGCTGGACTCCTCCCGCAAGGCGTTCACCGACCGTACGGTGTGCGCGCCGGAGGACTTCGAACAGGTCCTGGACCTCACGCGGGCGCGCGGGTACGCGGCGGACGTGGAGGAGACCTGGGAGGGCGTGGCGTCGATCGCCGCGCCGATCCACGACCGGCGCCGGATGCCGGTGGGCGCGGTGGGGATCGCGGGCGCGGTCGAGCGGCTGTGCCGGGACGGCGAACCGCGTCCGGAGCTGATCGCGGCGGTGCGGGACTGCGCCCGCGCGGTGTCCCGGGACCTGGGCGCGGCCCGCTTCTGAGCATGTGCTCCGTGTGGGGCCCGGTCTGCTGTGCCCCCGTCCGTAACGATCCTGCCTTCTGCGTTCTTTTTCGCCCCCGGAACCCTTGACGCGTGTGCGCGGCGAAAGCGAGACTCCCGTCCATCGGTCGGCATTGTCGAACACCTATCGGTATTACGCGTTAGGGTGTGACAGCGCCTAGGGCCGGGTTCCCCTGGACGAAGGACAAAGGAGTCGCGGGTGTCCAGCTCCGACATCTTCATCGGCGAGACCATAGGTACCGCCATACTCATCCTGCTCGGCGGCGGTGTGTGTGCCGCCGTGACGCTGAAGGCTTCCAAGGCGCGCGGCGCCGGATGGCTGGCCATCGCCTTCGGGTGGGGTTTCGCCGTTCTGACGGCTGTTTACACCTCGGCGCCCCTCTCCGGCGCGCATCTCAACCCGGCCGTGACCCTCGCGCTGGCGATCAAGGGTCACGACTACAGCACGCTGCCCGCCTACTGGGGCGGC
Organism: Streptomyces sp. NPDC085596; assembly: GCF_044541565.1. NCBI lineage: Bacteria > Bacillati > Actinomycetota > Actinomycetes > Kitasatosporales > Streptomycetaceae > Streptomyces > Streptomyces sp. NPDC085596. Next base: position 136,955 of record NZ_JBITTC010000006.1, on the reverse strand, counting down.
CAGTTGCTGGGCGCGATGATCGGCGCGACGCTGGTCTGGGTGGCCTACCTGGGCCAGTTCCACGCGCACCTCACCGACCGGGAGATCGTCGGCGGGCCCGGCGCGCAGGACACGGTCAAGGCGGTCGAGGCCGAGGAGGCGGCCGCGGGCCCGGTGCTGGGCATCTTCTCCACCGGTCCGGAGATCCGGAACGCGGTGCAGAACCTTCTCACGGAGATCATCGGCACGATCGTGCTGGTGCTGGCGGTCCTCACACAGGGCCTGAACAACGAGGGCAACGGTCTGGGCCCGGTGGGCGCGCTGATCACCGCCCTGGTGGTCGTCTCGATCGGTCTGTCCCTGGGCGGTCCGACGGGGTACGCGATCAACCCGGCGCGCGACCTGGGACCGCGCATCGTGCACGCGCTGCTGCCGCTGCCCAACAAGGGCGGTTCGGACTGGAGCTACGCGTGGGTTCCGGTCGTCGGTCCACTGATCGGCGGCGCGATCGCTGCGGGCATCTACAACGTCGCTTTTGCTTGATGAGTAACGATTTGCCCGAAAAGCACCGATCATTCGAGTACGCGCCGTACGCACCGCACCCTCACCTCGGATCTCCCAGGAGCACACAGTGACCGACGCCCACACCGCAGGACCGTTCATCGCGGCGATCGACCAGGGCACGACCTCCTCGCGCTGCATCGTCTTCGACCGGGACGGCCGGATCGTCTCCGTCGACCAGAAGGAGCACGAGCAGATCCTCCCGAAGCCGGGCTGGGTCGAGCACGACGCCAACGAGATCTGGACCAACGTCCAGGAGGTCGTCGCCAGCGCCGTCGAGAAGGCCGGCATCACCCGCGACGACATCAAGGCCATCGGCATCACCAACCAGCGCGAGACGACCGTGCTGTGGGACAAGAACACCGGTGAGCCCGTCCACAACGCCATCGTCTGGCAGGACACCCGCACCGACGCCCTCTGCCGGGAGCTGGGCCGCAACGTCGGCCAGGACCGCTTCCGCCGCCAGACCGGCCTCCCGCTGGCCTCGTACTTCGCCGGTCCCAAGGCCCGCTGGCTGCTGGACAACGTCGAGGGTCTGCGTGAGCGCGCCGAGGCCGGGGACATCCTCTTCGGCACCATGGACAGCTGGGTCATCTGGAACCTGACCGGCGGCGTCGACGGCGGCAAGCACGTCACCGACGTCACCAACGCCTCGCGCACCATGCTGATGAACCTGCACACGATGCAGTGGGACGAGAAGATCTGCGAGTCCATCGGCGTCCCGCAGCAGATGCTGCCCGAGATCCGCTCCTCCGCCGAGGTCTACGGTGAGATCACCGGCGGCAGCCTGGGCGACCTGCTCGGCGGCATCCCCGTCGCCTCCGCGCTCGGCGACCAGCAGGCGGCCCTGTTCGGCCAGACCTGCTTCTCCGAGGGCGAGACCAAGTCCACCTACGGCACCGGCACCTTCATGGTGATGAACACCGGTGAGCAGATCATCAACTCCTACGCCGGTCTGCTGACCACGGTCGGCTACAAGATCGGCGACAAGCCGACGGTGTACGCCCTGGAGGGCTCCATCGCCGTCACCGGCTCGCTGGTGCAGTGGATGCGCGACCAGATGGGTCTCATCTCCACCGCCGCCGAGATCGAGACGCTCGCGCTCTCGGTCGAGGACAACGGCGGCGCCTACTTCGTACCGGCCTTCTCCGGCCTGTTCGCCCCGCACTGGCGCTCCGACGCGCGCGGTGTGATCGCGGGCCTGACCCGGTACGTCACCAAGGCGCACCTCGCGCGCGCCGTCCTGGAGGCCACCGCCTGGCAGACGCGGGAGATCGCGGACGCCATGACGAAGGACTCCGGCGTCGAGCTGACCACGCTCAAGGTGGACGGCGGCATGACCGCGAACAACCTGCTGATGCAGCAGCTCGCGGACGTGCTGGACGCGCCCGTGGTCCGCCCGATGGTCGCCGAGACCACCTGTCTCGGTGCCGCCTACGCCGCCGGTCTCGCCGTCGGCTTCTGGTCCAACACCGACGAGCTGCGCGCCAACTGGCGCCGGGCCGCCGAGTGGACCCCCCGCATGGACGCGGAGACCCGCGACCGTGAGTACAAGAGCTGGCTCAAGGCCGTCGAGCGGACCATGGGCTGGCTCGAGGACGAGAGCTGACCGGGCCGGCGCAGCCGCCCGACCCGGCTCCGACGAGGAGTTAAGTACCCGACATGACCAGTCCCACCACCCTGCAGTCCGTACCTGCCCTGGGCACGCACCCGGCCTCCGGCTCCAACCCGAGCCGCGCCGAGACCAGGGAGCAGCTCGCCAGGGCGTCGTACGACCTTCTTGTGATCGGCGGCGGCATCCTGGGCATCTCCACCGCCTGGCACGCCGCGCAGTCCGGGCTCAGGGTGGCGCTGGTCGACGCCGGTGACTTCGCCGGCGCCACCTCCTCCGCCTCCTCCAAGCTGCTCCACGGGGGGTTGCGGTACCTCCAGACCGGCGCGGTGAAGCTGGTGGCGGAGAACCACTTCGAACGGCGTGCGGTCTCCCGCCAGGTGGCCCCCCACCTGGCGAACCCGCTCACCTTCTACCTCCCGGTGTACAAGGGCGGCCCGCACAGCGCGGCCAAGCTCGGCGCGGGCGTCTTCGCCTACTCCGCGCTGTCCGCGTTCGGTGACGGCGTGGGGCATCTGCTCTCGCCGTCGAAGGCCGCGCAGGACGTGCCCGAGCTGCGCACCGACAACCTGAAGGCCGTGGCCGTGTACGGCGACGACCAGATGAACGACGCCCGCATGGCGCTGATGACGGTCCGCGCGGCCGTCGACGCGGGCGCGGTCGTCCTCAACCACGCCGAGGTCACCGGGCTGCGCACCACGCGCGGCCGGGTCACCGGCGCCGAACTGAAGGACCGGCTCACCGGCGAGGAGTTCGGGGTGAACGCCCGCCTGGTGCTGAACGCGACCGGACCGTGGGTGGACCACCTGCGCCGGATGGAGGACCCGCACGCGGCCCCCTCGATCCGCCTGTCCAAGGGCGCGCACCTGGTCCTGAAGCGCACCGCTCCCTGGAAGGCGGCGCTGGCCACCCCGATCGACAAGTACCGCATCACGTTCGCGCTGCCCTGGGAGGACATGCTGCTGCTCGGCACCACCGACGAGGTGTACGAGGGTGACCCGGCGGATGTGTCCGTGACCGAGTCGGACATATCCCAGATCCTGGACGAGGCCGCGTTCTCCGTCCGGGATCAGCAGCTCCAGCGGGACCTGATCACCTACTCCTTCGCCGGACTGCGGGTGCTGCCCGGCGGTCCCGGCGACACGGCGAAGGCCAAGCGGGAGACGGTGGTCACCGAGGGCCCGGGCGGGATGCTGTCGGTGGCGGGCGGCAAGTGGACCACGTTCCGGCACATCGGGCGGACCGTGCTGAAGAAGCTGGAGGAGCTGCCGGGCCGGCCGCTCGGCGACGACTTCGAGCCGGTCTCCGAGCTGCCCAAGCGGCTGCCGCTGCCCGGTGTCGCCAACCCGCGCGCGGTCGAGCACCGGCTGCTGGTGGACCGTCCGGCGCCCGGACCGCGCATGGGCGCCGACACCGCCCGCCATCTGGCCACCCACTACGGCTCCCTCTCCTTCGACATCGCCCGCATGGCCAACGAGCACCCCGAGCTGGCCGAGCGGGTCCACCCCGACGCCCCGGAGATCTGGGCACAGGTGGTCTGGGCCCGCGACCAGGAGTGGGCCGAGACGGCGGACGACGTGCTGCGCCGCCGCACCACGCTCACCATCCGCGGCCTGGCCACGGACGAGGTGCGCGCGAAGGTGCGCGACGTCCTGGACGGCAAGCAGTAAAAAGGCGCGCTCAGGGGCGGTTCCGCGACGGTGGAACCGCCCCAGTCCCACCTGGCGGGCGGCGGGGCGGCAGGCGTGCGGGACCAGGCCGGTCCGGTGGACGGCGCCTGGGAGCGGGCTCCGCTGCGGGGTGTCCCGGGCCGGGGTTCGGGGCAGTGATCCGTTCAGCCCCTTGCGAGGGGGCTGCGGAGGCTCCCGTCGGACGCCGTAAGGTTGGGTGGTCAGGCGAGAGCACGTCGGAAGGAGGCACTGGGTGATCGAGCTGGAGGGTGTTCCCGAGCTGATCGACCCAGTCATGGTGGCCGCGTTCGAGGGCTGGAACGATGCCGGTGACGCCGCCTCCACGGCGGTCGCGCATCTGGAACGCGAGTGGAAGGGCCAGGTGTTCGCGGCGCTGGACGCCGAGGACTACTACGACTTCCAGGTGAACCGCCCCACGGTCTTCATGGAAGGCGGCGTGCGCAAGATCACCTGGCCGACGACCCGGCTGTCGGTGGTCCGCGTCGGCGGGGACAAGCCCCGTGACCTGGTGCTGGTGCGCGGTATCGAGCCGTCGATGCGCTGGCGCTCGTTCTGCAACGAACTGCTGGGCTTCGCCCATGAGCTGGGCGTGGAGCTGGTGGTGATCCTGGGCGCGCTGCTCGGCGACACCCCGCACACGCGTCCGGTGCCGGTCAGCGGGGTCACCTCGGACGCCGACCTGGCCCGCCGGATGAACCTGGAGGAGACCAAGTACGAGGGCCCGACGGGCATCGTCGGTGTGCTCCAGGAGGCGTGCACGCACGCCGGGGTGCCCGCGGTGTCGCTGTGGGCGGCGGTGCCGCACTACGTCTCCCAGCCGCCCAACCCGAAGGCCACGCTGGCGCTGCTGAACCGTCTCGAGGACCTGGTGGACCTGCGTATACCGCAGGGCGAGCTGCCCGAGGACGCGCGTGCCTGGCAGACGGGCGTGGACCAGCTGGCCTCGGAGGACAGCGAGGTCGCGGAGTATGTGCAGACGCTGGAGGAGGCCCGCGACACCGCCGAGCTGCCGGAGGCGTCCGGCGAGGCCATCGCGCGCGAGTTCGAGCGGTATCTGCGGCGCCGGGACGTGGGCGGGCCGGGCGGGCACGCCACGGCGGAGGGCTCGGACAGCGGGCCCTACCGCCGGGACGCGCCGAGCGGCCGCACCCGCCCGCCCAAGCCCCCGAAGCCGGAGGCGCCGGGCGTCTCCGACGGCGACGAGGCGGACGGCTCGGAGGACTGAACGAGCCCGCGGACAGACAAGTGGGGCGGCACCCGGCCGGGTGCCGCCCCACTTGTTCTGTCAGGTCAGAGCGCCACGCCGAGCAGCGCGTCGACGGTGCGGCTGACCACGCCGGGGGCGCCGATGTCGGTGCCGCCCTCGCTCTCCTGGCGGGCCGCCCAGCGGTCCACGGCCTCGAGCGCGGCGGGCGCGTCCAGGTCGTCGGCCAGGGCCTCGCGGACCTCTTCCACGAGTGCGTCGGCGGAGGGGCCGTCCGGGCGGGAGACGGCGGCACGCCAGCGGCCGAGCCGGTCCACGGCGTCCTGGAGCACCTGGTCGGTCCACTCCCAGTCCGCGCGGTAGTGGCGTGAGTGCAGGGCGAGCCGGATGGCGGCCGGGTCGACGCCGTCGCGGCGCAGCGCGGAGACGAAGACGAGGTTGCCCTTCGACTTCGACATCTTCTCGCCGTCCAGGCCGACCATGCCCGCGTGGACGTACGCCTTGGCCATCGGGAACTCGCCGGTGAGCACCTGGGCGTGGGAGGCGCCCATCTCGTGGTGCGGGAAGGCGAGGTCGGAGCCGCCGCCCTGCACGTCGAAGCCCATGCCGAGGTGGTCCAGGGCAATGGCGACGCACTCGATGTGCCAGCCGGGGCGGCCCCTGCCGAGCGAGCCGCCGTCCCAGCTGGGCTCGCCCTCGCGGGCCGCCAGCCACAGCATCGGGTCGAGCGGGTTCTTCTTGCCGGGCCGGTCCGGGTCGCCGCCGCGCTCGGCGGACAGCGCGCGCATGGCGGCCGCGTCCAGGTTGGAGACCTGGCCGAAGTTCGGGTCGGAGTCGACGGAGAAGTAGACGTCGCCGTCCAGGTCGTAGGCCGCGCCGAGATCCCGCAGCCGTTCCACGAGCGGGACGATGCCGGGTATGGCCTCGACGGCGCCTATGTAGTGCTGGGGCGGCAGCATCCTGAGGGCGGTCATGTCCTCGCGGAACAGGGTGGTCTCCTGCTCGGCGAGCGCGGCCCAGTCGACGCCGTCGCGCGTCGCGCGCTCCAGCAGCGGGTCGTCGACGTCGGTGACGTTCTGGACGTAATGGACCTGCCGCTTGGTGTCGAGCCACACGCGCTGGACGAGGTCGAACGCGTTGTAGGTCGCCGCGTGACCCATGTGGGTCGCGTCGTACGGCGTGATGCCGCAGACGTAGATCCGGGCGACGGGACCGGGGTCGAGGGTGACCGGACCGTCGGTCGCGGTGTCGTGAATCCTCAGGTCGCGGCCCTGACCAGGCAGGGCGGGGACCTCGGAAGCGGGCCAGGCATGCATGTACATGAGCGTAACCGGCCATGAGCTGGGGCTACGAACCGGATCGCGCCCAAGGCCGCCGGATGGCCGGATGGGCACTCTTGCGCCGGGCGCCGTGTCGTGCTCGCCCGTGCCCGTCGGCCTCAGACCGGGGGCCAGGGGATGGCGGGCCAGTCGCCGGTGGGTTCGGGGTGGCGGCCGGTGGCGAGGAGGCCGTCGACGCGTGCGCGGGTGGCGTCGATCTCGGCCGGGGTGAGCAGTGGGGCCAGCTTCGCGGCCAGGGCGCCGCCCGCGGCGAGGGTGTCGCGCAGGCCGCCGAGGACCGTGACGGCGTCCTCGGTGAGGGGTTCGCCCGCCCAGCCCCACAGCAGGGTGCGCAGCTTGTTCTCGGCGTTGAAGGAGACGCCGTGGTCGATGCCGTAGAGGCGGCCGGCGACGGTGGGCAGGAGGTGGCCGCCCTTGCGGTCGGCGTTGTTGATCACGGCGTCGAGGACGGCGAGGCGGCGCAGCCGTTCGTCGTCGGCGTGCACGAGCAGCGCGGTGCGGCCCTCGCCGACCTCGGCGAGGCCGATGGCCTTCCAGCCGGGCCCGGCTTCCTCGCCCTCGGCGAGCGCGAGGAGTTCGGCGTCGGCGCTCACCTCGATCCAGAGCTGGCACATGCCCTCGCCGAAGGGGCCGTCGCGCAGCACGGTCGGCGGGATCAGGCCCCAGCCGGTCGCCTCGGACACCTCGTAGGCGGCGACCTCACGGCCGGCCAGGGTGCCGTCGGGGAAGTCCCACAGGGGGCGCTCCCCAGCCACGGGCTTGTAGACGCAAGGAGCCTCGCGGCCGTCGAGGGCGACGGCGCAGAACAGGGCGGCGTTGGAGGCGTCCCGGATGCGGCCGCGTACGGTCAGCTCGCCGTGGGCAAGCAGTTCGGCGGCGTCCGCGTCGGTTCCCGTCTCCGCGGCGCTCACGCTCCCCGGCGGTATCCGTTCTGGCGCGGACATACGTGTCCTTCCGGGTCGAGCGGGAGGCTGCACAGCGGACACGGCGGCCGCCCGGCGTTGACGACGTCGAGGGCGCGCTTGGCGAAGGCCCTGGCCTGCGCGCCGGTCAGCCGGACCCGCAGCATCGGGGGGCCGTTCTCCTCGTCCTGGAGGAGGCGTTCCTCGGCCTCGGCCAGGTCCTCGGCGGTCTCGGCGTCCAGCTCCACCAGGGCCTGGGCCTCGACGACCATGCGCTGTTCCTCGCCGTCCCAGGCCAGAGCCATGGTCCCGACGCGGAACTCCTCCTCGACGGGGGTGTCCAGCGGGGCGGTGTCGGCGATCTCGACGGGGGCGACGGCGGGCACCGCGGCATTGCCGCCGCTACGGCGTACGACCTCGTCGAGGAGTTCGTCCATGCGCTCGGCGAGCGCGGCGACCTGGGCCTTCTCCAGGGCCACGCTGGTCGCCCGCGGGCCCGCGGTGGCCTGGAGGAAGAACGTACGGCGTCCGGGCAGTCCGACCGTGCCGGCCACGAAGCGGTCCGGCGGGTCGTAGAGGAACACCTGACGGGACACGTCCTGTCTCCATGAGTTCGAGATCGTTCGAGCGGTTCAAGCGGTCGGTGCGGGTGTGCGGGCACGCCGCGCGGCCGACCGCCTCACCCTACTGCGGGCGGCGATCACGGTGCGCCCGCACCGCCCCCGACCGGTGCGTCGTCGTCCGGGGGCGTCTCGCGGGGGGCGAGGGAGGCGAGGTCGCCGGTCTCGCCGAGGCGGACGAGGTAGGGCCGAAGCCGGGTGTAGCGGATGGCGGTGACGGAGCAGGGCTCCACGGAGACGCGCTGGAAGAGGTCGAGGTGGAGTCCGAGGGCGTCGGCGACGATCGACTTGATGATGTCGCCGTGGGAGCACATCAGGTAGACGGCGTCGGCGCCGTGCTCGCTCTCCACGCGCGCGTTCCAGTCGCGTACGGCCGCGACGGCGCGGGCCTGCATGTCGCGCATGGACTCGCCGCCGGGGAAGGCGGCGGCGGAGGGGTGGCTCTGGACGACCTCCATCAGGGGTTCGTCCTTCAGCTCGGCGAGTTTGCGGCCCGACCAGTCGCCGTAGTGGCACTCCCCGATCCGGTCGTCGGTGTGGGGGCGCAGGTCGGGGCGGGCGTCGAGCAGGGGTTGTACGGTCTCCTGGCAGCGCTGGAGGGGGCTGAGGACGATCTCGCGCAGGGGCAGGCCGTCGAGGCGGCCGGGGAGGGCGGCGGCCTGCTGCGTGCCGCGTTCGTCGAGGGCGACGCCGGGTGTCCAGCCGGCGAGGAGCCCTGCGGTGTTGGCGGTGGAACGGCCGTGCCTAACGAGGATCAGGGTGGGCATGCGGCCCAGCGTAGACCGGCGCCGCCGGGTGGTGATCCGGGGCGGCGATTCATGGACCCCGAGTGCGTGCGGGGCAGGACGGCGGGAGAATGCACTCCGTGATCTTCGACTGTGCCATCTACCGTGACGGGCATCGGACCGATTCGTCCGACGACCCCGCGAAAGCCCTGCGGGAGGCGCGTTCGGCGGACGACGCGTTCGTGTGGATCGCGCTGCACGATCCGACGACGGAGGAGTTCGAGCAGGTCCGCAAGGTGTTCGGCCTGCACCCGCTGGCGGTCGAGGACGCCCTCAAGGCCCACCAGCGCCCCAAGCTGGAGGTGTACGACGACTCGCTGTTCGTGGTGCTGAAGCCGGTGTTCTACGAGTCCTCGCGCGACACGGTGACCACGGGCGAGGTCATGCTCTTCCTCGGCGACTCGTTCGTGGTGACGGTGCGGCACGGCGAGTCCTCGCCGCTGCCGGAGGTGCGGCGGCGCCTGGAGGCGGACCCCGACAAGCTGCGGCACGGGCCGACCTCGGTGCTGTACGCGGTCGCGGACGCCACGGTGGACGAGTACCTGGAGGTGGCGACCGAACTGGGCACGGACCTGGACGAGTTGGAGGCGGAGGTGTTCTCCCCGTCCGACGCGGGTTCGCGGGGCACCGCGTCCAAGATCTACCTGTTCAAGCGGCAGGTGCTGGAGTTCCGCCGGGCGACGGTGCCGCTGACGGTGCCGATGACCCGGCTGTCGGGGATGGGGCCGTCCGTGACCCAGGTGCCGTTCGTGGACGCGGCCGCGCGGCCGTTCTTCCGGGACGTCAACGACCATCTGACCCGCGTCAACGAGTCGGTGGAGGGTCTGGACCGGCTGGTGTCCGACATCCTCTCGGCGCATCTGGCGCAGATGGGCGTGCGCCAGAACGACGACATGCGCAAGATCTCGTCCTGGGCGGCGATGGCCGCGATCCCGACACTGATCGCGGGGATCTACGGCATGAACTTCGAGCACATGCCGGAGCTGCGCTGGATGTGGAGCTACCCCACGGTGGTCGCGGTGATGGCGGTACTGGAACTTCTGCTGTACCGGAACTTCAAACGGCGCGGCTGGCTGTAGTTCACGCTTCGGCTCACGCGAATTCGGTGGCCCTGGGGGCGGGCCCGCCGAGTGCGTCGCGCCGTTCGGGCATCTCCAGGGTGACCATGCGGCGCCAGCCGAAGGCCCGTTCCCACGCGTACAGGGCGTGGATACCGGCCGCGAGGAGCGCGCTCTTCGCGCGGGACCAGCGAAGGACGCGGCCCATGTGGGCCATGACGGCGAGGCTGACGTCCCGGTAGATCCGGATCTCGGCGAGCGCGCTCTCGCGCAGGACGCGCTGGATGGCGCGGCCGTGTCCGGCGTGGGCCAGGCGCAGGAGTTCCTCGTGGCAGTAGGCGAGGTGGTTGTCCTCGTCGTGGGAGATCATCCGCACGGCGCGGCCCACGTCGGGGTGGCCGCCGAAGTGCTTGCGGAGCATGCGCATCTGCTCGGAGGCCCGCTGTTCGGTGACGCGGCTGTGGGCGAGGTAGATGACGATGTCGTGCTCGGTCAGCGGCCGGTCGGCCTTGAGCTTGTCGTGGGCCAGGCCGATGCCGCGCCGTTCGAGGAGCATGGTGTAGTCGGTGTCGGGCGGGACCTCGACGGGCTTCAGGCCGCGCTTGCGCAGCAGGGCCTCGAAGATGCGGCCGTGCTTGTCCTCGTCGGCGCCGTGCCGGGCGATCCTGGGCGCGAGGCCGCGTGCGCCTTCCGGCACCAGGGCGGCGATCCTGCCGTTCTCCCAGCCGCCCTGGGACTCGCCGCCGGCGGCGATGGAGCAGAAAAGCCGGAAGGACGCGTCGTCGTCGAGGATCTCCTGGAACAGGCTCTTGGCCGAAAGCATCGCGGGCCCCTCTCTGCACGGTTCCGCAGAGAAGTAGTCAAATGCGGGTCAAGGGGGCGCGCAACAGGAGATCGGCCGCGCTGGGGCCTTTCTTCCGGATCAGGCCGGCTCGGGCCGACGGTGCCTTCTGGCCGACCCGAGCGGGGTCTGGTGCGTGCAGCTGCAAGGCGGAGGAGGGAGTCGACGCGCGGAGCGATGGGGGTCCCTCCCTGCTCGAGCGGAGCCGAGAGCTTGGGGGAGACCGACGACAACGCCGCTGGGGGTCCCCCCTGCTCGCAGAGCTTGGGGGAGGGCGTGTCAGACCCCGCGACCCCGGCAAGATCCGGAAGACAGGCCCTAGGCCGAAGGAGGGACGGGCGGGGGCGTAACCCCGTCCGTCCCGGCGCGTTGTTCCCCGTGACGGCCGTGGCGGGGAAGACTCCCCGAGCCCCCACCACGGCCGCGGACCTCTCCCCCGGCCCCGGTCAGGCGAGGCCGGCGCGCTCCAGGGCCTCGGCGCCGCCGCGCAGGGCGGCGATCCGCTCCTCCAGCGTGAAGCCGGCCGGGGCGAGCGTGAGGGTGGTGACGCCGGCCGCCGCGTACGCCTTCATACGGTCGGCGATGCGGTCGACGGAGCCGAGCAGGGTGGTCTTGTCGATGAGGTCGTGCGGAATGGCGGCCGCGGCGCCGTCCTTGTCACCGGCGAGGTACTTGTCCTGGATCTCGGCGGCCTCCTTCTCGTACCCCATGCGCTGGGCGAGCCGGTTGTAGAAGTTCTGCTTGCGGCTGCCCATGCCGCCCACGTAGAGCGCGGTGTAGGGGCGGAAGGTGTCGGCGAGCCGGGCCACGTCGGCGTCCTCGCCGAGCGCGAGCGGCACGGTGGGGCAGATGTCGAAGCCGTCGAGGGTCTTGCCCGCCTTCTCCCGGCCGGCGCGCAGATGCGCGACGGCGGTGTCCTCCAGGTGCTCGGCGGACGGGAAGATCAGCAGGGCGCCGTCGGCGATCTCGCCGGTCTGCTCCAGGTTCTTGGGGCCGATGGCGGCGATGTAGAGCGGGATGTGCTCGCGCTGCGGGTGCACGGTCAGCTTGAGCGGCTTGCCGGGGCCGCCGGGCAGCGGCAGCGTCCAGTGCTCGCCCTCGTACGACAGTCGGTCGCGGGTCATCGCCTTGCGGACGATCTCCACGTACTCGCGGGTGCGGGCGAGCGGCTTGTCGAACTTGACGCCGTACCAGCCCTCGGAGACCTGCGGTCCGGAGACGCCTAGGCCGAGGCGGAAGCGGCCGCCGGAGAGGGAGTCGAGCGTCGCCGCGGTCATCGCGGTCATGGCGGGCTGGCGGGCCGGGATCTGGAAGATCGCCGAGCCGACGTCGATCCGCTCCGTCTGCGCGGCCACCCAGCTGAGCACCGTGGCGGCGTCGGAGCCGTACGCCTCGGCGGCCCAGCAGACGCTGTAGCCGAGGCGGTCGGCCTCCTGCGCCACGGCGAGGTTGTCCCCGTCCATCCCGGCGCCCCAGTAGCCGAGGTTGATCCCGAGCTGCATGACCGATCCCCTTACTCGCAAGTAACGTATCTGCGGCCGACCTTAGCGACCCATTGCCGCGCGGCCCACCCCGCCTCGGATGTTCCACGGGGCCGCGGCCGGTCCCGTTGTCCACAGGCAACCCACGGCACCAGCTCTGGCCAGTAATCTCGCGCACATGGAGCAGAGGCATCTCGGCCGTACCGGCCTGCGCGTGTCCCGGATCGGACTCGGCACCCTCACCTGGGGCCGGGACACCGAGGAGCACGACGCCGCGGACATGCTGAAGGCGTTCTGGGAAGCGGGCGGCACCCTCGTCGACACCGCGGACGTGTACGGCGACGGGGGCGCCGAATACCTGCTCGGACAGCTGACGGACGGCCTGGTGCCCCGCGAGGACCTGGTGATCTCCACCAAGGCGGGCAGCGTACCCGACCTCGAGCGCCGGGCCGACGGCTCACGGGGGCATCTGCTCGCCGCCCTGGACGCCTCCCTGGAGCGCCTGGGCACCGACCATGTCGACCTGTGGCACATCCACTGCCACGACCCCGACACCCCGCTGGAGGAGACGCTCCAGGCGCTGGACCTCGCCGTGAGCAGCGGGCGCGCCCGGTACGCGGGGGTGTCCAACTTCTGTGGCTGGCAGCTCGCCAAGGCGGCCACCTGGCAGCTGGCCGCGCCGGGCACCCGCACCCGCCTGGCCGGGACGCAGCTGGAGTACTCCCTGCTCCAGCGGGGCGCCGAGCGCGAGGTGCTGCCCGCCGCGCTGGACCTGGGGATCGGCCTGCTGCCCTCCTCGCCGCTGGGCCGGGGGGTGCTGACGGGGAAGTACCGGGGCGGGGTGCCGTCCGACTCGCGCGGCGCCTCCGAGCACATGGCGCCCTTCGTCGAGCCGTACCTGGACGACACCGCGAGCCGGATCGTGGACGCGGTGACCACGGCCGCCGACGGGCTCGCCGTCACCCCGCTCCAGGTGGCCCTGGCCTGGGTCCGGGACCGGCCCGGCGTGACCGCCCCCATCGTCGGCGCACGCAACGCGCGGCAGCTCGCGGCGGCGTTGTCGGTGGAGGCGCTTAGTCTTCCTGACGAGATCTGCCGGGCGCTGGACGATGTGTCGGCGCCCGTGCACCGCTATCCCGATCACGACTGGAGCACCCTGTGACCACGGAGCCGGACCCGCAGACGCCTGCCGGCAGCACGGAGGAGAACGCCTCCGGCGGAGCAGCGGAGGTTGAGCCCGGGGCCGATGCTGACCGGGCGCCGTCCGCCGAGGCTGCCGAGGACGCGGGCGGGGTGTCCGAGGACGGGGCTGAAATGTCCGTCGGCGTTGAGGAGACCGGTGGCCGGACGGCCGAGGCGGCTGGTGGCGGCCGGGATGATGCCGGTGCGTCGGCCGCCGAAGGCCCGGCCGCGGTGCCCGAGGCCAGGGAAGGCCGAGCCGATGTGGCCGCTCCTGACGAAGAGAGCGGTGGCCGGACGGCTGAGGCCGGGGACGGCTCCGGTGCATCGGGGCAGGCGCCACGCGCCGAGGCGGCCGGAGGCGCGGACGCGGTCTCCGAGGCCGGAGGCGGCGGGGCCGAAGCGGACGCCGGTGACGGAGAGCGCGGTGGCCGGACGGCTGAGGTTGGGGACGGCGCGTCGGACCAGTCGCCGGCCGCCGACGGCGCGACCTCGGAGTCCGCCGAAGGCGTGGCCGCGCCCTCCGAGGCCGAGGCCGAGTTGGCGGCTCAGCGGCTGGAGCGGGAGCGGATCGCGCGGCGGAAGGCCGAGAAGCAGGGGCCTGTCCAGAGTGGCGGCAAGCTGAGCGGGACGGCGGCCGATCTGCTGGCCGCCGTGCGGGCGGTGGAGAGCGGGGAGAAGCCGGTCGCCCCGGCCTTCGTGGAGCCCGCTCCGGCGCCGCGCCGCCCCGCGCCCGAACCCGAGCGGCGTCCGCAGCCCGTGCGGGCTGCTCCCGCGCCCGACGCGGAGGCCGTGGGCGCCGTACGCGCGGTGCTGACCGAGGGCGGTGCGCCGGAGACGCTGGCACCCCAGGTGGCCGCCGCGCTGGGTGACGGCGCCGAGGACGCGCTGCGCGCCGACCCCTGGCAGTTGCTGCGGGTCGCGGGCGTGCGGCCGGAGCAGGCCGACGGTTTCGCGCGGGCCCTGCTGGGCGCGGAGTGCCGTCCGGACGACGAGCGGCGCGGGCGCGCGCTGACGGTGTGGCTGCTGGAGCAGGCCGCACTGGCCGGGCACACCGCGCTGGACCTCCCGGCGCTCACCGAGGCCCTCGGGCAGCGGGCGGTGCCGGACCCGGACGAGGCCGTGCAGAGCGCGCTCGCGGAGGGCGACGCGCTGGTCTTCCAGGACGCCCTGGAGGAGCCCGGAGCCCAGCCGGCACCCCGCGCGACGGATGACGACGACGAGGAGGCCGAGGAGGTCCCGGTCCGCGTCCTGGCCGGCCTGGAGCGGTACGCGCTCGCCGAGGAGAGCCTCGCGGACGCGCTGGCCCGGCTGGTCAACTCGCTGGCCAAAGAGGCGGAGGAGCCCTGGGAGTCGGCCGTGGCCGCGCTCTCCGGCGGTGCGGCCGCCCTCGCCCGCCAGGTCGCCGGGCACGGCCTGGTGCTGCACACCGGTGGCGAGGCGGCCCGTACCGAACCGGCCGCGCTGCTCGGCGCCGCCCGCGCGGCCGGCCTGCGCGCGTTCGCGGTCTGCCACACCCCCGACGGCGCCCGGCGCTTCGCCGCACAGCTGGGCGAGGAGCCCGGTTCGGGCGCCGTGGGCACGGTCGCGGGCCTGCTGTCCGGCGCGTCGGGCCCCGGCCGGGACGCGGAGGGCGCGCTGGACCTCGATCTGCTGATCGTGCTGGACGCGCCCCAGCTGGACGTGGAGGGTGCCGCGATGCTGGCCGAGTCGCTGCCGGACGGGGCCCGCCTCGTCCTCAGTGGTGACCCGGCGGTGCTGTGGTCGGCCGGTCCCGGCCGGGTCTTCGCGGATCTGCTCGCCGTGCCCGCCTGTCCGCAGGTCGCCTCCCGTGTGCCCGATCCAGGCCCGCTCGGCGAGCTGGTCTCGGGCATCGGGGTGGGCGAGCTGAACCAGGTCGAGGCGCCCGGCAAGGAGATCGTGATCGTCCCGGTGCGTGACGCGGGCGAGGCGGTGCACCGTACGGCGCAGCTGGTGGTGGACTCGGTGCCGCGCGCGTTCGGGGTCCCGCCGGAGGAGACGGTGGTGATCACTCCGGGGCACGGGGGCGCCGCGGGCACCCGTGCGCTCAACACGGTCCTGAAGGAGCGGCTGAACCCCGGCCCCGGCCGGTTCGGCGGCTTCGACCCCGGTGACCGGATCGTCCACTCCCCCGCGCCGGGCCGTACGGTGCCGGGCCGGGTCGTGCGGGCGGACGCGGAGGGGCTGCATCTGGAGTGCGCGGGCGGACCCGTGGTCGTGCCCAGGGAGCTGGTGGAGAGCCGGGTGCGGCACGGCTGGGCGCTGACCGCGCACCAGGCGGTGGGCGGCCGCTGGCTCGCCGCCGTGGTGGTGCTGCCGGGTGACGCGGCTGCGGTGCTGACCAGGCCGTGGGTGTACACGGCGTTCGGCCGGGCGGAGCGGCATCTGTCCGTGGTGCACGGGGTGGAGCAGGCGCTGCCGAAGGCGGTGGCGGAGAGCGTGGCCAAGCCGCGTACGACCCGGCTGCGGACGCTGCTGCGGGTGCAGCTTCCTCCGGTGGGCTGAGCCCGGAAACACGGCGGTGCCCGTACCGGATCGCTCCGGTACGGGCACCGCCGCTCGTTCACCGGTCGCGGTCGAGCGGTTCCAGGTCGTCGTCGGCCGACTCGTCCAGGGTCTCGTGCGGCTCGTCGGTGTCGTCGCTGTCGTCCCGGTCGAAGACCGCGCTGACGTCGAAGCGGCAGATCACGTGCTGCGGGTCGGCCTCCTCGAACGGGGCCTCCAGCCATTCGCCGGGCTCGGCCGCCTCCTCCGCCGCGGTGACCCAGAGCGTGGAGTCGCCCTCCGCGAGTCCGAACTCGCGGTGCCGGGACGCGATCTCGTCCGGCTCGAACTCGCCGAACAGGATGCCGAGCGCGCCGGGGACGGTGCTCGCGGTGTCGTCGTCCGTGAGGGTGTCCTCGAACTCCGCGGCCTCCACCCGCTGGGCCTGGGCCAGCAGCCGCTGGGGTTCGGCCACGGTGTAGTCGCGGCGGATCAGGACGCTGACGGCATGGGGGTCCTCGGGGCCCGCGTACGGCGGCAGCGAGTCGTCGGCGCCGGGGATCTCGAAGGGCGTGACCTCGTCGTAGCGGTCGTAGAGCAGCTCGTCGTACACCTCGGCGGCCGCTGCCAGCTGATTGAACGCCTCGTAGACGGCCGGGTCGTCGTCACCCGTCCTGCGTTCGACGGCCGCCAGGTGGCGGTCGAGCGCGGTCTTGACCGCCTCGGCGGCGGCGCGTACCTCGGCAGCGGTGGGCTGCGCAGCATCAGACATAGTGCAGACGCTATCCGTACCGGGCACCAGACCGCACAATAGATGCGATGCCGGAATACGAATTTGTCGACGTGTACGTCCCGCGCGGGGTGTCCCGCAACGAGGCGACGCGTCTCCTCACGGACCATGCCGAGTACGGACACTGGGAGTTGGACCGACTGAGCCTGATGCGCGATGGCAGCCGCAGGGTGCGGTTGCGCCGGCGGATCATCCGCCAGGTGCGTGCCACGTGGTGAGGGCGCGCCAGCGGAAAGACTGATCGGAGCGGGCCCCGCCGTGACACGGCAGGGGCCCGCTCCGTCATTCGGGTCACACCTGGGGTCAGGCGGCGTTCCAGGCCTTGCGGTACAGGACCGCGCCCGCGAGCACCGCGCCCGCGCCGGCCGACAGGGCGAGGCCCAGCGGCAGGTCACCACCGGTGTGGGCGAGCTGACCGCCTGCGGCGCGGCTGCCGCCCTGGTACCCGACCTGGGAGGACCCCTGCGGGGTGTGGCCACGGCCGGTGGAGGGGGTGGTGGGGGTGGCGGGAGTACTCGGGGTGTGGGGCTGGGTCGGGGTGCCGGGGGTGCTCGGCCGGCCCGGAGTTCCCGGAGTACCGGGGTTGCTGGGCTGGCCCGGGGTGCCGGGGTTGCCCGGAGTACCGGGGTTCCCAGGGGTGCCGGGTGTAACGGGGTTCCCGGGGTGGCCCGGATGGCCCGGATGGCCGGGGTTCCCAGGGTGACCGGGGTGGTGGCCATGGTGGCCAGGAGGACACGAGTTCCCATGGTGACCGGGATGCCCAGGCGTACCGGGGTGACCGGGGTGTCCCGGCTGCCCCGGCGTACCGGGGTTCCCCGGATTCCCGGGCTGACCGGGGTTCCCCGGTTGCCCGGGCTGCCCCGGCGGGTTCTCATGGGCGCGGCCCTGGCCGCCGTTCCCGCACTTGTCGCTCCCCGCCGGATTCCCCACGCCGATGACATCGACGCTGTTGCCGCACAGGTTGACCGGGATGTCGACCGGGGCCTGGACGGTGTTGCCGGACCCGACGCCCGGTGAGTCGGTGGTGCGTCCGCCGGCGTGCGCGCCCCCCGGACCACCCCGCGCGCCGTTGCCGCAGGCGTTGCCCACGGACGGGTTGAGCAGTCCGACGATGTCGACGGTGTTGCCGCAGGCGTTCACCGGTACGTGGACCGGGGCCTGCACGGTGTTGCCGGACAGTACGCCGGGCGAGCGGGCGGCGGAGCCTGCCGCGCCCGAGTCGGCGTGTGCGTATCCACTGGCGGCGGCGATCACTCCGGACGCGGCCGCCATGGTCATCAGGCCCTTACGGGTGCCCTGTCGCATGTTCTGATCCCCCCTGGGATTTCCCTGCTTCGACTGGGTGCGAAAACCGGTCGGCCCCGGAGCGCATGATGCGCGCTCCGGGGCCGACGGTTCGCTGAAAACGCCCCTCGAACAGCTGACGTCAGTCGTTGACGCAGGTGTTGCCGAAGGCGGGGTTCAGGAGCCCGATCACGTTGACCGTGTTGCCGCAGACGTTCACCGGAACGTGCACCGGCACCTGGACGACGTTGCCGGACAGGACACCGGGCGAACCCACGGCGGCACCGCTGGCACCCGCGTCGGCGGCGGCGATGCCCGCGCCCGCGAGGACCAGTCCACCGGTGGCAACCGCGGCAGCGACGACCTTCTTGATCATTATTCCTCCTAGTTGGAAACGCGGCCCCAAGGTGCGGGGTCGCATCACCTGTAACGAGGAGGAAGTAATCGGGCTACGAGCTTATCGGCGCATTCACTCTTCTCAGTTGATCTCGTACGCCTGCCTGATTACCCCTGTCCGGGGGCTTCAGGAGGCGTCGATGAACCGGTCGAGCACCCGCACGCCGAACTGGAGCCCGTCCACCGGAACCCGCTCGTCCACGCCGTGGAACATCCCGGCGAAGTCCAGCTCCGGCGGCAGCTTGAGCGGCGCGAAGCCGAAGCCCCGGATGCCGAGGTCGTCGAACGACTTGGCGTCCGTACCGCCGGACAGCATGTACGGCACCGCACGCGCGATCGGGTCCTCGGCCAGCAGCGCGGACTGCATGGCCTCCACGAGGGCTCCGTCGAAGCTGGTCTCGACGGCCTTGTCCGCATGGACGTCCGAGCGGCGCACATTCGGGCCGAGCAGCCGGTCGAGGTCGCCGAGGAACTCCTCCTCGTAGCCCGGCAGGAAGCGGCCGTCGATGTGGGCGGTGGCCTCGCCGGGGATGACGTTGACCTTGTAACCGGCGTTCAGCTGGGTGGGGTTGGCGGTGTTGCTCAGGGTGGCGCCGATGAGCTTGGCGATGCCGCCGAGCCGGGCGAGGGTGGACTCCATGTCCTCCGGGTCGAGTTCGGTGCCGAGCGCGTCGCCGAGTTCGTCCAGGAAGGCGCGGGTGGTCTTGGTGACCCGCACCGGGAACTTGTGGCGGCCGACGCGGGCGACGGCCTCGGACAGCTCGGTGATGGCGTTGTCGCGGTGGATCATCGAGCCGTGCCCGGCGGTACCGGCCACGGTCAGCTTCATCCAGTGCATGCCCTTCTCGGCCGTCTGGATCAGATAAAGCCGCCGCTGCTCGTTCACCGTGAAGGAGAAGCCGCCGACCTCGCTGATGGCCTCGGTGACGCCCTCGAACAGCTCGGGGTGGTTGTCGACCAGGTACCGGGCGCCGTAGGTGCCGCCCGCCTCCTCGTCGGCCAGGAAGGCGACGACGATGTCGCGCGGAGGCCGCCGCCCGCTGCGCAGCCGGTCGCGCACGACGGCCAGCGTCATGGCATCCATGTCCTTCATGTCGACGGCCCCGCGCCCCCACACGCACCCGTCGGCGACCTCGCCGGAGAAGGGGTCGTGGGTCCAGTCGTCCGCGTTGGCCGGTACGACGTCCAGGTGGCCGTGGATCAGCAGTGCCGGCCGGGACGGGTCCTCGCCCTGGATACGGGCGACGGTGGAGGCGCGCCCCGGATGCGACTCGAAGATCTTCGGCTCAAGGCCGACCTCGGCGAGCTTTCCGGCGACGTACTCGGCGGCGGCGCGCTCGCCGGGGCCGGAGTGGTCGCCGTAGTTGCTGGTGTCGAACCGGATCAGCTCGCGGCAGAGGTCCACGACCTCGTCCTCACCGGTGACGCCCTTGGCCGTGTCCGTCTCGCTCACGCTGCTTCCTCCCGCTGTCACTGCTGGTGGGTCACCCCCATCCTCCCCCTGCCCGGCCCGTTCGCGTCCACCCCGCCACAGGGCGTTCACACGGCGGGGACCGGGCCCGGGGGGTGATCGGACACCCTCGAAAGCCTGGTAATGTTTCCTTCGTCGCCGCGGGGAACACCCCGCACGACAGACACCTTGTCCGGGTGGCGGAATGGCAGACGCGCTAGCTTGAGGTGCTAGTGCCCTTTATCGGGCGTGGGGGTTCAAGTCCCCCCTCGGACACCAGCAGAGACCCCAGTTGACCTGGGGTTTTTTGCATTTCTGGGCTGTGGCGTGACCAATGGCCCAGCGACTCCCCAGGTCAGACCAGGGGCGACAGGCCGAGTCGGCCCGCACCGGAGGCGGCGAGCTTCCGCGCTCCGTCCATACGTGACTGCCCGTACTGCGTTGCGACACCCTCCGAGCGCGCCACCATCACCCGATCAGCGGCCACGCGGAAAGGGCTCACTGACCGAATAAACCAAGCCCCCGCCGAATGGCGGGGGCTTGGTTTATTCGGTCAGCGCCGCAGATCCCGAAACTCTTCCAGCATCCGCAGCGCAGGGGCGAAGGCGCCCCGTCCTACGCACGGACAGCACACTGCGGAGAAACGGTCCCCGCGCCGTCGTACAGCCGCGCCGGGGCCTACCGGGCCGCTCGACTGCAACAACGTCCGCACTCGCACGGAGGCCATACGGGCGTGAGGAACCGCGCAAGGTCGTCCGAGGCGAGCACAGCCCGCTCGGCATCCCACGTTCGACCCGAGTCACGCGAAACACGCAGAGCCAGCAAGGGGCGATCGGCGAACAGCCGCTCACCTGTTTCCTCAATCACGATGCGTGCGCCTGCGCCTGATGCCTGCGCAGCTCGACGTTCGCGTCGGACACGGCGCTGTAGTCACCCCTCGATCGGGCGTTCTTCCTGCCGACCGAAAGTGACAGGCACTCCGAGCAGCCCGGCACGGCGGAAGGCTCGGCCGGTAGCTCAGTCAGGCGGTAGCCATGCGGCTTCTGTGACACTGCTGCCTCCCGGCTCATCTGTGCGATGCAACGACGTTAGGAGTCAGCTCGTCAGCGACTCCATAAACTTGCACGAGCTTGCACACGAATTCGCCTGTCTGATAGCGCTATTGACGCTGTATCAGCAGTTCAACGAAGCTTATGCAAGCCCAAGCAAGTGCTGAACGAAGGAGCGAGCCATGGCCGTAGAGTTCGTTGGCATCGACCCCGACACCGACCGGGATCACTGCCCCACCGTGTGGGCGAACGCGGAGGCTCAAGAGATCTTGTTGCAAGGATGGAAGCCGAGCACCGAGACTCAGTCGGAGTGCGAGGCAACCAGTCCCGCGAACGGTCCAGTACCGGCCAACGAAGCCATCGTCAGGATTCCCGCCCGGATGATCCCGCTGATCAGGGAGGCATGTGATGCCATCGAGCGTGCCCAGCTTCGCTGAACTGCTCAACCAGTGTGAGCGGTCTGCAATCCATCTGGAGCTGCGTGATTGCTACGCCTCGACAGAACGGTTCGAGGCATGGAAGCGCGGTGAGCGGATCGATTGGGAGGACCGCGAATCCTGGTGGCATCCGTACGACCAGTTGATCGCCGAGACTGTGGCCCGGGGCGTATCGGTCCGCCGGGCACGGATAGTTTCCGAGCCCGTATCGGAGTACATCCGCTGGGAGCACTACGTCACACACGCCAACGTCACGGCGGGCGAGGAGGTGCGGTGGCTGCCGCGACGACAGGCCACGAGCATCTCTCTGCCGGGTAACGACTTCTGGCTGTTCGACGGCGCGCTCCTCCGAGTGCACCACTTCTCCGGTGACGGAGTCGTAGTGGAGGACGAGATCACGGCGGATCCGGAGACCGTGAAACTGTGCTCCGCCGCTTTCGAAGCGGTCTGGGAGCGAGCGCTCCCGCACCACCTGTACACGATCTGACGGAAGCCAGCTCCATGCCGCCGCACCCCTCTTCCAGCGTCCAGAAAGCACGGGAAAGCCTCGCCGGCCGCCTCCGTGAGATCCGGAAGGACGCCGGGATCACCGGGCGGGAGCTGGCCTCCAGGTGCGGTTGGTCGGAATCGAAGTCCTCCCGGATCGAGAACGCCAGGACGCCGCCCTCCGACGCGGACATCAGGGCGTGGTGCCGTGCCTGCGCGGCCGACGATCAGATCCCCGACCTGATCGCGGCGAACAGGCAGTCCACCGACGCCCATGTGCAGTGGAGGCGACTCCAGCGGACCGGTCTGCGCCGGCTGCAGGAGTCCACGGGCGACCTGTATCAGCAGACCAGGATGTTCCGCGTCTACGTCTCCGATGTGATCCCCGGTTTCCTGCAGACACCCGGTTACGCGACCGCACTCCTGTCGTCCATCGCGCACTTCCGGGGAACCCCCGACGACGTGAGCGACGCGGTGACGGCCCGCATGAGACGTAACGAGGTGCTGGCCAACGGCACCCGGCGGTTCTCGTTCGTCCTGGAAGAATCGGTGCTGCGGTACCGGCTGTGCGGCGCCGAGACCATGGCGGCGCAGCTCGGCCATCTGCTCGCGGTCATGGATCTGCAGAACGTCGCCGTTGGTATCGTCCCGTTCTCCGAACAGCGGACCGTGTGGCCCATGACCACCTTCACGATCTTCGACGACACCAGAGTGCACGCGGACACGCTGGACGCAGCCTCCACCCTCACCCAGCCCAGTCAGGTCGAGCTGTACGCCCGAGCCTTCGAGCAGCTTTCGCAGGGGGCCGTACGAGGAAGCGCGGCACGCTCTCTGATAACGGCCGCACTGGCGTCACTGGGCTGAGTGGAGGGTGACGGAGACACCACACTGCGCGGTGAGGCAGTAGGCCGGACGGTGCGTGCGCTGGAGGGGGTTCGGATTTCGCCCACGGAGGAGATCGAGCACAAGGTGCTCGCGACGCTGCTTGCCTGGGGCCTGCGTTGCCGTGCGGACGGAGACCTGCACATCGTCTTCTCGGGCGAGGGCGGGGTCGTGCCGCCGGATCCTGCCCTGCGGAGCGGTCCGGCACAATGACCCGCATGGCTCGTCGCACCTCCCGCCCCGCCCCCGTCACCCCCACCACGCCCTGCCCCTGTGGACTCCCCAAGGCTTACGGGGAGTGCTGCGGACGGTTCCACGCCGGAGCGGCCGCTGCGCCCACCGCCGAGACGCTCATGCGTTCGCGGTATGCCGCGTTCGTCGTGCGGGATGTCGCGTATCTGTTGAACAGCTGGCATCCGCGTAAGCGGCCCGAGCAGCTCGATCTTGATCCTGGCATGAGGTGGACCGGGTTGGAGATCCTCGACCGCGCCGACGGGTCGGGGTTCCACGAGCGGGGGACCGTGACGTTCCGGGCGTCCTATCGCGGCGGGGAACTGTGCGAGCGGAGTCGCTTCGAGCGGGTGGACGGGGCGTGGGTGTACGTGGACGGGGAATTCCTCGACTGAGGCCCTGAGACCCGCCGTTACGGCACCAGGATGTCCAGCTCCTGGAGCGCGCCGACCGTGATCTCCCTGGTCAGTTCCTCGGCGCGGACGCTGTCGCCGGCGCGGACGGCCTCGGCGACCCGGACGTGCAGGGTGACCGCCGGCGGGTCGGGGTCGGCGAACATCACGTCGTGATGGGTGCGGCCCGCGAGGACCTCGGCGACGACGTCCCCGAGGCGGGCGAACATCTCGTTGCCGGAGGCCGTGAGGATGATCCGGTGGAAGGCGATGTCATGGATCAGGTACTGGTCCAGCTTGTGGCCGCGCGAGTTGGCGACCATGCCGAGGGCGCACTCGGTGAGTTCGGCGCACTGCTCGGCGGTGGCGTTGCGGGCGGTGAGGCCCGCCGCGATGGGTTCGATCGCGGAGCGCAGCACGGTCAGCGAGCGCAGCTGGTGGGGGCGGTCGGCGCCGGCCAGGCGCCAGCGGATGACCTGCGGGTCGTAGACGTTCCACTCGTGCTTGGGGCGGACCGTGACGCCGACCCGGCGGCGGGAGGCGACCAGGTGCATGGACTCCAGTACGCGGACGGCCTCGCGCATGACGGAGCGGGACACGTCGAACCGCTGGGCGAGTTCGTCGGTGCGCAGCACGCTGCCCGGCGGATAGTCCCCCGCCGTGATCGCGGGGCCGAGGGTGTCCAGTACGCGGCCGTGCAGCCCCCGGCCCGGTGTGCTCATGCACTCAGCGTACGGCCTGGATCACAGACTCAAAAAGTCAGACTTATATGTCACACCCACTTGAATTTGTCGTACCTAATAGGTTTCAGTGTGGCGACGCCGGAGTTCGGCGTCGATGTCGAAGAAGACAGCGAGGCAGTCATGCGCACCCCCCAGGTCGTCGTCGTGATGGGCGTCGCCGGGACGGGCAAGACCACGATCGGTCCTTTGCTCGCCGCCCGGCTGGGCGTCCCGTACGCCGAGGGCGACGACTTCCACCCCCAGGCCAACATCGACAAGATGTCGGCCGGGACCCCTCTGGAGGACGCCGACCGGTGGCCGTGGCTCGACGCCATCGGGCGCTGGGCGCACAGCCGGGCGGGCCTCGGCGGGGTGGTGAGCAGCTCGGCGCTGAAGCGGTCGTACCGCGACCGGCTGCGGGCCGAGGCTCCTGGAGCGGTGTTCGTGCACCTGACCGGTGACCGCGAGCTCATCGAGAGCCGGATGTCCCAGCGGCAGGGTCACTTCATGCCGACCGCGCTGCTGGACTCCCAGTTCGCCACGCTGCAGCCCCTGGAGGCCGACGAGGCGGGTGTCGCCGTCGACGTCAGCGGTTCTCCCGAGGAGATCACCGAGCGCGCGGCCGAGGCTCTGGCCGCGTTCGCCGCCGCCTCCGCGTAGCACCCTCTCGCAGTACCCCCTTTCGCAGTACCCCCCTTTCTTCACCCCTCATGTCCCCCGAATCCC
This sequence comes from Streptomyces sp. NPDC085596, assembly GCF_044541565.1. NCBI lineage: Bacteria > Bacillati > Actinomycetota > Actinomycetes > Kitasatosporales > Streptomycetaceae > Streptomyces > Streptomyces sp. NPDC085596. The sequence continues at coordinate 112,352 of NZ_JBITTC010000006.1, read as the reverse complement.
CGTAACCGCAAGGGAATCCCGTGACCAGACTCAGCGTCGAGATGCTGGCAGCGGACACCGTCCAGCCGATCACCTCGGCCGGCCACGCCCAACTGGGCATAGCCGTCCTGGCGGGCATCGCCGTCATCGTTTTTCTCATCACCAAGTTCAAGCTCCACGCCTTCCTGGCCCTGACCATCGGTTCGCTGGTGCTCGGGGCGGTGGCCGGTGCTCCGCTCGACAAGGCGATCGTGAGTTTCACGACCGGCCTGGGCAGCACGGTCGCCGGTGTCGGTGTGCTGATCGCGCTGGGCGCGATCCTCGGCAAGCTGCTCGCCGACTCCGGCGGCGCCGACCAGATCGTCGACACGATCCTCGCCAAGGCGGGCGGCCGTGCGATGCCGTGGGCCATGGTGCTCATCGCGTCCGTGATCGGTCTGCCGCTGTTCTTCGAGGTCGGCATCGTGCTGCTGATCCCGGTCGTACTCATGGTCGCCAGGCGCGGCAACTACTCCCTGATGCGCATCGGCATCCCGGCGCTGGCCGGTCTGTCGGTGATGCACGGTCTGATCCCGCCGCACCCCGGCCCGCTGGTCGCCATCGACGCGGTCAAGGCCAACCTGGGTGTGACGCTGGCGCTCGGCATCGTGGTCGCCATTCCGACGGTGATCATCGCCGGTCCGCTGTTCTCGAAGGTCGCCGCCCGCTGGGTGGACGTACCGGCGCCCGAGCGGATGATCCCGGAGCGCGCCTCCGAGAACCTCGAGCGTCGTCCGGGCTTCGGTGCCACGCTGGCCACGGTGCTGCTGCCGGTGGTGCTGATGCTGGCGAAGGCCCTGGTGGACATCGTCATCGACGACCCGGCCAACATGACCCAGCGGGTCTTCGACGTGGTCGGCTCCCCGCTGGTCGCGCTGCTCGCCGCGGTGATCGTCGGCTTCTTCACGCTGGGCCGGCCCGCGGGCTTCACCAAGGGCCGCCTCCAGCAGACCGTCGAGAAGGGCCTGATGCCGATCGCGGGCATCCTGCTGATCGTCGGCGCGGGCGGTGGCTTCAAGCAGACGCTGATCGACTGCGGTGTGGGCCAGATGATCCTGGACATCTCCAAGGACTGGTCGATCCCGGCGCTGCTGCTGGCCTGGCTGATCGCGGTGGCGATCCGGCTGGCGACCGGTTCGGCGACGGTGGCGACGGTCTCGGCGGCCGGTCTGGTCGCGCCGCTCGCGGCCGACATGTCGACCACGCACACGGCCCTGCTGGTGCTGGCCATCGGTGCCGGTTCGCTCTTCTTCAGCCATGTCAACGACGCCGGTTTCTGGCTGGTGAAGGAGTACTTCGGGCTGAGCGTCGGCCAGACGGTCAAGACCTGGTCGGTGATGGAGACCATCATCTCGGTGGTCGCCGGTGGCCTGGTCCTGCTGCTGTCACTGGTGATCTAGGAGCGGTACGGCGATGACGGCTCACCCTCTCTTCGACATCAGCGGCCGTACGGCCCTGGTCACCGGTTCCAGCCGGGGCATCGGTCTCGCCCTGGCCCGTGGTCTCGCCGAGGCGGGCTGCACCGTGGTCCTCAACGGACGTGACGGTGACCGCCTGGCGCGGGCCGCGGCGGAACTGCCCGGCGACCGGGTGCACACGGCGGTGTTCGACGTGACCGACGGCCCTTCGGTGGCCGCCGGGATCGCCGAGGTCGAGGAGCGGGTGGGCCCGCTCGACATTCTGGTCAACAACGCGGGGATGCAACTGCGGGCGCCGCTGCTGGAGTTCACCGACTCCGACTGGCACCGCATCCTCGACACCAATCTCACCAGCGCCTTCCTCACCGGCCGCGAGGCCGCCCGGCGGATGACCGAACGCGGGCGCGGCAAGATCGTGAACGTGTGCTCGCTCCAGAGCGAGGTGGTACGCCCCGGCATAGCGCCGTACGCGGCGACCAAGGGCGCGCTGAAGATGCTCACCAAGGGCATGTGCGCGGACTGGGGTCCGCTGGGCGTGCAGGTCAACGGGCTGGGGCCCGGTTACATCGAGACCGAGCTGACCCGGCCGCTGGTCGAGGACGCCGAGTTCAGCGCGTGGGTGCGGGGGCGGACCCCGGCCGGGCGCTGGGGGCGTACCGAGGACCTGGTCGGCGGGCTGCTGTTCCTGGTCTCCCCCGCCGCGGACTTCGTCACCGGCCAGGTGCTCTACGTCGACGGCGGCATGACCAGCGTGCTCTGATACGCACGCTCACGGGCGCCAGAGCGGGTGTTCCCGCTCCGCCCACTCCCGGCTCACGGCGCCGGTGCGCAGTCCCCGCCGTGCCTCCGGGTCCCCCAGCGCCTTGCCGATGTGTCCCGCGAGGACCACGCCGACGGTGAGGGCCAGCCAGTCGTGGACGAAGGTGGCCGAGGTGCGCCACAGCAGCGGGGTGAGATGGGTGAACCACATCATCAGGCCGGTGCCGAGCATCACCAGGACAGCTCCGGCGATCCAGGCCGTGTAGATCTTCTGCCCCGCGTTGAACTTGCCCGCGGGGCGCGCCGAGTGGCGCCTGTCCCGGTGCAGGGCGGCGCGCAGCCAGCGCCGGTCGTGCGGGCCGAAGCGGTTGAGCGCGCCGAGGTCGGCGCGGAACGCGCGGGAGACCAGCCCCAGCAGTACGGGCACGGGGAGCGCGAGTCCGGCCCATTCGTGGACGCGTACGACGAGTTCGCGGCGTCCGACGAGGACGGCGAGCTGGGGCACGTAGAGGCAGGCGGCGGTCGCCACGCAGAGGGCCATGAGGGCGGCGCTGGTGCGGTGGACCCAGCGTTCGGCGGGGGTGAAGCGGTGGACGCGGGCGCTGGTGTGTGCCGGGGCGTCAGCTCGTAGGGTCATCGGTCCGTCCGTTCGAGCGGCCGACCCAGGCGTCGACGTCGTAGCCGAGTCTCTCCCAGTAGCCGGGCTGGACATGGTCGGTGACGGTGATGCCGGAGAGCCATTTGGCGGACTTGTAGAAGTACATGGGGGCGACGTAGAGGCGGACGGGGCCGCCGTGGTCGTGGGCGATGTCCTTGCCCTGCATGCGCAGCGCGACCAGGACGTCGGAGCGGCGGGCCTGGTCGAGGGTGAGGCTCTCGGTGTAGGTGCCGTCGAAGCAGGTGAAGCGGATGGCCCGGGCGGTGGGGCGGACGCCGGCCGCGTCCAGCAGGGTGCTCAGGCGGACGCCCTCGAAGGGGGTGCCGAGCACCCGCCAGCCGGTGACGCACTGGACGTCCCTGGTCAGCCGGGTGCGGGGCAGGGCGCGCAGGTCGGCGAGGGTGTAGGCGCGGGGGTGGTCGACGAGGCCGTCGACGGTGAGGCGGTAGTCGGCGGGGCCCCGGTGCGGGACGGAGGCGGCGACGGAGTAGTAGCGGAAGCCGCCGCCGTTGGGGAGCAGGCCGCTCAGTCCGGTGGGGTCCTGGCCGGAGAGGGCCCCGAGCGCGCTCTCCGCGCCGCGTTGCAGCCAGGGCGCGGTGGCGACACCGAGCGCGCCCAGGCCGAGGGTGCCGAGGAAGAGACGGCGGCCGACGGGCTTGCCGTGCGCGTCGGGGTCGGCCGGGTCGTCGGGGGGCCCGTGGGTGTGCCGGTCCGGGTCGGGGGTCACGTCGTCATTCGAGCACGTCCGGGGGCGGTGGGGCCAGTGTTGTCGGGGTTCAGCCGGTGGCCAGGGCGTGGGTGCGGGCCTGGTGGAAGGCGGTCCAGGGGTCCTGGCCGGTGTAGGACCAGGGGGCGGGGGTGGCGTGGGGGCCGATGCGGTGGAAGAGGGCCGCGGCTTCGGCGGGGCGGCCGGCCGCGGACATGGCGAAGGCCAGGTGGTTGAGGTCGATGTGGCGTCTGGGGTGTTCGTCGTGCTCCCACTCCAGCCACCAGTCGAAGGCGGCGCGCAGGACGCGGCGGGCCCGGGGGCCGGTCCAGTGGGCGCAGGGGGCGGGGCCCGGGACGGCCGGGGCGAGGCCGGCGGCGGCGAGGACGCGGTGGCGTTCGGCGTACGCGACGACCGGGAGGACGGCGAGCGGGGAGTCGGCGGGGGCCTCGGCGGCGGCGCGCTCGGCCGCGTCGTACGCCTCGTGGGACTCGGGTCCGCCGGGCGGGCGTTCGGCGAGGCCGGCGATGAGCAGGTGGTGACCGTGGTGGTGCTCGGGGTGGCGGGCGCGCAGTTCCTTGAAGACGGCCGTCGGCTCCGGTTCGGGGCCGTGGGCGCGGGCCAGCAGGAGCAGGCCGAGCCAGGGGGTGGGGTCGGCGGGGGCGAGTTCGGCGGCGGTGTGGCAGGAGGCGCGGGCGTGCCCGGGGTCCTCCTCGCCGCGCAGGGCGCGGTGGACCAGGGCCAGGGCGAGCAGGGTTGCCGCGTCGGCGGAGCCGGGTTCGGCGAGCAGCCACTGCCCGGCCGAGGTGTGGGCGCCGGGTTCGGCGGCGAGCACGGTGACGCGGTGGCCCCGGCGGTCCCAGTCGTCGCCGGTGTGCGGCAGCAGGGAGCGGGCGGACTGCCAGCGGCCCTGGGCCAGGGCGGCGCGCGCGGCGAGGAGTTCGGCGTCGCCGAGGGCGGCGTCGAAGGTGCCGGAGTGCTCGGGGGCGGTGCCGCCGGGCGGGTCCGAGGGGGCCCGGTCTGTGACGGGCGGGGGCGGGGTCAGGGGCACCGCGGGACTTCCTGTTTTTCGGGCTGCCATCGGCCGATCACTCACAGCAAACTCCCCGCCTTGGTTTGCGTCAAGCGGAATCAGGGTGTTGCTCGGTTCAACCACCGCTTCAGTAGGGGGACTTGGGGCACGGGTGCCCTGGTCGGGGCCGGATAGGCCGATTCGGGGGTGCCGGATGTGGCGTACGCCATGGCGCCGGGCGGCGGGGGGACGGAACATGACCGGACGGTTCCGCCGAAACGTGCCCGCTTCCGGGCACTCTCCACAGTCCCGCCCCTGAAGGGCGCTACAGTCGGCCACTACGCACTTGTGGCCCGGCCGATGATCGAGGTACGCAGCGTGTCCGTTCTGGTTCTCCTCCTCGCCGTGAGTGCCGCGGCGTGCCTGGGGTTCGGGTTCGTGCTTCAGCAGAACGTGGCGCGGAACGCGCCCCCCAGTGACTTCCTCTCCTTCCGGCTGCTGCTGGACCTGATGCGGGTGCCGCGCTGGCTGGGCGGCACCGCGCTGATGGTGGCCGGCATGGCACTGGGCGCGGTGGCGCTCGGCAACGGCGAGATCTCGCTGGTGGAGCCGCTGCTCGCCACGAATTTGCTGTTCGCGCTCGCCCTGTCCCGCCGTCAGACCGGCCAGCGGCTGGGCCGGCAGGGCTGGGCCGGTCTGGTGCTGCTGGCGGGCGGGGTGAGCACGTTCATCCTGGCGGGCCGTCCGCGCGGCGGCACCGCGGTCACCGACCCGGTGCGGCACTGGCTGATCCTCGGCGTGATGGTGGGGGTGGCGCTGGCGCTGGCCGGCTGGGCGAAACGCTCGCGGATCTCCTGGAGCCCGGTGCTGCTGGCGACGGCCGCCGGGCTTCTCTACGGCGTGCAGGACGCGCTGACCCGGGTGAGCAGCATCCGCTTCCGCGAGGGCGGTTTCACGGAGCTGTTCACCGGCGGGCATCCCTACGCGGTGCTGGCGCTCGGGGTGACCGGGCTGCTGCTGGTGCAGAGCGCGTTCGAGACGGCGCCCTTGCGCATGTCGCTGCCCGCGCTGACGGCCGCCCAGCCGCTCGCGGGCATCCTGTGCGGGGTGGGCTTCCTCGGCGACCGGCTGCACACCGACACCGGGGCGCTGGCCTGGGAGGCGGCCGGGCTCGCGGCGATCGTCGCGGGCATCGTGCTGCTGGGGCTGCACCCGGCGATGCCGTGCGGCACGGCCGAGGAGCGGCCGGTGCGGGATCTCCAGCGGAACTGAGCCGCCGGCGGCCGGGGCTGCTTGGATGGCGGGCATGAACCCCGCCGACGAGATCCTCGACATCGTGGACGAGCAGGACCGTGTCGTCACCCAGGCCCCGCGCGGCGAGGCGTACGCCCGGGGGCTGCGCCATCGCTGCGTCTTCATCCAGGTCCGCGACGCGGCGGGCCGTCTCTTCGTGCACCGGCGCACCGCGACCAAGCTGGTCTTCCCCGCGCTGTACGACCTGTTCGTGGGCGGGGTGGTGGGCGCGGGCGAGTCCTACGACGAGGCGGCGCTGCGCGAGGCGGAGGAGGAGCTGGGCGTGAGCGGGCTGCCCGAGCCGACGTACCTCTTCAAGTTCCTCTATGAAGACGGGGCCGGGCACGGCTGGTGGTCGGCGGTGTACGAGGTGCGCTGCGAGCTCGAGGTGCGGCCACAGGTGGAGGAGGTGCAGTGGCACGCCTTCCTCACCGACGAGGAGGTCACGGCGCGGCTCGCCGAGTGGGAGTGGGTGCCGGACGGGCTGGCCGCGCACGAGCGGCTGAGGGCGTTCAGGGCGGCGGGGTGAGACGCCGGTAGGGTCCGTCAGGTGAGCGAATTCGTGCGGAACGCCCGGCTCTGGTTCGCGCCCGAGCGGGTGCGGGACGAGGGCACCACCCCCGACTACCGGTTCTCGCTGGCCAATGAGCGGACCTTCCTGGCCTGGCTGCGGACCGCGCTGGCGCTGATCGGCGGCGGTTTCGCGGTGGACCAGTTCCTGCCGCAGCTGCGCTGGGCGTGGCGGGTGGGGCTGGCGCTGGCGCTGCTGGGCGGCGGGGTGCTGTGCGCGCTGCGCGCGGTGCACCACTGGGTGCGCTGCGAGCAGGCGATGCGGCGGGGCGAGGATCTGCCGGTGTCCCGGTTCCCGGCGGTGCTGAGCCTGCTGGTGGCGGTGGTGGCCGTGGCGATGGTCGTGGTGGTGCTGGCCGGATGGGCGGGATGACCGCTCCGGCCGGGGACCCGGGGCTCCAGCCGCAGCGCACCCGGCTGGCGTGGCGGCGTACGACCCTGTCGGGCACGGTCACCGCGGTGCTGGCCATGCGGTCCGCGGTGCGGGCGGCCAGTCCGCTGACCGGGGCGGTGCTGGTCCTGCTGTGCTGTGCGTGCTGGCTGGCCTTCCTCGCGCTGGCCCATCTGCGCATCCGGACCCTGACGGAGAGCGCGGTACCGGCCGCGCTGACCCCGCGCCTGGCCTGGGCGGCGACGGGGTGCGCGGTGGCGCTGGCGGTGTGCGCGGCGGTGCTGGTGGCCTAGCGGCGCCGCTGGTGGCCTAGTCGTCGTCCCCGCTCACCGTGACGACGATCTTGCCGCGGGTGCGGCCCTCCTGGCTGAGTTGCTGGGCCTCGGCGGTGCGCTCCAGCGGGAACGTCTTGTCCACGTGGACGGAGACGGCGCCCTGGTCGGCCAGTTGGGCGAGCTTGGTGAGGTCCTCGGCGTCGGGGCGGACGAACCAGTAGCGGCCGCCGTACTCGGTGACGTCCGGGTCGGCGATGGAGGCGAGGCGGCCGCCGGGGGCGAGGAGCTGGGCGGAGACCTTCAGGGTCTCGCCGCCGACGGTGTCGAAGACCGCGTCCACGCCCTCGGGCGCGATGCCGCGTACGCGCTCGGCCAGGCCCTCGCCGTAGCTGACGGGTTCGCCGCCGAGGCTGCGCACAAAGGAGTGGTTGCGTTCGCTCGCGGTGCCGATGACGCGGGCGCCCAGATGGCTCGCGATCTGCACGGCGAGGGAGCCGACGCCGCCGGCGGCCGCGTGGATGAGCACGGTCTCGCCGCGCTTGACGTTCAGGATCTGGACAAGGACCTGGTACGCGGTCAGGCCCGCCAGGGGCAGTCCCGCGGCCTCCTCGAAGGACATCGCGGCGGGCTTGCGGGCCAGGGTGCGCACGGGGGCGGCGACGTACTCGGCGAAGGTGCCGAGCGAGAGGAGGTCCTCGCGGACGTAGCCCATCACCTCGTCCCCTTCCGCGTACTCGACGACGGAGGCGCCGGGGCGGACCACGACGCCGCTGACGTCCCAGCCGGTGATGACGGGGAAGACGGTGTTCAGGATCGGGTCGAGATACCCCTCGCGGCACTTCCAGTCGACCGGGTTGACCGCGGCCGCGCGCACCCGGACCAGTACCTGGTCGGGGCCCACCTTGGGCTCGGGCAGCTCGCCGTACTCCAGCACCTCGGGGCCGCCGTAGCGGCGGTAGCTGATGGCCTTCATGATCTGGACCCTCCAGGGTGTTCACGCGCCACGCAACCCCGGTGTCACGATATGGGCGTTTCGCGGGGCCCGGACGTAGCTCGTCCGCCGTAACTCCGGGGAACACACTGGACGGCATACCGACCGGTCGGCATCATATGACGGGTTCCTGTTCACCCGTTCGTAGGAGTGATGTATGAGCGCCGACCACCCGCCCGGACTCGATCTCGACCGGCTGCGCGCGCTGCTCGACCGTGAGCGCCCCGGCCTGGTGACCGGTCCGCTGACCGGCAGGCTGATCGAGGGCGGACGGTCGAACCTCACCTACGCCGTCTCCGACGGCACCTCCCGCTGGGTCGTACGGCGGCCCCCCCTCGGCCATGTGCTGGCCACCGCGCACGACATGCGGCGCGAGCACCGGGTGATCAGCGCCCTGCACCCCACCCAGGTACCGGTCCCCCGGCCGCTGCTGCTGTGCGAGGACGACGAGGTGCTGGGCGCCCCGTTCTACGTCATGGAGTTCGTCGAGGGCACCCCGTACCGCACGGCGGACCAGCTCGCGCCGCTCGGCCCGGAGCGGACCCGGAACGCGGTGCTGTCGCTGGTGGACACCCTCGTCGAGCTGCACGCCGTGGACCCCGCCGAGGTGGGCCTCGCGGACTTCGGCCGCCCCGAGGGCTTCCTCGACCGCCAGCTGCGCCGCTGGGGCAAGCAGCTGGACGCCTCCCGCAACCGCGAACTGGCGGGCGTGGACGAGCTGCACGCGGCCCTCGGCCGCTCCCTGCCCACCTCCCCCGCCCCGACCGTGGTGCACGGCGACTACCGCCTGGACAACGTGCTGATCGGCGAGGGCGACCGGATCGAGGCGATCCTCGACTGGGAGATGTCGACCCTCGGCGACCCGCTGACCGACCTGGGCCTGCTGGTGATGTACAGCCGGCCGCTCGGCATGGCGCACTCCCCCGTCTCCACCACCGCCGAGGCCCCCGGCCACCCCACGCCCGCCGAGCTGATCGAGCGGTACGCGGAGCGCTCCGGGCGCGATGTCTCGGACGTCAACTGGTACACGGCGTTCGCCTGGTTCAAGCTCGCCGTGATCCTGGAGGGCATCCACTACCGGTACACCCTCGGCCAGACGGTGGGGCGCGGCTTCGACCGCATCGGGGACCTGGTGCCCGTCTTCATCGACCACGGACTGACCACTCTTCAGGAAGGCTGAGAGCAGATGGACTTCGCGTTCGACGCGCGCACGGAGGAACTGCGGGAGCGGCTCCTCGCCTTCATGGACGAGTACGTGTACCCGGCCGAGCCGGTCGCCGAGGAGCAGCGGGCGCTGCTCGCCTCGCCGTGGGACACCCCGGCGGTGGTGGAGGAACTGAAGGCGGAGGCGCGCAGGCAGGGCCTGTGGAACCTCTTCCTGCCCGACTCCGAGCACGGTGCCGGGCTGACCAACCTCCAGTACGCGCCGCTGGCCGAGATCACCGGCCGCTCCCCGCAGTTGGCGCCGACCGCGCTGAACTGCGCGGCGCCGGACACCGGGAACATGGAGGTGCTGGCGCAGTTCGGCACCGACGAGCAGAAGAAGCGGTGGCTGGAGCCGCTGCTGGCCGGGGAGATCCGGTCGGCGTTCGCCATGACCGAGCCGGAGGTGGCCTCCTCGGACGCCACCAACATCACCACGCTGATCGAGCGGGAGGGTGACGAGTACGTCATCACGGGCCGCAAGTGGTACATCTCCGGGGCGATGAACCCGGACTGCGAGATCTTCATCGTCATGGGCAAGACCGACCCGGACGGCGAGGACATCCGCCGTCAGCAGTCGATGGTGCTGGTCCCGCGCGACACGCCCGGTGTGACCGTGAAGCGGGCCATGCAGGTGTTCGGGTACGAGGACCACTCGCACGGCGGGCACGCGGAGGTCGTCTTCGACCACGCGCGCGTGCCGGTGTCCCACCTGGTCGGTGAGGAGGGCGGCGGCTTCGCCATCGCGCAGGCCCGGCTGGGTCCCGGGCGCATCCACCACTGCATGCGGCTGATCGGCATGGCCGAGCGGGCCATCGAGCTGATGTGCCGGCGGGCGGTCGCCCGTACCGCGTTCGGCAAGGCGCTGGCGCAGCAGGGTGTGGTGCAGAACTGGATCGCGGACGCGCGGGTGACGGTGGAGCAGCTTCGGCTGCTGGTGCTGAAGACGGCCTGGCTGATGGACACCGTCGGCAACCGGGGCGCCCACACCGAGATCCAGGCCATCAAGATCGCCACTCCGCGCGCGGTGGTGGAGATCCTGGACCGGGCGATCCAGCTGCACGGCGCGGGCGGGGTGAGCCAGGACTTCCCGCTGGCCGAGCTGTACGCCGGGGCGCGCACGCTGATGCTGGCGGACGGCCCGGACGAGGTGCACCAGCGCTCGCTGGCCCGGCGTGAGCTGAAGAAGTACCTGTAGCGGACCTGCTGTCGTAAGGGGCGCCCGCCATTGCGGGCGCCCCTTACGCGTCGTGGCTACGGGCGCAGGGCGCGCAGGAGGAGGTCGGCCAAGTGGTCGGCGACCTCCTGCGGGGTGAGCGGGCCCTTGGGGCGGTACCAGGTGGACAGGTGGTGGACCGAGCCGAAGTGGTAGTCCACGACCAGGTCGGCCGGGGTGGCGGTGGAGAACACGCCCTCGCGCTGGCCCTCTTCGATGAGGGCGCGGAACCGTTCGTGGTAGCGGCGGCGTTCGGCGCGGACCTGCTTGTTCTTCTCGGGGCTGAGGTGGTGCATCGAGCGGAAGAAGATCATCGCGTCGTCGAGGTTCTCGATGGTGGTGACGACCACGTCGGCGGCCGCGTCCCGTACCCGCTTCTCCACCGGTTCGTCGGCGTCCGCGTAGGCGTCCAGGCGGTCCTGCTGGAGGCGCAGTACGCGCGCGTAGACCTCGTGCAGGAGGTCGTCCTTGGAGCCGAAGTAGTGGTAGAGCGCGCCCTTGGTGACTCCGGCGGCCTCCACGATCTCCTGCACCGAGGTGCGGTCGTAGCCCTGGTCGGCGAAGAGGCGGGTCGCGGCGTCCAGCAGCCGCCGCGGGACGGGTGTGGCGTCTCCGTCCGTGGTTCTGGGCACTGCCGCCACCTGCCTTTCCGTCGTGTCCGCCGGCTGTCGTCATCTGGCGCGGGAACGCTCTCCCGCCGGAGGATCTTCCCATCCCGCGGCGGGCGCGGGTGGCGGGGCCCCCGTCAGCGGGACTCCTCCCAGGCGCGCTGGAGACGGTTCATGCCGCCCAGCCACTTGTCCGGGAGGGCCGCGCGGGCCTGGTAGTACTCGGCCACCTCGGGGTGCGGCAGGATCAGGAAGCGGTCCTCGGCCATCCCTTCGAAGAGGGCGTCCGCGACCTCGGCCGGTTCGATCGCGGTCGGCTGGAGCACCAGGTCGCCGGCGCTGCCGGTGGCGTCCAGCATGTCGGTGCGCACACCCTGCGGGCAGATGGCGTGCACCTTGACGCCCCGGTGGCGGTAGGTGAGGGACAGCCACTCGGCGAAGGCCAGTGCGCCGTGCTTGGTGACGCTGTAGGAGGGCGCGCCGATCATGGTGAGCAGTCCGGCGGCGGAGACGGTGGAGACGAACCGGCCGCCGCCCCGCTCCAGCCAGTCGGGCAGCAGGTCGTGGGCGGCGCGGACGTGGGCCATCACGTTGACGTCCCAGGACACCGCCCACGAGCGCTCGTCCAGCGGGGCGCCGGGCGTGCCGTCCTCGAAGGCGACGCCCGCGTTGGCGCAGTACACGTCGATGGTGCCGCCGAGGGCCGCGCGGGCCTCGGCGACGATGCCGGAGGCGTCGCCGGGTACGGCGGTCGCGCCGATCTCCTCGGCCACCGCCTTGGCCTTGTCGGCGTCGAGGTCGTTGACGACTACACGGGCACCCTCGGCGGCGAACCGGCGGGCGAGTGCGGCCCCGATCCCTCCGCCCGCCCCGGTGACGACGACTCCGGCGTCCTGCACGGCTTCCACCAGCGGCCTCCTTCGAGCTACGGCTGTACGCGGCGGTACGGCCGCCGCGGCGCCAGACTAACCAGTCGGTATGCCGTAGGGAAGGGGAATCCCCGATGGCACCGGTCCGGCGCGTTCCCTGCCGGGCCGCCAGGCGCTAGCGTCCCCGTGGTCATGGCACCCGCCGCGCTCACGGAGGTCCTCGTATGACGCTGTCCAGACGGAGCCTGCTCGCCACCACCGGTACGGCCGCGGTCGGGGCCGCGGTCCCGGCCCCCGCCTCGGACACCGGTGCGGGGCACCGGGTGCGCACCGGGTTCGAGCGGCTGGCCGCCGACGGCTACGCCCCGCTGTCCGGCCGGAAGGTCGGGGTCGTCACCAACCCGACCGGGATCACCCGCGACGTCCGGCATATCGTGGACGTGATGCACGCGGACCCCCGGGTGCGGCTGACCGCCGTCTTCGGCCCGGAGCACGGCTTCAGGGGCACCGCCCAGGCGGGCGGCTCGGAGGGCCGTTACGACGACCCGGCGACCGGGCTGCCGGTGTACGACACGTATCTGAAGAGCGGCCAGGCGCTCGCCGACGTCTTCACCGCCTCCGGGGTGGACACGGTCGTCTTCGACATCCAGGACGCGGGCGCCCGCTTCTACACGTACATCTGGACGCTGTACGACTGCATGGAGGCGGCCGCGCTCGCGGGCAAGCGGTTCGTGGTGCTGGACCGCCCGAACCCGGTGACCGGACGCGCGGCCCTGGGGCCGGTGCTGCACGAGGAGTTCGCCACCTTCGTCGGCCGGCGGCCGATCGCGCAGGCGCACGGGATGACGGTGGCGGAGCTGGCCCGGCTGTTCAACGGGGAGTTCCTCGACAAGCCGGTGCCGCTGGAGACGGTGACGATGACCGGCTGGCGGCGCGGGATGTTCTTCGACGACTGCGGGCTGCCCTGGGTGCCGCCGAGCCCGAACATGCCGACCCCGGACACGGCCCTGGTGTACTCCGGCACCTGTCTGTTCGAGGGCACCAACCTCTCCGAGGGCCGGGGCACCACCCGCCCCTTCGAACTCCTCGGCGCGGAGGGCGTCGACGGCCGCTGGGCCGAGGCGGCGAACAAGGCCGGGCTGCCGGGGGTGCGGTTCCGGGAGGCGTACTTCGCGCCGACGTTCTCCAAGTTCGCGGGGAAGACGGTGGGCGGGGTCCAGCTCCACGTGCACGACCCCGCGGCCTTCGACCCGGTGCTGACCGGGGTGGCCCTGCTGGTGACGGCGCGGCGGGTGTGGGACGGCTTCGCGTGGCGGCCGGACAACTGGATCGACAAGCTGACCGGTTCGGAGCTGGTGCGCACGATGATCGACGCCGGGGCCGGGGCGGAGGAGGTCGCGGCCGCCTGGCACGGGGAGCTGGCGGCGTTCCGCCGGGTGCGGGCGCGGTATCTGATGTACCGCTGAGCGCGGCGGCCCCCTGAAGGGGCCGCCGCTTTCGAGCGTCAGCGGTGCGAGGTGTACTCCACGACCTGCTGGTAGGTGGGCCGGTTCTGCCAGCTGATGTTCCCGTGCTTGATGCCGCCCAGGGTGCGCTGCTGGATCGAGTCGGCGCACCACTGGTCCCCGGCCGGGCACAGGTCGTCGCCCGGATAGACCTGGGCGGCGGTGAGCCCGGCGGCCTGCTTCAGCGTGCCGAGCAGGATGTCCCGGCAGGCGGTGAGGCTGCCGTCGCCGCAGTACTCGCGGGCGAGGCCGCCCTGTACGGGTTCACCGAGGACGGCCCGGATGTCCTTGTCGACATAGCTCCACCAGCCGTACTGGAAGGAGCTTCCGGCGTGCGAGCCGGTCGGGCCGTGTCCGGCGGACGGTGCCTCGTCCACGGGCAGGTTGGCGGTGAACGCGCCGTACAGGCCGGTGCCGAGGCCGGGTTCGAACTCGGCCTTCACCAGCAGCGGCCACCAGGCGTCCAGGACGCGGATCGCGTCGGCGTCGGCGTACTTCTTCGACCCCGCCGACGTCTCCGTGCGCTTCGCCCCCGCGTCCAGCCACTTCTGGAGCTTGGTCGCGGCCGCCGCTGCCGCCGGGTCGCTGACCGGCGCCGAGTTGACCACCTTGAGCAGCTTCGGCAGCACGTCCTCGGCGCGCAGGTCGGCCAGGGCGGCGTCGGCCATGGCCTGCACCAGCTTGGTCCGGGTCACCCCGCCCTGCGCGACCAGCTTGCTCACCCGGTCGTCGAGGAGGTCGCCCCGGTGCACCGAGCCCTCGCCCCAGGGCGCGGCGGTGTACGCCTCGGCCTGCTTGTTGTTCCAGGAGATGTAGTAGTCCTGGCCGACGGAGTTCGGGTGGGCGGAGGGCGGGGTGTGGTCGGCGGTGTTGGCGGCCGGGTCCCAGTTCCGCCACTCGTACGCCGGCTGTGCCCACACCGGGAACTCGGCGTCGACGCCGGCGGCGCGCACCGGGTTGTCGCCGCTGTTGTAGTACGCGGTGTGCGCGGAGTCGGCGTAGAACCAGTTGAAGGTGAAGTTGATGTGCTGGGCGGCCTTCTGGAAGTCCTCGGGGCCCTTGACGTAGCCGGGGTCGTTCAGCATCTGGAAGCCGATGATGGAGTCGGCCTCGTGCAGGTAGGAGGAGCGCAGGGTGGTGTAGGCGACCTTCTTGCCGCCGACGGTCGCCCGGTACTGGACGGGGCCGTACTTGGTCCGCCAGACGCGCATGGCGTACGAACCGGCTGCGGTGCCGTCGGCCACGGTGGGCTTCCAGGCGTTCTTCCGCTCGACCTGCTCCATCGCGGTGCAGGTGCCCCGGTAGAGGTAGTGGTGGTCGTCCTGGCACAGCTCGACGGCGTAGGTGTCGATGATGTCCTGACCGGAGGTGGTGGCGCTCCAGGAGTAGTCCTGGCCGCGGCCGAGTTCGACGTACATGCTCAGGCCCGCGAAGGAGGCGCCGCGGGCGCTGATGCCGGGGCCCTGGATCTCCTGGAGCATCAGGAGCTGCGGGGCGAAGTAGCCGGTCTGCGGGCCGAAGACGGCGACGGGGTGGCCGCTGGCGGTGTGCTCGCCGCTGACCACGAGGGCGTTGGACATGCCGCGCCGGGCGGAGCTGAGCGTGTCCTTGGCGGCGGCGGTGGAGGAGTTCTTGGCGCGGGCGGTGGCGGCGCTGCCGGTGCGGTCGTACACCAGGGGTTCCTGGGTGACCGATCCGGCGTCGGGCAGGGCCCGGCCCTGGGGGCTGTCGGGGCGGCCGGCGTAGGGGAAGCGCTGTCCGTCGTGGAGGGTGAGGACGGCCTCGGGGTCGTTGCGCATCCGGAAGGACTCCCAGACGCGGGTGCCCTCCTCGACGCCGTACTTGGACTGGGCGGCGATCAGGGAGAGGGCGTTGTTCACCTCGCCGCCCCCGCCGGAGCCGAACAGCGTGCCGACGACCGAGGCGAGCGCCACCAGGTCGGTGACCTTGAAGTGGTCGATGGTGCCCGCGTTGGTGATGGAGTCCTTGTGGCCGGTGAGGACGTACTCGCCGGGGAAGTAACGCCCGCTGTCGGAGGCGTCGATGTAGGCGTTGATGCCGTCCAGGTAGGCGGTGACGTCGGCGAGGGCCTGCTGTCCGCGCTCGCCGTTGCTGGCCACGGCGCCGTCGATCTGCGCCTGGAGGTCGGCCTCGGTGTAGGGGGCCTGGCGGTAGAACTCCTGCTCCAGGCCCTGGTTGGCGGGGGCGCCGCCGGCGAAGCCGGTCAACTGGCCCCGGCCCACGTGCCGGAACACGTCCATCAGCCAGAGCCGGTCCTGGCCGGCCGCGTATCCGGCGCCGAACTCGGTGCCGTAGCGGGTGGTTCCGGTGATGTGGGGCACACCGGTCTTCTTGTCCCGGACGATCGTGACGTCGGTGCGTCCGGCGGGCTTCTCGGTGGAGGCGACCTGGCCGGCGGGGACGCCGAAGGAGGCGTCGTTGAAAAAGTTGTTGATCTTCGCGTCGGTCAGGCCGGGGTGTCCGGTGGCGAGATTGGCGTAGGGGCCGAGCTGATCCTCGGCGTGCGCCGGCTGGGTGCCGAAAGCCTGGTTGAGCAGGATCTGTGCCAGGGTGGCATTGCCGTTCTCACCCGGCGGAAGGATGTCCGAACACTGGCCGGAACAGTGGTCGTTCGCGGCGGTGGGAGCGCTTGTGGCGGCCGCCGCCTGACCGAGTGGTGAAAGACAACCGGCGATCAGGACGCATATCGAGGCCGTCTTCAGGAACCCGGAGAGTGTGCGAGGAGTTCTGAGTCTGTCGGACAACACGTTACGTGGGGTGCGCCGTGGCATGGCAGCTCCTCCCGACGGGGGTGGGCCGGACGTTACCGCCGGTATCCCCGCGAACGAAGGTGAACATGCGTCAAGTTCGGCGGCCGCTCAGGCCGGTGCCCGGCGGTCAACACGGAGCGCGTTATGGGAGGGCATCGGAAATCGGATGGAGCCGGATCGGCCCGCGACACGTCTATCCGGCGACGTCGCGCGAAAGCCGTACGGCGACGCCGAGGTGACCGAAGAGCGGACACAGGTGTGACGGAGGTGCAGGGCGATGGCCGGATTCCGAAGTCTGGCGAGACAGGTGCGCGATCCGCGATGCGATCTGGCGCTACGGCGCTACTCACTGCGCAAGTGCCTGGAGCGGTTCGCTCCTTACGGGCACCGGGCGACCTGGGACCATCTGTGCGCGCGGGCCGGTTTCGGCCCCGAGGACCGCTCTCCCGACCCGGTGCGGCTCGTGGCCGCACTGGTGGAGCTGGAGCAGGCGCGCGCGGTGTGGCTGGCCTACGAGGCCGAGTTCGCGGAACGCCGGAAGAAGGAGAAGCACGACGGCCTGCGCAGGCCGGGCAGTGTGGACGACTGGCATCGGATGACCTGGGGCGGCTTCGGCGTCGCCTGGTGCGACGACCCGCGGCTGCACCCCCGTGAGCCGCTGGCCGACGTACTGCACCGGCTGATCGGCGCCCTGGAGCGCCGGCCGGGGGCCGTGTGCCCGGTGTGCGACGGTGAGCGGCTGGTGTGGCGGTACGGCCTGGACCACGAGCCGTCCGCCGGGCCGGTGTGCGCGGACTGCGGCATCCTGGTGCCCCGGCCGGTGCTCACCGAGGGCGCGCTGGCCTCGGCGCGGCGGGAGCGGCTGCTGATGTCGGCCTGACCGGGTGCGGCACCATGGTCCGGTGCAGGTCTGTCTGAACGGGAGCAGAACGGCTGCGGACGGGGCTCAAGTCCCGCTGACGCCGGATGAGTTGGCACGGTCGGCGGCGGAGGCGGTCGCCGCCGGGGCCACGGAGGTGCATGTGCATCCCCGGACGCCGTGCGGGCGGGAGTCCCTGTCCGCACGGGTCGTCGGGCCCGTGGTGGAGGCGCTGCGCCGGCGGGTCGGGGTGCCGGTCGGGGTGACCACCGGCGCCTGGGCCGAGCCCGGTCCGGCCGAGCGGCTTGAGCGGGTGCGCTCCTGGTCGGTGCTGCCCGACTTCGCCTCGGTCAACTGGCATGAGCCGGGCACCGAGGAGCTGGCCGGGCTGCTGCTGGCGCGGGGCATCGGCGTGGAGGCGGGTATCTGGTCCGGCACCGAGGGCGCGGCGCGCTTCGCGGTCTCGCCGCTGGGGCCGGGGGTGCTGCGGGTGCTGGCCGAGGTGACGGACACCGACCCGGCCACCGCCGAGGCGTCGGCGCACACCCTGCTGGCCGAACTGGGCGCGGCGCACGGCCGTCCCGTCCTGCTGCACGGCGAGGACGACGGCGCGTGGCCGGTACTGCGACTGGCCGCCCGGCTGGGCCTGGCGACCCGCATCGGCCTGGAGGACACGCTGTTCCTCCCGGATGGTGAACGCGCGCTGTCCAACAGTCAGTTGGTGACCGAGGGGCTGGCGGAGCACGGCTCTCAGCGCGACCAGTAGGGGTCGTTCCAACGCACGTCACAGGGCTGGGCGAGGAGTGCCGTGCGATCGGCCAGGCCGGCTCATGCCCAGCGCCCGCAGGCGATCGGGGCGAGCGCGGCGGTGAGTTCAGGGGTGTGCACGGGGCTGCCGCTCCTCCCGCATCAGGCTGGACCCGGACCCGCGTTCGCCGAAGACGTCGTCCGGGTTGGACAGGACGCAGGTGGCCAGGGAGAGGCAGCCGCAGCCGATGCAGTCGGTGAGGTGGTCGCGCAGCCGGTTGAGCTGGTTGATCCGGTCGTCCAGCTCCGAGCGCCACGCCTCGGAGAGCCGGGCCCAGTCCCCGCGGGTCGGGGTGCGCTCCTCGGGCAGCTCGGCGAGGGCCTCGCGGATGGTGGCGAGCGGGATGCCGACCCGCTGGGCGGCGCGCACGAAGGCGACCCGGCGCAGGGTGTCGCGGCTGTAGCGGCGCTGGTTGCCGGAGGTGCGGCGGCTGCTGATCAGGCCCTTGGCCTCGTAGAAGTGCAGGGCGGAGACGGCCGCGCCGCTGCGCGCGGACAACTGGCCTACGGTCAGCTCATGGATCTTCTCGGGAAGCTGGGGCACCGTCCCGAGCCTACCGACCCGCCAGGACCGCCGAGCCGTTGACAGGCGCCGTACACCCCACCATGCTAAGCAGTTGCTTAGACATACGACGCGAGAGGCCGGGATCATGGCAGAACCAAGGACCTTCACCTCCCCCGACGAGCTGAAGGCCGCCGTGGGCGAGCAGCTCGGCCACACCGACTGGCTGGAGGTCGACCAGAAGCGGATCGACCTGTTCGCGGAGGCCACCGGCGACCACCAGTGGATTCACGTCGACCCGGAGAAGGCGGCCGCGGGCCCGTTCGGCACCACGATCGCGCACGGCTACCTCACGCTCTCCCTGCTCCCCCTCTTCGGGCCGCAGCTCATCGCGGTCGAGGGCGTGAGGATGGGCGTCAACTACGGCACCAACAAGGTCCGTTTCCCCGCGCCCGTGCCGGTCGGCTCCCGGCTGCGCTCCACCGCGGTGATCACCAACGTGGAGGACGTGCCGGGCGGGGTCCAGGTGTCGGTCGCCTTCACCGTGGAGCGCGAGGGCGGCGACAAGCCGGTGTGCGTGGCGGAGTCGGTGTCCCGGTACTACTTCTGAGCCGCGGGCGTCGGGGTCAGCGGGCCCCGACCATCCGCAGCACGAGGCCGGCGTAGAGGTCGCCGACCTGCTCGGGGGTGCGCGGGCCGTCCACGTTGAACCAGCGGGCCACGTCGATGCAGAGCGACAGGATGGCGAGGGTGGTGCCCTGGACGTCGGGCACGTCGAACTCGCCGGCGGCCACGCCGTCCTCGATGATCCCGCGCACCTCGGCGTCCACCTGGCGGCGCAGCGCGACGATCTCCGCGCGGGCGTCGGGACCGAGCGCGTCCAGCTCGTACTGCACGACGCGTGCGGTGGTGCGGCGGCCCGCGTGCCAGCGGACGAAGGAGCTGACCCCGTCCGCGAGCCGCTCGGCGGCCGTGCCCTCGCCGCGCGCGGCGGTGCGCAGGATGTCGAGCGCCTTGTCGTGACCGATGCGGCTGATCCGGTGGAGCAGCTCTTCCTTGGTCTTGTAGTGGATGTAGAGCGCGGCCGGGCTCATCCCGGCGCGGCCCGCGATGTCGCGGGTGGTGGTGGCGTGGTAGCCGCGCTCGGCGAAGGCTTCCACGGCGGCGACGAGCAGCCGCCGGGCCGCGTCCGGGGTGACCTCGGCCCACGCGTCGGCCTCGCCGCCGACCGTCTCCTCCGCCGTACTCATCGCTCGCCCCTCTTCAGATGACAGGAGCACCACCATACCGCCGAAGGTGAGCGCCCGCTTAGGGCCTGTCCGGCGGATCAGGGTGCGGGTGAGCAGCGGTGCCGAGGAATGCAGGTGAGCGGGGCCTGGTGCGTCCAGATGCAAGGCGGAGGAGGGAGTCGACGCGGAGCGATGGGGGTCCCTCCCTGCTCGAGCGGAGCCGAGAGCTTGGGGGAGAGTGACGACAACGCCGCAGATGGGCGTGCCAGGCCCCGCGTCCGCGCCATGATCCGCCGGACAGACCCTACCGCGACTGCGGGGGGCCGGGGGTCTTCCGGTACGGATCGTGGGTGGTGAGCAGTTCCTCCATCCGGGCCTGGTCGACTCTGCTGACGATCTCCCCGGCCTCCTGTCTGTCCCGGATCACCTTGGCGAGGGTGAAGGCGGAGGTGACGAGGTACAGGACGGCGATGGCGAGGAAGCCGCGCACCCAGGCGTTGGCGTCCAGCCGGTAGATGCCGATCGCGGTGGCCGTCATGGCGACGGCGAAGGAGGCGACGGCCTGGCCGTAGAAGGCGGCCGTGCTCTGCTGCTTGACGGGTGTGTCGCTCATGACACGAGTGTCGGCGGACGCGGCGCGGGCCACATCCGCCGAGGTACTCAGTGCGGGTACTCAGAAGCGCGCGGCCTCAGAAGGCGGAGACGCCCGTGAGCGCTCGGCCGATGAGCAGCTTCTGGATCTGGCTGGTGCCCTCGTAGAGGGTCATCACGCGGGCGTCGCGCAGGAGCTTGCCCACCGGGTACTCGTCGATGTAGCCGTAACCGCCGAACACCTGGAGGGCGTTGGAGGCGGCGCGCACGGCGGCCTCGGAGGCGAACAGCTTGGCCTTGGAGGACTCGGTGGCGAACGGCTCGCCCCGGTCGATCAGGTCGGCCACCCGCCAGGTCAGCAGCCGGGCGGCGTCCACGTCCACGGCGATGTCGCTGATCAGCTCCTGCACGAGCTGGTGCCGGGCGATGGAGGTGCCGAACTGCTCCCGCTCGCCCGCGTATTGGACGGCCGCGTCCAGTGCGGCCTGGGCTATGCCGACACAGCCCGCGGCGACCGACATCCGGCCCTTGGCGAGCGCGGACATGGCGACGGAGAAGCCCTTGCCCTCGGCGCCGATCATCGCGGAGGCGGGCACCCGCACGTCCTCCAGCACCAGTTCGGCGGTGGCCTGGCCGCGCAGGCCGAGCTTGCCGTGGATGGTGCGGCGGGTGAGGCCGGGAGTGTCGGTGGGGACGAGGAAGGCGGAGACGCCCTTGTGGCCGGGGGCGTCGGTGGAGCGGGCGAAGAGCAGGACGACGTCGGCCCAGGTGCCGTTGGTGATGAACATCTTGGTGCCGCTCAGCACATAGGCGTCACCCTCGCGCACGGCCCGCGTGGTGAGGTTGCCCGCGTCCGAGCCGGTGCCGGGCTCGGTGAGGCCGAAGCAGCCGATCAGTTCGCCGGAGGTCAGCCCCGGCAGCCACCGCCGCTTCTGCTCCTCGCTCCCCCAGGCCGCTATCGACTTGGCGACCAGCCCGAGGGAGACGGAGACGATCCCGCGCACCGAGGAGTCGCCGCGCCCCAGTTCCTCGGTGACCAGGCAGTACGCGAGATGGTCGCCGCCGGAGCCGCCGTACTCCTCGTCGATGGTCAGGCCCAGGAAGCCGACCTCGCCGAGCTTCTTCACGATGCCCCGGTCGACCTCCTCGGCGCGGTCCCAGCCGGCCGCGTACGGGGCGATCTCGCGCTCCACGAAGTCACGGGCCAGTCGCCGTACGGCCGCCTGTTCCTCGCTCAGCTCCAGGTTCACCACGCGATCACCCCACACGGCCTCGGCGGGAACCCGTAAGGCCCTTGAAAGACGTACATTTAAATTAGCACTGCTAGTTTCTGCTCGCAGCCCTACTATGTGGGCCATGGCCCGACCGCGCAAGCCCCTTCTCAGCACCGACCGGATCGTGAAGACGGCACGGGCCCTCGTGGACGCGGAGGGCCTCCAGGCCGTCTCCACCCGGCGGCTCGCCGCCGAACTCGGCGTCAGCGGGCCCTCGCTCTACAACCACTTCCGCACCAAGGACGAGATCCTGGAGGCGGTCGCGGACTCGGTGAGCGCGCAGGTCGACCTGTCGATGTTCGAGGACGGCCGGGACTGGCGGACCGCGCTGCACGACTGGGCCGTCTCCTACCGGTCCGCGCTGCGCGACCACCCCAACATCGTCCCGGTGCTCGCGCGCGGCCCCGGCCGCCGCCCGGCCGCGCTGCGCCTGGCGGACGCGGTGTACGGGGCGATGGTCGACGCGGGCTGGCCCCCGGCACAGGCGACCTCGGTCGGCGCGCTGATGCGGTACTTCATCATGGGCTCCGCGCTGGGCTCGTTCGCCGCGGGCTTCGTGGACGACGCGAGCGCCTACGACCCCGCCGACTATCCCCACCTCGGCCAGGCCCACCTGCTCGCCGAGCAGCAGGAGAAGATCGACGAGCGGGCCTTCGAAGCAGGGCTCGCGGCGCTGCTGGCCGGGCTTGAGGGACAGTACGGGCAGCCGGAGCCCGGGGCCCTCCCATAATTCGGCGGCCGCCGAAGTATCCGTCCCGCATGCTGTGCACATGACCGCCAGGGACCCGTGCGCCACCGCCCTCGCCTCGCTCGCCGCGCTGCTCGCCGACGAGACGCGGGCAGGCTGCCTGCTGGCCCTGCTGGACGGGCGCGCGTGGACCGCCGGGGAACTCGCCCGGCACGTCCGGGTCGCGCCCTCGACACTCAGCGAGCACCTGAACCGGCTGGTCGCGGGCGGCCTGCTCGCGACGGAACGCCAGGGGCGACACCGCTACGTCCGGCTGGCCGACTCGCGCGCCGCACAACTCGTCGAGGATCTGGCGGCGCATCTGCCGCAGGACGCGGTGCTCCAAGTCCCGCGCACGCTGCGGGAGGTCCGCACCCAGTCCGCCATGGCGCGCGGCCGTACATGCTACGACCATCTGGCCGGCAGGCTGGGCATCGCGGTCACCGACGCGCTGACCGCGCGTGGGCTGCTGCGCCAGGACGCCGGGTTCGCCCTCACCGACGCGGGTCTCGCCTGGTTCGGGGACGCGGGCATCACCGTGGACCGCTCCACGCGCCGCCCGCTGGCCCGCTCCTGCCTCGACTGGACGGAGCGGCGCCCGCATCTCGGGGGCGCGGCGGGTGCGGCGCTGTGCCGGTACGCGCTGGACACCGGCTGGTGCGCCCGCGTGGGCTCGGGGCGCGCGGTGCGGGTGACGCCCGCCGGGGAGCGTGCGCTCGCGGAACTGCTGGGCGTGGACGGGCGGGCGCTGGCCTGACGCCCCTTTTTCTCCACCGATCCTTATCTCTCCACCGATCCGAGGAGTCCGATGGACCTCAGTCCGCGTCATCGTCTGCTGCCCGCGGCCGCCGCCGTGGTCACCGTGCTGCTCTGGGCGTCCGCCTTCGTGGTGATCCGTACCGCCGGGGAAGCCTATTCACCGGGCGCGCTGGCGCTCGGGCGGCTGCTCGCGGGCGGTCTCACCCTGGCCGCGCTGTGCGCCGTACGCCGTGAGGGGCTGCCGCCGCGCGCCGCCTGGCCGGGCATCCTGGTGTCCGGGGTGCTGTGGTTCGGTTTCTACATGGTCGCCCTGAACTGGGGCGAGCAGCGGGTGGACGCCGGCACGGCGGCCCTGGTGGTGAACGTCGGCCCACTGCTGATCGCCCTGTTCGCGGCCCGGTTCCTCGGGGACCCGATGCCGCCCCGGCTGCTGGCGGGGATGGCGGTGTCGTTCACGGGTGCGGTGATCGTGGGCCTGTCGATGTCGGCCGGGGGCGGCGGTTCCTCGGTGCTCGGGGTGGTGGCGTGCCTGCTCGCGGCGGTCGCGTACGCGGCCGGGGTGGTCGCGCAGAAGCCCGCCGTCGCGCGGGCGAGCGCCCTTCAGGTGACGACGTACGGCTGTCTCGTCGGCGCCGTGGCCTGCCTGCCGTTCGCCGGGCAGCTGATCTCGGAGGCGGCCCGCGCGCCGCTGCCCGCGACGCTCGGCATGGTGTACCTCGGCGTCTTCCCGACCGCGCTCGCCTTCACCGCCTGGGCGTACGCCCTGGCCCGCACCAGCGCCTCCAAGCTGGGCGCGACGACGTACGCCGTACCCGCGCTGGTGGTGCTGATGTCGTGGCTGGCGCTGGGCGAGGTGCCGGGGCCGGTCATGCTCGGCGGCGGCGCGCTGTGCCTGGCGGGCGTGGCGGTGGCCCGCTCGCGGGGGCGTACGGCGCCGGCTCAGGTGGCGGACGCCGCCCCGAGCCCCGACCGGGTGCCCTGAGC
Organism: Streptomyces sp. NPDC085596; assembly: GCF_044541565.1. Classification (NCBI taxonomy): domain Bacteria; kingdom Bacillati; phylum Actinomycetota; class Actinomycetes; order Kitasatosporales; family Streptomycetaceae; genus Streptomyces; species Streptomyces sp. NPDC085596. Next base: position 88,357 of record NZ_JBITTC010000006.1, on the reverse strand, counting down.
CCCGTCAGAACACCACCAGCGCCCGGCCGCCCCGGCCCGCGAGCATGTCGTCGAAGGCGGCCGGGATGTCCTTGAGGGTGATGTGCTCGGTGACGAGCGCGGAGAGGTCGAGCCGCCCCTCCCGGATGTGCCCGGCGATGACGGGCAGGTCGCGGGCGGGGTCGGAGTTGCCGTAGACGCAGCCGGAGAGGGTGCGGCCCCAGTGGAAGAGTTCCAGGGCGTTGAAGGTGACCTGCTGGTCCTTGCCGCCGATGCCGACGACCGTGGTGCGCCCGCCCCGGCGGGTGGACTCCCAGGCGGCTCGGATGCTCTGCGCCCGGCCCGCGCACTCCACGGCGACGTCGACGCCCTGCTTGTCGGTGAGGGCGCGGATCGCGCGCGGGGTCTGCTCGTCGGCGAGGACGAAGTCGGTGGCGCCGCAGGCGCGGGCCAGCTCCTCCTTCTGCGGAGAGATGTCCACGGCGATGACGCGGGCCGCGCCCGCGATCCGGGCCGCCTGGAGGGTGGCCAGCCCGACCCCGCCGACCCCGAACACGGCGACCGTCTCGCCGGGCTGGACCCGTGCCGAGTGGTGGACGGCGCCGTAGCCGGTGAGGACGGCGCAGCCGAGCAGGGCCGCGTCGGTGAGCGGGACGCCCTCGGGCAGCGGCAGCGCGCAGGCGGCGGGTACGACGGTCTCCTCGGCGAACGCGCCGACGTTGAGGCCGGGATGGAGTTCGGTGCCGTCGGCGGTACGGGCGTGGACCCGGGCGGCGCCGTCCAGCGCGTGCCCGCACAGCCAGACCTCACCCCGCGCACAGGCCGGACAACCCCCGCAGGCGGGAGCCCAGTTGAGGACGACGGGCACACCGGGTACGAGCCCGGACACCCCCTCGCCCACGGCGGTCACGGTGCCCGCGCCCTCGTGGCCGAGGACGGCGGGGACCGGCACCCGCATGGTGCCGTTGGACAGGGACAGGTCGGAGTGGCAGACCCCGGCGGCGGCCAGGCGCACCCGCACCTGGCCCGGGCCCGGCTCGGGCAGTTCGATGCCGGTGATCTCCAGCGGGGCCCCGACGGCGGGCAGGACGGCGGCTCGTACGGTCATCGCGCGCGGTCTCCTCAGAACTGGGGCGACGTGGTCCGAAGGTACCCGGCGGGCCGGAGCGCGCCGAGCGGGGACCGCGCACCAAACTAGCGGCGTTAGTTTTCCGGCGCCAGGGATGCCGGGGTGCTAGCGGTGCTGAGCCGCACCGGGATTCCGTTGAGGACGGCGTTGCCGGACAGGGGATCGAGGAGGGTGCCGTCGAGGAGCTGGTTGACGTTGACGCCGGGTTCGCGGCCGGCGTGGGCCAGCCGGGTGCCGGGGCGGTCGTGGCCCCAGCCGTGCGGGAGGCTCACCACGCCGGGGCGGATGGCGTCGGTGACCTCGGCGGGCGCGGTCACCTCTCCCCCGGCGCCCTTGACCCGTACCGGGTCGCCGTCGCGGACGCCGAGGCGTTCGGCGTCCTCGGGGTGGAGGTGCAGGGTGCAGCGGTTGGTGCCGCCGGTGAGGGCGGGGACGTTGTGCAGCCAGCTGTTGTTGGAGCGCAGATGGCGGCGGCCGACGAGGACGAGTCCGGTGGGCCGCTCGCGCAGGGCCTCGCGCAGCCGGGGCAGGTCGGCGGCGATGGGGGCGGGCAGCAGCTCGACCTTGCCGCTGGGCGTCTTCAGCGGCTGGGGCAGGCGCGGGCGGAGCGGGCCGAGGTCGATGCCGTGCGGGTGGTCGAGCAGCCGGGCGAGGGTGAGGCCGTCGGGGCGGGCGCCGAAGCCGTCGCCGTAGGGGCCGAGGCGGAGCATCAGGTCGAGGCGGCGTTCGGGGCCGTCGGCGCCGGTGAGCTGTGCGGCCGCCTCGCGCGGGTCGCGGCCGTGGACCGGGGAGTGGGGGTCCTGGACGGCCTTGCCGAGGGTCTGGTCGATGACCATGGCGTCCACGGCGGCCGGGTCGGCGCCGTGCATGCCGCTCGCGGCGAGGATCAGCCGGGCGAGTATCTCGGTCTCGGCCATCCTTCCGGGCTCCAGCGGGACGGCGGGCCGGCTGTAGCGGACCTGGTTGCGGACGGCCAGGGTGTTGAACGCGAAGTCGTGGTGCGAGCTCTGCGCGGGCGGGGGCGGGGGCAGCACGACGTGGGCGTGGCGGGAGGTCTCGCCCAGGTAGGGGTCGACGCTGACCATGAAGTCCAGGGAGTCCAGGGCCTTGTCGAGCCGGTCCCCGTCGGGCGCGGAGAGCACCGGGTTGGCGGCGATCACGATCAGCGCGCGTACGGGTTCGCCCTCGGGGGTGGCGGTGTCGATCTCCTCGGCCAGCGCGGAGAGCGGCAGCTCACCCTTCGCCTCCGGAAGTCGCCGTACGCGGGAGTGCCAGCGGCCGAGGGTGAAGCCCCGGCCGGGGCCCGCCGGGCGGGGGGTGCGGTCGGTGGCGGCCTGGGGGAAGAGGGCGCCGCCGGGGCGGTCCAGGTTGCCGGTGAGGGTGTTGAGGACGTCGACCAGCCAGCTGGCCAGGGTGCCGTGCGGGACGGTGCAGCTGCCGATGCGGGCGTAGACGGCGGCGGTGGGGGCGGCGGCGAGTTCGCGGGCGAGGGTGCGGATGGTGCCGGGGTCGATGTCGCAGACCCCGGCGACCGCCTCGGGGGTGAAGTCGCCGAGCGCTTCCCGGAGTTCGGGCAGTCCGTCGACGTGTGGCGTGAGGTCGCCGAGATCGACCAGGCCCTCTTCGAACAGCACGGTGGCCATCGCGGCGAGGAGCAGGGCGTCGGCGCCGGGGCGGATGGCGAGGTGGCGGTCGGCGAGCTTGGCGGTGCGGGTGCGGCGGGGGTCCACGACGGTGAGGCGTCCGCCGCGCGCCCTGAGCGCCTTCAGCTTGCCGGGGAAGTCTGGCGCGGTGCACAGACTCCCGTTGGACTCCAGGGGGTTGGCGCCGATCAGCAGGAGGTGGTCGGTGTGGTCGAGGTCGGGCACGGGGATGGCGTTGGCGTCACCGAACAGCAGGCCGCTGGAGACGTGCTTGGGCATCTGGTCGACCGTGGAGGCGGTGAACAGGGAGCGGGTGCGGACCGCGCCGAGCAGGACGGTCGGGTAGAGGGCGCCGGCCATGGTGTGCACGTTGGGGTTGCCGAGGACCACGCCGAGGGCGTCGGCGCCGTACCGCTCCACGACCGGGCGCAGGCCGCGCGCGACCGCGTCGAACGCCTCCTCCCAACTGGCCTCGCGCAGTTCGCCGTTCTCGCGGATCAGCGGGGTGCGCAGCCGGTCGGGGTCGGCGTCCAGCGCGCCGAAGGAGGCGCCCTTGGGGCAGATGAAGCCCTTGCTGAACACGTCGTCGCGGTCGCCTCGGGCGGCGGTGACACGGCTGCCCTCGATGGTGAGGGTCAGCCCGCAGGTGGCCTCGCACAGGGGGCAGATACGCAGAGCGGTGCGGGACACGGGTCCTCCCGGAGGGTCGGCAGCGCTGCCGGACGGGCACGGGCGTGCCGGCCCAGGCGAGCATACCGACCGGTAGGCATGGTGGGGAGCCCCGTGCGCCCGCTTCAGTCCAGGACGCGGCCCAGGTAGGCCCGCAGGAGTTCCCGTGTCTCCCGGATGATCGCCGGGTCGCCGTGCGGGTCGGTGCGGAAGGCGAGCTGGATGAGGGTGTCGGCGCTCTCCACGGCCACCAGGAGGACGCGGCGCAGATCGTCGTCGGGTGCGCGGCCGAGGTGGCCGGCGACGAGTTCGGTGAGCCGGTCGGCGACACGGGTGTTGGGCGCGGTGCGCCGGGTGCCGACCGGTATCTGGTTGCCGAAGTCCACGAGGGCGAAGCCGGGCGCGGTGCGCTTCATGCCCAGGTACTCGTCCAAGACGACGTCCATCGCGGCCCGCCAGTCATCGGGCGGCGCCTTCTGCAGCCGGGCGGTGACGTGCTCGGCGTAGTGGCGCAGGTTGCGCTGGGCGAGGGCGTCGGCCATCTGGCGCTTGTTGCCGAAGAAGCGGTACACCGAGCCGATGGGCACGTCGGCGCGTTCGGCGACCGCGCGGGTGGTCAGGGCGTCGTAGCCGACCTCGTCCAGGAGGGCGGCACAGGCGTCGAGGATTCTGGTCAGCCGTTCGGCGCTGCGCCGCTGAACGGGGGCGCGGCGGAGCGATGTCACATGGGGCACGGCCACATGATGCCTGCCCACAGGGAGTCGGAGAAGGCCGGGAGGTGTCGCACGTCCCTCGGGCGGCTGGTTCTGGCGCTCCTCCCGGGTGAAGGGCGCGTTCGCCTCTTGCGCACGCCCTCCGGCATTCCTACGGTGCTGCATAGGAATCAGGACGCAAGGGAGCGATCATGACCGAGGACGCGCGGAAGACCGCCGAGGGGCTGGCGTACCTGACCGGCTTCGGCAACGAACACGCCTCGGAGGCGGTGCCCGGCGCCCTGCCCGAGGGCCGCAACTCACCGCAGCGCGCGCCGCTCGGCCTGTACGCGGAGCAGCTCAGCGGTACGGCGTTCACCGAGCCCCGCGCGCAGAACCGCCGCTCCTGGCTGTACCGCGTCCGTCCCTCGGCCGCGCACCCCGCCTTCACCCGCACCGCCAACGGTTCGATCCGTACGGCCCCCTTCACCGAGACCGTGCCCGACCCGAACCGGCTGCGCTGGAGCCCGCTGCCCGAGCCGCTGCCGGGCACGGACTTCCTGGCGGGTCTGTGGACGCTGGGCGGAAACGGCGACGCGACCCAGCGCAGTGGCATGGCCGTGCACCTCTATCACGCCAACTCCTCGATGGAGCGTGTCTTCTCGGACGCCGATGGGGAGCTGCTCATCGTGCCGGAGCGGGGCGGGCTGCTGCTGCACACCGAGTTCGGGCGGCTCCATGTGGAGCCCTCATATGTGGCCCTCATCCCCCGTGGGGTCCGCTTCCGTGTGGAGCTGCTGGATGACTCGGCGCGGGGCTATGTGTGCGAGAACTATGGGGCGCCCTTCCGCCTCCCCGACCTGGGCCCCATCGGCGCCAACGGCCTCGCCAACCCCCGTGACTTCCGGGCGCCGGTCGCCGCGTACGAGGACACCGAGGGGCCGGTGGAGGTGGTCAACAAGTTCTGCGGCAACCTCTGGACGGCCACCTACGACCACTCCCCGCTCGATGTGGTCGCCTGGCACGGCAACTATGTGCCGTACACCTATGACCTACGTCGCTTCAATGTGATCGGCACCATCTCCTACGACCACCCGGACCCGTCCATCTTCACCGTGCTGACCTCCCCCTCGGACACACCGGGCCTGGCGGGCGCCGACTTCGTGGTCTTCGCGCCTCGCTGGCTGGTCGGCGAGGACACGTTCCGGCCGCCGTACTTCCACCGGAACGTGATGAGCGAGTACATGGGCCTGATCGAGGGCGCCTACGACGCGAAGGCGGAGGGCTTCGTACCCGGCGGCGGCTCGCTGCACAACATGATGTCGGCACACGGCCCGGACCGGGAGACCTTCGACCGGGCGAGCGCGGCCGAGCTGCGCCCGCAGCGCATCGACGACGGGCTGGCGTTCATGTTCGAGACCCGCTGGCCGCTGACCCTGACCCCGCACGCGGCCCGCGCGGACCACCTCCAGCAGGGCTACGACGACGTGTGGCGGGGACTGGAGCCGCATTTCCGTACGTCGTGACAACTCCGATACGTGACCGATCCGTTGCGCCGACCGAGCCAGGACAGGTACGGATAGCCGCGTGACCTCTTTCGCCCCGGACTCGATCGTCCTGAACCGCAAGCTGCCGCTCTGGTACCAGGTGTCGCAGTCGCTGCGCGCCTCCATCCTGGGCCGCTCGCCCGAGGACCCGCTGCGGCTGCCCACCGAGGAGCGGCTGGCGGAGCACTACGGGGTGAGCGTGCTGACGATGCGGCAGGCGCTGAAGGAGCTGGAGGACGAGGGGCTGATCAGCAGGCACCGGCGGCGCGGCACCTTCATCGAGCCGGGGGTGCGGCGCGGGGCGCCGGTGCGGCTGCTGGGCTCGGTGGACGCGATCGTGGCCCAGCAGTCCGGGATGACGGCCGAACTGCTGGACCAGGCGCGGGTGCCGGTGCCGCCCGTGCTGGCCGAACACTTCCCGGACCTGGCCGAGGTGGCGGTCTACCACCGGCTGCGCGGGGACGCGAAGACGGGCGAGCCGACCAACCACGCCGTCAACCATGTGCGTCCGGAGCTGGCCGACCGGATCGACCCGGCCGATCTGGCCCGCTGGCCGATGACGAAGGTGCTGCGGGACGTGGTGGGCGCCGACATCAGCCGGATCACCGACACGGTGGAGGCCCGGCTCGCCGACCCGGAGACCGCCCGCCTGCTGCGGGTGCCGCTGCTGAGCCCGATCCTGCACTACACGGGCGTCACCTACGACTCCGCGGGCCGGGTTCTGGACGTGGCCGTCATCCACTACCGGGGCGACCGTTTCTCCTTCACCGTCACTCTGGAGGCCACCTGAGCCCCGCCTCCGTTCCCGTGCTCCGGCCGGGCCGAGGCCGTAGCATGCCGGGCGTGACGTACGAGGACGCGCCGCCGCTGGCGGACCTCATGCCGTGGTCCGTCGCACCGCTGCGGCTGGGCCGCGCCTGGCCGACGGCACCCGACCCGGCGTCCCTGAAGGCCCGCTGGGCGGCCCTGCTGGCGGCCGAGGGGGCGGAGCGGGAGGCGCTGTTCGAGCCGACCCGGTCGCGTACGCCGAGATCGGCGGTGGCCCAGCTGCCCGGCCGGCGGACCGGTACGGAGCGGCTGGCGCGGGCCTCGGGGGCGTGCCCGGAGCCGGTGCGGGTGCTCGCGGCGCCGTTCGACGAGCGGTGGCTGATCCCGGACCACCGGCTGATCGACACCGCCCGCCCGGAGCTGTGGCGGGTGGCGGACGAACGGCAGGTGTTCGTGGTGGAGGCGGGTGCCGGGGTACTGGCGACCGCACTGCTGCCGACCCTCGCGGCGGGCCGCGTCCGCCCGCTGTACCGGCGGCCCGGTGGTGCCGAACCCAACCTGGCGCCGGGCCTGTTGGACGTGCTGGCCACGCGGCTCGGCTCCCGGCCCGCCGCGGCGGACGTCCTGGCGTGGATTCTGGCCGCCGTCCGCGCGGACCTGACCGTGCCCCTCACCGGGGACCCCGAGGTGTGGGCGCGGGGTGTGGAGTCGGGCCGGCGCGCGCTGTGGCTGATGCGCCGGGACGGGGAGCGCCCCAAGCTGCCCGGCGGCCGCCGCCCGTACGTGCGTGCGCCGCTGCCCCCGTACCCGCGCGCCCTGCGCTACGACGCCGACGACGAGAGCCTGCACCTGGACGAGGGCCGTGTCTCCCCCGTCCCGCGCGCGGCCTGGGAGCACGAGGTGGCCGGGGTCCGCACCCTGGAAGCCTGGTTCACGGCCCGCACGACCCCCGGCGCCCCCGGCACCCTGGCCGCGATCGGCCCCCGGACCTGGCCCCAGAGCTGGACCTCGGAGCTGCTGGAGCTGGTCACGGTCCTGACCCTCCTGGCGGACCACCGGGCCGACCTGGGCCCGGTCCCGGAGCCGGTCACGGCAACCGGCCTCCGCACGGCGGGAGTTCTCCCGCCCGCGCCCCCTGCCCGTCGCCCCGCCTCGGTGCTGGACCACCAGGAGGAGGGGCCGGAGGGCCAGTTCGCCCTGCTCTAGCCGGGGTGACTGGTGACAGCGGGGGCCGGCCGGGAGATCATCGCGGGCGTGGATCTGCTGCCGCCGCCCCTGGAGGGCGTGACCGTCGTCGCCGTCGAACAGGCCGTGTCCGCGCCCTTCGCCACCCGGCAACTGGCCGATCTGGGCGCCCGGGTGATCAAGGTGGAGCGGGTCGACGGAGGTGACTTCGCACGCGGCTACGACACCGCCGCCGATGGCCTCGCCTCGCGCTTCGCGTAGTGCAACCGGGGCAAGGAGTCCATCGCGCTGGACCTGAAGGACCCGCGTGGCCTGGACGCCGTACGGCGGCTGATCGCGGGCGCGGACGTGTTCGTGCAGAACCTCGCGCACGGGGCGGCGGCCCGGCTGGGCCTGGACGCGGCCACGCTGTGCGCGGCGGACCCGAGGCTGATCGCCGTGAACATCTCCGGCTACGGCGGCTCGGGGCCGTACGCGGACAAGCGGGCGTACGACATGCTGGCCGAACAGGTACTGGACAAGCCGGAGTTGGCGCACGACCCGGCGTATGCGACGAACGCGGCGCGGGTCGCCGGGCGGGAGCGTACCGACGCCCTGGTCGCGGGGGCGCTGGGCGCGCTGGGGACGGACGAGGCGCTGGCGCGGCTGGAGGCGGCGGGGATCGCCTGTGCGCGGATCAGGGATCTGGCCGAGCTGGCGGAGCATCCGCAGCTCGCCGCGCGGGAGCGGTGGCGGCGGGTGGGTTCGCCGGTGGGGCCTGCGCGCGCTATTGCCGCCCATCACCCTGCCGGGCGGGGAGGAGTCGCGGTCGGGGGATGTGCCGGCGCTCGGCCGGCACACCGACGCGCTGCTCCGTGCCGTGGGGATGACGGACGACGAGATCGCGGCATTGCGCCGGGACGGTGTGGCGGCCTGAGCGCGGAACTGCGGGGTGGGCGCCGGTTCACTCGGGGCCGAGCCGGAACCGGGCGGGACTCCGGGGAGTCCGCTCGGTGCGGCTCAGTGGCTGCCGAAGAGCGACCGGCGCAGCCGGCGCAGGGGCGCGAAGAGGGAGACCCGGCTGACGCGGGCGCGCCGGTCGCTGCGCTGACGCACGGTGTCCCGCGCGGTCAGCTCACGCATCAGCGACGTCGCCTCGACCGTCTCCCGCTGCGGTATGGCGGGTCCGCCGAGCACCGCGAGGTGGCGGTCCAGACGCCTGCTGGTCGCACCGCTTCCGCAGGTGATCGCAGGAACCCTGGCCCTGCTGCGCATTGCTATCTGCTCCATGTCACTCCCCACCCGTACGAATCCACCCGGCCCACGGGCAGAGTAACCCTATCGTCCCGGTAGGGCATGCGTGTATCTCGGCCACGGGATTCACCTTCCCCACAAGGCGGTTGATCATCCCTATTTGACTACTCTCCGAATCCGACTGATTTCAGGGTGAGTTGGACAACGGGCTGGCCAGTGGGGTGCGCTGAGCCACCGTTCGGCTCGACCGTCACGGCGAGTGACGCCGAGGACTTGCCGAGGCCCTTGGCGACCAAGGGCGTGTCGCCGTGGAGGAGCCCGAGGGAGCGGGGTTGTGCGCCGGGGCGGGTGAGCCAGAGCTGATGCACACGGCCACCCGAAGGGGTGCCGTATCCGCTCAGGGTGACGACGGCGCGGCCCTCCGACGGGGAGGCGATCACCGCGAGGGCGCGGCCGCGCGCGTCCGTTCCGCCGGCCGTCCGGGCGTCGGGAGCGGCGAGAACGTGGGCGATGTCACGTGCCCGCGCCTGCTCGGCGGCGAGCCGTTCCCCGGTGCGGTGTGCCTGGACCGCGAAGAGCGAGGCGACGACCAGGGCAGCCGCGGCGGTCACGGTGGCGAACGGCACGAACAGGGGGCGCCGTCCCGCGCGCCGGTCGCGGGCGGGCGGCGGCTGGACTCCCCAGACGTGCGGGGGCAGTTGGGCGGCTCGCTGCCGCCCGGCGGGCCGGGGCGCGGGGTCCTGCGGTGTGGTGCGGGCGGCGGCCAGCACCCGCTCGCGCAGGGCGGCCGGGGCGGGGGCGGCGGTGGACCAGGCCAGCCGGACGGCGTCCTCGGACAGTTCGCGGACGTCGGCCGTGCAGCGGCCGCAGCCCGCGAGGTGCTTCTCGAAGCGGCGCCGCTCACCGGGTTCGAGGGCGTCCAGCGCGTAGGGGGCGGCCAGCGAGTGCGGGTCATCGCGGCGCGTCAGCCGGGTGAAGAGACTCACGCGGCACCTCCGAGGCAGCCGCGCAGCCGGGTGAGGCCGTCGCGCATACGGGTCTTGACGGTGCCGAGCGGCAGGGACAGCCGTTCGGCGACCTCGCGGTAGGTGTAGCCGTCGTAGTAGGCGAGGGTGACGGACTGGCGCTGGAGGTCGGTCAGCCGTTTCAGGCAGCGGCGCACCCACTCGCGTTCGAGTCCGGCCTCGACCTCCTCGGTGACGTGGTCGAAGGCGGGTTCCCCGGCGCGCAGGGCCTCGCGCTGCTCGCGTTCGCCGGCCGCGCGGGCGCTGCGCACCCGGTCGACGGCGCGGCGGTGGGCGAGGGTGAGTATCCAGGACAGGCCGCTGCCCCGCGCCGGGTCGAACCGGGCGGCGGAGCGCCACAGTTCGAGCAGCACCTCCTGGACGACCTCCTCGGACTGGGCGGGGTCGCGCACGACCCGCCGGACCAACCCGAACACCGGCCCGGACACCAGCGCGTACAGCTCCTCGAACGCCTGATGGTCGCCGCCCGCCACCCGCACCAGCAAAGCTTCGGCCCCCTCACCCCGGCCGCCATGGCCGCACCCGGCCCTGCCTGTGGCCCCTCGCATCCGCACGAACGCACACCTCCGGCGGTTGATACGGATCGGCGGGCCGAAAACGCGGGTCGGAAACAGGAAAAAGAAAGTTCCTCTGCGGCCAATCCGGATCGGCCGATCGCTCCGTATACCCGTCCGTCAAGCAAGTCGGATTCGAGGACGGACGGCATGACTCTCTTCGCCAGAAGCGGCACGGCACGCAACGGGCTGGTCCCGCTCATCTGCGGCGCACTGGCCGCCGGTGGGCTCGCGGCCGCCGGTGTCGCCACGCTGGAGCCGGGGGCGGCCTCCGCCTCCTCCCACCGGGAGGCCCCGCTGATCTCGGGCACCCCGCAGTACGACAACACCGATCTGTACGCGTTCGTCAGCCCCGACAAGCCGGACACGACGACGATCGTGGCCGACTGGATACCGTTCGAGGAGCCGGCGGGCGGCCCGAACTTCTACACCTTCGCCGACGACGCGCAGTACGACCTGCACATCGACAGCGACGGCGACGCCCAGGACGACCTCCTCTTCCGGTACACCTTGACGACCTCCTCTTCCGGTACACCTTCAAGACGAGGACGAAGAACGGGAAGACGTTCCTGTACAACACCGGGCCCGTCACCAGCCTGGACGACCCCGACCTCAACATCACCCAGACCTACGACCTCGAGCTGGTCCGCATGAAGGGCGGCCACGCGATGTCCCGGACCAAGGTGGCGGACGACGTGCCGGTGGCGCCGTCCAACGTGGGCAAGGCGTCCATGCCGGACTACGGCAAGCTCCGTTCGCAGGCCGTGTACAAGACGGCGGGCGGCGCGGCGACCTTCGCGGGGCAGGCGGACGACCCGTTCTTCCTGGACCTGCGCGTGTTCGACCTGCTGTACGGCGGCAACCTGAGCGAGGTCGGCCGGGACACCCTCAAGGGCTACAACGTCAACACGATCGCCCTCCAGGTCCCCAACGACCTGATCCGGCAGTCGGCCGGCCAGCCGGTCGTCGGCATCTGGTCCACCACCCAGCGCCGCAACGCGCAGGGCTACTACAGCCAGGTCTCCCGCCTCGGCAACCCGCTGGTCAACGAGGTGGTCAACCCGCAAGCGGACAAGGACCGCTTCAACGCGTCCCAGCCCTCGCACGACGCCCAGTTCCTGAAGAACGTCACCAACCCCGAGCTGCCCAAGCTCATCGAGGGCATCTACAAGATCGACGCTCCCGCTGAGCCGCGCAACGACCTGGTCGACGTCTTCCTCAAGGGCGTCAAGGGGCTCAACCAGCCCCCGAACGTGCGCCCTTCGGAGCAGCTGCGGCTGAACACCTCGATCAAGCCGACCATGCACCCCAAGCGGCTCGGTGTGCTGGACGGCGACAACGCGGGCTTCCCCAACGGGCGGCGGCTCACCGACGACGTGATCGACGAGGCCCTCCAGGTCGTCGAGGGTGAACTCCTCGGCGCCAAGAACGACTTGGGTGACGCGGTCGACGCGAACGACAAGAAGTTCGAGAAGTCCTTCCCCTACGTGGCCCAGCCCACGGCGGGTTCGCGCGGCGCGCTGGCCAAGGGCACGACCGCGGGCGCCGATGTGAAGAGCCAGCTCGGTGACGCGCTCAGCCCGGCCTCGGCGGCGGGCGGCACGGACAACACCACGCTGATCGCCGGCTCGGCGGCCGCCGGCGCGGCCGGAATCCTGCTGCTCGGCACCGTCGTCGCCTGGTGGCGCCGCCGGATGCAGCGCGCGTACTGAGCCCTTCCCTCAGCTCCCCAGCGACCGGCACGGCCCGCACCCTTCCCCCACGGCGGGCCGCGCCGGTCTTCCGGACCACCATCAGGCGAACCAGGAGAGGGCAATGGGCCCGCGTACGAATGACGCCCCGCAGGCGAGCGGTGACGAGGAGACCGGCGGCGCGCCGGGCGGGAGCCAGGGACGCCGTACGGCGTGGCGGGTGGCTTCCGCCGCCCTGCTGGCCGTCGCCCTGACCGGTGGCGCGGTCGCGTTCGGGGCCGCCCGGGACGGCGGGCGGGTTGCTCCGGCCCCCGCCTCCGCCGCCATGGACCCCGGCGCGCCGGCGGGCGCCGACCCGGACGCGGCCGTCGCCGCGCTCCAGACGCACCTGAAGGCGCAGCCCAAGGACCACGACAGCTGGGCCACGCTCGGTCTCGCCTATGTGGAACAGGCGCGCACCAAGGGCGACCCCGCCCGGTACCCGCAGGCGCAGGCCGCCCTGAAGCGCTCCCTCGCCCTCGCCCCCGGCAACGACAAGGCGCTTGCCGGGCAGGCGGCCCTCGCCGCGGCCCGCCACGACTTCACGGGCGCCCTCACCGACGCGGACCGCGTCCTGAAGAGCGACCCCTACGACGAACGCGCCCTGTGCTCCCGTATCGACGCCCTGGTCGAACTCGGCCGCTACCCCGAGGCGGCACGAGCCGCCGACACCGCCGACGCGCGCAGGCCGGGCACCCCCGTCTTCACCCGGTACGCCTACGTCCACGAGCTGCGCGGCGACGTCACCACGGCCCGGCGCGTCCTCCAGCAGGCGCTGACCGGCGCGACCTCCCCCGGAGACATCGCCTACGTGGCCACCCAGCTCGGCCAACTCGCCTGGAACCAGGGCGACTACAAGACCGCCCTCACCTACTACGCACGCGCCCTCGCCGCCGACGACACCTACCTCCCCGCGCTGGAGGGCCGGGCCCGCGCCCAGGCGGCGAGCGGTCAACAGGCTCTTGCAATCAAGGGACTTGAAGCGGTGGTCGCCCGCGCCCCGCTGCCCGGCCCGCTGGTCGCCCTCGGGGAGCTGTACGAGGCCCGGGGCGACGCCGGCGACCGGGAGAAGGCGCGCGAGCAGTACACGCTGGTCCAGGCGTGGATCGCGCTGGCCCGCGCCAACGGCGTCGACGCCGACCTCGACACCGCGCTCGCCGCCGCCGACCACGGGGACAAGGCGGCCGCCCTGCGCGCGGCCCGCGCCGAGTGGGCCCGCAGGCACACCGTCCACACGGCCGACGCCCTCGCCTGGGCACTGCATGTGGGCGGCCACGACGAAGAGGCGCTGGCGCACGCCCGCGAGGCCACCGCCACCGGCTACCGCAACGCCTCCTTCCTCTACCACCGGGGCGTGATCGAACTCGCCACCGGCCACGCGAAGGAGGGCCGGGCCTCGCTGGCGGCGGCGCTGAAACTGAACCCCGGCTTCTCCCCGCTGGGCGCCGCCGAGGCCCGCGAGGCACTGGAGGCGGCCAAGTGAGGCTCCACCGTTCCCTCGCCGTCCTCGCGGGTGCCTGCGCCGCCCTGCTCGGCTCCGCCCCGGCGGCGGACGCGCATCCCCTGGGCAACTTCACCGTCAACCGGTACGACGGCCTGGTCGCCGCTCCAGGACAGCTCCGGGTCACCCATGTCGAGGACCTGGCGGAGATCCCGGCGACGCAGGCCAAGCCGGAGCTGGAAAGGCTCGGCACCGCCCGGTGGGCCGAGCTGCGCTGTGCCGAGGCGGCGCGGGGCAGTGAACTCACCGTGGAGGGGCGCCGGGTCACACTCACCGTCTCGGCCGCGCGGGCCCGGCTGCGGCCCGGCCAGGCCGGACTGGACACCCTGCGCCTGGAGTGCGCGGAGTCTGCCCCGCTGCCCAAGGGCGCGACGGTGAGTGTCGGCTTCCGCGGCGCGGGCCTGTCCTCCGGGCCGGGATGGCGGGAGATCACCGCGCGCGGCGACCGGATGACCCTGAGCCGGTCCGACGTGCCGCAGAAGTCGGTCTCGCGTGAACTCACCACCTATCCCACCGACTTGCTGTCCTCCCCCGCCGACACCTCCGCCGCCCGGCTCACCCTCCGGCCGGGCGGGACCGCTCTGGCCGCGGAACGGGACGCGCCGGGCGCCTCGGTGCTGCCGAGGGGCGCCGACCGCTGGACCCAGGCCCTGAACGACCTGGTCGCCCGCCGGGACCTCACCCTCGGCTTCGCCACGCTCGCGCTGCTCATCGCGGTCGCCCTCGGCGCGGCCCACGCGCTCGCGCCGGGGCACGGCAAGACCCTGATGGCCGCCGCGGCGGCGGCACGCGGCGGGCGGGCCCGAATGCGGGACGTCCTCCCGCTGGCCGCCTCGGTCACCGTCACCCACACCCTCGGGGTGGTCGCCCTGGGGCTGCTCGTCACGGCCGGTTCCGCCGCCACACCCTCGGTGGTGGCCTGGCTGGGCGTGGCCAGCGGCGCCCTGGTCCTCGGCGCGGGCGCGAACCTCGTACGCCGGGCCTGGCGGGTGCGGGCGGCCGAGGTGGCGCACACGCACGAGCACGTCCCGGAGTCCGGGGCCGGGCACACCGGCGCGGAGGCGGTGGAGGTGCGGGCGTTGGCGCTGGTGGGTGGCGGTCATGGTGACGGGGCGCATGTGCATGCGCACCATGGCGCGTCACCACATGTGGCGAGCCCACATGGCGCGTCACCACATGTGCCCGACCACCACCACCCGCCCGACCACCACCACCCGCCCAGCCACTCCCACGACGACGACCACACCCACACCCACGACCACACTCACGGTCACGAGCACGCCCATCCCCACCCCCACAAGCACACCCTCGTCCACACTCACGGCGGCCACACCCACTCCCACGCCACGGCCCCCACCCTGAGGGGCACGATCCTGCTCGGCTTCGCGGGCGGCCTCGTCCCCAGCCCCTCCGCCGTGGTCGTACTGGTAGGCGCGGCGGCGCTCGGGCAGGCGTGGTTCGGGCTGCTGCTGGTCGTGGCGTACGGCGCCGGGCTCGCGCTGACGCTGACGGCGGCCGGCTTCGCCGTCGTCCGGCTCGGCTCGGTGGCCGGGCGGCTGCTGGACCGTGACCCCGGGCGCCCCGCCCATCCGCTGGCCGCGCTGGTCCGCCGCACGATCCCGCTGGCGTCGGCGCTGGCCGTGCTGGTCCTGGGCGCCGGGTTGATGCTCAAGGGGGTCGCAACCGCTCTCGGCTGAGCTACTTTGTTCAGGAATCGCGCGACTTGCCATGGGGGGCGCCCGTGTCCGAAGAGCAGGGACGCGATCGGTTGATCGCGGGCCGCTATCGTCTGCTGTCCCCGCTGGGCGAGGGCGGCATGGGCACGGTGTGGCGCGCGTACGACGAGGTGCTGCAGCGTGAGGTGGCCGTCAAGGAGGTACGGGCCCCGGCCGGGCTGCCCGCCCCGGACGTGGAGCGGATGTACGCCCGCCTGGAGCGCGAGGCGTGGGCGGCGGCCCGGGTCGCCCATCCCAACGTGGTCACGGTGTACGACGTGGCGATGGAGGGCGGCCGCCCCTGGATCGTGATGGAGCTGGTGCGCGGCCGCTCCCTCGCCGACACCCTGGAGACGACTGGCCCGCTGTCCGTGCCGGACGCCGCCCACGTCGGCGCGGAAGTGCTGGACGCCCTGCGTGCCGCGCACGACGTCGGGGTGCTGCACCGGGACGTGAAGCCGGCCAATGTGCTGCTGTCCGACGACGGCCGCGTGGTGCTGACCGACTTCGGCATCGCCTCGGTCGAAGGCAGTTCGGCGCTGACCATGGCCGGAGAGGTGATCGGCTCACCCGAATTCCTCTCCCCGGAAAGGGCGTTGGGCCGGACCCCCGGCCCGGAGTCGGACCTGTGGTCCCTGGGTGTGCTGCTGTACGCGGCGGTGGAGGGTGGCTCGCCGTTCCGCCAGGACACCCCGCTCTCCACCCTGCGCGCCGTGGTGGAGGACCCGCCGCCGCCCCCACGCCGGGCGGGCCCGCTCGAACCGGTCATCGAGGGCCTGCTCCGCAAGGAGCCCGAGGAGCGACTGCCCGCCGAACGAGCCGCGCGTGACCTGCGGTTGATCGCGGCCGGGGGCACACCCACGACCCGTGTGCAGCACCTGCCGCCTCCGCCGCCGACCGTGCCGCTGCCGGACGGGGACCCCGGTCCCGGCCCGTCGGCACGGGGCCGCCGCGCGGGCGTCGTACTGGTCGTCGGCGTGCTCGCGCTGGCCCTCGCGCTGGCCGGGCTGACGTACACCCTGCTGAACCGGGACGACGGTGACCGGAACGAGGGCGGGGGCACCCCGAGCCCGACCCTGACGACCGATGGGCCCCGCTCCCCCGCGCCCACCAGCCACGCGCAGTCGCCGTCACCATCGACGTCGAGGAGCAGCGCCTCACCGAGCAGCGAACCCGCGCAGTCGGTGCGGGTGTCGCTGACCGGGGCGCACACGGAGTACGAGGGGAGTTGCCCGCCGCCGGAAGCCGGGTCACCGGTGTTCACCGCGACGTTCACCGTGGGCAGGCTGCCCGCCGAGGTGCGCTACCGGTGGAAGCTCAGGCACGGATCGTTCGAGGGCGAGGAGTGGCGGACGCTGTCGTTCCCGGAGGGCGGGGAGCGGACGAAGCGGGCGCGGGTGACCGTGCGGACGGACGACGAGGACGGCACGTCGGAGAACGCGGTCGCCGTGGAGGTGCGCGAGCCGGTGCGGGTCACGTCCGACGAGGTGCCGTTCTCGGTGACGTGCCGTACGGCGACGGAGACCCCGTCGGACGGGGCCTCCGCTTCATCCTCGGGCACACCCTGACATTTCATTCGTGCGAGTGAGTCCCGTACGGCTCGCTTTGACGGGCTCACCCTGGTGGACCGGGTGGCTCAGGCGGCGTTGGTGAGCACGGGGAGGTAGCCGCCGGACTGTCCGGCCGCGGTCGGGTGGTACGACTCGCCGATGTTGGTCCAGTTGACGCTGTGCAGCCAGGAGTTGCTGGAGCAGATCTCGTGGCCGGTGAAGGTGGTGCGGACGTCGCCGAAGACGAAGCCGTGGGCCTGGGCGCGCTTCTGGATGGCGCTGTTCATGTAGTCGGACGCGCTGTTGATGGCGGAGCGCTTGGTCTCGGAGAGACCGAGGCAGCTCTGGCCGAGGAGGTAGAAGCGCGGGTAGCCGATGACGACCACGCGGGCGGAGGGGGACCTGGCGCTGATCGCGTTGTACACGGCGTCGAGCTTGCCGGGCAGCGTGGAGTCGATGTAGGCGCGGGCGGTGTTGATCCGGGACAGGCAGGTGCTGTCGGACTGGATGACACAGGTGGTCATGACGTCGGCGAAGCCGGCGTCGTTGCCGCCGATGGTGATGGACACCAGGCCGGTGGCGGAGTTGAGCGAGCCGAGCTGGCCCGCGAGCACGTCGTCCGTGCGGGCGCCCGAACAGGCGTTGAAGGCGAACGAGGACGGGCCGTGCGCGGCGTTCCAGAGGTAGGGGTACGCCTTGGTGCTGCGGTCGCAGTCGCCGCTGGAGCTGATGTAGCTGCCCGCTCCGACCCCGGAGGAGTAGGAGTCGCCGAGCGCCACATAGCCGCCGGTGGCGGCCTGCGACGGAGCGGCGCCGGCGAAGGTGAGGCCGGTGGCGAGGAGGAGTGAAGTCACGTATGCCGCAATTCGGGTACGTCTCATGGAACCTCCCTTTAGCAGGATCTCTGCCACAACTTTGGTACCAGCTACGCGCGTTGACGGGAAGTGTCCATGCCAAAACAATTTCGCCCTCAACCACGCATCGACAGAATCGGCCCCGGACCCTCACCGTCCCGCATATTGCGGGTACGCCTCCGATCTGTTGACGACCCGCCACATAGCACATGACGTAGGTGGGTTCGGGCAGATTTCCCCAGAAGGGGTATGTGGGGAGGGGTCGTCTTGACGGCCTCGGAGCGGCTGGGCCACATTGAAGCCCGGCATCCGGCGCGTCGGGGGGCAAAGTCGGCCCATGCGGTCCTCAACTGGCAACAGAACCACAGCAGATGGCGAAGGCAGAGAGCAGGCGGGACCGGGGAGGGACCTGCCACCGCTGCTCGCCGGAGCAGCGACCGGCACCGCCGCGTGCGGCGCGCTGCTCGCACTCATGGACTCCGGCTCACCACTGCGCGGACCGTGCGCGCTGTTCTTCCTGCTCGCCGCACCCGCCCTGGCCATCGCCCTGGCGCTGCGCGGGCTGGACCCCTTCGGCCGGCTGGTCACCGCGCTCGCGGGCGCGGTGGCGGTCGACATGCTGGTCGCCCAGGCCATGTTGACCGTGCACCGCTGGTCGGTGACGGGCGGGATCGTGGCCGTGACCGTGCTCAGCCTGCTGCTCCTCCTGGCTGTCCAGGTACGGCGGCGGGCGAGTTCACGGGAGGGGCCGCCGAAGGGAGTAAAACAGGCCAAAGTTTCGTAACGGCCAAACCAACTGATTCGTGAGACCACGTCCAGGTCTTGCGATTCTGCTTCTATCGTCAATACCGTCGTACATCTCACCCACATCGGTCCGTCGCCACACGGTTCAGGGGAGGGCTCGGAGCCGTGACGTACCGGGGTGAGGCGCGGTAGGGGGGTGCCGTGCTCGGTGACCGCACCAGGTGACCGGGCCGTGCCGCGCGACCGGCTGTCCCTGATCTCTCAGGGGGCCCGGTCAGCTTTGCCAGCTCGTCTTCCGGCCCGGAGAGCGTTTCGCCGTGCCGCGACCAAGGGCGAGAACCCCCCTTTCGAACCGGACACACAGCCGGGCCGCCCGGGGGCGGGCGGTCCACCGGACGAGAGGGACCACAGTCATGAGTTCTGTTCTGCGCACGCCGGGTCCGGACCAGGAGCCGCTGCTCGCGGCCCACTACCGGCCCATCTCCTCGCATCTGGCGATCACTCCGCCGGTGAGCGTGGTGATCCCCGCCATGAACGAGGCGGAGAACCTGCCGTACGTCTTCAAGACGCTGCCGGACTGGATTCACGAAGTGGTCCTGGTCGACGGCGACTCCACCGACGACACCGTGGACGTGGCCCGCTCGCTGTGGCCGGACGTGAAGGTCGTCGCCCAGCGCGGCAAGGGCAAGGGGGACGCCCTGATCAGCGGGTTCGAGGCGGCCTCCGGCGACATCATCGTGATGGTCGACGCGGACGGCTCGGCCGACGGCAACGAGATCGTCTCCTACGTCTCCGCGCTGGTCTCCGGCGCCGACTTCGCCAAGGGCTCCCGCTTCGCCAACGGCGGCGGCACCGACGACATGACCTTCATCCGCAAGCTCGGCAACTGGGCGCTGTGCACGGTCGTCAACCGCAAGTTCGGCGCCCGCTACACCGACCTCTGCTACGGCTACAACGCCTTCTGGCGGCACTGCCTGGACAAGATCGACCTGGACTGCACCGGCTTCGAGGTCGAGACGCTGATGAACATCAGAGTGGTCAAGGCCGGGCTGAAGGTGCAGGAGATCCCCAGCCACGAGTACCTCCGCATCCACGGCACGAGTAATCTGCGCGCCGTGCGGGACGGGCTGCGGGTCCTCAGAGTCATCCTCCAGGAGCGCTCCAACCGCCGTGCGCTGCGCCGGGGACGGCGCTCGCCGCTGACGGACTCCCGGCGGGGAGAGACGTCTTGACCGCTCCGGACATCTCCGTCGTGATCTGTGTGTACACCGAGGACCGCTGGGAGGACATCCTCGCGGCGGTCGCCTCGGTGCGCGGCCAGTCCCGCCCCGCGCTGGAGACACTCCTGGTCGTGGACCACAACACCGCCCTGCTGGACCGGCTGGCCCACGAGTACAAGGAGCCGGTCGCGGCCGGTGCCGTCCGGGTGCTCGCCAACGCCGGTCCGCGCGGTCTGTCCGCCGGACGCAACACCGGTGTGGCCGCGTCCCGGGGCGAGGTGATCGCCTTCCTCGACGACGACGCCGTGGCCGAGCGGGACTGGCTGCGCCACTTCGCCGAGGGGTACGCCGACCCGCGCGTCCTGGCGGTCGGCGGCCGGACCGAGCCCGTGTGGGCTTCGGGGCGGCGGCCGGCCTGGTTCCCGGAGGAGTTCGACTGGGTGGTGGGCTGCACGTACCGGGGTCTGCCGCCCGGCCGGGTCCGGGTGCGCAACGTGCTGGGCGGCAACGCCTCCTTCCGGCGGACCGCGTTCGACGTGGCGGGCGGGTTCGCCACCGGTATCGGCCGGGACGGCGACCGGCGCCCGCTGGGCTGTGAGGAGACGGAGCTGTGCATCCGCCTCAGCCGCGCCCGGCCCGACGCCGTACTCCTCATCGACGACCGCGCGGTGATCCACCACCGGGTGCCCGAGGTCCGCGAGCGCTTCGCGTACTTCCGCACCCGCACCTATGCCGAGGGCCTGTCCAAGGCGCTGGTGGCACAGAGTGTGGGTGCGTCGAAGGGGCTGGAGTCCGAACGCCGTTACACCACCCGGGTGTTGCCCGCCGGCATCGCGCGCGGGCTGCGTGACGCCCTGTTCGGCCGGCCGGGCGGCGCGGGGCGCGCGGGCGCGATCGTGGCGGGGGTGCTCACCGCGGCCGGCGGTTACGTCGTCGGCAGTGTGCGCGCCCGGCGCGGCGGGGCCCGGTTCACGGTGCCGTCGGTGGAGGTGGGGGGATGACCGGGACGGGGGTACCGATCCTGATGTACCACGCGGTGGCGGCGGCGCCCAATGACGCGACCCGCGCCCTCTCGGTCGCGCCCGAGGCGTTCGCGGAGCAGATGGCGCTCATCGGCGACCTGGGTCTGACCCCGCTCACCACCGCGACGCTCGCGGCCCACTGGCGCTACCGGCGCCCGCTGCCCGCCCGGCCGGTGCTGATCACCTTCGACGACGGCTACGAGGGCGTCCACCGGCACGCCCTGCCGGTGCTCGCCAAGCACGGTTTCCCCGCCACGCTGTTCGCCTCCACCGGCTGGATCAGGGGTCCCTACGACACCGGGGGCGGCCTGGACGCCATGCTCGACTGGTCCCAGGTGCGCGAACTCGCGGACAGCGGTGTGGAGATCGGCGGCCACAGCCACAGTCATCCGCAGCTCGACCAGCTGGACGACGTCTCGCTCGCCGCCGAGCTGGAGCACAGCACCGGCATCCTCACCGACGAACTGGGCCCGCGCCCGCTGTCGTTCGCCTACCCCTACGGCTACTCCAGCCGCCGGGTCCGTCAGGCCGTGCGGGAGGCCGGGTACACCCAGGCACTGGCGGTCGGCAACGCGCTGGCCCGGCGCGGGCAGGGCCCGTACGCGCTCAGACGGGTCACCGTGCGGCGTGCCACGGGTGTGACCGAGTTCGAGCGGCTGCTCCAAGGCCGTTCCGTCGCACGGGACTTCGCCAGGGACCGTGCGCTGACCAAGGGATACGCACTCGTGCGAAGAGCACGCCAGGTCTGCCGGAAGGCCATCCGCTCCCGTGTCTGACACGACCACCGCCCAAGAGGCCGCCCCGGCCGTGTCCGCGCCGGGGCGCCGCCCGCGACTGCCCGTGCTGGAGCGCGTGTTCGGCGGCAACCCGCTGTTCCGCAACGCCTACGCGCTGATGCTGAACACCGGCATCTCCGCCGTCCTCGGTCTCGGCTTCTGGCTGGCGGCGGCGCGCTACTACTCCGAGTCGGCGGTCGGGCAGGGCTCGGCCGCCATCGCCGCGATGAAGCTCCTCGCCGGGCTGACCGCGGTGACGCTGACCGGTGCCCTGGCCCGCTTCATCCCGGTCGCGGGACGCTCTACCGCCCGGCTCATCTTCCGTATCTACGCCGGCAGTTCGCTGGTGGTGGCGGTGGCGGCGGGGGTGTTCCTGCTGACGCTGGACGCGTGGGGGCCCTCGTACCGGTTCCTGCACGGGCCGGTGAGCGGGCTCGGCTTCGTCGCGGCGGTGGTGGCCTGGAACGTGCTCACCCTCCAGGACGGGGTGCTGACGGGGCTGCGCAGCGCACCCTGGGTGCCGGTGGGCAACTCCGTGTTCTCGGCGGTGAAGCTCGGACTGCTGGTGGCGTTCGCGGTGGCGATCCCGGCCTCCGGGGTCTTCGTGTCCTGGGTCGCGGCCATCGCGACCTCGGTGATCCCGCTGGGCTGGCTGGTGTTCCGGCGGCTGGTCCCCCGGCACACGGCGGCGACCGAGGGGCGGGCGCATCCCCCGACGCTGCGGCAGATCGGCCGGTTCCTCGCCGGCGACTACACCGGCTCGCTGTTCTCGCTCGGGGTGGTCTACCTCGTCCCGGTGATCATCGCGTCGCAGGTCAGCGCCGAGGACAACGCGTACTTCTACATCACCACCACCATCGGCGGCACGACCAACCTGCTCGCCATCAACATGGGTGCCTCGCTCACGGTGGAGGGCTCGCACGACCCGGCGCGGCTGGCCGCCAACACCCGGGCGGCGCTGAGGCGGATGGCCCGGATCATGCTGCCGGTCGCGGGCGTGCTGTTCGTCGGCGCGCCGTGGATTCTCGGTGTGTTCGGCGCCGGGTACGCGGACGCGGCGACCCCGCTGCTGCGCTGGTTCGCGGTCGGCGCGGTGCTGCGGGTGGTGATGGAGACCTACTTCGCGGTGCTCCGGGCGCAGAGCCGGACCGCCGGACTCGCCTGGCTCCAGGGGCTGTTGTGCGCGCTGGTGCTGGGCCTGACCCTGCTGCTCCTGCCCCGGATGGGGCTGACCGGCGCGGGTGTCGCGGAGATCTCCAGCCTGGCGGTGATCGTGGCGATCGCCGCGCCGCGGCTGTGGCGCGTCATCCGGCCCGGCCCCGTGACCGCGTCCCCGGACGGCGATCTGGCCGACCTCGGCCCCGGCGAGGCGACCCCGGCAGGGACCACCCGGCGGGCGCCCTCCTGGGCGGTGGACGCGGACGAGGAGGCAAAGGAAGTGGACTCGGTGGACGCGTCCTTCGAAGTGGCCCTGCCCGAAGAGGGGTTGAGGAAGCGAGAGCCCGTCAGGGAGGACACTCCCCCGCGCCGCCGTTCCCTGGCGCCGACCCGGACCGGTGTGCTCCTCGGCTGCCTCCTGATCGCCGCGCTGGTGCTCTACTGGGTGCCCGCGCTGCGGCTGGGCGACGCCGACCTGGACGGGATGGGCGGCCTCGGTCTGGTCTCGGTGCTGCCACTGCCGACGCTGGTCGGAGCGGCGCTGCTGGTCACGGTGTTCGCCGCGCTGCTCTGGCTGCGCCGGGAGCACCGGGCGCTGCTGCTGCTCACCCTGGTGGCGACGGTGGTGTCGCTGCACGCGCTGCCCGCCGTGATCGAGAGCGCGCCGAGGTTCCCCACGGCGTGGCAGCACCTGGGCTTCCTCGACCACATCGACCGCACCGGGTCGACCGTGCCCGACCTGGACGCCCGCTGGAGCTGGCCGGGCTTCTTCGCGGTCACCGCGTTCGTCGCCCAGGCGTGCGGGGTGTCCGACCTCACCGAGGTGATCCGCTGGTGGCCGACGGCCATCCAACTCGCCTATCTGGCACCGATGTTCCTGCTGACCCGGTCGCTGCGGGCGAGCTGGCGGGCCCGGTGGACCGGGGTGTGGCTGTTCGCGCTGAGCGGCTGGGTCGGGCAGGACTACTTCTCCCCGCAGGGCTTCACCTATCTGCTGTACCTGGTGTTCGTGGCGGTCCTGCTGGTGTGGTTCCGGGCCCCGCACATGATCTGGGCCCGGTTCCGGCCCGGCGAGGCCGAGGTGGAGCCCACCGACCGGCGTCAACGGGTCGTGCTGCTGCTGGTGTTGATCGCCCTGTTTCTGGCCTGCGTACCGGCCCACCAGCTCACCCCGTTCGTGATGCTCGGGGTGCTCGCGGCCCTGGTGCTGCTCGGCCGGTGCGAACTGCGCGGGCTGCCGCTGCTGTTCGCGGTGGTGGTGGCGGTGTGGGTCGGCTTCATGGCGGAGCCGTACTGGTCGGGGCACTTCGATGAGCTGTTCGGTGGGCTCGGCGGGGTCGGCGGCAATGTGTCGACCTCGGTCTCCGGCCGTATCCAGGGCGGGAGTTCGACCCACAAGCTGGTGCTGTACACCCGTGTGCTGCTGGCCGGTTCGGTGCTGGCGCTGGCCTGCTGGGGCTGGTGGCGGCGGCGCGAGCACGGCTACCGAGAACGCTCGCTGCTGGTCCTGGCGTTCGTGCCGTTCCTGGGCTTCGGCATGCAGTCGTACGGCGGTGAGATGGCGCTGCGTGTCTTCATGTTCGCGCTGCCGGGTGCCGCCTTGCTGGGCGCGCTCGCCCTGTTTCCGCGTACCGGGGTGAGCGGGAAGGAGCGGGAGCGGGACCGGGTGAGCCTGGCCGCGCCGGCCGCGCTGCTGGCGGGGCTGCTGCTGATCGGCGGTTTCCTGGTGGCCCGCTGGGGCAACGAGCCGTTCGAGCGGACCCGGCCCGGCGAGGTCGCGGCGATGGACTGGGTGTACGCCCATGACAAGCCGACCGTACGGCTGCTGTGGCTGACCACGGACACGGTGAACGACGTGACTCCGGCGCTGCCCTGGGGTGCGCGGGACATGGAGCGGGTGACCTATGTGCCGACGCTCGCACCGACCGACCCGGTGCTGGTGTCCGGGCTGGTCAAGGCGCTCAGGGACGCGGGCCCGAACTCGTATCTGATGGTCAACGAGAGCCAGGTCCGCTATCTGGAGCTGGACGCGGGCTATTCGGCGGCCTGGGAGTCCCGGCTGACCCGCACGCTGGACGGTCGTGCGGAGCTGTCCAAGGTCCTGGTGAACGAGGACGCGACCGTGTACGCGCTGCGCGGGGGCGGGTCTGCGCCGGTGCCTGAGCCGGACCCCGGTCCGATCGGGCCGCAGATCACCTGGACGCCGTGGTCGGTGGTGGGTGCGCTGGCCGCCGCCGTGCTGATCCTGCTGCTGGCCGGGCGTGAGGTGCTGCGGGTGGCGGCCCGGCCGAGCGTGGGCGGGCTGCGCCGGGTCCAGGGCGGGTTCTGGTTCGCGCTGCCGCTGCTGGCGGTGGTGCTGGCCTCGCTGGTGCAGCGGTTCCTGACGATGAGCTGAGGGGCGGGGTGGGGTGGCTCAGCGGTCCAGCCACTTCACCTCGTAGCCGCGCATCTCGAACCGCTTCCCGTCGACGCGGGCGCTGACCGGGCGGTCCAGGGTGTTCACCACCAGGACGGTGTCCCGGTTCGCCAGCACGCGGAGGTTCGGCCGGTCGTCGGCGGCGACGGACACCTTCTCGTACCGGGTGCCCGGCGGGAACGCCTTGCCGAAGCGGGAGACGAGGTCGTACATGGGCAGCTTCCGGCCGCCGTCCGGGTCGCCGGTCGGGGTCCACAGGCAGCCGGGGCAGCCGGGGCCGCTCTTCTTCTCCGGGTTCCAGTAGAAGCCGGAGTCGGCACCGCCCTCGGCCATGGCGATCAGCCCGGTGGCGTGCACGGCGATCCGGCGGGCCTCGGACCAGCCCTCGCGGCGGTCCTGGGAATCGGCGGGCTCCACGTAGTACTCGGCCCACCACAGCGGGAGGTCGCCGGTGCGCTTGCGCACCCACTCGCCGACGGCCGTGAACTTGGCGGTGGCGGCGAACTCGTCGGGCAGCAGCTCGTCGTCGTTGGTGTAGCTGGAGCCGTCGACCACGACGAAGTCGGCGCCGGTCTTGTGGGCGTTCCAGTAGTCGAAGGCGTCCAGCACCCGCTGGTCCATGGCGCCCCAGGGCCCGCGCAGCCGGCCGGAGGCGTCGGAGGCGCGGGGGTCGACGCTGTCCATGGGCAGGTAGGGGCCGCCGACGAGGTTGTCCGGGCCGGCCTTCTTCAGCGCCTCGCGGACCAGGTTGTACAGCTTGGTGTAGCCCTCGTGGTCCCAGCGGCCCTTCGCCTCGTTCCAGAAGCCCTTGAACTCGTTCCAGACGACGAAGTGGCGTACGTCGGGGTAGCGGCGGGCGACGGTGCCGGCGAGGTCGGCGAAGTCCTGGTAGTGCTCCGGGTCGGGCGCCCGCTCCAGCGAGTCCTGGCTCCAGTCGGTGGTGCCGACGCCGGGCCGGCCGCCCTTCATCCAGTCCGGGGCGCAGCACAGGGTGATGACGGGGGTGCCGCCGGAGGCGCGGATGAAGTCGATACGGCGGTCCAGGGCGCCGAAGTCGTAGTGCCCCTTCACCGGTTCGGGGTTGTCGGCGCCCCAGCCCATGACGGCCTGGTCCTGCGGGAGCCCGCCGTCGCCCTTGAGCAGCCGCGCCACCCGGCCGCTGCCGCCGCCCTGGTCGGCGCTGTACTGGGTGTGGGTGAACCCCCAGCCCACGGAGGGGCGGAGGGGTCCGGCCGGGGCGGCGGGCGTGCCGTGCACCTTGTCGCCGTCGCGGGAGGTTCCGCTTATGTCGGCGCCGCGGCCGGGGAGCGTGTTCAGCAGGGTCACCAGCAGGGCCAGCGCGGTCGCGCCCACGCCGAGCAGGGCGGTGAGCCGCCACCGCCGTGCCCCCGTGTACCACCGATGACGTCCCATCGGCTTCACAGTAACGGCGGAATCCCGGCGTCGGGCGCGAGTTGGGAACACCTGGGGACAAGCGGCGGAATTGCCGTGCGCGCGGTGCGCCGGTGCCCGATCATGTCGGCATGTCTGTGAACCCGCACGACGCGCTGCCGATCCGGCTGAACGTCGACGACTCCGACTCGCCCTCCGACGTCGTCGACGCGCTGTTCCTCGGCCGCTTCGCCACGGGTGAGCAGCCGTACGCGCACGCGGCCAACATCGACCGGGTCCGCTCCGAGGCGACCCTGCTGCCCGACGGTGCCCGGGTCCTGCGGGTGGCCCGTGACGAGGACCGCAGCGCGACCCTCGCGGAGGGTGACGGCTGGACCCTGCTGGTCTCCCGCTGGAACCGGGGCGCGGACGTCACGGTGACCGCGACCACCGCCGAGCTGGCCAAGGAGGTCCTCGGCCGGGCCACCGACGGCGCGGCCGACGAGCCCGCCCCGCAGCCGGACGACGTCACGATGGGGTTCTGGTACGTCTCGCCCCGGCGCGGCCCGCACCGCACCACCCGCCAGATCGCGGCCGGCACCTGGGAGGAGGTGCGGGCCAACTACACGGCACCGGTGGCACAGGCGATGGACCGCCTGATGAAGACGACACCGGAGGACATCGCGGGCCGGCTCCTGCTGCTGCACGGCCCACCGGGCACCGGCAAGACCTCCGCGCTGCGCACGCTGGCCCGGTCCTGGCGCGAGTGGTGCCAGGTGGACTGCGTACTGGACCCGGAGCGGCTCTTCTCCGACGTGGGCTATCTGATGGACATCGCCATCGGCGAGGAGGACGGCGCCGGCAAGGCCCGCTGGCGGCTGCTCCTGCTGGAGGACTGCGACGAGCTGATCAGGGGCGAGGCCCGGCACACCGCGGGCCAGGCGCTGTCCCGGCTGCTGAATCTGACCGACGGGCTGCTCGGCCAGGGCCGCAATGTCCTGGTGGGCGTCACCACCAACGAGGACCTGGAGCGGCTGCACCCGGCCGTGGTCCGGCCCGGCCGCTGTCTGGCGCGGATCGAGGTGGGTCCGCTGACCCGGCCGGAGGCGGTGACCTGGCTCGGCGACCAGGCCGCGGAGCTGAAGAGCGAGCTGGGCCGGGACGGCTCGACGCTGGCCGAGCTGTACGCGCTGCGCCGGGGCACGGCACCGACCTCGGTACCGGGGGCGCGGGACGGCGCGGACGCGGGGCTGTACCTCTAGCGGCCCACCTCCGGCCGGACCGGCCCGCGCCCGGGATGCTTTCATGGATGTATGACCCTGTTCGTCGGTACGTCGGGGTGGCAGTACAAGAGCTGGCGGGGCGTGCTGTACCCGGCGGGGGTGCCGGTGCGGCTGTGGCTGGAGGAGTACGCGAAGCAGTTCGCCACGGTGGAGCTGAACAACGCGTTCTACCGGCTGCCGTCCCGCGAGAACTTCGAGGCGTGGCGGGAGCGGCTGCCGCGGGGCTTCGTGGTGGCGGTGAAGGCGAGCCGTTATCTGACCCACATCAAGCGGCTGCGGGACCCCGAGGAGCCGGTGCACCGGCTGATGAGCCACGCCGAGGGGCTGGGCTCCGACCTGGGGCCCGTCCTGCTCCAGCTCCCGCCGACCCTGCGCGCGGACCCGCCGCTGCTGGACGCGTGCCTGGCCTGCTTCCCGGCGAGGACACGGGTGGCGGTCGAACCGCGCCACGACTCCTGGTGGACCCCGCAGACCCGCGAGGTGCTTGAGGCCCGGAAGGCCGCCCTGTGCTGGGCGGACGAGCTGGGCCGCCCGGCCGGCCCGCTGTGGCGCACCGCCGACTGGGGGTACGTCCGCTTCCACCGGGGCCGCGCCAAGCCGTGGCCGCGCTACGGCACCCAGGCGCTGGAGTCCTGGGTGGAGCGCATCGCCTCGGCCTGGCCGGAGGGGCAGGACGTGTACGCCTACTTCAACAACGACCCGAGGGGCGCGGCGGTGAAGGACGCGGCGGAGTTCGGGAACCTGGCACGGCGGGCGGGGCTTGCGGTGACCCGGACGCCGGAGCCGTGGGCGCGGCGGTGAGCGCCGCCGCTCAGTCGGTGCCGTAAACCGCGCGCAGCGCGTCGCGGACGGTGGCCAGCGCCTCGTCGTGGTCCAGGCCGAGCCGCCGGGCCCGCTCGGCGTACGCCTGCGCGGCCGTGCTCGCCTCGCGGGTGGCGGCGGGGCCGGCGGCGGCCACGTACGTGCCGTTGCGGCCGCGGGTCTCGATCACGCCGTCCGCCTCCAGGGCCCGGTACGCCTTGGCGACGGTGTTCACGGCGAGGCCGAGGGACTCCGCGAGTCCGCGCACGGTGGGCAGCCGGTACCCGGCCGGGAGGGCGCCCGCCCGCGCCTGCTCGGAGATCTGCGCCCGGACCTGCTCGTACGGCGGCGCGCTGTCATCGATGTGGATCTTCAGGCTCACAGGGCCGATTCTCCCGCACCCGGCGGAAAATAAGAGGCACTCCGGCGGGACCGCCCGTACGGTGCGTGCACATGACCGTACTCGTGCGCGATCTGCGCCCCGACGTACCGGCCGACACCGAGGCTTTCACCGAGGTACGACGGCTGGCGCTGCCCTACATCCTGTTCACCCCCGAATCGGTGCGCCATGTCCTCACCCGGAGCCATCCGGACGCCCGCTTCCGCTCGCTGGTCGCGGAGGAGGACGGCGAGGTGATCGGCACGGCGCAGGTCGCGCTGGCGCACGACAGCACGGAGCCGGGGCAGGCGTACCTCAATGTCCATGTCCGCCCGGACCGCACCGGGCGGGGTGCGGGGCGGCTGCTGGTCGCCGCCGCCGAGGAGTATCTCGGCTCGCTGGGCGCCACGCGGTTGTACTCCTGGGTGCTGGACGAGCCCGCGAACGTGCGGTTCGCCGAACGGCACGGCTACCGGCCCGGCCGCCCGGCCCGCTTCCTCCGCCTCGACCTGGCGAACGGCGCCCTTCCGCCGCTGCCGGAGACCCCGCCCGGCGTGGAGCTGCGCACGGCCGCCGACTTCGCGGCGGACCCGCGTCCGCTGTTCGAGCTCGACGCGGAGGCGGTGGCGGACGAGCCCGGCGAGGTCACGCTGGCCTACTCGGACTACGAGGCGTGGCTGGAGGAGACCTGGGAGCATCCGCTGCTGGACCTCGAACTGACCGTCGTGGCGGTGGTCGACGGCCGCCCGGTCGCCTTCAGCGTGGCCTACACCGACGGCGACACCCGCTACTTCACCGCGATGACCGGTACCTCCCGTGCCTACCGGGGCCGGGGCCTGGCCAAGCTCGCCAAGCTGCACTCGCTGTACCGGGCCCGCACGGCCGGCCGCACCGAGGCGTTCACCGGGAACGACTCGGGCAACGGCCCGATGATCGCCATCAACAAGTGGCTCGGCTACGAGTTCTGCGCCACGGAGGTGCGCTATGTCCGCGAACTCGGCTGACACACTCAGCGAGTTGGAGATCGTCCTCATCAAGGCTGGCCGCACGAAGATCCGTTACCCGGCGACGCTGCTCACGGACGACGGCACCCGAGTGTCCGTACGCGCCCCCTGGGCGGGCGACGGCGTACGCGACTTCGGCTTCGTCCGCTTCGAGCCCGGCGACGTGTTCACCGAGCACTACTGGCGGGACCGCTGGTACGCGGTGAAGGAGGTCCGCGCCCAGGACGGCACCCTGAAGGGCTGGTACTGCGACATCACCCGCCCCGCCGTCCGCTTGGGCACCGAACTCCTCGTGGAGGACCTCGACCTGGACCTGTGGGTCTCCGGCGAGGGCAAGACCGTACTCCGCCTGGACGAGGACGAGTTCGCCGCGAGCGGCCTGCCGGAACGGGACCCGGAGGCCGCGTCGGCCGCCCGGTCCGCCCTGGACGAACTGGAGGCGCTGGCCCGCGCGGACGGCCTCCCGGCCCTGCTCTGAGCCTCACACCTCGGCCAGCACCGCGTACCGCTCGTCGCTGACGGACTTGCCCCACAGCAGCGGGTCGTCGGACAGCGGCTCCACGCGTATCCGCCCGGCGAGGGGTGCCAGCAGCCCGGTGAGCCGGTCGACGGGTATACCGGCCGGGGTGACGGTCCCCCAGACACCCTCGATCAGCACGAACCGGCCGCGGGGGCGCAGCAGGGTGCGCCAGTGCCGCAGCACCTCGGCGGGATCGGGCAGCGTCCACAGCACATGCCGGACGAGGATCACGTCGTAGCCCTGTTCCACCACCGGTGGCACGGCCGCGTCCCCGCACAGCACTCGCGCGTCCTGCCCGGCGAGCTTGGCGCGGGCTCGCTCGACCATGGCCGGGGAGGCGTCGACCCCCGTCACCCGGTGCCCCTGCTCGGCGGCGAGGAGACTCAGACTGCCGGTGCCGCAGCCCAGGTCGAGTATGTCCGAGGGCTGTTCGGGCAGCCAGCCATGAAGCCGCTCGCCCCACGCCGCCCGGACCTCGGGCGCCCGCAGCCCGTGATCCGGCTCGTCGTCGAAGACGGCGGCCTGGGCGTCCCAGTCCACGTCCGTCCCGGCGGTCCACTCACTCGCGCTCGCGTCACTCATGACCACAAGCGTGCCATCCACCACTGACAATGAGGCTCCGTCAGCGGCTCAGCGGCTCAGCGGCTCAGCGGCTCAGCGGCTCAGCGGCTTGCGGTAGTGGAGCCGGTCGTAGGGGCCGTCGACGCGGCGTTCCACCAGCTCGTAGCCGTAGCGGGGGTAGATCTCCTGGTTCTCCCACATCAGCGCGTTGGTGTAGAGCCGGATCTCGGGGAGGCCAAGAGCGCGGGCGTGCTCCTCCACGAAGTGCAGCAGCCGGCGCCCGACGCCCCGGCCGTGGGCGTCGGGGTGGACGGCGACGCTGTCGAGAAAGAGGTGGTCGGGGAAGGCACTGACCACCACGAGTCCGGCGACCGGTTCCCCGGTGACAAACACACACCCCGCCGCGACATCGGACATGTGGTCCGCCTCCATGGGCTGGGGCACCACACCTATGCGCGCGATGTAGGGGTGGTAGGCGGCATCGGTGACCGCGCGCACGGCGGGCACGTCGGCGGCCGTGGCCGCGCGGACGGATGGGGGGTGATCGTTCATACCGGGCACGGTAGCGACCTGAGCCCAGTCTGAGCACGGCCTTAAGACGACCATAAAGATCGGCTCCAGGGGCTCGGAGCGGGCGAATTCACCGATCCACGGGGCTAGTTTCTGAGCGTCCCCCACGGGAGCAGCCCCCTTCCGGCTGCCGGCCGGCCGTACCGTTCCGAGGAGTTCCGATGCCCTTCGCCACGCCCTCGAGTCCGCACGGGCAGCGGATGCCGCGACTGCGGGCCGCCGCCACCGCGGCCGCGCTCGGCCTGGCACCGCTGACCCTGGGCGGGCTGGCCGCCGCGCCGGCGGCCGCGCACGGTTCGATGGGTGGCCCGGTCAGCCGGGTCGCGCAGTGTTTCGCGGAGGGCCCGGAGTCCCCGAAGTCGGCGGCCTGCCAGGCGGCCGTGGCGGCGGGCGGCACCCAGGCGCTGTACGACTGGAACGGCATCCGGATCGGCGACGCGGGCGGCCGCCACCAGCAGCTGATCCCCGACGGCAAGCTGTGCGGCGCCGGGAACGACGAGTTCAAGGGCCTCGACCTGGCCCGCGCCGACTGGCCCGCGACCGATGTGCGCAGCGGCCCGCACACCTTCAAGTACCGGGTGACCGCCCCGCACAAGGGCACCTTCGAGGTCTACGCGACCAAGCCCGGCTACGACCCGGCGAAGCCCCTGGCCTGGTCCGACCTGGACCTGGCGCACCCGGTGGCGAAGTCCACGGACCCGGTCGCCACGGACGGTTTCTACACGTTCTCCGGCAGGCTCCCCGACCGTACGGGCAGGCAGCTGCTGTACGCGGTGTGGCAGCGCTCGGACAGCCCGGAGGCGTTCTACTCCTGCTCGGACGTCGACTTCGGCGGACCGGCACCGGCCAAGGCCGACACCGCCAAGGCGACCCCCGCCCCCACCTCGGCCGCACCCACGCCCACGGCCACCGCCTCCGCCCCCTCGGACCGGCAGATCGCGGCTGGCGCCGACCGCTCCACGGTGGAGCACCACGGCCACGGCGACGACGACCCGAGCACCTCGGCGAAGCCGGTGCCCCCCTCCCCCGAGCCCAACACCCCGCAGCCGGAGGGAACTTCCGTCCCCCTGGCCGAGACCGGCACCCCCACCGGCACCTCCTACGCGGCCATCGGCGGCGCCGCCGCCCTGGCCCTCGGTTCAGCAGCACTGTTCCTCTCCGTGCGCCAGCGCGCGACGGGCCGGAGCCGCACCGCGCGCTGAACGCCCCTCGATCGCGGGGCCCTGCCGGGCGGCTCAGGCCGGGCAGGGCCCCGAGCCATGTCAGCTGAAAGCCGACGCGCAGGAAGTGGCCGTGGCGTGGGACGGGTCGAGGGCGTTGGCCACCTCGTGGTAGGCGATGCGGTCGAAGATGCCGATCGCCACGTGTTCGGACAGGTCGAGCGGGCACAGGTCCTGGAGGAGGACGTTGCGGACGTCGGAGCCGGTCAGGTACTGGGTGCGCCAGGGGGTGACGACCTCGTCGTACTTGGTGGCGATGACGGTGTAGTGCACTCCGGGGACGGTGTCGCCGCCCGCGTTGAGCTTGGTCAGGAAGGCCGAGCCCGCGATCTGGTCGGCGAGGGCGGGCGTACTGGACTTGATCAGGTTCTCGGCGCCGGGGAAGTACGGCAGCAGGTTGGTGAGGCCGTTCAGGTCGGTGCCGTGGTTGCTGGGGGCGATCCCGACGAGCGCGTTCACCTTGGCGGCTCCGCCGAGGAACTTCAGGTAGTACCGGGGCATCATGCCGCCCTGGGAGTGGCCGACGAGGTCGGCCTTGGTGGCTCCGGTGGCGGTGAGCACCTTGTCGACGAAGGCGGACAGCTGCTCGGCCGACTTGTCGATCGGGCCGAGGCCGTAGAAGACGGGGACGCCGGACAGCTGCCCGTAGTCGAGGGAGAAGACGCAGTAGCCGCGCTCCTTGAGGTACGGAGCGAGCGACACCCAGTTGGTGACGGAGTTGCCGAGCGTGCCGTGGACGAGGACGACGGGACGCGGGTGGGCGGCGGAGGGCTTGCAGGAGTAGTCGTTCCAGCCACTGCTGGGAGCGGCGTGGGCGGTGGCGGCGGGAACGGTGGCGAGCGCGGCGGCCAGGACCAGCGCGGCGAGCGGTCTGAGCGCTCGCTTCCAGGGCAGCATCGTGTGATCTCCTTGCGGCTCAAGGGAGAAGGTGCACGGCCTAACCCTGTGATCCGGATCACGGGATGCTGTTCACTCGTCAAGTTACGGACGAGTAGTGCAACTGTGAAGTTACGCGTCGGTAAAAAGTTCCATCGGCCCTCAGAAGCCCCCGCACACTGAGGAACCGTCACCAGGCAGCACGTAGCCGCCGAATCCCACCAGAAACTCCCGCAACACGCGTAACTCAGGCCGCAAGCGCCCCCGGCATCACCGCGCGAGGCCCGAACTTGGCCCGCGCCAGGTCGGCGACCTCCTCGATCCGGCGGACCTTCTCGTCCACGGGGTCGAAGGTGAGCTGGTGCGCGGCCTCCCCGGCCGGGGTCAGCCCCTCGGCACGCAGGGCGAGCGCCCGCACCCGCGCCCGCTGGAGCCCGAGCGCCTCGTACATGCCGTACGCCGCCCTGGTGAGGTCGGCCGAGTGCGCGGTCGGCTCGGCGAGGGTGCGCCCGCGCACCGTGGTGGAGCGGTCGGCGTAGCGCACGGTGAGCGTCAGGGAGCGGCAGACCCGCCCCATCTCCCGCAGCCGCGCCCCCAGTTCCTCGGCATCGGCCAGCAGCGCCCGCCGGTGCCGGCCGGGGTCCAGCTCGTCCACGCCGAAGGACCGCTCGGCCCCCACCGACCGGGAGACGGCGTTCGGGACGACCCGCCCCCGGTCGACCCCGTTGGCCCGCTCCCGCAGCTCACGGGCGACCTTGGCCCCGACCAGCCGCTGAAGCGTGGAGGGCGGCGCGACGGCGACCCGCCCGAGGGTGTCCAGCCCGTACTCGCACAGGGTCCGAGCGGTCGCCGTACCGACACCGGGCAACGCGACCACGGGCAGCCCGGCAAGAAACTCGGCGACGGCACCAGGACCCTCGGGG
The DNA here is from genome assembly GCF_044541565.1 of Streptomyces sp. NPDC085596. NCBI lineage: Bacteria > Bacillati > Actinomycetota > Actinomycetes > Kitasatosporales > Streptomycetaceae > Streptomyces > Streptomyces sp. NPDC085596. Next base: position 53,739 of record NZ_JBITTC010000006.1, on the reverse strand, counting down.
ACGGCACACACCAGCCCCGGCCGGGCGTCCCGCAGGGCCATCCGCGCCAGCATCGGCCCCGGCCCGGCCCCCACCACACAGTCGACCCCGTACCGGGCGAGCGCCCGTACCCGGATCAGCGCGGCCAGCTCCACCGGACCCCGCCCGAAGTACCGCTCGGCCCCTCGGAGATCGGCCAGCGCCCCATCGGGCGGCAGCCCCTCCACCACGGGGGTGAACTCCTCCAGCAGCCCGAGCAGTCCGGACAGCTCAAGCTCACCGTCACCCGCGCCCGCGCCCGCGCCCGCGCCCGCCTCCCGAAAACGCACACAGAGAATGGTCATCCCGCACTCCCCGGACTCTGGTGCCACAACTTCCGCATGGCGGCGGGCGCTTGCTCCGCCACCTCCTGACCGGCGGGCCGCAGGTCGGCCCAGGGATGCATCTGGTACCCGGTGGACAGCCGAATCCGCCGACCCGCACCATCCTCCGCACCCTTCGCCTCCGGCACGGGCTCGGCCAGCCGGGCCGCAACCTTCTCCAGCCCGCCCTCGGCCCGGAGTTCGGCGAGTTCGGCGAGGTTCCAGGCGACCGAGCCGACCACACTCAGACTGCGCGGTCCCCGCCGCTGCACCACCCCGCGCACCAGCAGCAGCCACGAGTGGAAGACGGTGTGGGCGCACGCGTCGTGCGAGTCGTCGAAGAAGGCGAGGTCGACCAGCCCGGTGCCGTCGTCCAGTGTGCTGAAGATGACACGCCGGCCGGACCGGATCGGCGGAGTCTGGGTGGCCGCCTTGGCCCCCGCGACCAGCACGGTCTCCCCGTGCCGGGCCTCCCGCAGCCGCCGGGCCGACACCACGCCCAGCTCCTCCAGAAAGCCCCGGTGGTCGTCCATCAGGTGATGGGAGACATCCATGGACAGCACACCCAGCTCGGCACTGAGCCGCTCGGCGTCCGACAGATCGGGCAGCCCGGCGGAAGCGGTCCGCCGGCCGCCGCCCAGCGGAAGCTGCTCCCCACGCCCGCCCCGAGACCCCCGGTGCAACTCGGCCAGATGCAACTGAAGATCACGCCGATTGGCCCCGAAGGAATCCAACGCCCCCACCTGAGCCAGCCGTTGAGCCAGCGGCCGCCCCGGCCGCCCCCGCTCCCAGAAGTCCAGCAGGGACGCGTACGGCTGCCCCTCGGCGATCCTGGCGGCCTCCGCCTCACTGATCCCATGCACATCGGCAAGGGCCAGCCGCACCCCCCACACCCCTGAACCAGACACCAGTTCGATTCGATGAGCGACCCCGGACACATTCACGTCCAACGGCAGAATCGGCACCCCGAGCCGCCGCGCATCCGCCAGCAGCAGCCGCTTGGGATACATACCGGGATCATGAGTGAGCAGCCCGGCATAAAAAGCAGCAGGGTAATGCGCCTTGAGCCAGGCCGACTGGTAAGTGGGCACAGCAAAAGCAACAGCATGCGCCTTGCAGAACCCGTAAGACCCGAAAGCCTCGACAATCTCCCAGGTCCGCCGAACAGTATCGGCGTCGTACCCCCTCCCCTCCGCCCGCTGCGCGAACCACACCCGAACCCGCCCCTGTGCCTCGGAGTCGGAAAGCAGCCGCCGCGCATAATCAGCCTCGCCACGCCCACAACCGGTCATGACCACGAGAATGTCAATGATCTGCTCATGAAAAACCACAACGCCATACGTGTCCCGCAACGCCGGCTCAAGATCCGGATGCGGATACCGCACAGACGCCCGCCCATGCCGGGCCTCGATGAACGGCCGCACCATGTCGGCGGCGACAGGACCGGGCCGGAACAGCGAAATATCCACCACCAGATCCCCGAAACAATCGGGCTGAAGCCGCCCCACCAGATCCCGCTGTCCAGGCGACTCGATCTGGAAGCACCCGAGCGTCTCGGTAGACCGAATAAGCCGATAAGTATCGGCATCCCCCTCCGGCAAAGCCTCCAGATCGACCCGCTCCCCGGAAGCCCGCTCCACCTCGGCGACGGCATGCGCCATGGCCGACTGCATCCGCACCCCGAGCACATCGAGCTTGAGCAGCCCGAGATCCTCCACGTCCTCCTTGTCGAACTGCGACATGGGCAGCCCCTCCCCGCTGGTGGGAACCACCGGAGTACGCCGAAGCAGCGAGGAATCGGACAGCAGAACCCCACAAGGATGCATGGCGACCCCACGCGGCAGAGCGTCCAGCGCCTCCACCAGCTCCCACAACACCCCGTACCGCTCGCGCTCCCCCGCAAGCCCTTTCAGCTCGGGCAACTCGGCGAGCGCGACCCGGGCATCCCGAGCCCGCACATGCGGAAAAGCCTTGGCCACCCGATCGATCTCGGCGGGATCCATCGACAGAGCGGCCCCCACATCCCGAATGGCATGCCGCACCCGATAGGTCTCCGGCATGGCAACAGTCGCAACCCGCTCACCCCCGAACCGCCCGATGATCGCCCGGTAGACCTCAAGACGCCGAGCGGACTCCACATCCACATCAATATCAGGAAGCACAACCCGCTCCCTGGACAAGAACCGCTCCATGAGCAGCCCATGCTCCATCGGATCAGCATGAGCAATACCCAGCAGATGATTCACAAGAGACCCGGCCCCGGACCCCCGGGCAGCAACCCGAATGCCCATCTCCCTTACGTCATCGACGACCTGGGCAACCGTCAGGAAATAGGAGGCATACCCATGATGCCCAATGATCTCCAACTCCTCATGCATCCGCTCCCAGTACGCCCGCCGCCCGGAATACCCACGACGCACCATCCCCGCGACGGCCCGAGAAGCAAGCGCCCGCTGAGCACCACGCCGCCCGGCCCCGACAAGCCGCCCCTCAGGAAACCGGACACTCCCGATCCCCAGATCATCCTCAGGATCGACCACACACTCACCGGCAGCAGCAAGGGTCTCCTGAACCAACCGCAGCGCAACCCCCCGCCGATACCCGGCAGCCTCCACAACCCTTTCAGCAACCCCAAGCATCTCCTCCGGCCCCTTCAGCCACGCCTCACCGGAGTCGAGCCCCTTACGCGGATCGATGGGAACCAGCCGCCGAGCGGCATCCAGCACATCGGCGACCCGCCCCTGCCCAGGATCGGCATACCGCACCGCATTACTCAGCACAGGCCGCACCCCCTGCTCCACGGCGAACCCGAGCACACGAGCAGCGAGCCTCAGCGACCCGGCCCCCGTACCGGACCGCCCATGCCAGACCACCTCAAGCCGAAGAGCATCCCCATAGACCTCCCGCCAGGGCACCAACAGCCGGGCAGCCCGGTCGGGCCGCCCGGCGGCCAGGGCGCGCCCCACATCGGAGTCGGCCCCCAACAGCACCATGAGCCCTTCACCCCGATGCTCACCCCAGGCCAGCAGCGGCCTGACACCCCCACCCGACCAGGCGGCGGTGACCATCCGGCAAAGCTCCCCCCACCCCAGAGCCCCGTCCCGAGCGAGAAAGGTCACCCGAGGAGCCGACTCGTCGATGAAGACACCCCCACGCACAGGAGCCCGCAGCCGTCCCCCACCACCCCCACCCGAGGCGACCTCAACCCCAAGATCAACGCCGAAGACCGGCCGCACCCCACTCCCCGCACAAGCCTTGGCGAACCGAACGGCCCCGGCAAGGGTGTCCCGATCGGTAAGCGCAAGCACGTCCATCCCCCGCTCAGAGGCGCGCAGGGCCAGCCGCTCCGGATGCGAGGCCCCATAGCGCAGGGAGAACCCGGAGACGACACGCAGATGCGCGAACGCCACTCCAGCACCTCCCAGGCCAATCGAACACTCGTTCCAACACCACCATACCCCCACTATCGAACACACATACGATGAGCACGATTGACCCTCTCACCTGCAAAAACGCACGAAGAGGCCACACGAGGACTAGAGCGACCCATGAGCGATGGCCGCACGGCGGGGTGGCCGGACACGGCGGCGAGGGGACGTGGCGGGGGGTGTCCGCCCGCAGCGTCCGGCGAACACCAAGCCGAACGCATCAAAGAAACGGGGCCGCCGGACCGAGGACGGATACCCCCGGCGCGGCCCCGCCCCACAACGCACGCGGCCACGACCGACGAGCAGCGGCAGACGCAAAGAGGCCCCCGCCCTCCCGAAGGAGACGCGGGGGCCCAGAGCCCAAAACTCAGCCGATCTGAGTCCCAGTAGCGGACAGCGCCTCGGTCACAGGCTGGAAGAACGTCTCCCCACCGGAGGTGCAGTCACCACTACCCCCCGAGGTCAGCCCGACCGCACTGCTCCCGGAGAACAGCGACCCACCACTGTCCCCAGGCTCAGCGCACACATCGGTCTGGATCAGCCCGCTGACCGTGCCCTCGGAGTAGTTCACGGTCGCGTTGAGCCCGGTGACGGTCCCGCCGTGAACCTGGGTCGTGGACCCGCTACGGGTCACCTTCATCCCCACGGTGGCGTCAGCCGCCCCCGTGATCTGCTGAGCAGACCCGTTGTAGAGATTGACCTCGCTCGGGTGATCGACACCGCTGGCGTACTTCACCAGCCCGTAGTCGTTACCGGGGAAGCTGGAGTCCTCGTTCTGCCCGATGGCGTTCCCGGACGAGTCGGTCCAGCTGGAGATCGACGCGGTGCAGTGCCCCGCGGTGAGGAAGTACGGCGCGCCGCCCTTGGTCACGTTGAACCCGAGCGAGCACCGCCCACCCGACCCGTTGATGGCGTCACCACCGGCGACGAAGGGCTTGAACTCCCCCTTGGACCGCTTGAGTTCGGCGGCACCGTCGAGCCCGGAGACGACCTTGCCCAGCTTGGTCCACTGAGCCTCGGACACGGTCTTGTCCGCGGTGACGACGACCTTGTTGGAGACCGGGTCGGTCGCCCACGAGGTTCCGGGGATCGTCGCGTCCTTCTTCAGCGTGGACCGCGCCCCGTCGAGCACCGCGAGCGAGTGGGAGACGATTCTGGCCTTGGCGCCGGCCGCCTGGACGGTATCGGCGGCGTCGGCGTCGAGCACGTTGACGACGAGGCTCTTGGCCTGGGCGTCGTAGTAGCTGCCCGCGCTGTCGGAGCCGAGGTCGGCGAGCAGCGTGGAGGCGAGCTTTCCGGCCGCCGGAGCGGACAGGACCCGCGCGTCGGGCGCGGAGTTCGCGGGTTCGCTGGCGTTCGCAGTCTGGAAGGTGACACCCGCTCCGACCAGTGCGACAACACCCGCTCCGGCGATCGCGGCCCGGCGTGCGGGTATGCGTCGATGCTTCAACTCATGTCCTCCTGTGGGGGGTCGGCCCGGCAGGTTGTGGGGACCTGACGAACCGGAAGGCTGGTTGACGAGCGCCCACTCTTCCGAACGGCACAGCGGGCACACAAGACCGACTTCAGGCCGGACTCTCGAACAACCTCCCCAGCTTGACCGAGGACAGTCACCCCAGGAAATTCGCAGTGCAAACGCGGAATGCACAAGCCGGACCACCGGACAGCGACAGGATCGGGTGTCCGAAAACAACCCCTCCCAAAGCGACCAAAACCCGAAGCCCCACACCCCCCACACAGACCCCCCACACGCCCGCACACGCGCCCTCACACACCCGCGCGCCCTCCAGAACGCACAGCAGGAAGCGGGCCCCCGCACGCGAGTTACCGCGTACAGGGGCCCGCTCGAACCGACCCGTCAGTGAGGACGGCCCGTCAGGGGACTTCAGGGAACCTGAGGCAACCTAGGGAAGCGTCACCCCGTAGTAGCTCAACGCCTCGGTGACGGGCTGGAAGAACGTCGTACCGCCGGAGGAGCAGTTGCCGCTGCCCCCGGAGGTGAGCCCGTACGCGACGCTGCCGCCGTACAGCGGACCACCACTGTCACCGCCCTCGGCGCACACGGTGGTCTGGATGAGCCCGGACACCACGTCCCCGCCGCCGTAGTTGACGGTGGCGTTGAGCGCGGTGACGCGACCGCTGTGCGTCCCGGTGGTGGACCCGCGCCGGGTCACGGTGGTCCCGACGGCCGGGGTGGCCGCGCTGCTGATGGTCTGGCTGCCGACCGCGCTCGGGTGCGCGACCGCGGAGTTGGTGTAGCGCACCAGCGCGAAGTCGTTGCCGGGGAAGCTGTACCCGACGTTGGTGCCGAGCAGCGTGGTCTTGGCGGAGTTGCTGTACCAGGTGGAGGCGACCTCACCGCAGTGCCCGGCGGTCAGGAAGTAGTACGTGCTGCCGCTGCGGACGTTGAAGCCGAGCGAGCAGCGGTAGGAGCCGCCGTAGATGGCGTCGCCGCCGGTGATCAGCTTGTTGAACTTGCCGGGCGTCCGCTTGATGGTGAGCGCGTCGGCGCCGGCCTGCTCCTTGATCTTGGCTATCTCGGTCTGGGACACCGTGCTGTCGACGGTGACGAGGACGCGGTTGGTCTTGCTGTCGACGGCCCAGGCGGTGCCGGGGACATCGGCCTGGCGGACGGAGTCGCTCGCCTTGGTGAGCTGGCCGGCGCTGAACGTGTGGACGTCGCTGGCGCTCGCCGTGGGGGCGGCGAACGCGGCTACGGCGAGGAGGCCGGTGACGGCCGCCGTGAGCTGGGTGCGTCTGGCGATACGGCCTCGGGGAGTGGTGCGCTTGATCCTCACGTGTCGTTCCCTCCTGGGGAATTCAGGGGCCCGCGTGGGGTCGGGGCCCGTGAGGCGCAGCCAGCGGCAGGTCGATCGGACGTGCATGCCCCTGACAAGCGCTGAGGGGGAGTATTCGGTCGAACGACCGGTCGGCACAAGAGTGCCTTTCGGCCGTAGACGGCTCAACGACTCGACGGCCCGCGCACCCTGACGTCCCCTCAAGTCACAAAAGCCGACAATCGCCCCACACGCCCCATCCCAGTCGCCCCTCGGGCCACCTTCGTCACCCGGACACACCACACATCACCCATCCGCCGCGACAAATCATATTTCACTCCCAGTCAGCAGCCGTATGAGTCGCAGCCCTTGGGGCACAAGGGCTCTCGACGGATCGATCGTGCACCAGTACCGTCACAAACCCCCCGCGCGGCGTCTATCCACTTGGCGCGCCGTCCGCATCATGGATGACCATAGGGAAGCGAAGAACAAGAAAGACCGCTGTGAGAGGAGGCGTCCATGGGATCGGTACGCAAGGCGAGTGCGTGGCTCGGCCTCGTCGACGACAACAATGACGAGCGTTACTACGACGACGACTACTCCGAGGGCACGGAGTCCGCTGACGCCTGGGTCACCGACCCGCGGGTGAAGGTGGCCGCGGACACGGCCGAGGACAAGGGCCGCCGGATCGGCACGGTCACCCCGGACAGCTTCCGGGACGCCCGCGCCATCGGCGAACTGTTCCGGGACGGTGTCCCGGTCATCATGAACCTCACGGCGATGGAGGGCGCCGACGCCAAGCGCGTGGTCGACTTCGCGGCCGGACTCACCTTCGGGCTGCGGGGGACGATCGAGCGGGTGGCGACGCGGGTCTTCCTGCTGACGCCCGCCCACACCGAGATCATCACCGGCGAACCGTCGGGCCGCCGGGAGGACGGCTTCTTCAACCAGAGCTGAGGCGGGGCCGCTCACCGGCCCCGCCCCAGGGGGCTCACCGGAAGGCGTCGAGCCCGGTGAGCGCCTTGCCCAGCACCAGCTGGTGCATCTCGACGGTGCCCTCGTAGGTGAGCACCGACTCCAGGTTGGTCGCGTGCCGCATCACGGGATACTCCAGGGAGATCCCGTTGGCACCGAGGATCGTCCGCGCCGTCCGGCAGATCTCGATGGCCTCACGGACGTTGTTCAGCTTGCCGAAACTGATCTGCTCGGGCCGCAGCCGTCCGGCGTCCATCCGCCGCCCCAGATGATGGGCGAGCAGAATCCCCTTGTGCAGCTCGACCGCCATGTCGGCGAGCTTGGCCTGGGTCAGCTGGAAGCCCCCGATGGGCCGCCCGAACTGCTCCCGCGTCCGCGCGTAGTCGAGGGCGGCCTCGAAGCTGCTGCGGGCGGCGCCCATCGAGCCCCAGACGATGCCGTACCGGGCGTGCGAGAGACAGCCGAGCGGCCCGCGCAGCCCGGTCACGCCGGGCAGCACCGCGTCGGCGGGCAGCCGTACGTCGTCCAGCACGAGTTCGCTGGTGACCGAGGCCCGCAGGGACCACTTGTGCTTGATCTCGGGCGCGGAGAAGCCGGGGCGGTCGGTGGGGACGACGAAGCCCCGGATGCCGTCCTCGGTGCGCGCCCAGACCACCGCGACCCCGGCCACCGAGCCGTTGGTGATCCACATCTTGCGCCCGCTGAGCACCCAGTCGTCGCCGTCCCGCTTGGCGAACGTACGCATGCCGGCCGGGTCGGAGCCGTGGTCGGGCTCGGTCAGCCCGAAGCAGCCGATCACCTCGCCGGAGGCCATGCGGGGCAGCCACTCGTTCTTCTGCTCCTCGCTGCCGTACCGGTGGATCGCGTACATGGCGAGCGAGCCCTGGACCGAGACCAGGGAGCGGATGCCGGAGTCGGCGGCCTCCAGCTCCAGGCAGGCCAGGCCGTACTGCACGGACGACGCGCCCGCGCAGCCGTACCCGGTGAGGGACATGCCGAGGGCGCCGATCGAGCCGAGTTCGCGGGCCAGCTCCCGGATGCCGGGCAGCTCACCCTTCTCGTACCAGTCGGCCACGTACGGCAGCACGCGGTCGGCCGCCCAGGAGCGGACGGTGTCGCGGACGGCGAGGTCCTCGGGGTCGAGGAGGTCGTCGAGGCCGAGCGGGTCGGCGGGGTCGAACGCGGGCGGCTTCGGGGACGCGGACATGGAAACACCCTCCGGCACTGTGCGGCTCTGGAACCGTGCGGCTCTGGAACTGTGCTGCTCTGGAACTGTGCTGCTCTCGAAAACTAGCAGCGCTAGTTACGATGCCCGGCCGACGTTACGGCCGAGTGCGCCGCACGTCCAGAGCGACCGCGCCGGGGTCAGGCGGAGACCGTGGGTTTCCCGGCCGCCCTGGGCGCGGGCAGGCCGCCCTTGGTGAGCGGTACGGCGCTCTCCACGGCCGGCTCCGGCGCCTCGGCGCCCTCCGGCGCGCAGCTCATGACCTTGGGCAGCCGGAGCGCCATCAGCGCGCCGAGCAGCAGCAGACCTGCGCTGACCAGCAGCGTCACATGCAGTCCGTGCACGAAGGAGTCGCGGGCGGCGTGGCGCAGCGCGGCCCCGGCGGGCCCGCCGAGCCGTGCGGCCACCTCGTACGCCTCGCCCAGCGAACGGCCAGCCGCCGAGGAGGCGGAGGCGGGGACGCCGGGCACGGAGCTGAGGGCGGGCGCGTAGGCCGCGTTCATCACGCTGCCGAGCAGGGCGATGCCGATGCCGGCGCCCAGTTGGTAGGAGGTCTCGCCGATGGCGGCGGCGCCGCCGGCCCGATCGGCCGGGGCCTCGCTGAGCATGGACTCGTAGGCCCCGAAGAGGGTCGTCTCCAGGCCGAAGCCGAGCAGCACGAAGCCGGTGAGCAGCAGCGGGGTGTTGTCGTGGCCGCCCATCGCGGTGAGGGTGACGACGGCGACGGCGGTGAGGACGAACCCGGCGCAGACCATCCGGCGCGGCCCGAGGCTGCGCAGCACCCGTGCGCCCGCGAGACCGGCCGCCATCGCGGCGACGGTCAGTGGCAGCAGGCGCAGGCCGGTCTGGAGCGGGGACAGCCCCAGTACCAGCTGGAGGTACTGCGCGGCGATCAGCTCCAGGCCGACCAGGGCCAGCATGGCGAGCACGATGCAGCCCACCGAGGTGCTGAACGCGGGCCGCCGGAACATGCCGAGGTCGACCAGGGGGTGGGCGCGGCGGGACTGGCGCCGTACGAAGAGGAAGAGGAGGGCCGCGCCCACCAGGAGCGGTACCAGGGTGAGCGGGCCGGTCATGTCCTCGCCGCCGCCGAGCCGCTTGACGCCGAGGACGACGCCGAACAGGCCGCCCGCGGCCATGAGGGCGCCGACGACGTCCCAGGGGCCGTCGCGCTCGCCGCGGGACTCGGGCAGCAGCATCCGGCCGATGGGCAGGCTCACCAGCATCAGCGGGATGTTGACCAGGAAGACGGAGCCCCACCAGAAGTGCTCCAGCAGGAACCCGCCGAGCAGCGGGCCGACGGCCGCGCCGACGGCGGCGACCGCGCTCCAGATGCCGATGGCGAGCGCCCGCTCGCGCCGGTCGGGGAAGACCTGGCGCAGGATGGAGAGCGTGGCGGGCATGATCATGGCGCCGCCGACGCCGAGCAGCGCGCGGGCCAGGATCAGCGTCTCGCCGTTGTGGGCGAGCGCGGCCAGGGCCGAGGCCAGGCCGAACAGGGCGTAGCCGAGCAGCAGGACGCGTCTGCGTCCGACCCGGTCGCCCAGCGTGCCGAAGAGGATCAGCAGCGAGGCGCAGACCAGGGGATAGATGTCGACGATCCAGAGCAGTTCCACGGCGCTGGGCCGGAGGTCCTCGGTCACGGCGGGGACCGCCACGTGCAGCACGGTGGCGTCGAGGCCGACGAGCAGCAGGCTGACACAGAGGACGACGAGGACGATCCAGCGGTTGGCACCGGCCGCGGCCGCCCGACGGCACGGCCGGAAGGCCGTGGTCGTGCCGGACATGTACGTACCTCCCAGAAGAATCCTCGCGTGCGGCGGGTCGGCGGGGTGGGGGTCTCCACGCCGTACGGCCGGAGAAGAGCGGTGTATGAAGGCCCGCTCGGACCCACGCGGGTGGCTCGTCAGCGTACGCGAGTTCATGCCCTGGTCACGTGGCGGACCTCTCACGGTTGTGCCCCGATCGGTGTGGCGTGCGCCACCTCGCCACCGCAGGTCACCGGCGCGTGACCGGGCGGTTCGCGCGGCCGTCGATAATCGGCCCGTGACCGGAACAGCGACGCGGGCGGCCCCGCCCGAGACCTCCCTCCCCCGCCGGGCTCTCCCGGCGCTCCTGGGGTACGTGGGGGTCCGCGCCCTGGGGCTGGCCGTGCTGGCCGTGTGGAGCGCCGCGCGCGGCACGAGCGCGCACAAGCTGCTCTCCGCCCGCTGGGACTCCCTCTGGTACGCGCGGGTCGCCGGGGCGGGCTACGGCCACGAGGTCCGGCTGCCGAACGGTGACGTCCACTCCGACCTGGCGTTCTTCCCGCTGCTGCCCTGGCTGGAGCGGCTGCTGCACGCGCTGACCCCGCTGTCGTACGCGGACGCGGGTCTCGCGGTGTCCGCGCTTGCCTCGCTGGCGGCGGCGGGCGGGATCTTCGCGGTGGCGGACCGGCTGTACGGGGCGCGGGCCGGGGTGTGCGCGGTGCTGCTGTGGGCGGTGCTGCCGGTCGGCGTCGTGCAGTCGATGGCGTACAGCGAGTCCCTGTTCACCGCGCTGGCCGCCTGGTCGCTGTTCGCGGTGCTTTCCGGGCGCTGGGTGACGGCGGGGCTGCTGGCCTCCTTCGCCGGGCTGACCCGGCCGGTGGGGGCGGCGGTGGTCGCCGCGGTGTGGGTCGCGGCCATTGCCTCGTTCGGGCGAACCGGGAGCGCGCCCGGCCCGAACGGCGCGCCGCTCCCCGCGCGCGCCCCCGCGTGGCGACGGGTGCTGGGCGCGGCGGTGGCTCCGCTGGGCGCGGCGGCGTATGTGCTGTGGGTGGGCCACCGCACCGGGGACGGGCTGCTCGGCTATCTCGACGTCCAGGCCGGGTGGCGCAACGGATTCGACGGCGGGTACGCCTTCGCGCGCTTCGTCGCCGGCATGCTCACGGCGTTCCCCTCGGCGCTCGCGGGCGTCGCCCTGATCGCCGGCGTCGCCCTGCTGCTCTGGCTGTACGTGACCGGGGTGCGCCGGCGGCAGCCGCTCGCGCTGCTGGTGTACAGCGGTGTCGTCCTGGCGCTGGCCCTGTGCGCGTCGAGCTACTTCGGCTCCAAGCCCCGGCTCCTGATCCCCGCCTTCCCGCTCCTCTTCCCGCCGGCCTGCGCCCTGGCCCGAGCGCGTCCGGCCCGCGCGGCGCTGCTCATCTCGGCGCTCGCGGCCCTGGCGGCGGTCTACGGCGCCCTGTGGCTGAACGGCTCGGGCCCGCCCTGACCGGCCCGGCGGGCCGGGTGAGCGCCCGCCGAATACGGGGCCACCTTTCGGTGAACCAATTTAAAAGCGCCATAAAACCGCTCCCGGCGTGATCGGGGAAATTGCGGGGGCGGCTTCGACGATATTGGCGACGTTCAGGAATTCAAGCGGTTCCTGAGAGGTTTCCCACATCACATCGTCATCACAAAGCCCCAGTACCGACCGGGAACACAGCTCACTCGCTGTAACGTCGATTGGGTGCGTACCGAACGAAACCTCACCCGGCGTCTGGACCGGGTGTTCACCAGGCTGGACCGTGAGCCGGAACGACCGGCCCACATCGATGTGCCGAGGATGTCCCGGCACCGGGTCGTGCTGTTCTCCTCGACCCTGGCCTTCTACCTGGCGATCGTGTGGGCCGTGATCACCACGTCCTGGCTGGTCCGGCTGGACTGGCGGGTCATGTTCTTCCGGCCGTACCAGCAGTGGCCCGAGATCCACGCCTTCCTCGACTACTACGTCGTGCTCGGCCAGCGCGGCCCCACCGCGGTGATGGTCGCGGCCTGGCTCGGCTGGCGCTCCTGGCGGCAGCACACGATCCGTCCGCTGCTGACCCTGGCCGCCTCGCTGCTGCTGCTGAACATCACGGTCGGCGCCGCCAAGCTCGGCATGGGCCGGCTCGGCCCGCACTACGCCACCGTGATCGGCGCGAACGAGATGGGCCTGGGCGGAGACATATTTCCCAGCGGTCACACCGCCAACGCGGTCGTGACCTGGGGCATCCTGGCCTATCTGGCCTCCACGCCGAGGGCGCGCCGCTGGCTGTCCGCGCTCTCCGCCGTCACCTCGCTCGGCGTCGGCCTCACCACCGTCTACCTCGGTACGCACTGGCTGAGCGACGTGCTGCTGGGCTGGGCCGCCGGGCTGCTGATCCTGCTGGCCCTGCCCTGGTTCGAGCCGCTGATCTCCAGGGTCGAGAACGCGCTGTTCGCGCTGCGGGACCGGTTGCGCGCCCGGTGGCGGCGCCGTGTACCGGTGCCGGCCGCGCCGCTCGCCCCGGTGGCGCTCCAGCCCCTGGCCAAGACCGCCGAGGCGGCGGTGCCGGCGCGGGAGCCGGTCGGGTCCGCGCGCGGGGCGCGGCCCCCGGCCCATCTGGCGCCGGGCCCGCACACGGCCCGCTCGGAGCGCTCTCCGGTCACCCCGGCAGGCAGCCGCCGTCCGTCGCACGCGGACCGGCTCCCACGCGGCGCCTCCCAGGCCGCGCGCCCCTGACGGCCGGGTCAGCCCTTCCAGACACGGGCGACCCGGCCGTCCTTCACTTCGAAGTTCAGGCGGCCCGTGCGGTACTCCATGGTGATGATCGCGCCGGGCGGCAGCGCCCGCACCGTCTGCCAGCCCCGGCCCCGGGCACGCCGGTCGGCGTCCTCCGCGGCCAGGCCGACGTAGCTGTCCAGGGTGTCCTGCGGCTCCGGTGGCGGAGCGGGAATCTGTGCCATGCGGCCACGCTAGGCGGCCCGCGACGACTACGGAAGGCACTCGCTCCGACGGCCTCGGGGTGCCGCCCGGTCACACTTCTGTCACAGCTTCCCGGCACCCGTTACCCGCGTACTCCGTCACACGTATGGGGGTTTCCGTTCACCTTCACGGGGTAATCGAACAGAATTTTCCTGTGGGGCCGGTCACGGGGTCCAATTACCGGTCGTAATGCGTCGGATCACGCACCGGAACCGGCCAATAACAGGACCGGAACGTTTTTCCCGAGGAATACGGCGCGCGGGCCGGGGAGCTGACGCCGCATAAGAAATTCACGGACTCCCCGGCGCGTCCCTGCACCGCCCTGTCGCACGAACAGACATGCGAACGGCCGCCGCCCTCGGGAGGGCGGCGGCCGTGGCCGTCGAGGCGGGACCGGGCGTCAGAGCGCGAGACGCTGCCCCGGCACGATCAGGTCGGGGTCGGCCCCGATGACCGACCGGTTGGCGTCGTAGACCCGCTGCCAGCTCACCCCGTGCCGGGCGGCGATGGTGCTCAGCGTGTCGCCCTCACGGACGGTGTAGCCGCCCCGGTGGGCTCCCCGGTCGGCGTGGGTCGCCGCCGGGCGCTCCGGCGCCTTCGCCGGAGCGGACCGGGCCGGGCTGGACTTCTTCGTCACGCTGCCCTTGTCGGTCCCGGTACCCGTGGCCGAAGCGGCGGCCGGCGCGGACCCTGAGGCTCCGGCTCGGCCGGAGCAGACCGGCCAGGCTCCCCAGCCCTGGGCCTGCTGGACCTTGGACGCCACGGCGATCTGCGCGCTTCTCGACGCCTGGTCGGCGGTGGCGGCATAGGCGCCGCCACCGTAGGCACGCCACGTGCCGGCGGAGAACTGGAGTCCGCCGTAGTAGCCGTTGCCGGTGTTGATGTGCCAGTTGCCGCCGCTCTCGCACTGGGCGATGCGGTCCCAGACTCCGTTGTCCGCCGCCTGAGCCTCTCCGGAGGCGGCCAGCAGCCCCAGCGGGGCGAGCAGTGCCGCCCCGGCGAGGGCGGCCGTCGTACGGCCCTTACGGGCGGTCGAACGGGTGGTATCGGCACACTCGGACATGCAGTTCCCTCTCCACGAACCCGGGCTCCCCCTGGGCGGGGCACGTCTCGCCGCGCAGAACCGCGGTTCCTCGTGCCCGCCCCGTCCACCGGTTCCGGTGCCGCGGCCGTCTCCGGCCCGGCGCCGGGCGGCGGACCTACCCGAGCGGTGCTAGTTGCACACGGCGAAGGAATCTAAGGAGGACAGGTGCCACATTTCAACAACACCCCGTCGCGGCAGGCCAGTTGGCGGTTACCGCAGGTATCGGCGATTTCCGGCCAACCACTTCATACGGTTATTTCTGGACTTGTCGACCATGGGCGGCGCCCGCCTGTGACCTAGATCACCCGTTCAAGTTCCTTGACTGTGTACGGAGTTGACGGGGAGTGGCCGATTCCGTACCGAAAGTGACACTGCGCGTTGGTCGGTTCGATTCCGTTCCCCCTGGGGCGTGACCCCCACCACAGCACGCCCGTTGTCTTCTGCGTGAGCCCGCAACCCCAAGGCTCAGCGACCGGGAGCCACCCGGCCGACCGCGCGCATCCCGAGGGAGCCACCGTGCCGCGCATGCTCGACGTCAGTGAGGCCGTACGCGCCGAGATCGGCGACGAAGAAGCCGACCGGCTGCTCGCCGGAGAGACCGCTCCGGGCAGTTATGACTGCACGTCCTGCCGCACTCCGGGGGACTCCGGGCAGGAACGCACCAGCACCGTCCTGTTCGTCGGTGACGAGACCGCCGTCCTCGCCTTCGCCCACGCGGGCTGTCTGCCCTCGCAGGTCGTGCAGGTCACCGAGGAGCAGTTGCAGGGCGCCGTCCGTTCCATCGGCGGCGAGGCGGCCCCCGAGGAGCACCCCCGGCAGACGGTGCCCGAGCCGGCCGTGCTCGGGGTGACCAGCGGACTGGTGCTGATCGAGGGCGAGTTGCACCCGGCGCTCGTGGTCGAGCCGACCGCGCCCATCGCGCGCCCCGGCGCGACCGGGGGCGGTGACGACTTCCTGCCGCTCCTCATCGAGCAGGGCTTCATGCCCATGACCGCGCTGGCCGCCGTCCCGCCGGTGCTGCACGGCTGGTCGGTGCTGCTCGCCGTGGGCCAGCTGCACGCGGTGCTCCAGCCGGGGCCGAACGGCGGCCGGCCGGTGGCCTGGTGGCAGGCGCACCAGCCGCTCCAGGTCACGGACAGCTGGCGGGCCGCCGCCAACAAGCACCAGCAGGTGCTGATGTTCGCGGCCCCGGTCGGCTCCATCGGCCGTCAGCCCCGCGAGGACCTGCTGCGCGACGCGCTGGACAAGGCCGCCGCCAACGGCCGCCTGGTCGCGGCCGCGCTGCCGCTCGCCGGCACCTGAGACCACCTCCCCCGGGCACCAGCCGTGCCGGTCCCCGCACCCCCGGGGCCGGCACGGCCGGTCGTGCTGTCCGGCGTGCCTCCGAAGGCCCCTCGCGGGGCCGCATCTCTTTGGGGGCACCGTCGTTTGGACATACGTGCACCCATACGACACTCCTCCCCGCCGGCCCGCCCTGTCCCCCGTTCCCGTCGCCCGGTCCGGGCAGGAGAACTCCGGCGGGCCCTCGTCCACGCCGATCTACGACACGCTGTACGCGGAGTGGGTCAAGACCTTCCGTACGCTTCCGGGGGACCGCAGCGGCGAGGAGAATCTGGGCTTCACCGCCTTCGGGAACCTCCCGCAGGGCACGGGCGCGTACGGCGGGCACCGGCCGGGGTCGTTCAGCAGCTCCTACAGCGCCTACAGCGCGGGGGCGTACAGCGCGCGGCAGCAGTCCCAGTGGCAGCGGATCGGCACGATCGGGCGGGCCCGGCCGGACGGCGACGGCCCCGGCCCGGCGGCGCTCCCCCCGGCCCCGCGCCAGGGCAGCTGAGCCGGAAGCGAAGGGCGGCCCGTCTCCACCGAGACCGGGCCGCCCTTTCGTGTGTCCGCCGCAGCGGTTACTTCTTCTTCGCGCCGCGCTTCTCGCGCACCCGCACCGAGATGTGGATCGGGGTGCCCTCGAAGCCGAACTCCTCGCGCAGACGGCGCTCGATGAAGCGCCGGTAGCCCGCCTCGATGAAGCCGGAGGCGAAGAGGACGAAACGCGGGGGCTTGGTGCCCGCCTGGGTGCCGAACAGGATGCGCGGCTGCTTGCCGCCCCGCACCGGGTGCGGGTGGGCGGCGACCAGCTCGCCGAGGAAGGCGTTCAGCCGGCCGGTGGGGACGCGCGACTCCCAGCCGTCGAGCGCGGTCTCGATCGCCGGGACCAGCTTCTCCATGTGGCGGCCGGTGCGGGCGGAGACGTTGACGCGCGGGGCCCAGGCGATCTGGCCCAGCTCGGTCTCGATCTCCCGCTCCAGGTAGTAGCGGCGCTCCTCGTCGAGGGTGTCCCACTTGTTGAAGGCGATGACCAGGGCGCGGCCCGCGTCCACGGCCATGCTGATGATCCGCTGGTCCTGCACGGAGATGCTCTCGGTGGCGTCGATCAGGATGACCGCGACCTCCGCCTTCTCCACGGCCGCGGCCGTGCGCAGGGAGGCGTAGTAGTCGGCGCCCTGCTGGAGGTGGACGCGCTTGCGGATACCGGCGGTGTCGACGAACTTCCAGGTCTTGCCGCCCAGCTCGATCATCTCGTCGACCGGGTCGCGGGTGGTGCCCGCCATCTCGTTGACGACGACGCGCTCCTCGCCCGCCACCTTGTTCAGCAGCGAGGACTTGCCGACGTTCGGGCGGCCGATCAGCGCGATCCGGCGCGGGCCGCCGACGGCGGTGCCGAAGGTCTGCGCGGGCGCCTCGGGCAGCGCCTCCAGGACGGCGTCCAGCATGTCGCCGGTGCCGCGGCCGTGCAGCGCGGAGACCGGGTGCGGCTCGCCGAGGCCCAGGGACCACAGGTAGGCCGCGTCGGACTCGCCGCTGAGGCCGTCGACCTTGTTGGCGGCCAGCACGACCGGCTTGCCCGCCTTGCGCAGCAGCCGGACCACGGCCTCGTCGGTGTCGGTGGCGCCGACCTTGGCGTCCACCACGAAGACGACCGCGTCGGCCGCCTCGATGGCGTACTCGGCCTGGGCGGCCACGGAGGCGTCGATGCCGAGGACGTCCTGCTCCCAGCCGCCGGTGTCGACCACCTTGAAACGGCGGCCGGCCCATTCCGCCTCATAGGTGACGCGGTCGCGGGTGACGCCCGGCTTGTCCTCGACGACCGCCTCGCGGCGGCCGATGATCCGGTTCACCAGGGTCGACTTGCCGACGTTCGGGCGGCCGACGACGGCGAGCACGGGCAGCGGGCCGTGGCCCGCCTCCCCGATGGCGCCCTCGACGTCCTCGATGTCGAAGCCCTCTTCCGCGGCGAGCTGCATGAACTCCGCGTACTCGGCGTCGCCGAGAGCCCCGTGCTCGTGCTCGTGCGCGGCCGAGCCGTCGGGCTGGTTCTGGTCGTTCATGAAGTCCGTACCTCGTCGTCGTTCGTGGTGATCGGTGGAGTGACCCGTTCCGGGCCGGTTCCACTACTCAAGTGTCGCCCAGCGCCCGGTCAGGCGCCTGGCGTTTTCCAGGTGTGCGGTGAGCCGCTTCTGGATGCGCTCGGTCGCCTCGTCCAGCGCCTTGCGCGTACGCCGCCCCGAGCCGTCGCCCGCCTCGAACGGGTCTCCGAAGACCACGTCGACGCGCGAGCGCAGCGGGGGCAGCGCCTTGACCAGGCGGCCCGGCCGGTCGGCGCTGCCGAGCACGGCCACGGGCACGATCGGCGCCCCGCCGCGCACCGCGAAGTAGGCGAGCCCGGCGCGCAGCGAGGCGAAGTCGCCCTCGCCCCTGGTGCCCTCCGGGAAGATGCCCAGCACCCCGCCCTGCTCCAGCACACCGAGCGCCCGGCCGATGGCGGTGCGGTCGGCTGTGGTGCGGTCGACCTTCAGCTGGCCGATGCCGGTCAGGAAGGGGTCGAGCGGCCCGATGAACGCCTCCTGCTTGATCAGGAAGTGCGTCGGCCGGGGCGCCACGCCCATGACCATGGGGCCGTCGATGTTGTGGGAGTGGTTCACGGCGAGGATCACCGGGCCGGACGCGGGCACCTTCCAGGAGCCCAGCACGCGCGGCCGCCACAGGCCGTACATCAGGCCGACGCCGATACGCCGTCCGATCTCGGCGCCCCGCTCGGAGGGCGGTTCGGGCCCAGTCACTTCCCGGCCCGCTTCTCCTCGACCAGGGTGACGACGCACTCGATGACCTGGGCGAGGGTCAGCTCGGTGGTGTCCACCTCGACCGCGTCGCCGGCCTTGGCGAGCGGGGAGGTCTTGCGGCTGGAGTCGGCCGCGTCCCGCTGGATCAGGGCGGCGCGGGTGGCGGCGACGTCGGAGCCCTTCACCTCGCCGCTGCGGCGGGCCGCGCGGGCCTCCGGGGAGGCGGTGAGGAAGATCTTCAGGTCGGCGTCGGGCAGCACGGTCGTACCGATGTCCCGGCCCTCGACCACGATGCCCAGCTCGGCGCCGGCGGCGATGGAACGCTGCAGCTCGGTGATCCGGGTGCGCACCTCGGGCACCGCGCTGACCGCGCTGACCTTGGAGGTGACGTCCTGGGTGCGGATCGGCCCGGCCACGTCGTAGCCGTCGACGGTGATGGTGGGGGCCAGCGGGTCGGTGCCGGAGACGATCTCCGGCTTGCCCGCGACGGCGGCGATCGCGGTGGGGTCCGTGAGGTCGATGCCGTTGGTCACCATCCACCAGGTGATGGCCCGGTACTGGGCGCCGGTGTCCAGGTAGCTGAGGCCGAGCTGCGCGGCCACGGCCTTCGACGTGCTCGACTTGCCCGTGCCGGAGGGGCCGTCGATCGCTACGATCACGGGCTTGGCGGTCGGGGCGGCGCCGTTTTCCACGGGAGGGCACCTTCCTGGTGAAGGGTGTCGGTCGGGGTGGCGGGGCGCGAGGGCGCCCCGCACAAGGTTACTGGGTGTGGGTCACTCGTACGGACGCACGTGGGCCGTGAGGCCGCCGGGGACCCGTGCTACTGCCTCAGCGCCCAGCCGCGCTCGCGCAGCGCCTCGGTGAGGACGGGTGCGGCACCCGGCTCGACCATGAGCTGGACGAGACCGGCCTGCTGTCCGGTGGCGTGCTCGATGCGGACGTCCTCGATGTTGACCCCGGCGCGTCCGGCGTCGGCGAAGATGCGGGCGAGCTGGCCGGGCTGGTCGTCGATGAGCACGGCGACGGTCTCGTAGGCGCGCGGGGCGGAGCCGTGCTTGCCGGGGACCCGGACCTGGCCGGCGTTGCCCCGGCGCAGCACGTCCTCGATGCCGGCGCCGCCGGTGCGCCGCTTGTCCTCGTCGGCGGACTGCAGGGCGCGCAGGGCGCGCACGGTCTCGTCCAGGTCGGCGGAGACGTCGGTGAGGAGGTCGGCTACGGGTCCGGGGTTGGCGGAGAGGATGTCGATCCACATCCGGGGGTCGGAGGCGGCGATCCGGGTGACGTCCCGGATGCCCTGCCCGCACAGCCGTACGGCGGACTCCTCGGCGTTCTCCAGCCGGGCGGCGACCATGCTGGAGACCAGGTGCGGCATGTGGGAGACGAGCGCCACGGCGCGGTCGTGGGCGTCGGCGTCCATGACGACCGGGACGGCGCGGCAGTGCGAGACCAGTTCGAGGGCGAGGTTCAGCACCTCGGTGTCGGTGTCGCGGGTGGGGGTGAGCACCCAGGGGCGGCCCTCGAAGAGGTCGGCGGTGGCGGCCAGCGGGCCGGACTTCTCGCGGCCGGACATGGGGTGGGTGCCGAGGTAGCGGGCGAGGACGGCCTCGTCCAGGCCGAGGGCCTCCAGTTCGCGGCGCGGGCCGCCCTTGACGCTGGCCACGTCGAGGTAGCCGTGCGCGAGGTCGCGGCGCATGGCGTCGGCGAGGACGGTGGCGACGTGGGCGGGTGGGGCGGCGACGAGCGCGAGGTCGACCCGGGCCTGGGGCGGCTCGTCGGTGCCGGCGCCGAGGGCGGCGGCGGTGCGGGCCTGCGCGGGGTCGTGGTCGACCAGGTGGACGGTGACGCCCCGCTGGGTGAGGGCGAGCGCGGCCGAGGTCCCGATGAGCCCGGTGCCGATGACGATTGCGGTTCTCACTGGGCGATGTCCTTGCGCAGGGCGGCGGCGGCGCCGGCACGGGGCCGGCTTCTGGTGCGTCCAGCCTAGTCAGCCGGGGCGGGCCGGACGCACGCCGACCGGGCGGTGAGACGGGCGCCCGTTCGGCCGAGGCGGGGTCCGACCCGCTGCCGCCTCCTTCGTCCGGACGGCGTTCGGTGCCAAGATGCCCGAAAGTCTGGCTCTTTCCACCCTTTTCCGCCTCTTGGACATACGGAGTGACGACATGACCCAGCCCGCGACGCGGCGCACGCTTCTCGCCACGGGGGCCGCCACGCTGGCCGTCTGCTGTGTGGGATGCGGCGACGACGGCGACAGCTCCTCGGCCGCCGCCAGCGCCTCCCCCAGCGGCGAGAGCGCCTCCTCGGACTCCGGCGGCGGGCGGGCGCTGGGAAGCGTCAGCGAGATCCCGGAGGGCGGCGGCAAGATCTTCACGGCCGAGAAGGTCGTGGTGACGCAGCCCAAGAAGGGCGAGTACAAGGCGTTCTCCGCGGTCTGCACCCACCAGGGCTGCACCCTGAACAAGGTCGCGGACGGCACCGTCGACTGCCCCTGCCACGGCAGCAGGTTCCGTATCTCCGACGGCTCGGTCGCGCACGGACCGGCCACCGAGCCGCTGCCCGCCAAGGAGATCATGGTGCACGGAAATACGGTCCACCTGAGCTGACCGCCCGCGTACGCTCCCCCGCATGCGCCCCGCCGACCTGGTCCGAGACCACACCGTCTACGCCTGTGTCATGGGCTCGCGCGCCTTCGGTCTGGCCACCGACACCAGTGACACCGACCGGCGGGGCGTGTTCCTGGCCCCGACCCCGCTGTTCTGGCGGTTCGAGAAGCCGCCCACGCATGTCGAGGGGCCGGGCGAGGAGCGGTTCTCCTGGGAGCTGGAGCGCTTCTGCGAGCTGGCACTGCGGGCCAACCCGAACATCCTGGAGTGCCTGCACTCCCCGCTGGTGGAGCACCTGGACGACACCGGCCGCGAACTGCTGTCCCTGCGCGAGGCGTTCCTGTCCCGCCAGGTCCACGCCACCTTCAGCGGCTACGCGCTGGGCCAGCGCCGCAGGCTGGACGCCGACGTCCGCACCACCGGCGCTCCGCGCTGGAAGCACGCGATGCATCTGCTCCGCCTGCTGACCAGTGCCCGCGACCTGCTGCGCACCGGTGAGCTGCGGCTCGACGTGGGCGAGGAGCGCGAGGCGCTGCTGGAGGTGAAGCGGGGGGATGTGCCCTGGCCGGAGATCGAGGCGCGGATGGCCCGGCTGGCGGAGGAGACGGACGCGGCCCTGCTCCGCACCCCACTCCCCCAGGAACCCGACGCGGCCCGCGTGGCGGACTTCCTGTACCGCACACGCCTCGCCTCGGCCCGGCACGCCTAGGCGTCCCAGAGGGCACCCAGCTCCAGCAGTTCGTCCCGGTGCTCGATCCGGTCCACCCAGGCCGCCGGCCAGGCGTCCGCGCCCAGCCAGGCGCCTGCGAAGGCGCCGGTCAGACAAGCGATGGAGTCGGAGTCGCCGGAGGTGCAGGCGGCCCGGCGCAGGGCCAGGACGGGGTCGCCGGGGAAGAGCAGGAAGCAGAGCAGTCCGGTGGCCAGGGCCTCTTCCGCGATCCAGCCCTCGCCGGTGGCCAGACACGGGTCGGTCTCCGGGGAGACGGTGCGCAGCGCCTCCTGGAGGCGGCCCAGGATCGCCAGGCACTCGTCCCAGCCGCGCGCGATGAACTCCTCGGGGCTCGCGTCCCCGGCGCGCTTCCACAGGTCGCCGAGCCAGCTGTGGTGGTAGCGGGTGCGGTTGTCGAGGGCGTAGGAGCGCAGTCGGCCGACGAGTCCGGCGGGGTCGGTGCCCTGGGCCAGCAGCCACACCGCGTGGGCGGTGAGGTCGGAGGCGGCGAGCGCGGTGGGGTGGCCGTGGGTGAGGCCGGACTGCAACTGGGCGGCGCTCGCCCGCTGTTCGCCGGTCAGGCCGGGAACAAGGCCGAGCGGGGCGACGCGCATGTTGGCGCCGCACCCCTTGGAGTGGATCTGGCTGGCCTCCTGCCAGGCCCGCCCCTCCTCCTTCAGCAGCGCGCAGGCGGTGAGGCAGGTGCGGCCGGGGGCGCGGTTGTTCTCCGGGGACTGGTACCAGTCGACGAACTCCTCGCGCAGCGGCCGCTCCAGCCGCTTCGGTGCGAGATACCCCCGGCCCATGGCCGTCCGGAGCCCGCGCCCGAGCGCGAGGGTCATCTGCGTGTCGTCGCTGACGAAGGCGCGGCCCGGCAGCTCCATCTCGCGCCACGGTCCGCACTTGGCGAGGATGGACGGCACGTCGTTGAACTCGGTCGGAAAACCCAGCGCGTCGCCGAGGGCGAGACCGAGCAGGGAACCGGCGGCGGCGCGCCTGCCCGCGGGCGTGGTGGTCATGGGGTACGTCCTTCCGGGCTCGCACGACCCGGCCCCCGTTGGTCCGGCTCCATGGCCACCCGACTAATCGTCAAGTTGACCATAAAGCCGGACCGTTGCCTGCGGCAAGACCTCGTCTAGAGGTCGACTTCCTTCATCAGCATGCCGACCTCGGTGTTGGACAGGCGGCGCAGCCAGCCCGACTTCTGGTCGCCGAGGGTGATCGGGCCGAAGGAGACGCGCACCAGCTTGTCGACGGGGAAGCCCGCCTCGGCCAGCATGCGGCGCACGATGTGCTTGCGGCCCTCGTGCAGGGTCACCTCGACCAGGTAGTTCTTGCCGGTCTGCTCGACCACCCGGAAGTGGTCCGCGCGGGCGTACCCGTCCTCGAGCTCGATGCCGTCCTTCAGGCGCTTGCCGAGGTCGCGCGGGATCGGGCCCACGATGTGCGCGAGGTAGGTCTTCTTCACGCCGTACCTCGGGTGCGTGAGGCGGTGCGCCAGCTCGCCGTGGTTGGTGAGCAGGATGACGCCCTCGGTCTCCGTGTCGAGCCGGCCCACGTGGAAGAGCCGGGTCTCACGGTTGGTGACGTAGTCCCCGAGGCACTGGCGTCCGTCCGGGTCCTCCATCGTGGAGACCACACCGGCGGGCTTGTTCAGCGAGAAGAACTGGTACGACTGGGTGGCGACGGTCAGCCCGTCGACCTTGACCTCGTCGTTCTCCGGGTCCACCCGGCGGCCCTGCTCCAGCACGATCTCGCCGTTGATCTCGACGCGGGACTGCTCGATCAGCTCCTCGCAGGCGCGCCGCGAGCCGTAGCCCGCGCGGGCGAGGACCTTCTGCAGCCGCTCGCCCTCCTGCTCGGCGCCGGGGAAGGTCTTGGGCGGCTTCACGTCCTTCTTGCCCTCGTACCGCTCCCGGTTGCGCTCCTCCGCCCGCGTCTCGTACTCACGCGAGCGGCCGGGCGCCGTACGGCCGCGCCCCGCCTGCTGGGACTGCTTGGGGCCGCCCTTGGCGCCGCCGCGAGCCGCGCCGCCACGGCCGGCCTTCGGGCCGTCGTTCGTGGCGCCGGGACCCACGTCGTAGCGGCGCTCCTCCGGACGGGGCTTGCTGGGGCGGCCCTGCCCCTTGCGCTCGTCCCGGTCGTTACCCGCGCCGCGGGGGTTACCGCGTCCGCTGTTCCTGCCGCTGCCGCTGCTTCGCATCAAGGTTTCCGTCGTAGTCGTCTGCGTCCTGACCGCCGGGCGCGTCGGGCGCGTCCGGGTCGAACGACGGGACTCCCTCCTGGGTCTCGGCCTCGATCGCCTCCGCCTCGGGGAGGAAGGGCGCGAGTTCCGGAAGCTCGTCCAAGCCACGCAGGCCCATCCGCTCCAGGAAATAGTTCGTCGTCACGTACAGGATCGCACCTGTTTCGGGTTCCGTGCCCGCCTCGGCGACCAGACCGCGCTGGAGCAGGGTCCGCATCACGCCGTCGCAGTTGACCCCGCGCACGGCGGAGACACGGCTGCGGCCGACCGGCTGGCGGTAGGCGACGACCGCGAGGGTCTCCAGGGCCGCCTGGGTGAGCCGGGCCGTCTGGCCCTCCAGCGCGAGGCGTTCGACGGCGGGCGCGTACGCGGCGCGGGTGTAGAAACGCC
The DNA here is from genome assembly GCF_044541565.1 of Streptomyces sp. NPDC085596. Classification (NCBI taxonomy): domain Bacteria; kingdom Bacillati; phylum Actinomycetota; class Actinomycetes; order Kitasatosporales; family Streptomycetaceae; genus Streptomyces; species Streptomyces sp. NPDC085596. Next base: position 29,125 of record NZ_JBITTC010000006.1, on the reverse strand, counting down.
AGCCGCCCGCGACGAAGCGCAGCTCGAAGCCCCGGCCCTGCGCGGTGTAGTCGTCGGCCAGCTCGCGCAGCGCCTGGGCCACCCGGCGTCTGGGCCGCTGAAGGACGCGGGCGAGGTGTTCCTCGGTCGCGGGCTCGTCCACGACCATCAGGACGGCCTCCAGGGCGGGCTTGAGGTCGAGGGCGGCGACGCGGTCGTCCGTGGCCTGGTGGTTCACGTCTTCTGCTCCCCAGAGGTCTTGTGGGCCTTGGCGGCCTTCTGCGCCGTCTCCGCGGGCCGGTCGAACTCGTCGGTGACCATCGGGGCGGCTTCCGTCTCCCCGCCGGTCCAGCGGACCAGCAGGGTGCCGAGCGCGGTCTCCTGCTCCAGGGCCACGGCCTTCTCGCGGTACAGCTCCAGCAGGGCGAGGAAGCGGGCCACGACCGTGAGGGTGTCGTCGGTGTCGGCCACCAGCGCGCGGAAGTCGGCCTCACCGGCCTCGCGCAGCCGGGCGACGACGATCCCGGCCTGCTCCCGCACACTCACCAGCGGGGCGTGGATGTGGTCGACGTACACCTGCGGCCTGGCCTTCGGCTGCATCGCCTTGACCGCGAGCCGCGCGAACCCCTCGGGCCCGATGCTGATGACGACCTCGGGCAGCAGCTCGGCGTGCTCCGGCTCCAGACCGACGGTACGGGGGTGGCGGCGGCCCTCGTCGTCCAGCCGCTCGTTGAAGATGTCGGCGATCCGCTTGTAGGCCCGGTACTGGAGCAGCCGGGCGAAGAGCAGGTCCCGCGCCTCCAGCAGGGCGAGGTCGGCCTCGTCCTCGACCTGGGCGGCGGGCAGCAGCCGGGCGGCCTTGAGGTCGAGCAGGGTGGCGGCGACGACGAGGAACTCGGTGGTCCGGTCCAGGTCCCAGTCGGGTCCCATGGCCCGGATGTGCGCCATGAACTCGTCGGTCACCTTGGACAGGGCGATCTCGGTGACGTCCAGCTTGTGCTTGGTGATGAGCTGGAGCAGCAGGTCGAAGGGGCCCTCGAAGTTGTCGAGCCGGACCTTGAACACCCCGTCGGGGGCGACCGGCTCCGGCGGGGTGGCAGGAGCCGGGGCCGGGGCCGGAGATGTGGTGTCCGGGCCCCGGCCCAGCGGGCGTCTGGGGCCAGGGGTGGCGGTGTGGTGCGCGTTCATGGGGGTCGCAGGGTATCGGCCGGCCGGCGGGAAGAGCGGCTAGCGCCCCCGCAGCCGCCGGACCAGGATGCTGGCCTCGCCGCGGGACTCCAGGTCGGCGAGGACCACGGCGACCGCCTCGCGGACGATCCGGCCGCGGTCGACGGCGAGGCCGTGCTCGCCGCGCAGGACCAGACGGGCGTGCTCGAGGTCCATCAGTTCCTCGGCCGAGACATACACGGTGATCTTCTCGTCGTGCCGCTCGCGTCCGCTGGGCCGCCGCGCGGCCGCCCGGCCGCGCTTGCGGGACTGTTCGGCGCCGGAGTCGTCCGTATCGGTCTGCCGCCGGGCGGGCCGGATACGGGACTCACCGGACTCGGCGGAACCCGGGCCGGCCGCCGCGGTGTGCTCGGCGCCCTCGCCGTCGCCGCCCTGGACGGGCACCGACTGCGGCGCGTCCTGCGCCGTCGCGGCCGGGTCGCTCTCCCCCGCCGGTGCGGGCACCCGCGCCTCACCGCCGGGTCCGCGCCGGGGCGAGGACGGCTGGAGCGCCATCCCTCCTGTCGTACGGAACAGTTCGTCGGCTCCGGGCAGACTCACTCGGCGTGACACCGGGCGAGCACCTCCCTGGCGAGCTGGCGGTAGGCGGCGGCGCCGACGGAGTTGGAGGCGTACGTGGTGATCGGCTCACCGGCGACCGTGGTCTCCGGGAAGCGGACCGTGCGCCCGATGACCGTGTGGTAGACGTGATCGTCGAACGCCTCGACCACCCGGGCCAGCACCTCACGGCTGTGCACCGTGCGCGAGTCGTACATCGTGGCCAGGATGCCGTCGAGCTCCAGCTCCGGGTTGAGCCGCTCCTGGACCTTCTCGATGGTCTCGGTCAGCAGGGCCACACCGCGCAGCGCGAAGAACTCGCACTCCAGCGGCACGATCACCTTGTGCGCGGCGGTCAGCGCGTTGACGGTGAGCAGGCCCAGCGAGGGCTGACAGTCGATCACGATGTAGTCGTAGTCGTCCATCAGCGGCTTCAGGGCGCGCTGGAGCGTGGACTCTCGCGCGACCTCGGAGACCAGCTGGACCTCGGCGGCGGACAGGTCGATGTTGCTGGGCAGCAGGTCCATGTTGGGGACCGCCGTCTTCAGCAGCACCTCGTCGGCCGACATGCCCCGCTCCATGAGCAGGTTGTAGACGGTGAGGTCCAGCTCCATCGGGTTGACGCCGAGACCCACCGACAGCGCGCCCTGCGGGTCGAAGTCCACGAGCAGCACGCGCCGTCCGTACTCCGCGAGCGCGGCACCCAGGTTGATGGTCGACGTGGTCTTGCCGACGCCGCCCTTCTGGTTGCACATCGCGATGATCTTCGCGGGGCCGTGGTCGGTCAGCGGGCCCGGGATCGGGAAGTACGGCAGCGGGCGCCCGGTCGGGCCGACGCGCTCACGGCGCTGGCGGGCCGCGTCGGGCGCGAGCGTGGCCGCGTACTCCGGATCGGGCTCGTACTCGGCGTCGGGGTCGTAGAAGTGCCCCTCGGGCAGTTCGTCGTAGTCGGCGAAGTGGTTGCGGGGCGCGCCACTTCCGTCGCCGGCCATGGCGTTCACGTGTTGGCCATCCATGCTCTGGTGTGCTCTCCGGGCCGTCTGCGGAACCGGACTCTGGTGGGCTGCGAAGGTGCGCACCGCGACGGAGCCGACGGCCGCGAGCCCTTCGGGACCCTGGCCCTCTCCGCGCAATCCTGGTCGACCACCTCCGGGAGAAAATGTCGACTCATTCACAAGTCGTCTTACCTCCTTGGTGACCAGGAAACTTCTAGACAAGGTCAGCGTGGCACCATGCCGACGGTTGGCGACTCTATGGCGTGTCGGCGGTCCGCAGCAACACAATCCGCCGGACCCGGCTCGATGTGTCGACAATGAAACATCCCGCTGTCAAGGGCGTACAGCCGTCGCACAGCAGGTATCACCGGTGTGCGAATCGGTCCAAGCGTTACGTTCGAGGCGAGTTGACCTAGCGTCGCAAAGTGACCATACACACATCCGGCCGGACCTTGTCGGGCAAGGTCCGGCCGGGTTCGCGGTGTTGACGATCCGTGTTGACGAATCGCCTTTTCCGCGCTGGCGACTTGGGTGTCCGCCGCGCGGGGCGGGTCAGCCGATCAGGGTCTCGATCGCCACGTGCTCCAGGCCGTGCGCCTCGGCGACCTCCTTGTAGACCACCGTGCCGTCATGGGTGTTGAGACCACGGGCGAGCGCGGCATCGCGGCGCAGCGCCTCGACCCAGCCGTTGTTGGCGAGCGAGACGATGTACGGCAGCGTCGCGTTGGTGAGCGCGTTGGTGGAGGTGTTGGGCACCGCGCCGGGCATGTTGGCGACGCAGTAGAAGACCGAGTTGTGCACCCGGAAGGTCGGCTCGGCGTGCGTGGTGGGACGGGAGTCCTCGAAGCAGCCGCCCTGGTCGATGGCGATGTCGACAAGGACACTTCCGGGCTTCATCCGCGACACCAGCTCGTTGGTGACGAGCTTGGGGGCCTTGGCGCCCGGGATGAGGACGGCGCCGATGACGAGGTCCGCGTCCAGGACGGCCTTCTCCAGCTCGAAGGCGTTGGACATGATCGCCTTGACCTTGCTGCCGAAGATCCGGTCGGCCTCGCGCAGCTTGTTGATGTCGCGGTCCAGCAGCGTCACCTCGAAGCCCATGCCGACGGCGATCTGGGTGGCGTTCCAGCCGGAGACACCGCCGCCGATGACGACGGCCTTGGCCGGGGTCACGCCCGGCACGCCGCCCGGCAGCACGCCGCGGCCGCCGGCCGGGCGCATCAGGTGGTAGGCACCGACCTGCGGGGCGAGCCGGCCCGCGACCTCGGACATCGGGGCGAGCAGCGGCAGGGCGCGGTTCGCCAGCTCGACGGTCTCGTAGGCGATCGCCGTGGTGCCGGACTCCAGCAGGGCGTCGGTGCACTCGCGGGAGGCGGCCAGGTGCAGGTAGGTGAAGAGGATCTGGTCCTTGCGCAGGCGGTGGTACTCCTCCGCGACCGGCTCCTTGACCTTCAGCAGCAGGTCGGCGTCGGCCCACACCTGGTCGGCGGAGTCGAGCATGCCGGCGCCTGCGGCGATGTACTCCTCGTCCGTGATCGAGGAGCCGAGACCGGCGCCCCGCTCGATGACGACCTGGTGGCCGTTACGCACCAGCTCGTGCACGCCGGCGGGGGTGATGGCCACCCGGAACTCGTTGTTCTTGACCTCGCGGGGGATGCCGACCTTCACGTCGATCACGGTCCTTGACTCAGGGGGGTATGGGGGGTGCGCTGAAAGACATACCCAGGCATGCCGGGGCACACCGGGAGACACCGCAGGAGAACGTGCGGCAGAGCCAGTTTAATGAAGGTGTTCCGCGTGTCTAGCCTTCCATTGCATCAATCTTCATCGGATGCACTGCGGATTTCGCAGGCGTCGGCGTCCACCCTCGCTGACTCACCTTCAACGGCGGGCCCGTTGGCCGCCTCTTCCTCCAGCATGCGCTCCGCCGCCGCGCGGTGCAGGCGGGCGGCGGTGGGGTCGCCGAGCCGGTCCAGGGTGTCGGCCAGCCTCAGCTGGAGCGCGGCCTGGAGCCGGGTGTCGTCCGCGCGCCGCGCCCACTCCACCGCCTCCTGGCAGGTACGCAGGCATTCCTCGGGGCGCCCGGCGTACTCCTGGACGCGGGCCAGCTCGCTCAGGGCGCGCGCGTGGGCGGCGACATCGCCCTCCTTGCGGTACCCGGCGAGGGCGGCCCGCCAGTTGCGCAGGCCCTCCCCGTACCGGCCCGCGTAGGTGTGGGCGGTGGCGATACGGCCGTAGAGCCGGGCGGCCTCGGCGCGCTCGCCGCGGGCCAGGCGCTGGGACAGGGCGCGGCCGAACCAGTCGGCGGCCCGGTCGTGGTCGCCCAGCTCCTGGTGCGCGCCGCCCACGGATTCCATCGCACGGCCGGTGGCATACGGGTCGTTCGCCTCGCGTCCGGCGTCCAGTGCGGCCCGGTAGCGGACCAGCGCGTCCCGGGTGCGGCCGGTCTGGGCGTCCACGTCGCCCAGGTTCAGCAGGGCGGCGGCCTTCTCGCGGGCCAGTCCGCGCCGCTCGGCGACATCGAGGACCAGGCCGTGGATGCCGTACAGGTCGGGGGCCGCGGCCTGGGTGCCGAAGTGCGCGACCATGGCCCGGACCAGCTGGGACATCAGCCGGCGGGCGAGGGTGTCCAGCTCTCCGTCGGCCACCGCGAGCCGGGCGGCGGCCAGCAGCGCCGGGCGCCGGGCCGTGAGCCATTCGGCGGCCGCGCGGGGGCTGGGGAAGCGCAGGCCCGGGGGCAGCGTCTGGAGCTTCTCGCGGGCCTGGGGGCTGTCGGTCTCGGTGATGGCACGGCAGGACTGGAGCAGCCGTACGTCGCGCTCCAGCAGCCGGGCGCGGGCCAGCTGGAGTTCGGCGGGGCGGTCCTTGGCCTCGGCGAGGGCGCGCAGCAGGGGGTGCAGACAGCCGGGGATGTCGTACTCGGGCAGCGGTGAGACGGCCGGGCGGAGCAGGCCGAGGGCGGCCAGTTCCCGCAGCACGGTGTGCGCGGCCTTGAGCGAGCAGCCGGCGAGGGCGGAGGCGGTGTGCGCGTCGACGGGTCCCGCCGGTGCCTGGGAGAGCAGGCGCAGGGTGCGGGCGGTGGAGGCGGGCAGTCCGTCGTGGACGAGGGTGAGGACGCGGGCGAGGGCGGGGCCGTCGTCGGGGTCGGTGTGCAGCCGCTTGGCGAGGTCGGAGACGGCAGTCTGGGGCCGGGCGGCGAGCCAGCCGCCGGCCAGGGTGAGGGCGGCGGGCTGCCCCTGGCAGATCTCGGCGAGGTTCTCGGCGGAGCGAGGGTCGACGGTGACGCGGACCGAGCCGGTGTACCGGGTGAGCAGTTCCACCGCCGACTTGGTGTCCATGCCGCCCAGGGTGCAGGGGCGGACGTCCGAGATGCCGGTGAGGGGGCCGCGGGAGACGGCGACCACCAGACAGTCGGGGGCGTCCGGGAGGAGGGCGTCGACCTGTTCGGCCCCGGCGGCGTCGTCCAGCAGGAGCAGGGCGCGGCGGGGGGCGAGGGCGGTGCGCAGGGCCTCGGTCAGCTCGTCCTCGGCGGCGCCCGCGGGGGCGCGGGTGCCGAGCGCGGTGAGCAGTTCGCGGGCGGTGCGCTCGACGGGTACGGGGGTGCCGTCGGGGTCGCTGAGGCGGGCCCGGAGCACGCCGTCGGGGTAACGCTGCGCGACCTGGCGGACGAACTCCTCGGCGAGCGCGGTCCGGCCGGAGCCGGGGCGCCCGGCGATGAGGAGAACGCGGGCCCTGGGCGCCTTGCGCCCGGCGAGGGTGTCCAGGCCGGTGCGCTCGATGTCGACCCTGAGCTCCTTCAACTCCCGTGTGCGCCCGAGGAAATGGCCCTCCGGGGCCGGCGGCTCCGACAGCCGCGCCTCTTCCTGGTCCACCGCCTGATCCGTCACGGGCCACGCTCCCGTCCCACCGCACGCGCAAAGCCCGCCGGTTCTTCCGGTACGGGCGTTTCCAGAGCCTAGTTCACGCTCTGCGACGTTCCCGGTGGAGCGCGGCGGACACGTCCCCCGATCGGATCAGGCGATGGTCACACCAATGTGGTGTTGTCTGTGATGTTGGCGTGGATCTTGGCCGGATTCAGGAGGCGAAGGGACGCGCCGGCCAGGGCGCGTCGGCCGGGCGCAGGGCGTCCAGACCGTCTCCGGCGCGGGCGGCGACCAGCGAGAGGACGCCCACGACCAGGCAGTTGTTGTGCACGTCCCCGGCGAGCACCAGCCGCACCAGCTCGTCCACGGGCACGCGCGCGTACTCCATGTCGGTCTCCTCGTGCTCCGTGACGAAGCGCTCGCCCTCGGCCTCGGAGAGGTCGCGGGCGAGGAAGATCCGTACGGCCTCGTCGCAGCCGCCGGGGGTGGTGTAGACGTCGGTCAGCACCCGCCAGTCCTCGGCCTTGACGTGCGCCTCCTCGTACAGCTCGCGCTGGGCGGCGTGCAGCGGGTTCTCGCCCGGCACGTCGAGCAGGCCGGCCGGGATCTCCCAGAGCTTGTGGCGCACGGGGTGGCGGTACTGGTTGATGAGCAGGACCCGGTCCTGCGCGTCCAGTGCGAGGACCGCGACCGAGCCGGGGTGGACCTGGTAGTCGCGGCGGACCACCGAGCCGTCGGGCATGACCACGTCGTCCGTGCGGACGGCGGTCTTGTTGCCCGTGAACGGGGTCGCGCTCGCGCGGACCTCCCACTCCTCGGGGGTGTCCTTGATCGTCATGCCCTGTCCCTCCACGTGCCACGTGCGCAAAAGAAAACCGGGGTGCGCACCTTTGAAGGTTCGCACCCCGGCCACCGTAACAACTGGTGTGTTACTTGGAGTTCTTCGGCTTGCCCGCCGTCTTGCGCTCGACGGCGGCCTTCACCAGGCCCGCGAACAGCGGGTGCGGCCGGGTCGGCCGCGAGCGCAGCTCGGGGTGCGCCTGGGTGGCGACGAGGTAGGGGTGGACCTCGCGCGGGTACTCGACGTACTCGACGAGCTTGCCGTCGGGCGAGGTGCCCGAGAAGACGATGCCCGCCTTCTTCTCCAGCTCGGCGCGGTAGGAGTTGTTGACCTCGTAGCGGTGGCGGTGCCGCTCCTCGACGTACTCCTTGCCGTCGTAGACCTCGCGGACGATGGAGCCCTCGGCCAGCTTCGCCGGGTACATGCCCAGTCGCATGGTGCCGCCCATGTCGCCCTCACCGGCGACGATGTCCATCTGCTCGGCCATGGTGGAGATGACCGGGTGGGCGGTGGCCGGGTCGAACTCGGTGGAGTTGGCGTCCGGGATGTCCGCCAGGTTCCGCGCGGCCTCGACCACGATGCACTGCAGGCCCAGGCAGAGGCCGAGCAGCGGGATCTTGTTCTCGCGGGCGTAGCGGATGGCGCCGACCTTGCCGAGCACACCGCGGTCGCCGAAGCCACCGGGAATGCAGATGCCGTCCACGTCGCCGAGGGCGGCGGCGGCACCGGCCGGGGTCTTGCAGTCGTCGGAGGTGACCCACTTGATCTTCACGCGGGCCCGGTTGGCGAAGCCGCCGGCGCGCAGCGCCTCGGTCACCGACAGGTAGGCGTCGGGCAGGTCGATGTACTTGCCGACCAGGGCGAGGGTGATCTCGTGGTCCGGCTTGTGCACGCGGCCCAGCAGGTCGTCCCAGGTGGTCCAGTCCACGTCCCGGAAGGGCAGGTCGAGCTTGCGGACGACGTAGGCGTCCAGGCCCTCGGCGTGGATGACCTTCGGGATGTCGTAGATGGAGCGGGCGTCGGGGCAGGCCACGACGGCGTCCTCGTCCACGTCGCACATCAGCGAGATCTTGCGCTTGATGGCGGTGGGGACCTCGCGGTCGCAGCGCAGCACGATCGCGTCGGGCTGGATACCGATGTTGCGCAGCGCGGCGACGGAGTGCTGGGTCGGCTTGGTCTTCAGCTCGCCGGAGGGGCCGATGTACGGCAGCAGCGAGATGTGGACGACGAAGACGTTGTCCCGGCCGACCTCGTGGCGGACCTGGCGGACGGTCTCCAGGAACGGCAGCGACTCGATGTCGCCGACGGTGCCGCCGACCTCGGTGATGACGACGTCCACCTCGTCGGTGGCCATGCGCCGGATGCGGTGCTTGATCTCGTTCGTGATGTGCGGGATGACCTGCACGGTGTCGCCCAGGTACTCGCCGCGCCGCTCCTTGGCGATGACCGTGGAGTAGACCTGGCCGGTGGTGACGTTGGCCGAGCCGTCGAGGTCGCGGTCGAGGAAGCGCTCGTAGTGGCCGATGTCCAGGTCGGTCTCGGCGCCGTCGTTGGTGACGAACACCTCACCGTGCTGGAAGGGGTTCATCGTGCCGGGGTCGACGTTCAGATACGGGTCGAGCTTCTGCATCACTACGCGCAGGCCGCGAGCCTTGAGCAGCATGCCCAGGCTGGAGGCGGTGAGGCCCTTGCCGAGCGAGGAGGCAACACCCCCGGTGACGAAGATGTGCTTGGTCGTCGTAGATTTCGGCGGCATGGCCAAGAGGGGGCTCCCGTGGTCGCTGTCTGTGATGCGGTGCGGTCGCCGGCCCGGAGAATCAGGTGTTCCTCGCGGTGGCGTCGTCGCTGCGGTTCGGGGGTTTTGGGGCCCACCGGTCCACGGGCTACCAGGGTATCAGCGCCCGGAGGAGTCGGCGTCCGGCCACGCTCCGTACACGGCCGGCCGGGCTCGCGTGAGCAGGTACGGCGCGGGCGGGCGGTGGTCACGGAGTCCTCACCCCGCGCTCACTCGTTCGGCTCACACGGGTTGCCCGGAGCGGCGCGCAGATCATCTACGTGCGTCGTATCCTGCTCGGACACTCGCTGCCGAGCCAGGCCGGGATGACGGCACACCCCCGCCCTTAGTTCCCGGACCATCGTGAGCACGGCAGTTCGTCGAGCAAGGACCGCCGTTTTGCCACAGGGCTGCGCGGGCTGCTTTGCTTCACCGCTTCAACGACGTATGACAACCACCCTTGACCGCACTGGCGATCACCCCCTCGCGCGGGGGTGACGTGGCCGTTCGACTGGAGTTGCACGTGGCCGGGCGCATCGAAGACTACGCACTCATCGGAGACATGCAGACCGCTGCCCTGGTCTGCCGGGACGGCACGGTGGACTGGCTGTGCCTGCCCCGCTTCGACTCGCACGCCGTCTTCGCCGGCCTGCTGGGCACCGAGGAGCACGGCTTCTGGCGGCTCGGCCCGGCGTTCGCGGCGGACTCACTGCCGCCGACGGCGGCCCGGCGGAGCTACCGGGGCGACTCGCTGATCCTGGAGTCGGAGTGGGACACCCCGCGCGGCACCGTGCGGGTGACGGATTTCATGCCTCCGCGTGACGGAGCACCGCAGCTCATCCGGATCGTGGAGGGCATCAGCGGAGAAGTGCCGATGCGCTCGGAGCTGCGGATGCGGTTCTCCTACGGCCGGGTCGTGCCGTGGGTGCACAAGCACGACAACCGCACGGTCGCCGTCGCGGGTCCCGACTCGGTGTGGTTCGACACCGATGCCGAGACCTACGGCAAGGACCTGACGACGTACTCCGACTTCACCGTCTCCCCCGGTGACCGGGTGGCGTTCACCATCTCCTGGCAGCCCTCGCACAAGGAGCCGCCGCCGCTGCCCGAGCCGGAGCAGGCGCTTCAGGCGACGGAGGAGTTCTGGCGCGAGTGGGTCGAGCAGTGTACGTACCACGGCCCCTACCGCGAGGCCGTGATCCGTTCGCTGATCACGCTGAAGGCGCTCACCTACGCCCCCACGGGCGGCATCGTGGCCGCGCCCACCACCTCCCTGCCGGAGGACATCGGGGGCGTGCGCAACTGGGACTACCGCTACACCTGGCTGCGGGACGCGGCGATCACCCTGTCCTCGCTGCTGCGCACCGGCTACCGCGACGAGGCCCGCGCCTGGCGCGAGTGGCTGCTGCGCGCGGTGGCGGGCGACCCGGAGAACCTCCAGATCATGTACGGCATCGCCGGTGAGCGTGAGCTGGGCGAGGCCGAGCTGGACTGGCTGCCGGGCTACGAGAACTCGCGCCCTGTCCGGGTGGGCAACGGCGCCGCCGACCAGCTCCAGCTGGATGTGTACGGCGAGGTCATCGAGGCCCTGCACCTGGGCCACATGACCGGGCTCGCCCGCAACGACTACGCCTCGGTGCTCCAGCTGAAGCTGATCCGCTACCTGGAGGACCACTGGCAGGAGCCGGACGAGGGCATCTGGGAGGTGCGCGGTCCGCGCCGGCAGTTCGTGCACTCCAAGGTGATGGCCTGGGTGGCCGTGGACCGCACGATCAAGCTGATCGAGTCCGGGGACGCGGAAGGACCGCTGGAGCGCTGGAAGGAACTGCGCGACGAGATCCACCGCGAGGTCTGCGAGAAGGGCTACGACCCGGAGCGCAACACCTTCACCCAGTACTACGGCTCCAAGGAGCTGGACGCCTCCCTGCTGCTGATCCCCCAGATGGGCTTCCTGCCGCCGGACGACAAGCGGGTGATCGGCACCATCGAGGCGATCCAGCGCGAGCTGTCCACGTCCGACGGGTTCATCCTGCGCTACCCGACCGACGGCGAGGACGCGGGCGTCGACGGCCTCCCCGGTGACGAGGGCGCCTTCCTGGCGTGCTCGTTCTGGATGGCGGACGACCTGGCGATGATCGGCCGGGTGGACGAGGCCCGCAAGCTGTTCGAGAAGCTCCTCGGCCTGCGCAACGACCTCGGCCTGCTCGCCGAGGAGTGGGACCCCCGCCTGAAGCGCCAGGTCGGCAACTTCCCGCAGGCGTTCAGCCATGTCCCGCTGATCGACACGGCGCTGCGGCTGACGGCTTCGGGGGCGTACGGCGGCTGACGCTCCTAGGCTGGGAAGCGGACCACTCCCGATCGGAAGGGGGCGGCCATGGCTTCCCTCTCGAAGGCCGGTGCGGCGCTTGCCGCGCTGCGCGAGGAGCTCACCGGCGAGGTGTTCGTGCCGGGCGACGCGGGATACGACGAGGCCCGTGCCGTCTTCAACGGGATGATCGACCGCCGGCCGGCCGTGATCGCCCAGTGCGCGGACGCCGCCGACGTGGTGCGGACGGTCAGGTTCGCCCGCGATCTGGATCTGCCTGTCGCTGTGCGCGGCGGCGGGCACAGCGTCGCGGGCAACGCCCTGGGCGACGGCGCGGTGGTGGTGGACCTGCGCCGGATGCACGGCGTGACGGTCGACCCAAAGGCCCGTTCGGTACGGGTCGAGGGCGGGGCCACGATGAGCCACCTGGACCTGGCCTGTGCGCCGTACGGTCTGGCGACCACCGGGGGCCGGGTCTCCACCACCGGGGTCGGCGGGTTCGTCCTCGGCGGCGGAACCGGCTGGCTGGACCGCGCCTACGGGCTCGCCGTGGACAACCTCCAGGCTGTGGAGCTGGTGACGGCCGACGCCGAGCAGGTGCGCGCGGACCCCGAGGAGCATCCCGAGCTGTTCTGGGCGTTGCACGGCGGGGGCGGCAACTTCGGGGTGGCCACCTCGCTCACCCTGAGCCTGCACGAGCTGCCCGAGTTCGCGGTCGCCCTGCTGCTGTACCCGCCGGAACACGGCCCCGAGGTGGTACGCGCGTTCCGCGAGGTCATCGACGCCGGCCCCGACCGGCTGAGCGGGGCCCTGCTGTACATCACCGGCCCGCCCGAGGAGTTCGTGCCCGAGGAGCTGGTGGGCAGGCGCGTGTGCGGGGCACTGGTGACGTACGCGGGCGGTGTGGCGGGCCTGCGGGACCTGATCGGGCCGCTGCTGGCGCTGCCGGCCGCGGGCGAACTGGTCGCCGAACTGCCGTACGCGGACGTGCAGCGCATGATCGACGACCCGCCGGGGCTGCGGAACTACTGGTCGGCCGAGTATCTGACCGGACTGCCGGACGATCTGGTGGACGTCTACTGCTCTCTCGGGGAGCGGATGCCGGTGCCGACCAGCACCCAGCACATCCTGTTCCCGCAGGGCGGTGCGCTGGCGGCCGGGCCGCACGACTACCCGATCCCCTACCGGGACGCCCCCTGGTCGGCGCATCCCTTCGCCATCTGGGAGGACCCGGCGGACGACGAGCGCGTCATCTCCTGGGTACGCGAGGTCCGCTCGGAGGTCGAGCCGTGGAGCACGGGCGACGTGTATCTGAACTTCATCGGCGACGAGGGCGCCGAGCGGGTCGGCGCGGGCCTGGGCGTGGGCAACATGCTCCGGCTGGAGAAGGTGAAGCGGGCCTACGACCCCGACAACGTCTTCCGCTTCAACCACAACATCCGGCCGCTGTAGCGGGGGCTGTGACTGTTCCGTACGAGGTCAGGCGGGTAGCGTCCGGGCCATGGGCACCGGGACAGAGGGCGGCGGGATCACCGTGCGGCGGGCGCTGGAGCTGCCCGGGCTGCGCGGGGGACTCCCGGAGGTCCTGGCGGGCGAGGACCGGCTGGAGCGGGTCGTGCGCTGGGTGCACGCGGGCGAGGTCCCGCACATCGCCTCGCTCCTCAAGGGCGGCGAACTGCTGCTGACCACCGGGTACGGACTGGGCACGCGCCCGGCCGAGCAGCGGGCGTTCGTGCGAACGCTGGCCGAGCGGGACATCGCCGCGCTGGTGGTGGAGCTGGGCCAGCGCTTCACCCGGCTGCCGGCCGCCCTGGTGGACACCGCGCGGGCGACGGGGCTGCCGCTGGTCCAACTGCACCGCGAGGTGCCGTTCGTGACGGTCACCGAGGAGATCCACACCGAGATCGTCAACGGTCACTACGCGCTGCTCCAGCGGGCGGAGGACGTGCACCGGCGCTGTACGGAGGCGCTGCTCGGCGGGGGCGGGGTGCCGCAACTGCTCTCCATCCTCGCGGACTTCTGCGCCAACCCGGTGTTCCTGGAGACGGCGGACGGCCGCCTGCTGTACGCGGCCGGGCCGGGCCCCGAGGGGACGGACCCCTTGCAGGTGTGGGAGGGGCTGCGCGGTCAGCACCGGGCGGAGCCGCCGCCGTCGGGTGCGCTGCTGGTGGATGTGCCGGGCGGCGGGGCCGGGGCGGGCGGGGTGCGGGCGCGGCTGGTGCTGCTGCCGGTCGGGGCGCCGCTGGCTCCGGTGCACCGGATCGCGGCCGAGCGGGCGGCGGGGACCGTGGCGGTGGTGCTGATGCAGGCCCGGCAGGAGGAGGAGCTGGCAGCACGTGGCCGGGGCGACTTCCTGACCGATCTCGCCGAGGGCCGGGTGCGGGCCGGGGACGCTCCGGCGCAGGCCCGTGTGCTGGGGTTCCGGCCGGGTGACGGTCCGCTGCTGCCGGTGGTGATGCGGGTGGGGGACGCGCTGTCCCCGGCGGGGGGCTGGGCGGTGCTGGCGCGGGCGGTCGGGGAGGAACTGGCGTCGGTGGGGGTGCCGGTGCTGCTAGGGGTACGGCCGGTGGAGGGCCGGGTGCCGGTGCTGGTGGGGCTGCGCTCGGCGGGCGACAGGGCTCCGGTCGCGAACCGGGTGGCGGCTGCGCTGCGGGCGGGCGCGGAGCGGGCCGGGATGGTCCGGCCGGGTGCCCGGCCGCCGGTCGTGGTGGTGGGGCTTGCGGGCGGCTGGGCGGCGGCCTCGGCGGGGCTGCGGCACGCGGCGGAGACGGCGACGGCCGCGCAGGGCCTGACCGACCAGCCCTGGTACGACGCCCGCCGCCTCGACACCGACCTGCTGCTGTGGCGGCTGCGCGACCACCCGGACCTGGCGGCGTTCGTGGACCGGGCGCTCGGCCCGCTGCGCGCACACGACCGCCGCGCCAAGCCGCCGCTGCTCCCCACCCTGGAAACCTACCTCGCCCACGCGGGCCGCAAGGCGGAGACCGCCCGCGAACTCCACCTCAACCGCCAGACCCTCTACAACCGCCTGGCCCGCATAGGCGAGTTGCTGAACACCGACCTCGACGACCCGCAGACGGTACTGGCATTGAGCCTGGCATTGCGCGCCCGGCGGCACGTCGACTAGAGCACCTGAGGCGACTAGAGCAGCGCCAGCGGCTGGGTCAACTCATCGTAGATGCTCAGGACTTGGGCGATCGTCTCGTCCTCGGTCGGCCAGCCGGCCGCCTGTCGGGTGCCGCGCTCGGTGAGCTGTTCGCGGCGTTCGGGATCGGCGAGGAGGCGGGTGACGGTGTCGGCGAGGGCGCGGGGGTCGCCGTAGGGGACGAGTTCGGCGGCGTCGCCGACCAGGTCCGGGATGCCGCCGACCGCGGTGGCGATCAGGGGGACGCGGGCGTGCAGGGCCTCCTGGGCGAGGAGGGGGCGGGACTCCCAGCGGCTGGTGAGCAGGGCGAGGTCGGCGGCCGCGAGCAGGTCGGGGACGTCGTCGCGCACGCCGAGCAGCCGGACGGGCAACTCCTCGTCCGTGATGCGTTGTTGCAGCTCGGGGCGGAGGGGGCCCTCGCCCGCGATCAGGGTCAGCGGCTGCGGGTCGAGGCCGCGCCAGACGCGGGCGGCGTCCAGCAGGACGTCGTAGCCGCGGTGCCGGTCGAGGGAGCCGACGGTGAGGAGCAACGGGCGGTCGGTGGCGCCGAGTTCGGCGCGGAGCTTGGCCGAGGGCCGGTCCGGGTCCTCCGACGCGGCGGGCCGGGGGCGGCCGGGCAGGGCCATCGCGCCGAGCCGGGCGTCGCGCGCGCCGGTGCGGCGGGCCCGGTCGACCAGGGCGGAACTGGTGCCGAGGACCACGGCGGCCGTCCGCGCCACGCGCCGCTCCAGCAGCCGCAGCAGACGCGCCCGCGCGCCCTCGGCGTGCGCCCGGTCGTGCCAGGTGACGACCAGCGGGGTGGTGCGTCCGCCGAGGGCCAGCGCGGCGCGGAAGGAGGCGTGCAGCCCGTGCGCGTGCACCAGGTCGGCGTCCGCGCAGGCCGCCCGGAGCCGGCCCACGGCCGCCGGGTCGCTGCTGCGGGGCACGGACACATGGTCGGCGCCGGTGCCCCGGAAGTCGTAGGCGTGGTCGGCCTCCACCGGGGCGCACACGGTGACCCGCACGCCCCGCGCGACCAGTCCCTCGGCCAGTGAGCGCACATGGGCGCTGCTCCCGGCGTTGCCGCCGCCGAGCACCTGCACGGTGCGCAGCGAGGACCGGCCGTGCGGGGCGTTGCTGCTCACGGGGCTCACGAAGGCCGGGGCTCCTGATTCGGGGCGGGGAGGGGCGGGGCATGAGGGACTGGGGGACGTACAGAAGGTAGCGAACGGCGAAACGGCGGAAGCGGGGTACGGCGGGCCGCGCGGGGCCGCCGCCCGGAGGCGGCACACCGTCAAGCATGCCAGTACGTACGGCTGTTCCGGGAAATACCGGCGGACCCGGGAGGCCGCGCGCGGTGGCAATGCGCCGGCGCATCTCACCCGTACGAGTGAGAGCGGCCGTCGGCCCGGCGGAGCCGCGCCGGGCGCGTACCGCGAGGTCAGCGGCTCACAGGGCCCGCGCCCAGGCGGTGACCCGGTCCCCGCACACGGTGGCGGCGACCACGGCGGCGGCGTGGACGAGGAGGCCCGCGCGCCGGTTGGCCAGCGCGACGGCGGTGCCGAGCGCCGCGCCCAGGGCGTGCGCTCCGGTGTCGCCGAGCATGGCCCGCTCCCCCAGGTCCTCCGGGAGCACGGCTGCGGCCCCGCCCGCCGCGACGGCGGCCAGCGCGCCGCCCGGTCCGCTCCGGGCGAGGCCGGGCAGCGCGAGCGCGAGCACGGCGCCCGCCGCGCGGCCGGGGCGTACGTCGAGCAGGTTGGCGGTGTGCGCGGCGCCCGCGATGACGACGCCCGCGAGCAGCCGGTCGAGCGGCCGCTCCTTCAGCAGGGTCCCGGCGGCCAGCGCGGCGGCGGAGATGCCGAGCAACTTGACCGCGCCGGAGGTGACTTCGCCCGTACGCAGGGCGCCGAGGTGGGCGCGGAAGCCCCGGCGGGGGTCGTCGGCACCGGCGATGTCGTCGTACGCCCCGCAGGCCCCGGCGGCGAGTACGGCGAGCCCGGCCGCCGGGTGGACCCGGGCGGCGGCGAGCGCGGTGGCGGCGGCGCTCGCGGGCCCGGCGTACAGCTCGACGGTGCGCCCGGCGTGGTTCTTCCGCTCCCAGCGGGCCCGGCCGCCCGGCGCGCGGTCCCGGAGCGCCGCCGTCAGCCCCCGGGTGAGCAGGGCGGAGGTGAGCAGGGCGGCGGCGCGGCCGGTGCGTATCGTCATCCGCCCAGCCTAGTGACGGGTGGTCTGGTCCTCCGCGCGGGCCGTGGCGAGGAGTTCCTCCGCGTGGGCGCGGGCCGCCTCGGAGTCCTCCTGGCCGGCCAGCATCCGGGACAGCTCGCGGACGCGGTCCTCACCCTCCAGGACCTTCACCCCGGACCGGGTGACCGAGCCGTCGTTGGTCTTCTCCACCAGCAGCTGCCGGTCGGCGAACGCGGCGACCTGCGGCAGGTGGGTGACCACGACGACCTGGGCGGTGCGGGCGAGCTTCGCCAGGCGCCGCCCGATCTCCACGGCCGCCTTGCCGCCGACCCCGGCGTCGACCTCGTCGAAGAGGTACGTCGGCACGGGGTCGGTGCCCGCGAACACCACCTCCACGGCGAGCATCACGCGGGACAGCTCACCGCCGGAGGCGCCCTTGGCGATGGGCCGGGGCGGGGCGCCGGGGTGCGGGGCGAGCAGCAGCTCGACCTCGTCCACGCCGGTGGGCCCGTAGGCGACCCTGCGGCCGCCGGCCTCGACGCCGTCGGGGTCCTCGGTCTGCCGGATGTCGAAGGAGACGCGGGCGTGCGGCATCGCCAGGGAAGCAAGTTCGGCGGTGACGGCGGCGGCGAACCGCTCGGCGGCCTCCGTACGGGCCTTCGTCAACGCCTCGGCGAGCGCGCCCAGTTCGACGCCCAGGGCGTCGCGCTCGGCGGTGAGTTCGCCGATCCGCTCGTCGTCGCCGTCCAGCTCGGTCAGCCGGGCGGCGCCCTGCTCGCCCCAGGCCAGCACGGCGCCGATGTCCTCGCCGTACTTGCGGGTCAGCGCGGTCAGGGCGGCCCGGCGCTCCTCCACGGCGGCCAGCCGCAGCGGGTCGGCGTCCAGGTCGTCGGCGTATCCCGCCAGCTCACCGGCTACGTCCCCGAGGAGGATGCCGATCTCCCCGATCCGGTCGGTGAGCGCGGCCAGCGCCGGGTCGTGGGCGCGGACCGCCTCCAGTGCCCGGTGGGCGCCCGCGACCAGGGTGGCCGCGTCGATGCCCTCCGGGTCCTCGGGGTTGCCCGCGAGGGCGGCGTGCGCGGCGGCGGCCGCGGCGGCCAGCGCCTCGGCGTGCCCGAGCCGGTCCGCCTCCTCGGCGAGTTCGGTGTCCTCCCCGGCGCGCGGCTCGACGGCGGCGATCTCGTCCAGGCCGTAGCGCAGCAGGTCGGCTTCCTGGGCGCGCTCGCGGGCCCGGGTGACGATCTCGTCCAGCTCGACGACGACGGCCCGCAGCCGCCGGTACGCCTCGGTGTACACGGCCAGCGGCCCGGCGACGGCCTCGCCCGCGTACCGGTCCAGGGCCTGCCGCTGCCGGGACAGCTTCAGCAGGCCCTGCTGGTCGGTCTGGCCGTGCACGGCCACCAGTTCGTCGGCCAGCTCGGCGAGCAGCCCCACGGGCACGCTGCGCCCGCCGAGATGCGCGCGGGAGCGGCCCTCGGCGGAGACGGTACGGCTGATCAGCAGGGCGCCGTCGTCCAGCTCGGCCCCGGCCTCCTCGGCGCGTACGACGGCGGGGGAGCCGGCGGCCAGGGCGATCCGCCCCTCCACCACCGCCTTGCCCGCGCCGATCCGCACGAGCGCCGGGTCGGCGCGCCCGCCGAGCAGCAGCCCGAGGCTGGTGACCACCATGGTCTTGCCCGCGCCGGTCTCACCGGTGACCGCGGTGAACCCCGGCGACAGCTCGACCACGGCGTCGTCGATGACCCCGAGCGACCGTATCCGCATCTCCTCCAACACGGAACAGACCTTACGAGGTCCGGGGCGCGCGGCGCACACGGGCCGCCCCTGTCACTCCGCGGAGTGGTCCTGCCGGGCTCCGCGCCAGCCGGTGGTGGGCAGGGCGAACTTCGCCACCAGCCGGTCGGTGAAGGAGGCGTGGTGCAGCCGGGCGAGGCGGACAGGCACCGCGCCGCGCCGGACCTCGACCCGCGCGCCGGGCGGCAGCTCGATGGTGCGGCGGCCGTCGCACCACAGCACGCCCGACGGGACGTGCGGGAGCACCTCGACCGCGAGGACCGAGTCGGGGGAGGTGACCAGCGGCTTGGCGAACAGGGCGTGCGCGCTGATCGGCACCATGAGCAGCGCCTCCACCTCGGGCCACACCACCGGTCCCCCGGCGGAGAACGCGTAGGCGGTGGAGCCGGTGGGTGTGGAGAGCACGATGCCGTCGCAGCCGAACGCGGTGACCGGCCGGCCGTCGATCTCCAGCACCACTTCGAGCATCTTCTCGGCGGACACCTTCTGCACGGCCGCCTCGTTCAGCGCCCAGTCGGTGTGCACGATGTCGCCGTTGCGGTGCACGACCACGTCGATGGTCATGCGCTCCTCGACCTCGTAGGAGCGGGCCACCACCCGGTCGACGACCCGGTCCAGGTCGTCCCGCTCGGCCTCGGCGAGGAAGCCGACGCTGCCGAGGTTGACGCCGAGCATCGGCACCCCGGAGGCGCGGGCGAACTCGGCGCCGCGCAGCAGGGTGCCGTCACCGCCGAGGACGATGAGCAGTTCGCAGCCGTCGAGTGACTGCGGTGTCGCCTCCTTGACGAGTACTACCCCTCCTGGCTCCCCCGGCAGCGGCAGATCGCGCGCCTCCTCCTCCAGCACCCGCACCCCGATGCCGGACCTCAGCAGTCCCTTGACCACGAGTTCCGCGCTGCGGATCGCCGCGGGACGCCCGGTGTGGGCGAGCAGGAAAACAGTACGCGCTCGGTTCTGTGTCAACGCGGCCCCTCCGCCACTGCACGATCGATGTCGGCCGGGTCGATCTCGGGGGCTCCGGCACGCAGCCAGAGAAAGTACTCGACGTTGCCGGACGGGCCCGGCAGCGGACTCGCGGTGACTCCTCGCACCCCGAGACCCAGCTCCCACGCCTTACCGGCCACCCCGCGCACGGCGTCCGCCCGCAGCTGCGGACTCCGTACGACACCCCCACTGCCCAGCCGTTCCTTACCCACCTCGAACTGCGGTTTGACCATCATCACCAGATCGGCGTCCGGCGTCACGCACCGCTTGAGGGCGGGCAGCACCAGACCCAGCGGGATGAAGGACAGATCCCCCACCACCAGGTCCACCGGTTTCCCGTCGATCCCCTCGAGCGTCAACTCGCGTACGTTCGTACGGTCCTTGACGGTGACCCGTTCATCGTTCCGGAGAGACCAGGCGAGTTGTCCGTATCCGACGTCCACGGCGACGACCTGGGCGGCGCCCGCGCGCAGCAGGACGTCGGTGAAGCCGCCGGTGGAGGCGCCCGCGTCCAGGGCGCGCCGCCCCTCGACCACCAGGCCCTCGGGGACGAACGCGGCGAGGGCGCCGGCGAGCTTGTGGCCGCCGCGGGAGACGTAGTCGGGCTCGGTGTCGTCCTTCAGGACCACGATCGCGGCGGCGGTCTCCACCTGGGTGGCCGGCTTGGTCGCCACGGTCTTGCCGACGGTGACCCGTCCGGCGGCGATCAGCTGGCTGGCGTGCTCGCGCGAGCGCGCCAGCTTACGGCGGACCAGTTCCGCGTCCAGACGGCGGCGTGCGACTCCTGCCACGTTCGGTTCAGCTCCTGCTCAGTGCTTCGTGCTCTTGGTACGGGCGGTGCGGCCCTGGGCCTCACCGGGGGGCGGGTGCCGGATGGTCCGGGCGGGTGTCGAGCGCGTCGAGCGCGTCGCGCAGCCCCCGGTGTACATCCTCGTACACGCCGAGGTGTCCGTCGGTGGGCAGGTGGTCGGCGTCGGCCAGCCGGGCCAGGCGGGCGTCGACCCCGGCGTCCCCGGTGGGGGTGCGGGGGACGGCCAGGGGCGCCGGGGCGTCGGGGCTGACGGCCTCGGCCTGGGACGCGGACTCGGGCGCGGACTCGCTCATGCCCAGACGCTACCGCGAACCGCTGGGGTACCGTCGTGCGCGATGGCCACGATCGAGGAGTGCCGTACGGCACTGGAGAAGCTTTCGGACAGCATGAGCGGCGCCGAGGGCGACGTCGGCGCGGCCGCCGCGCTGGACCGCTCGGTGAGCTGCCATGTCACCGACCTGGACGTCACCTTCGCCGGGCGCATGAGAGGCGGCCGGATCGAGGTGGCCGAGACCCTGCCGGGCCCGCCCAGGGAGCGGGCCCAGATCCGGCTGGCCCTGGCCGGGGACGACCTGGTGGCCCTGGTGGACGGCGAGCTGAACTTCGCCACCGCCTGGGGCTCGGGCCGCATCCGGCTGGAGGCGGCCCTGATGGATCTGTTCCGGCTCAGGAAGCTGCTGTGACCTTCGCCGTCCGCGCCTTGCGGGCGGCGGGTACGACCAGCGGGGTCCCGGTCTCGGGGTCGTCGATGACCTGGCAGCGCAGCCCGAAGACCCGCTCGACCAGGTCGGCGGTGACGATCTCCGTCGGCGCGCCCTCGGCGATGACCTCGCCGTCGCGCAGGGCGATGAGGTGGGTGGCGTAGCGCGCGGCGTGGTTGAGGTCGTGCAGGACGGCGACGAGGGTGCGGCCCTGGGTCTCGTGCAGCTCGGCGCACAGGTCGAGGACGTCGATCTGGTGCTGGATGTCGAGGTAGGTGGTCGGCTCGTCCAGGAGCAGCAGCGGGGTCTGCTGGGCGAGGGCCATGGCGATCCAGACGCGCTGGCGCTGGCCGCCGGACAGTTCGTCCACGTACCGCTCGGCGAGTTCGGTGACGCCGGTCTGGGCCATGGACTCGTTCACGACCCGCTCGTCCTCGGCCGACCACTGGCGCAGCAGCCCCTGGTGCGGGTAGCGGCCCCGGCCGACCAGGTCGGCCACGGTGATGCCGTCGGGCGCGATGGAGGACTGCGGGAGCAGACCGAGAGTGCGGGCGACCTTCTTGGCGGGCAGCGACTGGATGGCCTGTCCGTCGAGCAGCACCTGGCCCTCGGCCGGCTTCAGCATCCGGGACAGCGCCCGCAGCAGGGTGGACTTGCCGCAGGCGTTGGGGCCGACGATGACGGTGAAGGAGTTGTCGGGTATCTCCACCGACAGCCGTTCGGCGATGACGCGCTGTTCGTAGGCGAGGGTGACGTTCTCGGCGGACAGGCGGTTCACGGTGCTGGTGCTCCTAGAGGTGTTCGACTTCAGTCCGCTGGCTTCGGCGCTCATACCCGCCCCGCCCGGCGCTCGCTGACCAGCAGCCACAGCAGGTAGGCGCCGCCGACGACGCCGGTGACCACGCCGACGGGCAGCTGGTCGGCGCCGAAGACGCGCTGGCAGATCCAGTCGGCGGTGACCAGCAGGGCGGCGCCCATGCACAGGGACGGCACGAGGTTGGGTCCCGGCGAGCGGGTCAGGCGGCGGGCGAGCTGCGGCGCGGTGAGGGCGACGAAGCCGACGGGGCCCGCGGCGGCGGTGGCGGCGGCGGTGAGCAGTACGGCGCACACCATCAGCACCAGCCGCACCCGGTGCACCCGCACCCCGAGGGCGTGGGCCACGTCGTCGCCCATCTCCAGCATCCTGAGGCCCCGCCCGTTGACGAGGACCAGCGGGACGAGGACCGCGCACAGGATCAGCAGGGGCCAGACCTGGGTCCAGTCCCGGCCGCTGAGGGAACCGGTCATCCACACCACCGCGCGGGCGGCGTCGACCATGTCGGCCTTGGTGATCAGGTAGCCGTTGACGGCGGTGAGGACGGCGGAGACGCCGATGCCGACCAGGACCAGCCGGTATCCGTGCACGCCCTGCTTCCAGGCGAGCAGGTAGATGCCGATGCCGGTGACCAGGCCGCCGACGAGCGCGCCGACGGTCACGGCGGTGGCGCTGCCGGAGAACAGCACGATCATCACCAGGGCGCCCGCGGTCGAGCCCTGGGAGAGGCCGAGCACATCGGGGCTGCCGAGCGGGTTGCGCGAGATCGACTGGAACAGCGCCCCGCCGAGCCCCAGCGACGCGCCGACCAGCAGCCCGACCAGCAGCCGGGGCAGCCGCAGCTCGTTGACGATGAAGTCCTGGTACGGGTTGCCGTCGCCGACGAGGGTCCGCAGCACGTCGGTCGCGGGTATGTGGGCGTCGCCGGTGCCGATCAGCGCCACGCCCGCGGCGAGCACGGCGAGAAGCAGGAGGACGACGACGATGAGGGAACGGAGGTCCAGGCGCAGCGAGAGCCCGCCGGGGGTGCGTACCGCACGGCTCCGGGAGAGTGTCTTCACAGCTGGGCCGTCCTCCGCCGTCGTACGAGAAAGATGAAGACCGGGCCGCCGATGAGCGCGGTGATGATGCCGACCTGGATCTCGGCGGGCCGGGCGACGAGCCGGCCGATGATGTCGGCGCCGAGCAGCAGCACGGGCGACAGCACGGCGGCGTACGGCAGAATCCAGCGCAGGTCGGGCCCGGTGAAAGAGCGCACCACGTGCGGCACCATCAGACCGACGAACATGATCGGGCCGCAGGCGGCGGTCGCGGCGCCGCACAGCACGGTCGCGGCGAGCATGGCCAGCGCGCGGGTGCGGCCCAGGTGGGCGCCGAGCGCGCGGGCGGTGTCGTCGCCCATCTCCATGGCGTTCAGCGGCCGGGCCAGGGCGAGCGAG
Organism: Streptomyces sp. NPDC085596; assembly: GCF_044541565.1. Lineage (NCBI taxonomy): Bacteria > Bacillati > Actinomycetota > Actinomycetes > Kitasatosporales > Streptomycetaceae > Streptomyces > Streptomyces sp. NPDC085596. The sequence continues at coordinate 5,753 of NZ_JBITTC010000006.1, read as the reverse complement.
AGGACCATGCCGGCCACCAGGAACGGCAGCACCTGGACGATGGTCCGGTCGTTCGCGGAGTCCAGCGAGCCGACCGTCCAGAAGCGCATCCGGGACAGCGCCTCGTCGTCCAGGATCATCACGGCCTGGAGGTAGCCGTACAGCGCGGCGGCGATCGCGGTGCCGGCCAGCGCGAGGCGTACCGGGGTGGCGCCCCGGCTGCCGCCGAGGAACCAGACCAGCGCGCCCACGGCGGCCGCACCGGCGAACGCGAACCACACATAGCCGCTCAGCGAGGTCACGCCGAAGAAGGTGATGGCGGTGACGACGGCGGCGGAGGCGCCCGCGTTGATGCCGAGCAGACCGGGGTCGGCCAGCGGGTTGCGGGTGAGCGCCTGGAGCACCGAGCCGGACAGCCCGAACGCGGCCCCGGCCAGCAGACCGAGGACGGTCCGGGAGATCCGGTCCCGCACGACGATGTCGGCGTAGGTGCCGCTGTCGTGGAACAACCCGTGCCAGATCAGGTCCGGCGCCAGCGATTTGGCGCCGACGCCGATACTCGCCATGGCGACGAACGCCAGGAGCACGACGGCCAGGAGCAGCCCGAGGGCACGCACCAGCCGTCGCTTCGGGGGCGCGGGGGCGGTTTCCGCGCGCTGTTCCGGAGGACTCTCGACCAACACGCGGTTAGGTTAGCCTATCCTCCTATTTGATCTCGATCCCGCCGATGCGTGCGAGACCTCAGAGACCCAGCCTGGCCAGCGCCTTTTCCGCGTCCAGCGCGCAGGAGCCGTCACCGGCCGCCGTCCAGGCCGCCGCGCACAGGGCCCGCAGCCCGTCCAGCGCGGACCCCTCGCCCGACAGCTCCAGCTGCTCGGAGCCTGCCGTGGCGGTCCAGCCCCCGCAGCGGAAACCGTCACCCTCCTCGGCCACCTCCGGCTGCCCGGTGAGCAGGCCGCGCAGGTCGGCGTCGACATAGGTCGGCCGGTGCTGCGGCGGCGCGGCGAGCAGCTGGGCGCCGTCGGTGACACCGGTCAGCACCAGCAGCGAGTCGACCTCGCCGTTGTAGGCGCCCTCGATGTCGGTGTCCAGCCGGTCCCCGACCACCAGCGGCCGCTCGGCGCCGGTGCGCAGGATGGTCTCCTTGTGCATCGGGGGCAGCGGCTTGCCCGCCACCTGCGGCTCGGCACCGGTGGCGATCCGTACGACCTCCACGGCCGCGCCGTTGCCCGGTGCGATGCCCCGCCCGCTCGGAATGGTCAGGTCGGTGTTGGACGCGAACCACGGCACCCCGCGCGCCACCGCGTACGACGCCTCCGCGAACCGCCCCCACGCCAGGTCGGGCCCGCCGTACCCCTGCACGACGGCGGCCGGGTCGTCGTCGGCCGACTCCACCGGGGTCAGCCCGCGCTCGCGCAGCGCCACCCGCAGCCCCTCGCCGCCGATCACCAGCACCCGCGCCCCGGCCGGCACCTGCTCGCTGATCAGCCGGGCCACCGCCTGCGCGGAGGTGATCACGTCGTCGGCGCCGGTCGGTATGCCCAGCTCGGTCAGGTGCCCGGCCACGGTGTCCGGGGTGCGCAGCGCGTTGTTGGTGACATACGCGAGGTGCATGCCCTCGGCGCGGGCGTCGGCCAGCGAGTCCACGGCGTGCGCGATGGCCTCGCCACCCGCGTACACCACCCCGTCCAGGTCGAGCAGCGCCGTGTCGTACGCCTCGTGCAGGGGCCGCTCACTGCCCTCGGGGCTCGTCCTGACGCTCCGGCTCATCCGTATCGCTCCTCGTTCGACGCTCTTTCCCCCGATCATCCCGCACCCCGCCCGCACACGTACGATGCCGGGATGAACATCGCAGGTCACTCGGAAGCAATGGCGCCCCGAGGTCTGGAACTCACCCCGTTCCGCGGCCTTCGTTACGACCCCGAACGGGTCGGCAGCCTGGCCTCCGTCACCTCCCCGCCGTACGACGTGGTCGTACGCCCGGACGGCCTGCACCACCTCCAGGACGCCGACCCGTACAACATCGTCCGGCTGATCCTCCCGCAGGCCGACACGCCCGACATCCGCAACGAACAGGCCGCCGACACCCTGCGCCGCTGGCTCGCCGAGGGCATCCTCGCCCCCGACCCGGCCCCCGCCCTGTACGTGTACGAGCAGCTGGACGTGGACGGTCTGGTCCAGCGCGGTGTCATCGGTGCCCTGCGCGTCTCGGAGCCGGAGGAGGGCGTCGTCCTCCCCCACGAGGACGTGATGACGCCGGTGGTCGCCGACCGCGCCGGCCTGATGCGCGCCACCCGCGCCAACCTGGAACCCCTGCTGCTGACCTACCGCGGCGACGGCGCCACCTCCGAGGCCGTCGAGCGCACGGCGAAACTCCCGCCCCTGCTGACGACGACCACCGAGGACGGCGTACGGCACCGGCTCTGGGGCCTCACCGACCCGGCCGAGCTGGCCCTCGTACGGGCGGATCTCGCCCACCACCAGGCCCTCATCGCCGACGGCCACCACCGCTGGGCCACCTACCGCCTGCTGCGCGCGGAGCAGCCCTCCCCCGGCCCGTGGGACCTGGGACTGGTCCTGCTGGTCGACACCGCCCGCTATCCGCTCCGTGTCCGCGCCATCCACCGCCTGCTGCACGGCCTGCCGGTGGCGGACGCCCTCGCCGCCGTGGGCGACCTGTTCCGGGTACGGCGTCTCGCGGTACCGCTGCCCGAGGCGCTGGCGGAGCTCGCCGAAGCGGCCGCCGAGGGCAACGCCTTCCTGCTGGCGGGCGACGGCGCCTTCCACCTGCTGGACCGCCCGGACCCGGCCCTGCTGGCCCGCGCGGTCCCGGCCGGACATCCGGCCGCCTGGCGTTCCCTGGACGCGACGGTCCTGCACACCGCGCTCCTCGACCACGTGTGGCACATCCCCGAGGACTCCCCCGCGCACATCGCGTACATCCACGACACGGCGGCCACGGTCAGCAAGGCGGAACGCGGCGGCGGCACGGCCGTGCTCCTGCACCCGGTACGCGAGGAGGTCGTACGCGAGCTGGCCCGCCAGGGCGTGACGATGCCCCGCAAGTCGACGTCCTTCGGGCCGAAGCCGGCGTCGGGGCTGGTGCTGCGGGTGGTGGACATCTGAGGCGGGCTCCTGCCGGCTCCGGGCATGAAAAAAGGGCGGGACCACTGGGGTCCCGCCCTTCTTTCATGTGCTTTCCATGCGCCGAGGAGCCGAGGATCAGTCCTCGGTGTTCCGCTCGGTAGTGTCCTTGATCTCGACGACCTTGATCTCGACGACCTTGGGCTCGGCGGCCTCGGGCTCATCGGCCTCGGACTCGTCGACCTCAGGCTCGTCGGCCTCGTCGGCCTCGGACTCGTCGTCGGTCGTCGTGTCCTCGTCGACCACGACCGTCACCACGGTCTCGGTCTCGGCGTCGTCCTCGTCCATCGCGTCGACGAACTCGACACCGTCCAGCTCGGCGAGCCGGTCGGAGGCGTCCGTGCTGCCGTCCCGGTCGGCCTCGACGGCCTTGCCGAACCACTCCCGCGCCTCGCTCTCCCGGCCGGCGGCCAGCAGGGCGTCCGCGTAGGCGTAGCGCAGGCGGGCGGTCCAGGGCTGGATGGAGTTGGAGGCCAGCTCCGCGCTCTGGAGCGTCACGATGGCCGCGTCCAGCTGGTCCATGTCACGCCGGGCACCGGCCGCGACGAGCCGCATCTCGACCTGGCCGGCCTTGTCCAGCTTCTGCACCTCGGGGGCACCGGCCATGTCCAGCGTCTTCTCCGGACGCCCGAGCCCACGCTCGCAGTCGGCCATCACGGGCCACAGCTCGGTGTTGCCGGTCATCCGACGCGCGGCACGGAACTCGGCCAGCGCCTCGCTGTACTTCTGGGTGGCGTACGCCGCGAAGCCGGCGGCCTCACGGACAGCGGCCACACGGGACGCCAGACGCAGGGCCACCCTGGAGTAGCCGTAGGCACCCTCAGGGTCCTCGTCGATGAGCCGCGCGACCATCACCAGGTTCCTGGCGACGTCCTCCGCGAGCGTCTTCGGGAGGCTCTGCAGCTCCTGGCGGACGTCCTTGTCGACCTCGTCGCCAGTGACGTCCTCGGGGATCGGCAGCCGCTTGATCGGCTCGCGGTCACGGTCACGCTCGTCGCGGAACCGGCCACCTTCGCGCCGGTCGTCACCGCGCCGGTCGTCCCGGCCACGGAACCCGCCACGCTCACCCGGCCGCGCGCCACGGTCGCCCCGGTCGCCCCGGTCGTCGCGACGGAAGGAGGGACGGTCGCCGCCGCGGCTGTCGTCACGACGGAAGGCCGGGCGGTCGCCGCCACGGCTGTCGTCGCGACGGAAGGGGGGACGGTCGCCGGAGCGGTCGTCGCGGCGGAACCCGCCACGGTCGTCGCCACGGCGGTCATCACGACGGTCGTCGCGGCGGAAGTCGCCACGGCTGTCGTCACGGCGGAAGGCCGGACGGTCACCGGAACGCTCGTCACGGCGGAAGGCCGGGCGGTCGCCGCCACGGCTGTCGTCACGACGGAACGAGGGACGGTCACCACCACGGCTGTCGTCGCGACGGAAGGGGGGACGGTCGCCGGAGCGGTCGTCGCGACGGAAGCCGCCACGGTCGCCACCACGGTTGTCGTCACGGCCCCGGAAGCCGCCACGGTCGTCGCCACGACGGTCGTCGCGGCGGTCGCCGCCACGGCTGTCGTCACGACGGAACGAGGGACGGTCACCACCACGGCTGTCGTCACGACGGAAGGGCGGACGGTCACCGCCACGGCTGTCGTCACGACGGAAGGGCGGACGGTCACCGCCACGGCTGTCGTCACGACGGAAGGGCGGACGGTCGCCGCCACGGCTGTCGTCGCGACGGAAGGGGGGACGGTCGCCGGAGCGGTCGTCGCGGCGGAAGCCGCCACGGTCGCCACCACGGTTGTCGTCACGGCCCCGGAAGCCGCCACGGTCGTCGCCACGACGGTCGTCGCGGCGGAAGTCGCCACGGCTGTCGTCACGACGGAACGAGGGACGGTCTCCACCACGGCTGTCGTCACGACGGAAGGCCGGACGGTCACCGCCACGGCTGTCATCACGACGGGGGGCCGGCCGGTCGCCGGAGCGGTCGTCACGACGGAACCCACCACGGTCGCCACCACGACTGTCGTCACGGCGGAAGTCGCCACGGCTGTCGTCACGACGGAACGAGGGACGGTCTCCACCACGGCTGTCATCACGACGGAAGGGCGGACGGTTACCGGAGCGGTCGTCGCGACGGAAGCCGCCACGGTCGCCACCACGGCTGTCGTCACGGCGGGCGCCACCGCGGTCATCGCCACGGCGGTCGTCGTCGCGACGGAAGGAGGGGCGGTCGCCGGAGCGGTCGTCGCGGCGGAAGCCGCCACGGTCACCGCGGTCGCCACCACGGTCGCCACCTCGGTCGTCACGGCGGAAGGAGGGACGGTCACCACCACGGCGGTCGTCACCACGATCGTTGGACCGGGGCGGGCCACCGCGGTAGCCGCCACGATCACCGCGGTCACCACTGTCCCGTCGCCGCTGATCGCGCTCCGGTCGGTCGTCGGGAGAGTTGGTGGACATCGGGTGACTCCTGTCTTCGGGTACTACAAGCATTGTAAAAACAAAAGGACCCCTGGTCCCAGCTGAACGCTGGGACCAGGGGTCCTCCAAAGATTGTTCGGCGGCGTCCTACTCTCCCACAGGGTCCCCCCTGCAGTACCATCGGCGCTGTGAGGCTTAGCTTCCGGGTTCGATATGTAACCGGGCGT